>NZ_JBHTGN010000001.1:648878-2097674 GCF_042666755.1 Rossellomorea sp. GCM10028870 | reverse complement strand
ATGGACGCACCGCTGGTGTACCAGTTGTCTTGCCAAAGGCATCGCTGGGTAGCTATGTGCGGAAGGGATAAGTGCTGAAAGCATCTAAGCATGAAGCCCCCCTCGAGATGAGATTTCCCATCACGTAAGTGAGTAAGATCCCTAGAAGATGACTAGGTAGATAGGTCAGAGATGGAAGCATGGCGACATGTGGAGTTGACTGATACTAATCGATCGAGGACTTAACCACACTATAAAGCGGAGGCGGCTTGACCAGAAACGACAAGCATTTTTGGGCAATCAGAAGAGGGTGCCTTTTACCCTCAGCTGATTGAACTGAAATGACCTCGAGTCTCTAGCCGCCGGAGCTGGAATGGTATCTACTTGAAGAAGTAGATGCACAATTGGTCGGTATTCGGCTTTCTTGACATCAATTCTTTATCTAGTTTTCAGGGAATAAATTTTATAAGAAAATATAAAAAAAGCCTTGAAAAAATATATCTACGCGATATAATAATACTTGTCCTTAAAAAAGTGACAAGGAATTGTCTGGTGACAATGGCGAAGAGGTCACACCCGTTCCCATGCCGAACACGGAAGTTAAGCTCTTCAGCGCCGATGGTAGTTGGGGGATCTCCCCCTGTGAGAGTAGGACGTCGCCAGGCATATCGTTCCGCAGTAGCTCAGTGGTAGAGCTATCGGCTGTTAACCGATCGGTCGCAAGTTCGAATCTTGCCTGCGGAGCCATTATATGGAGAGCTGTCCGAGTGGCCGAAGGAGCACGATTGGAAATCGTGTAGACGGTTAACGCTGTCTCAAGGGTTCAAATCCCTTGCTCTCCGCCATAACACTTCTTCTTATTAAGGCCCATTGGTCAAGCGGTTAAGACACCGCCCTTTCACGGCGGTAACACGGGTTCGAATCCCGTATGGGTCACCAACACTTTTTTCCAAAAATGAAATAAAACAATGAATATAATGGAGGATTAGCTCAGCTGGGAGAGCATCTGCCTTACAAGCAGAGGGTCGGCGGTTCGATCCCGTCATCCTCCACCATGATTTTTCACGAAGCATAAGCTGAGTTGAATAATCATCCTTAATTTATAAGTTTAACTTAACAAATCATATCGTCGCGGGGTGGAGCAGTTCGGTAGCTCGTCGGGCTCATAACCCGAAGGTCGCAGGTTCAAATCCTGTCCCCGCAATACCATTTTTGACTTTGGATAGTATAATCCTTAATGAGTCACGCATGGATAGTTATTTTCGCTATTGCGAGGTAATGAAAGTTATTTTGCTGGCGCAACTCATGGTAAAAAAATTTGCAGGCGCGAAAATTTTTGGTCCGGTAGTTCAGTTGGTTAGAATGCCTGCCTGTCACGCAGGAGGTCGCGGGTTCGAGTCCCGTCCGGACCGCCATATTTATTTTGCATAATGGCTCAGTAGCTCAGTTGGTAGAGCAATGGACTGAAAATCCATGTGTCGGCGGTTCGATTCCGTCCTGAGCCACCATTTATTACTTGATGCCGGTGTAGCTCAACTGGTAGAGCAACTGACTTGTAATCAGTAGGTTGGGGGTTCAAGTCCTCTTGCCGGCACCAACCGAGTGATTTACTATTTGGAGGGGTAGCGAAGTGGCTAAACGCGGCGGACTGTAAATCCGCTCCTTCGGGTTCGGCAGTTCGAATCTGCCCCCCTCCACCAAGATTTTTTTCCTAGCGTAAGCGGAGTATGGAACCCCAGCTAATAGCAGGAAGATTCATTGGAAACCAATTATATTTCATAGGGGTATAGTTTAAAGGTAGAACGAAGGTCTCCAAAACCTTTGGTGTGGGTTCGATTCCTACTACCCCTGCCAATTTTATCATGGCGATTGTGGCGAAGTGGTTAACGCACCTGATTGTGGTTCAGGCATTCGTGGGTTCGATTCCCATCAGTCGCCCCATAAAAGTCACATTTTCATTTCCGTGACATATACTATCAGTGGGCTATAGCCAAGCGGTAAGGCATCGCACTTTGACTGCGACATGCGTTGGTTCGAATCCAGCTAGCCCAGTAGTGCGGAAGTAGTTCAGTGGTAGAACACCACCTTGCCAAGGTGGGGGTCGCGGGTTCGAATCCCGTCTTCCGCTCCAATATTAAGGCGGCATAGCCAAGTGGTAAGGCATGGGTCTGCAAAACCCTGATCACCGGTTCAAATCCGGTTGCCGCCTCCAAATGTAATGCCGGTGTGGCGGAATTGGCAGACGCGCACGACTCAAAATCGTGTTCCTCTGGAGTGCCGGTTCGACCCCGGCCACCGGTACCATTCGCGGGTGTAGTTTAGTGGTAAAACCTCAGCCTTCCAAGCTGATGATGAGGGTTCGATTCCCTTCACCCGCTCCAATTTACATATGATAGACTTTCTCATTAGAGGAAGTCTTTTTTTATTGTTCTGAGACTGAAATTTAGGAGGTAAATGTGGAAGAATGTAATAAATGAGTGGATTTTAGTGTGGATCAATGAGTAACAGCTTTATTTTAGTAGGATAAGGGGGGAGATTCGAAGTTTTTCAATATTATAGATAGTATTAGTAGCATTTTGTACAGGAATGGAGTTGAAAAAAGACTATTTTAGAGTGAAAATGATAATTTTACATAAAAAAGCGACTCTCTATAACTATATAACTGCTAGATTTATAGGCACTTGATAATTTATTATCGAGTTTAGCAGATATATTATCGACTTTTCGGATTTATTATCGAGTTTGGCAGATATATTATCGACCTTTCGATTTTATTATCGACCTTTCGATTTTATTATCGACTTTGCTACATTTATTATCGACTTTCCAATTTTATTTTCAAATTCACCACATTTATTTTCAATTCCAGCATTTTATTTTCAAAATCGCATTGTACCCTACGTTCACCTTATCAAGCCAAAGAAACCCAACCTTTTCATTTACCCATCACCAACCCATCCCAAACCCATTTAGTCAAAATTTTGCACCTTCTTTGTCAATTGAGTCCCCCTATTTAAGAAAGCGCTCCCATTATAATGTAAGAAAGCGATTACATTATTAGGGGTGGTGATACGGGTGGAAACCAAGATTCAGACTGGACCAGTAAGCCCAGATGCGCAAATCAAGGCGGTTACGAAGAAGAAGTTCAAGTATAAGAGCTTGCTGACGTATGCTGCCTTTGTTGGACCGGCACTTATATTTTTTTTAGTGATTCAGATTCTTCCATTTTTGATGGGGGTGTATTATTCGTTTACCTCATGGAATGGTGTCAGCTCAGTTGTAGAGTGGGTTGGATTTGATAACTACAAAAAGATCTTCACAGATGATAAGACATTTTTTAATTCCTTTATGTTCACGACGAAGTTTATGTTTGCGGCTGTGATTATTAGTAATTTAATAGGTTTCGGGTTTGCACTTTTACTGAATGCAGCATTGAAGACGCGAAACATTTTGCGGACAGTGTTTTTTATTCCCAACGTAATTGGTGGATTGCTACTCGGATTCATCTGGCAGTTCATCTTTGTGAAAGGATTTGCATCACTCGGGAATATGACGGGGATCGGATTCTTTAAAATGCCTTGGCTTGGTGATGAGACGACGGCATTCTGGGGGATTGTCATCGTGTTTGCATGGCAGATCAGTGGTTATATGATGGTCATCTATGTTGCGGCATTGCAAGGGGTGGATAATTCACTTTTGGAAGCAGCGAGGATAGATGGAGCATCCAACTGGACGTTGTTGACGAAGATTATCATTCCGTTGATTTTACCGGCATTCACAATTTGCTTCTTCTTGACGATTTCAATGGCCTTTAAGATATTCGATTTGAACATCTCGTTAACAGGCGGGGGACCATTCAATTCTACACAATCTGTGGCGATCAATATTTATCAAGAAGCGTTCCAGAATAACCGTTATGGCCTGGGAACAGCGAAATCGATCCTGTTCTTTGTGGTAGTGGCAGTGTTTACAACGGTTCAGGTGATGGTGACGAAGAAGAAGGAGGTTCAGGCGTAATGGGCAATCGCTATACGAAAAGAACGTTTGTATTAGAGATTATCGGAATTGTCATAGGGCTCATTTTCCTTATTCCTTTCTACTTCGTACTGATCAACTCAGTGAAGCCGTTTGCAGCGATTTTGATCGATGCGGCGGCGTGGCCAAAGGAATTTGTTTTCTCTAACTATGCGAAGGTGTGGGAGATCATCAATTTCCCCCGTGCTTTCTGGAACTCCTTGGTCATCACCGTTTTCAGTAACATTGGATTAGTGATTATCAGCTCCATGGCGGCGTGGAAGATGGTACGTACGCCAGGGAAGTTCAGCAAAATTTTATTTGTCATCTTTGTTTCAGCCATGGTCATTCCGTTCCAGACGGTGATGATTCCTCTTATGAAGGTAGGAGGGACGTTGGGACTTACGAATAGTATTCCAGGTTTGATCATCATGTACTTCGGATTTGGCGTGCCACTTTCTCTTTTCTTATATCATGGATTTGTGAAAACCGTTCCGATTGAGATTGAAGAATCCGCGATGATTGATGGCTGCAGTCAGTTTGGTGTGTTCTGGAGAATTGTATTCCCATTACTTAAGCCGATAACAGTAACCGTGGTCATTTTGAACACTTTATGGATTTGGAATGACTATCTGCTTCCCCTTCTTGTATTACAGGATGCGGAACTGCGTACGATTCCACTCGCAGCAAGCTCATTCTTCGCTCAGTATACGAAGCAATGGGATATGGGTCTTGCAGCATTGGTGCTTGGCATTACACCGATCATCATTTTCTTCTTATTTTTACAGAAGCATATCATCAAAGGTATTGCTTCAGGGTCAATTAAGTAGATATAAAGTTTCTGTCGAGATGGTCTATCATTGATACAGAAATTTATATAAAATAATTTATATCAGGGAGGTCAATCCATTTATGAAACGTATACTTTTACTTTGTATGTCTTTGGTTTTAGTATTTGGTATTATTGCTGGCTGTTCTTCTAAAGACACTACAAGCAAATCAGGTGGAGAGTCTGGATCAGGTGACGATGTAGTTACCCTTAATTTCTTCCAGTTCAAGGTTGAAATTGCCGATCAGCTTCAAGAAATGATCAATGAGTTCGAAGCTGAGCATCCAAACATTAAGATTAAGCTTGAAACAGTTGGTGGAGGTGCCGATTACGGTGCTGCTTTGAAAGCGAAATTTGCTTCTGGTGAAGAGCCGGACATTTTCAACAACGGTGGTTTTAAAGAGTTAGAGCTTTGGAAAGAGAAGTTAGCAGATCTTTCCGGTGAGCCATGGGTTGAGCATGTTCTTCCGATCGGTAAAGTGCCGATGACGGATGAAGATGGCAAGCTTTATGGTATGCCGGTTAACCTTGAAGGCTACGGATTTGTATATAATAAAGATTTATTTGAAGAAGCGGGAATCACTGAGCCGCCTACAACGATTGATGAGTTAAAAGACGCTGCGAAGAAGCTTGAAGCGAAGAAAATCACGCCTTTCTCAGCTGGTTATGGCGAGTGGTGGGTAATTGGTCAACATTTACTTAACATTCCGTTTGCTCAGCAGGAAGATCCGGATGCGTTCATCGCCGGTCTTTATGATGGTTCCGAGAAGATTGTAGGCAACGAAAAGTTCAAACAATTCAAAGAAGTTTTAGATGCTGAGCTTAAGTACGCAAATGATAATCCGTTAACGACGGATTACAATACACAAGTAACGCTATTTGCTTCTGGTGAAACTGCGATGCTGCAACAAGGAAACTGGACTGAGAACATGATCACTGAGATCAATCCTGAAATCAACATGGGATTCCTTCCAATTTCTATCAGCAATGATGATAGTGCTGATCGCCTTCCTGTAGGTGTACCGAATAACTGGGTATTAAACAAGAACTCTGAGCATCTTGAAGAAGCGAAAACATTCTTAGAGTGGATGGTTTCATCTGAAACTGGTAAGCGTTATATCACGGAAGAGTTTGCGTTCATCCCGGCATTCGATAACATCGAGCCAAATGGTCTTGGAGACTTAGGTCAGTCCATCCTTGACTACTCTAAAGAAGAGAAGACGATTCCTTGGACTTGGTTCAAATGGCCGGATGGAGCGAATAAGGAATTCGCTGCAACGATCCAGGAGTATGCCGCAGGGAAAATTGATTACGACACTGTACTTGAGCGATTCCAGCAAACATGGGATAACTTGAAGTAAATTGAAAAAATAGAAAGCATGTCTACTGGGCATGCTTTCTATTTTATAAGTTTAATAGGAATATTTCGAAAAAACACTTCCAAGAGCAGGGAAAAACACTTTATACTAGTGTATAAGTGAGACCTGGGAGGTCCGTCCCTCATGTTAAAGACCAGCATTCGGAATAAGTTGATTGTGTTGTTGATGATTACGACGATTGTGCCGTTTGGCAGTTCTATTATTATTACATATTTTTATACGAAGGACTCCATAGAGGAGCAGGTGGTGGAGGAGAGCAGCAATCTTCTTTATCAGGGAAAGGTGAATCTGGAGAGCTATATTAATGAGCTCAACGGGTTAACTCTATCACTCTATAATAATCCTGATTTTATTAACTTCATGAGATCACCAAGTCAAGAGAATAATTACTTGACGATTGGCATTGTAAAGAATGTTGTGCAAACGATTCTCTACACGGGTGATACAATTAACGGGGTACGTATTTCCTTCGCCGATGGTGACCGCGTCATTTCGGCAACAAAGCGCTCTACAGTTGTTTTTTCTAATAAGGTAAGGGATTCGCAATGGGAATCCTTCAGAAATGCAGAGCGCAGCCCTTATAACATGTATATTGAACCAACCCATAGTCAGGAAGAAAAGAATATCAACCGGTCGAAGGATATTGTCACGATTCACCGGGCATTCCGAAACGTTCCCGGTGATGAGGTGCTTGCTTATATCTCATTGGAGGTTTCACCTGACAAGATCATCGATTTGAGTAGAAACCTCTATAACGCTAAGTCAGAAGAATTCTATCTTCTTTCTTCGGAAGGGGAAATGATTTATAGCTCGGACCGGGATGTATCGGATGATGGCAACAACCAGAAGTGGATTAAGAGAATAATGGAATCAAAAGATGTATCAGGGACACTCGAGTGGAAGGAGGACTCCTTCAACGGGGTGATGATGTACGACCAGCTCCCTGCTTCGGCCGGCGGTTGGTTGTTAGTGAAACGGGTTCCTTACGTGAATCTTTATGAAAGCGCATTTAGTGTCGCGAAGATTAATATTCTGTTTGGAGTTCTTGGGCTATCACTTGTGGTGCTCGCGACCCTATTTGTTTCTTTCAAAATTACGTCACCCATACGGATTCTGCTTCAACATATCCAACAGGTTGAAAAAGGGAATATGAAGGTACAGTCCGAATCGTTCGGTTCCGATGAAATCGGGATCCTCGGCTACCGGTTTCAGCAGATGATCGAGCGGATCAATCATCTGATCAACCGTGAGTACAAGCTGGAGCTCGAAAACAAGACGAATCAATTAAAGGTCCTCCAGTCTCAAATCAATCCGCATTTTCTCTATAATGCCCTGCAATCCATTGGAACGATTGCTTTGAAGAACAAGGTTCCGCAAATCTACTCCCTGATCACCCACCTTTCCAAAATAATGAGGTACGGGATGAATATGGAGGAGGATGTGGTTCCATTAAGCAAGGAAATCAATTACACGAACGCCTATCTTCTTTTACAAAAAGAACGTTTCGGTGAGAATCTGGATTACAGTGTAGAGGTAGAAGAAGAGGTAATGGAGACCCCGGTACCGAAGATGCTCCTGCAGCCTCTCATTGAAAACTACTTCAAACACGGATTCGATATCCGGGACGGGGTAGGGCGAATATGGTTATCTTGCTTTCAGGATGAGAAAGAATTGGTGATGATTGTCCGTGATAATGGTGTTGGCGTAACGGAAAGCAGACTTCGGGAAATAGGGGATCATTTTAAAGCAGAAGCATGGAATAAAACGGGGGATGAGACCAATATCGGACTGAAGAATGTATATGTTCGATTAAAGCTCTACTATGATCACCTGGCCACTTTACAGCTTGAAAATCATGTTGAGGGAGGCTTTATGGTCACTATGAGGCTGCCAATAAGAATGGAAGGTGAAGCAAATGAAGGCAATCATCATTGACGACGAAAAGCATGTGCGTGAGGGGTTACTTTTATTAGCGGAATGGGACAAGCATGGGATCCACACCATTCTGGAGGCGGAAGATGGAGACCAAGCCATCGAAATGATCAGAGAGCACCGGCCGGAAATCATTTTCACTGATATGAGGATGCCGAAGCGGGATGGCATTAACCTTTTAAAATGGCTTCATGCCTCTGACCTTAAAAGCAAAACCATCGTTGTAAGCGGGTATGATGATTTCGAGTATATGAGAAACGCGATCTTCTACAAAAGCTTTGATTATATTCTGAAGCCGATTGAACCGGATGTGTTAAATGAAACACTGGATAAAGCGGTAAAAGAGTGGAATGAGCAGGCTCGATCAAGAAAATCCCAGGTCGAGGAAAATCGAGTGATGAATGAGGCAAAGCCCCTCTATTGGGATCGGTTGTTTTCAAGTCTCTGTGCGAAGGAGAACATTACCACAGAGATGGTAGAAAAGGTTGATCAGGAGTTTGGGATTACCATTACAAAGCTTGCAAAGACCGTTGCCCTCATCCCCATAAAACCGATTGTGATGAAGTCCTTTCAAGGAGACCGCGACCTTGCCTTCTTTACACTTATCAACATTTGCAATGAATTGCTGCGAAAGCAAAATGATGGAGTTTGCTTCCGGAATGGGAACAAAGAAGAAGAGCTTGTGATTCTCTTCTGGAATGATAAAAATGTGACGTATCTGTTAGAGGAAATCTACTCATTGATCTATCAATATAGTAAACTCTTTACGATCATTGCAATTGGACAGAAGTCTAAGAAAATAAACGAAGCGTATGAATCTGCTTTACAGGTTTATCTTAAGCATTCTCTGCTTGATCAAAAGAAAATCGTCACCCATAAAGATGTGAAAAGACAGCCCCTGCTGCATTTGTTGGATCACTCAAATGAATTGAAATGGGCAATCCGTTCAGGGAGCCGGGAGCAGGTTCAGTCCCAGTTGGACGGGATACTTGCACAGTTGAAAACAGGGCATGCACTCTCACTTGAGCAGCTCCAGGTTTGGGAAAATCAATTTGAGTTATTACGGAATAATTGGTTGAAAGAGTATGAGATTCAGCATCCAGAACCACTCTATCGGGGCCTTGATTATTGGAATGAAGACGGCTCGTTTTCGTTCAGGAAATTTAAAGAGGAAAAGGCGAAAGAGTTCAGAGAATTAATTCAAACCCTTTCAAAGGTAAAGTACCAACGGGAAAAGAACAATATGCAGCACATTGAAGAATACCTTCAGCAGCATTATCAAGAGGATATCAATCTTCAGGACATTGCCGATCGCTTTTACCTAAGCAGGGAATACATTTCACGTAAGTTCAAACAGGATCATGGATCTACCATCACGGATTACATCACGAATATTCGGATGGAAAAGGCAAGGAAACTGCTTGAAAATCCATATTTGAAGATATATGAAGTCGCCTATGGTGTAGGGTATGGGAATGAAAAATATTTCAGCAAAGTATTTAAAAAGCACGTCGGTATGACACCAAATGAATATCGGCACTTACAATCAAACACATAACTTGGAGGTTTTACAATGTTAAACGTTACTGTATGGAATGAAAATCGTCATGAGCAGAAGAATCCGAAAGTGAGAGAGGTGTACCCTGAAGGAATTCATGGTGCCATTGCCTCCTTCCTGGGAGAAGCATCATTCAATGTGAAAACGGCTACATTAGACGAAAGTGAGCATGGATTGACGGAAGATGTGCTGGATAGTACAGACGTATTGCTGTGGTGGGGACATATCGCCCATGATGAAGTCACTGATGAAGTAGTTGAAAGAGTGAAACAGCGTGTCCTTGATGGAATGGGATTGATCGTCCTTCATTCAGGTCATTTCTCTAAAATCTTCAAAACATTGATGGGTACTTCCTGTGACCTGAAATGGCGTGAAGCTGATGAGAAAGAACGCATCTGGATAGTCGATCCAAGTCATCCGATTACAGCAGGCTTAAGGGAATACATCGAGCTTGAGAAGGAAGAAATGTATGGAGAGCATTTTGACATTCCGACTCCTGATCAGCTTGTGATGGTGAGCTGGTTCGAAGGTGGGGAAGTGTTTAGAAGCGGGTGTACGTATCAGCGTGGCAACGGAAAAGTATTCTACTTCCGTCCTGGACATGAAACGTATCCAACCTATTACAATGAAGACGTTCAGAAGGTCATCGTCAATGCAGTGAAATGGGCATCCCCTGTAGATCATGCAAGACCGGTATACGGAAACGCACAGCCGTTAGAAGAAATCAAAGGATCTAACTAAAGAACAAGAGGAGGAAAAATCATGAGTAAATTAAAAATCGGGGTTATCGGGTGTGGAAGCATCGCACAGCATCGTCATTTGCCGGAATATGCAAACAATGAAAACGTTGAAGTGGTAGCGGTGTGTGACATCGTGGAAGAACGGGCATGGAAAATAGCCGATGCAGTCGGAGCGAAAGCGTATACCAATTATAAAGAACTACTGGCGAACGCTGAAGTGGAAGCCGTGAGTGTGTGTACACCGAACTACCTGCATGCACCGATTTCCATCGATGCCCTAAACGCCGGAAAACATGTATTATGTGAAAAGCCGATGGCCACTTCAAGTGAAGAAGCTCAAAGAATGATCGATGCAGCTAGTAAAAACGGTAAAAAATTGATGATCGCTCATAACCAGCGTTTTGTCCCTTCTCACCAAAAAGCGAAGCAGCTGATTGAAAGTGGTGAAGTAGGTAAAATCTACAGTTTCCGTTCTGCATTTGGTCACGGTGGACCTGAAGGGTGGAGTGCTGACGGGAAAGACAGCTGGTTCTTTAAAAAGAATGAAGCATTCATCGGTGCCATGGGTGACCTTGGGGTACACAAAACCGATCTCCTTCGGTACATCTTAGGGGAAGAATTTGCCGAAGTCGGTGCCTTTGTTGAAACAAGTGCAAAGGAAAATGCAGATGTGGATGATACGGCTGTCTGTGTATTGAAAACCGAAAGCGGTACAATCGGTACCCTTGCAGCAAGCTGGTCTTATGTTTCGAAAGAAGACAACTCTACGATCATTTATGGAGAGAAGGCCATCCTGCGTTTAGAGGATGATCCGGTCAACTCCCTTATCGTTCAATACTTAAGCGGAGAAGTAGTGAAGTATGAGCTTGGCGGCATTCAGACAAATGACGAGGGCGGCCAGACGAATTCCCGTGTAATCGATCAATTTGTCGACAGCATCCTTCATGATGCAGAGCCTCCTGTTCCAGGTGAAGAAGGAAAGAAATCGTTAGAAGTGGTTTTATCTGCCCTGGAATCAAGTGAAACAAAACGGATCGTAAAATTGTAATAGAGGTGAATGCAGCAATGACTAAACTTCGGATGGGAGTGATCGGCGTAGGGGGCATTGCCCAAACGCGCCACATCCCTACTTTTATGAAACTATCAGATTCTGTATCCATTGAAGCGATCAGTGATATCAATCCTGTCACTGCTCAAACCGTGGCAGAAACCTTTAGCATTCCGAACGTGTTCAGTGACTATCGGGACATGTTCGGACATGTGGATGCTGTGACGATCTGTACTCCAAATAAATTTCATGCGGAAATCACGATTGCAGCGCTCAAAGCCGGGATCCATGTGTTTTGTGAGAAACCGATGGCCATGACTCCTGAAGAATGTGAATTGATGATCGAAGCTGCGGAACAGTCAGGGAAGGTTCTGGCTATCGCCTATCATTATCGTTTCATGAAGGATTCACGTGCGGCAAAGCGTGTCATCCTGGAAGATGAAATCGGTGAACCAATGGTGGCCAGGGCAAGGGCGATCCGCCGCCGCAAAGTTCCTGGCTGGGGAGTGTTTACCAACAAGGAACTTCAAGGAGGCGGCAGCCTGATCGACTACGGATGTCACTTCCTGGATCTATCCCTATGGCTCCTTGGGAACCCGGCGCCTGTTGAAGTAACCGGGACGACCTACAACAAGCTTAGTAGAATGCCAGATCAAGTGAATCAGTGGGGAGATTTTGATAAAGAGAAATTTGAAGTCGATGACCATGTGACGGCTTATATCAAGTTCGATAACGGTGCATCCATGCTCTTCGAAACGTCATGGTCTGCAAATGTCAAGGGTGATGAAGAAAGCATGAGCATATCAGGGGAAACGGGGGGGATCGATCTATTCCCGTTCCAAATGAACCAAATGAAACACGGCATGCTTCTGAATAGTGAAGCGGATTGGGTTCCCGGTGAAGATGATCCAAGTCTTCCACAAGCCCGGAACTTTATCAACAGCTGTCTCGGTTTAGAGGAGCTGGTTGTGAAGCCCCAGGAAGCCATGCAAGTGTCTCAAATAATTGATGCCATTTATAAAAGCAGTGAAACCGGACAGAGCATCCGATTGAAATAGGAGGAAGCACAAATGAAACTAGGCGTATTTACTGTATTATTTTCACAAAAGAATCTTGATGAAATGCTTGATTATGTAAAAGGAGCCGGGCTACACGCAGTGGAAATCGGCACGGGAGGTTATCCCGGAAATGCTCACTGTGACCTGGACGCTCTTTTAGAAAGCGAAGAGAAGAGAAACGAATACGTAGAGAAAGTAACATCAAGAGGCTTGGAAATCAGTGCCTTCAGCTGTCACGGAAATCCGATCTCGCCTGATGCAGCGTTTGCGGAAGAATCCCATGTAGCACTTCAGAAAACAATAAAGCTCGCAAGCTTGATGAATGTACCGGTTGTGAACTGTTTTTCTGGAACAGCGGGCGACCATGAAGGAGCAAAGCATCCGAACTGGCCAGTATCCCCTTGGCCGAATGAATATGGGGATATTCTCAAATGGCAATGGGAAGAAAAGTTGATTCCTTACTGGAAAGAGATGGGCAGGCTCGCTCAGGATCATAATGTGAAGATCGGTCTCGAGCTGCATGGAGGTTTCCTTGTACACACTCCTTATACGTTATTGAAGCTTCGTGAAGAAACATGTGACGCAATCGGTGCAAACCTTGATCCGAGTCATCTGTGGTGGCAAGGAATCGATCCGGTTGCCGCGATCAAAATCCTGGGTAAAGAAAATGCGATTCACCATTTCCATGCGAAAGATACGTATATCGACCAAGACAACGTCAACATGTACGGTCTGACGGATATGCAGCCTTACGGAAGCATCCAAACAAGAGCGTGGTCCTTCCGTTCAGTGGGCTGTGGACATTCCTTGCAGGAGTGGTCTGATATGATGAGTGCACTGCGCACATTCGGATATGATTATGTGGTAAGCATCGAGCATGAGGATCCGATCATGTCGATTGAAGAAGGCTTCGGGCGTGCCGTGAAGAATCTGAAGTCGATACTGATCGAAGAACAGCCGTCGGATATGTGGTGGGTGTAGGTTGGTAAGAAGGGAGTCCATTGGGCTCTCTTTTTTTGTGGAGTAGTTGCGTGATGTGTTAGTCTCAAATTAGTAGTGTTTAATTTACATTTAATATGAAACGGCTGGATTATTTGCCAAAATGGCTGGATTTTCACAAGAAATGGCCGGATTAATCGTGTTTTCGGCTGGATTATCGGAAAAAATGGCCGGATTATCGTGAATTTCGGCCGGATTGACTCCGGCCACAGCCGAAAGCGGGCTGTATATTCCCTTTCATCTAAGGAATAAGCCATTCGTATGCTTTAGAGGCTGAGATTTCTTGGAAATGGCTATGGTTCTCGTACAAGATTCTCAATAAAAAACAGGATCCCGTGAAACAGGGATCCTGCACAAACTTCTATCCACCCACCACTTCAAATGATCCTTCTCCACCATGGACACCGAGGAACATATCCATTAACGATTTCGTGAGTTTCTCGCTTTCTTCTATAGAAAGGGAAGGCTTCAGAAAGATGATCTGAACGGAATTTTTGGTTTCTTCCCCGACGGGTGCTCGGTCTGAGTCGACGAATGGACTTCCGAAAGGTCCGTCCCCGTCACATGCGACGATCAGGTTTTCCAGGGAGTTTTCCCGGCCGTTGAGCCCTATGTATGATTGTCCGGTTTCACCAATTTTCAATTGAATGGTGTCTCCGTTAAGTTGATCCCTGTCGTAAATGCCGATGGGCACTTCGTATTGAAGGGAGAAGAAGTTATTGAGATCGATGCTTGAGTTAATGGTGCTCAAATAATTCTGTTTTTTAACCCGGCGAAAAAGGGCTTCGGCAGAATGACGGTAGCGATTGGGGTCCTTTCCTGTTTTCCTGAAGATGTCCCGCCACGCGACAATTCCTTCAATTTCCGTCACATTTTTATCGTGAAGATCAAAGAAGATGGATTCCTGGAACAGCTGAAGCCTTCCTTTCAGCATTTGAGGAGAAGTGCCGACTTCGATATCATGATATTGAATGAATCCCACTTTGAAATCGGGGATTTTGCTTGTAATGGATGAATCAATCGTGATTTCCACTTATTTTCCCTCCACATTTGTTTTAAAATAGTTTATCATAATACACGTTCCTATTTCACGTAAGCTTAATTGTAAGTGTTGAATATATAGATAGAAAGGAGGACAGGGCAATGGATATCGATCAATTAAAACAGGATATCATCGAGTATAGCAAGGAAATCGGCATTGATAAGATTGGCTTTACAACGGCGGATACGTTCTCGGAAATGAAAAACAGGCTCCTGCGCCAGGAGATGCTCGGGTATCAATCCGGGTTTGAGGAAAAGGACATAGAAAAGCGGGTTGATCCTTCTTTGATATTTGATAAGCCGAAATCGATCATCGCCATTGCTCTCGCCTACCCTTCCAAAATGAAGAACGCTCCACAAAGTAAACGGGGAGAGAGACGGGGGATCTTTTGCCGGGCATCATGGGGGACGGATTATCACCATGTGCTTAGGGATCGTCTTTCAAAGCTGGAAGAATATATCGTATCAAGGGTTCCCCAGGCACGTTTCAAATCCATGGTGGATACGGGTGAACTCGTTGACCGTGCCGTGGCTGAGCGTGCCGGGATTGGCTGGAGCGGAAAAAACTGTTCGATTATAACACCTGAGTTCGGATCCTATGTGTATCTCGGGGAAATGGTGACAAATCTTCCCTTTGCCCCTGATACACAGATGGAGGACCAATGTGGCACATGCAATAAATGCGTGGATGTCTGCCCAACGGGAGCTCTTATCGAAGGAGGACAGCTGGATGCTCAGAAATGCATTGCCTTTTTGACGCAAACAAAGGGCTTTCTTGCCGATGAATACCGGGTAAAGCTTGGGAACCGCCTTTATGGATGTGACACCTGCCAGACCGTATGTCCTGAAAATAAAGGGATGGACTTTCATTTTCACGAAGAGATGGAGCCGGATCCAGAAATTGCAAAGCCGCTATTAAAGCCGCTTCTAACGATCAGTAACCGTGAGTTTAAAGAAAAGTATGGTCATGTATCCGGTTCATGGAGAGGTAAGAAGCCGATCCAGCGAAACGCGATCATTGCACTCGCTCATTATAAGGATACAACAGCCATTAAAGATCTCGTTGACGTGATGAAAAAGGATGTTAGACCGGTGATCCGAGGTACCTCTGCATGGGCACTTGGCAAAATCGGCGGAGAAGAAGCACAACAGGCGTTACTGAAACAGCAGTCAGTAGAAACAGATGACGATGTATTAAACGAAATCAAAAAGGGCCTTAGCCTGATAACCAAATAGTCCAAAAGGATAAACTCACATATCCACCTGAGTTTATCCTTTTTTGTTTTGAACAGTCTTCTCCCCGCATAACAATTAGGGAGGAGGGAAGACAATGATCAGAAAGCTGTTAATGGAAAAGGTTCAACATGTGATTGATGAATATACATCCCGCAGTCAGTCAGATTATCACAGTGACAAAGTGAGAAGCAAGAAGGAATCTTGTCTTCGACGGAATGCGGAAATTGTAAAGGTGGATGCAGCAGGGAAAATCCAAAGCATGACACCCCAGCGTAATGAAACACAAACCATTTTATACGATGTTCACTATAAATATCTTATTAAGCAGGGGGATCTTCTTTATTTAGAAGAAGAAGTAGAGAATAGGCGTTCAGCATTTTATAAGGGTAAAATCTATGAAGACGGCGAGATTCCGATTCTCTATGAAGAGAATGTTGTACGTGAAGAGAGTTCAAACTTCGACGGGAAAGAGGCTAGAGTGACGTATCAATATGATCGGCTTAGCGCGGTGCAATATGCTGAGCGATGGTGGAACAGCTATAACCCTGCATATAAGAAGTTTGAGAATGATTGCACGAACTATATTTCACAGTGCCTCCATGCCGGGGACGCTCCCATGCGGGGGTATCCGACGAAAGGGAAAGGCTGGTGGATGAGAAATCAGAACTGGAGCTATAGCTGGACGGTTGCGAATTCCATGAGATGGTATATCCCCAATTCGACGGTCGGGTTAAGGGGAAGACAGGTAAATGACGCTAAAGAGTTGAAGCTTGGAGATGTCATCTGCTATGACTTTGAAGGGGATGGTCGTTTTGACCATACTACGATCGTAACCGGTAAAGATGCTGCAGGAGAGCCTCTCGTGAATGCCCATACGTTCAACAGCAGAATGCGGTATTGGAAGTATGAGGACTCGACTGCTTATACACCCAATATCAAGTATAGATTTTTTACCATAGTAGATGACGGCTAAGTCTTGTTCTATGGGGAGGAAATGGTATAATGTCACTTAGAGTTTTATGAATGAGGTGACAGGAACATGGGAGTACATGTTGTATTATATCAACCAGAAATCCCTGCTAATACAGGGAATATTGCGAGAACGTGTGCAGCAACGGACACAACTCTGCACTTGATCCGTCCACTCGGGTTCTCAACAGATGATAAAATGTTAAAGCGGGCAGGCCTTGATTATTGGCAGTTTGTAAACATTGTATACTATGATTCAATTGAAGAGTTCTTCGAGAAAAATGACGGTGGAGAATTTTTCTACTTAACAAAATACGGAAAGATCCCTCACACTGATTTTGACTACAGTGTAGAAGAGAAGGATTACTTCTTCATTTTTGGCAGGGAAACTTCAGGACTACCGGATGACATCATCCAAAATAATTTGGATCGCGCCCTGCGCATACCAATGAACGAAAACGTGCGTTCATTGAACCTTTCCAATACAGCGGCGATTCTGATTTATGAAGCATTAAGACAAAGAAAATATCCGGGTCTGTTATAAAAAAAAGGAATGAGAATCATATGATTTTCATTCCTTTTTTTATTTGGCTTATACTAAGGGAAAGAATGTGAAGGAGAGAGTACATAATGAATGAAACCATTGAAACGATTCTTAAGCATCGATCCATACGGAAATTCAAGAGTGAGCCGTTAACCGAGGAGCAAATCCGGACAATTGTCTCGAGTGCCCAGGCTGCCAGTACGTCCAGTTACATTCAAGCGTATTCAATCATTGGGGTGAAGGATCCTGCTAAAAAGAAGAAGTTGGCGGAGCTTGCCGGTCCACAATTATATGTAGAAGAAAATGGACATTTCTTTATATTCTGTGCCGATTTGTACCGCCACGAGAAGATAGGTGAATGGGAAAATGCTGATGTCATTCCAACACTTGAAAGCACGGAGAAATTCATGGTGGCATTGATTGATGCTTCACTGGCGGCCCAAAATGCGTCCATTGCTGCTGAATCCATGGGAATGGGCATTTGCTATATTGGTGGGATTCGGAATGATCTGGAATCAGTAAGTGAACTGCTGGAGCTTCCTGATCGCGTCATTCCTTTATTCGGGCTGGCTGTCGGTTTCCCTGAAGGAAATTCTGATGTGAAGCCGAGGTTGCCAATGGAAGCCATTTACCATGAGGATTCATATCAACATGATGAAGGGTACATGAAAGAGGGACTCGATCGCTATGACGAAACCATTTCTTCCTATTATCATGCACGAACGGACGGCAAACGTTCGGATCGATGGACCGAGCAAATGGCCAACATGCTGTCAGGTAAGAAACGCATGTATATGAAGGAATTTGTGGAGAAGAAAGGATTTAATAAAAGGTAGCACCCGCGTGTAGATAAAGAATCTAAAAAAATATGCCCGAAAAGATCAAATCTTTTTCGGGCTTTTTCCTAATCCATCTCCGGAAACCCGACTTTAAAATGTTCTGTGACTAACCGGATAAACTCCCTCGTTGTTTTGGGAAGATAGAAGTCTTTTTTCCATACGATACCGTAGCTTGCGTTGTTCATGTTCTCAATTTCCAATTGTTGAACGTCTTTATGCTTAAATACTTGCAGAGCACTATGGGGAACGATGGAGGAAGCGAATCCTTGTTCCACAAGATTGGCAAGAAGAACGGTATCCGAACATTCTGCCTTTACATACGGCGTCAACCCGATTGAAGTAAATGACTGAACAATCATTTCGTACAAGCCCAAACTTCGTGTACTTGGAAGGATTAATGGCTGGTGAACAATATCTTCTAATGCAATCGTGCCATCACTTGAAATCGGGACATTCGTAATGTAGTAAAATGGCTCTTCTTGAAGGGTCACCGTCTCCATATTGTCTGCTGAAAATGGCAGTCGAATCAGAGCAGCATCAATCTCACGTAATTCTAAAAGATGAATGAGCTGTGAGGATTCGTTTTGATGAATGTTATAGGTGATGTTCGGGAAGTTCTTTTCATACTCTTTCAAAATATATGGTAAATCAATGTCTGATAATGTATTTACACCAACCCTCAGCTTGCCTTTTTCCCCTGAACCAATTTCTTTCACTTCTGCTTCAGCAGCCTCCAGCAGCTTGATCATCTGATAAGCATGCTGATAAAGGGCTTTACCAGCCTCTGTAATCACCAGTTTTCTTCCTTTCCGGTAAAACAAGCTCACACCGAGATCCTCTTCCATCGTGCGCAGCTGCTGACTTAGGGGGGGCTGAGACATATGTAGTCGCTTTGCTGCAGCGAGTATTGTTTTTTCTTCCACAATCGCCAAAAAGTAACGCAGTTGTTTAAGGTCCAGCATGGTATTCCCCTTCCTTATATGATAAATATATAATAATACAATTTAATAGATATTATCCATATATATCAAGCCGTGATACCCTAAAAGTTGTTAGGGGGAGTGAAAATGAAGAAGATGCTCATTGCTATTTTTATCAGTACTCTAGCGGGATGTTCGTTTAATGCTCAAAAGGAGGAAAAAGAAGTGATTTTCACCTATATAAAAGAAGGATATATTGAAGAGGTAGAAACGTTAATTGATGAAGGGACCGATATTAATCAACAGGATGCCCTTGGTAGAACGCCTGTTATGCTGGCGACATATCAAAATAATACGGATATGGTCCGTTTACTGATTGATAAGGGAGCCGATATTCATTTACAGGATGAATTAAAAAACAATCCTTTTCTGTACGCCGGTGCAGAAGGAATGAATGACATTCTTCTTCTCACAATCGAAGCAGGAGCAGATCCTGCTTTAGTGAATCGATATGGCGGAACCGCTCTAATTCCAGCTGCGGAAAAAGGCCACGGGGAGACCGTGAAACTTTTACTGGATAAAACAAACGTCGATATCAATCATGTTAACGATCTTGGCTGGACGGCGTTGATGGAAGCCATTGTATTGAGTGACGGTGGAGAGGGACATCAAGAGATTATTGCCACATTAATCGAGTATGGTGCGGATGTAACCATTCCTGATCGGGAAGGTAAATCACCAATTGAGCGTGCGAGGGAAAGAGGTTTTGTAGAAATTGAGGAGATGCTGCTTAAAGCCGGAGCGGTTAAAGTATCATGAAATACAAAGGGCAGACCGTAGGAACCGCCCTACAAAGCTTTCAATGGCTCATGTTTTTAATTGGAACGTCGATTGCTCTTCCCATTGTGATTGGTAGTGTGTTTGGTTTAAGTGAGACCGAGATTTCAGGGTTAATGCAAAGAACGCTTTTCCTGGTTGCTCTCGGCTCCATTCTTCAGAAAGTAATTGGACATTCCCTTCCGATTATTGAAGGACCGGCTGGATCCTGGGTAAGTGTGTTTGTTATTTTGGCAGCCTTTTCTAAGCAAAATGGTCTGTCGGTTGAAGAATCTTTATCACTTGGTATGGGCTCACTTGCTTTAGCAGGATGTATACTGATCCTTATGGGATTAGTGAAAAATAAATTATTTTACCAAAGAGTATTTCCACCTTTGGTTTCAGGTGTATTTTTGTTTCTTCTAGCGATTCAGCTTAGTGGTATCTTTTTTAATGGGATGATCGTACAAGAAGAAGGAAACGTTGATTGGAAACTGACGATGCTTGCCATATTCGTTTTTATCTTTATTGTGATTCTATCAATTAAAGCAAAAGGTTGGGGAAAGCAGTTTTCACTCTTAATAGGCATCATTGTTGGCTGGGGTGTGTTCGCCATTTTCGGTGGGGCTTCTACCCCTATTGGACAGAGGGATCTTAATAGTCTAGCTGTGCCAGAACTATTTTCATGGGGACCCCCTGCAATCAACGGTAGTATCATCACTGCGACTATTCTGTTTTCGTTTACCCTGATTCTAAACAATATTGCAGCCATTGATTCGATGTATGATGTTTATGATGGAGAGAAGATCAATAAACAAGACAGTATAAGAAGAGGGTTTGTCGTCGGAGGAATCAATCATTGGTTATCATCCATTTTCTCTGCTCTTGCCATTGTGCCCTTACCGGTTACATCCGGTTTTGTACAAACGACGAAACAAAGAAGCGGTCTGCCATTTCTTATAGCAGCAGGCAGTTTATTACTCATATCCTTTATGCCACAGGTGGTCCATGTCGTGTCTACTTTGCCTGTAGCCGTCGCAAGTGCAGCGCTGCTTTCAACAATCGTGAATATGTTTATCATTTCGGTAAAGAAGATAACTTCGATTCAGTTGAAACAAAGGGAATTATCAATCATTGGTATTTCACTTTTGAGTGGCACGCTTTTCTTTCAATCTTCGGATCTTTTCAAAGACCTTCCGAGTTCGCTTCAAATTGTAATGAGTAATGGGTTGATCGTGGGGACAGTTGTAGTGATTGCTCTTAATTTAATATGGCGTAATAACTAAAAAAACTGGCCCGGGCCAGTTTTTTTAGTTTATGAATTAGTTGGAGCCGGGTTTATCATTATATCCAGCAGTGAAAATCGCTACTAAGAATGCTAAAGATACACCTATAATCATTATAGTACCCATGTTTGGTAACCTCCCAGTTTCACTTATTCCACAGTCTGTCTTTAGTATAGCCTATTTTTTATTTGATGTGAATGAAATCAGTTATTTTTTTACTGAATCTATGGCAGCTTGACGAAATGAAAATGAAAACCCTTGTATCTTACAGGCATGCCCTATTGTTTCCCGTGAATATCGGACCTTTGTCTGTAATAAATATATCTTGTTAACATGTTCAGTTGACCAAGCGCATACAGTATATTAATCGTCTCTCATTAAGCGACAGGGGGAGGTCCTTATGGATATTTTAAAAAAAATCGAACATTACCGAGAAGAAGAAGAGAAACTGAAATGGGAAGGGACGTTTGCTCAGTATTTAGACCTGCTGAAAGAGAAGCCTTGGGTTGGGCAATCCGCTCATTCAAGAGTCTTTAATATGATTAAGGATGCCGGGGTTGAGGAGGTCGAGGGGAAACGAAAGTATAAGTTCTTCAGCAATCAATTATTTGGCTTAGAAGAGGCGCTGGAAAGACTCGTTGAAGAATACTTTCATCCTGCTGCGAAGCGATTAGATGTCCGAAAGAGAATCTTGTTACTGATGGGCCCTGTTAGTGGAGGGAAATCAACCCTTGTGTCGATGCTTAAACGCGGGTTGGAGCAGTATTCCCGGACTGAAAGAGGAGGCGTCTTTTCAATCAAAGGCTGTCCGATGCATGAAGATCCACTGCATTTGATTCCTCAACATTTACGTGAAGATTTTTACAACGAATATGGCATTCGCATTGAAGGAAATCTCTCTCCGTTAAATACTATGCGTTTGGAGAAAGAATATCATGGCCGCATAGAAGACGTTCAGGTCGAAAGAGTCTTTTTCTCTGAAGATAAACGTGTCGGAATTGGTACGTTCAGTCCATCTGATCCAAAATCACAGGATATCGCTGATTTAACAGGAAGTATCGACTTTTCCACGATTGCCGAGTTTGGTTCTGAGTCAGATCCGAGGGCTTACCGATTTGATGGAGAATTAAATAAAGCAAACCGTGGATTGATGGAATTCCAGGAAATGCTTAAGTGTGATGAAAAGTTCTTATGGCACTTATTATCCCTTACTCAGGAAGGAAACTTCAAGGCAGGCCGATTTGCCCTTATTTCAGCCGACGAGTTGATTGTGGCTCATACGAATGAAACTGAGTATAGATCCTTCATTTCTAATAAGAAGAATGAAGCCTTACATTCCCGTATTATTGTCATGCCGGTTCCATATAACCTGAAAGTCACTCAAGAAGAGAAAATATATGAGAAAATGATCAACGAAAGTGATGTGTCGAACGTCCACGTGGCTCCTCATACGTTACGGGTAGCGGCGATGTTCACCATTTTAACCCGATTGAAAGAACCAAAGCGTGGTGATATTGATTTAATCAAGAAAATGCGCTTGTACGACGGTGAGAATGTCGAAGGCTTTAACTCCGCAGATGTGGATGAAATGAAGAAGGAATATCAGGATGAAGGAATGAGCGGAATCGATCCGCGTTATGTCATTAACCGAATCTCATCTACGATCATTCGTAAAGAGATACCGACCATTAACGCGTTAGATGTGCTACGTGCTTTGAAAGAAGGACTGGATCAGCATCCATCGATTACAAATGAGCTTCGTGATAAGTATTTGAACTTTATCTCCCTCGCCCGTAAGGAATACGATGATATTGCCAAGAAAGAAGTTCAGAAAGCCTTCGTGTATTCATATGAAGAGTCTGCGAAGACGCTTATGGATAACTATCTTGATAACGTTGAAGCATACTGCAATAAGGCTAAGCTTCATGATCCATTAACCGGTGAAGAAATCAATCCGGATGAAAAGCTGATGCGCTCCATTGAAGAGCAAATCGGCATTTCAGAAAATGCGAAAAAAGCATTCCGTGAAGAAATTCTTATCCGTATCTCTGCCTATGCCCGCAAAGGAAAACGTTTCGACTACAATTCACATGATCGCTTGAGAGAAGCCATTCAGAAGAAGCTATTCGCTGACTTGAAGGACGTTGTGAAAATCACGACTTCATCTAAAACGCCAGACGAACAGCAGCTGAAGAAAGTCAACGAAGTGGTTGCCCGCCTCATCGATGAACACGGCTACAACTCTACATCCGCCAACGAATTACTGCGCTATGTGGGCAGCCTGTTGAATCGTTAATAGAAGTGAAATCGGGAGGTGCCGGGCACCTCCCGATTTTTCTTTAAAGTTTAAATCTCTTACCTACAGGGAAAAGTAGTAGCCAAGAGGTGAGAATATTGACCAAAAACAAATATGAACTGGATAAAAACTATGAACCTGAAAATGGATCCATGGCACATGATATGGAAGAGATGGAGCAGCTAGGGAAGCAAATGGACAAACTCAGAACGAATGAAGAGCTGAAAGAAGACAAGAAACAACCCGACCCTGTTCAATTTAAAGAGAAAGACAAGGAATAGTTGACGGAAAAGTCTGAATATAATAGTCTATAGATAGAGAGCTGGGCCCATTATCTAATATGAAAGTGGGTGGAGAGGATGTCTTCTAAACCTCATCGGCCAGAAGATGCAGAACCTCTTAACGGAAGCATGGCCTCCAATATGGAGGAAGTCATTAAGCTAGGGAAGCAAATGGAAAAGTTACGTTCCAGTGGCGAATTAAAGATACACAATCGAGTATCAGACCCGGCTCAATATGAAGAAGAAGCTTAATCAGGTGTTTCTGCCTGGTTATTTTTTTTTGACTGAACGTGCTATGGAGTCATTTCTATAGAACGATCAATGACCTCTACACAACCTGTCAGAAAAATAGGCTTGTCCAATCAAAAAAGAACGTTTAATTGTCGAAATTATTTGTAAATTTATCAATACTTCTGCATAGGATAGAGTAATCCCCGTTTCACTTCATGGGATACATGTAGTTTAGACAGTCAACATAGTGTATGCAGGAAAACGAAAAATTGTGAAAAATTTTAAGGAGGGGAATAATTTGAGTCAAATGGATAATCATCAGTTTGTCATTTCCAAGGAAGATTGGGCCCTCCACCGCAAAGGTCACGATGATCAACAAAGACATCAAGAGAAAGTACAGGATGCGATTCGAAATAACTTACCTGATTTGATTACAGAAGAAAATATTGTCATGTCCAATGGTCGAGACGTCGTCAAGATACCGATTCGTTCTTTAGATGAATATAAAATTCGTTACAACTATGATAAGAATAAACATGTCGGGCAAGGAGACGGTGAGAGTCAGGTAGGGGACGTCATTGCAAGAGACGGCACACCACAGCAGAAGGGTCCTGGAAAAGGTCAAGGGGCCGGAGATAAAGCCGGTGAAGACTACTATGAAGCAGAAGTGTCGATGCTGGAGATTGAAGAAGCCTTATTTAGCCAATTGGAACTTCCGAACCTAAAGAAGAAGGAGCAAGATGTTCAAACCGTCGAGCACATTGAATTCAATGATATCCGTAAAACAGGCCTAATGGGGAATATAGATAAAAAGAAGACGATGATGTCTGCCTTCAAGAGAAATGCCATGAAAGGAGCACCAAGCTTTCATCCGATATATACCGAAGACTTGAAGTTCAGAACATGGAATGAAGTGTTGAAACCTGAATCCAAAGCGGTCGTCTTGGCCATGATGGATACGAGTGGAAGTATGGGAGTATGGGAGAAATATATGGCAAGAAGCTTTTTCTTCTGGATGACCCGCTTCTTACGCACTAAATATGAAACGGTGGAAATTGAATTCATCGCTCATCATACCGAAGCCAAAGTGGTGTCAGAAGAACATTTCTTCTCTAAAGGGGAAAGCGGAGGAACCATCTGTTCATCAGCTTATCGTAAAGCGTTGGAACTCATCGATGGAAAGTACGCTCCGAGCCGCTACAATATCTATCCGTTCCACTTCTCTGATGGAGATAATTTAACGTCTGATAACGTGCGATGTGTCAAGCTTGTAGAAGAATTAATGAAAGTATCCAGCATGTTCGGATACGGGGAAGTAAACCAGTATAACCGTCATTCCACTCTCATGTCTGCCTACAAGAACATTAAAAACGACGATTTCCGTTACTATATTCTCAAACAAAAAGCCGATGTGTTCCACGCCATGAAAAGTTTCTTCCACAAGGAACAGGAAAAAGCATTCGCATGAGAAAACCAGCCGATGAGGCTGGTTTTTCACTGGAATCTATTAATCTAATGACATATTAAATAATTAGGTGATTCTATAACCAAAGTGCTAAAATAGAAAGGAAGAAATCGTTTTACAAATAAAAACATTCTATAAGCGATGAGGTTTATCATGACAGATGAAAAGCAAGAAATCCAACGATTAAAACAGGAAATTAAGGAATTACAAGAACAGTTAGCTCAATCGGAACAAATCATCATGGATATTTCTGCACCCATTATCCCATCCATCATCCCTGAAACCATATTGATTCCTGTTACTGGAAGACTCAACCCTGAACGCTTTGAGCGGATCATTTCAAAGATACTGGACGTGTCATATGGAGAAGATATTAGTACGATTATTATAGACTTTTCAGCCATATCAGAAAATGAAATCGGGGAAATTGACATCTTCGGCACTTATATACATAACATGGTCAAAGCTATTGGGTTGATGGGGATCGAAACCCTTTTCGTCGGATTTACCCCGGCTCTGACTCAAGTGATGATCAATTCAGGAGTAAGAGAACTTCAAGGAATCAAAAGCTTCCTCACATTCCGCACGGCATTGCAGTACTTGATGAGTGAAAAGGACCTTGAATTTCAAAAGATAAGTGAGTAGAAGAACCTTCCCCAATGGTTGGTTCTTTTTCGTGACTGAAAACACCTTTCATGTTTGATCTAAGATAGGGGAAACTATCCTTATCTGAGACATAAAGGATTTGAGCTGCTTATGGTAGATTTTAAAGACTTAGGTATCGTAGCATTAAGAATCTTTACGATCCTTCCATTTATGATATTTGTGACACTATATATGGGAAAGCGGTCAATTGGAGAATTACCGGTGTTTGACTTTTTAGTGGTCCTTGTATTCGGTTCTGTTGTAGGGGCAGATATTGCCGATCCCAACATCGAACACATCCATACCATCGTCGCAATGATTCTTATCGCCATATTACAAAAAATCTTGACCAAAATGAAAATTTCTTCAAGAAAAATGGGTAAAGTTCTTTCCTTTGAACCTACTGTTGTCATTGAAAACGGTCAGATTCTAAAAGAAGAATTAAAGAAAACCGGTTATACGATTGATAATATCTTGATGCTCCTTCGGGAAAAAGAAGTTTTCCTGCTGGAAGATATACAAATCGGAATCATTGAGCCTAACGGAAGTTTATCGATTCAAAAGATGCCTTCAAAACAAACCGTTACAGCTGAAGATGCGGGAGTCATGAAGCGAACGAGCCTTGCGTTCCCTCTTATTGTAGATGGAGTATTGCATACAAGCGTTTTAGATAAATTAAACGTGGAGGAAAAACGGGTATGGGAAGAAATCGGGAAAGCGGGATTCTCTTCAATCGATGAGGTGTTCTATGCCTCCATCAATGCAAGGAAAGAAATCCATATTGTGAAAACACCTGATATTCATTCGTATCCTGATTTCTTTAACTGAGCATTCATAAAAAGGTGATGCCTGTGAAAAAGATACTCAAATCGGGCGATGGATGAATGGATGAGGGAGCATGGATTCTTAAATAACCATGTAAGCTGTTGAACAGGGTTCAATCGCTTTTTTGCGTTTACTTGATTTACTTAAAAAGGAATCCCGGTAAGTGAAGTCGTATATATAGTGGAGAAGGAGGTTCGATCACGATGGAATTTATCTATGTATTAAAGCTGATTCCGCGCTTACATAAAGAAGAAAATTGGACAACCGGGGATGAGGGGATTGTTCATCGTCATTTTGAGAGGTTGAAGGAGCTTACGGACTCTGGAGTGGTGATCCTTGCCGGCAGAACGTTAAATGAAGAAGAAAATGCTTTTGGAATCGTTATTTTTGAAGCGGAAGATGCGGAAAAGGCCAGAGCGTTCATGAAGGAAGATCCTACCGTAAAAGAGGGGATTATGACAGCAGAGCTGTTTCCGTATCGAGTGGCTCTCCTGAGAAAAGAGACCAATACTTTAGTGGAGTAGGAGAAGGTACAATGGAAAATTGGATCGAAGAACTTTTTACAGAGGAGCTATTTGCGGAAGCTGCCTCACGATATGGCTGTAACACTGCTCAAGCGAAGAAGCTCGGAGACTTTGAAAACTATGTGTATGAGGTTCATAAGGGAGACAGCCCCTATATCCTCCGCCTCACTCACAGTTCTCATCGTTCAGAAAGAGAAGTGGAAGCTGAACTGAAATGGATTAACTACTTACATAAACACGGAGTGAATGTATCATTAGTCAAACATTCTGATAAAGGGAAGCTCGTAGAAATTATCAAAGCAGGGGACACGTATTTTTATGTTTGTTTGTTTGATAAAGCTCCAGGAAGTCCGGTTAAGATAAATGACCCATTGTTCGATGAGGAACTCTTTTACAAATGGGGGAAAATCACAGGACATATGCATCGAGTGACAAAAGGATATGTTCAGGGTATCAATCGTCGTGATCGTTGGGATGAGGATGACGTGTTGAAGTATGGGAAGTATTTATCTTCTGTGAAAGATGAGTACATCATCGAAAAAGGTGAGATAAATAAAAAAACGATCAAAAGCTATGAGGAAACGAAAGATACCTTTGGACTGATTCACTCTGACATCCATCCAGGGAACTTTTTTTACCATAAGGGTGATATTCATGTGTTTGACTTTGATGATAGTACACAGTTCTTTTTTATAAGTGATGTCGCCATTCCCCTATACTATTCCGTGTGGTGGAAGCTTCGTAATGAGAACTTAGATACCCGTAGTCAATTTGGCAGAAGGTTCCTCATTTCGTTTTTAAAAGGATATTTGACGGAGTGTGATTTAGAGAAAGAATGGGTGGACCGCATTCCCCATTTTCTGCTCCTCAGGGATTTAACACTTTATTCTGTTTTCCATAAAAAGTGGGATCTAGAGAATTTATCAGAGGTCGAGGAGTCCTTGCTTTCAGAGATCAGGGACAGATTGCTCCATGATGAGCCAATCGTCGATTTGCACTACAGTGAAATTCTTGAAAAAGCGAGAGAAAAATGATTTGGGCACTCCTTATTACAGGTGTGATCATCGGATTATTAGTCCGTTTGATGAGGACCACATTTAAAAGCGGATACGGAATGTCAGAGGATTTATTTGAACAGCCTGTGTATGTAAAGACATGTATTCATTGTCACAGGAAGATTCCAAAGGATTATCAAAAATCTCTTTGCCCCCATTGCGGGAAGCTGGTGGAATGATGGAAAGGTTTGAAGGATTTCTCCTTTGAGCCTTTTTTAATGGCGTTTATTTTATATGTGGAGAAAAATTTGGTATGATGCTAAAGACTGTTTACATACAAACTGACGAGGTGAAAAAATGAATAAAACCATTGGATTTATAGGGTGCGGAAATATGGCACAAGCGATCATGGGGGGAATATTGAAGTCCGGTTTAGTAGAGAATCATTCGGTTAAAGCCAGCGCCAGAACACAAGAGACGCAGGAAAAAGTAGCAGAGGAATTTGGAGTGGGGGTTATTAGTGATAATAAGAGCGTAGCAGCTTTTTCAGACATAGTGTTTTTAGCAGTGAAACCAGATCAATATCGGAACATTGTTGAATCAATAAAGGATTCTCTGAAAAAGGACGCCATCATCATTACCATTGCTGCAGGAATCACGATTGATTGGATGGAGAGTCAGCTTTCTAAGTCTGTTAAAATTGTCCGAACCATGCCAAATACACCGTCTCTTGTAGGTGAAGGTATGACAACGTACTGTGTAAATGGCGAATTAACCGACGCTGATCTTGAAGATGTGAAAGCGATCTTAGATAGCTTCGGAAAGTCTGAAATGGTAGAGGAAAGCTTGATGGATGCCATTCCGGCTGTGAGCGGATCATCTCCTGCATATGTATTTATGTTCATAGAAGCACTGGCCGATGGAGCGGTTCTGCAAGGCGTTCCAAGAAAACAAGCCTATCAGCTGGCAGCACAGGCTGTACTTGGAGCGGCGAAGATGGTCCTTGAAACAGGCACTCATCCGGGGGAATTGAAGGATGCCGTATGTTCACCGGGCGGAGCAACGATTGAAGCTGTGTCAGCCCTGGAGAAAAATAATTTTAAAGGAGCCATCTTAACAGCAATGGACGCATGCAGCCGTAAATCGAAATCCCTGGGTGAGTAGAGTGGAAACCATTGACAAATCCTCATGACTGATGTAGTTTGTACATACAAACATTAACGGAGGTCGAGGATAGTGGAAGATCAATTCTGTAACTGTCTCTATTTTTCTGCCAATCACTTGGCAAGAATGATGAACAAGATGGCGGAGGAAGAGTTTGCGCCGATCGGTTTGTCTCCCACTTATGCATTTTTGTTGATGACCTTAAAGGATAAAGACGGTCTAACACAAAAAGAGCTTAGTGGTGCTTTAAATATCGCTCCTTCAACAAGTACCCGATTTGTTGATAAATTAGAGATGAAGGGACTTGTTACACGAAAGAACAAAGGAAAGTTAGCAATCATTGCCCTGACGGATAAAGGCTATAGCATGCAGGGTGACATTTCTCAGTGCTGGAAGAACCTATTTAAACGCTATGCTGAAATCATGGGGGAGGAACAGGCTCGCAAGCTGACGCGTGATGTGAACGAAGCCAATTCGATATTGGAAAATAAAAAATAAAATTTTTTAACATGTTAGTTGTGTGTACAAACAAATGATGATATTATTTGTACATACAAATAAGGAGTAGTTGAAATGAAAACACTAGTGTTAGTAGGACATCCAAATTTACAAGAATCAAGAATGAACAAAGCTTGGTCAGAACGTTTGGAAAAAGAAGAGAACGTTATTGTACATGATTTATATAAAGAATATCCGAACATGAATTTTGATGTTAAGAGAGAACAAAATCTTTTATTAGAACATGACCGAATCGTCTTCCAATTTCCATTCTTCTGGTACAGCACACCGGCGATTTTAAAAGAATGGCAGGATAAGGTGTTAGAATATGGATGGGCTTATGGAGCAGAGGGGACGAAGCTTCACGGAAAAGAATTCTTAGTCGTGACTTCAACCGGTGGTCCGGGTGGAGCTTACCGATCAGGAGGCTTTAATCACTACTCCATGAGTGAACTGCTGAAACCACTGCAGGCTACTGCTAATTTAACGGGAATGACATTCTTGCCTGCTTATGTAGAGCATGGGGTTCGAATGATGAGTGACGATGAAGTGGTTGCGTCTGCTGAAAAAGTGGCAGCGCATGTGGTGAATCCTGAGCTGAGGTTTGGGCGATAGCAGGGGGAGCTCATTCGTTTTCGGGATGGGCTCTTTAGTATTAGTCATGAGTGAAAGGATTTTTAACGCATGAAAGTAGAAATCGACGCATAAACCACCAAACCTGGAGGTCCGTCCCTCTAATACGTTATTCAAACTGCCAAAGTACTGAATTGTTTTGGCAGTTTGTCGTTTATCGGGTTTGGTATTCTACTGTCAAGATGGCTGTGACGGCGATTTGTCCTGGTTGGACGGCTGCACTCTCTTCAGCGGCTTTTACAAACCCGGTGGTCATAAAGGGGGTGACGATTGGGCTTGATTGCTCTGTGATGGACTTTGGCTGGGGATCGAGCTGCTGCCCCGATTGGCTGGATAATGTGAGTGCTTTTTGATACGCCTTTTGATATGCCATAGCAAGGGCCTGCTGATAGGATTCGATGGGGTTGGAATTGACAAATGAAATGTTTTCTACACGATTCGCACCGCTCTTAATGGCATCATCAATAATCGTACCGACTTTTTCAATGTTCTGAATGGTAACTCGGAATACTTGGCGAACCTCATATCCTGTGAAAATTTGCTTTCCGTCCTCATAGTTGTACTGTGGGAACACTTGATAGGTGGAGGTCTGGATATCCTTTTGTGACACTCCGTTGTTTAATAGTGATTGAACGACTTGACTCGATTGTTGCTGGTTCTGGTTTTGGGCCGCTTCAAGCTCTTCATCTTTAGTGACAACACCGACAGAGACAATGGCTTGATCAGGATCGGTATAAAGGGTATGCTCACCTGTTACAGTAATCGTCCCCTTGGTGTTGCCGGTCCTATAGTATGGATATGAATACATGAGCAGTCCTACACGCACGTAAAGGATTCAATTTTATCCAAGTCGATGCCGAAGTATACCCATGTGAATCCAATCCATCTCCATCCGGCAATGGAACGGCGTCCAACAAAGACAGGATAGAACCAGAAAGCATCCCTTCTTAACCAAATATACGTGTAACGGAATAAACATCTTCTGATGGCACCTGGGTCTACTGCAAAAACACTTGGTCCACCTTGTGTTCCTTGCATCACCGTTTTTTGCGGTTGGAAGTTCGGTGGTGGTCCGGGTGGTGGTTGATTTTGTCCGCCTTGCCCGCCAGTAGGTGGTGGTGAGCTTGGTGCGCCTTGTCCTCCACCAGGAAAACCTGGGATGCCAAAGCCGCCGCCCCCTGATCCTTGGCCACCTCCAGGGAATCCGGGAAAGCCGCCGCCTCCGCCGCCAGGAAATCCAGGGAATAATTGTCTGTGATCGTACATAGAAGAACCTCCTCATAAAGAATTCTCTTTATCTTATGAGGAGGTTGGGTGGGCGTGCGTGTCTATTAAGTTAGCGAAGGGAATGGATCAAGTCTCCATCGCTTTTTTCATCACATGTTTGAGTGTTTCTGCAGAGTGGGCGAATTGAGCTTTTTCTTTATCATTTAATGGAAGCTCGACGACTTTTCTGATGCCCTCACGATTAATAATCGCAGGAACACCGATGTAGATATCGTCCTGATGATACTCCCCTTCAAGGAGGGCAGAAACGGTTAAAATGCTATTTTCATTGTTAAAGACCGCTTTGGTAATCCTGGCAAGACCCATGGCAATACCATAATAGGTTGCGCCTTTCCGTTCAATGATGTGATAGGCTGCATCTCTTACATTAACGAATATATCATCAAGATGTTTCTGGACGTCATCCTGGTGGAGGTCAATCAACTCACTTAAATGACTTGCTCCTACAGTTGTGTGGCTCCAAACGGGAAATTCCGTGTCTCCGTGTTCTCCCATAATATAGGCGTGAATATTCCGTGTATCAATATCAAAGTGCTCGCCGACTAAGTAACGAAGTCTGGCTGTGTCGAGAATCGTTCCTGATCCGATGACTCTTTCTTTCGGCAGTCCGGAAAATTTCCACGTTGCATACGTTAAGATGTCGACAGGGTTCGTCGCCACAAGGAAAATGCCGTTGAATCCACTATTCATGACAGAGTCTACAATATTTTTGAAGATTTTCACATTCTTTTCCACCAGATCCAGACGGGTTTCGCCTGGCTGCTGGTTAGCTCCTGCCGTAATCACGACAAGGTCAGCATCCTTACAATCACTGTAATCTCCTGCAGATATTTTCATAGGAGAAGCGAAAGCAAGACCATGGTTTAAATCACGTGCGTCTCCGTCAGCTTTCTCCTTATTCAAATCAATCATCACAAGTTCATGTGCGATTCCTTGATTGAGGAGAGCAAAGGCATAACTTGAACCTACAAATCCTGTACCGATTAAAGCTACTTTGTTTGTGCATTTGATTGTCATACGTCATCACCTATTCACTAATTATTTGTAAAAAAAATTGGTCACATGAATCTAACAATGGTGAGATTAAGAGAAAGTAATAAAGCTTTCAGAATATGAGCGGAGATATTGTGAAGTAATTCACAACCAAATGATAACACGAAACACATTGATATTCTACTCTGAAATATAGCATAACATACATAAATGTGAATTAATTCACAAACTTGTCATACAGAGGAACGTACCTATGCCCGTCCCTCAAATAAAAAAAAGGGTTTTTTCTGGTGAGTGATGAATGTATAGAGGAAGAAGAGAGCTATGGGAGGTGTGTGTATGAATGTCAGGAGTGGGGATTTATTTATCCGTCCTTTAGTGGAGGGGGATAAATACACGTTGGCAAGGTGGTTGCAGGATCCGGAGGTACTGGAGTTTTATGAAGGGAGGGACCGTCCCTTCACTCTTCAGATGGTGGAGGAGAAATTCCTTGCAGAGAGGGCCGTCTCAGGTTGTCTGGTTGAGTATGAGGGGAATGAAATCGGTTATCTCCAGTATTATCAGCTTGATGAAGAAACGATGATCCGGTATGGTTACACGAATTTAGATGAAGTGATTTATGGTACGGATCAATTCATCGGAGAAGCGGCATATTGGAACAGGGGTTTAGGGACGGAACTCATTCGAGCTGTAGTAGAGTACTTGCTCAAGAAAGAGGGGGTCCACCGCCTCGTGGTGGATCCCATGACTTGGAACACCAGAGCGATCCGCTGCTATGAGAAATGTGGATATAGTAAAGCGAGAATACTACGGGAGCATGAGCTTCATGAAGGCGAACATCATGATTCCTGGCTGATGGAGTTCATTCCAGAGTGAATGGGAGACTTTAAAATGAATAGAAAAATAGAAGAAGCCATTGAACTGAGAGAGTCGGGAGAATACGCAGCTTCCATTGAAAGGTGGAAGCGATTGATTGGGGAAGAACCAGATAATGGTTTTCTGCATTACCAATGTGCATGGAGCCATGACGCAATGGGACTCGAAAGCGAAGCCGTTCCTTATTACGAAAGTTCGATTCAATTGGGACTGGATGATAAAGATTTACAAGGCGCCTATCTTGGATTAGGGAGTACATATCGGACATTGGGAGAGTATGATAAAAGCAAAACCGTGTTCGAGAAAGCAATCGGACGATTTCCTGAAAATAAAGCGTTGACGGTCTTTTATTCCATGACCCTCTATAATTTGAACGAACATAGTCAAGCAATGGAGCTACTGCTGACATGTATTGGAGAATCGTCACAAGAATCCACCATCGAACCTTATAAAAAGGCGATAACATTTTATGCTAGTCAATTGGACGTTGTGTGGAAATAAGAGTAGCTGTTCTCCATGACAGCTCTTTTTTGTGGTTGGAAAGTAAAAAGGAGTGATTGAAGTTGGCAATGACTCAACTGTATCTGGTGAGGCATGCTCACTCAAAATATACCCCCGAGGAATTAACCAGACCCCTTTCTGAGAAAGGTAAGGTGGGTGCTGAGAATGTAACGGAATTATTAAAGAAGGAAAAGATTGATGCAGTATGTTCCAGTCCATATAAAAGGGCGGTGGAAACCGTTGAAGGGACAGCCCGCCATATTGGGAAGGGAATCAATTTATATGAAGAATTGAGAGAACGAACTCTCTCTGGAAAACCTGTTCAAAACTTTGAAGAGGCAATCTCAATGGTGTGGGAGGATCCTGCTTTTTCCTTGGAAGGCGGAGAGTCGAATCTCACTGCTCAAAAAAGGGGCGTACAAGGGATATTTAAGATCATTGAAGAATATAATGGGAAAAACGTTGTGATTGGAACACATGGTAATATTATGGTTTTGATCATGAGTTACTTTGATCCTCAATATGATATCAGGTTTTGGAGAAAGCTTGAAATGCCGGATATATATTGTTTAACTTTTGATGATGAAAATCTAAAAAGTGTCAAGAGAATATGGACACAACCAGCTGAATTTGCACTACAAAAAGACCGTTCATTATGAACGGTCTTTCAAGTATCTATATCGGTTTAATGAGGCAGGAATGCCAGCTGATAGAAGAACAGGACGGCAAAGATATACACGAGTGGATGTACCTGCTTCCATTGTCCTTTTACTACTTTTAATAATGGATAAGAAATGAATCCCAGTGCAATCCCCGTTGCGATGCTTGATGTTAATGGCATGCTTAGGATGATTAAGAAAGCAGGGAAGGCTTCATCTAATTGATCCCATTTAATTTGGGAGATGCTTCCCATCATCAGGCTTCCAACGATGATAAGTGCTGGAGCAGTAATAGCTGAAATTCCCGATACGGCACTTACAAGAGGACCGAAGAATGCAGCAGCGATGAACAAAACAGAAACCGTTAATGTTGTCAGTCCTGTTCTTCCTCCAGCGGAAACACCGGCTGAAGATTCAATATAAGCGGACGTAGGACTTGTTCCAAACATAGCTCCAACAGTCGTTGCAATGGAATCAGCCAATAGTGCTTCACGTGCTCTTGGCATCGTGTTGCCTTTCATAAGACCTGCTTGTTGAGCCACTCCGATCATTGTTCCCGTTGTGTCAAAGATGGTCACAAGCAAGAAAGAGAAGACTACCGCATATAATCCATACTGGAAAACATCAGCAAAAGCAGTTACCGGATTTGCTACGATCAGTCCTTCTGGAAGATGTGGGAGGGCCACAAACCCTTCCTTGAATGATAATTCTCCTGTAAAGAATGCAACGAGTCCAGTGACAATCATTCCGATAAATAATGCTCCATGGACACGTAAGACCATGAGGATCAGGGTAACAGCCAGCCCGATTAACGCTAAGATCGCAGAGGATGAATGAAGATCCCCCAACTGTACTAAATTTGTTGGGTGAGCTTGGATGAGTCCTGTCAATCGTAATCCAATAAACGCAATAAACAAACCGATTCCTGCTGTTATGCCGTGCTTTAGATTTTGAGGAATGGCTTCGATTAATTTTTTTCTAAACGGTGTTAAAGAGAGAATGATAAAGATGATACCTGCTACAAAAACGGCAGAAAACGCAACGATATAAGAAATATCATCATTCGCACCGACTACTGAGTACGTAAAATAAGCATTTAATCCCATCCCTGGTGCGATGGCGATCGGGTAGTTTGCGAACAAGGCCATCCATAACGTTCCGGCTACGGCTGAAATAATGGTTGCTAAGAAGACTTGATCAAATGGGACACCTGCATCAGCTAAAATAATGGGATTCACAACGACAATGTACACCATTGTTAAAAATGTTGTAATACCTGCCAGTATTTCAGTTTTAGGATTAGTGCCGTGTTCCTTCAATTTAAACATCGTAATACCTCCAATAAAAACGAACATTAAAAACACGCAACTTCTATAATATTCGGTAATAGATTGGATTTCAATAGGGGATACCGAAATTTTTTTAAGAAAATATCTTGAAACCCCTTCCAAACCCCTTTTGTTTTCGATAAGATGTTATCAATTATAGAAGAATCAGTCTCTATAATGCCCAGTCAGTAAACGATTTACCACGCAGGAAGTAACATTTCATAAGGAAAGGAGCGGTACTAACGTGTATACTCAATTGAAAAACAACTCAATCTCCGAGCAGATTGAGCAGATCACACGATCCTTAGTCGCTCTGAAAAGCTATAACGGAACAACAGGCGAAAGTGAAAAAGCCCAGTATATATATGAAATGATTTCCTCATTTCCTTATTTTCAGGAGCATCCTGATCGGGTCTGGCTGCAAGAAGTCCCGAACGATCCCACAGGAAGGAAAAACGTGTTTGCCCTCGTGAAAGGAACGTCTTCGAAAACCGTATTATTCCATGCCCACTATGATACGGTAGGGACGGATGATTATGGGGCACTTCAAGATATGGCTCATGATCCCGACTTTCTTCAGAAATTCTTTATGGATTATGAAGGAGAGGAAAAGGTTAGGGAAGATGCACTTTCTGGAAACTGGCTATTTGGAAGAGGGGCCTTGGATATGCAGAGCGGGATTGCCGTCCACATAGCCAATCTTTTACACCATACGGATCAAGCAGCCCCGGAAGGAAATTTACTCTTCCTGTTTAATGGTGACGAAGAAAGTGAACATGCCGGAATGATTGCTGCTTTAAGTGATCTCTATCGTTTAAAGAAAGAGGGCTTTGATTATTTGGCAGCGATCAATACGGATTTCATTTCTCCGATCTATGACGGGGACTGTAAACGATATATTTACACAGGTGCTGCAGGGAAGCTTCTGCCAAGTTTTTATATATATGGAAGAGAAGCGCATGTAGGGGATGTGCTGACATCCATCGATCCTACTGTGATTGCTTCAAAAATCAATCTCGAAATCAATCAGAACCTGGATTATCTGGAGGATATACCTGGAGAATTCACCCTGCCGCCATCGTGCTTGTATTTCAAAGATGATAAGCATACGTATAATGTCCAAACCCCTCTTAGCGCTTCTCTTTACTTCAACTATTTTGTCTACGAGAGAACCGCCAGAGAAGTGCTCTACGATATGAAAAAGGCAGCATTAAAGGCAGTGAGTGAACTGGAAGAACGGAGCAAAAAGCAGTTTGAGCAATATCGGAGCTATCATGGTTTCCCGGAAAGGGAGTTTTCCTGGGAAGTGGAGGTGCTGACATTACGGGAGTATATCTTCTGGCTAAAGGAAAGAGGCATTGATCCGGATCCTGTCATGAAAAAGATTCTTCATGATATGGAAGGAGAAGATAGAAGAACGATTGCATATACGATGGTGGAAGCCTTACAGCACCTGGATCCCGATCGAACACCCAGAGTGATCATTTTCTTCGCACCGCCATTTTTACCTCACAACTTTGTAAATGAAGAAAATGAGTATGGCAAGAGGGTAAGAGAAGCGTTAGGAAAATGCTTAAATGATATAGCCAAAGAAACCGGCGAAGAATTTGTCATTAAACGGTTTTTCCCTTATCTAGCAGACGGCAGTTTTCTCTCTCTTCATGAAGAAGACGAGGATATCGAGGTATTCAAAAAGAACCTGCCGCTGATCGATCAGTTGTATCCTGTCCCTATCGAAATGATCAGAAAGCTGAACATCCCTTCGATTAATATAGGAGTTTATGGAAAGGATGGCCATCAGTGGACAGAGAGAGTGTATAAACCTTACACATTCTCAGTACTGCCGGAGATTATCCAGCGTGTGACGAAGGATTTATTGAAGATATGATGTGCCGAGTATAGCTGAACAAAGAGAGAGGTCATTCGCTTAGGGATGCGCCTCTCTCTTTTTATTGATTTGAAATTATTTTGTGCTCTTTTTTTACAATTATTGTAATACGGCTGGGTTAATTAAGAAAACGGCTGGATTTTATCAGAATCGGCTAGATTATTGATGATTTCCGCCGGATTATCCAGAAAAACGGCCGGATTATTGGTGATTTCGGCTGGATTCGTTAGGACATCATAGAAATACCAGACCATGACCGTCACAAATCCCTTGTAAAAGTAGATTTCAAAATGAAGTATCCATATTTCCTGTTAATATAGTAGACTTTGTGGGAATATCCACTTCCGCCGCATTCAAAACTACCTGTGTTCTGGAATTGTCACAAAAAGGTCAATCCTAAAAGATGCATAAAGGGAACAAGTTTACTATAATAGAGTTATTGAATTTGTGAAGTATTTCACTAACTTTTAACTTTTGGAGTTGAGAGAAGTTATGAAAGAGCTGAATCGATTGGCTAAGCAGCAGAGATCATCCATGATGGCGCTTTACGGAACATCCCTATTAATGGGGGGAGTCGTTATTGGACAAGCTTACTTACTGGTTAGCGTTGTAGATAAAATGTTTATAGAGGAAGCTGGGTTTCAAGACATCCTCCCAATGCTGGGTGCTTTGCTTCTTATTCTAGTGGGGAGAGCGGCACTTTCTTATGTAAACGGACGAACAGGAATCAGGATGGCTTCGAAGGTAAAGGTCGACTTGAGAAAACGGCTTTTAATTAAGTGGGCAAAAAATCCACTGCAAGCATCCCTTCAAGGACAGTCTGGACAAAAGGTCAGTACGATGATGGATGCCGTTGATGGACTGGACGGGTATTACAGTCAATACGTACCCCAAAGAATTCAAACGACCATCGTCCCGTTGATTCTTTTAATCATTATTTTTACTGAGCATGTGTATACGGGTCTGATCATGGTGATAACAGCCCCATTCATTCCTTTGTTTATGGCGATTATCGGAGTCATGACAAAGAATAAATCCGAGAAGCAAATGGACAAACTGACGGCTTTTTCTGGACGATTTCTCGATACACTGCAGGGATTGACTACCTTGAAGCTGCTTGGAAGAGGGGAGCAACAAAAAGAGGGGATACGTTCTGCCAGTCTTGATTTTCGTGAAGCCACGATGGAAGTGTTAAAGACTGCCTTCTTATCTTCCTTGATGTTAGAGTTTATCTCTATGTTAAGTATTGGATTGATTGCCCTGGAAGTGGGGCTCAGATTAGTCGTCTTTGAAAGTATTTCATTCTTCACAGCTTTCTTTGTTCTCGTTCTTGCACCAGAGTTCTATCTTTCATTAAAAGAGCTGGGGCATGCCTTTCATACTGGGCGAGGTAGTGTGGGAGCCGCGAAGAAAGTCATGGAGGAGCTTGAAGAGAAGGATCAACCTGTAAGATGGGGAGAGAAGAAGTTCGAAACAAATGGGACTCCTCCAACAATTAAGCTATGTAATGTAGGGTTTTCCTACGAGGATAAGGGATTTGATCTTCGAGGCATTACGGCTGCTTTTCCTCCCAGAAGCCAAGTGGCGATCGTGGGTCAGAGTGGAGCAGGGAAAACAACCCTCCTTCATCTATTAGCCGGCCTTCTTGATCCCTCTGATGGTGACATTGTGATTGATGGACTTTCGAGATGTGAATATGGGGAAAGAGACTGGTTTGATCAATTGAGTTATATTTCACAGAGTCCTTACTTATTCTCAGGCACGATTGCCGAGAATATTGCGGTTGGCGGAAGAGAGGGCGTCACCCTGGAAGAGATCGAATACGCTGCTGAAAAAGCGGGAATCTCACAAATGATTGCAGGCCTCGATAAAGGATATGAGACCCCGATTGGTGAAGCAGGGAGAGGGCTTTCTGGTGGAGAAAAGCAGCGTATGGCCATAGCCAGGGCCTTTCTTAAAAAACCGTCTCTTATTCTCTTCGACGAACCAACAACGGGATTGGATCTTCAAACGGAGAGGATCCTACAATCATCCATACAGGAATTATCAAAGAATTCAACGGTGATTACAGTAGCTCACCGTCTTCATACGATTCGAGAAGCGGATCTAATCCTATTTTTAGAAAATGGGAAATTAGCGGGCATAGGAAATCATGAGGAATTAAGGAAGTCTACTTCTCACTATCGTGATATGGTGACTGCACAACAAGGAGTGAAGCTTTAGATGAAGGAGTTAGGGTTTGTCGTAAAGCTGATGATGAAGGAAAAGAAGGATATGGTGTACTCTATTCTTTTTGGCTTTCTGGCTGGAATAACCTCGGTCGGACTATTTGCTTCCAGTGGCTATTTAATCTCTAAAGCGGCATTGGAGGTACCTCTTTATGCTCTTACGGTAATGATTGCTCTCTTGAAGCTGTTTGGCTTTACGAAGGCGTTAAGCCGGTATGGGGAACGCTATTTTTCCCATAGGGCTACGTTCACGATTTTGGCGAACTTGCGGGTTTCCATCTATGAAAAAATCGAGCCGTTAGCACCGAGAATTTTCTGGCGATATCGAAGTGGAGATCTTCTTTCAAGAATCGTAGGAGACGTAGAGAGCTTACAGAATTTCTTTCTTCGCGTCTTTTATCCACCGATTATCCTGGTGATGGTGTTCTTAAGTACGATCTTGTTTACGATGTTTTATTCTGTTTCTATTGCGTTGATCCTTCTCGGGGGGCTTCTATTAACGGGATTTATTGTCCCAGTCTATTTTGCTTATAAACAGAGGGAAATTGAAACGACCTTACGAGAAAGTCGAGGGGATTTATCCACAGAGGTAACAGAATTTCTTTATGGGTTCAGAGACCTGAAGATATATCAAAGACTGGAGGATAAAAAGAGGAGTCTCGTTCATGCAGCAACAGGTTATGTGAGTGAGCAAGAACGGGAGAGCATCTATTCTCTCTTTAGTCATTCAACGAACATCCTGGTTTCCCAACTCATTTCATGGATCGTTTTAGCATTAGGGGCGTATTCAGTCGCAGCAGGTCATTTGGACGGGATATACCTTGCGATGCTTGTCATGATCTCGCTAACCGTATTCGAAAATGCCACACCAATGGCAGTACTACCTACACACTATGAAGACTCACGCCGCGGGGCAAGCCGTCTGTCTTCCATTATTCCAGAAGAGAGGACCTTCGGGGACGGACCTTCCTTAGGCTGGGGTCTGAGTGGGCACGCACCTTCCTTCAGTATGAAGGATGTGAGCTTTTCCTTTAATGGAGAGGAAAGGAAGACCTTGGACGAGGTAAGAATTGAGCTGCCTGCAGGTTCGAAAACGGCGATTGTAGGACCTTCGGGATCAGGGAAGTCAACATTGCTTCAATTGTTATTAAACTTTTACTCAACGGATCAAGGATCGATTTACGTGAATGATCTTTCAATTAAAGATATCGATAAAGAGTCGTTGTGGGGGCAAGCCAATGTGGTTCTTCAAGAAAATCATTTCTTCTACGGCACAATGAAGGATAATCTAATGCTGGTACGTGACGATCTGACAGATGAGGAAATGGAAACGGCATTAGAAATAGTGAAGCTGGATCACTTTTCTTTAGAGGACGCTATATTAGAAAAAGGAGAGAATCTTTCTGGTGGAGAGAAGCAGCGATTAGCGATTGCCAGGGCCCTATTGAAAGGTTCACCCTTATGGATGCTGGATGAACCGACATCTTCTGTTGATGCTTTGATGGAAAAAGAGATTTTCAAGCATCTTTATACCGTAGCGGATGGTGATACACTGATTCTGATTAGTCACCGATTGACAGGTCTTGAAGAAATGGACCAAATCGTCGTCATGGATCAGGGAAAGGTTGTAGAAGCAGGAAGTTTTGATGAGCTCATGAGGAAAAAAGGCTACTTCTATGAAATGAAACAGATTGAAAAGAGCGTACTCTTTTAAGAACCTGAAAAAGCCGCATCCCCTTGGATGCGGCTTTTTCATAGGCTTATTCTGCCCAATCAATTAAGTTGCGGATATCTAAACGACCTGATTTTCGTGCTTCTTGAAGCGGTTTTCCGATTGTAATCAGCATAATCGGAATATAGCGCTCCGACACATTGAATTCGCTTGCGAGAGCTGCCGGATTGAAGCCGCCGATCGGGCAAGTATCCCAGCCCTTCGCCTTCGCAGCAAGCATGAATTGCATAGCAGCCAGGGAAGCATTGCTGAAAGCTGCGTCTCTTGGGTATTCGTCACGGCTGTAGGCTCCGTCGATTTGTTTCTTAAGTACCTCTTTGATTTCAGCCGTCATTTCCCCCTTTTCAATGGCAGGGTCAAAGACAGGATCGACGTTCTTGTTGGCTTCCAAGTCACCAAGTATAGCCACAACTGCAGAAGCATCATGTACTTGCTGCTGGTGATAGGCTATCGGGAGTAAGCGTTCTTGAACTTCTTTGTTATCGAATACCAGGAATTTCCACTGTTGAAGATTCCAGGCAGATGGAGCCTTCCCTGCTGTTTCGAGCAGGCTGACTAATTCCTCGCGAGGGATCTCCACTTGAGGGTCGTACACTTTCGTTGAGCGCCGTTCTTCGACTACTTGAAAGAAATTATCCATGATAAAGCCTCCTTGATGTTTAAAAAAGTGTTATAATATGGTATATATTTGTATGTTACTTACTTTTTGTAAGTGTATAAGCAATATGAACAATATACCCGACGTTTTAGTATGCGTCAAGGGATAAATATTTAGGATGTGTTGAGAGCGATGGAAACAAAACTTTGTCCGAAATATGCAGCTGCTTTTGAATTATTAGGTAAGCGCTGGATCGGGATGATTATAAAGGTATTATTTGAAGGCACATGCCGTTTTAAAGATTTAAATGAAGAAATACCAAATATCAGTCAAAAGGTGTTGACGGACAGATTGAAGGAATTGGAGGAACATGGCATAGTGTTTCGGGAAGTTCTCGACGAAAAGCCGGTCAAGGTACTCTATAGCCTGACGAAAAAAGGTAGAGAACTAGAGCAGGTGATGGATGCCGTCCAGAATTGGGCAGTGAAATGGGTAAAATAAAAAGCCTGCGTCATTGCAGGCAGGCGGTTAGTTGAGTTTATTATTGAATATATGCTCAAATGGATCTTCTTGATCGTGAGGAGTGTAGAAATGGATGGGCTTTAATGCGGCGTAGCTTCCTCCGATGATGATGATACAAAGAACGGGTAAGAATAAAATACCGAGCATAGTATAGCCTCCTTATCGGTTTTAGGGGTTCGGTATGCCACTTAAGACCCCTTGCATGATTAACTCTAAAGTGTGAAACGCGTTTCAGAGCAAGCGTTTTATTTGATTATTTGTGTAAAAGGGATAGGTGGACCATTCAGAATATTTCATGAGGGGTATGGGTATGACAAATATTCGCAGTATCGCCAAATTGGCGGGAGTCTCAGTTTCAACGGTTTCAAGGGTATTAAATGAACATCCATATGTGAAAGAAGAAAAACGTAAGAAGGTTCTAGAGGCCGTCGAGCAATTAAATTATATAAAAAACGCGAATGCTGTCCATTTATCAAAAGGCAAGACCTATAGCATAGGAGTTGTTTTGCCCTACTTGAATCTTCCTTACTTCGGAGAGATTCTTCAAGGCATAGCAGGGGAAGCGTTAAAACATGGATACCATATTCAGCTTTTCCAAACGAATTATGACAGGGGAGCAGAACTTGATGCATTTCATCGACTGCAAATGAAGGAAGTGGATGGATTGATCCTGACGTCGCGCTCCAATTCACTGGATGTTCTTGCCCCATTCGTCGGTCCCAATGTGGTTTTTTGTGAAAATGTGTATGATCCCTCGTATAAAAAGGTGTTCATCGATCACTACCAGGGAATAAGGAATGGACTCGAATACCTCTATTCAAAAAGTCATTCACGGATCGGACTGTGTTTGCATCGGACGTTCGGGACGAATAGTGAGGAAAGGATCCGGGGGTTCTACGATAGCTCAGAAGCTGCCGGCCATCCTGTGCGTGATGAGTGGATCTTCAATGACTGCTATCATCTGCAAGATGGGAGAGATGTGGTGAAAGCATGGGAACACCTGAGAGAAAAGCCCTCAGCCCTTATCGTAACAAGTGATCAGGTTTCAGCCGGAATGGTGACAGAGGCAGCTAAAAGAGGAATCAGGATACCCGATGATTTGGCTATACTAAGCTTTGATAATCATCCCATTGCCGATGCACTGGACATTACGTCATTTGAAGTCCCGATACGAAAAGTAGGAGAAGAATCGTTTAAGCTATTTCTCGAAAAGGCGGATCCTCAACCGGTGATACTGGAAACGAAATTATTTGATAGAGGGACCGTATAAGTTCCTCAAGGGATAAGAGGAGGAGAAAAGAATGCTAGGGAATAAAGATGAAAAAATGTTGATCATCTTAATGGTCGTTGTTGCTTTTATTGTGTTGCTTGCTATTGTAGGGAAATATCTTCTTTAGGCTTTTTTGACCTTGTCTTCATATCTCATTTGTTTCTGCCATATGTTAAGAGTAAGTGAAGCGGTAGGTGAATGTATCATGTGGTCTGAATTCAAGCAATTCATTTCAAGGGGGAATGTAGTTGACTTAGCGATTGCTGTCATCATTGGTTCAGCGTTTGGCAAGATTGTGGAGTCTCTCGTTCAGGACATGATGATGCCGGCAATCGGAATTTTATTTGGTGGCATTAACTTAGAAGGCCTGCACCTTCGAATTGGAGCAGAGGTGATTGAATTGGGAAAGTTCCTACAAGCCCTTGTAGACTTTCTTCTCGTGGCCATGAGCATTTTTCTGATGATAAAGGTGGTCAACCGCTTGAAAGGCGGGGAGCAGCCATACAAGGTGAAGCAAACGACCAACCTTGAAGTCTTACAGGAAATCAGGGATATATTGAAGGATGATCAAAGACCTTCCATTAGACATGACATTCAGAGACCGAGCGATCAGCTCACCAAAAGTGGTATGAAAATTCAAATGAGAACCGAGAGAAAAACAAGGTGATGATCGTTGACCTAAATCCTACTTTTATAGTAGGATTACTTTGTGTTGTGAGACTATTTTAAAATTCCTACAAACAAATGGGGTAATGATCGTGAAGAAAATTCATATTATTCATGAAAACAGTGAATGGACCAATCATTTAACGACTCGTCTCAACGAGCTTCAATTGCCTTATGAGGAATGGTTCCTGGACCAAGGACTCGTCGATTTATCATCAGAGCCGCCAGAAGGTGTTTTCTATAATCGAATCAGTGCATCTTCCCATACACGAGACCATCGTTTTGCGCCTGAGTTAACGGAAAGCGTTCTTTCTTGGTTAGAGAGGTACGATAGAAAGGTACTGAACGGAAGCCGTGCCCTTCGGTTGGAAGTGAGTAAGGTGAATCAGTATATGGCCTTGAACGCTGCAGGCATCAAGACACCGAAAACCATTGCAGCTGTTGGAAATGAGCAAATAATTGAAGCGGCTGAAAAGCTTAATAAACCTTCCTTTATCACCAAGCATAATCGTGCAGGAAAAGGATTGGGAGTTCAGTTGTTTCATTCAGTTGATGCTTTGAAAAACTATGTATGCAGTGATACGTTTGAAGAACCGTTAGACGGAACGACGCTTATCCAGGAATACATTGAAGCACCAGACGCTTCGATTACACGGTGTGAGTTCATTGGCGGCAAATTCATTTATGCTGTGAAGGTGGATACGTCAAAAGGATTTGAACTATGTCCGGCTGATGTCTGTCAGGTCGATGATCTATTCTGTCCAGTGGGGGAGCAAGAGGAGAAGCCTAAATTCCAAATAAGGGAAAACTTTTCCTGTGGTATCATCTCGTCTTACGAAGCATTTTTAAAAGAGAACCGGATTGATGTAGCCGGGATTGAATTCATTCAAGACAATGAAGGCACCATCTACACATATGATGTGAACACCAATACAAATTACAACAAGGATGCCGAGGCGAAGTACGGACAATACGGGATGCTTGAGTTAGCAAACTATCTTGGTGAACAATTGAAAACTGTGTAAGTTGATGACTCTCCTGTACAATTACGGGAGAGTTGTCTTATGTAAATGTAGAATTACATATATAATTGTAACGATTTTTGTAGTAGTGTGGTAGAATTTCTATAAAGTAGACAATATCTTTGAAAGGTCAAAGGGTAAGTATGATTATCTTTAATCAGGATGTTATTAATAATTTCTTTTATATCATTTTGAGTATTTTTTTAATTTTTTTCCTTCTTGAAAGAAAAATGATACAGGGCTGGTATACAAGGTTAGCAACCCTTGTTTCTTTGAGTACGGCCATTATCCTGTGCATGCTTTCCCCTATTTATCAAAATCCATACTGTGTACATGATTTACGGATGATTCCTTTTGTACTCGGAATTATGTATGGAGGGCCCTATACGGGGTTTGCACTTTTAGTTGTCTTAATGGTTTCCAGGACAATGATATATGGTTGGAGTATAGTAGCATTTGTTATTTATGTGGTGATCTACCTCTTGACAGTTATCGGGATGAAGTGGTTCGATTTCGACCGGTTAACGAGCCGTAAGAAGATCATATTCTCAGTGATTCTCTTTACCACTCATTCCATAGTAGCAGCTCTTATTGCAAATGCGATGACCGTGTTTGTGATTGATGAAAGCTATCTCATTAATTTCATCTTACTCCCTTCATTGGGAATGCTTATCCTGACTTACATTTGTGAAACATTACTAAAACAGATCCAAATCAAACAAGCACTCGTGAAAATAGAAAAAATGGAAGTACTGTCTCAGCTGGCAGCCAGCATCTCACACGAAGTAAAGAATCCTTTAACCGTTATTAAAGGGTTTCTGAGACTGCTCAATCAAGAAAATCTTCCAGTTGGAAAAAAAGAGCAGTACTTAGAAATCGCATCATCAGAACTGAAACGGGCAGAAGATATCATCAACGACTATCTTACATTCGCCAAGCCGGACCCTGATCATGTGGAGAACATCTCAATTTCTGAACAACTCAATAAGCTCATTGATATGGTGGAACCATTGAGCAACCAGCAATCGGTGGTTGTACATAATCACATCATCGACGCCACCATCGTCGGCAATACACGGAGCTTTCAGCAAGCATTTCTCAACATCATTAAAAATGCGATTGAATCCATGCCAAAAGGAGGTACTCTCACGATACTTTCGAAGGTTCAAAAGGGGAACGTCAGCATAACCATTACTGACAATGGAGTCGGTATGACCTCTGAACAACAATCCAGACTGGGTGAACCTTATTTTTCTACGAAGGAAAAAGGAACCGGACTGGGGCTAATGGTTTCTTATCGCATCATTGAAGCGATGAGAGGCGTCATTACAGTTGAAAGTCGAGTAGGCAAGGGGACGAGTTTTCAGATTGTGTTTCCTGTGGATCTTATAAAAGACCCTTCATCTTTATAGGTGGAGGGTTATTTTTTTGTTGAAGCCATATGCTTGTCGCCTCTGAGCAAAGCCCTTCCGCTTTTCTATTGAACTTTCCCTAATTATCTGATAATATATATTCCTGCTCCCAAACGCCTACATAATTTATCCAGATTTCGATAAGTCTTTTTTAAACGTTTCATCCAATGAGAGTCGTTACCTCAGTACTAGTGATGAGACGTTTTTTTCTCCATTGCGGCTAAAACATTTGGAAGGAGAAATGTATGACGAAGGAATCAACTATTCATCCCGATTTTTCAACTGAATCAGAACGCCTGGAGTTTACGAAGCGCTACATTGATGTAGTCATCAGCACATCCCAGACGAGTAAGGAAAAGTATAAGGAAAACATGGAAAAAGCTTTTGGAGATATTGATTGGGGCGAATCGAGTGCTGCGTACATCGATATCCTGACGAACTCAAGCTTTTTTGAGATGTCCAAAGAAGAACAGGAGTCCCTAACGAAAGCGAAAACGAAACCGTATTTTGCCAGGATTGATTTTCAACACGAGGGATCGGACAAGGTGGAGAAGCACTATATTGGCAAGACCTCCTTGTATCAGCGTGAAAATCAAGAGCAAATCATTGTGGACTGGCGTTCTCCCATAGCAAATCTATACTACGAAGGAAGGATTGGTGACGTTTCGTATGTTGCGGAAGACGAGACATATGAAGGAGATCTTTCATTAAAGCGTCAGTACATGATCGAGGATGGTTTGTTAGAAGAAATCAGGGATATTGACTTAACGACCACAGATGAACTGCTTCAGGATTCATTAGCCAAAAGCTCCAGCAATCGTTTAACTGAGATCATTTCCACCATTCAAGAAGAACAAAATAGGATCATCCGGGCCGATTTAAACAAGCCCATCATTGTACAAGGGGCCGCAGGAAGTGGAAAGACAACCATCGCCCTTCATCGGATTTCATACTTTATTTACAACTACAAACAGCATTTTGACCCGAAACAACTGATGATCCTTGCACCAAGTAATTTGTTTATCGACTATATTTCAGAGGCATTGCCGGAACTTGGAGTAGAACGTGTTAGACAAACGACGTTCACAGATTATGTCATGACCTGCTTAGAGAAAAAGCTGAATTTAGTAGAAGATAACAAGCTCACCCAGTTGATAGAAACCCATGATGAAGACGTAGCGACTGCCTCGTGGATATCTGGGTTCAAAGGCTCCAAAGCATTCAGGAGAATACTTGATTATTATATAGAAGAAATTGAACAACGCTTTTATACGTCTAAAGACTTCTATGTGGATAAATACAAGCTCTACACCGCCAAAAAGTTCACTCATCTTTTTAAAGATGAATATACGTATATGCCAATCTATCACCGGATGGAAAAGCTCAAGTCTCTCTTACAGAGTTATGTTCGGACGAACAAGAAGCAGATGGTGGAGAAGGTAGAGAAGTTTTTCGATGAACGGATCGAAACAGCGCTTTTTCAACGGACACAGGCAGCAAACCGGAAGGACTATGTGTCCAAAGCATTGGACAAGAAAAGTGAGCGGGTTGAAGAAATTAAGAAGGCGATCCGAACAAGCGTTACGGCCTACATGAAGCAGTTTGAAAAGAAAAACCTGGATCAATACTTCATAGAATTGTTCTCAGATCCGAAACGGCTGGCTTCTTACTCGAAAGGTGAGCTAAGTATGCAGCAGGCAGAACAGCTTAGTCATTATACGTTGAAATACGCGAAGAAAAAACAGTATGAGGTAGAAGACTTAGCCATCCTTCTTTACTTGCAAACTCACTTGTTTGGAATCGATAAATTTTATAAAGCAAAAAATATCGTGATTGATGAAGCACAGGATTATAGTTACATGCAGCTTTATTCGTTGAAGAGGGCACTTGAAACCGACATGTTTACACTGGTAGGGGATCTTGCCCAGGGGATTCATTCCTATCGTGGACTTCAGTCATGGGAACCGGTGTATAGAGATGTGTTTCCGAGGGCTACGTATACCGAGCTCCAAAAAAGCTATCGAACCACAATTGAAATCATGGAGGAAGCAAATAAATTGCTGAATCTCTTACCCTATGATTTTCCTAAAGTGAATCCAGTGGTGAGACATGGGGATGCTCCCGGCTTCGATGAGTATGTGGGATTGGAAGAATTGGCTGCCATAATCGAGGAGAAGGTGAATGCTGGACGAGAAGAAGGATTCCATACATTCGCTGTGATCGGAAAAAGCATGAAAGATTGTGTGAAAATCAGTGAAGTCCTTCAAGAGCGGCAGCCAGGGAAAGTGAAGTTGTTGGAAGAACAGGAATCTATCCCGAAAGATCAAATCGTCGTCGTTCCATCTTATCTGTCAAAAGGGCTTGAATTCGATGTGGTCATCATTGCAGCGGTGGATGAAGCTTTCAATCCGGAAAACGAACTCGACATCAAGCTCCAATACGTGGCCATGACACGCCCCCTTCATAAGCTCGCCTTTATCGGGAAGAGAAGGGAGCAATTTATCGGCCGATGATCAAAATAGGTCCGTCCCTCACGGTGAGGGACGGACCTTAATTTAGTAAAAAACGAATTTCACAATCATAATATTAGCAAAAAGCTGAGTGGATTTGTAAAATAATAAATCAGGAGGGATGCAATATGTTAAAAAACTTAAAGAGTACGAAGACATTACATAACGGAATCGAAATTCCTTATGTCGGTTTAGGAGTTTACCAAATGAAAGATCCGTCTGAAACGGTACAAGCTGTTCGAACAGCGATTGAGTCAGGGTACCGTTCCATCGATACAGCGGCGATCTACGACAACGAAGAAAGTGTAGGTCAAGGTGTGAAAGACGGTGGAGTAGCGAGAGAAGAACTCTTCATTACCTCGAAAGTATGGAATAGTGATCAGGGCTACGATACAACATTAAAAGCATTTGAAACCAGTTTGAGAAAGCTTGATATGGACTATCTGGATCTTTATTTAATTCACTGGCCGGTAGAAGGAAAGTACAACGATACATGGAAGGCTCTTGAAAGGTTGTCTAGCGAAGGCTTAGTGAAATCCATCGGTGTAAGTAACTTCCATCAGCATCACCTTGAAGATTTAATGCAGAACAGCAATGAAAAGCCTGTATTAAATCAAATCGAATTACACCCTCGTCTGAATCAGGAAAAAATAAGAGAATTCTGTGCATCACAAAATATTGCAGTGGAAGCATGGTCACCAATCGCTCAAGGGCGTGTACTGGATGAACCAACACTGAATCACATTGCTGAAAAGCATGAAAAATCGGCTGCCCAAGTGATTCTGCGCTGGCATCTTCAGAATGATGTTATCATCATTCCTAAATCTGTTCATGAAAGCCGCATCAAAGAAAACGCAGATCTATTCAACTTCGAACTATCACTGGAAGAAATGAACCAAATCAATCAACTGAATCTCGACGAACGTTTTGGACCCGATCCAGACAACTTCGATTTCTGATTGATATATATGTAAGAGGTCCGTCCCTCCAGATGAGGGACGGACCTCTTTTTTTTACCCTCCTTCCTCCGGTTCCCATTTTAATAAAATTTGTAAAATAGTATTGACAGAGTTGTGAGGAGTAGTATACAATTATCTCGAAATCAAAATAATCATATTCGAGATAACAAGTACTCTTTTTTTACACGTATATCTCAAATTCAAGATAAATGATTTGAGAATAATTGAATTTGAAATGTTTGAAGATAAATCTCGAAGGGAAAACAAAGAGGAGGAAGTAAGATGACAGCATTAGCTGCGTTCGGTTTATTGGTTATTCGTTTAGTAGTGGGGTTAACATTCGCTGCTCACGGAGCACAGAAATTATTTGGTTGGTTTGGAGGACACGGGCTACAAGGAACAGGTGGTTTCTTTGAGTCCATTGGAATCAAGCCTGGAAAAACGATGGCATTACTTGCAGGACTTTCTGAAGTTGCAGGGGGAATACTATTCGCAGCAGGTTTCCTGACACCACTGGCCGCTTTGCTTATCATTGGAACGATGATTGTAGCGATCGTAAAAGTTCACGGACCAAATGGTTATTGGGTAACACAAAATGGTACAGAATATAATGTGATGCTCATTGTTGTTGCTCTTGGAGTAGCATTGGTAGGGGCAGGATCATTCTCTATAGACGCACTTTTATTTTAAATAAGTTCATTTTTCAATAGGAATTCAAATGTTCACATATATGATGTGGAAATTCAACACAGAAACTCGGCATGCAATCCAACATCACTACTTCCAATTAGGTAGCAAATGAATATTGCAGGTGCACGTTGATTGATTTACCTGCAGTCTGATTCTGTGTTTCACTTATTTATTATAAATCAACCATATTTAAAGGAGAGATTTCGACTATGTCTAACGTAAAATTAGCAATCATGTATTACAGTTCAACAGGAACCAATTATCAAATGGCGAAATGGGCAGAAGAGGCTGCGAAAGAAGCTGGAGCTGAAGTGAAGGTACTCCGTTTTGAAGAAACAGCACCTGAAGCAGCAATTGCTTCAAACCCTGCTTGGGAGAAGCATTATAATGAAACAAAAGATAGTGTACCTGTTGCGACACTTGACGATCTTGAATGGGCAGACGCATACCTTTTCAATGTCCCAACACGATTCGGTAACGTTCCTTCTCAAGTCAAAGCTTTTCTGGATACCACTGGAGGTCTTTGGTTCAATGGGAAGCTGGCAAACAAAGTAGTCAGCGCCACGTCATCTGCAAGCAACTCACACGGTGGACAGGAGCAGACGGTTCTAGCTCTATACACAACGATGATGCACTGGGGTGCAATCATCGCAGCTCCTGGATACACAGATCAATCAAGCTTTACTACAGGAGGAAACCCGTACGGAACGAGTGTAACAGTCGATCAAGAGGGCAATATGGTTGAATCCGTAGAGCCTGCAGTGAAACACCAAACTCGCCGTACGATCCAAATCGCTGAAGCGGTTAAAAACGGATTGAAGTAATCAACATATGAAAAAAACGAGACACTCGCGATTGAGAGTGTCTCGTTTTTTTATTGTGTTCTCACAGCCCAACATCATCCACACACTCAGCCTCACATTCGATCCACTCGTCCGTCAGCGGATGGAGAAATGAAATTCGTGCTGCATGCAGGGCCTGCCTTTTGAAAATCGGTTTTCCTCCATATAATGTGTCGCCAACCAGAGGATGACCGATGTGACTCATATGGACGCGAATCTGATGGGTACGTCCCGTATCAAGCTGGACCTCCACTAATGTATAAGTATTTTTATATTCCAGCACCTTGTAGTGGGTGACTGCATCCTTACCTGAAGGTGAAACTCTTCTTCTTGTATTGTGGTGGCGGTCCCTCCCTATCGGTTCAGAGATGGTGCCATTTTTCTGCTTCAATCGACCATGAACGAGAGCGTGGTATGTACGCTTGATCTGCCTCTCAGTGAGGAGGCGGTCAAGAATCGCTTTACTTAACGGATGTTTGGCAAAAATAATTGCACCCGACGTGTCATGGTCCAAACGATGAATGTGCATGACGCGGCAGCTTTCTCCCCGGGCTTGATAGTGAAAGGCCACCAGATTTGCAAGGGAATCCGTCTCATCAGGATGGTTTGGGTGAGTATCGATCCCGGCAGGTTTGTTGACGACAATCAGGTGGTCATCTTCAAATAACACATCGATTTCTCCGTATGTCGGAGGGACATCGTATTCAACTCCTTTAAATAAATGAAGCTGTAGCACATCTCCCGGGGATAGGGGCTGGGTCCAGGAAATCGATGCCCCGTTCACTTTAATATCACCCTTCATCCTCATGGAATGAATTAGTTTCTTAGGTGCTTGCCAGTGATTTCCAAGAATTGTTTCAATCGTTATATTTTTCCATTTATCTGGAATGAGTAGTTCAAATAGTTCTCCTTTTTTCTGTGTTTTCATCAAAAAACTCCTTCAAATGACAATAATCTTATACTTATGTGGGTATTTAAACCTAATTTAACTCCTGTTCAACCCATTTCATGGGTATAATTACCACGCTGTTGGTTCTACTTCTATGTTATCCTTAATATATCTATTACAGAGAGATTACAACCATTACAAAGGTGGGTTATGACGGTGAAAGTTTTACTAGCATCAACACATGAACAGGAAGACAAAATTCAAGAGCTTATACAGTACATGTATTGTACTATTTTCCCTGATTATTTCACAGATGATGAAATTGAACAATTTGATGATATGCAAGTATTACATACGACGACGAGAAACTTTGAATACTTTGGAACCCTTAAGGAAGCATTTCAGGTGATTTCAAGCTTACAAACATTGATTTCCATTGTGGAGAGCGGATCAAAAGAAGATGTGTATGAAGAAATGTTTTACCACAATGCTGAAATTCTTCAAGGCTTTGGTATGTTTTTCCCACTGTCGTATGATCAATTCAGTGAAGAATCGGATTGTAAGCATAATTTAAGTATTTATTCGAGAGCGGATAACCAGTTGCTTGTATAGAAAAATCACGCCGGGAAAAGTTTGATACTTTAGAAAATTCGCATAAAAATGTTTAGAAGATTCAAGTGAGGGGAAAATAGCTTGTAATAAGTTAATTTGAAGATACACTGTGTCTTCATCTTGAAATTCCTCCTCACTTGAAAGGGGCTGACTCGTAGAAAAGTCAGCCCCTCTTTTTTTTGCTTACTTATTCTTTCGTAACGTTCTCTTCAAAAAACTTCTCGAATTCTTCTTCAGGCTGTTCTCCTACGATTCTCGCTACTTCTTTACCATTTTTGAAATGTACCAGTGTCGGTGTAGCTTCGATTCGGTATTGATCCCATCCTTGTTCGAATTCAAGTAAATTGTACTGAACCATATCGACTCCCATGTCTTCTGCGAGAGGTGCCAGGGTAGGAGTGGTTCTCTTACAGTGAACACATGTTGAACTATAGAAATACACAGTCACGTCTTCGTTATTCTTTAATTTTTCTTCTAATTCCTCTGGTAAGATTACATTTTGATAGTTAGGGTCGTCCAGCAGTTCTACAGTGGCCGGGTTAAGATTCGCTTTTTTGAACTTATTTCCCTCTGCCTTTTGACTGTTTTGCATGCTTGTGATGAGCGCGATGCTAGCAAATAATGCGACAATCGCTACAAGAAATATGATGATTTTCTTCAATCTATTTGTCCTCCTTTAATGCTTTTAATACCATTACACTTGCGATGAAGATGATGATGAAACCGGTCAATGCCAAGAACGGGATGGTGATAAAGCCGAACAGGTTAATGTATTCGCCTGTACATGGGACACGTCCGCAGGCAGGTGCACTCTCTGATAGGAATGATACTTTTTGAATAGAGTAGTGATACAAGGAAACGAGGATACCGATTCCAGATAAACTCGTAGAATATAGTGCCGCTTGAAAATCTTTGCGAACATAAGCCACACCTAATAGAATGACCATTGGATACATTAAAATACGCTGATACCAGCATAATTCACATGGCTCATATTTCATGATTTCAGAGAAATATAAACTCCCCAGAGATGCCACAAGAGAGGAAGCCCATGCCAGGAATAACAGAGAATCTGCTTTTTTGTTCATATAGAATTCCTTTCTTCGTATATTCTATCAAATTATAGTATGTTATTATTATAAAAGTAAAATAAGAAATCTTTATGAGCAAATATGATATTTTTTTAACGATTTGTGCAAGCGTTTGCAGAAAGCGCTCTATTTTTAAATTGATTTTATAGGAGGAAAACACACATGACAAAACAATGGTGGAAAGAATCGGTCGTCTATCAAATTTATCCTCGCAGCTTCATGGATTCGAACGGGGATGGTGTCGGGGATATTAGAGGAATCATTTCAAAATTGGATTATTTGAAAGAATTGGGGATCGATGTGGTCTGGTTATCTCCTGTGTATGAATCTCCTAATGATGACAATGGGTACGATATAAGCGATTATAAAAAGATTATGGATGAGTTCGGAACGATGGCTGATTGGGAAGAAATGCTTGCGGAAATGCATAATCGTGGTATAAAGCTTGTGATGGACTTAGTGGTGAATCACTCTTCCGATGAGCACGGCTGGTTTGTGGAATCGAGGAAATCGAAGGACAATCCATATCGCGATTATTATATTTGGCGTGAAGGAAAAGACGGAATAGAGCCGAATAACTGGGAGTCTGTATTTAGCGGTTCTGCTTGGGAATATGATGAAACGACAGAGGAATATTTCCTGCATCTCTTCTCGAAAAAACAACCGGATCTAAACTGGGAGAATCCGAAGCTGCGCCAGGAAATCTATGACATGATGAAATTCTGGCTGGACAAAGGGATCGATGGTTTCCGTATGGATGTCATCAACTTCATTTCCAAAGAGCCAACATTGCCTGATGCGCCGAATCCTGAAGGCAAAACGTATGCTTCAGGTCATGATTACTTTATGAACGGTCCACGTATTCATGAGTTCCTACAGGAAATGAATCAAGAGGTCCTTTCACATTATGATGCGATGACGGTTGGTGAAATGCCGGGTGTGTCGCCGGATGAAGCCGTCCTTTACACAGGTAAGGATCGCAATGAAGTGAATATGGTATTTCAGTTTGAGCATATGGATGTGGACTCGGGCCCAGGAGGGAAATGGGATGTCATTCCTTTCGACCTTGTAAAATTGAAAACCATTTTAACAAAGTGGCAGACGGAACTTCACGGAAAGGGCTGGAACAGTTTGTACTGGAACAACCACGATCAGCCAAGGATTGTGTCACGACTTGGTGACGATGGAGAGTACCGCATAAAATCTGCGAAAATGCTGGCAACACTTCTTCATCTGATGCAGGGGACGCCTTACATTTATCAAGGGGAAGAAATCGGAATGACGAATGTCCGATTTTCTTCCATTGAAGAGTACAAAGATATTGAAACCCTGAACATGTATCGTGAAAAAGTAGCGGAAGGCATGAATCCGGAAGATATCATGAAGTCCATTTACGTAAAGGGAAGGGACAACGCCAGAACCCCTATGCAGTGGAACAGCGGTGACCAGGGAGGGTTCACTGAAGGAGAACCGTGGATTGCCCTTAACCCGAACTACAAAGAAATTAATGCAGAAAAGGCACTGAATGATTCCGAGTCCATTTTTTACTACTATCAAAAATTGATCGCTCTTCGCAAGGAGTATGAAATTATCCCATACGGATCATTCGAACTTCATTATGCAGATCATCCTTCCGTGTATGCTTATACAAGAACGTATGGATGTGAGAAAATCTTGGTTCTTTGCAATGTATCAGGAGAAAAGCAAGTCATCGATAACGTCGCTTCTTTTGATATCAATCAGGCTGAAGTCCTCATAACAAACGAAGAAAAGCAGGAGAAAGATGAGTTTACTTTAAACCCATGGGAAGCAACGGCATATTATTTTAGAGGATAAAATGAAAGGAAGCACCCATATCATCGGGTGCTTCTATTTTTAAGGGGATTTGTTTGTTGTTAAAGAACTTGAACAAATCAACCACCACTGCAGAACATTTACAGACAAATCAAATTTCTTCAATTCATACACCCCCCTTTGCTAAAATAAAAGGGATGGACTGTCATGAACTTCGTTTCAACAGTGCACTATAAGGGTATATAATTCAGGTATTTTATGAAGGAGTAGATCATAGATGGCAGAAAAACTAGACTTATCACAGTTTGAAAAGAAAATGATCATTCGTCCAATGGAACATAAGGACATTCGAGATATTATCAACATGCAGTCTGTTTGTTTCCCAGGGATGGATCCCTGGAAGGTAGAGCATCTGGAAAGTCATTTGGACGTTTTTCCGGAAGGTCAGCTTGTCGCCGAATTAGAAGGGGAAATTATTGCATCATGCTCGAGCCTGATCATTAACTTTGACGAGTATGACGACCGCCATACGTGGGATGATGTAACGGATAATGGTTACATAACGAATCACAATCCTGATGGCTATAACCTGTACGGAATCGAAGTCATGGTGCACCCTGAATATCGACGCATGAAGGTAGGACACCGTTTATATGAAGCAAGGAAGGATCTTGCACGACAATGGAATTTAAAGAGTATCATCATTGGGGGACGCATCCCTAACTACCATAAACACTCAGAGGAGATGTCTCCAAGGGAGTACGTGGATTCAGTCGGGCGTCATAAGATCTATGACCCTGTACTATCCTTCCAATTATTAAACGGCTTCACCCTGATGCGGATCAACCCGAACTATTTACCTGACGACAAACGATCACATAAATATGCCACTTTAATGGAGTGGAATAACGTCGATTACCGTCCGTCAAGCAAGCGGCATTTCAAAACAAGTTATCCTGTCAGAATCTGTGTTGTTCAATACATGATGCGTAAAATCAATTCCTTCGAGGAATTCGCGAATCAGGTTGAATATTTCACAGATGTAGCATCAGATGCGAAATCAGATTTCGTCGTGTTCCCTGAAATCTTCACTACACAGCTCATGTCATTCCTGAATATTCAATCACCGAGCCTCGCTGTAAGAAAGTTAACGGATTTTACAGAGGAATACATTGAATTATTCACGGATTTAGCCGTTCGTTACAACGTCAATATTATTGGAGGGTCTCACTTCGTTAAGGAAGAAGACGATGAAATTTATAATATCGCGTATCTCTTCCGCCGTGATGGAACGATTGAGAAGCAGTACAAGATTCATATCACACCAAATGAACGCAAGTGGTGGGGAATCAGCCCTGGAGATTCTGTAAGGGTCTTTGATACGGATTGCGGTAAGATTGCGATCCAAATCTGCTATGATATTGAATTCCCTGAGCTTGCCCGTATCGCAACAGACAAAGGGGCGAAAATCATTTTTACCCCATTCTGTACAGAAGATCGCCAAGGGTATCTTCGTGTCAGATACTGTGCACAAGCCCGTGCTGTTGAGAACCAAATCTATACAGTCATTTCCGGTACGGTCGGAAATCTTCCACAAACGGAAAATATGGACATTCAATATGCTCAATCAGGTATCTTTGCTCCGTCCGACTTTGAATTTGCACGTGACGGAATCGTCGGCGAAACCAATCCGAACATTGAAATGGTCATGATCGGAGACGTCGATCTCGAAGTCCTGCGACGCCAGCGTCAATCGGGAACGGTCCGTCAGCTGAAAGATCGACGACATGATGTATATGGAGTGAATTATAAGAAGTAATGCTGAAATATAAAGCCCCGCTGATTTATTCAGTGGGGCTTTATTTAAGAAAAAAAGACAAATTCTTTTAAGAAAAATTATGCTAAAATAAGGACTGAACGAATCTTGTCGACATGTGACGGATTGTTTTAGCAGGATTTCTACAATTTGTGATAGAATTTATTATTATACAGCATTAGGAGGGGATCGTTTTGAGTTGGAAAACATCATGGGAAAAATGGAGCGACTACTTGCATCTAGATGAAGAGATCAACGAGCTTTTAGGAGCAATGAAAGACGACGAAAAAACCTTAGAAGACGCATTCTACAAAAACCTTGAATTTGGTACTGGTGGAATGAGAGGAGAAATTGGTCCCGGAACCAACCGGATGAACATTTATACAGTTAGAAAGGCCTCTGAAGGATTAGCACGATACATAGAAGAACAAGGCGAAGAGGCTAAAAAGCGCGGAGTTGTAATCGCTTACGATTCCCGTTATAAATCACCTGAATTTGCCATGGAATCAGCTAAGACATTGGCTACACATGGTATTCAAACATATGTGTTCGACGAACTCAAGCCGACTCCGGAGCTTTCATTTGCCCTTAGACAATTAAAGGCGTTCTCTGGAATCGTGGTAACGGCAAGCCATAATCCACCTGAATATAATGGATACAAAGTATACGGTGAGGATGGAGCTCAGCTGCCTCCACACATAGCCGATGCCGTTATCGATAAAGTGAATGAAGTGGAAAATGAGCTGGAAATTGAAGTTAAACCTGAAGAAGAATTGAAATCATCCGGCCTGATTAAATTGATTGGCGAAGAGATCGATCAATCTTACCTGGAGCATCTGATTTCGATTTCTGAAAAACCGCAAATCGCCAAGGAAGTCGATTTGAAAATCGTGTTTTCTCCATTACATGGAACAGCTTTAAAGATGGCTGAAAAGGGTCTGAAAGCTTTAGGGTATGAGTCTGTTCACATCGTAAAGGAGCAGGCGATTCCGGATCCTGAGTTTACGACTGTGAAATCCCCGAACCCGGAAGATAAAGCGGCCTTTGAATATGCCATCCGTGACGGGAAGGAAATCGACGCAGATATCCTGATTGCGACAGATCCCGATGCAGATCGCTTAGGCGTAGCTGTAAAAGGAGAATCAGGCGAGTATATTCTTCTCACTGGAAACCAAACAGGTGCGATTCTACTTGATTATATTCTGGCACGTAAACAGGAAAAAAATATGATTCCTGAGAATGGGCGTGTATTTAAAACGATCGTTACATCTGAACTTGGCCGTAAAGTGGCTGAACATTACGGGGCTTCAGTGGAAGATGTACTAACAGGCTTTAAATTCATAGGTGAAAAAATAAAAAAATATGAAGAAACAGGCGAATACTCATTCTTATTCGGATACGAAGAAAGCTATGGGTACTTAATCGGCGACTTTGCCCGCGATAAAGATGCGATACAAGCCGTACTGATGGCAGCAGAAGCGGCTGCATACTATAAGAAGCAGGGGAAAACTCTCTATAATGTGCTGAATGATTTATTCGAGCAGCATGGCTTCTATCAAGAGGGGCTTAAGAGCTTAACTCTAAAAGGAAAAGAAGGCGCTGAACAAATTCAGGGAATTCTGAAGGATTTCAGAAACGAGCCACTGAAAGAAGTAGCTGGCTTGAAGGTCGTATCATCGGAAGACTATAAAGTAAGTAAAAAGGTTGACCTGCAATCCGGTGAAGAATCAACCATTCAATTACCGTCATCCAATGTTCTGAAATATCATCTTGAAGACGGATCATGGATTTGCCTGCGTCCATCAGGAACAGAGCCGAAGATCAAATTCTATTTCAGTGTAATTGGTAAGACACAAAGCGATAGCGATAATAAATTACATGCTCTGCAAAAAGCCATCATGGCGAAAGTAGAAACGATGATCAGTTCATCTGTAGGTGAGGCGTAAAACAAACAGCAGTATTGCATTGGATTGCGTAATAAAAAAACAAGAGATGTGCTGGTACATCTCTTGTTTTTTTGGATTGAAAAAGAACATACGTTTTCAGTCAAAGGTCGTAGAGTGTTTCATTCTTTTTGAGAATACCGGTTTTGTGTGAAATCTATATAATAGTAGTGAAGGATCGGGGAGGACGATGAAGATGAATCAAGAATCCCTTTCAAATATCGAGCTTTTGAAAGAGATAGCCGAATTGCTGAACAATGAAACAGAGCTTTCTTCTATGCTTTCAGGTGCATTGAAGAAGCTGATCAGAGGCACAAGCTTCACAACGGGATGGATTTTCTTTATTGAAAAGGAAGGCAGTCACGAGCTTGTCTCCCATGAGAATCTCCCGGAGTCACTATCTGACCGGAAATGTGAGCTGATGAAAAGGGGCGGCTGCTGGTGTGTCAATCGCTTTCGAAATGGAAAGCTTACGAAAGCCTCCAATATCATCGAATGTCAGCGCATTGAGCAGGCCATTGAAGAAAACAGAGGGGATACAGATGAAATCACGTACCATGCAACGGTCCCTCTGCAGTCCGGAAATGAATCCTTTGGGTTATTAAATGTTGCAGCTCCGAATAAAACCCACTTTTCAACCGCTGAACTTGCTCTTCTCGAATCGGTTGCCTTCCAAATCGGTTCCGCCATCAAGAGAATTACACTGACAAAGAAAGAGCAGGAAGTTGCTCTTATTGGTGAAAGGAACCGATTGGCAAGGGATCTTCATGACTCTGTGAATCAACTGTTGTTCTCACTTACGCTAACTGCAAGAGGCGGGGCGGAGATGACCGGGGAAGAGGAAGTGAATGGCACCTTCAAGACCATTCAGAATCTTGCCCAGGAAGCTCTATCGGAAATGAGGGCCCTCATCTGGCAATTAAGACCCCATGGTTTGGAAAATGGAATAGTCGAAGCCGTGAAAGGATACGCAGAAATGCTGGGCTTGACCCTTGAAACGAAAGTAGAGGGCGTCATTTCCCTTAGTTCCAGGATAGAAGAAGTCCTGTGGCGGGTAAGCCAGGAAGCCCTTAGTAATTGTAAAAAGCATTCTGGTGAGAAGTACATTTTTTATACATTAAAAAGTGAATCCCATTTCATTCATTTAATGATTGAAGATAGAGGCTACGGGTTTCAATATGACACCAAACATGCTCTGCCTTCTGTGGGGATACAGAGTATGAAGGAACGTGTGAAAAGCATTGGTGGAGAACTAACGATAAACAGTCAACTCGGAAAAGGAACGAGTATATCAGTTCAAATACCCTATTAGGATAGGAGGTGCCATGCATGATCAGAGTGTTAATAGTAGATGACCACCATGTCGTACGTAGAGGCCTCGTCTTCTTTCTGAAAACACAAAAGGACCTGGACATCGTGGGAGAAGCGAAGAATGGTGCAGAAGCCGTTCAATTAGCTGAAACATTGGAACCCGATATCATCTTGATGGATTTAATGATGCCGGTCATGGACGGAATTCAAGCAACAAAGGAAATTAAAAAGAATCATCCCGCTATTCAAATACTCATGCTCACCAGCTTTTCCGATCAGAATCACGTGATTCCGGCCATTGAAGCAGGAGCAGCCGGGTACCAATTAAAAGATATTGAACCCGATGAATTAGTGAATAGTATCCGGAAGCTTTTATCCGGGGAAAACTCTCTCCATCCTAAGGCAACCAACCATTTACTCACCCGTATTTCCAGAAAAGAACCACCCCACAAAATCCATGAGCTTACCAAACGGGAGAAGGATGTTTTGATTGAGCTTACGAAAGGGAAGAGTAACAAAGAGATTGCTTCCAGCCTTTTTATAACGGAAAAAACCGTCAAGACTCATATTTCAAACATTTTTTCCAAGCTGGAAGTAACGGATCGAACCCAAGCGGCATTGTATGCCGTTAAACATCAATTGACATCAAACTAAACAGGAAAGGATTTTTCTAATATGAGTATTGTAATTATTAATGGAAGTCCAAGAAAACGCGGGCGTACTGGAATTGCATCACGATTCATTGCCCGGACATATGACTGTGACCTTATCGACTTAAGTGAGGGATCACTCCCCTTGTACAATGGGGAGCAGGATCAATCAGAGCTTGAATCCGTTCGAGCACTTAAACAAAAAGTGACGGAAGCAGACGCCGTCATTTTAGCTTCCCCTGAATATCACAGCGGTATGAGCGGGACATTGAAAAATGCACTCGATTTTCTGAGCAGCGAGCAATTTGCCCACAAACCAGTGGCACTACTTGCATGTGCCGGTGGAGGAAAGGGGGGGATCAACTGCTTGAACAACCTTCGCATCGTCGGCCGTGGAGTGTACGCAAACGTCATTCCAAAGCAGCTCATCCTTGATCCACACTGTTTTGATTATGAAGGGGACGGACTCTTAGAAGAACCAGCTAAATTAGTCGATGACTTGTTGAGGGAACTGAAGGTGTATGTGAAAGCGGCTGAACTGGTGAAAAGTGAAATATCTTCTTAGTCGCGAAAATCGGCATTGTGCCGGTTTTTTTTTAGGTTCAATTTAAACAATTCAAAATAATAAAAGCTGATCCAATAGCGCATACTAATTGGATCAGCCGTAGGTGGAATTCTCTTGTAGCTACATCTCTGCAAAGGTTTCCTCAAGTGGTTGCTCTACACTATAGGTGAAGTTTGCATGTTCAATATATCGTAAAAGCGTATATAGGTTACGCTCTACAATCGTGTAATCATTTGAAAAATGGTACGCATGTAAGAAGTGTTCAATTCTTTTCGAAAGAAGGTCATCCTTCGTTCTCACCATGAGGATCAACAGGTTATCCCATTCTGATCGGTGAGTGTAATACAAGGCCCGATCGTAATCGACTTTGTTCACTTGGTTTCCCTCCTTTTGAAGGGGTAATCATATTGTATGGAGAAAACCGCATTTATTTCTCTGTAAAAGTTGGTTATGTTGCAAATGCTGGCTTTCCTACTATTGGGTGAATAAATCAGTGAATTTAATTCATCCTATTAATGAAACGTAAACAGAGGTGATGATAATGAAGAAAGTCATAGTGATTGCATCAACCGTATTTTTTCTGTTATTTTCAAGTCATGCAAATGCTCAACCAACGGATTATCAAAAATTTGGCCGGATTGCCACAGCCGTTATTAAAGAAGATTATCCTGGTCAGCCTGTGAAGGATTATCAATATCAAGGTAGAAAGAAAATGACTGAAAACAAAGTGGCTGATTCATTTGAATTTACCGTTCAAGAGAACAATGCAGAGAAAAAGGTACTTGTAGTCGTCGTACACGATCTTGATAATGAAAAAATACTGAACATTACGGTGCAGGAATAGGTGCAACAGATAAAGTCTTCTTAAGAGAAGGCTTTTTTTGTTCGGCTTGTGAACGGATATCTAAAGGAGGGTATTTTGTCATTGCAATGATGCTGTGTTCACAATTTGGCACAAGTTTCTCCAAAAGTGGCACAACAAATGGCCAAAGTGGCACAACAAAGCGTAAATATGGCACAACAAACCAGATTTGGCACAATAACCCTAGCAAAACACCTAATATACCACGTGGTGTATGTTAGAATGCGTCACAATCTAACACCAAAACACCGTATTGTTAATAAAATAAAGTATTCACTGCAAAAATTGAAACGATTTGCTAAAATAAACCTATACATAATTTGAAAGGGGATCTTTATTCCCATGTGATGCCATCTTTTCTCACCTAAATAAAAACTGAATAGAGGGAGGAAAAGATATGCATTCCACTGCATTTAGAAATCTTTGGTTCGGTCAAGCGTTAGCCAATATGGGAGATATTTTGTACATTGTTGGGTTAATCTCCCTTGTATACAATATAACGGGTTCTGCTGTTTATATGACGGCCGTTCCTTTGGTGATTACGTTTTCGCGTTTCATCAGTAGTATGGCGGCACCTCTTCTGTTGAATCGCACGCAAATGAAGAGTTTGATTGCTTACTCTCAAATGGGGAAAACATTCTTCCTATGTTTTTTTCTCTTGTTAATGGTACTCAATATTGAAAATGTGTGGTTCTTTTTAGGGTGTGCGAGTATCATTTCATTTTTAGATGGCTGGGCATTGCCTGCCAGGAACTCTTATGTGCCTTTTCTTGTGAAACGGGAAGAGTTGATGGGGGCGAACGGATTCCTTTCTACCGTGGATCAGACGATACAATTCTCAAGCTGGGCATTAGGTGGAATCCTATTATCGCTTATAAATGAAACGAATCTTTTTATCGTGATCATTGTTTTGTTTCTTGCAAGTACGTTGTTTATGATGAAGCTGCCTGTTATCCCAAGCACCAGCTTAGAAGTGAGAAAAGTTTGGTGGCAACAGCTTGGAGAAGGGTGGTCAGAGGTTAGAAAGAGAAAGGGATTAGTTCCCGTGTTTTGGATCTATGGGTTAGAGTCGATTTCTGGCACCGTTTGGATTGCGGCTGTTTTGTATTTGTATGTTGATCTGCAATTGCAGCGAGGGGAAGAATGGTGGGGGTTCATCAACTCCAGCTTCTTTGTAGGCTTGGTTCTTGCTTCGTATTTGATTTTTAAGCTTCACGGCTTGTTTTCAAAGTTCAGGCATAGATGGCTCCCGCTTTGCATGGTCTTTACATCAAGTGTGACACTCGTCTTTGCCTGGAATAAGGTTGCTCTCCTTGCACTCGTTTTATCCTTTGTGTTCGGTTTGTTTGATCAAATTAAAAATGTCGTTCTTCAGACGTATTTGCAGGAAAGTGCACCACCTGAAGAGCTTGGGAAAATCTATGCTGCACAAGGAGCGTTAACCACATTGCTGTTTGGGTTATCCTCTGTTGGAGTAGGGCTGCTTCTTGAAATACTGAGTATTTCAATGATTTTCTCACTATCAGCGCTCTTACTGCTGGGTACTCTCATTCCAGTAATGATCCTGCAAAAGAATATAAGAATGTAATATTTGTTGAAGAGCTGTTCCCAATTAACGATAGGGAGCAGCTTTTTTTGTCGACTTCATCCTATACTTGTCTGGCCTGCCCAACCCGCCTCCGCTTTTCTTCTCATCAAATCCCTTTTCTTTTCATACATTTAGATAAGAGAATAAAGAGGGGGATGACGATGAATTTAGAGGAGCAAAGGCAGTTACAAAATGCTATAGGGGAAATTACTGAGATTGCAGCCGGGTTTGGTCTTGATTTTTATCCGATGCGTTATGAGATTTGTCCTGCTGAGATTATTTATACATTTGGTGCTTATGGGATGCCGACTCGTTTTTCTCACTGGAGTTTTGGTAAACAGTTTCATAAGATGAAGCTTCAATATGATTTGGGTTTAAGCAAGATTTATGAACTCGTGATTAATTCTGATCCTTGTTATGCTTTTTTATTGGACTCGAATTCGCTTATTCAGAATAAGTTGATTGTGGCACATGTGTTGGCCCATTGTGATTTCTTTAAGAATAATGTCCGATTCCAGAACACGAAGCGGGATATGGTAGAGAGCATGGCGGCTACTGCGGAACGAGTGCGAAGATATGAGATAGAACATGGGAAGCAGGAGGTTGAAAACTTCCTGGATGCCGTGCTTGCCGTGGATGAGCATATTGATCCGTCATTAATGCGCCCGAAGCTGTCGTGGACGATGGATGATGTGGAATGGGTAGAGGAAGAAGTGATCCATGCGACACCTTATGATGATCTGTGGTCATTGGATGAAAAGCCGAAGAGCAGAGAAAAGAAAAAGGTGAAGAAGAAGTTCCCTCCTCAGCCGGAAAAAGATATTCTTCTCTTTATCGAGCAGTACAGCAGGGAGTTGTCTGATTGGCAGCGGGATATATTGACGATGATGAGGGAAGAGATGCTGTATTTCTGGCCACAGCTTGAAACGAAAATCATGAATGAAGGATGGGCTTCGTATTGGCACCAGCGAATCATCCGTGAAATGGATCTGACGAGTGGTGAGTCCATTGAGTTTGCAAAGCTGAATGCAGGTGTTGTACAGCCTTCCCGTACGCAGATTAATCCGTATTATTTAGGATTGAAGATTTTTGAGGATATTGAAGATCGTTTCGACAACCCTACGGATGAAATGAAAAAGCGTGGGGCGAAACCGAATTCCGGCCGTGAAAAAATGTTTGAGGTTCGTGAGATTGAATCTGACATTTCTTTCTTACGGAACTATTTAACAAAGGATCTTGTTACGAGAGAAGATATGTATTTGTTCCAGAAGCAAGGGAAGGACTATAAAATCGTCGATAAAGAATGGACTCATGTACGGGACCAGCTGGTAGGCATGAGGGTTAATGGCGGGTTCCCTTACATTACGGTGAATGATGGGGATTATATGAAGAGCGGGGAGCTTTATCTTAAGCACTGGTTTGAAGACGTGGAGCTCGATATTAAGTATTTAGAAAAGGTTTTACCGTATCTGCATCAGCTGTGGGGAAGACCGGTGCATATCGAAACCCGTGTGGAGAACCGTGATATGTTATTTACGTATGACGGCAGAAGTGTTCAAAGAAAATATTTGTGAAAATACGGAGCCGTTTTCAGGTGAAGATCCTGAAGCGGCTCTTTTCTAGTTTAATAATAACGAATCAGTTCTAAATAACAGGACGGGCTTATACATAATAATAAAGGTTAAAATTTATCTAGAGGAGGAGATAGCTTGGCAGATGTTGAAGTCTTTATCGGTGATTTAACGGACCAGACATTTCATTATGAAGGGGGAGACTGGAATCATAATTACCCGAAAAGGATCAGTCCGTTTTTTCCGAAAGGGTATGAACTCTTTTTCTCCCTATTGGATGGCATTTATTATAAGAAATTAGAAGGCAGGCAAACAGACTGGGGAAGTCATACCTGTTTGATGTATCCTGATGAAATGCTGTCGGTCTTGGAAGAATACTATAAGCGGGATATGGAAAATGAACAGGTGCAGCAATTATTTCAGTTTATAAAGCAATTGAATCCCCATCAACAATACGGCTTAGTGGCATGCGAGATGTCATAACGCAGAAAAGGACAAATGCCTGAGGCATTTGTCCTTTTTACAAACTTACATTATTTCGACTGGTGAATCGGGTATTGAGTCTATCGGTAAAAAATAAAAAGGATTTTTGAAAGATGGGACTTTGAATAAACGTATAAATAAAGGTGAAAACGAAGACTGGACCGGAAAGAAGCAGTCCGATTAGTAACACCGCACACTCACACATGATCCGGACTCTGCTGATTGATAAGTTGGTCAGGTCCGAAATGGTAAGCATAAACCCGTCACGCGGACCTGTACCAAGGTGAGCCGCTGAATACAATCCTCCGCCAATCCCCATTAAAATAATCGCTGATAATAGAATCAGGATATCTGCGACTATGTTCGTTTGAGGCGGAAGTAGATCGTAAAATAGAAAGAAGTCGACCAACATGCCAACCATTACTCCGTTAAGGATTGTCCCGATACGAACATACTTCCCTTTCAGAACAAGGGTGCCTGAAATCAGGGTGGCACCGACAATTATATTCCATGTTCCAATCGTTAAGCCGAACTTCTCAAACATGGCAATGTTTAACACATCCCATGGATGGATCCCTAAATATTGCACTTTAATGGACATACTGATCCCATAGCTGAAAATAAGTAATCCTATTACAAAATAGCTTATTTGCCAATAGATTTTCATATTGTCTCCTTTGAAATAACAGTCATCACTCTATAACAATATTTTACAACGAAAAGGTTTATGAAGATATGGTTTGTTTTTTGTTTAGTAGGGAGAGGGCGAATGTCCTGAAGAAGATGTACATCCTTTGAAGGAGAAAGCGTGAGGAGAGTAGGAAGAAAGAAATGAATATTCAGTTATTTATATTATTTGGAGTGGATAAATTGACAGCGCTTTCGATGGTCGATAGAGTTTTAGTAAGACGAGTAATGGGGGAATGAGTAGATGCTAATTGTGAAAAACGCATGGGGGACACTTTGGAAATGGCATGGAGATGTGATGGATACTTTGCAATTTTTCACTTCCGGAAGTACGCCTGCTGCTTCAGACACGGTGGATACAAATCTTGTTCCGGAGCCTAATGCAAACCCAAGACAGAAAATCGGGTTTATTTTGGGACCACTCCTATTTATTCTTATCATGTTATTTTTCTCTCCTGAAGGTTTAGCGAAGGAGGCTGTTGCTGTCCTTGCAGGTACAACATGGATAGCGGTATGGTGGATAACAGAAGCAATACCAATTCCGGCTACTGCTTTGTTGCCTATCATTTTGTTTCCACTAACGGGAGCTCTTCAATCCGGGGATGTCACGTCTGCCTATGGTGATAGTACGATTTTTCTTTTTATGGGTGGGTTTATCATTGCAATTGCGATGGAAAAGTGGAACTTACATAAGCGCATTGCCATGAACATCATTTTGTTGATTGGTACAGGCACTGAAAGAATTGTACTTGGATTCATGCTGGCTACTGGTTTTTTATCTATGTGGATCTCGAATACGGCAACGGCTATGATGATGCTTCCGATTGGAACAGCCGTGATTTATCAAGTGAATCAAAGTCTAGAAAAGGAGGGGGCTAAAAGAACAGGTCACTTCAGTAAAGTGATCATGCTGGGGATTGCCTATAGTGCATCGATCGGCGGCTTGGGAACGTTGATCGGAACGCCTCCAAACACGATATTTGCTGCAGTGGTGAAACAGTTGTATGGGATTGATTTCTCGTTTGCGAAATGGATGCTTTTTGGGGTTCCACTTGCTGCTATTCTTCTATTTGTTACTTGGTGGTATTTAATCAAGGTGGCTTTTCCATTAAAGATTAAAGAATTGCCGGGGGGAAGGGAGATTGTAGAGAAAGAGAACCGGTCTCTTGGTCGCATTTCATTTGAAGAAAAGCTTGTTCTTACGGTCTTTGTCGCTACAGCCCTATGCTGGATCACCCGATCGTTTCTATTGAACCAATGGATTCCGTCATTAGACGACACCATCATAGCGATTACAGGGGCACTCTTTTTATTCCTTCTTCCAGGAAGAAAAGAATCGCGATTGATCAATTGGGATGATGCGAAGAAGCTTCCATGGGGAATCCTGCTCTTATTCGGTGGAGGTCTTGCCATTGCCAAAGGTTTCAAAGAGACGGGGTTGGCAGAGTGGATCGGACAGCAACTAACGATTCTTGAAGGAATATCCTTCATTATCATCTTGCTTGCAGTGACGACCTTTGTTATTTTCTTAACGGAAATTACGTCCAATACGGCAACAGCCACGATGATGTTTCCGATAATGGCTGCTCTTGCAGCTGCCTTGAATGTTCACCCTTATAGTCTGATGGTGGCGGCGGGCTTAGCTGCGTCATGTGCTTTCATGCTGCCGGTGGCTACACCTCCGAATGCTGTCGTATTCGGATCAGGTTATATCAAAATGGGAGACATGGTCAAGGCGGGTATATGGTTAAATCTGATTAGTATCGTATGTATTGCACTTTTGATTTATTTTTTCATGCCACTCGTGTGGGGAATCGATTTAGGTGTCTTACCTGAAAATATGAACTGAAGAAAAATCGGATCAGTTTCCTGATCCGATTTTTCGGGTGCTTATTATTGAGCAGTATATCCACCATCTAAAACAACGGCCTGACCAGTTACACCTTTTGCTTTGTCACTGGATAGGAAAATGGTGTAGTCTGCAATTTCTTCTACTTATAACAATCTCTTTTGTGGAACAAGAGGGTAGATGACATCCTTTAATACTTTTTCAAGTTCCACTCCGCGAGTGGTTGAAATATCCTTTAGTTGGTTACGGACAAGGGGGGTATCCACGTATCCGGGGCATAGGGCATTGACAGTAATCCCATGCTCGGCACCTTCTAAAGCAGATACCTTTGTCAGACCAATGACACCGTGCTTGGCGCTGTTGTATGCCGCTTTACCGGCAAACCCGATCAGTCCATTAATGGATGCCATATTAATGATACGACCAAATTTTTGCTTCTTCATATAAGGGAAAGCAAATTTTGTTGCGATAAAGGGAGCGGTCAGCATAATTTTGATCAGGAGCTCAAATTTTTCAATAGGGAATTCTTCAATTGGAGCTACGTGTTGAATACCTGCGTTATTAATCAAAACGTCTATCCGGCCATAGTGGTCAACTGTCTTATCAATTCCCGCTTTCACTTCTTTTTCACTGGTAACGTCGCATTTAATGCCCAGGCAATCGAAGCCTCTGTCTTTCAGTTCTTCAACCGCTTCATCCAATCCTTCTTGATTGATATCAGAGAGAACGACTTTCGCACCATTTTGAGCAAAGTGTTCCCCGATTTCAAAACCAATTCCCCTTGCAGCACCAGTAATAAATACAACTTTATCATTGACCATCTTCTTTTCCTCCTCTAATTAATAAATTCCCATATTGGCAAGGATGATTGAAACGATTTCTGCAATCGTAGGAATAAGCAGCCCGACAACAGCTACATCCAAATACGAATCTTTATGGGTTAGTCCCGTTACGGCAAATAAGGTCAGCAGTGCACCGTTATGTGGCAGAATCGAGGCTCCTGATGAAATGGAAGCAATTCTATGGAAAGCTTCTGCACTGATACCACTCGTTTGAGAGAGCTCATAATATTTATCTCCCAAAGCCTCCAGGGCAATCCCCATTCCTCCTGAAGCAGATCCAGTGATAGCTGCAAGAGTTTGAACAGCTATGGCTTCAGATATGACGGGGTTACCTTTGATACCAAGAATAAGCTTCGTTAACGTCTTGAAACCGGGTGCCGCTGTGACAACCGCTCCGAAACCAACGGCAGCGCTTGTGTTAATGACTGCCATGACTGAGCCCTTTGCTCCGCCATTGACAGCAGGGATGAATTTTTTATAATGTTTGAAGTTAATGAATAATATCGAAAGTATTCCTACAAGAAGAGCGGTCAGGATGTTCCACTTAAAGACATTCAATGTAACGACGACAATGACAAGAGGAAGAAATGATAAGTAGAAATTAGGAAGCTCTGATTCTTTAATTTCCTTTACATCGTTTCCACCTTTAGGCTCGGTAAACGTATCTCCTTTACTTGTAAATTGCTTTTGACGCCATCTTAAATAAAAATATCCTCCAACCGCCATGATTAATCCGCCGACGATACCGATGATCGGTGCGGCAGTGGGGGAAGTCTTGAAATAATCGATCGGTATTAAGTTTTGGATCTGAGGGGTACCCGGAATGGCTGTCATTGTAAATGTGAAAGCCCCTAATACGAACGTGGGGGGCAGCAATTTTCGTGTGATATCTGCTTCTCTGAACATGGCGATGGCAAGAGGGTAAATAGCAAATACTACAACGAATAAACTGACACCACCATAAGTTAGAACGGCCGCGGCAATTAACACGCCAAGAATTGCGCGGTCTTTTCCGATGATATTCGTGATTTTGTATGCGACGGATTGCGCTGCTCCAACGTCTTCCATCAGCTTTCCGAAAATGGCTCCAAAAAGGAATACAGGAAACCATTCTTTAGCAAAATCCACAAAGCCGGTCATATACGTTTCTGTATACGCAGGAAGCAGTTCAAGTCCACTCATTAATGCCACTAAACCTGCTACCAGTGGAGCGATCCAAATGATTGACCAGCCTAAATACGCTAAGACCATAAGCAGGATTAATCCGACAATGATGCTAGTCATAACTCACCTCTCATAAATGTTTGAGGTTATTTTTCCATTTATGAAAGGATTTATTCTATAGGGAAATCTGTTTAGTGGGATTTGAATGCAGACATTCCGTATGACTGCATTCACTGAGAGAAAAAGAACGAGCCGTTAATCGGACTCGTTCTTTTCATCATGGCTGCCTATGCCATTTTTGTAACCTCTAAATATTGAATATGATGACCATCGATTTCTTTCACTCTAAAGCAATATCCTTGTTCCTCGATCTTGTCATTCAACTTCACTTCGTACTTCTGAGTCAGGAACCAGCCTCCGATCGTGTCGACCTCATCTTCTTCAAGGGTGATTCCAAGAAGGTCATTCACATCTTCAATGAGCATTACAGCGTCAAAGATATAATGATCTTCTTTCACCTTCCGGACTTCAGGAATTTCATCGATATCAAATTCATCCCGAATCTCCCCGACGATCTCTTCAATGATATCTTCTACAGTAACAAGGCCGGCAGTGCCACCGTATTCATCCAGGAGTACGGCCATTGGCGACCGTTCCTTCTGAAGTTTGACGAGTAAGGCTTGAATGGGGATGGTTTCAATGACTCGGATCACAGGCTTGATAAAGGAAGTTAAGTCTTCGTGTTCCGCCTTGTGGTTCACAAGTGTTGTCAGCAATTCTTTCACATTCACTATACCGAGAATATTGTCTTTATCACCGTCCACGACAGGATATCTTGTATAGCGTTCTTCTTTGATAATGGCTAATACTTCATCGATGGTGGACTCTGCGGATAGAGTCACGATATTCGTTCTCGGAACCATGATTTCTTTTGCGATTCGTTCGTCGAATTCAAAAATTTTGTTTACGTACTTGAATTCAGATGAATTGATTTCCCCACTTTTGTAGCTGTCGGAAAGAATGATTCTAAGCTCTTCCTCTGAATGGGCAATTTCATGTTCAGAAGCGGGTTTTAAACCGAATAACCCCGTGAACACTCGAGCAGAGCCGTTTAATGTCCAAATGAATGGATAAGCGAGCCGATAAAACCATATCAATGGTCGTGCAAATAATAGAGTGACTTTCTCTGCTTTTTGTATAGCAAAGGTTTTGGGTGCCAATTCTCCAATCACCACATGCAAAAAGGTAATGACGGAAAATGCGAGTCCAAATGAAATGATACTTGTGATGGAAGCATTCAAATCAAGTTTCTCAAACACGGGATGAAGCAATGTTTCAATAGTCGGCTCACCTAACCACCCAAGTCCGAGGGCTGTGATGGTAATGCCCAATTGGCAGGCTGAAAGGTATTCGTCTAAATGTGAAATGACCCTTTTAGCAGCAATGGCCGTTTGATTTCCTTCAGATACCAACTGATCGATCCGGGAGCTTCTTACCTTGACGATGGCAAACTCAGAAGCCACGAAGAAAGCAGTCAGTGCAATTAAAACAACAACAAGAAATAAATTAAGTAGAATGTCCAATGAGCGGAAGCTGAGGAGTGAACGTGAGACATGCACCACTCTTCGCTTCAAACACCTCCTGTATAAAAAGTCATGGTTCCGTGAAAATTGAAGCAAGATAACACTTGAAATCCGTTTCCATTGAGTATATCCTTTTAAAAGTATCACATTCTTATCCATGCCCAAATGTTCGTTGCAATGTGTACATAATTCGGTTATTCTAAGTAATAACTATTTACCAAATGATGTATGGATTCATCATAGAGAATAGGAATGGACAATACAACCATTTAGGTTTCAAATAGTGGATAATGGGAAGGAGAACGATTATGGCAGACGTGTTTAATCAAGAGCTTGTTGTAGCCCTTATCATTGCCTTTTCGGTTTATGTCATTTTAAGAGGAATAGCTATTTTCTTTGGCAAAGCAGGGAAAGGCTATCTGGAAAATAATCAGTCCCAAACTGGACGATTATACCTGCAATTAATTGGTGGCTACTATATATTATCAGGCGTACTTGGCCTGCTTATTCCACGATTGGACTGGAAAACAGAAGACATTTACTTCGGAATCGCAATCTTTGCGATTACATCTGTCGTTTTCTGGGTAACATTGGATCTCTTTATGAAACGTGATCGGAAAAAGCTACAACAAAATTAATATGTTACTTATAAGCCCAGGAATCATTCCAGGGCTTTTTTTATTTGGCTCTTTCCCAAAAGTTTGTGGCGATCTTAAGGAAGAAAGGAGTAGTTGATTTCCGGTCCAGGATACCCGCTTTGCACTGTACGGCGATGAGCCTCCTCTGCACGCAAAAAGTTTTCCTGAAAATGGGTATTAATCTAACCAATTTCCTGGTACGCAGAATATCATTACTTAGAATTTTCGAAAAATCCCATACATTCAAAAGAATGTTTGAACATTATTGGCATTTCTTCTATACTATATTCAAAAGAGTATTTGAATGTTAGAGGGGTGAAGAGATGAAAGAGACGGATGTATGTGAAGTAGCGTGTGTGGAAGATGAAAAGGTCAATCGCTTAAAATCAATGATGTTAACACAAAATACCTCTAAGGTAGCCGAGATCTTTAAAGCACTTTCTGATCAAACAAGAATGAAAATTGCGTATGCACTTACCATCGAGGACGAACTGTGTGTATGCGATGTGGCCAATATTGCGGGTTCTTCAACAGCAACAGCATCCCATCATTTACGCTTATTAAAAAAGCAGGGGTTAGCCAAATTCAGAAAAAAAGGCAAGCTCGTATATTATTCCTTGGATGATCATCATGTAAAACAGTTAATCGAAATTGCTGTAACGCATCAAATGGAGGTGGAGGAACGTGACCAGTAAAGCGGCCCATAAACAAACTTACCGGGTCGAGGGGTTTACGTGTGCCGGGTGCGCGGCAAAGTTCGAAAAGAACGTTCAGCATCTCGACGGAGTAGTAGATGCGAAGGTGAACTTTGGAGCGGCGAAGATTACCGTATACGGAGAAACCACTCAGGAAGCGGTAGAAAAAGCAGGAGCCTTTGAAGGGCTTCGCATTAAAGAAGACGGAATCAGAAAGAGAGAGGAAAAAAAAGACCCGTTTTACACGAAATATAAGCATTTACTTTTTTCTGTTCTTTTTATCCTTCTTGCTTACTCTGTCCCACTTATGAAAATCGAGAACAGTGACATTTTTTCTACTGTTTCATTTGCAGCAGCGATTGCTGTAGGCGGGTATCGATTATTTCAAACGGGATTCAAAAACTTACTTAAATTAGAATTCGATATGAGAACCTTAATGACCATTGCGATTATTGGAGCTGCGTTTATTGGTGAATGGGGTGAAGGAGCGATCGTCGTTCTCCTTTTTGCCATCAGTGAAGTTCTGGAATCGTACTCTATGGATAAGGCTCGTGAGTCCATTCGTTCACTGATGGACATTGCCCCTCCTCAAGCCATCATCATACGAAATGGAATGGAGCTTGCCGTTGATGCCGAGGATATTGAAATCGGGGACATCATGGTGGTCAAACCTGGTCAGAAGTTTGCCATGGATGGTGACATCCTCGAAGGCTCTTCATTTGTCAATCAGGCAGCGATCACAGGAGAATCGGTACCAGTGGAGAAACACCAGGGTGATGCTGTATTTGCAGGAACATTAAACGAAGAAGGGTATCTAAAGGTTAAGGTGACAAAGCGTATTGAAGACACGACTCTCGCCAGGATTATTCATCTGGTGGAAGAAGCACAGGGAGAAAGGGCCCCTTCTCAAGCATTTGTGGATGTATTTGCAAAGTATTATACGCCCATTATTATGGTCATCGCTTTCCTTGTTGCGATCATACCACCCCTGCTTTTTGGAGCAGAATGGTCAACCTGGGTGTATCAGGGACTATCCGTCCTGGTAGTGGGGTGTCCTTGTGCACTGGTTATTTCGACTCCCGTAGCCATCGTAACGGCCATCGGGAACGCAGCCAAGAATGGCATTCTTATTAAAGGCGGCGTGTATTTAGAAGAATTAGGGCGTTTAAAGGCCATCGCCTTTGACAAAACAGGAACTCTTACTAAAGGAGAGCCTGAAGTAACGGATTTTATACGATTAAGAGATGTAGAAGAAGAAGAGCTGTGGATGAAGATGGCTGCACTGGAATTTCACTCCCAGCATCCCCTCGCTCACGCTTTTCTAAAAAGGGCGAAGGAGCTGAACATTGAGTATGGGGACTGTGAAGTGCTTGAGTTTCAATCCCATACGGGTAAAGGAATCAGTGGCCGAATAGGTGACAACAAATACTTCCTGGGATCCGATAGCTTCTTTGTAAATACTCCTTCAGCTGAAATTGAAATGCTTCAACGGGAAGGGAAAACGGTCATGGTGTTCGGAGTCGAGGATACTGCTTTGGCTCTTGTAGCCGTAGCAGATGAAGTGCGGGAAACAAGTCGCGAAATCATCGACAGCCTTCATCAATTGGGTATTGAGCAAACAATGATGCTTACAGGAGACCATGAAAATACGGCAAGATCGATCGGAAAAAGGGTAGGAGTCAAAGAAATCAAAGCAGGTTTGCTTCCCCAGAATAAATTAGACTTTGTTAAGCAATACATGAACACTTATGGAAAAGTCTCCATGGTTGGGGATGGAATCAATGATGCCCCAGCACTTGCTGCTTCAAATGTAGGAATCGCCATGGGTGGGGCAGGAACCGATACAGCACTGGAAACGGCCGATATCGCGCTAATGAACGATGACCTTTCAAAACTGCCATATATCATTCGCTTAAGTCGAAAAACGCTTACCATCATCAAGCAAAATATCTCATTTGCCATCGGTATCAAGCTCCTTGCATTATTACTTGTCATTCCCGGTTGGCTTACTCTATGGATTGCGATTTTTGCCGATATGGGAGCGACATTACTCGTTACATTGAATGGTCTTAGATTATTAAGAGTAAGAGACCGGAAGTGAGGGATGTCAAGTGGGTCACGACCACAGTCATGGACACAATCAGAATAAAAAAGCATTATTAATCAGTTTCCTATTTATTTTCACCTTTATGATCGTAGAAGTCATAGGTGGAATCGTCACAAATAGTCTTGCTCTTCTTTCCGATGCGGGACACATGCTTAGTGATGCAGCCGCTTTAGGTCTTAGTTTGGCAGCTTTTTATATAGGTGAGAAGGTTTCGGATAAAGGGAAGACGTATGGGTACAAGAGATTCGAAATACTGGCGGCGTTTATGAATGGCATCACGTTGATTCTCGTTTCACTCTATATTTTCTGGGAAGCGTATCACCGTTTTATAGATACTCCTGTAGTTTCACCAGGTATGATGGTGATCGCCATCACAGGTCTGGTTGTAAACATGATCGTGGCATGGATCTTAATGAGAGGGGATACAGAACATAACTTGAATGTCCGAAGTGCCTTTCTTCATGTACTTGGTGATATGTTGGGATCGGTCGGGGCCATCGCAGCCGGACTCTTGATCTATTTCTTTAATTGGAACTTGGCGGATCCTATTGCTTCTGTCATGGTTGCCATTCTAATCGTCATTTCCGGATGGAGAGTAACGAAGGATTCCATTCATATCTTAATGGAGGGATCCCCAAAAGGTATCGATACGGAACAAGTGATGAATGGCCTGGCAGCTATCCCGGGAGTCATTGAAGTCCATGATCTTCATGTATGGTGCATCACGTCGGGATTCACAGCTCTAAGCTGTCATGTGGTGGTGGGAAGCGAAGTGAATCGAGATACGATTTTATTACGGCTCTCAGCCTATCTTGAAGAGGAATTTGCTATTCATCACTCTACGATTCAAGTGGAGGGAAAAAGTGTCACAGAGGGACATCATCACGTTTGTACGTAACAGCTGTCGCTTTATCCTAATATTACCAATGTGTAAGAGGATGTTTAGTTCAGTCTCGATTTGGGGTATATCCTCAACTGGAGGGATGAACATGTTACATCAAGAAAATAAATCAGAGAAGCAAAAGACACCTGAATTTAAGAAGGATTTCTATATTCAACAATTATTAAGGATTGGCGTATATAAATATTTTGGTAAGCAGCTTTATGAGCTCTCCATGAATGAACTACAAGATGTCTATCTGGAATATTACGTTGGTGGCGATATAGCGAATTAAAAAAGACGAACCTTTTAGAAAAAGGATCGTCTTTTTTGCTGTACTAAGTTCTATTACGGCACATCATGTCCCATAGAAGTTTGCAGGATTTCAAACCATTGATCGTGGTTTAAAGAAATAGAAAGAGAGTCGATTGCATGTTGAATGCGTTCTTTTTTACCGGAACCGACAATAGGCATAATGTTTGAAGGGTGATTAAGAAGCCAGGCATATAGAACTTCATCAATTCCCTTTGCACCTGTTTCTTCTTTTATCTTCTTCAATGTATGTTGAAGACGAATGGCTTTCTCATCCTCTCCCTTGAAAATCGCACCGCCTGCGAGTGGAGACCAGGCCATCGGCGCGACACGTTTCTCCTGACAAAGGTTTAATGTACCGTCTTCGAAGTTTTCTAAGTGATAGGCAGATAATTCGATTTGATTCGTGATCAATGGAAACGGCAAATAGGATTGAAGCATATTCCATTGATGATCTTTAAAGTTTGATACTCCAAAGTGACGTACCTTTCCTTCTTCCTTCAATTGAGTGAAGGCTTCAGCCACTTCTTCTCCATTCATAAATGGATCTGGCCTGTGAATCAATAATAAATCGATGTAGTCCGTTTTTAGATTCTGCAGGGAGTTTTCAACAGATGTCAAAATATGCTTTTTACTCGTGTTGTAATGATGTGTTTTATGTTCCGGACGATTTTCAGAAGGGAGGACAATACCGCATTTCGTCACAATCTCCATTTTCTCACGTAAGGAAGGCTGAAGGGCAAGGGCTTCACCAAATAAGGCTTCACACATGTACGAGCCATAAATATCTGCGTGATCAAAAGTTGTGATTCCATTTTCAATATTTTCCTGGATCAAAGCAAGGGTTTCTTCCTTTGATTGATTCCAGTCTGCAAGTCTCCACAACCCATGAATGATTCTTGAGAATGATAAGTCTTCCGTCATTTGTATTCTTTGCATGGATGCAACCTCTTTTCATATGGTATGTAGACATTCTTTCATAGTCATACTAAACGTATATTACTATGTTTGGAAGGGAATTAAAAATGATTGAACCTCTTCATGATCTATTATTGAACTGGAAGGTTCATCCTTCCTGCATAGAGACTGTGGACAGTCATCCGAATGTTTATAAGGTAAAGAATCTTGGGAAGACATATTATTTGAAAAAAAGATTCAATTCTTCTGTGAAGATGCTAGAAGAAGAGTATCTCTTAACGACCTATTTACAGGAAAGCGGACTTACCGTTGAAAGGCCATTGCTAACGGTCTCACACCAGTCTTATGTACAACAGCATCAAGATTTCTACTCCCTGTATCCAGCCCTCGAAGGAAAGCCAGTACAAGTCTATTCCTTAGCTTCTCTTAAAAAGGCGGGAACGTATCTCTTTCAACTCCATGGCAGACTAAAGCAATATGTCTGTAAATACGAGGTAGAAGAATGGAAAGTTGACACACATTTGAGAGAGTGGATAGCCGGGCAAGATCCGACATCGATTGAAATATGGGGGAAAGGGTTTATAGGCAGGCTAAATGAGTGGTCTTTCTCCTATAGCAAATTGCCTCATCAACTCGTACATGGTGACTGCCACCCGCGGAATATCCTCATAAATGAGGAAAGGGTGACCGGGGTCATCGATTTTGAAAGGATACGAAAAGCCCCCCGTATAGCAGATATGGGTTACTTTATCGCAGGGATCCTCAAAGACCTGGTACAGCAAGATAAGAAAGAGCATTTCGAATGTATCCATACCTTTTTGGCGGGGTATCACTTCGATGCTGCCTTAACGCAAGATGAGAAGAGACTGCTGCCATTCTTAGTCATTATCTTCCTTGTCCAATATACGTTTTTTTACAATCAAAAAGGGTATTCACATCTTGTATCTACCTATATACCGTTCATTAACGGACTTGTAGATAACGGTGATTACGAACGAGCCTTTCAAATTTAATTAACTTTAATAGGAAATGCTTGAATATCCATCTACTCTGTGGCAAAGTAGGGTAGAAGATAACGTTTAATTTCATAGTAAAAGTGTAGGGGAACCGGTATGGCCGGTTGAGATTGTATCCTGTAGATACTGACCCTTTGAACCTGAACTGGCTGATACCAGCGTAGGAAACATTCTCTTAAACAATACATGATCATGTTTAACGATGCGTCCCGGGCTGAAGGCTTGGGGCGCTTTTTGTTATAGTGTCCCAAAGCTTTTTAGGTTCCATCTGCCTTTTGTTTTACATTCATTCACCTTATTAAGTGAAGAATAACGAATAAACGTTACAACTACATATGAGGATTTGAGGAGGAATCAAGATGAAAAAATGGATGGTCATCATCTGTGCTGTCTTTCTTTTAACTGCCTGCAGCGGTGGAGGAAATACGGCAGATGAACAAAAGGATGATCTTAAAAAGGTATCGGTCGTACTGGACTGGACACCGAATACCAATCACACTGGATTATACGTTGCGAAAGAAAAAGGATACTTCGAAGAGAAGGGGCTGGATGTGGATATCATCTTACCAGGTGAGGCTGGGGCAGATCAACTCGTTGCCTCGGGTAAAACTGAGTTCGGGGTTGGATACCAGGAAAGTGTCACACAGGCCAGGGTACAGGATGTTCCCCTCGTATCAATCGCTGCGGTTATACAGCATAATACCTCGGGGTTTGCATCACCTAAGAGCAAGGATATTACGACACCAAAGGATTTTGAAGGTAAAAGTTATGGCGGTTGGGGTTCCCCTGTTGAAAAAGCTGTCATGACATCGATTATGAAACAAGAAAACGCAGATGTAGAGAAAGTGGATTTTGTAAACATGGGAGATACAGATTTCTTTACTGCCGTGAAACGGGATGTTGACTTTGCATGGATCTACTATGGATGGACAGGTATTGAAGCAGAGCTTCGGGGTGAGGAATTGAACATGATGTACGTAAAGGACTACTCTGAAAAACTGGATTATTACACTCCTGTCCTGACAACAAATGAAAAAATGATTGAATCAGATCCCGATACGGTTAAAGCCTTCTTGGCAGCTGCTTCAAAAGGGTATCAGTTTGCAATCGACAAACCGAAGGATGCAGGTGAAATTCTTTTAGAGGCAGCTCCGGATCTTGATGAAGAATTAGTCATGAAGAGCCAGGAATGGCTGGCTCCTAAATACAAGGATGATGCTGACAGATGGGGAGAGCAGAAGCTTGAGGTATGGGAAAACTATGCTTCATGGATGTATGAGAACAATTTATTAGATAAGGAACTGGACAGTAAAAAAGCTTTTACAAACGAATTTTTACCAAATTAAGAGGTGAACAAAATGGGGAACGCACTCGTAAGCATACAAATTATTCCGAAGACGAAAAATGGTGAAGACGTTATACCTTACGTGGATGAAGCCATCGCGATCATTGATAAATCTGGTGTCCGTTATGAAGTCCATCCATTAGAAACGACAATGGAAGGAAATCTATCTGACTTATTTAAGGTGATTGAACAAATGAATGAACGAATGATTGAAATGGGCAGCTCAAACGTCATTTCTCAAATCAAGGTATTATATCAGCCGGCCGGGATTGAAATGGATCAATTAACGGAGAAGTATAAAGGATGAAAGCATGGATATCGAAAGGATGGAGACCCTTCTTGGTCATCATCCTTTTATTCATCATTTGGGAATCCACCATTAGAGTATTTGAGGTGCCGGCATGGCTAATGCCTTCACCTTCAGAAATATGGGCGGAAGGAGTCGCCTCATGGTCCACGTTTACAACACATCTTGCTTCGACAACACTCCTTACGATCGGAGGGTTTGTGATTGGATGTACGATTGGCATCGGGACTGCAGTGGGTCTGCATCTCCTCCCTAAAGTAAGAGAAGCGATATATCCACTTATGATTTTGTCTCAAAATATTCCGATCATCGTCCTGGCTCCTTTACTTGTTATCTGGTTTGGATTTGGACTATTGCCGAAAATCATTGTGATTACGTTGATCTGCTTTTTTCCGGTCGCGGTCTCGGCGCTGGATGGGTTCAGACAGACGAACCCCGAGTATATTCTTTACATGAAAATGTCAGGAGCATCAAAGGGGCAAATCTTTCGAAAAGTTGAATGGCCGCATGCACTACCGTCCATCTTCTCAGGACTGAAAATTTCAGCTACCTATAGTGTGATGGGGGCAGTCATCTCGGAATGGTTAGGTGCTCAGAAAGGAATCGGGGTCTACATGACACTTGCCTCTTCTTCCTTCAGGACAGACAGGGTATTTGTTGCCATCTTTATGATTATGCTGCTCAGCCTGGCTTTCTTTGGCATCATCTTGTTATTAGAAAAAATCATGATTAAGTGGAATCGGAAGGAGGACAAATAGCATGACAACCTTATCCATTCAAAATATGTCCAAATACTTTGACGGAGAACTGATCCTGGATAACCTTTCCATACATGTGGAAGAAGGTGAGTTTGTCTCGATCCTTGGTCCTTCTGGAAGCGGGAAGAGCACGCTGTTTCATGTCATCGGCGGATTATTCACACCCGATTCAGGAGATATTCAACTAGATGGAAGGTCGATTAATGGTCAGAGAGGAACCATCAGTTATATGCCTCAAAGTCCGTCCCTCCTTCCATGGAGAACGGTGATTGAGAATGTGATGCTGGGTCAGGAGCTGCACGGAAAAAGGGATAGAGAAAAAGCAATGAGTATGATTGAACGGGCGGGTTTGAAGGGATATGAGCATGCTTATCCCGGTGATCTTTCTGGAGGGATGAAGCAGAGAGTTGCCTTTATTCGTGCCCTGGTCAGTCCTCAATCCTTTTTATGTTTGGATGAGCCGTTTTCTGCCCTGGATGAATTCACACGATTAGACATGCAGAAGTGGCTCCTTTCCATTTGGGAGGAAGATTTGAGTTCCGTTCTATTTGTCACTCATAATATTGACGAAGCCCTATTCCTTTCAGATCGGATTATTGTTTTATCGACTCGGCCTGCCCGTGTACAGAAAGAGTTCAAAGTACCATTTCCCCGACCCCGGGACAAAGAGATTCTCTTAACAGAGGAGTTTCTGAAATGGAAAACGAGCATTTTTGAGGAGCTTTCTCAATATGTGTAAACCTTCCTTGATCGATGCTCACATACACTTGGATTTATACGATGGGTATGAACGTGATAAGATTCTGCAGGAACTTGAACTGTATGCTGTTGAAGCGCTCATAACTGTATCTTCCAACCTTCAGTCTTCCAGGACAAATATAGATCTCTCAAGAAGAGATGCTAGGGTCAAACCAGCTGCAGGGTTCCATCCGGAGCAGGAACTGCCCTCTGAAGGAGAAGTTGAGGAACTACTATCATTCATTGAGCTGCATCAACAGGAAATAGTGGCGATTGGAGAAGTAGGATTGCCTTATTACAAAATGAAAGAAGATCCTGATGTTGAAGTTGAGCGGTATATCGATCTGTTGGAACGGTTCATGATTGAATCAAAGAGGATGAACAAACCGATTATCCTTCATGCGGTGTATGAACACGCACCCATCGTTTGTGCCCTGTTAGAAAAGCACTCCATAGGGAAAGCTCATTTTCATTGGTTTAAAGGAGATGATGAGACCGTTGATAGAATGATTGAAAATGGCTATTCAATCTCCATTACACCTGATGTCCTTTATGAAATTGAGATACAGAAGCTTGTAAGAAAGTATCCTGTTGAAGGAATAATGGTGGAAACGGATGGTCCTTGGCGGTTTGAAGGAGAATTTCAAGGGAGGATGACCCATCCTGGAATGATGCATCGAACCATTGAAAAAATAGCAGAGATAAAAGGCATTCCAGAAGCAGATGTATATAAACAACTATTCAAAAATACGAATGATTTATATGGTATTTAAAAGAGTGACTTCTCTTGCATAGTAGGTGCAGGAGAAGTTTTTTTTATAAACATCTTTTACCATCATATTTATCGGGAAGATAACAAAAAATGATAGTAATGACGTTTAGGAAAAAGGTGAAAAGAATGGAACTGAATGATCAATATATGCCCTATCAAGCAGGGGATGTCGTATATGTGATTTATCGAAACCCCCACACACAAAGTGTAGCCAACGTGCAGGAAGCAGCCATAGTACATGATCCGGAAAATCCGAATGAACTGGCATTATTTCTATATGAAACCTATTATCCGTTAACACATGAAATTGCGGTCTATTCTTCAGAAGCAGAAGCGGAGCAAGCCTATACTCAATCATTTGGAGACATGTAGGAGGGATGAAGCATGGTTAAACCGTTCGTGCCACAATTGGTCTACTTTGAACCGAATGCCTTGGAATATCCCCTCGGTAAAGAGCTCAAAGAAAAGTTTGAAAAAATGGAGGTGGAAATCCGGTACACAACTTCGCATAACCAGGTTCGTAATCTGCCTGGGGATAACCACTTTCAGAAATATCGCATTGCTAAATCCACATTAGTAGTTGGAGTAAGAAAAACGTTGAAATTTGATACATCCAAGCCGTCTGCTGAATATGCCATCCCTTTTGCAACAGGGTGCATGGGACACTGTCACTACTGCTATCTGCAAACAACGATGGGAAGTAAGCCGTATATCCGGACCTATGTCAATGTGGATGAAATCTTTGAGTCGGCGGACAAGTATATCGCGGAAAGAGCTCCTGAATTCACTCGCTTTGAAGCTGCTTGTACGTCCGATATCGTAGGGATTGATCATCTCACTCATACACTGAAACGAGCCATCGAACATTTTGGTGAATCCGAGTATGGCAAGCTTCGTTTTGTAACGAAATTCCATCACGTCGACCATCTGCTTGATGCAAAGCATAACGGGAAAACAAGGTTCCGGTTCAGCATCAACGCAGATTATGTGATCAAGAATTTCGAGCCTGGTACATCTCCCCTGGATAAGCGACTTGAGGCAGCAGGAAAGGTAGCGAGAGCAGGGTATCCATTAGGATTCATTGTGGCACCTATCTATATCCATGAAGGATGGCAGGAAGGGTATAAGCAAATGTTTGAACATTTGGAAGCTCACCTGCCGGAAGAAGCGAAAAAGGATCTGACCTTTGAATTTATTCAACATCGTTTCACAAAACCGGCTAAAAGGGTCATAGAGAAAAATTATCCGATGACTAAACTTGAACTAAACGAAGAAGAACGTCGATATAAGTGGGGGAAATACGGGATAGGCAAGTATATTTATCAGAAGGATGAGGAGCAGGAAATGAAAGATCATCTGTATGCGTATATGGAGAAGCATTTTCCGAAAGCGAAGCTGGAGTATTTCACATAAAAAAAAGGGACTGATTACAATAGAATTTCAGTTGTAATCAGTCCTCTTAATGTAGTTGTGGAAGGATGTTTTCTAAATCTTTCACTCGCATGGCAATTTCATCACAAATTTCTTGATAGTGTACCCATTCTTCAATAGGTGTCTTGGAACGCTTCCTTGGATTAGGCAAATTCCAATAGATGACCTTATCTTCTAATTCAGATGGAATCTCAATCTTATCATCAAATTCTGTATCCTGAATCGCAACAATAACCGAAGCATCACCAAGTTCATTCATCTCGATGCGCGAAAGCGGGAAGGTACTAATGTCGATACATAACTCTTTCATTGCTAAAACGCTGAATTCAGCACGACTCTCGGCAACCCAACCTGCACTTTTGAACGACCAATCCGACACATCGAGCTTCTCGGCCCACCCTTCAGCTATCAAGCTGCGCTGTTGACTACTTGAAAGAAAATAGACTGTTTTATTCATTTTAGGTATTTTCCTTTCTATTTTCATGCTGTTATTACTATTTACCCAACCACGTAGTATTTAATCATTAAATGTAAAAAAGAAAAGATTGGAATTCAATTCATAGTAAGATTGAATCATGTTTCTCCCTGTTATTGTGGGTGTAGTGGGATGAAATATAGTAAATATGTTTTAAATCTCCCATAAACTTCTTCAATTATTAAAAAAATCAGTATAATAGGGGAGGGAGAATGAAGAAGCTAGAGGGATGAAATCTGAATGGGAAGGCAGCTTGGCACGAATTGCAGACTGTTTTTTTGAAGGAAGAAGAGAGAATGGTTTTGCAAGCTTTAATTTAGGGTAAACATCTTTTAATTATTTTGTATTTTTTATGGGGAGGGACATCTATGAAGTTTAATTTAACAACGAAGATTATCATCGCCTTGATCTTGGGGGCGATTGTGGGATTACTGCTCAATATTTTTGCTAAAGATATATTTGATATATTAGATCCTTATCTATTTACTCCGTTAGGGAAGATTTTCCTTAACCTCATCAGCATGCTTGTCGTGCCAATTGTGTTTCTATCCATCGTCCTTGGATCTGCAGGTCTGGGTGACCCTAAGAAACTGGGGAGAATAGGATTGAAGACCATTGTATTCTTCTTGGTGACTACCTGTATAGCCATCGTGATTGGTCTATCTCTGGCTTATGTCATTGATCCCGGCCTGGTAGAGGGAATCGACAAAACACAATCAGAAGGTTTTGAAACCAAAGAAGCTCCTCCTGTGGGAGAGACTCTCATGAACATTATTCCAAAAAATCCACTCACGGCGATGACAGAGGGAAATATGCTGCAAATCATTGCATTTGCCATCTTTATTGGATTTGGATTAACAGCTTTAGGGGATAAAACAAAAGGAATATTGAAGCTTGTTGAACAAGGTAATGATCTTATGATGTACCTTGTGACACTCGTTATGAAATTCGCTCCATACGGCACATTCGGATTAATCGCTTCAGCAATAGGGAGCCAGGGTTTCAGTGCTTTGAAGGCGATGTGGCTGTATTTTGTCGTCGTTCTTGCAGCATTGATCATTCACGCCATCGTTACCTATGGTGGAACGATTCTCCTCCTGGCAAAGAAGAATCCGCTATGGTTCTTCAAGAATTTCAGTCCTGCGATGAGTGTAGGATTCAGTACATCAAGCAGTAACGCGACGCTTCCCATCTCAATGGATGTTGCACAGCAGCGTTTAGGCGTATCGAAATCAGTAAGCTCTTTCGTCCAACCATTAGGAGCCACCATCAACATGGATGGTACTGCCATCATGCAGGGGGTTGCGACCGTCTTTATCGCTCAGGTGTATGGTGTCGATTTATCATTGGAACAACTGATTACGGTTGTACTAACGGCTGTTTTAGCCAGCATCGGTACAGCAGGGGTTCCTGGTGTAGGATTAATCCTTCTTGCCATGGTATTAAGCAGTGTAAACCTGCCTGTAGAAGGAATTGGATTAATTCTGGGGATTGACCGCCTGCTTGATATGGCAAGGACGTCGATCAATATTTCAGGAGATGCAGCGTGTGCGCTGTTTGTATCAGAATCTGAGAAGAAACGTACAATTAAGGAACAAAGAGGAGAGGCGTGATCTCCTCATAAATTAAATCGAGTCTATGGCCTGTAAAGGCGATAGACTCGATTTTTTATATCTATTTTATTTCGTGGTAGCGATCTAATGCCCGATCCCTGGCGGCTTTATGGTCCACGATTGGATAGGGGTAATCTTCCCCCAGGATGACCCCGGCCCCTTCCAGAATCTCCACGGAAGCTTCTGAAGGTTTGTGGATATGTTTACTGGGAACATCTTTTAATTCAGGAACCCACATCCGGATATAAGTGCCTTCTTTATCGAATTTTTCACTTTGGAGGGTTGGATTGAAAATGCGAAAGTAGGGGGCTGAATCAAAGCCGGAGCCTGCAACCCACTGCCACCCCATTGAATTATTGGCGAGGTCTGCATCGATGAGTGTATTCGAAAACCACCTTGCGCCTTCTTGCCAAGGAATCAGTAAATGCTTGGTCAGGAACGATGCGACGATCATTCTGACACGGTTGTGCATGAACCCCGTTGCCCATAATTCTCTCATTCCTGCATCAACGATTGGATAGCCTGTCTCTCCTCTTGTCCATATATTCCAATGCTCCTTTTCCTTCTTCCATCGGAATTTCTTGAACTTCTCATTTACTGGCCGTGTGGTGGACTCAGGAAACTGAAGGAGGACGGAGTAGGAGAATTCTCTCCAAATCAATTGTTTAATGAACGGCTCCACTTGTGTACCTCCCATTTCAAGGAGTGAATGATACAAGCTTCTCACAGAAATGACACCAAGAGCTAAGTATGGGGATAAAGTGGAATGATGTCCTTCTGCAGGCATGTTTCTTCTTTCTGCATAGTCCTCGATGCTTTTTTGAACGAATGAATGATACCTTTTAATAGCAGCTTCTTCGCCGGGGTCCCAAATGCTTTCCATGATGTGAAACCAGGGTATAGAGGGTTTTAGACTTAAATCGATAAGTGATAGACCCTCGGCACCGAGCCTAGGGACCTCTAGTTTCTTAACAGGTGCGAGGGGTTTCGGGATTTCTTCCTTCCTTAATGATTTATAAAATGCCGAGTACACTTTATAAGGGGTGCCGTCCTCCTTTTTGACCTTCCAAGGCGGGAGGAGAAGTGTACCTTCAAATGTTTGAACATCTATTCCTTGTGAGGACAAAGAACGGGCTAATGTGAGATCCCGTTCATACACCCTTGGATCATATACCCGATTCCAGTAAACTGCTTGTGCATCGGTTTTCTTAACCCACTGAGGGAGAACATTTTCTACTTTTCCTCTATCCATCCATAGTCTTCCGTTAATCGTTTGAAGAGATGTTTGAAAGGCTTCTAAATTTTGATGCAGCCACCACTTCTTGGCTTCTCCGGTTGAAGCAGGAGAAGTTTCCTCATCCAAGATATAGAGAGGAATCACTTTTCCTTCTTGAGAAGCTTTGTAGAGAGCTGGGTGATCGTGAAGGCGAAGGTCTTGCCTAATAAGGACAATGATGCTTTTTGTCATGATTTTCCCTCCGTTGATTCGAATGCGTCTATTCTTAATCTAAAGTATAGTAAAATGGACAGAGTGATACAAAAATCAATGGGTTCAATCAAATATGTTTTAATAATTTTGAGATTAGTGTAATATTACACTAAAACGGAAATAAGGTGTGAATCGATGACAAAAGAAGAAATCGTTTTAATCATTTCAGATAAATTAAGGCTAATACGCACAGAAGCAGGGTATACACAGGACAAGATGGCGAACATCATCGGATTATCCAAAAAAACCCTTGTCCAAATAGAAAAAGGCAGAGTCATGGCCAGCTGGACCGCGGTCATTGCCGTCTGTGCATTGTTTAAAGATAGTGAAACCTTAACCACGAGTCTTGGGGGGGAACCTCTTGAAATCATAGAGACAATTGCTCGGGAAGGGATTGATTACCGGAAGGAAAAGACGTTAGGCGGGAAGGTCTGGTGGAAGGATTTGAAGAAGGATGATGAATACATACTTCAACAGAACCTTTTCAGTAAGCACTATCGAATATTAGATTTTGATGACTACCGAATTTATAGCAGCTTTGATGAAGAAAATGCCCATAAACGTTTTGATGAGTTAACAGGTGAGTAAAGAAAGGGAGGGACGGACCTTGCAAGGTCCGTCCCTCCCTTTCTGATATTTAATTTTATTTTACAACCAATACACTGGATTCACAGTTTTGAGTGACTTTTTCACTGACGCTTCCGAGTACCCATTTTTTCATACCGGACTTACCGCTGCTTCCGACCACTACCAGGTCTGCCTGGATTTCTTTGGCATATTCACATATGCGTTTTGCTTCTGAACCGGATAGGTGAATATAGTTTGCTTCAATCCCGTAAGGAGAAAGTTTTTCCTTTGCATTTTTTAAAAAGTGATGTGTAGAGGAGGGGGTCTTGATTTCATGACGTTCTTCCTCCGTCGAATGAGTTTTGTTGTCCGGTGAAACCGATAAATTCCCCATATAATTATTATCAAACCCTGGTGATGTATCTGCCAGTGCATGGGTGGGAGTATAGTTATCATGGGTTTGATTGGCTATCTTTTCATCTGATATATGGAGTACGGTTAATTTTGTATCTATAGAACCTTTTATTAATTTCTGCACTTCATCCAATGCTTTCTTGCTTCCATCTGTTTCATCGTAGGCTAACAAAATATGTCTATACATTAAAATCACCTCAATATTGGGATATCTACTATTTACCCCAATATATGAATTATAATCTTTTTCAGGAAAATCCCTCATAAATCGAGACAATCACACGAAATATTATGGTAAATTATTTCTACTAAGGAGAGAAAAGGATATGGATAAAATGCATCCAATCATCAGAAAGTGTATTGAACACTTAACGAAAATCAATACTGATGAGAAAACACGGCAAATCGTGTATATGTATTTGAAATCTCTTCAAACTTTAAATGAAGAAGAATCCCATGGAAACTACGATCCAACCATTCGAAAATGTATTCAGCATTTAAAGGTATTAAACGCTGATGATCAAACCTGTCAGGTTGTATTTACCTATATGAAAGCTATTCAGGAAAACGGTGAATGGAATGCAGAATATATAGGTGCAGATTCAACATTGGCTTAATAACAAAAAGAAAGAGCAGAACGGAGGAAGATCCTTTCTGCTCTTTCTATTTGATTAAAATTCATATAATAGCAGGAATAATGTTCAGTTTGAATGGTTCTGATTACAGCATGCTGATAATCCAACCAATGACAACAATTGCTCCAACGACCATTAAGATTGTACGTATCATTAAAATCACCTCGACTTATCGTATCAATGAAATATGCTTTGTATTTCTAACCGGTTAATGTAAAGTTACCCTGTTAACGAATAGTTAAAACCTTCTCCACATTATTATTTAGCCAGGCTACTCCTTCAGGCGTTATTTCTGTTCCAATTCTCCCTCTCTGGATACATACATAGCCTAAATCCTGGAGTTCGTTTAGTCTTGTCCTAATTTGTTGAACGGATAGAGGAGTGGAGCTTCGTTGCAGGCAAGAATAAATCTTTTGTCTGCTGGCTCGTTTTCCTTCTTCGAAAAATTCAACTAAAGCGGAAAGGATATTTACATACTCTCCTGATTTTGACATGGTGATGGCCGGAGGAGATAGGTTATCCTTAGTATGCACTTTACCTTTAAAATTATTATCATTTTTCGGTAATTGATGTACCGTTAGACGATTTTGTTCTGCAACGGTGATCATGTAAAGCAGCGTATTTTTAAGTTCGCGTATATTCCCACTCCATGGTGCTTTCTTCAATGCATCTAATACAGCTACGTCGATTGTAGAGATTTTGCTTTGTTCCATTCGGAGGAAATTCTCAATGAGGAGGGGGATATCTTCGCTGCGATCCTGCAGACTTGGCAGCTGCAAAGATAGAACTTTCAGACGGTGATAGAGATCTTCACGAAACGTTCCTTCAATTATTAAGGCTTGGAGATCCCTGTTCGTTGCAGCAATGATCCTGACATCAACAGGGATGTTTTTGTTTCCTCCGATCCGTCTGATTTCCATTTCCTGAAGAACCCTCAGGAGTCTGGCTTGAAGCTTTAGGCTAATATCACCGATCTCATCAAGAAACAAGGTCCCGCCATCAGCTTGTTCAAACAATCCTTTTTTACCTCCTTTTTTTGCGCCTGTGAATGCTCCGTCCTCATAGCCGAATAATTCACTTTCTAATAGATCCTCGGGCAGGGCGCTGCAGTTAACGGCAAGATACGGACTGTTTTTTCGGGAAGAATCATTGTGCATAGCGCTTGAAAACAACTCTTTCCCTGTGCCTGTTTCCCCATAGATTAGAACCGGGAGCTCACTTTGTGCGAGTTTTTTGGCAATCATTTTTGTTTCATTAATGATTGCGCTGTTACCCAGTATGCTGTCAAATGTATATTTCGCAATATACCCTCTTCGCTGAAGCTCCCGTTTACGGACCTTTTCCATCTCAATGGTCTCTTCCATATCTTTAAACGTTGCAACGATGACTCCTTCTGCCTTCAAACGGAAACGATAGACCATTACATTCTGCTGACGGAGAGTGAAATATTGTTGATCTTCATCCTGTTGCGATGTCAAAAAGTGATTGAGCTCGATATTCTTGAACACCCTGTTTAGTTTTTTTCCTTTCGCATGGGCAGCTGTAATCCCGACCATTCGTTCAAGCACTTCATTGAATACGGTAATTTCTCCGTCTTCCTGAAAGGCGAGGATACCATCATTTACACCATCCACTACTTTATTTAAAAATTTATTTAACGTTTTTGCCCGTCGATTGATTGCGCCCAGTTTTTGACTGAGCTCGATGATCTTTCTCGTATAGCGGTCGGTAATATCAAAGGTTAACTGCTCTGACAACTGAAAGTGGTAGATGATTTTCATAATGGTATTCAAATCGATCAGTCTTACACCGATATCGATTTTGCTGGGAATGGAAGGTGGTATGCTTGCCGTTTCTCCTGGTGAGATGGCAATATCAATTTGTCTAGGGTAGTCTCCGGTTGGGGAGTATGGAATGTAATCGACGTGATCTATTCCTAATCGTTTCAATGTAGAGACAGCTTCTTGAGCCGTCTCGATAAAGTCATTCACATATAAAATCTTTTTTCCCGGAGGTAACTCGAAAATACGATCTATGTATTCATAATTGACGGTGCGGCGAGCTTTAATGATGGTGCATGAATCGAAATCGATATATTCTTTCACTTCTGGCGCGATGAGCGCAGAAGAATAAACAATCAATTTATTGGTGAAATACGTAGGAATTCCTTCATCACAAGCATAACTCGTAATATTGATCAGTTCTCCAAAAACGGATTGTAATTGTTCCTTAAGAGCTCTTTCTGTTTCCTTTGTTCCAGCTAATAGAATTAATTCATGTTTCATACGTCTCCCCCTTATGGTTTAATTGGTTGATAAGTGTTTTATTGGTTGATAAGTGTTTTATTGGTTAAGTATATTTTAACCGATAATAACCATTAGTGCACCCAAAGTTTGTATTTTCAGATAATTATAGATTGGCACGGAACTTGCATGTACATATGTGAAACAAATCATACTGTCAAACGGGGGGAAAGAAATGGAGAAAGAACAAAAAGCCTGGAAGGTGCCGCATACATTTATTATTGTTTTTTTCGTTGTACTGGCAGCTGCAATTTTAACGTATGTCGTACCAAAGGGGCAATTCACGACAGAAGAAATCACATTTATGCAGGATGGAGAAGAACAAACCAAAACGGTATTAAATCCTGATTCGTTCAGTTATTTAAAGGATGATGATGGAAATCTAATTAGAGAAGGAACCAGTCTTTTCGAGCCGGGTGGCGGAATTGGATTCCTTAATTATGTATTTGAAGGTCTTGTATCAGGGGATAAATGGGGGTCCGCTGTAGGTGTTGTGGCCTTTATCTTAATCATTGGTGGTGCCTTTGGCATCATTATGAAGACAAGGGCCATTGAGGAAGGGATCCTAAAGGTCATTGAGAGGACGAAAGGAAAGGAATCTCTCATCATCCCAATTATGTTCTTCTTGTTCTCATTAGGGGGAGCCGTGTTCGGGATGGGGGAAGAGGCCATTGCCTTTGCCATGATACTCGTTCCAATCATGATTGCGATTGGGTATGATGCCATCACTGGAATCATGATCACTTACGTGGCGACTCAAATCGGTTTCGCCACTTCATGGATGAATCCATTCGGAGTGGCTATCGCACAAGGTGTTTCAGGTGTACCGGTTCTTTCGGGATCAGGTTTCCGTATTGTGATGTGGATTGTCTTTACACTTGTGGGGATCATTTACACATGGAGATATGCTGTAGCGATTCGAAAGGAACCTAAACGGAGTCTTTCTTACGCTTCTGATGAATACTTCCGTAAAGAAGGCAGAGTACAAGACCTAAATACGAAATTTACTTTGGGTCATTCACTTGTCATATTAACGGTTGCAGTAGGTATTGCTTGGATCATTTGGGGAGTAGTGGAACACGCTTACTATATTCCGGAGATTGCGAGCCAATTCTTTACGATTGGATTAGTAGCAGGAATCATTGGCGTTCTGTTTAAATTGAATGGAATGTCATGGGATGATATAGCAGATGGATTCATCGACGGGGCGAAGGATTTATTGCCGGCTGCCTTAGTTGTAGGTATGGCAAAAGGAATCGTCATTATCCTTGGTGGAGATTCACCTGACGCACCATCTGTATTAAATACGATGTTATATGGAGCAGGGCAAGTGGTTGGGGATTTCCCTGAAGCCATTTCTGCCTGGTGTATGTATTTATTCCAGTCTGTATTCAATTTCTTTGTTGTATCTGGTTCCGGTCAAGCCGCTTTAACAATGCCTTTAATGGCTCCACTTGCAGATATTGCCGGAGTCTCTCGTCAAGTAGCGGTCCTTGCCTTCCAATTAGGAGATGGATTAACCAATATTCTTGTGCCGACCTCTGCTGCCTTACTTGGTACACTTGGAGCAGCCCGTGTCGATTGGGGAATATGGGCGAAATTTATTATTAAATTCATGCTGATTCTATTCGTTCTTTCATCGATCTTTGTGATAACGGCAACATTCATCGGTTTCTGATTTGATTTATAGTGCCGAACCTTTATCGAAAGGTTCGGTACGATTGTATGAATAAGAAATGAAGGGAGCAAACATCATGCTGACATTAATTCAAAACGGAGAAGTTTATGCTCCAGAATATTTAGGGAAAAAGGATATATTAATAGTAGATAATAAAATAGGTTTTATTGAAGATAAGATTGAACCTCCTCATCAATTTGTGGATATAAAGATTGTGGATGCAACTGGAAAGTATGTTGTACCTGGATTCATAGACTCACACGTACATATTATGGGTGGAGGCGGCGAGGGCAGCTTTCGTACAAGAACACCGGAAATTCAACTGACTCAGGCCACACTTGCCGGTATCACGACGCTTGTTGGTGTGATAGGAACAGATGGAACGACAAGAACGATGGCGAGCCTTGTAGCGAAAGCAAAGGGTCTTGAAGAAGAGGGAATTACCTGCTACGCGCAAACCGGTTCTTATCAAGTACCATTAAAAACGCTTACTGGAAAAATTGAAGACGATATTATTTTAGTAGACCGCATCATAGGAGTAGGCGAAGTGGCAATTGCTGACCACCGCTCATCTCAACCCACGGTAAATGAATTAACGAAAATTGCTTCTGCTGCCCGAATTGGCGGCATGCTGTCAGGCAAATCGGGAATTGTCAATGTTCATGTAGGAGATAGTCATGACCATTTAAAGCTTCTAGAGGAAATAGTCGACACAACGGATATTCCGATTAAACAATTCTATCCAACTCATATTAATCGAAATGCCCATCTATTTGAAGCAGGGATTCAATATGCTCAAAGGGGTGGTTATGTAGACTTTACGACCAGTACGATTCCACAATTTCTCGAAGATGGCGAAGTGAAATGCAGTAAAGCGCTAAAACGCATGCTGGATGCAGGTGTGCCGGTTGAACAAATCACATACACCTCGGATGGACAAGCAAGCCTGCCTAATTTTGATGGGGACGGCGAGCTGATAGGATTACAGATTGGCCAGGTTTCCAGTTTATACTGTGAAGTGAAAGACGCTGTTCTGGAAGAAGGGATTCCTTTGGAAACAGCCATTAAAGTCATTACATCAAATCCTGCCAAAATCCTGAAATTAAAGCAAAAAGGTCACGTTGAGGCTGAAAAAGACGCTGATCTGGTGCTGTTGGATAAAAATACACTTGAAGTAAACACGGTGTTTGCCAAGGGGAAGTTGATGGTAGAGAACGGGGAAGCAATAGTGAAGGGCACGTTTGAATAATTGTTTGGTTTTAAATAGCTTGGAGCCGTGGGGCTCTGGGCTATTTTTTTTGTGTATGTATGGATTAAATACGTGGCGATTTAGTGTGCTGGTTTGGCCAATAGATGGTAAAGTGGCAGGGTATTGTTGGTTGAACTCAGAGAGAGGTTCACAATTTGGCACAACAAATACCAAAAGTGGCTCAATAAACAACAAAACTGGCACAACAACCCCCGATTTTGGCACAAGTGGGTTACTGAAATGACTATAATACACAATGGGGTATGTAGATTCCTACGCTTTTTTTGTTAGACTTCCAGCCTCCCGATCCACATCCGACTACAGACGGAGGAAAAAACCACCAATAGACCCTCAAGTTCACTTAACCTTCCTTATATGATAAAGATAGTTAATCATTGATGGGAGACGGTTATTCATGAAAAAAATGATTGAAATCTTTAAGAATCCAATATTTCTAAAGTTATTTTTTGCTAATTTCACTTCGCATATGGGAAGTGTGATTGGTTTGACTGCCTTTATGTTTTATCTGCTGGATCGGTTTTCCGAGCAACCCATGTATGCTTCCCTGACTGAAATGATGTACTCATTACCCACTCTTCTCGTCTTCTTTCTTGTTGGAGTATTCGCTGACAGAATGGACCGGCAAAAAATCGCCTATCACTGTGATACAATCAGTGCGTTCCTTACACTTTTATTATTCGGGGCCATCTACATTGGCTGGCTGCCCCTCATATTTACGATCTTGTTTCTACGAAGCGGCGTTCAGAAGTTTTTCTTTCCTGCTGAACAGGGGATATTGCAAGGAGTGCTTTCGAAAGATGATTATTCAACGGCCGCCGGCTTGAATCAGATGGTGATGAGCTTGTTTATGTTACTTGGAAATGCAGTGGCCATCTTTGTATATTGGACGGCGGGGATCTACGGTGCGATTGCAGTCGATTTTGTTACATTCGTTATTTCTGCCATCTTAATCAGGAAATGTATCATTCCTGAAGAGGTTCGTCTTCCAAACGGCAAGCATACATGGACAGACTTGAACATTCAGTCTGTGAGGAAGGATTTTACAGCGGGGGTGAATTATATTCTGAATCACAAGCTGTTGTTATCCTTAATTGGAGGGTTTGTCGTATTTGGAATTGTGAACGGCGGATTCTCGGTCATTCCTATTTTTATATTGAAATATAAATTAGCCCCAGAGTCTTATGAAGAATATTCGATTCTATTAGGTGTCGCATTCGGCGCGGGTGTATTGATCGGCAGTATCTTCTCTTCGATGCTTGCTCAGAAGTATAAGTTTCATGTGTTGATCGTTGCAGGGCTGGTTATTTCCGGAACATTTATCATCGCAGCATCTTTTGCGCCTGCGACTTGGATCTTCCTCACGATCATCTTTTTTGCCGCATTGGGGTTACCCCTTGTGAATATTGCCATCGGAGGATGGATGCCGAGCATCATTGATCCAAAAATGATGGGCAGGGTGCAAGGGTGGATCAATCCTCTTATGATGCTGTCACAATCGATTACACTGGGAGTGATTGCCTTGACATTCCCTACCGTCGTAACCGTTGAAATGCTCTACTGGCTCGTTGGAGGATGCCTAATCATAGTAGGTATCTTCTACACCATCATTCTACCTAAATATGTGAAAGAAGAAAAGAATGCTCAGCCTGCTGTTCTGAATGGCTAAGTGAGATTCCCTCTATGAATAGAAAAGGGCTATTCATAGAGGGCTTTATTGTGGGATTTCCCGAAAAGTTTGTTGCTATTTTAGAGAAGAAGTAGTTGATTTCCGCTACAGGATGCTCGCTTTCCGCGGGGCTGGCTCGGCCGAACGCTAGCTGCAAGCGGAGCGGTTCTCCTCACCATCCAGCACACACTGATTGACAGAGCCCTGGCAGATCCAATGTTATAAAGAAACAATCTTTGCGAAAAAAGGCTTTTGAAAATAGAATGAAAATATTTCAAAAAAAGTATAATGATTTTATGAACGATTTTTCTTCTTGTGCGTCTTATTAATGAACTCGCAGGCTGGGGTGGAAAGAAAGGACAGTAAAGGATGGAAGAGAGAGATCTGATCAAACGGGCGAAAAAAGGGAATCACGAAGCCTTTGCTATTCTTTTTCGAGAGCATTATCCTTTTCTAGTGAAATACTTAATGAAAGTGACAATGAATCGGGATCAGGCAGAGGAGCTTGCTCAGGATACAATGGCAAAATGTGTAGAGAAGATTCATCAATACAATGGGAAATCAAAATTTTCATCATGGCTGATTTCCATCGCAACCAATCGTTATATTGATCTGCAGCGTAAAAAGAAAAGAGAACAGAACTGGCAGAATGAAGAAGTGAACGTTAGAAAATTAAAATGGGAGATGGAGTCAAGGAATGAAGAATGGAATGATGTGCTGGCAGCCCTATCCACACTATCAGAAGATATCAGGCTCCCTATCATCCTTAAACATTACTACGGTTATTCCTATGAAGAGATTGGTCAAATGACAGAAGTGCCACCTGGGACAGTGAAATCCCGTGTTCATCATGGGATCATCCGGCTGAGGAAGGAGTTGAAAATAGATGAACAATCATCAGGAACATAACGATGAATTAAAGAAATTACTGGAGGAGGGATTCCAGTCAATTGATGAAGACATTGACGAAAGCACCCCGTCCCTGCAGTGGTTCGAGCAATTAGTAGAGGATAAGCAAGTGGAGCTTAAAGCAAGGTTTAAACGAGATCTCACCATCTTTCTTCTTCTGGCCTGTTGTATCTTGACTGTGTTTTCCCTTACGTTATTTCAAATGCCAATTCTATTTCTTCTCCTTCAAGTCGCCATCTTTGTGGGAGCCTCGATCTTTACTGGCATAACATATACGAAAAAGGTGAAAAGGATATGACGAAAGAAGAACTATATATTTTACCCCTTGTCATTCCGATCCTTCTGACTCAAAGTATTTACCTGTTTATCGATGCCCGGAAGAACGGACATAACTATTGGTTCTGGGGGATCTGGGGATTGATTCAGTGCCCGTTTCCACTTATCTTTTATTTCATATTTGCAAAGAAGATTTGGAGAAAATTCAAGGCAGGGGAGAGGGAATCATGATTATTGTGACAACCGATTTTGTACCAGGTAAAGAAGTAAAAGAATTAAAAGGATTTGTAAGGGGTAGTACCGTACAAGCCAAGCATATTGGCAAAGACATTATTGCCGGTCTTAAAACCATTATTGGTGGAGAAATAAGCGAATACAGTGAGTTGATGGAGGAGGCAAGGAAACAGGCGATAGATCGTATGATGGAAGAAGCTTCTCAAAAAGGTGCAAATGCCGTTATTGCCGTTCGTTTAGAAACCTCTGCCGTCATGCAGAATGCTTCAGAAATTATTGCTTACGGAACGGCTGTCGTCGTGGAATAAATGAAAAGTGAAAGCGTAGAATAATGGTGGTTCACTATTAATGTGGTATCACATATAGTATATAGAAAATTAATAATAAAAATAATATTGACACAATTTCAAGCGTATAGTATGGTTATTAATGGAATTAATAATAAAAATGAATGGAGGGTTTGTGATGATGAAAGTGTATACAATTCATGGAGTACCAGCAGCCAATTTCATATCATCACATAACCAGTAACTCCTTAATCATTCTGAAATATGAATATTAATGGCACAGGTTATGCATATAATCTGTGCTTTTGTATGTCCAAAAACAAAGACGGACGTTTTAAGGCGCAACAGATTGGTGGGGATTCGAAAGGAAACCTCTATCAGATCTAGTGTTAAAAGCCTTAAGCGTCTGTCTTTTTTTCGTTTAGGTGTACCCAAGGACCATCCTTGATCACATATATACCTAATTTAGAAGGAGGAAATGAATATGTTAATCATTCAAATGAAGAAGATGATGTCTGCTGTGGAGACAGAAGGCGGATAGTGAAGAAAATCAACAAGAGGAGGTAATGTGGAATGTTTAGTATTTTTAAGAAATTATCATGGTTTTTTATTGAAAATTGGAAGAGATATACGGTGGCGATCGTTCTATTGACGATTGTCGGAATCCTTGATGTGATTCCCCCTAAGCTTGTCGGAAATGCCATTGATGACATTCACCTGGGTGCGATGACGTGGGATGTCGTAGGGGAATATCTGTGGTTGATCGCCGGGATCGCTATCATATCGTACGCAATGACGTATGTGTGGATGTATCAATTATTTGGAGGGGCCTTTCTGGTTGAACGGAAGCTCCGCAGTAAATTCATGGGACATTTGTTAAAGATGACACCGACGTTTTTCGAGAAAAATCGTACGGGAGATTTAATGGCAAGGGCAACGAATGACCTGAAGGCCATCTCGGTCACAGCCGGTTTCGGAGTGTTGACCTTAATCGATTCCAGTGTCTTTATGTTAACGATCCTTTTTACAATGGGATTTCTTATCAGCTGGAAACTGACCATAGCGGCTATACTGCCATTGCCGATCATGGCAATGTTGATGAAGGTGTACGGTGCGAGAATTCATAAGAGATTTACGGAAGCTCAGGATTCATTCGGGGACTTGAATGATAAAGTGCTTGAGTCCATTGCGGGCGTTCGTGTCATTCGTGCGTACGTCCAGGAAAGAGCTGATGAGAAGCGTTTCGCTGATATGACAGAAGATGTATATAACAAGAATATAGGAGTGGCAAAGATTGACTCACTCTTTGAACCTACCATAAAAGTACTTGTAGGGCTAAGTTATTTAATTGGACTCGGCTACGGGGCATATCTTGTGTTTCATCAGTCGATCACATTGGGAGAGCTTGTTTCCTTTAATGTGTATCTCGGTATGCTGATTTGGCCGATGTTTGCCATTGGTGAGTTAATAAATGTCATGCAGCGCGGAAATGCCTCACTTGACCGGGTTCAGGAGACCCTTGATTATGTTCAGGACGTCCAGGATTCTGAGACTCCTCAATGGATAGATTCTCCTGATCGCATAGGGTTTAAGGATGTGGACTTTCAATATCCATCCTCACAAGTGTTAAATCTGTCCCATATTAATGTGAATATCCATCAAGGAAGCACTCTTGGAATCGTCGGGAAGACTGGAAGTGGAAAAACGACCTTTATCAAGCAGCTCCTCCGTGAATACCCTGCCGGAAAAGGGGCTTTATCCATAGGAGGTGTCCCGATCAGTGACTTGACCATCCAGCAGGTAAGGGACTGGATCGGCTACGTACCCCAGGATCATGTCCTTTTCTCAAGGACCGTTAGAGAAAACATTCTGTTCGGTAGACATGATGCGACTGAACAAGACCTGGAACAAGCCATTGAACTGGCTGATTTCAAAAAAGATCTTGAAATGCTTCCGGACGGATTGACCACTCTTGTAGGAGAAAAGGGTGTGGCGCTTTCAGGTGGTCAGAAGCAACGGATTTCGATAGCCCGGGCACTTATCAAAAATCCGGAAATACTGATCCTTGATGACTCGCTATCCGCTGTTGACGCCAAGACAGAAGCAAAGATCATTGACAATATAAGAAAAGAACGTGATGGAAAAACAACGATTATTACGACTCATCGTCTCTCGGCGGTTCAGCATGCAGATTGGATCATCGTATTTGAAGATGGAAAAGTGGTAGAAGAAGGGGTACATGAACGACTCCTTGAAAACGGTGGTTGGTATAAAGAACAATTCGATCGCCAACAAGTTGAAGATTCCTCACTAGAGGAGGTGGGCGCATGAACGTCGGAAGAAAACTAGTCGATTATGCCCTTATTTACAAAAAAATCATTATTGCTGCCCTTTTGATGCTTAGTGTGTCAGTAGCGGCAGAACTTGCAGGACCTTTCATTGCAAAAAAACTGATCGATGATCATATTCTTGGAATAGAATCAACCTGGTATAAAACAGTGGAGGGAAAAGAAGCTGTTTCCTATGAGGGCAATTGGTATAAGCGTGATCAATATTTCTCTGAAGGGGAGAGCAAAGGGGAAGACATCCGTATTCTTCAAGTGGGAAGAGCATTTTATTTCGTTCCTTCTAGTGTTTCCTTTGATGGTGAACGATCTGTCACAGCAGGGGAAATGACCATTACAAAAGGGGATGAGTCAGCAACTTATCCCGCCCAAAAATTGAAGGGAAACGAGCTGCTGCGTTTTTATAATCCGGAAATCCCGAAAATTATCAAATTGATTGCCTTTTATTTTGGCTTATTGGTAATCGCCGCCTTTTTCCAATACGGTCAGCGATTCTACCTTCAGAAAGCTGCAAACCGTGTGATTCAGAAAATGCGTAATGACGTTTTTCAGCATATCCAGAAGCTGCCGATCCGTTATTTTGATAATCTGCCGGCAGGGAAGGTCGTAGCGAGGATCACAAACGACACCGAAGCGATCAGAGACCTGTATGTAACAGTTTTATCGACTTTTTTCTCAAGTACGATTTATATTATTGGAATTTATATAGCACTCTTTATACTTGATGCGAAATTGGCGGCCATCTGCTTGATCCTGATCCCGATTCTGGTTGTATGGACGTACCTGTACCGTATTTATGCGTCTAAATACAATCACATCATCAGATCGAAAGTGAGCGATATCAATGCCATGATCAATGAATCGATACAGGGCATGAACATCATTCAGGCTTTCAGCAGAGAGAAGAAAACAAACGAAGAATTCGAAGACTTGAACGAAACTCACTTCAAATATCAAAATAAACTTTTAAGCTTAAATTCAATGACCTCCCATAACCTTGTAGGGGTATTAAGAAATATCACCTTCGTGGCATTCATATGGTATTTCGGAGGAGCCTCTACCGGAGTAGGATCGGTGGTAACATTGGGCGTACTATATGCCTTTGTCGATTACATCAACCGTTTGTTCCAGCCGGTGACAGGAATCGTAAATCAGCTTGCGAACCTTGAACAGGCACTAGTGGCAGGGGAGCGGGTTTTCCGACTGCTAGAAGAGAGTGGAACTTCTGTTGAAGATGAGAAAATGAATCGTTATGAGGGAAATGTCAGCTTTGAGAATGTTTTCTTTGGGTACAAGGAAAATGAATATGTATTGAAGGATATCACGTTTACCGCAAGCAGAGGCGAAACTGTTGCCCTGGTGGGACACACAGGTTCAGGGAAAAGCTCGATCATGAATCTATTATTCCGTTTCTACGATAGCAATGAAGGAAAAATCCTGATTGACGGAAAAGACATTGTCGATATTCCCTATCAAACAATTCGCGAGCATATGGGGATTGTCTTACAGGATCCTTATTTGTTTACGGGTACAATCGCATCCAACGTAAGTCTTGATGATCCTCGGATTTCGAGGGAACAGGTGGAAGAAGCACTCAAGGCCGTTGGTGCGGAAAAGGTGTTCAAAAACCTTGAGAACGGCTATGACGAACCCGTGATCGAGAAAGGAAGCACTCTTTCTTCAGGGCAGCGTCAATTGATTTCCTTTGCACGGGCTCTCGCCTTTAATCCAGCGATCCTGATTTTGGATGAAGCGACGTCGAGTATTGATACAGAGACGGAAGCCATCATTCAAGAAGCGATGGAAGTGTTGAAAAAGGGAAGAACGACCTTCATCATCGCTCATCGACTTTCTACGATTAAGAATGCCGATCAAATACTGGTTTTAGATCGAGGGGAAATCGTCGAACGGGGCAATCATGACGAATTGATGAAGCGGATGGGACGATACCATCAAATGTACCAGCTCCAGCAGGGGGCAAAAGGTGATAAGGCAGGATAGGACACGGGAAGCATCCGACTGATAGAGTCGGGTGCTTTTCTTTTTTAAAATTTATCCAGAAAAAGGATTTTGTCACCTCTTACAAGAACAGTAAATAGATAGAGACAATCACAAGGGGGAAATCATGAAGGCACTTCGTAAACTCGTACTTATTATTGTGGGCTTTATACTGATAAGCGTGCTGCCCGTCTTATTCTATGGAGGAGGAAACACGGAATTATATTATTTGATGATGAATGATCAAGGAAGCTCATTTGGCTTTTATCCGAAAGAATATTTCCTAGGAATTTATCATGTATTCTCACGAATCTTTCAACAGGATCAGTGGATCTTGTTTGTTCTGAGTAAGGAATATCCGCTTCAGGATGTTCTGGCTGAACGATATTTCTACTCCATGAAGGTATTCGTATTTTCTCTGGGATTGGCGGTTGGAATTTCATTTTTAATCAGTTTATTCATCTCTCTTTCTTCCAAATGGATGCAACGTGCGTTCTTAAGTCTGGTGAATATCCTCGAATCGCTTCCCGATGTATTCATCATCATCGGTATTCAACTGGCTGTAGTGATGTATTTCCGTCATACCGGTGTGTTAATAGGGGATATTGCCATGACGGGTGAAGAATTATACCTGTTGCCGGTCACCTGCTTAACGATCGTGCCGACCGTATTCTTAATTAAAACCATCGTTCTCCTGCTGAAAGAGGAAGACCGGAAACCGTACATAGAGCTCGCCAGGGGGAAAGGTCTCAATGCATTTCAAGTCATAGTGACACATGGTTTCAGGAACGTAGTCTACAGCCTATTCTACCGATCCAAAATCATTTTCTCCTTTATGCTATCCAATTTGTTTATATTAGAAAGATTGTTCAATATGAGGGGGATAATGGATTTACTGATCTGGTCGAGTGGATTCACTTTTGTGATTATTTCCACTGTCATCTTCCTCCCATTCTATCTGGTCTTTACTTTGATTGAGATGCGCATGAAGAAGAGCATCGGACTAAAGGAGGACGGGACCTATGCTTAAAGATCTCTGGAAGCAGCCACAGTTTCTCATTGGGTTCCTATTCATTACGGGCCTATTAGTGCTGAGTTTTTTGTATGAACCATTTATAGAAGAAAAGGTGAAGATGTATAGTTTCTTTAACTATAACGGCGAAACAGTGGGGCCGCCGTTCACACCGGCTGAGCTGCCTCCGTTCGGGTCAGATCGATTGGGTCTACCCTTATGGTCATATGTCATTCAGGGGGCGAAGTTTACCATCATCATTGGATTGATCATCAGCCTTCTTCAGGTGGTACTGGCTTTTTCATTATCAGTGATCTTTATAAACTTCTTTAAAAAAGTGCAAAGGGTATTTGAAGAGTTGGTAGAGTCCATGGTCTATATCCCCATGGCTGTCATCGCCTTCATGCTCCTTTCACCAATCAGTTTCGTCATCGATGAACCGGAAAAGGCATTTGTGAAAGTGATAAGTATTCAGATCTTCATCCTGACGCTGATCGGCATTCCGCCATTGATTGTAGTCCTATCCAAAGAGATTAAGAAAGTGCTCCAGGAAGAGTTTGTCCTGAGTGCCAGAACGTTGGGAGCAAGTGGCTTATCTTTGTATCGGAGGCATATCCTGAGAAATTTATTCCCGCGTCTGATCTTGTTGTTTTTTCAGCGAAATGTGGCGGTACTGATATTATTTGCTCATCTCGGCTTTCTTGAGATTTTCCTGGGAGGGGCTGTAGAAAGGGAAATCATGATGGGAGTAACGCGATTGTTTTCTCTTTCCAATGAATGGGCAGGAAATATCGGGAAAGCCTACTTTGAACTGATGGTGGCACCGTGGATTCTTTTTGTGCCCCTTATTGCATTATCATTCACTGTGCTTTCCTATAATCTTATGGCGACATCGCTTCAACGGGTACTGTTGGGTGACAAGGGGAGAGTGAAGAGAATCAGGAAAGGGGATGGGAAGCAGAGGGGATCTGTGGAGCGTGTGGAAGGTGAAATGTTTGTGATGGAGTCCGAGGAGACATATAGGGGGTAGGATGTGCGTTTGAAAATAAAAGTTGGGAATTTGAAAATAAATTCCCAAAATCCCAAAATCCCAACAAATTTTGTGTTTTTGGATAAAAACGGACTCTTTTTGGTAGAAAAACGCCAAAGGGGTCACCAATTATACCCTGTCATTCAAGCAAAAATACTATTTCCTGTTAAGAAAACAGGACTTTCGTGGGATTTTGTCGTTTTAAATCGAATTTCTCCCTTTATCAATGTATAATTTAATTGATAAAAAAGTTTCATAAAGGGAGGATCCTATGATGGGATGGGCAATCGCCATTTTATTTGGGACAGCAGTTGTGCTGCTCATTTTATCGTTTATTAAAACGACACAAACCAACTCGCAGCTTGAGCAACAGATAGAGCATGTATCGATTTCTGTGTTGAATGAGGTTCATGAACTGGAGAAGCAGTTACGAAATATTCAATTGGATGCCGAAATTACAGCCCAGCAGGCAGGGGTTGCATTAGCGGGATCTGAGGAGCGCACCCTGCTGCGTGAGATGCTTGATTTGTATAAAAGGGGCTATTCCATTGAAAGCATAGCGGGAAAAACAAAGCTGAAGCCTAATGAAGTAGAACATCTGCTTGCGCCATTTAGGGCCCAAAAGGCTGAAAGGGGCTTAGTAGCACAATGAGAGTGACACCTAATTCATTGCGCAGTTTTGCTGCAGGTCTATTAATTGCAACCACTGTAATTGGGTCTGTATATATGTTTGGTCCTACTGAAGCCGAAAGCACAGGGAAAGCGGAAACCGTTAAAACGGAGAAACTCACAGAAGAAGAAATGGTAAAACAACTTACTTCCAATGGCTTTGTTATACATACCGAAAATGAATGGAATAAGCAGCTCGCTGCCATGAACGAGAAGCAGGAAGAAGAAAAGGAAGACATTAAAGAGCGGAAAAACGATGACAGTGTCGTTTATCGTACAATGTTGACCGTGTCTACCGGAATGACCAGCATTGACGTCGGGAATGCCCTGGAGAACGCAAACATCATCAAAAGCGGCCTCGACTTCTACAAAGAAGTTGAAAAGCGCGGACTTGAAAATGATTTGCGTCCGGGTACTTTCGAAGTGGAGAGCGGAATGACAACAGACGAAATCATTTCAACTATTTTCAAATAATGAGTAGTAGGGACAGGGGACTGTCCCTATTTCTTTTTGGTAGAGCCTGAGACAAGAGACCTGCGTCCCAAACACTCAATAACAAATCCCCACACGAGTTCTGATATATCTATCATCCTCGAGCTGTTGGTAGATAAAATCCCCGGTGTCATACATGGAGATGCTTTTTCCTTCAGGAGGCAGGACTTCCTTTTCCGTTCGGTATATTCCCAGTCTTTCTCCATCAGGTAAATAGGTTGGACAGACAATCGTCCAGTCCATCTCTGAGGCTTTTAAGATGAAATAGGCTCTTAAATGGTCTTCGGCAGCAGTTGTGCTTCTTCGTTTAGATTCACTTGACTGGAATCGAAATACTGCTGAATCTTTTCGGGATTGAAGGATCCCTGCGGTACCACAGGTAATGATTCTTTTCACTCCATGATATCTCATGGCTTTTAAGAGGTTGGGCATACTCCTTGTGAGTACGTCGTTTTTATCTGTATTCAAGCAGCTGATTACCGTGTCACAGCCTTCAATGGTTCTCATCACATCTTCTTCGTTCAGTACATCGCCTACAATATCATTGCTGCACGCTTCTCTATCAGTTTCGCTCCTTATCAGACGGTTTACCTCATGTACAGATTTTACTTGTTGAAAGACAACAGAACCGACCCGCCCGGTGCTTCCGAATAAAGCGATTTTCATCATTATGACCTCCAGTCTCACTATGGAAATAGTGTACCGCAAAACCGTTATTATTTACATGAATCTGCATCTCAGGTTACATACTAGGAAGGAGAAGAATAAAAAAAGTCTCGAATTGAAAACTTTTATGTTGACTTATTTCTTGTCTCGTTTTATGATGACAATCGTAACGAATTTAAATCCGATAAGAATAGTGGGGGTTATACGATGCAAAAATGGAAATTATCCATCATCATGCTAATAGCTTTATCCATGGTATTAGCTGCGTGTGGTCAATCTAATGATAAAGAAGAATCAAGTGGTGATTCTAAAGAAGACTCTAAAACATCACTATACGACCAAGTCATGGAAGAAGGAGAATTACTTGTTGGAACGGAAGGTACATACCCTCCTTTCACATTCCACGACGAATCCGGGGAACTGACTGGATTTGATGTAGAGATTGCCCGTGAAGTAGCAAAGCGTCTGGGCGTTGAAGCGAAATTCCAGGAAACACAATGGGACGCGATGTTTGAAGGCTTGAACTCTAAGCGTTTTGACGTAATTGCAAACCAAGTGGGGATTCGTGAAGATCGCCAGGAGAAATATGATTTCTCAACACCATATATCGAATCAAGTGCAGTAGTGGTTGTATCCAAAGACAATAACGATGTGAAGACATTTGAAGATATTAAAGGATTAACTTCTGCTCAATCTCTGACAAGTAACTATAGAGATATCGCTGAAAAAAATGGGGCGGAAATTCAGCCCGTTGAAGGCTTGGCACAATCTATCCAACTTCTTGAGCAAGGCAGAGTAGATGTAACTGTAAACGATAAAATTTCAATTCTTGACTATTTAAAGAAACAGCCGAACGCAAATGTCAAAATAGCTGCTGAAGCTGAAGAGGCCGGACAAAGTGGTCTGATGTTCCGTAAAGGAAACGACAAGTTAGTAGAAGAAGTTAACAAAGCGTTAGAGGAAATGAAGAAAGACGGTACGTACAAAGAGATTTCTGAGAAATGGTTCGGAGAAGATGTATCTCCTAAGTAGTATCTACCAGGATCCCGAAGCAATGATTGATATACTACAAAGCTCCCTGCTTCCAATGCTAGAGGGAGCTTTGTATTATTCTATCCCTCTGACGCTGATTTCTTTTGCTTTAGGAATGATCCTGGCCGTCCTTACTGCACTTGCCCGTTTGTCCAATGTATCGATTTTAAGAGGAATTGCCCGATTTTATGTATCTGCCATTAGGGGAACACCATTACTTGTTCAATTGTTCATTATTTTCTACGGCTTACCGACACTTGGAATAAAGTTTGATCCGTTCCCGTCTGCCATCATTGCTTTCTCATTAAATAAAGGTGCCTACTCCTCTGAAATCGTCCGTGCAGCGATTCAATCGATTCCCAAGGGTCAATGGGAAGCAGGCTATTCCATCGGTATGACGTATTCACAAGCTTTAAAGAGAATCATCCTGCCCCAAGCTACTCGTGTATCCATCCCGCCGTTATCGAATTCATTCATTAGTCTGGTGAAGGACACGTCGCTGGCTTCATTGATTCTTGTAACAGAAATGTTCAGAAAAGCACAGGAGATTGCTGCGACCAACTATGAGTTCCTGCTTATGTACATGGAAGCTGCCCTCTTGTACTGGATCATTTGCTTTATCTTATCCATCATTCAAGGCCGTATCGAAACACGACTAGATCGATATATTGCCAAGTAATTATATGCCGCAACAAATTAAAGGAGATTGAATATGATTTCCATCAAAGGATTAACGAAACGATTTGATCAATTAGAAGTGTTAAAGGGAATGAATGTTGAGGTGAATAAAGGACAGGTAATCGTCCTGATCGGCCCTTCAGGTTCTGGGAAAACAACCTTCCTGCGTTGTTTGAATGCCCTCGAAATCCCTAATGACGGAACCGTTTCAATAGGCGGTACCTCCGTTGATTTCAATAAAAAAGTATCCAAGCAAGAGCTTATTAAACTAAGAAGAAAGACAGGGATGGTGTTCCAAAACTACAATTTGTTCCCTCACATGACAGCCCTGGAAAACGTCATGGAAGGACCTACTATTGTACAGAGGCGTAACAAGTCTGAAACTAGGGAAAAAGCCATCAGATTGCTTGAAAAAGTAGGATTGGGTGACAAAGTTGACTACTATCCGTTCCAGCTTTCAGGTGGACAGCAGCAAAGGGTCGGAATCGCAAGAGCACTCGCTATCGAGCCGGAAGTGATGCTCTTCGATGAACCCACCTCTGCACTCGATCCTGAACTGGTAGGAGAAGTTCTGAAGGTAATGAAGGATCTTGCCGAAGAAGGGATGACCATGGTTGTCGTTACTCACGAAATGAGATTCGCGAAAGAAGCAGCCGATAAGGTCATCTTCATGGATGGCGGATATATCGTAGAAGAAGGCACGCCACAGGAGGTCTTCGAAAACCCTACGAATGAACGTACGAAACAATTCCTGAATTTAATACAATAGAGTGTAAAAGATGAATGGGACAGATGCTCATTCATCTTTTTTATATTCATGAAGGAACACCTCAACGTTACAATTTCTAAGAATAAATTGATGAGTCTCAAATAAACTTCTCAGAAAAAGGTTAGTTCACCAGGATTAGTGGAAATATGGTAATAACAAGATCAAAACAAGGGAGGAACCAGAATGGAATATCGTATTGAACGTGACACAATCGGAGAAATGAAGGTGCCGAAAGAAAAATATTGGGGTGCCCAGACTCAACGGAGTAAAGAAAACTTCCAAATCGGTACAGAGAAAATGCCCATTGAGGTTACATATGCCTTCGCCCAGCTAAAGAAAGCGGCTGCGGTTGTTAACCATTCACTTGGAAAGCTTTCAGAAGCGAAACAGCAGGCGATCAGTACAGCATGTGATGAAATACTGGAAGGAACATGGGATGATCATTTCCCGCTTGTCGTATGGCAAACAGGTAGCGGTACTCAATCCAATATGAATGTAAATGAAGTAATTGCCTTTCGTGCGAATGAAATCCTTGAAGAAAAAAGTGTGGATGAAAAAGTTCATCCCAACGATGATGTGAACATGTCCCAAAGTTCCAATGATACATTTCCGACAGCGATGCATATCGCAGCTTATCAGGAAATCGAATCAAAGCTATTTCCGATCCTTCAGGAATTTACCTCGACACTGAAAGAAAAAGAAAACCAATTTCAATCCATCATTAAAATAGGCCGTACCCATCTTCAAGATGCAACACCATTGACGCTGGGACAGGAAATCAGCGGTTGGCGGGCCATGATGGAAAGATCCTATAGCATGCTAAGAGAAAGCGTTCATCGATTAGTCAATCTGGCTATCGGGGGAACGGCTGTAGGGACGGGGATTAACGCCGATCCAAAATTCGGCGACAAAGTGGCAAGACAATTAGAAAATCAAACAGGCATCAAGTTTGTCTCATCTGATAATAAGTTTCATGCCTTAACGTCCCATGATGAAATCGTGTACGTACATGGTGCTGTAAAGGCCCTCGCTGCTGATCTTATGAAAATAGCGAATGATGTAAGGTGGTTAGCGAGCGGTCCCAGAAGTGGAATCGGAGAAATTACGATACCTGCGAATGAACCAGGAAGTTCAATCATGCCAGGTAAAGTGAATCCGACCCAAAGTGAAGCAGTGACGATGGTAGTGACACAAGTTTTCGGAAATGATGCGGCTATAGGGTTTGCCGCAAGTCAAGGTAACTTCGAGCTTAATGTATTTAAACCAGTCATCATCTATAATATGCTGCAATCCGTACGCCTGCTTACAGATGGCATAAAGTCATTTAACTATAAGTGTGTGAAAGGACTTGAAGCGAACGTAGAGGTAATAGAAGACTTTGTTCAAAGGTCCCTTATGCTGGTAACGGCATTAAATCCTCATATCGGGTATGAAAAAGCGGCTGAAATTGCTAAGAAAGCTCACAATAATGGCTCTACATTAAAGGAAGCAGCCATAGAATCTGGCTACTTAACAGAAGAGCAATATGACGAATGGATCGATCCCGCGAACATGGTTCATAATAAATAACAGTAAGAACTGGCTCTAATAAAATGGGCCAGTTCTTTTCATAACGCCAAACAGACATAATTAAAACCCCCAGTCAAAAACCGGGGGCTTGATCCATTCATATGAAATTGCTAATTATTGTTGGTACCCGCCACCGATTTGTTGTTCAGCCATTTGAACTAGGCGTTTAGTGATTTCTCCACCTACAGAACCGTTAGCACGAGCTGTTGCATCTGGCCCTAATTGTACGCCAAATTCAGAAGCGATTTCGTACTTCATTTGGTCGATTGCTTGTTGAGCTCCTGGAGCTACTAATTGGTTAGATGAATTGCTGCGAGATTGTTGCTGTTGCATAATCTGTCATCTCCTTAAAATGTATAAGTTTTTTTGGTTGGGTTAGCTGGATTTGCACCAGCCCGCTATTCCATGAGCGACCATCTTTAGTATGGTGTAACCCATCGTGTTGGGTGTAAGAAGGCTTGTTGCTGCCTTGTTACTAGGTATTATGGTTTTTCCGGGGAATTATATTCAAAGTGAGGACAGGGAATTTATTCCTGTTAAATACCTATAATTTTTCTACATAAATCATCATGAATGTAAAAAGGATAACACTATACAATGATTAGATTGAAAGTATGGTGACACAGCATGAAAGCTTGCGCATTATGTAATGGAATCGTTGAATATAGGGGGCTTTGCAAGAAGTGTGGTGACTCTACAACGGATCAGGGAAGATATTATGATTTTTACGATGAGTACAGTGCGTACATGGATATACAGCATGTTCAATTAGCCGATGGCATACCAAATAGCAGCTGCTCGGATACTTGCCTGCATCTGTTTACATGTGTACGATGTGGGGAAGAAGAGGGGAAAAGCATTGATTTGACAGAGTTTTAAACGATATAAAAAATGCCGCACTCGTAAATGAGTGCGGCATTTTTATGTTCTTATCGGATTCTTGACTCAGTTTCTGAATCAAAGAAGTGGGCTTTGTTCATGTCAAAAGCAAGTTCAATCGTTTGACCAGCCACGATATCTGTACGGGAATCAACGCGGGCTACAAATTCTTGTCCTTCTAATTGAGAGTAAAGCATTGTTTCAGCACCTGTCAATTCAGATACTTCAATTTTCGCCGTGATTTTGGCACCTTCAGCAGTATCTAAGAAAAGGGGCTCATCATGAATATCTTCAGGACGCACTCCCAGGACGATGCTCTTGCCTACATGACCTTGCTCGCGAAGTACTTTCATTTTTCCTTCAGGTACCGATACCTTAGCATTGCCGATAACGAATTTCCCCTCTTCAAGGGATCCGTGGAAGAAGTTCATAGCAGGTGATCCAATGAATCCGCCTACGAAAACATTTTCAGGCTTATCGTATACTTCTTTAGGAGAACCAACTTGTTGAATGACTCCATCCTTCATGACAACGATACGTGTTGCCATTGTCATGGCTTCTGTTTGGTCATGTGTTACGTAGATCGTTGTAGTTTGTAAACGTTGGTGAAGCTTGGCGATTTCTGCACGCATTTGCACACGAAGCTTAGCATCAAGGTTGGATAATGGCTCATCCATTAAGAACACTTTCGCATCACGGACGATGGCACGGCCAAGTGCTACACGCTGACGCTGACCGCCTGATAGTGCTTTCGGTTTACGATCAAGCAGTGCTTCAAGGCCAAGGATCTTAGCCGCTTCTTGAACACGACGGTCAATTTCCTGTTTATCGAACTTACGTAATTTAAGGCCAAATGCCATATTATCATATACGCTCATATGTGGGTAAAGGGCATAGTTCTGGAAAACCATGGCGATGTCACGGTCTTTTGGCGCCACATCATTCACTCGTTTTCCGTCAATGGAGAAATCTCCTTTTGAAATTTCTTCAAGTCCTGCAATCATGCGCAGGGTAGTTGATTTTCCGCAGCCCGATGGTCCAACAAATACGATAAATTCTTTATCTTGAATGTGAAGGTTAAAGTCATTTACTGCCGTTACCTTCCCATCATAAATTTTGTGGATATGATCTAATTTTAATTCAGCCATTTTCTTTCTCCTCCTTGAAATGCAATCGTTTTCATCTATAGCTTCATTGTAGAGAAAGCGGATTCAAAACGATATGGTCAACCTGCACAAAGTTCCTTACTCCTTTTTAGGCAGGTTGTCAGATTGAAAGTTCAAGCAGGCGAAATAGGCTAATATACCGCCTTGAAATGTTTTAATATCAATAGTGGTTTTTTCAATAAACTTATCAATTCGATACTGAACGCTGTTTCGGTGCATGAATAATTTCTTGGCTGTTTGACTGATATTTGATTGGTTTTCAAGAAAAGCCTTCACGGTATAAATCAGTTCAGCATCTTCCCTGAAGGTTTCGGTAACCTTCGAGAATAGCTGTGTTTTCCACTCCTGAGGTAAATGATGCAGGGTGAATGCAGGCAGCACTGTCACGACGGTATGAATGAATGACTGCTTCTGAACCGTTCTGGAAAACGAAAATAACTCCTGCTCATATTTAAAAGTGAGAGGGAAATAGGAATCCATTACATGAAATTGACCTATGAAAAATGAAAGGCTGACGAAAAAGTCCGATTCAATCACATGTGAAATCGACAGCAATTGCTCTTCATCCATATTCCATTCATTTTTCTCTTCAATGAGCAACCCCATATTGTCATCTAGTAATACAAGAGTCGTGTTGAGAGGTAAAAGATGTTGAAACGCCTCTTTTAATAGAAGCTGGTCCAAACTTTCCTTCATGGAGAATTGAATGATACGAAATTCTCCTGCTATATTTGAAGGGATTGGTCCGTTCTTAAATAAATAAGAGAACCATTCCATAGAGTGGGGAGAATCATTGCCGGGTCCCGACGGGTTCCTAATTTCTTTGAACAAGCAATGCAATAACTCCATTTCCTCCGGAGTGATCTCACTTTTATCAATGCCTATGTATTCATCTTCTGCTTCATTTGTAAACCAAATCTTTGTAGCTTCAAGATTGGTTGGATAATGGTGTTGGATTATAGCATCAGGAAATTTTTTACGTAAAGATGTAAACATGTCATCCCTCTTTGTTCATTATTATAGTAAAAAAGGTTATAATGATATTGTACTGAAATAGTCCGAGTAATCAAAGGGTGCAGGATTGCAAAAATTCACTAATTTTAATACTATTGTAGAATGAATAAATCATTATGAGGTGTCCAAAATGGAATATAATAGAGAAGTTACGAATCGAATGAAACGTCTTGAAGGACAAGTCCGCGGCGTGTTGAAAATGATGGAAGAGGAAAAACATTGTAAAGATGTTGTGACTCAATTATCTGCCGTACGTACTGCCGTTGACCGTACAATCGGCCTCATCGTAGCCAAAAACCTGGAAGCTTGCATACGTGAATCGGAAGAAGAGGGCATCAATGCAGAAGATGCTATTCAAGAAGCCGTCAATATGCTTGTCAGAAGTCGATAAATGGTAAAAAGCTGCCTCAGGGAAAGACTCCTTGATTGGCAGCTTTTTTGTTTGTCCAGCTCCGGTGGCTAGAGGCTCGAGGTCATAAGACGAGAATGCCAAAAAGGCAAAAAGCGCCTTTCCGGCATTCTCGTCTTATGCTTGTCGCTTCTGGGCAAGCCCCCTCCGCTTTTCTATTTGTCCAGCTCCAGCGCCTAGCCCCTCGAGGTCATGAGTCAGTCTTGCTAAAAAGGCAAAGAACGCCTTTCCAGCAAGCCCGCCTTATGCTTGTCGGGGCTGAACAAGGCGCTTTCGCTTTTCTATTGTCCAGCTCCGGTGACTAGAGGCTCGAGGTCATAAGATGAGAATGCCAAAAAAAGCGCCTTTCCGGCATTCTCATCTTATGCTTGTCGCCTCTGGGCAAGCCCCCTCCGCTTTTCTATTTCGGTGGTTCTTCGTGGTCGGTGATTTCGATTGCTTCTTCGATATTGGTTGTGTTTTCCCTCATGTGGACGGAACCGCCGGACATTCCTTCGTTGATGAAGCGGTCAACATCGAGAAATGCTTTTTCTTTTCCTTCATAATTCGTATCTGGAAGGAATTGATCGTCTATATTATCCTTTTTCATGCCTATCAGCCTCCTTTCTTTAGTTTTGGAAAGGGGGCTGAAGTTATGCATGATGTACGAAATAATTTATTTATTATCTCATTTGGGTTATGTACATTTTATTAATCATAAACATGGAAAAGCATCAGTTCATGAAGTTGCTTTTTGAGGGTTTCTTCCTTCTCCGTCGGTGGAGTGGGACCGGTCCATTCAATCCTCCCGTCTTTATGGTAATTTCCCTGGTATTTCAACCCGCTGAAATAAAAGGAAAAGGTCCAGCCGGGCAGCTGTTTATTTTCGAACATGCTTTTGTATTGAAAATGTTGGATCATTGTTCATCACCTCCATTATTAATTGTAAACGTTTTAATCCAAGGTGTGTAGGATTGGTTGTTAAATGTATCATAAATGGAATTCCCCTCTAATAGAATTTACTGAAGAGATGGAGGAGGGACGAAGAATGAATTCGTTTATTCGTGATTTGCAAAAGGCGATAAGTGATGAATGGACAGCCTATTATTTCTATAAAGAGTTAAAAGGGCGGACGAATAATCCATTATATGTAGAGTTTATCGATCATGCCCAGAAGGATGAAAAAGAGCATTATGAAATGTTTCAATATCTCCATTATTTATTAACGGGGGAGTATTACGAGCATAAGAAAGAGAAGGTAGGGTTTACTACTTTTAAAGAAGGTGTCCTCCGGGCATTGAAGGATGAGCTTGAGGCTGCAGAATTCTATCGGGACATGCTGCTGGAAATTCCGAATCAACAAGCATATAAGCCCCTGTTTATTGCCATGACAGATGAAATGGAACATGCTACGCGGTTTTCTACCATCTATAATTCATTACGATAGGGAAAAAATGAAAAAGGTTGAACCAACGGGATTCAACCTTAGGTATTTTTTGCGCTGAGTGTGAGAAATGTGCGGACAAGCTGTTGTCTCCGTTTGTTTTCAATTTCTTCTTCATCAAAGCTCATGGGCTTTGAATTGATTTCAAATAATACAAATCCCCCTTGTTCCCTCGGAGCTAAGTCGATGGAAAATTCTCCTACATACCCAAAGGATTTAGCCAGCTCTTCTCCACAGGCTTGAACGATCAATGAGATCTCCTTTTTTGTTTGAGAGTCCGCCACTTCTTTGAGTGAAATAATCTTTCCTCCAGTAGGTACATGAGTTGTGACTTCCTGCCGCTGGGACATGCGGACACCGATACCGATTAAACGAAAATCTTCTCCCGTGTGAAGCACTAAAATCCGGAAGTCATAACGGTGATCATGCAATGTTTTACAGGAAACCGCTTCCTGCATGATCCATTGATTACTCTTAAACCATTCGCTATAGGATTGTAGTAGGCGGGATACGTTCAAAAACCTCTCCATTTTCTTGATGCTTTTGCATAGAATACGTCCTTTGGAATCCACCTCAATAAGTCTGATTCCTTTTCCTTGAGAGGCAAGTGAGTGTTTCACATACACTTTTTTATGTGTTGTAAGAAAGCGGGTAAAGGACTCTTCATTTGCTACAAGTTCAGTTTTAGGCAGGTAAGGTGCGAGTTCAAGGCTCCTGGAAAGAAGCTCGTGAATTTTCCATTTATTAAAGAAATGGGGGTTGAAGAAGGGGATCTTGTGTTTGTTGATGAAATGAATCAGCTTTTCATACGCTTGATTTTCCTCTGCATGCCTCGAGGGCACCCGATTGTAAATGACGTTCGGAACAGGGAATAAGCATTTTACCCATTTGTTCAAAGGCTGATTGTACATAATCCCCGAAATGGTTTCTCCGAATACATCCTGGGGGGAAAAGACGAAGCAAATCCCCCCAGCCTGTTCTACGTCTTGTTGAATCGACCTGAACAATTCAAAGTTCCCCTTGTATTTATTGCTTTCTTCCTTACTTGCGACGATCCCGATCAACGGGATCGCCGGGATGTTCTTTTGCTGAGAGGTGATTGTAAATTGATAGCAGTCCTTTGAATCTTTGGAAGAAAGAAGAAATGAATTCTTCGCAAATCCAAATGTCGTAATGGATTTTTCCTCATGAAAAAAGGTTTTCTTTACCCGATCATACAGGATATTCATGGAATCATTTCCTCTGGATGATTCAAGCTTTGCTGAGTAAGAAAGATTCCGAATGATAAGGCGAGCTTTCTTGTTAGTAAGTCAAAGCTTTTTAAGTGCGGGTGGGAAAAGATCGATCTTCCCGGCTTAGAGTTTGCTTCGAACATCCAAATACGGTGATTTTCGTCCACTCCGAAGTCAAAGCCGATTTCTCCAATATATCCTTCCAGATTTCTTTCAATGGCATGAGAAAGTTTTATAGCAGCGTCCTTAAGTGCATCTTCAATAGATTGTCGATCCGCTTCATCAGTAAACAGCTCGGATAGAATCTTCACTTCTCCTCCGTTATTGGCATGGGTTGTCACACTCCCGGATCCGGCAACTTTTCCAGCCATTGCGCTTACCTGCCAGGCACCTTCTTCATCTTTGTTCGTATGCACCCGGAAGTCGATTGGACGATTGTTTTCATGCAATAAAGAAATCCCTTGTTGAACGATAAAGGTGTCAAGGTTTCGATGTTTAAAGACTGTATTGGCAAGTTGCTCCAAGGTTTTGAATCTCAGTAAACGGTTTTTGTGTTCTTGATCTCTGAACCGACAGTAATACTCCTGGGTTGAGCGGCTAAACGTAATCTTGTGAATGCCGTTCCCAAGACTGCCGTTTTTTGGTTTTAAGTAAATATTATGGTATATGGCTAGCATGCGTTCCATCTCATCAAAAGATTGGAATGGGTGTGTTTCTGGGAGGAAATGCTGGACAGAAGAGTCGTTTTCCAGTCGTTCAAACAAATCAAGCTTATTAAAGAACCCTGGATTGTACCAGGGAATACCGTACTCCCTCTGTAACCTCTCTTTGATGTTTTGATATGTTTTCCGTTTTTCACTGCGGCGGTTTGGCAGTCTGTCATAAATGACATTGGGAAAAGGGATCTCCTCGATTTCCCATCCTTCTCCGAAATGAAAATACCCCTTTACGAGCCCATTCTCCCAATCAATATGTCGCTCCCCGAACACAAAGGGAATGACTCCCAGGGATGATTGAACAGATAAGAGTTTTTTGAAAAAATAGGAGCGCTCACCAATGGGACTTAAGCGAAAGCTTGTGAATCCAGAGGTGAATATTCCTATGAGCACCCCTGCATATAAACAATCCTCTTTACACAAGAGTGAAAGGGACTTTACTTTCGAAGGAAGATGGATCTTCGCAGCTAAACCCGAGCTAATGCCTATCACGTTACGTCCGTTCGGATGACGCTTACATTCGGCGGATTGCCTTGCAGTTCCAAGGATCACCGTATGAGGGAGCGTTTTTCCCTCCAGCTTGAAACCAGAGGGAAGGTAGAGAAGGCATTCTTCATCTTGAAATTGTTCTATTTTGTACGTTTTAAGCATTAGAAATCACCTCGTTTTAGTGATGAGAGACATTGCGATGCCATGAAATCACAATAATCTAAAGGAGCTTGGAATAGAGAAGAAAGCTTCTCAGGGCATAATTCATCGACTATTTTATGTCCTGGCTTAGAGTTCATATCCAGTATCCACAGTGACCGATCTTCAGCAATAATGAGATCCACCCCAATTTCAAAAAGAGATGAAAACTGTTCTTCTAGTATTAAAGGCATTTCTTTCAATATGTCTGTGAGTTCTTCTTCAATAAAGTCCCATGAGGAATCCTGCAAAGCCTTCCAATCACTATATGATCTATAAGAAGCCCCCCGGCTGATATTGGTCAGAATTCCTTTCTCTTCCCCTATTCGGATCGCCCGTTGAAATTCTCTCCAGTCTCCATAAGCGTCTTTATTCAGAAGAATGCGAAGATCAAAAGGGGCATCCTCTTTCGTCAGATTGAGGAGGCGCTTTTGACAAATGAATGTGTGTTTCTGAAGAATTCGGTTCAGCCACTTAAGAAAGATCTCTTTGTTAGGAAAGGATTGTTCCATGATCCCTTGCTTTTTCGTTGTTCGGACGACTATGCCCTGTTTGCTTATCACGAGATGGTAAACGGCATATCCATGCGCCCCATCGACTGGTTTGATGATTATATCTTTATACTCGGTAAGAAGATTTAATAAATGATTTTCATCGGTCACAAGGTACGTTTCAGGTAAATAAGGGGAGAGAGGAGTCTTTTTAAGTTTTTCGTAAAGATGCCATTTATTTGGTAATCCATACCCGAGAAATCGAATATGCTTCTGGTTTTTTAACCACTGAACGACGGCCTTTGCTTGACGGGACTGAATATCCTTCTGATAATACGTACGGTCATAGATATATTCGGGAATTTCAAAGGCTTCAGTTTCCCATGTTTGTGACTCCTTATTGAAATAGTATCCGTCCACCGTTTCGTGTAAAGGAGATATTCCTTTGGGAGAGAACAGATACAGATCAATAGGATAAGAGAGGGACTGCTTCGCAATTTCTAGAAAGTAGCTGTTCGCTACTTGTGGGGTAAGGGTCATAATGCCCAATGAATGGTTCATCGTTTTAATCCTCCTTGTTCATCCATTTTGTGAAACTATATTCATAGAGGGCTTTAACCGACGGACGGATCCGGTCGTTTTCCAGATATGTTCGTTTAGAAGGTTTGGAATTGACTTCGATCAGCCATGGCTTCCCGCTTTCATCGATGCCGACATCAATGCCAAGCTCTGCGTAATGCCCATCTACAGTCTCAGAAAGAAGCTTGGCAGATGTCGTACATAACTCCTTCATTTCAGTTAGAATCGCTACGCATTTCTTAGATGGAAAAAGAGTATGCAAGATGGAAAGAGGTCTTTCGATGCTTCCTCCCTGATCGACGTTTGCAACGAATTGATCCTGTGATGCAACACGGGCAACAGAAGAAACGATTTCCCAGCTTTCTTTTCCATTGAAATGACATAGAAACCGAAAGTCCAATGGCTGACCTTTCACTGTAAGGAAAGGAATGGTTTCCTGAATGATATAAGAGGAAGGTTTACACCAGGACCGAATTTGTTTATAGAGTGCAGAGTAAGTTGGGAAAGTAAGTGGACTATGAGAGGAGAATGAATTTTGGTACATGGTAAATCCGTTGTCTCTTTTTTGAATGCGCATGATGTAACGTCCCTTGCTCCCGTTTATCCCTTTGACGAAAACATCCTTATACAAGGAAAGCATTTCCTCCAATGAATCGATTCCGTGCATGGTTTTGGGCAAGTGATGTGCTAAGGACGGGCTGTCTTTCAGCGCATTGTAAACCTCGTCTTTCGAAAGAAATCCAGAATTGAAAACATGAATTTGGCGATGTTCAGAGCGGGTAAGGGCTTTTTCATAGGAAGGGGTTCTTTCTACCTTCCGGGAATGACAACGATTGTAAATGACGTGAGGAGCAGGAAGCGTTGTGGACTGCCAGTCTTGATAGAGATATGCGACCCCTTCAGGGAGGTCTCCAACAAAGTTTGAGAGGGGAAGCAGGTAAAAAAGTCCACCTTTTCGTTGAAACCAGCTCTGACACTCTGTAAAATATTCTTTTAAAGAGTGTGAATGTAATGCATTCAAGGAAAATTGGTTGATTAATAGGGCCACAACCGGTCCCATGTGAATGATGTTATTCCTTGAATCGATGGATATCCATATATTTTCCAGGTTCGGTATAGAAGAGAATAATGAATCGCTAGTATCTAACATAATCTGTAAAGAATCAGTCGAAGCCTCCTTACATGTAACGTTAAGAAGGGAGTTTCCACATTTCAGCGTCATGCTCCGTTGAAAAGGGTATCGATTCATCATCTGCTTTGGGATATATAAGTGATGATGATCATGATTATTTTTATGCGAACTAAATGAACATTTTATCTTCATCCGGCATTCCCCGTTTGCATAACCCGTAAGAATAATTCTATAATGATTTATTGGGCTAATGTTGATATAGCATTCTATGTAAACTCGGGCAAAATGTTCAAACCGGAGAAGTAGAAAAGGAAGGTGCAATCATGCTGGATGCTTTCATCCTAATACTGTTCATGGTTTTGATTGGAGCACTCATTGGAGGAGTCACCAATTCATTAGCCATAAAAATGTTATTCAGACCTTATAAGGCTTACTATATCGGGAAATTTAAAGTACCATTCACACCAGGGTTGATTCCAAAACGCCGGGGAGAATTGGCAGAACAACTCGGGAAAATGGTGGTCGATCATTTAATCACGCCTGAAAGCCTTCAGAAAAAAGTGATGAACGATGATTTTCAAAGGGATGTAACCCACTGGCTAGCGGAAGAACTACAGCCTGTCTTCACATCGGACAAAACCGTGAATGAATGGCTGGACATCCTGCAAATCCCTGTTTCCTCCGATCGTCTTAATGAATGGCTTGAAGAGTGGGTAGCTGTAAAGATGAAAGATACGAAGGCAGCCTACACATCTAAAAAGCTTGAAGAGGCTCTTCCTGAAAAGTGGCAGGAAAGAGTGGAAGAAAGTATTCCGAAGCTTGTTGACTTTATCGCAAACCGGGCGGAAACTTATTTCACAAGTCCTGAAGGGAAGCTGAAAGTGAAAATCATGATCGACGATTTTCTTAAAGAACGGGGCATGCTTGGGAACATGCTGGGAATGTTCCTGGGTAACACATCGGTAGCTGACAAAGTACAACCTGAAATCGTAAAGTTTATCAAGCATGAAGGAACGCAGGAAATCCTTTACAATCTGCTGACAAAAGAATGGTCCAAACTGAAACAAATGAAGCTTGATGAATTTATCGATCGATTACCTGAAGAAGACTTGATTCAATCCGTCCAGGCATCCCTGGTCAAACTCGTCAACATCGAAGGCCACCTGGAGAAGCCGTTAAGAAACTTTCTTGAGCCGCATAAGGATTCCTTCTTCAACCTTCAGCTCCCGAAATGGGTGGACAGAGGGACGGACCTCTTATCGAAGAAGATTCCGAATCTGATGGAGAAGATGCACCTGCAGCATATTGTGCAGGAACAGGTCGAATCTTTTTCAGTTGGAAGATTGGAAGAATTGGTTCTCGGCATTTCCCGTCGTGAATTCAAGATGATCACTTACTTAGGGGCATTACTTGGTGGAGTGATCGGTATCGTTCAAGGGGTCATAGCCCTCTTTATCTCTTAATTCAGCAGGTCCTAAGGGTCCTTCCTAGAATTTCACTCTATAGTTTGTTATAGTGGTGTAGGAAACATAGAGTGAAATTATAGGAGGTACGTATTTTGGCTATTAACTTATACGATCAAGCGAACGAATTGGAAAGTGCTTTACGTCAAAGCGATGAATTTCTACAACTGAAGAAGATGTATGACGAAGTAAACAATGACGAATCTGCTAACAAGATGTTTGAAAACTTCAGAAACATCCAAATGACACTTCAACAAAAACAAATGAGCGGTGAAGAAATCTCTCAAGAAGAAGTAGAACAAGCTCAAAAGACAGCTCAACTTGTTCAACAACATGAAGTAATCGCAAAGCTTATGGAAGCTGAGCAACGCATGAGCATGGTCATCAATGACTTAAACAAAGTCATCATGAAGCCTCTTGAAGAACTTTATGGTTCAATGCAGAAATAATAGGTGTTTAAAAGGGACCGACTTCCTGATGGGGAGTCGGTTTTTTGGTTTGTTTTTCACTCAGAACCTCCCTTCAGAAGTCCCCCCCATGATTTCCAATCCCCTCTTGTCATATTTGTCTCCCTTCCTTCATAAAAGTAAAGAAAGGGAGTAGACAACATATAGGGGGGACACCAATGATGATCTATAGAATGTTAGCGTTAAATATCGATGGAACGATTGTAAATGAAAACGGAAAAATTGCGAAGGAAACAAAGGATGCAATTGAGTACGTTCAAGATAAAGGGGTACCGGTCACATTGGTTACAAGCAGGAGCTTTTCTTCAGCAAAGAAAGTAGCCAAAGCCCTAAAGCTCAAAACCCCGCTCGTCACACATAGTGGGGCATATATTGCTGGTGAGCTGGAAAAACCGATGTATGTAAAAAAGATTGCCGAAGACATTACGTATGAAATTGCTCAATTCCTTGAAGGCTTCTCAAGTCAGGTACACCTGTCCCATGAGAAGCGCTCAATCGTTGGCAAAGCCAATTCCCAGGCAAGGGATATGGCGAAAATCTCATGGCAAAGAGAGTCCAAATTACTATATAGTAAGCAATTTGTGGACCGTGTGAGTGATCATCTCTTAGAGAATCCGATGTCGGTTCCGAAGATATCGGTGGTTATGGAGCATCGGGAAGATGTGTGGGACGTTGTCGCCTCTATAAGAGGGATGTATGAAGAAGTGGATGCCATTCCTATATCTGACTATAAACTGGATATTGTACCAAAAGGCGTATCGAAGCTCCGGGGACTAATGTATCTGTCTGAACGCCTTGGAGTGAAGAAGGACCAAATCGTGATGGTCGGATCGGGGCTGGATGACATCGATTCCATGGAATGCTGCGGTCTTGGGGTTGCTATGGGAGATGCCCCTAGACAGGTGAGAGAAGCAGCGAACTGGATTACACGCAGCCAAAGCGAAAAAGGCATCCCATACTTTGTAACAGAGCTTTTCCGCAAGCAGCACCCCATCCCATTCCTGAAGAAAATGAACATCATTAAATCATAAACGGATACCCCCCGCATTTCCTTTGGAAATGCGGGGGGTTATTTTATATGAGTTAAGCCCGCCAGACATTGACCATTCCCACCCCTTTCTGTACACTTATAAAAGCTTATCAGATTTGGGAAAAGGTGATTAGAACGTGAATGTTTTGATAAAAGGGATCGAGGATGAGCGTTATGAGCGCCCTCTGAGATTGATTGCGAATTTATTTTTTGAAGAGTCCGTGATTTACTTTGGTGCTTGTGATAGCGCTGATCTTCAAGTCCATATAGAACTTTCGATAGAAGAAGAGATTAGAGCGGAAGCCATATTAACAAAACCGTCTTCTGAACAGTCATACACTGCGAAGTATGAACATGATTGGGCATCGTATGAAAATGAGAAAGAACGAGTCAAACAGTTGAAAACAGCCGTATCTCATGTGTATTTAAATGTTCTTCAAGACTTGACGGGAATCAGGCAAAAGTGGGGTATTTTAACGGGAATCCGTCCAACCAAGCTCTTGCATAAGCAGACGCAGTTGGGAATGCCCAAGGAAGAAATTCATGCGAAATTGAAGGAAGAATACCTCATTACCGATGAAAAAATTCAGCTGATGCAAAATATAGTAGACCGTCAGTTATCTGTTGTACCAGACCTCTATGACCTGCAGCATGAAGTGAGCATTTATATCGGGATCCCATTTTGTCCGACCAAATGTGCCTATTGTACTTTTCCAGCATACGCAATTCTCGGTAAACAAGGACGGGTCGATTCCTTCCTGGCCGGACTTCACTATGAAATCCAGGAAATGGGACGGTGGTTGAAAGAAAATAATGTCAAGATTACGACCATTTATTACGGTGGCGGTACACCGACGTCCATCACCGCCGAAGAAATGGATGACTTATACGAAGAAATGTATCGCTCCTTCCCTGATGTGGACAAGGTAAGGGAAGTGACGGTGGAAGCAGGGAGACCCGATACAATCTCCACTGATAAACTCGAGGTACTCAATAAATGGAATATCGATCGCATTTCCATCAACCCTCAATCGTACACTCAGGAAACATTAAAAGCGATCGGCCGTCATCATACAGTGGAAGAGACAATTGATAAATTTCATTTATCCCGGGACATGGGAATGAATAACATCAATATGGATTTGATCATCGGTCTTCCTGGTGAAGAACTTCCAGAGCTTCAGCATTCTTTGGATGAAACTGAGAAGCTCATGCCGGAATCGTTGACGGTTCACACCTTGTCCTTTAAGAGGGCGTCTGAAATGACGAAGAACAAAGACAAGTACAAGGTGGCAGACCGATTGGAAATCGAGAAGATGATGAACCTCGCTGAAGAGTGGACAAAGGAGCATGGTTACGAGCCGTACTATTTATACCGTCAGAAGAACATCCTCGGTAACCTGGAAAATGTCGGTTATGCTCTGCCCTCACAGGATAGTATCTATAACATCATGATCATGGAAGAAGTCCAGACGATAATTGGAATAGGATGTGGGGCGGCAAGTAAATTCATCGATCCGAAGACCGGAAAGATCACTCACTTTGCCAATCCAAAAGAGCCTAACGCCTATAACCTTGGATTTAAAGAATATACGGAAAAGAAAATCAAGATTCTTGATGATTTATTTTCATAAGAAAACACGCTGTTCGGGAGAAGGTTCCTGTACAGCGTGTTTTTATGTGATCATTTGCACCGTTGACCACATGAAATGGACTTGACAGAAGTCGTCTCATAGCATATTTGGTTGTTACAACAGGTATACCATCAATTAACGGAATTTTTCAACATTACATAAAGGATTAATCGTAAAAAGGTAGAATTAGTTAAGATAGACATAGAAATTAGAACTTTTTGTAAACGCTTACCATATTGAGGGGAGAGATCGAATATGATGCAAACACCTCTGCTTCTGACACAAATGATTGAACGAGCTGAAAAGTATTTTCCTAAGAAAGAAATTGTTTCACGTACGGAGTCCGGAATTAACCGCTTCACTTATAAACAGTGGGGGGAAAGGACACGCAGACTTGCAAGCTCCCTTTCTGAACTTGGGGTGGAAGAAGGGGATAAGGTCGGTACACTGGCTTGGAATCATCACCGGCATCTTGAAGCGTACTTTGCGATTCCTTGTAGTGGTGCCGTGCTACATACGATCAATATTCGCTTATCTCCACAGCACATCGTTTATATTATCAATCATGCCAAGGATCAAGTATTGCTCATTGATTCAGACATTGTTCCACTCATTGAAAAGATCCAAGATCAGATTCCAACGGTTAAAGCCTTCATTGTGATGACCGATGGAGACTTGCCCGAGACGTCTTTAGAACCAGTTTATCATTATGAAAGATTACTGGAAGAAGGAGATCCTTCTTTCAAATTCCGCACAGACATTGATGAAAATGCACCGGCAGGAATGTGTTACACTTCCGCCACCACCGGCAACCCCAAAGGAGTCATCTATTCTCATCGTGGAATCGTATTACATGCCATGGCTTTAGGGCTTGCTGATACGACTGGAGTTTGTGAGCGCGATGTTGCCCTTCCTGTCGTACCTATGTTTCATGTGAACGCATGGGGACTTCCGTTCGCATCGGTTTGGTTTGGAACGAAGCAGGTTCTACCTGGATCATATTTCACTCCCGGATTGCTGGCTCAGTTAATGCAGGACGAAAAAGTGACCATTTCTGCAGGTGTACCGACAATTTGGCTTGGCTTATTAAATGAATTGGAAAAGAATGAATATGACCTCTCGAGTCTTAGATCCGTTTTATGTGGGGGTTCAGCGGCTCCTAAAGGGATGATTCGATCCTTTGAAGAGAAATTCGGGATTCCGTTCATGCATGCATATGGAATGACAGAAACAAGTCCACTTGCCGTGATTGCTGCATCGAAAAGCTATCATGATGATCTTTCTGCTGAAGAAAAGCTTGATTTGAAAGCAAAGCAAGGGATCCTCGTACCTGGATTAGACATGAAGATTGTCGGGAAAGACGGGGAGGTGGCTTGGGATGGTATTGAAATGGGAGAGCTTGCCCTGAGAGGTCCTTGGATTGCTTCTGAATACTATGAAGATGAAAGAACTCAGGAAGCGTTCCGTGATGGCTGGCTGTATACGGGTGATGTCGTCACCATTGATGAAGAGGGCTATATTAAAATCGTGGACCGCACAAAGGATCTGATTAAATCAGGTGGAGAATGGATTTCTTCAGTGGATCTTGAAAATGCACTCATGGCCCACGAACATATATTTGAAGCAGCGGTAGTAGCTGTTCCCCATGAAGAATGGCAGGAACGGCCGATTGCTTGTGTGGTCTTAAAAGAATCTGGAAAAGGAAACGTGACCCAAGAAGAAATCATGGACTTCCTGAAACCTCAGTTTGCCAAATGGTGGCTGCCTGATGAAATCCTGTTCCTTGATGAAATTCCCAAAACGTCAGTAGGGAAATTTCTAAAAAGGGCCCTTCGAGACCAAGTACAGGATAAAATGAAGCAATTGTAAATCAAGTGGGAGGTTGGCAAAGGGTCGATCTCCCCTTTGAGTTATTGTACTATTCTAAATAATCATTTCTAAAAATAGGAAAATACGCTATGCTAGGAGAAAGGGGAGGGATTTTTTTGACAGTGTCAAATCAATACGAAACAGTGAAATTACATAAAGAAGGTAAGGTGGCGAGGCTTCAGTTGAACCGGCCTCAATCCCTGAACGCATTGGACGCCGGGCTCATGAGTGAGCTACTGGCTGCTTTAAAGGAAGTGAAAAATGATCCAGCGATTTCTTTATTGGTCCTGACAGGGGAAGGGAAGGGGTTTTCCTCTGGTGGAGATATTAAATCCATGCTTTCATTAAGCGGTGAAGAGCAGTTCTCAAGTATTATGGACACCATCAATGAATTGGTCATGACGTTGTACTCTATGCCGAAAATAGTTCTGACAGGCATTCATGGAGCGGCTGCTGGCCTTGGGTTCAGCCTCGCTCTTGCTTCTGACTATATCTTATGTGAGGAAGACAGCAAACTCGCCATGAACTTTATCGGCATCGCCCTGATACCAGATGGAGGAAGTCACTTTCTCTTACAAGAGCGCCTGGGAACGCATAAAGCAAAACGAATGATCTGGAACGGAAAAGTTTTCGAGGGACAAGAAGCCCTTATGAAAGGCCTGGTCGATGAAGCGATACCTTCGGGTAAATTAGAGGAAGGCATCGAGCGCTACACGAAACAAGTGTTAAGTGCACCGACGAAAGCGATGCTGAAAACGAAAGAAGTGTATGTCAATTTAAACAAAGACAGGCTTCAGCGTGCACTTGATCTCGAAAAAGAGGGTCAATGGCTCATGCGTCAAACCTCCGATCACCAAGAAGGCATTCGTGCATTCGTGGAAAAAAGAAGACCTGAATTCAAGGGGGAATAATGGTTAATAAGGACTGACCTGATGGGGGTTGGTTCTTTTTTCGTTCAATGAATCATCCCTCTCTAACAAAAAAATGCACCGCAGGCCACTCGGGGTGACCCGCAATGCAGGATGTTCATCTTACACATGAAACAACAATAGTTTCCCCAGAGGAGAAGTGCAGCGGTGAGTATGATCGGAATAGCCTTTTTCCTCTAACATGGATTCTCCCATTTTCTTTGCATCACTATCGGATGAAGCTTCAAATGATTCATCGAGAATCTTTTTGCCGTCTTTTTCAAAGACTGTCAGTTTGTAGACTTTCATAGTAATTTACCCCTTTGTATAGAATTCATTTACTCTTTTATTTTTTCATATTATCTTTTTTTTGGAAAGTCTAAATAATTTGATAATGAAAAAGAGTTGGGAAATGAAACCTTTTGTGGATAAAATCGTAGAGTACTAGAGAGAAAAAGGATGCTCGTTTATGGGTACAGGAGGGAATGCTGATATGAGTTTGCGTATTCAACAGGTAACCAAGAGGTTTGGAAATTTCACAGCAGTGGATGAGCTGTCACTTGAAATTCCACCGAGTGAAATGTTCGGATTCCTCGGGGCGAATGGAGCCGGGAAGACGACGACATTTCGAATGGTGTTAGGTTTGTTAGATGCAACTGAAGGGCAGATTACGTGGAATGGGAAAGGGATAGATTATACCACAAGTCCAGAGATCGGATATCTTCCGGAAGAAAGAGGGTTATATCCGAAAATGAAGGTAAGCGATCAGATCGTCTATCTGGCCCGTCTTCGCGGAATGGAGAAAAAGGCGATACTGAAGGAATTGGAGTATTGGTTGGAGCGATTCAATGTTCCCCAATATATGAATAAAAAAGTAGAAGAGCTTTCAAAAGGGAATCAGCAAAAAATTCAATTTATCGCATCGGTCATTCATAAACCCAAATTATTGATCTTAGACGAGCCTTTCAGCGGTCTGGACCCTGTAAATGTCGAGCTGTTGAAGGATGCCGTCCGGGAAATAAAGAAAAATGGAACGACAATTGTGTTTTCCAGTCATCGCATGGAACACGTAGAGGAGCTTTGTGAAAGCTTATGCATCATGCATAAAGGACGTCCTGTGGTCCATGGAGGCTTGAAGGAGATCAAGCGTTCCTTTGGGAAGAAAAATGTCGTGATTCATGCAGACTTTGACCTTCTCTACTTGAAGGACTTGCAGGGTGTGACAAAGCTTGTGGAAACAACGGAAGGAGTTCTTCTTCAAGTTGAATCTGAGGCTGCGGCTGAAAGAGTATTTCATGATGTCGTACAAAAAGGATTCCTTCGAAAATTCGAATTAGAGGAACCTTCCCTGAACGATATTTTTATAGAAAAGGTGGGGACTTCTTATGAATAATTTCTTCTTGATCCTGGGTCACTCCTATCTGTCGAAGCTAAAGGCAAAGTCATTTATCATATCCACGGTCATCATAGCCGCTGCCATTGTATTACTGGCCAATTTTGAAAGTGTCATATCGAACTTCAGTAATGATGATACAAGTAGGGTAGCAGTTCAGGACGAAACAGGTAAGATGTTCGATCCGCTACTGCAACAGCTGGAGGTCATGGATAGTGATATAAAGCTGGAATCAACCTCCCAACCTACCGGAGAAATCGAGAAGAAAATAGAATCTGAAGAGATAAAGGGATTACTGGTATTAAGTGAAAGCCCGGAAGGACTTCCACAAGCTCTTTATAAATCCAATTCATTATCAGAGTCTAACGTGACAGGGGAATTGCAAATCGCCCTGCAAAATGTAAAATCCTCACTGGCTGCCAGTCAACTGGAGCTTTCAGGCGATGAACTGGCCCTGTTAAGCGGTCCTGTTGCTTTTGAAAAGGAAGCCCTTGTCGAAGGAGCCAAGTCTGAAGAAGAACTGAGTCAGGCGAGAGGCATTGTGTATGTTCTATTGTTCTTTATTTATTTCTCTGTCATTGCTTACGCTAACATGACGGCCATGGAGGTCGCGACAGAAAAAAGCTCGAGAGTCATGGAAATCCTGATATCCAGTGTGTCTCCGGTAAAACAAATGTTTGCAAAGATCATTGGAATCGGTCTCGCCGGCTTGACTCAATTAGCCGTTATCCTGGCAGTAGGCTATTTTACTATGATTCGCAAGAAAGATGAACTAGTCGGGGGCTTCTTTGAAGGATTCGGATTTGAGTCTCTGTCCTTGAGTGTCGTTATCTACGCGATCATCTTCTTCTTATTAGGATATTTCCTGTATGCGACCCTTGCAGCATTACTGGGATCCCTTGTCAGTAGAATTGAAGATGTGCAGCAGATGATTATGCCGATGACCTTCCTGATCATGATCGGATTCTTCATCTCCATGTTCGGTCTTGGAAATCCGGAAGCGGGCTTTGTCACGATTACATCTTATATCCCGTTTTTCACACCGATGGTGATGTTCCTGCGCGTAGGGATGCTGAATCTTCCGGTGTATGAACCGATCATCGGGATTGTGGTCCTTCTTGCGACGATCATTATTCTCGGGGTATTTGGGGCACGTGTGTATCGTGGTGGAGTGCTTCTTTATGGAAAGTCCAATTCCTATAAAGATATTAAGAAAGCAATCGATTTAACATCGAAAAAATAATCTGGAACGAAAGGCTGTCTCCGTCGCTCGGGGCAGCCTTTCTCTGTGAATCGTACAAATTGTGAATACATACTGAAATTATCCCCGGTTTTAGGATATAATGAAAGAATATTAGAACATATATTCGTAGTGCGAGGAGGAAACTTCATGGATAAAATCCGTTTTTTTCATGTAGCAGATTTACATCTGGATAGTCCGTTTATTGGCCTTAAACATTTACCGAAAGAAGTGTTTGAACGTATTCATAATAGTACTTTCGCTTCATTTGAAAGAGTGGTCAGGGAAGCGATTCATAGACAAATTGACTTTATGATCATCAGCGGGGATCTGTTTGACGAAGAAGATCGAAGTATTCGGGCGCAAGCGAAATTATTGAAGCAATTTAATCAATTGCACGCACACAACATTCCTGTATACGTCGTGCATGGCAATCATGATCATCTTGGAAGCTATCGATTAGAGCTCGATATGCCGGAGAATATACATATTTTTAACAAGGATACCGAAGTGAAGCAAGTTACCACTCAAAGTGGAGAAACCGTCGATATTGTGGGATTTAGCTATGGTACCAGACATATTAGAGAACGAAGGATAGAAGGCTTTCCTAAACGATCCGAGGACCGCTATACAATCGGTATCCTTCATGGCAGCGAAGGAAGTGTTCACTCTTCTCATGAAACATACGCTCCTTTTACTATCAGTGAACTATTGGAGAAGAATTACCATTACTGGGCCCTCGGGCATATTCATGAGCGACAGATTCTACATGAAGATCCTTTTATCGTCTACCCAGGAAACATCCAGGGAAGGCACAGGAAAGAAACCGGGATGAAGGGATGTTATGTAGTGGAGCTTGATCAACACCATACAGAGTTAAGTTTTATTCCGACTCACGACATGATGTGGAAGACATGCACAGTATCCCTCCAAGGTGTCCACCGCTTTGGAGAAATGTTTCAGCGTATCCAGCAAGCCCTTGAACCCCTGAACGACGGGGATATGCTAATAGAGGTCGTCCTGAACCATGATGAGTCACTTCCTCAAGACGTGGTGGGAAAAATAGAAAATGGTGATCTGCTGGAAGCATTGCAGTCAGATTATGAGGGTCAAGAGGGGGTGAAGTGGATTCATTCAATACGGTGGAATCAAGCACAAGCGAGTCGGGGCATTGAACAGGATCCGTTTAAACAGGAGGTTATGGCGACCCTGGAGGGGATGAATGAAGAAGAGTGGGAGGATGCCTTGGCAGAGCTGTATGAGCACCCTTCAATTTACCGCTTCCTGGATCCCTTAAAGGAAGAAGAGAAGAAATCTTTAATAGAAGAAACAGAGCACTTGTTACAAAATAAAGGCTGAACGTGGAGGTGAATGAGGTGAAACTACTCGAACTTCATATTTACGGATACGGAAAAATAGAAAATAAGCGTTTTTCCCTAAAGGACCTTCAATTATTTTATGGGGAAAATGAAGCTGGTAAATCAACGATCATGTCTTTCATTCATAGCATTTTATTCGGTTTTCCGACTAAGCAGCAATCACTCCTGAGGTATGAACCGAAATCATCGACAGAGTATGGCGGGAAAATTCTTTGCCAAATGGATGGTCATGGTACCGTAAGTATCGAGCGCATCAAGGGCAAGGCGACAGGCGATGTAACCGTCCAATTCGAAGACGGAAGAATGGAAGGAGAAGAAACCCTTCAACAATTGCTGGGGCATATGGACAGAGCAACCTACCAAAACATATTCTCGTTCAACCTGGAAGGACTCCAAAACATCCAGCGCCTCAAAAAAGAAGACTTGAACCGTTACCTCTTCTCTGCAGGCTCTACAGGGACGGACCTGCTTTTACAGCTGGAACAAAACTGGCAAAAAGAAAGGGAGCAGCTGTTTAAGAAATCAGGTAGAAAACCGATGATCAATACGGTGTTGACACAACTAAAATCCCTTGAAAAACAAGTAAGGGAAGGAAAAGAAAAAAATGAACAATACCGTCCGCTTATAGCAAAGCAACAATCGTTGGAAACCCGTGTTTCATCCATGGAGGCAGAGAAGGCGGATCTGACTGAAAAAAAACAGAACCTGGTTTCGGTTAATGAAAACTGGGACTCACTATCTGGCTTCAAAAGAGTGAAAGAGCGGCTTGCACAGCTGGAAGCAATCGAGTTTCCTGCAAAAGGATTAGAACTCTTAAATGAGCTTAAAACCGAAGAAAGACAGGTATCAGCGTACCTTGAATCCTTGATGGCGAAACAAGAAAAACTCCAAAACAAATTAGAATCCGAAGAAATTGATACTTCCATAAATGAAGACCTTCCATTTATGGAAAAGATAATGTCTCAACAATCCTTTTATCTGAAATGGAAAGAAGAAAGCAGCGAACGGAGCAGAGAACTGAAAACGGTGCGTAGTAAAATCAATGATACGATCCGGGAATTAGGATTAACAGTTGAAATGGAGGAAATCCAGTCACTGGATACAAGCTTAATGATGTCCGACCGTATTCAAAATGCGCTAGATCAGCAATCAAAGCTCCTTCATGAACGTGATAGCTTGCATAAGCATTACGAAGAGGAAAAAGAAGAACTTCACCGCATTGAAAGCAAATGTGATGACTTAGAAGAGCGACTGATGGAAGAAGATGAGTATCAGGAATTACAAAGGACGGTGAAAAGCCAATCTTCCCGGCAAGTTTCACGTGATCAGGCACACTGGATGAACATGCAAGTGAAAGAGGCAGAAGAACGATTCAGCAGAAATAAGGCATCCCTTTCTCAACAGCTCCTATTAATCGGTGCAGCACTCCTCCTTTTATCCGGGTTCGGTGCGTGGGCAATTGTGACCGGGAATTGGCTGGTTACAGGGATCAGCCTGCTGCTCCTAATGGTGGTCGGAGCAATGGGCATGCAGGCCAGGGGGAATCTGCAGGAAGAATCAAGGAGCCTTCAAAAAGCAAAAGCAAGAGCAGAAGAGCTCCAGCCTGAAGGGAAGTTGGAATTCAACTCTCCCGAAAGAGCTGAGCAAAGCTTAAAGCAGCAAATGGAACTGAGGAGCGAGTGGAAGCAGCGTATTCTTTCATTAGAAGAGCAGCAAGCAAAACTTCAGAAGCTCCATGAGAAACAGAAGGGAATAGAAAAAGAAATTGTTCTAGGAGAGGAAAGAGTATCCCACTTGATATCAGAGCTTTGTTTACCTCCTGACTTTCACTGGAAGTGGCTGCGTGATGCGTTTGCCAAAATGAAAGAAGCGGTCTCTAACTATGAAGCTTATATCCATTTAAAAGAAGAACAAGCCTATGTCTTCAACAAAATGAATGAGTATAAGGAAGACTGCCAGGAATGGTTCCATCGACATTCTCTCACGTTTACGACAGTCGAGGAGGCTCTGATAAAACTGAAGGGGATCACCCAGGATATTGAAAAGAGAAAGCTTATAATCAATAGTATCCAATCGGAACTCGAGCCTCTTTCTCTTGAGATAGAGAAACTTTCCATTGAATTGAGAAAGATCCGTGATGAAAGCCAAACTCTTATTGAGTCTGCTGGCTGCCTGAACGAAGCTGAATTTCGCGAAAAAGCACTTCACGTCGAAGAAAGAAACGAGCTATCTGCTCAATATAGTGGAATAAAAACACGAATGACGAAACGAACTTTCGATACATTTCTCCGGTTCGATTCCCAGGAAGAAATCAGGAAAGAATTAACACGCGTGTCACAAAGAATTGATAAGCTTTCGGCAGAGCTGTCCGCTCATCAAAAAGAGCTCGCTTCCATTTCGTATGAAATAAAGGTGTTAGAAGAAGGAAAGAGTTACTCCAGCATCCTACAGGAGTTTCAAGGCAAGAAAGCGGAGCTTCAGGAGCTTGCTTACGAATGGTCAAAGTATACGTTAGCACAAGTGTCCTTAAGCAAAACAATGGATCTCTACCAGAAAACCAAGATGCCTAAAGTGATGAAACTTGCAGAAGAAAATTTCAGAGAGCTTACAGAAGATCACTATCTTCGCATTTTCTTGCAAGAAGATGAGATGATCAGGGTTGAGAGGAAGGACGGTGCAGTCTTTCACGCAGTTGAGCTCAGTCAAGGAACGAAAGAGCAGCTTTACATCGCTATTCGCTTTGCCCTTATACAATCTTTCCGCGACAAGTACCCATTGCCGGTACTGATCGATGATGGGGTAGTCAACTTTGATCGAGAGAGAACGAACGCATTTTTAAAGCTGCTGAGGAAAATGGCAAAGAAGCATCAAATTCTGTTCTTTACCTGTCATCCTCATATTAAAAATACGTTCTCCGGTGAGGAAATGATTGTGTTAAAGCGGATGGAAAAGGAAGCGATACGCACTTCCTGATTTTTTGTCCATTAGAATTAGCAAAAATCTCCTGGATTCGTTACAATACTACAAGGAGTTGTTTAATCATTCATGACGGCTGATAATGAAAAGGAGTCGCATGGGAAAGAATTGAGTGCTAGAAAGAAGGAACACATAGTATGACAAAAACAAAAGGGTGGAAACGAAATCGGGGGCCACTGGCACTACTCAGCTTTAACTTATTTATCGTCATGGTCGGAATCGGGCTGGTCATCCCCATTCTTCCTTTCTACGTAGAAAAATTCAACGCCAATGCTCAAACGCTCGGAGCGTTGGTGGCTGTATTTGCATTTATGCAGTTTTTATTTGCTCCTATTTGGGGACGGTTATCCGATCGAATCGGGAGGAAACCATTAATCACCATTGGCCTGATAGGCTTTGCCATAGCTGAATTCATTTTTGCCTTCGCTGTAGGGTTATGGATGCTATTCCTGTCGAGAATACTGGCAGGTGTTTTCGGTTCAGCATTAATGCCAACTGCAATGGCTTATGTATCAGATGTAACAGATGAGGATAATCGAGGTCAAGGGATGGGGATACTGGGTGCAGCCATGGGTCTAGGTATCGTCATAGGGCCTGGAATCGGAGGATGGCTTGCAGAAATCAATCTCTCCTATCCATTTATATTTGCAGGGATCGCAGCCACTATTGCAGCTATCGTCTCGGTCATCATATTACCGGAATCTTATCCTAAGGAAAAAAGAACGTTCGATCCGGACGAGAAACGTGAAAACCGCTTTGTGACCATGAAGAATGCAGTTATGAGTCCTGTCGGATTTCTATTGATTCTCGTGTTCATCATGAGCTTCGGATTGGCGAATTTCCAATCCATTTTCAGCTACTATGCACTTGAGCGTTATGGATATGGTCCGCAGCAAGTGGGAATCATCATTCTGATTATCGGGATTATCGGAACCCTCGTTCAAGGAGTGGGAGTGGGAAGGGCAACGAAGAGATTCGGTGAAGAAAAAGTCGTAACCGGCTCTTTGCTCCTCAGTGCACTGGGATTCGTCATCATGACATTTGCCACCAGCTTTGCAGGGATTTTGATCACAACCGCCGTTTTCTTCGTCGGAAATTCCATGCTCCGTCCGTCGTTAAACTCCCTTATTTCAAAATTAGCGGGTGAACGTCAAGGGACTGTCATGGGGCTGAACAACTCGTTTCTCAGTCTCGGGAACGTTGCTGGACCATTACTTGCAGGGACGCTGTTTGAATGGAACATACATATTCCATACTACTTTGGCGCATTCATTATGCTCGTAGGGCTGGTAGCGACGAAGGTTTGGATTAGCAAGAAAGAGAAGAGAGCATTAGTGAACTAGGTTGGAACCGTCTCCGGTGAGGGGCGGTTTTTTGTTGTAAAAGGAGAGGGACGGACCTTCGAAGGGTGTCCAGAATTGGGCACAACAAAGACGGATTCTGGCACAACAACAACAAAATTCTCCCCAGCCCTTTCCATCCGTGTTTTCTCCTGAAATATGATATACTTAAACTACTAATATAGTTGGACGGAGGAGAAGAGATGTCTGGGATTACCCATTTTAATGTCGGAGAAACAATCGATTTACCCCTTTTAATTAAACAAATGACCAAAGGTACGACAAATACAGGAAAGCCGTTCTTAACGCTGATTCTGCAAGATAAGAGTGGAGATATGGAAGCTAAGCTTTGGGATGCTTCTGAGCAGGATGAGAAGGCATATCAGCCTGAAACGATCGTAAAGGTTGTTGGAGACATACATAGTTACCGTGGAAAGAGTCAGCTCAAGATCAAGCAGATTCGCCCCGCTTCCCCGGCAGATGGTTATGCCATTTCCGACTTCCTGGAAACTGCGCCGGTGAGCATAGATGAAATGACGAGTAAGATCACTCAGTATATATTTGAAATGAGAAACCCGAATATTCAACGCATCACAAGACACTTGATTAAAAAATACCAAAAGCCTTTCCTGGAATATCCTGCGGCTACTAAGAACCATCACGAATTTGTATCAGGACTTGCGTATCACGTTGTCTCGATGCTGGATCTTTCAAAGGCGATTGCAGGATTGTATCCTTCCCTTGATTCGGATCTGCTCTATGCGGGAGTGATCCTACATGACTTAGGGAAAGTCATTGAGCTTTCAGGTCCAACCTCGACAACATATACGATCGAAGGAAATCTGATTGGCCATATTTCGATCATGGTGAATGAGATCGGAAAAGCTGCAGACGAGCTTGGAATTGAAGGAGAAGAAGTGATGATCCTTCAACATCTGGTACTGAGTCATCATGGGAAAGCGGAGTGGGGAAGTCCTAAGCCGCCACTCATTCGTGAAGCAGAAATCCTTCATTACATCGATAATGTGGATGCAAAGATGAATATGTTGGACCGCGCATTGGAACGGGTGAAACCAGGGGAATATACAGAAAGGGTATTTGCCCTTGATAATCGTTCATTCTATAAACCAACTTTTCATAAATAGGTAATAATTGGCCCCGGTGGATGGATCGGGGCCTTTTACAGCAGAATAAAAGTTTAAATCTGGTTATGTTTCATCTCTTCACCACATATAGTGTAAATAAAAGAGGACAAACCTATAAGGAGATGAAGCAAATGACACTACCTATCTGGATGTACTTGGTTGTAGCAGGGATTTTCGGGAGTGCCTTTATGACGATTAAATCAGCTAAGGAAGAAAAGAACATGGAAGACGAGTGGATTGAGAAAGAAGGAGAAGTCTACATTCATCGTATGGAAGAGGAGAAGCAGCGAAGACGTCAATTATTGTCTTGATTATCACACACATAAATGAAAAGGACTGGCGGATTTAATCCGTCAGTCCTTTTTGGTCTATTCCTCCGCAGGTGCCGGAGCTTCTTCTCCTTCAGGTGCAGCAGGAGCCTCTCCGCCTTCAGGTGCAGCAGGAGGATTGAGCACTTGATCAAATGCTTTTTTGAGATCTTCATCTTTAATGTTTAAGTCAGCTTTTTCGATTTCAGCTTTCATGGCTTCCTGGATTTTTTGAGGATCCACTTTTGAAAGCTTCAATTCTTTTTCGATTTCCTTTTTCATCTCGTCAAAGGATTTCTTTTCTTTTTTATCTGTCACTTCAATGATGTGGTAGCCATATTCTGTCTTGATCGGCTCACTCACTTTTCCTTTTTCTAAAGTGTCCAGAGCTTTAGAGAATTCAGGTACGAAGTTTTTGCGACCTGCATTGTCTACCCAGCCTAAGCTTCCGCCATTTTCAGCAGATCCAGGATCTTTGGAGTATTCTTTTGCAAGTTCTTCAAACTTTCCACCATCAGCCAATTTTTGTTTTACTTCTTTGGCGGTTTTTTCATCATCCACAAGAATGTGACGGACTTGAATGTCAGGCTTCCATGTCTCGTAGTATTCCTTTACTTCTTCATCTGTTACTTTCACGTCAGAAATCGCCGCTTTTTCTTGAAGTAATTGAAGCTTTAAGTATTCTTTAAACGATTTTTCATCAAGATTATATTGTTGTAAGAACATTTCAAATTGAGGTCCCAATTGATCTTTGGCTTCATTCAGCTTTTCATCAACTTCCTCTTTTGACACGTCATACTTTTCTTCAAGTACTTTAGTGTAAACCAGTTCCTGAAGGGCTTGTTCCATTTGTGGAGTGAATTTTTGCTTCATTGATTTGTAAAGTTCATCTTTTGTTACGTCTCCAGCTTTTGTTGTTGCAACAACGTCACTGTTACCTTCAGCACCGTCTCCGCTGCATCCTGCAAGTCCAACGACTCCCGCAGCCAATGATACTGTAATGATCCATTTTTTCATGGTGACCAACTCCTACAATATATTCGTTTGATGGCTTGTCAAATTTCCACAAAATATACTATAACATACTTTTTCCATGAAAAAAAATATTTTCCAAACTAATCTTCAGAAAAATGGGCATTTTACACACCCATTTCCTAGGTACTTTCATATGATAAGAGCGAAGAGAGAAAAGGAGGTAATAAATATGAGCTGTGGACACAATTCCGGATTCGCGTTAATCGTAGTGCTGTTCATCTTATTAATCATCGTTGGTGCCGCATTTATTTGCTAAAAAATAAATTTATGACATTAGCCTAAAACAAATGGCAGCTAACTTGAATAAGATAAAGTAGCGCTTCAAAGGAGGTGGAAAGTTATGGGTCACGCATACGGCGGAGGTTTCGCGTTAATCGTAGTACTGTTCATCCTGTTAATTATTGTAGGTGCAGCATGGCTATAATTTAGCCTCAGGGTTTAAAGTTTTCGGATAAAGACTGTAGAGGGGGCAATACCTTACGATAGGCGGCCCCTTTTGCTTTATTCCTATTTAGGCGGCTTTTTCATACATGAAAGGAGGAAGCGCAGATGTCAGGTGCTTACGGCGGAGGATTTGCGTTAATCGTTGTTCTATTCATTTTGTTAATCATCATTGGTGCAGCATACGTTTGCTAATTTGAATAGTTAAGCAAAGCCGATCCGTAAAATCCGGATCGGCTTTGTTTTATCCATTTTCATGTTCTATGTATATAGTATTTCTATATAAGAAGAAACCAGTAAGATGGTGATTAGAATATTGATGGTTCTAAACACCTTAGGTTGGCGTTCTTCAGGTATTTCTTTTTGTAAACATAATGCATTTGTCATTTTATTTATATAAAATAAGATGAAAACTGCAAACACTAAAAACATGGAGATCATCCAAACCCCTCCCCGTTATCTCCTATAAGCTATACATTACCAAATTATTTCTCTAAATGGTAGCGAGAGTATTGCTGAAATCGTGCGAAAAAGACTTTTTCGCATGATTTGTTCCATTACGCCCAAGTGCAAGTAGGTATTTTTGAGCACGTAAAACGAAGAATCTCCTAATAAAAATAGAAGGATGATTTCCTCCATCGAGTGTATGTTTCAATGGTCATCCATCATCCTTACTGATAAATCAATATTTCGTATCCATCATCATTCTCTTCAATCAATGCATTCTTTGGTGAATCCATTAGTTGTCTCGCATAGATGAAGTCAATGGCGCAGATTCCTGAATGGAATGCAAGCAGCATTGAAAAGTAATGAGAGTAGTGTGGGAAATAGATGCATCCGTATAGCAAAATGCCGTTCAGTATGAAGAATGGTGCCACCAGTGCAAGCATATAACGGAATTTTGAAATAGGCTGATCCACCCGCAATGAAACAATCGGTAATAGATATAATTTTCGATTGCATCTACACTTTATTTTTTTCACAAAGGGCAGAATGGGTACAATGTGAAAAAACTTATGCAATGGATATATACTCAACAGTCCTATTAAGAATCCAAGGAAATGGTTATCATAGAACGCGCTTGGAAATAGTAAGTTAATTGGTACGTATATTAATGAGAATACCATCATCATGATAATGGATGAAAGTAAAAAGACTCGGTAAAATCCGAATTGTCTTTCCAGATTAATTGTTTTCCAGCAATGCATAAAAAAATCGCCTCCATTAGACGAGTAAATCTTAGATAAGTGCTTTACATACTTTATTACGATTGCCGGAAAAAATCAATACATTTTGCTATGATTTTTTCTTATTTTTTAAGCGGAGTTTTTGGGACAGGTATGTTATAGTTTTGTACAATGAGAGTATGAGAATTTGTGCAATGATTGAAGGGTGATGAATATGAATGAATTAATGAAACGTTTAGAGAAACTTGAGTATTATCAACGATTGATGGCGGATATGATTCCCGAAAATGGCTTTCCATTTCATCGATTAATCATTCGTAATGGTTTGTCGGAGAGAGAAGTGAAGGAGTTCTTTCTTACTTGTGATAGATTGAGCATGAAACTTGAAAAGCAAAAAGCGGAAGGATTCGTGTACAATACTCCGCTTTTCAAAGAGTTTGAAGAAGAGCTTCATTCAAAGCTGAAGGTTCAGGAAGTGGTGGATGGCTGTTTAGCTCAAGACCTATATCCAGCTTTGATGAAACTGTTAAAGAAGAGCTTGTAGATCAAGCCAGTTCTTCTTCATCTTGAAATAGTTCTCCCAGTTTTCCGTTATCATCAGAAAAATCATTTTCAATATTATGAAACGATTTTTCAAATATCTCCATAAAATCATTTCCATATATATTTCGTACGACGGTCATCATCTCGATCATTTCAGGGAACTTTCCATATAATTCTCTTAATGGAGAAACTCCTTGGAAGATTGAGTGACTCTCAGGCTTATAGTTCTTCATTAGTTCGAGAAGGATCTTTTCCCCTTTATCCGTCAATTGAATATAGGTGTTCCGTTTATCGTTCTCCCGTTTAGAAAACTGCAGTAATTCCCGTTCTTCTAATTTCTTGGAGAAGTTAAATGCAGTCGAAACATGCATGACACCAAACTTGGCTACATCTGAAATGGAAGCACCCTTTAAATGATACGCAATCCAGAGAATATGATGTTCGTTAATATTTAAGTCGTATGGCTTTATCCATTGCTGCCAGTCCTTTTCTATGGCCTTCCACAGAGCTTTACTGAGCTGGGCCATTCTTTGACTGAAGAGCATAGCCTCTTTCAAAGTAAATTCTCTTTCCTTCATCTCATTCACCCACTTTGCTAGAAAATCTTTTTTGAATTTAAGTAGTACGAAAATAACTCACCAAAACAACTATCATAAAAAAGAAAGCGCTTATATTTTATTATGCCAATAAAGTAATAATTAATAAAGGTTAAATTGACAAAATTTTTAGAAGTATATAATTTTTGGCTGCTACATCCTTTGAAAAACAGTGGTTGATGGGTGAATGAATACTGTGATGACGGGATTTGTACGTGTAATCATTATATTGAAAGAAAAGAAAGGAGAATATATAAATTTTTTTATTTTTCTGCAGAAACGTTTTAATCCCCCTAATCCAATTAAAAGAAAAGCCCCGCAGCCTTCCATCATCATAAGTAAATGGAGGGATACGGGGTTCTAGTTATTGATTCGTCGTATTTGCTGAGTTAATCGATCTTTCCAAGTCTTCAATGGTTCTTTGAATGGATTGAATCTCTTCTTGAAGTCGTCGATTATTTGGTTCTGTTGAAGCCTGCCATTGCTTGAATGAAGCTTGAAGATCCTTTGAAAGCTGCAGGACCGTTTCTTTTCCTTCTTGAGACAGGGTGCCGATGGATTCTTTCAGTTCACCAATATGGAGCTTCATCTCCTCGATTACTCCTGTCCAATCATCCTTCTTGTCTTTAATTTGTGCCCGGATTTCTTTCCCTGATGAAGGAGACGTGAGAAGGGATGCTACTCCTCCAACCACTCCACCAATTAAAAGTCCGTAAGCAAGAGATTTTTTGTTCACTATGATCACCTCGTTCTTCTATTTCTATAATACTCTATTTCTACAATCAACATGTATTCTCCTTTTCCCTTTTAGAACAGATTAAAACAAGTGAATTCATAACCTGCTTATCTTCAGCATAAAAATAAAGGTAAGAGGTGGAGTAAAGGAGGAGGTTCTAAGTAATGGACGGGATAATCTTTGGGTTCTTTGCTCTCTGTGGCGTACTATTTCTAAGTATGGTGTATAACTTCATTACCATTCAAAGGCCGGGAATGTATCCTCCTAAGAATATATTGAAAAAGCGTGCTGCCATCTTGGGGTCCGGTGGGGTGATCACCTTTTTAATTGGGGTACTCTTGTGGGTTGCAGTCAAGTAAGGAATAGAAAAAGCCCTCCATTTAATGATGGTAGCACATTAAATGGAGGGCTTTACTATAATTTAATTTAGGATAGCTGTTCTGTTGTAACAGCTTCTCGAATGGTTGAACGTTTTAAAATCCCGTTAATGATTGGATACACCACAAACATTGCTCCAGCGTTAACAAGTGTAGCCGGAAGTACGACTGCTGCAAATAAAGCAAAGAATGCTCCAGGCAGACCGACAATCACATAAGCAGAAAGTAAGAAAACACTTCCTGATACGAGTGTACCAATAGCTGTTAATATAGAAGCTCCTACAAGTGAACGAGTGATTTTTTTAGTAGCCAGGAAAAGTCCGTAAAAAACGAATGCCGTGATCGGTTTATCGATCAGGTTAGGTAAGAATCCACCAGGGAACTGTGTTGTTAATCCTGAAATGACCCCTGTTAATAAACCTAATAGTAATACGTTTTTCTTAGCTGGAAATAATATAATGCCTAGAAACATCATTGTCAGCATCATATCAGGCTTCATCCCTAAGAATATTCCCGGGATCACTGTGTGCAGGACGGCTCCGATCCCTACTAATAATGACAGGGATACAAGTGTTTTTGTATTCATTTCTCATCTCTCCTCAACTAAACTATACTATTTGCTTCTCCTAATGTGCACTGTTGCCATTAGCGAAAAGATAGGTACATTATAACATACCGAGAGTTGTTGTCAAAGATTAATTATTCTGAAAAAAAGCCTGATCTAAGGGGATCAGGCACTCTGCTTTATGACAGATGCTGTGCAATGGATTCAGCAATTCCTTTCAGATCTTCTTGAGTGTAGTCATCATTATGTGTCTTCCAGACGGCTCCGAAGCCATCTCCATGGCCGTAGCGGGGAATGAAATGCATGTGGAAATGGAAGACCGATTGTCCTGCTTCTTCACCTGCATTGCTTAACAGGTTCATTCCGACGGGGGTAAACTCGGCCTTGATACTGTCAGCAATCTTAGGAGCAACGGAGAAGAGGTGGCTTGCTATATCAGGAGTCAGTTCATAGATATTTTCTTTATGTACTTTAGGAATAAGTAATGTATGGCCTTTTGTCACTTGGCTAATATCAAGAAAAGCAAGGACATGCTCATCCTCGTACACTTTCATTGCAGGGATTTCACCGTCGATAATCTTGCAAAAAATACAGTCACTCATTGTTTACTCCACCTTTCAATAATGGCATTTTTATGTATTTTATCATGAAAGAGAAAATAAATGAAGAAGAGACAGGAACGATTTTCCTGCCTCTCTTCTTGAAGGGGTAATACTATAAAGGTTTATATGTCAGGCTTCATTCTCCTTGATAAACACCTCATTCGCTAGTAGCTTCTGTAGTGATACATTCTTAAGTTAGAATGAAAATTGTTCAATGCGACCATCCCCTTATCTTTTCGCTATTTAAGCAATTCAGACAATAGAAACTGTTAGCCGTCTTGGACAAACACCTCATTTGCTATAAGGATGATATGTGTAAACCATTAGAAACATGAATGACTTTGTGCAATGTGACCATCCCCTTATCTCCTAAGCTTAATCAGCTAATAAAGTAAGTTGATTCAGTCAAAATGTGCTTTAACAAACACCTCATTTATCAATTTTTTGAACAAATGAATATGGTGTGTGTGTCATTCACTATAGAAGACGACAATCCTTACAGTCGCAAACAATAGTGAAATCGGTTAGCTGGTCTTTAACAACCATCCCCTTTTTCTTATTGCTGGCCCCTTCAAATATTATGATGTGCAAATCGTGTATTATTATGAATGTTAAAATGTGGAATGAGAAATTGGATTAACAATGCCTTTACCATGAAATTTTGATAAAATAGAGAAAACCATTAGAAGAGAAAGGACGTTGCTGCTCGTGTCATTATTAGAAATCAAACACCTGGTTGGCGGATATACCCGAAAACCGGTCTTAAAGGATATATCATTTTCCATACATTCAAATGAAATTGTCGGATTAATCGGCCTGAACGGGGCAGGGAAAAGTACGACTATCAAGCATATAATCGGTCTCATGGAAGCAAAGCAAGGAGAAGTGTCCATTAATGGTCATACCTTGAAGAGTGATGCCGATCAGTATCGAAAGCAGTTTTCATACATACCGGAAACACCGATTCTTTATGATGAGCTTACCCTTGAAGAGCATTTAAAACTGACGGCCATGGCCTACGGCTTATCGGAGTCTGAGTATAAAGGAAGAATTGATAAACTGTTGAAGGCCTTTCGTATGGAGAAGAAGATGAGCTGGTTTCCTGCACACTTTTCAAAAGGGATGAAACAAAAGGTGATGATCATGTGCGCTTTTCTAATTCAGCCCAGTCTCTATATCATTGACGAGCCGTTTGTTGGATTAGATCCACTCGGAATTCAGTCACTGCTTGACTGGATGCAGGAGATGAAGCAAAACGGTGCCGGAATACTGATGTCGACGCATATTTTAGCAACGGCAGAGAGATATTGTGACTCATTCATCATTCTTCATGAAGGGAAAATTCGCGCAAAAGGTACGCTTCAGGAACTTCGTACCGAATTCTTCATGCCGGATGCGACCTTAGATGATATTTATATCCAGCTGACAAAGGAAGAATCTCATGATGAATAATGTTGAAAGTATTTGGAAGAAACGAATCGTAGAGTATAATCAAGAGCTTCAAAAGTACTTGAAATACATGTTTAACGATCATTTATTATTCGTCCTGATTTTTGCATTGGGAGGAGCAGCGTATACGTATAATCAGTGGGTGAAAACCCTGGATCCGGCTTTTCCTGCACCACTCATCATGGCGGTGATTCTGGGTCTCTTATTGGCATGGAGTCCCGTTTATACGTTTTTGAGGGAAGCGGATGCCGTGTTTCTTCTGCCATTAGAGGGGCGCTTATCAAGCTATTTCACCAAATGCATCTGGATTAGTTTCATGTTTCAATCGTATATTCAACTGCTCGTACTGGCTGCACTCATGCCGATGTATGTAGCGGTATCAGACAGCAGCTTTGGAAGCTTCTTTCCGTTACTTGGCTTTGTATTAGCCTTAAAGGTATGGAACCTATATGTACGCTGGTTTATGCTGCGCTTTCAGGAAAGGGAAGCTCACCTGCAGGACAGCTTTTTGCGTTTTTTATTAAGCGGTACTCTCGTGTTCTTAGTATTATCAGGAGCTGACATTTGGATGATCACGGTCGTTGTCTTCATTATGCTCGGATATGCGCTCTACTTTTATCAATCAACAAAAGGAAAAAATCTTAAATGGGATTTGTTAATCAACTTGGAGGAGCAGCGGATGCTGATCTTTTACCGGATCGCCAATATGTTCACTGATGTCCCTAAGCTGAAAGGAAAGGTGCACAGGAGAAAATGGCTTGATGGAATTGTGAAAACATCATTCACCCAAGCATCAACCTATCGCTATTTGTATCTTCGCTCATTGGTGAGAACAAGTGAATATTCAGGTCTTTATCTTCGTTTGACCTTGATCGGCGTTTTGCTGATTTATTCAAATTCGTCCTTTATTTTCAGCATTCTGACTGCTTTGGTGTTTCTGTATTTAACCGCTTTTCAGCTCATACCAATGTTTAAACGGTTTGATTATAAAATCTGGGTGCTCATTTATCCCGTCTCAAGGGAATTGAAGAAATCATCCTTCCAAAAAATCATGAATCAGGCGATGATGATCCAAGCGGTTGTATTTTGCCTTCCTTTATTCATTAAGGGGGCTTGGGTGGAAGGAGTGATTACCCTACTCGTTGGGCTGTCATTCTCCATATTGTTTAGCCAATTTTACTTAGTTCAGCGATTGAAAAAGATGGAAGAAACATTATTTTAGTGAAACAATCCAGTAGGAAGAAACGTATAGAATGAGTAAGCCGATAAAAAAGGACGGTGGTTCAGTGTGAACCATGAAAAAGAAGAGCTCGATTCCTGGAAACGTAAGTTCAGTAGAAAATCGTCTATCTTTCAACGGGTTTCTAAACAAGCTCAAACAAAAGTGAATCAATTGATACCTGAGAAAGCGCACAAATTGGTAACGGAAAGCATTAAGAGAATGGTAGAAGTTACGTTAAAGGGCAGTGAGTGGGTACCTCTTCATCAGATATCATTGAGGCCTTCATTAGAGGGAAGAGAAAGGCTAATGATGGAACGAATGGAATTTTACCGAAAAGCTGCGACGATTGAAGGAGCAGGAACTGGTGCAGGTGGAATCTTTCTCGGTTTGGCAGATTTTCCGTTGCTTTTATCAATCAAAATGAAATTCCTAAGCGAATGCTCTGCCATTCATGGGTATGATGTAAAACAATATGAAGAACGACTGTTTCTTTTGTATGTGTTTCAACTGGCATTCTCCAGTGATTCTCATAAAAAACATGTCCTGTACATCATCGAAAACTGGGATGAGGAAAAAGAAAAGCTAATGGAATTGGACTGGCGAACCTTTCAACAGGAGTATCGGGATTACATTGATTTCGTGAAATTGTTTCAACTCATTCCGGGAGTAGGAGCTGTCGTTGGGGCCTATGCAAACTATCAGCTTCTTGATCAACTGGGGGAAGTGGCAAAATTTGCTTATCGGATTCGGTACTTTAATGAATTAGAATAGTAGTGAGGGAAGGTCGATCGTGATGGTCGATCTTTTTTTGTGAGCTGGGCTTTACGGGAAATGAACGCTTTTTTTATTTCCTTTGAATATTCAGGTATAGTTAGGAAGTACGGTTACATTGATTTAGAGAGGTGTTTAGATGAACAAACGTAAAAAGGGATTGAAGCTGTTAGGACTTATTCTATTCTCATTCTTCTTCTTTTTAGCCGGGGTGTTTCACTTTATTGAAGCTCAAGGATTTGCCCGAATGATTCCTGAAATCATCCCCCTAAGAGAAGAAATCGTTTATATTACGGGAATGATTGAATTTATATTAGCTGTGCTGCTGCTCATTCCAAAGACACGGGAAAAAGCCGGAATCATCACAGCGATTTATTTAGTTCTCATCTTTCCTGCCAACATCTATGCGGCCATTAAAGGAATTCCAGCTCCAGGGAATGAAGAAGCGAATGTAGTGCTGCTATGGGTGAGGTTATTGTTTCAACCGCTCCTGATCTGGTGGGTATTGGTGGTAAGTAAGATCGAGAAAAATCATCGCTTTTACTAAGAGTAAAGGATCAGGCCCTTATCATATGGCACCTGATCCTTTTTTATGTGTTAATTTGTCAGCGTCGATTCTGTGACAGAATGTCTTTGTTGATATTGAATGACAGCAGACGCCAGTGATTTAGCGGCTATAAGAAGAGCTTTTTCGTTAATATCAAACTTTGGATGATGGTGGGGGAAGGCAACTTCAACATTTTCCGGCTTGGCTCCCGTAAAAAAGAAGGTACCCTTTACATGTTCTAAGTAATGAGAGAAATCCTCCCCGCCCATTTGCATTTCAATTTCTTCCACTACATGAACTTCATCGACTGTATCCACACTTTGAATCAATAGATCCGTTTCTTCAGCGTGATTAACGACAGCAGGATATCCGCGTTCATACACATATTCATACTCACAACGGGCTGAAAGACATGCACCTTTCAAGATCTGTTCGATTTCTTCTTCAATAAAGTCTCTGACCTCAGGATTGAATGTACGGACTGTTCCAATGAGTTTAGCGGAATCGGCAATCACATTAAATGCGTTTTCTGCCATAAACGAACCGATTGTCACAACGGCAGATTCAATCGGATTCACTCTTCTGCTGACAATTTGTTGAAGCTCTGAAACGACTTGAGCTCCTATCACGATGGAATCCTTTGTTTTATGAGGTTGTGCCCCGTGACCGCCGGACCCCTTGATTACAATTTCAAATCTATCAGCAGCAGCCATTATTGGACCTGTTCGATATAAAACCTTTCCAAGCGGTTCACTGGACCATAAATGAGTTCCGAAAATAACATCCACTCCATCGAGGCAGCCCGCTTCAATCATGGGTTTCGCTCCGCCCGGAGCATATTCTTCCGCATGCTGATGAATGAGAACCACAGTACCTGAAAGCTTACTACGCATTTCATGGAGGGTTTTACCCAATACTAACAGGGTTGCTGTATGGCCGTCATGACCACATGCATGCATGACTCCTGGAACGGTGGAGCGATATTCCACATCCTTTTCATCCTGGATGGGAAGGGCGTCAAAATCTGCACGGAGGGCCACCGTTTTACCTGGGAGAGCCCCTTCGATTCTTGCGACTACCCCATTGCCGCCGACTTGTTCCTTAACCGGTACGCCGATGCTTTTGTAGTAATCAGCTATGTATGCAGCTGTATTTTTTTCTTGGAAGGATAATTCAGGATGTTGATGAAGATATCTTCTGATCTCAACCATTTCTATCCAACGTTCTTCTAATTTCTGATATAATTCATTCAGCAAGTGCACAACCTCCTAGTATTTGATGAATATTACGAATATTATAACACTAAATATTGAGAGGGAAGTAGTCAGAGTGAAATTCAAGGAGGATCAAGATGAAGAAGTTTCGATACATAACGGCCATCATTTCATTTGTACTGTTTATGACTATCGCACATTTTGTTTTTTATGAGATGGAGATTTTAGGTGATGAGTATCTCTTGTCCAGCATGAGCAACCTTCACTTAATAGAATCGTTTTCCGTAATCGGTACTGAAATAGTGATCGGGATCGCATCCATCGCCCTTATTTTATATCTTTGGTGGGTCAAGAAGGACTATGTTGGAATCATCACCGTTGTTGTGCTGGTAGCTGGAAGTAACGTGCTAAATAAAACCATCAAAGGCTTGATGGAAAGAGAAAGACCTCCATTTTCACATGGCGAGGAAGGGTTCAGTTTTCCCAGCGGCCATGCCATGGTAGGACTGGTCTTCTTACTCGTCATTGCATACTTCATTAGTAGAGAGATCTCTTCAACTGGAATGAAAGTGAGCCTCTTTATCCTGTCCATCATCCTTTCCATGTTGACAGGGCTCAGCAGAATAGTGGAACAGGCTCATTATCCATCAGATGTCGCAGCCGGATACCTGCTCGGATACTCCTTTTTCGTACTGTGCATCTTTCTCTATGAGAAGCGGCCGAAACAAGATAAATAGAGGGACGGACCTTATACAAGGTCCGTCCCTCACTATGTTCAAATCAAGAACATCGCCACAATTGTAGTTGCTATTAATCCGATGGTAACAGGAAGCATGTTACGCCGTGCGAGTTCGAATGGATCGACTCCACAGATGGCGGCAGCTGGGATGAGGGCCCATGGGACAAGTGTTCCGCCGCCGACCCAGATGGCTGCCACTTGCCCGAGGGCGGTTAGGGTAGCGACACCGGACCCAATGCTATCTGCGAATAGATTGGCTACGGAACCAGCAAGGGAGATGCCGGAAAAGCCGGATCCGTCGAGACCCGTGATCGCTCCAACGGTCGTAAGGGTGATCGCTCCGACTGCTGTAGAAAGGGGAACGATGGCAGCAAGGGATGCCCCGAGGTCATTGACGATTCCTTGTGATGTTGAAGGTAGGAAATCGCCGATAATCGTTTGAAACCCAGAGTCTCCCAAGTAGAAGAAAGCAGCGATTGGAATCACGGGACCAAAGACTTTAAATCCAAACTGAAAACCGTCAATCATGAAGCTCGTCGTTTTCTCCAATCCCTTTCCTTTAAAGGCAGCCAATGAAATCAAGAGAAGTATGATGATGGATGTTCCACCGATCAGTGCGGTTGCATCTCCTCCTTGAAGGTCAAATAAAACCATAGCGGTAATATCCAGGGCAAATAAAATAGGGATAAGAATGGCAAACGTTCTTTTCCATCCTGTAGATAACAGGTTAGGTGACTCCTCCTGAACCTGGCCGATGGACGCCAGGGAGCTCGAATCCACCGAAAGGATTCCCCGCTTCATATCTCTTTTAAGGAAAAGGAACGCAGTAACAGTTGTGACGACACCCATCACGATAATAAGGGGGATACTTGCAGAAATAACATCTGATACAGGTATGCCTGCTGCGTCGGCAGTTAACTTCGGAGCAGCCTGAATGACAAAGTCACCTGAAAGGGCTATACCGTGACCGAATAAGTTCATGGCCATGGCGATTCCAAGAGCAGGTAATCCGACTCTAAGGGCGACTGGTACTAATACTGCACCCAAGAGGGCTACTGCAGGCGACGGCCAAAAAAACCAAGAAATAAACATCATCACAAGACCGATTGTCCAGTAAGCCAGGGCCGGTGTCCGGATGAACTTTGTAAACGGGCGGATCATGACATCGTTAATACCGGTGGTCGTCAGTCCTTTACTCATCGCTACGATAATGGATATCACGAGAATGGTAGACAGCAGTTCGGTGATGGCGAATATAAAGCTATTAAATATACTACTAATCGATCCGCTTAGAGACCCTGTTGCCACCAGGGCAATACTGAAGATCCCCAGGATACATACGATCGTGGTGTCTTTCCGAAAAATCATGAATAGGATGATGAATCCTATGAAAGCTAAATAAATCCAATGAAGAGCTGTTAAATCAATCCCCATTAGAAAAAACCTCCTCTAAATCGTTCCTCAAACTTAGGCATATGCCCTGATCTGTACTATAGATTATGAAAATAGTGAAAAGGTGTGATGCAAAGTAGAAACATTTTTTTCCGTCTCGAGACTGAGGCAAAATCATGCCGATGCTCCTCAAATACGTTGAGAAACCAATCTATAATGAAAGAAGTAACAGGAATTTATCCATTAATAGCGAAACTAATAGTAGATGTAAAGGTGGTGTTGGGATGAGGTATAAGGGAAGAAAACAATGGTTTTTCTCGTTCATGTTGATGGCGATAGGATTGTTGTTATTACTATTGAATATTGGTGTCATTTCCTTGGAAATAACGCAGATATTTGTCAATATTATTCCGATTTTGTTGTTACTCCTTGGCTTGAAGTGGACGGTAGACAGTTTTTTGAAGGAAAGCTTTTGGAAATTACTGTTTGGACTATTCAGTATGGTGTTAGGGGGGCTCATTATACTCGATGGGTACGATGTAGTGGATTTCGACTATGGAAGCTGGTGGAAACTATGGCCTCTCTTTATTATTGCCATTGCCATTAATAGAGTGGGAAGAAATAAACCCATCAAGATTAGCATAAGCAATGAATCGCCAAATAAAGAGGAGACATCTCACATAGGTTTTGAAAATCAGCCGTTGGGGGAGAAATTCCTTCAAAAGAAGAATAAAATGAACAAAGGGTTTATTGTCGGGGATATACGTTTTTCTGAGCCTAACTGGCCGCTGGAATCAATGAATCTTTACAATGCCATTGGAGATTACTATTTTGACTTTAGTAAGGCTTTTATACCAGAAGGGGAAACTCCCATTGATATTAAGGGCTGGATTGGTGATGTAAAGATGATCATTCCAGAAAACGTTCCAGTGGAGATCACCTTGAAAGTGCAGGTAGGGGATATTAAATTATTCGACCAAAAGTCTGCTGATATTCGTTCCGAGCTTTATTACCGTTCGCCTGAATACGAGCACGCAAGCAAAAAGATCAAACTGAACGTTAATGTAAAAATAGGATCGATTCGAATCAGCCGAGTGTGATCAGAGACCGATTTATCCAGTGAAAGGAGGGGAGAACGTGGAAAAGTCATCAAATATTCGCAACTGGATTTTTAAAAGCTTTTTCATGATGTCCACCATGGCTGTCTTGCTTTTCTTTATTTCCTTGCAGGTCTATCTGTACTTAGCTGAAAACCCAAGCTTTTCCCTTCAGGTTTCACTATATTTAACCATTTGGCTGGCAAGCATTCTTCTATTATTAAGCATATATTTCGGATTTCGCACAGGATATACATTTAAAGGAAGAATTGATGATATTTCCACCTTTGTAACGCTGTTAAGAAGCGGGAAGTTTTCTGCCAGGGTGGACCGATTCGAACACGATGAGCTTGGGGTCTTATCGGATGAATTAAATCAACTTGCTGTGTTCATTCAAGAACAGGTGAAATCACTCCAGAGGTTAGCCGATGAAAAATCCGAGCTTGCCGACCAGGCTCATCAAGCAGCTGTCATGGAAGAACGGCAAAGACTGGCGAGGGATTTGCATGATTCAGTCAGTCAGCAATTATTCGCATTAAATATGCTATCTTCTGCCGCGCAAAAAAGTATCGGGACAGACTCTAAGAAGGTTGAAATGATCGTTAAACAAGTAGCAGACATTGCGGGAAAAGCGCAAGGGGAGATGAGGGCTCTTCTTCTTCATTTACGACCGATCGATTTAAAAGGTGAAAGTCTTTGTGAAGCCTTAACCATTTTAATTAGAGAATTAAAGGAAAAAACACAAATCGAAATCGAAGCAAGTCTAGATGGGATTGAGAATCTTTCAAAGGGAACGGAAACCCATATGTTCAGAATTATTCAGGAAAGCCTCTCCAATATCCTTCGTCACTCTGAGGCAACGAAAGTAAAGATTGTGACGGAGAAAAAGGACGGGTATGTCACGTTGTACATTAGTGACAATGGAAGAGGTTTTAACCTGAGAGAAAACAAGATGACATCTTACGGACTTCAGACAATGAGAGAGCGGGCCGAGGAAATCGGGGGATTGTTTCAAATACGTTCTAAAGAGAAAGAAGGAACGTATATTGACCTGAGAATTCCAGTCTAAATCAAAGGGGGAAAACAGGTGGATAAGGTAAAGGTGATGATTGTAGATGATCACGAAATGGTTCGATTAGGAATGAAAACCTATTTGCTGACAGAAGATCGGATCGAATTCCTTGGGGAAGCAAAAAGCGGAAATGAAGCGGCTCAGCTTGCGAAGCTGTATATGCCTGATGTGATTCTGATGGATTTATTGATGGAGAACGGGAATGGTATCGAGGCAACCAAGAAAATCCTAACTTTTCATCCTGACTGTAAAATTATCATACTTACAAGCTATTATGATGATGAAAAAGTGTTTCCCGCCATTGAAGCAGGAGCACATAGTTATTTATTGAAAACGGCAAGTGCCGAAGAAGTGACATCGGCTGTTTATAAAGCGGTGAAGGGGGAGTCTGTCATTGCCTCCAAAGTGGCAGATAAAATGATGAACCGATTCCGCCCTCAGGAAGTATTGCCTCATGAAGAGCTGACGTCGAGAGAAATGGATGTATTGAAATGCCTGGGAGAAGGGATGACGAATCAGGAAATATCTGAAGAGCTTTTCATAGGGGTCAAGACTGTCAAAACACATGTAAGTAATATCCTGAGCAAGCTTGGAGTGGCCGATCGTACGCAGGCAGCCATTTATGCAAATCGAAACGGAATCTTGTATAAAGCTGGTAGTAAAGAGTAGAGAAGCTTTTGCGAGAAGAATCTATATTGAAAAAAGCAAGGGGGCTTAGTCAAGGGGAATGGAATGATTCCCCTTGACTAAGCCCCTTTGCGAAAACAAAACATTTCTTAGAATGTAACAGGTTTACTTAATTTTAATCGAGAAGATAGAATGGATTCTGTTGAAGCGATGGTGGCGAATTCATGATGAAGATTAGCCAGTGACAGACCGTGAACAATTTCTGCGGAAAATAAGGAACCGTCATAGGAATATGTTTCAAAGCATGCTGTGGCATCAAAAGGAACCGTCACATCATACCCTAAGTTCTGAGCCATGCGAACCGTTGTGGATACACAGTGATTCGTCGTGAAGCCCATCACTACAAGGGATGTGAATTTTTCCCTTTTTAAATATAAATCCAGGTCCGTATCGATAAAGGCGCTGTTAACGTGCTTAATGATTTGCTTTTCATTTCGTAAAGGACGGAATTCGTCTATAAAATCGAAACCTGAGCAGCTTGAATGCAGTTGTGATTCCATATCATTGGAAGAATGCTGTACGTGAACGACGGGCCATGCCTTTTCTCTCCATGCGCGAAGAAGCTGATAGGCGTTTTCTTCCATACCCGGATTATTCCGCTTTCCCCATGAAGGATGACCAAATGCCTTTTGAAAGTCAATCAGAAGCAAACACGTTTGACTCACCGGTACTCAACTCCTTTCATATAGGGTAATGTAAAGTAAATATCTATCCAATACGATAAAGTATACTGTTAATAATTTGTAATTATGTATGTACACCTTAAGTGTAATTGTTAAGATTGAAAGGTTTGAATATCAGGATAATAAATAAGCTGCCAGAAATATGGCAGCTTGGTTCTTACTCTTCTTCTGTTACATGATAGTCACTAACATAGGAAGCGCGGGGAAAGATGTCTTTCTTATTATCAATTCCTTCTTCCGTGCCCCGCTTTTCATGAGCTTTTTTGTATTGATCTGACTCCTGCCAGGCAATGAAGTTTCTCTCGTCTTCCCATAGTGTCATAATCACATATGTATCCGTGTCTAATGGGCGAAGAACCCGGATAGCCGTAAAGCCTGGAACTTCTTCGATCAATCCTGCACGATTTTTAAAGCGGTACTCAAATAGTGGGCGACCTTCATCTGTAACAGGAATGTTATTGAAAACCACATATCCTTTATTTTCAAGCTCACCGGATTGATCGACAATTTCATATTTGCGGGGGGATTCAAAGACACTCTCTCCTTTTGTCTCATGGAGCAGCATGGCATCTTTTCCCTGCATTAAGATCATCTTTTCATCTGAATGCCGATCCATTAATTTTTTTAGAAATTCATGGGTTCCCGTTGTTATATAAACCTTCATCCAAATCACCTCAATTAGTTAGTTATCTCTAGTATACTCTTCCCTAATCCTTAGCTCATGTAACATGATTTATGGATATTTTTTCATCCCCCCTGAAAATCGGCAAATTTATGACATTTTCCCTTGATAACTATACAATTCTCTTTAAAACGTCTATAGTTTAAAAGGGTTACAATTCGTACGGTCATATTATAAATAAGACAATTTCAGAATCTACTCAAGTTAGTATACAATGGGAATAATGGAGTTACATAGAAAGGTGGACGAACAAAGGTATGAAACAAATGAATGATACATTTTTACGAGCAGCAAGGGGAGAGAAGACGGACTATACTCCGGTTTGGTATATGAGACAAGCTGGGCGTTCACAACCTGAATACCGCAAAATCAAAGAGAAGTATTCTCTGTTTGAAATTACACACCAACCTGAGCTTTGCGCATATGTGACAAGGCTGCCGGTGGAACAATATGATGTAGATGCAGCGATCCTTTATAAAGACATTATGTCACCACTTCCGTCTATAGGAGTGGATGTAGAAATCAAATCAGGAATCGGGCCCGTGATCGATAATCCGATTCGTACGACAGCGGATGTTGAGAAGCTGGGAGAAATCGACCCTGAAAATGATGTTCCTTACGTATTAGATACCATTAAATTATTGACTGTTGAGCAACTGTCCGTGCCGTTGATCGGTTTTGCCGGTGCACCTTTTACAATGGCAAGCTACATGATTGAAGGCGGTCCGTCGAAAAACTATAATAAAACAAAAGCGTTCATGTATGCAGAGCCACAAGCCTGGTTTGCTTTAATGGATAAACTGGCAGCTATGACAGTGACGTATGCGAAAGCTCAAATCAAAGCAGGGGCGTCTGCTTTCCAAATTTTCGACTCATGGGTCGGGGCATTGAATATACAAGATTATCGTACATTCATTAAGCCGGTCATGGAGAAGATCTTTACAGAATTGAAGGAAGAGAACGTACCATTGATTATGTTCGGTGTTGGTGCAAGTCACTTGGCGAATGAATGGCATGACCTTCCTCTTGATGTAGTTGGTTTAGACTGGCGCCTGCCGATTAAAGAAGCAAGGGAAAGAGGCATTTCCAAAACGGTAATGGGAAATCTGGATCCTGCGATTCTGTTAGCCCCCTGGGAAGTGATCGAAGAAAGAGCCAAAGAGATCCTTGATCAGGGAATGGAGCTTCCTTCTCACATCTTTAACTTAGGACACGGGGTATTCCCGCAAGTTAATCCGGACACATTAAAGCGTCTGGCAGCTTTCGTACATGAATACAGTGCCAGGTAGAGCACATTCATACGTGTGTAACCATGGATTCATATGAAGAAACATGGCACAATAATGGAATGTATGATACTGATAACGAGGTGAAATGGTATGACAAAGAAGAAAATGGGTCTATTGGTGATGGCCTATGGAACTCCATATAAAGAAGAAGATTTGGAACGTTACTATACTCACATCCGACATGGAAGAGCTCCCTCTGCTGAACTGCTGGAAGACCTCCGTGGACGCTATGAAGCCATTGGTGGGATTTCTCCACTGGCAAAAATCACCCTGGATCAAGCGAAGAGTCTTGAAGAACATTTAAACAGCATTCAGGATGACATTGAGTTTAAAATGTATCTTGGTCTGAAACATATCGAACCTTTCGTGGAAGACGCTGTTGAACAGATGCATAAAGACGGCATTCAAGAAGCCGTTTCGATTGTACTTGCCCCTCATTTTTCAACGTTCAGTGTTAAATCCTACAATGGACGCGCGAAGGAAACGGCAGAAAAGCTGGGCGGGCCTCACATTACATCGGTTGAAAGCTGGTATGATGAACCTAAATTCATTCAGTATTGGGTGGATAGAGTGAAAGAAACCTATGCAAGCATGTCTGAAGAAGAGCGTAGCAATGCTGTCCTGATCGTATCTGCTCACAGCCTTCCCGAACGCATCCTGCAATCAGGCGATCCGTATCCAATGCAATTAGAGGAAACAGCGAAGATGATTGCTGAGGGAGCAGGCGTGAAGGAATATGCAGTAGGCTGGCAAAGTGAAGGAAACACTCCTGATCCATGGTTAGGTCCTGACGTTCAGGATTTAACCCGTGATCTTTATAAAGAAAATGGATACAAGACATTCGTCTATACGCCTGTAGGCTTCGTATCCGATCATCTTGAAGTTCTATTTGACAACGATTATGAATGTAAAGTGGTAACAGATGATATTGGAGCTTCGTACTATCGTCCGGAAATGCCGAATGCCAAACCTGAATTCATCGATGCAATGGCAGATGTCGTGTTAAAACACCTTAAATAATTTCTCGTTTTTGGCTGAACCAAAGGAAGGACTGAAGCATATGAGTTCACTCTCACCGCTTTAGTCCTTCTCTATTGTTCAATAAGATCTATTGTTAAAGAAGGCGATGAACGTGTTGGAACAACAAAATAAAAGAGTCGTTATCATAGGTGGAGGGATCACCGGATTAACGACTGCGTACTACCTGCAACAGGAAATAAAAGATAAAAACCTTCCCATCGAAGTGAAGCTTTTGGAAGCAACCCATCGACTCGGTGGAAAAGTACATACCTTGAAAAGGGACGGTTATGTGATCGAAAAGGGACCGGATTCATGTTTAGCCAGCAAACCAGAAGTCTCCCGCTTAGCGGAACGACTGGGAATCGAGGATACACTCATCCATAACCGTAAAGGCACGTCCTTTGTGATAGCGGGAGGTGAGCTGTACCCTATACCAGGTGGGTCCATCGTAGGTATTCCAACCCAGATCGCCCCATTTATTACGACCAGTTTGTTTTCATTGACAGGGAAGATGAGGGCTGCCGCCGATTTCGTGCTTCCCCGCTCACAGAAAACAGAAGATCAGTCACTGGGGAAATTCTTTAGAAGAAGAATGGGGGATGAAGTCGTTGACCATTTGATTGAACCACTCTTAACGGGAATTTTTGCCGGAGATATCGATCAATTAAGCTTAATGTCAACTTTCCCGCAACTTTATGAATTGGAACAAAAACATCGTAGTTTAATTGCAGGTATCAAAAAGAGTGGCCACTCTGCCAACACGGATGAAAAAGGAAACTTCCTTACATTCACAGGAGGGCTTCAATCCTTGATCGACGCCATGGAGGCGGGACTGGATCCGAACACGGTATACAAAAGCATGAAAGTAACCAGCATAGAAAAAGAAGACACCAATGTTTACACGATTACCTTCACAAACGGTGAGCAGTTGGAAGCCGACAGCGTAATCGTCACCACACCTCACCATGTAGTACAATCCATGTTTCCCACGTATCCTTTCTTAACCTTTTTAAAAGAAATGCCGGCTACATCCGTGGCAACCGTAGCAATGGGGTTTGCACGAGATGCCATAAAAAAAGACATCGCCGGCACGGAATTCCTTGTATCAAGAAACAGTGACTATTCCTTGACGGCGGGAACCTGGACTCATAAAAAATGGCCACACACTGCACCGGAAGGAAAGGCACTATTGCGATGTTACCTGGGTAAATCCGGTGACGAAACCATCGTCGATTTATCCGATGATGAAATTGAGCAGATTGTCCTTGAAGATCTGAGCAAGGTCATGGATATAGAGGGTGAACCTGAGTTTACAATCGTGTCCCGTTATAAGAACTCCATGCCTCAATATACAGTAGGCCACAGGGAACGTATCCGGGACATGTATAAACAGGCTGAAGCAAGTCTGCCTGGACTTTTTATAGCAGGGAGCTCATATGAAGGAGTAAGTATCCCGGACTGTATCGAGCAGGGGGAAAAGACTGTATTGAAGGTATTGGAATTTTTGGAATAGGTTCATGGAGGCCGCCTGGATGGCGGTCTTTTTGTCGAATTTCCTTTAAGCGGAAACTACAAAAAACCTCCTGCTTACAACAGGAGGTGCATCACTCATTTCACGACCCGATACCTGGAATGCTGCAACATCCAATTCTGGGGGAAGGCAGAACCGAGTACCCAGTAGCTTAAGCCTCGCAGTCTATATTCATCCACCGTTTTCTGTTTGGCCAGCATGCTTCTGGCGTCTTCAAACCAAACTTCATGCTTTTGACCGGTTTCGTCCCAATAGGTAAAATAGGGGGATTGATATACGTCATTGTATTGAATCCTCACGCCGTATTTGCTCGCGAGATCAAGTGCTCCTTGAGGGGAGACGGTTTTCGCGATGGTTCCGTCGACCCATGGAACTTTCCAGTCGCGTCCGTAGAGGGGGGCCCCCATCATGATTTTGTTTCTCGGGATGACGGTGACGGCGTAATCAAGCACTTTCTTCACTTCATTGATCGGGGCAATCGCCCAGGGTTTGCCGCCTGCCCATCCCCATTCGTATGTCATGAGTACTACAAAGTCGACAATTTCTCCGTGTGCTTTATAGTCATGGGCTTCATATAAAAGTCCTTTTTGATCAGCTTTAATTTTAGGTGCAAGGGCCGTCGACACAGAGTATCCTTTAGGTTTTAGTGCTGCAACGGTTCTTCTTAAGAAAGTATTATAATTTTCCCGGTCCTCGGGATATACATATTCGAAATCAAAATTTACACCTTTATAGCCCTTCGACTCCATCTTCTTTAAGATGGAAGAGATTAAGGTGTTTTGCAGAGTTTCACTTCTTAGAATGGTGGCAACAAGATCAGAGTCGAATTTTCCACCTGTGAAATTTGTGAGAACCAGTAAAGGGTCGACGTTTTGGTTATATGAGGCTGAAATAAGAGCACTATCATTTAACTCAGTGACCGAACCGTCTTTTGTAATAGAGTACGTAAAGGGAGTCAGGTAGGTGAAATAGCTGCCCAAACCGTTCACTTCCGCTACCCCTTCACTGTCTGTCCGGGTAATATAGGCATTTACTTCCGTCGTGAGTTTCGTGTTTGGAATCCTGATTTGCTGGTTTGGATAAATGAGAGAAGGATTCGAGATAGAATTTGCCTTCAAAATGTCCTGAAGAGGAACCTTATAATTATAAGAAATGACATAAAGTGTCTCACCCGATTTTACTGTATGGATAAAGGAAGGCATAACAATCAATTGACCAACGAATAGCATTGAAGGATCTGAAATTTGATTGAAATCGATCAATTCTTTTAAACTTATATTGTACTTTTGGCTAATGCTATACAAAGTGTCTCCTGGTTGCACGATATATTCTTTTAAAGGTTCCGGAATGAGAAGACTTTGTCCAATCACGAGAATATTGGGGTTTTTTAATTGATTTCCGTAAGAAATTTGATTGACTTCGACACCATATCTCTGTGCAATCGACCAAAGAGAATCCCCGCTCTTAACAACATAAATATTCATAAGACACCTCCAAACAAACCTTATCTTTATAGCCTATTCAGAAGGGCTTATTCTATATGAAGGATGAATGGTATACGAAAAGAAAAAAATCACTTGTGTATTGGCAAGGGATATGATAAATTAATTAATGTTAATAAAGTGACTAAATTACAAAATTGGTCAAAAGGTCATATTGAGGGGTGTATTCATGGCGATCGACCGAAAGAAACAGGTTTTGGAGGCTGCGACAAATTCGTTTTCATTGTTTGGGTATAAAGCCACCACAATGGATCAAGTGGCAAAATTAGCGAATGTGGGAAAAGGAACGATTTATACGTTTTTCAAAAATAAGGAAGAACTGTTTGATGAAATTGTATCATCGCTAATCATTGAAATGAAACGGGAAGCGGAAGAAGTGATTGATCCGCAGGACACCTTTTCAGAAAATGTTCATCGTGCATTGTTCCGCATGCTTGAATTCAGGAAAGAGCATAAGCTGACCATCAAGCTTTATCAAGAAGCCCGGGAAATGGGAACTCCTGCTGTATCAGAAGTCATTGATCGCATGGAGAAAGCGGTCATTGAATTCTTGAGTCAACGAATTGAAAAAGCGATTGCCTCAGAAGCGATTAAGCCATGTAATCCTGAAATGACCGCCTTTGTAATGTTAAAGATGTACGTTTCACTTATTTTTGATTGGGAACGTGCACATGGTCCACTTGATAAAGATGAAATTGCCAATCTCTTTGAACTATATTTAATTAAAGGGTTATCGAATCGATAGTCCTTCATTTTTGGCAGTAAATGACTAAATGAATGAAATAGTCATTTATTTTTACACCAAAATGACCAGTTGGGATAATTGGTCATTAATTCAATTCCAGAAAAATAATAGGAGGATAAATATGAAAAATTCATTTATTGGTTCAGAATTCAAAGCGATTTTTCGTAATAAAAAGTTGCTCATTCCAATACTAGCAGTGCTCTTTATTCCTGTTCTATACAGTGGCATGTTTCTATGGGCGTTTTGGGATCCATATGAACAGCTTACTGACTTACCGGTTGCGGTTGTAAATAGCGACCAGGGAGCAGAGTTTGACGGAAAGGAATTGCATATCGGGGATGAACTGGTTGATAAACTGAAGGATAGTGAGCAATTCGACTTTCACTTTGTCGATAAGGATGAAGGATACAAAAATTTAGAGAAGCAGGATTATTACATGCTTGTTGAGATTCCGGAGGATTTCTCTGAAAACGGAACAACGTTACTAGAAGATAACCCTAAAAAGCTTTCTCTGAAATATGTTCCGAACGAGAGCTTTAACTTCCTGTCAGCCCAAATTGGTGACACAGCGATGAAAGAGATCAAGGCAAGTCTTTCGAAGTCTGTCTCTGAAACATATGCTGAGACGATGTTTGATAAAATCAAAGAAATGGGAGACGGCTACCAGACGGCCAGTGACAAAGCTGGCGAAATCAATAATGGTGCCATCGATTTATCTCAGGGTGCCAATAAGTTAAAGGATAATTTAGCCGTCTTAGCAGAAAAGAATGTTGAGATGAATGACGGTGTGGCGAAAACGAGGGCAGGTGCTGAGAAACTGGCAAAAGGTTCTCAGGAACTATCTGACGGAGTCGGAGTCATGACGGATAAATCCCAACAACTATATAAAGGAACACAGGATGTCCAGTCAGGTATTGATGCCCTTGCAGCCGGAATCGATAAAAGCAAGGCTGGATTGGAGCAGGTGGATGCAGGTCTAAATAGCGCAGTGGACAATACAGCAAAACTGCACGCCGGATCTCAAAACCTTGCAGAAAAAATCGGTGCTCTCCAGGGTGGAGCGGATAATGCGAAAGCAGGCGCTCAAGCAATTGGAGCAGGGGCTACAAAGCTTGAAGAACAACTGGCACCATTTATGGGCAGCCTTCCGGAAGATAAACAGGCAGAATTACAGGCTGCCATCGATCAGATCAAGCAGGGGGCGACCGGTCTTCAAACAGGTACAGGTGCATTAAGTAAGGGAGCAGGGGACCTTAAAAACGGGGCCGATGACCTTACTGGCGCTATTGAGAAACTGAATCTGGGCCAAATGGAGCTTCATGCCGGAGTCGGCCAATTAGTAGACGGATCTGCCCAACTGGATGAAGGATCCAACCAGCTTCAAGCAGGTCAGGGGGAAGTTGTGAAAAACTTTGCCTTATTAAATGATAAGCTCGGTGAAGTATATCAAGGAACAGTAAGCGTTGCTTCAGGAGCAAGCGAACTAAGTTCAGGTCTAAATAAAGTATACAATGGTTCCACTCAATTAACTGATGGTTCTAAGAAACTTGCCGATGGTTCAACGGAATTAGCAGAGGGTTCAACGAAACTATCTGATGGAACAACAGAATATGAAACAAAATTAAAAGATGCAGCAAATGAAGCAAACAGTGTCAAAGCGGATGGCGATACGTATGATATGATGGCTGGTCCAGTCGATGTGAAAAATGAGAAAATCAATCATGTTCCAAACTACGGAACAGGGTTTGCACCATATTTCTTATCTCTTGGACTATTCGTAGGGGCTTTATTAATCTCCATAGTATATCCACTGAGAGAACCGTCTGATCGCCCATCAAGCGGAATGAGTTGGTTCTTTGGTAAATTCGCTGTCCTTACTTCAGTCGGGATCATCCAATCACTGATTGCAGCAGCCATTTTACTCCTGGGATTGGGTCTTGAAGTGGAAAGTGTACCATTATTCTTACTTTCTACTATTATTACAAGCCTTACATTCTTGGCATTGATTCAGATGCTGGTGACGATCCTTGGTGATCCGGGACGATTTGTAGCGATCATCATCTTGATTCTGCAACTAACGACGAGTGCAGGTACATTCCCACTGGAATTAATTCCGACTGCTCTGCAGCCAATCAGTGCATTGTTACCGATGACATATTCAGTGTCAGCATTCAAAGCGGTCATCTCAAGCGGAGACTTTGCCTTCATGTGGCAGAACCTCTTTATCCTGCTGGGTTACTTCATTGTGTTTGTCGCAATGACATCAGTATTCTTTGTAGGACTATTCAAGAAACAATATACGAAAACAGTAGAAGCATAAGGGAAAAAACGGGAGATGCCACACAAATCTCCCGTTTTTTCTTCATAAAATGGACAAACCATCCGTAACCATAAGAGTGTATACTTATTGGTGAGAAGTACATAATGGTGAGACACTTAAAAAAGAAGATTGTTTAAAGGAGAGTTTGGGATGAAGAAGGTAAGCTTGTTTGTTCTGGTAGCCTTTCTGGCGTTGTTTATTGCTGCCTGCGGTAATTCAAATGAGGATAACGGAGAAAAAGAAGATAAGAAATTGGAAGCGATTGATGCAAAGTTAGACGTGCCTGAAAAGGGAGAAAAGGGAGAAACCATTTCTCTTTCCACTAAAGTCACTCAAGGTGAGGACAATGTAGAGGACGCCGGTGAAGTCAAATATGAGATTTGGAAAAATGACCATAAAGAAGAAAGTGAAATGATCGAAGCAAAACATGATAAAGATGGTGTATACAAAGCAGAAAAAACATTCGAAGAAGACGGCATGTATACTGTGCAGGTCCATGTAACAGCCCGTGATATGCACACCATGCCGAAAGCTGAAATTGCGATTGGTGAAGTGGAGGCAGGGGAACATGGAGTGGAAAGCGAAGACGGTCACCATGGCCATCACGAAAGTAATGTATCCATCCACTTAAACAAACCTGATACGATTACAATGAATCAAGAAGCGGAAATGAACGTACATGTAGAAAATGAAGAAGCAGCACTTGAAAAAGCAGAAGTGCGTCTGGAAATTTACAAAGAGGGTCAGGAAAAACACGAATGGGTGGATTTAACAGAGGGTGAAGCTGGTAAGTATAATGGTTCGTATGCTTTCCCGGAAACGGGGACGTATAATGTACAGGTTCACGTGACCAAAGGTGAGGAAATTCACGAACACACAATGCAAACTGTGGAAGTACAATAAACATAAAAAGGATGCTCTTCACTTTGAAGAGCATCCTTTTTATTACCCCTTATTCTTCAATATTAATACTCGTAGTCAGTCGTACATTTTTCGCAATAAATGCCGTAGCATTCATGCTGCTCCTCAATTGTATCTCCACATTGTGCACAAGACTTAGGCGGCAAATTTCGAAAGAACTCCACAATATTTTTTACCATGTTAATCACCCTCCGTAAATTTTTTCACCCATCAATTGTTTGTGTTATATAACTGATGTGTTAATTTATTTTATTGTATTATAACAGTATGTATTTCGTCAACGATTAATTCAAAAATAGGCGAAAAAAATGAAAAAATAGGCACAATGAAGTATAGTAGGGGTACATACTAAAGTGAAAGGATGTTCAAATTTGAAGCTAACCGTTATTGGACAATGGGGCGGCTATCCGAAGGCAGGAGAAGCGAGCACCGGGTATTTACTCCAGCATAAAGACTTTAAACTGCTTATTGACTGTGGCAGTGGTGTACTATCCCATCTGCAACATCACGTAGAGGCTACCGATTTAGATGCGGTCCTTCTGTCCCACTATCATCCAGATCATGTAGCAGATATAGGTGTACTACAACACGCTTTGTTGATTCAATTCTTCCTGGGGAAAAATAAAGGAACATTACCTGTATTTGCCCATAGGGAGGACCAACGGGGTTACGATACGATTACATATAAAGATTTAATGAAAGCCCATGAATATAAGGAGGATACATCATTATCGATTGGTCCTTTCACGGTGAGGTTTGTGAAAACCAAGCATCCCGTGCCGTGCTACGGAATGAGAATCGAAGCCGATGGGAAATCCTTGTTCTATACAGCAGATTCCGCCTTTAAAGAAGAATTCGTTTCATTCGGGCAGGGTGCTGACGTGCTTCTGTGTGAATGTAATTTTTATGGAGAAATGGATGCCTCTAACGCTGGTCATATGACGAGTCTTGACGCCGGGAATCTTGCTAAGAAAACGAATGCCGGAAAGCTCATACTGACACATTTACCTCATTTCGGCGAACTGGACCAATTGGTAACGGAAGCGAAAACCATGTATGACGGCGAGGTACTATTAGCGAAAAAAGATATGGAAATAGATATTTAGGAGGAAGAAAGATGTTATTTATCGATAATAAAGGAATTACAGATCCCAGGATCAATCTTGCAATAGAAGAATATGCACTGAAGAACTTAGATATTAATGAGAGTTACTTATTGTTTTATATCAATGAACCTTCCATCATCATCGGGAAGAACCAAAATACGATTGAAGAGATCAATACAGACTATGTGGAGAAGCAGGGTCTCCATGTCGTTCGCCGCCTTTCCGGCGGGGGAGCGGTTTATCATGACTTAGGGAATCTGAACTTCAGCTTTATCACGAAAGATGACGGAGAGAGCTTCCACAACTTCAAAAAATTCACCGAGCCTGTTGTAACAGCCCTTCATAAGCTGGGGGTAAAGGCGGAGCTTAGCGGACGTAACGATATAATCGCAGAAGGCAGAAAGATCTCCGGTAACGCACAGTTCTCCACTAAGGGCCGGATGTTCAGCCACGGAACGCTGCTGTTCGATTCCGAAATGGAAAACGTCGTGTCGGCTCTACGGGTGAAAAAGGACAAGATTGAATCAAAAGGGATCAAATCGATTCGAAGCCGTGTGGCCAACATTTCTGAATTCCTGTCAGAAAAAATGACCATCGAACAATTTCGTTCAACCCTTCTGGATTATATTTTCGACGGAAGCGACGTAGAAGAATATGTCCTGACGGAAGAAGACTGGAAGAAGATCCATGAGCTTTCAAAAGAGCGCTATCAGAACTGGGATTGGAACTACGGTAAATCACCGAAATTCAATCTCCAGCATTCCCACCGCTTCCCGGTCGGATCCATTGACGTCCGTCTGGAAGTGAACAAAGGGAAAATTGATAACTGTAAAATTTTCGGTGATTTCTTCGGAGTCGGGAATGTTGATGACATCGAAGAAAAACTAACAGGCACCCGCTACGAACGAAAAGACATTGCCAGGGCTTTGGAAGGTGTTGATATTCAACACTATTTCGGGAATGTGACGAAGGATGAATTTGTGGATTTGGTGTACTAATAATTAATAACTCTCCTTTTAAAAGGAGGGTTTTTTTGGTTTTAAAAAAAAACTACAAAAAGTATCAGATTTTTCAAAAAATACTTTTAGTATTTCACATTATGAAATTATCATAAGTTTTATCTTTTAAAAAGCTTTAGTATGGAGTCAGATTAAGAAATGAGGAGGTGGCATGTAAAATGGATATTCGCGATTTAAGAAGTTGTTTTGGTAAGTTTGCCACGGGAGTAACGGTTGTGACTTGGAAAGGTGATAACAATCAGAATCATGGAATTACGGTAAATTCGTTTACGTCTGTTTCTTTGGATCCTCCATTAGTGTTGGTATCTATTGATAAAAAAGCCAAAGCCTACGAAAGAATGAAAGATAAGCCTTTTGTTATTAATATATTGGCAGCCGGTCAGGAAGCAGTGGCATGGCAATTTGCCGGAAAAGAACAACAAGGATTGCAAATCGAATGGGAAGATACCGAATGTGGTCCTCTTATTAAAGGTTCACTAGCTACAATTGAATGCAATCCCTGGAAGGAATATGAAGGCGGGGATCATGTTCTATTTGTGGGTGAAGTTCAGAATTACCATTACGAAGAGGGTAATAGTTTAGTCTTTTTCCAAGGTAAGTTTTTAGAAACCAATTCAATCGAAAACTACGTGAAAAAGTAGTAGTAAAGGGGGATGTTTAAATGACAATTCGTACTGGGGCTCAGTATATAGAAGGTTTGAAAGCACGTCAACCAGAGGTCTGGCTAGGAGGAAAGAAAGTAGAGAACGTTTATGAAGAAGAAGTATTCCGCCAGCCAATCCATGAAATTGCAAATCTCTACGATATTCAAAATGATCCAAAAATCAAAGAGGAAATCACCTACATATGTGAAGAAACAGGTGAGCGATATTCTCACGCATTTAAAGTTCCAAAATCGTATGAAGATTTAAAGGCAAGAAGCAAGCTTTTTGAAGTTTGGGCTAAAGCAACCTTTGGGCTTATGGGAAGAACACCCGACTTTCTTAATGTAACGATTACTGCAATGGCCAGCAATAAGTGGTTTCTAGAACAATATAATCCGGAATGGGCAAAGAATATGGTGAACTACTACGAATATATTCGGACCAACGACTTATTCTTGACTCATGCCATTATTAATCCTCAAAATGACCGCAGTAAAGCTTCTCATGAGCAGGAAAAAGAGTTTACACATCTAGGGGTTGTTGAAGAAAGACCTGATGGTTTTATCGTAAGAGGAGCCAAGATGTTAGCCACACTAGCTCCAATAACTGATGAAGTGATCATTTATTCATTCCCAGGGTTTCAGCCAGGCGATGAAAAGCATGCCATTGCTTTTGCTTTGCCTATAGATACACCGGGGCTGCGAATTATTTGTAGAGAGCCGATGCAAGATGGAAAACGATCTGTGTTAGACCATCCACTCGCATCCAGATATGAAGAAATGGATGCCTTACTTGTCTTTAATGATGTATTTGTGCCAAGTGACCGTATTTTTATCAATCAAAATATTGAAGCTGCTAATCTTTTATATCCAAAGACTGGAATTGGCCAGCAGCCTGCTCACCAATCAGGGGTAAGAGGGTTAGTAAAACTGCAATTTGCTTCTGAAGTAGCAGCAAGGGTGGCAGATTCCATTGGTGTGGACGGATATTTAAACGTTCAAACACAATTAGGGGAGCTTATGCAGTCTGTTGAAGCAGTGCGCGCCCTGTTAAGAGTGGCAGAATATGAATTTGAAACGACGTCCAGCGGTGAAGTGAGACCGGCCGGTACCCCTCTTGAGACCATTCGCGGAATGTTGCCTAAGCTATATCCTCGCGCCATTGAAGTGATGCAAACTGTCGGTGCTGGTGGATTATTGATGTCACCAACATTCGCTGATTTTGAACAACCTGAACTTAGGGAAGATGCTCAGAAATATTATGTAGGACGTGAAGGGGTAACTTCAGAAGAACGGGTTCGATTATTTAAACTTGCTTGGGATTTATGTGGTGAAGCATTTGGACAGAGGTTACTGCAATATGAACGTTATTATTCAGGAGATCCTCTAAGAAGACTGGGTCGTTTCTATGCAGGATTTAAACGGAATCACTCTTTTGAAATGGTTGACGAGGCATTAAAGGGATCAAAAGACCTTCAAGGACAACCGACTCCATAAATGTAAGCGCTTTATTTTAATTGGATGGAAGCAGGTAATTCAACAAGATTTGTCAAAGTTCTTAAATTGGTGCTGTTGGCCAATAGTAGGATGAGGGGGATAATAAGTGATTTCTTCTGTGAAAAAGATTTCCAAAATTCTGAATTGCTTTACCAATGACGAACCGGCACTAGGCAACAATGAAATTGCCGAAAGACTAGGGATGAATCCAAGTACTGTCCATCATTTAGTGCGTACTCTCTGTGAAGAGGGAATGCTGATTCAAGATAGCCGAAAAAAATACCGATTAGGCTGGAAGCTATTAGAATGGAGCAATCACGTTATGTATCAGCAGGATATTTATAGCGAGGCAACACCATTCTGTGAGAGTCTTATACGAAAATTTCACGGTACCGTCCATATTGGTATGTTCGATACAGGAGAAGTTCGATTCGTGTTAAAGGTGAAATCTAAAACATCACTTCCAGTACCCACATATGTCGGGGCAACGAAACCGGCTTATTGTACGAGTACGGGAAAGATTTTGTTGGCTTATAACCCTTCGTTAATTAAACCTACGATTGCCAAGGGGCTTTTACAACGTGCACCTAACACAATTACCTGTATTTCAAAATTAAAAGAGGAATTAAAGCAAATAAAAGCCCAAGGTTTTGCGATTAGCAATAATGAGAATGAACTGGGGCTATATGGTATAGCGGCACCTATTCGATCATATACGGGTCAAACGATCGCTGCGCTTAATATGGTTGGACCGATCTCATATATGAATGGCAGCAATCGTAATGAAATGATTAGAAGTGTGGTAAATACAGCTGAAAAAATCTCAAAAGATATCGGCTATATAAGCAGTGTATTGTAACAACTAAAATCATTCAGGAGGTTATTAAATGACGACTCAATCAAAATCATTTTTAAAAACAAGGGTTCTGGATTTATTAAAAACAATTGAAGATAACAAAGATCTATTGAAGCCGCCTGTGAACAATAAAGTGCTTTGGGAAGACTCTGAATTTATTGCCATGCTACTTGGAGGTCCCAATAAACGTCGTGATTTCCATGTGGATCCATCTGATGAATTCTTCTATCAAATTAAAGGCAATGCATACGTAGAATGCATTAATGATGAAGGGAAACGTGAAGTGGTAACTGTAGGCGAAGGTGAGATATTTATGCTGCCGGCAAATGTACCCCACTCTCCTCATAGAGTAGCAGATTCATATGGAATTGTTTTAGAAAGAAAAAGGGATCAGGGAGAACTTGAAAGCTTTGTATGGTTCTGTGATAAATGTGACCATGAAATGCACCGGGCGACTGTTCAACTGACAAATATAGAAACTCAGGTGAAAGAAGCGATAGAACATTTTAATTCAAGTGAAGATCTGCGTATATGTGAAAATTGTGGGTATAAAATGCCCCCTGAAGCTGAGGAATGGAAATGAGAGTAGATTTTCATACCCATATCATTCCGAAGGACCTTCCGGATTTTGCTGAAAAATACGGAGGGAAATGGCCGGTTCTTCATCAAACATGTGCGTGTGGAGCTAATATTTTAGTAGAAGGAAAGATATTTAGAGAAGTGACCGATCAAGTGTGGAGTCCAAAAAAGAGAATTCAGGATATGGATAGAGAAGGTGTAGACATTCAGGTGCTATCTCCCATTCCCGTCACGTTCTCTTACTGGGCAAATAAGAATGCAGCACTTGAAATGGCACGGATTCAAAATGACTTTATTTCAAAAACCGTTCAAGAGTATCCTTCCCGTTTTGTAGGATTAGGGACTGTGCCCATGCAGGATGCAGCAACAGCAGTAGCTGAAATGGATCGTTGCATTAATGAATTAAATTTATATGGAATTGAAATAGGTACAAATGTAAATGGTGAAAATTTAGATGCACCTGAATTCCTGGAGTTTTTTGAGATGGCCGAAAAATGGAATGTACCTTTATTTATTCATCCGTGGGAGACGATGGCTAAGGATCGAACACCACGACATAACTTTATGTATACCATCGGAATGCCGAGTGAGACAGCTCTTGCCGCTGCCAGTCTTGTTTGGAGCGGTGTGATAGAGAGATTTCCTGATTTAAAAATTTGTTTTGCCCATGGTGGAGGGTCATTCCCGTACATCTTACCAAGATTGGATCAAGGGTGGAAAGTATGGCCGCAATTACGATTAACAACGCATCCACCTAGTCATTATGTGAAGAATTTCTATTTTGACTCCTTAAACTATGATTCTTTAAATGTGAACTACCTAATTGATCGATTTGGTCATGAGAAAGTAATGATGGGGTCCGATTATCCATTTTTATTAAGAGAGGTTCCACCAGGAAGAGTAATAGATGGAATGAACGAATTAACAGACGTTCAAAGACGAATGATCTTAGGTGAAAATGCGTTGAAATTCTTAAATATAAAGGAGTTAAAATCTGACTATGGAACAAAAACTAATGACACCAGAGGAGAAACTTCAAAGTCTGGGACTTAAGCTTTCTCCTGTACGCCCTGTTGTGGGGAATTATGTTAGTAGAGTTCGTGTTGGCAACCTGATTTTCACTTCTGGTCAAGGAGTCGATGAGTATCGTGGAAAGATTGGCACTGACTTTGATGTACAGGAAGGTTATCTGGCTGCACGTCAATCCATGATGAATCTATTAAACGTGTTGAAGGATGAACTTGGAGAACTTTCTAGAGTTAAGAGGATCGTGAAAATGTTAGGATTTGTCAATTGCACAGAGAATTTTACGGAACAGCCAAAAGTAATGAATGGTGCGTCTGATTTATTAGTAGAGGTTTTTGGTGAAAAGGGCAAGCACGCCAGGTCAGCTGTGGGGATGGCACAATTACCTGGAGGAACAGCCATTGAAATAGAAATGATTGTAGAATTTGAAGACCCATTAACTTAAATGAAATGAAAAAAGGTGACATGTTTGTCACCTTTTTTCAAAAACAATAACGTGTGAATAGTAGCGGGGGGGACTTTCAGTGCATTTAAAAGAAAAATCCAATCAGAAAGTTAGACCAATAGATTGCAGACATTTCATTAATGGTGAATATAGAGATTCATTTGATATGAAAACCTTCGAAAATATGAATCCAGCTACAGAGGAAATAATGGGAAGGGTATCGGAAGGTGGGAAGAAGGAAGTAGATGAAGCTGTAAAAGCGGCAAAAACCGCTTTAAAGGGACCTTGGAAAACCTTCACTTCAAGCAAACGTTCTGCCGTTTTAAGACGTATTGGCGACCTGATTCTTGAACGTAAAGAAGAATTAGCTGCACTTGAATCAATGGATACGGGAAAACCATATCAAATGGCACTTGAAATTGATATTCCTAGAGCTGCCTATAACTTTCATTTCTTTGCCGACTACTTGACCTCTATGGGAACAGAGGCATATCAGCAAGATCAACAAGCCCTTCATTACTCCATTCGCCGGCCGGTTGGTGTAGTGGGGATGATCAATCCTTGGAATCTGCCATTATTACTTCTTACGTGGAAGATGGCACCTTGTCTTGCAGCTGGAAATACAGCAGTTATGAAGCCTGCTGAGTGGACTCCCATGACAGCTACGGTACTGGCAGAAATATGTAAAGATGCAGGAGTACCAGACGGGGTAGTGAATCTTGTTCATGGTTTTGGACCTGGCTCGGCAGGGGCTGCCATTACCGAACATCCTGACGTTGATGCTGTTACGTTCACAGGGGAAACCAAGACAGGAACCGCAATCATGAAAGCCGCTGCCCCATCTTTAAAGAAACTATCATATGAACTTGGTGGAAAAAACCCTAACATCATCTTTGCAGACTCCGACCTGGATGAAGTGATCGAGACGACACTTAAATCAAGTTTTATGAATCAAGGGGAAGTATGTCTGTGTGGTTCCAGAATTTATGTTGAAAGTTCGATGTATGAATCCTTTTTAGAGAAGTTCGTTGCCAGAACAAAAGAGCTCACTGTAGGTGATCCATTCCATGATGAAACTAAAGTTGGCGCAGTAATAAGTAAAGAACACTATAATCGAGTGTTGGGCTACATACAATCAGCCAGAGATGAAGGCGGAACCATCCTCGCCGGGGGAGGTAGACTCCAGGAAGAAGACAAAGGGTATTTTATCATGCCGACAATCATTGTTGGCCTTGATAAGGATGCAACATGTGTACGCGAAGAAATATTTGGGCCAGTGGTGACGGTACTGCCTTTTGAAACGGAAGATGAAGTCATTGAACAAGCAAACGATACTCATTATGGATTAGGAACGACGATTTGGACAAATGATTTAAGAAGAGCCCATCGAGTAGCTCACCAAATAGAAGCAGGAATCATTTGGGTGAACACCTGGTATTTGCGAGATCTGCGCACTCCATTTGGAGGAATGAAACAAAGCGGTATTGGCAGAGAGGGAGGCATGCATAGTTTCGAATTTTATAGTGAGCTTTCCAATATCACGATTAAATTATAGGAAAGGTGGGCTGATCATGTTAGAGAAAATGATGAGTGAAGAGATCAAGAACTTTTCAAATCAACTTATAGAAGCTGAGAGAAATAGAGAGGGGAGTAAACCTTTAACAGAATTAAAACCATCCATCACCATTCAAGAAGCCTATCACGTCCAACTGAAAACGATCGCAAGGAAAGTCGAAACGGGTGCGACCATAGTGGGCAAAAAAATTGGTCTCACGTCCATCGCCATGCAGGAACTACTTGGTGTCGATGAACCAGATTATGGACACCTTCTTGATGAAATGGCCATTGAGAACAATGGAACAGTGTTGAAGACTCAAGTTCTTCAACCTAGAGTGGAGGGGGAAATCGCCTTTGTCCTTAAAGAAGAATTGCGAGGTCCAAACGTAACTGTAGAAGATGTATTGAAGGCTACAGATTATGTATTACCCGCATTAGAAATTGTTGATAGCAGAATTACAGATTGGAAGATTAAATTACAAGACACGATTGCCGATAATGCTTCATCAGGGTTATTTGTATTAGGGGATCGACCAGTATCAATAGAGGACGTCGATTTAAAAGAAGTAGGGATGAACTTCTATCGTAATGGTGAACTGATGAATACGGGGAAGGGTTCAGCAGCACTAGGAGATCCAGCATATTGTGTAGCGTGGCTTGCCAATAAACTGCATGAGTTTAATTTGACTCTGGAACCTGGGGAGTTGATCTTATCAGGAGCTTTATCAGCAGCTGTATACGCACACCCCGGTGATGGGTTCTCTGCCGTGTTTGATGGTCTAGGACAGGTTTCATGTACGTTTGAAAGGTAAGGAGGAAAAGAAATGAAAACGAAAGTTGCCATAATCGGGTCTGGGAATATAGGTACAGATTTAATGAAGAAATTGCTTCGTTCAGATGTATTGGAATTAACGGCAATGATTGGTATTGACTCAAATTCAGAAGGATTAAGAATGGCACAGGAACATGGTCTTTCAACATTTTCAAATGGGTTGGATGGGTTCTTAGAAAAACATGAATTGGCAGATGTTTTATTTGATGCAACATCTGCAAAAGCCCATCGTCATCATGCTGAAGTATTAAAAAATCTCGGTAAGAAAGTGATTGATCTTACACCTGCTGCCATCGGCCCCTTTGTTGTTCCACCTGTAAACTTACACGAGTATCTACATGAACAAAATGTAAATATGATCACTTGTGGAGGGCAAGCGACCATTCCGATCGTGCACAGTATAAATTCAGTAGCTGAAGTGGAGTATGCAGAAATTGTTGCCACCATTTCCAGTAGAAGTGCCGGTCCGGGCACAAGAGCTAATATTGATGAATTTACAGTAACAACAGCCAAAGGTCTTGAAGTGATTGGAGGAGCTGAAAATGGAAAAGCGATTATCATTCTTAATCCAGCTGAACCTCCAATCTTAATGAGGGACACGGTTTATTGTTTAGTGAAAGGAAATGTGAATCAAAAAGAGATTACTCAATCTATCAAAAACATGGTAAATAGAGTGAGTGAATATGTTCCTGGATATCGCCTTCGAACCGATCCTATTTTTGAAGACAATAAAGTGACGGTTTTCCTTGAAGTGGAGGGCTCTGGTGACTACTTACCGAGTTATGCCGGAAACCTGGATATCATGACTTCATCTGCAGTGAAAGTAGGGGAAGAACTAGCTAAATATGTAATGACTCAGCGGGCATAATACTTCACCTCGAGTAAATGAGAAAGGAGAATGAGTGTGACAAATCGGGATATTACTGTGACAGAGGTAGCTTTAAGAGACGGAAGTCATGCTATCGGTCACAGCTATACAGTGGATCAAGTAATAAATGTAGCAAAAGCCTTAGATGAAGCAAATATTCCTTACATTGAAGTCTCCCATGGAGATGGATTAGGGGGTTCCTCCCTGCAATACGGGCTTTCAAAAACAAATGAATTTGATTTGATTTCAGCTGCTGTCTCGGTATGCAGACAAGCAAAGATAGGGATTCTGCTCTTACCTGGAATAGGAACGGTTAAAGAATTGAAAAAGGCAGAGCAAGCAGGTGCTAGGCTCGCTCGTATTGCTACTCATGTGACAGAAGCTGATGTATCAAAGCAACATATCCAAACGGCGAAAGAATTGGGTATGGAAACGGTCGGTTTCTTGATGATGGCTCACATGGCACCCATGGACAAATTGATACAGCAGGCGAAATTAATGGAAAGCTATGGAGCGGATACCATTTATATTGTAGATTCTGCAGGGGCCATGCTTCCTCATGAAGTAAGGGAAAGAGTGAAAGTATTAAAGCAAAGCATCCATGCAAATATTGGATTTCATGCCCATAACAATCTTTCACTGGCAATGGCCAATACTCTTGCAGCGATAGAAGAAGGAGCAACCTGGGTCGATGGGAGTGTCCGGTGTTTAGGTGCAGGTGCTGGAAATACACAAACAGAAGTCTTGATCTCGATACTGGCTCGCATGAACATTGAGACTGGGATCGATCATTATAAAATGATGGATCTGGCAGAGGATATTGTTGCACCGATTTTAGAAAAACCACAAGAAATTACAAAAGGGAGTTTAATTCTGGGTTATGCAGGTGTCTATTCTAGCTTCTTACTTCATGCACAAAAAGCGGCCAGGAAATTCAATGTTGATCCAAGAGATATTTTAGTGGAATTAGGCAGAAGGGGTGTCGTAGGGGGACAAGAAGATATGATTGTCGACGTCGCCAGCGAATTATCAAAGAAAGCTACTGTAAGGTAGAAAGGAGCCAAAAATGGAGACTAAAACACAGAACTTAATAGAATTAGCGAAAACCATTGATTTTCATCAGGTAAAAGGAATTGAAATGGATAAGATTACACTGGCTTATCCCAACTTAACGGTTGAAGAATCCTATGAAATTCAGAAATTATGGGAACAATGTGCCCTTCAAAGGGGAGATCATAAAATTGGATGGAAAATGGGGTTAACGAGTATCGCTAAACAACAATCGGTTGGTGTGAATGAACCAATTTATGGGAGACTAACTCAATCAATGGAGATCAATCAAGATTCTCTCTCTCTTCAAGGATTGATCCATCCCAGAGTAGAACCAGAAATTGCATTTGTAATGAAGAAAGCTTTAAAGGGAAGCCACTTAACACCTCGTGATGTTTGGAGTGCTACAGAATTTATCATGCCTGCAGTTGAGGTTATTGATAGCCGGTATAAAAATTTCTCTTTCACTTTAGTGGATGTTGTGGCAGATAATGCCTCTTCTTCTCGTTTTATACTGAGTGATCAAGCATATTCCCCTTTGAACCATTCACTTGGAAATCTGGAAGTTTCCATGTTTAGAAATGGAGAAAAAGTCCAATCTGGTCTGGGTTCTGCTGTTTTAGGCCACCCCGTCAAATCCATTATTGAATTAGCCAAAATGTTGGATCGAGATGGCCTTGGAATCGAAGCAGGGATGGTTATTTTAACGGGAGGAATAACCGAAGCAATTAATATTTATGATGGTGACTCTTTAAAGGTTGATTTTGGCCCACTTGGATTCATTGGTTTTAATGCGTGTAATGGGAAGGATGTATAAAGGTGCCGATTGCTCATCTTCATATTCTCGAAGGCAGGAGTCCCGAAGTAAAAGAAGAGCTTGTAAAATCTCTTACTCTTTCAATTTGTGAATGTTTACAAACAAAACCAGAACAAGTAAGAATTTTAATAAATGAAGTTCCAAATGGAAATTGGTCTGTTGGTGGAACGTTGAAAGAATAGTAAGTATTTAAGGTTTTTATTTGTTGGAGGTGCTTATGGTGCAAACACTTCATGGTCAGTCATTAACATTGCCTCAGTCCATTATAACAATTGGGGCATTTGACGGTGTACACAAAGGACATCAATCTGTGATTACTCATGTCGTACATGAAAGCAGAAAAAGAAGTATTCCAAGCGTAGTGTATACGTTTGATCCACCACCTCGTACTTATTTCAAAGGAGCTAAAATGCTTACCACCCTAGATGAGAAGTTGGAACGTATAGAGTCCCTGGGTGTTGATTATGCCGTTATAGCCAGTTTCAATAAAGAGTATCTTAAACAATCTTCTTCCCAATTTATAAATACTCTAATGAGTTTCCACCCGGAAGAAATATTTGTTGGGAACGATTTTAGATTTGGTAATGGCAGGGAAGGTAATGTGAAAACGCTCAGACAATTTTTTAAGGTGAGCATGTTGAATCCTGTTTGTTGCGAGAAAGGAACAGTAATTTCCTCAACAAGAATAAGAAAGCTTATCGAGCAAGGGGAAAATTTTGAAGCTAGTAATCTGTTAGGTGTACATCTGCAACGTTAGAGAAAGCATTCATTGAATTTTCAATATTTGAAAACGCTTTAATAATGAATGAGGGGGAAATGAACGTGAAAAGTTTGAGAAAATGGGGATTAAACTTGTTGAGTCTTCTTCTTGTATTAGGTGTATTGAGTGCTTGCGGTTCCGGAGAATCAGAAAAAAGCAGTGGATCTGAAGATAATAAGGGCAAAACTTATACCTTTAAATTAGCTCATATTACACCACCGAGTCATATGTGGCATAAAGGGGCAGAAAAATTTAAAGAAGAGCTCGAAAAGAGATCAGAAGGTCGTATGAAAGTAGAAATTTATCCATCAAGTCAGTTGGGAACGGAAGCAGATATGGTAGAACAAATCGCTGCTGGCTCAGTCGATTTTGGTCTGATAACAGCTGCATATATGAGCTCAAGAGAACCTTCATTTGCTGCGTGGTTTACTCCTTATGCGTTTGAAGATTTAAATGCGGCAAATGAAGCAAGAGATTCAGAGGTAGCAAAGAAAATTCTCAATACGATCGATAAGCAAGGTTTAGTCGGCCTGGACTATTTATTCGCCGGACAACGTGTGATGTTGTTTAAAGATAAAGAAGTGAAGGACCCATCAGATATGAAGGGGTTAAAACTGCGTGTTACACCTAGTCCACCGATGCAGGATTTCTATCATTTCTCTGGCGCTTCTACCGAGGGGCTTCCATTACCGGAAGTATATTCAGCCGTTCAAACAGGTGTAATTGATGGAATGGACATGGATTTGGATGCAGCCATCACCAATAAATATCATGAAGTAGTTAAATATGGAGCGGTGACTAATCACATGGTTTGGCCTGCGGTGGCGATGATGAATAAAGGAACATTCGAAGGACTGTCTGAAGAAGACCAGAAAATTGTCCGTGAATCCATGGCGGCAGCCGCAGATTTCGCAGCCACTACAAGAGCTGGACAAGAGGAAGAATTTAAACAGACTCTAAAAGATGAAGGTATGAAAATCTACGAGCTTGATTCTAAAGTATTTAAAGAACAGATGAAACAGTATGATGAGAAATATGGTCCGACAGATCCACTTATTCAAGAGTTTATTGATACCTTCCGTAAATAATAGATTAGCAATAGGGGGTAAAAATCATGAGAGCGATAAGTAACGGCATTTCTTCTATAGAAAAGATACTATCAATGATCCTGATGTTTTCGATGGCCGTTATCGTAACGTTAGCAGTCGGTTTTCGTTATATCCTTAATTCCCCATTATCATGGGCAGGAGAAGTTTCTATATTTCTCCTAATTTGGATTAGTTTTATAGGAGGGAGCTTGGGGCTGAAGTATAAGTCCCAAGCCTCCGTCACAATCGTATTAGAATATGTCTCTTCAAAAGTTAAAAGGATCATTCTTATTTTAGGGCATATGATAATGCTCGTTTTTCTCGTTCTCTTAATCTATTACAGCACTAGTTGGATTTTATCACCTAGTGTTGCCTATCAAAAATCCACAGCCATGTTAATACCAATGTGGATTCCTTATTCTGCAGTGCCATTGGGTCTTTCATTTGCAGGTATCCATGTATTATCTAACCTCTTTGATTTGGTAAGGGAGGGTAAGTAATTGACAATATTAGTGGTCTTTTGTTTCTTTATCCTCCTCTTTATGTCTGTACCTATCTCCCTTGTATTGGGAATCACAACCGTACTCTATTTCCTAGTAGTAGGAAACGTAACACTTTTGTCCTCTACTCCCATGAGGCTTTACTCAGGATTGGATAATTTCGGTTTATTGGCTATTCCTTTATTTATGCTGGCTGGAGAGTTAATGAATGGTGGTGGTATCACCACAAGATTAGTAAAGTTTGCAAGAGTCTTAATCGGTCATGTCAGGGGTGGTCTCGCGTATGTCACGATTATTGCTAACATGTTTTTAGCTTCCATACTGGGATCAGCTAATGCTCAGGCTGCCATGATGAGTAAAGTCATGGTTCCCGAAATGGAAAAAGAAGGTTATGATAGAGAGTTTTCGTCAGCATTAACATTAGCCTCTTCTATAGTAGCCCCCATCATTCCGCCCAGCATGATCTTTATCATCTATGGAACTCTATCTGGTACTTCGATTGGTGGTTTGTTCATGGCGGGAATCATTCCAGGTATCATGTATGGAATCGGTTTTATCAGCTTGATTGCCTTCCTTGGATATAAATATAATTTTAAGAAGTCGAAAAGAGCTTCTGCTAAAGAAATTATGACGAGTTCTTTCAGTGTACTCCCGGCATTACTTGTTCCGTTTATTATTATATTTGGTATATTAAGTGGAGCATTCACAGCTACGGAGTCTGCTGCTATCGCCTCTCTGGTAGCCTTTATTGTGGGAATGTTATTCTACAGGGAATTAAAGTGGAGAAAAATCCCTGGTATTTTAGTGAATACGGTGACGGCAACAGCGACGGTTACTTTTTTAATTGCAATGGCCAATATCTTTGGCTGGATGGTAGCATTTGAACAAATCCCTCAAGCGATCGTAACGCAAATGACATCCTTGTCTGATAACCCATTTGTATTCCTGTTATTGGTGAATATACTATTGCTATTACTAGGCGCGGTACTGGATGGAATTGCGGCTTTAATCATATTAGTCCCAGTCTTTATGCCGCTGATCACTGCATTTGAAATCGACCCGATTCATTTTGGCGTTATCATATGTATCAACCTGACTATAGGCCTTCTCACACCACCTGTTGGGACCGGTTTATTCATTGTTTCCTCGATTGCAGATGTGAAATTTGAAAGACTGGTTAAGGCAACCATGCCATTTCTCATGATGGGAATCTTCATTTTATTTATCATCACCTACTGGGAAGGGGCAGTGATGTGGATTCCGAATAAACTTGGGCTATAGGTAATTATGAATAAATTTGAATTGAAGGGCAGCTTTCTCTAAAAGATCGCTGCCCTGTTTGGTTTTGTAGGAAAATCCTACCAATCAAAATATAGGACTAAATATTTATGTACCGTTATGAATATTTATTCTATCATTATACTATTACAGAATTTGGAGGTACATAAATGAAGCAAAAGATTATTGCAGGAATTGCCAGTTTTACTCTACTATCCACCGCACCATTCAACGTTTTAGCAGAATCTCCACAAACGACGATTCAAAGTACTCAACTCGATGAGAAAGATAAAAGCTTGTTTAATAGCGAGCACTATGACTTTGTGAAGTACTCTGAGATTGAAGGGAAGCTTGATGCGATCGCACAGGAAAGCAATCGTGTAACTGTCGAGAAGAGCGAAACAAAATCAGCAGCAGGTCATGATATGTATGTAGTGACCGTTTCGGATGCGAAAGCGAAAGGGAAGTATGGTTACTATAAAGGTCTGCGTAAGAAAATGATCCAGTCGCCTGATAAAGCACAGGACTTTATCGATAAGCACCCTGATCTAAAGGTTCCGGTGATGATCAATGCATCGATTCACGGAACAGAATTTGTTGGAACAGACGCAGCTTTGCAATTAATCGAGCGCTTTGCCTCGGATAATGACGAACAAACGAAAGGGATTCTCGAAGATCATATCCTGATTTTCAATGTGGTAGCGAACCCGGATGGGCGTATTGATGCTACGCGTTTCAACGGAAATGGAATTGACCTCAACCGTGATTTTATCACTCAATCCCAGCCTGAAACAGAGCATATGGTAGACCTGATCACAGAATGGAATCCAATGGTATTCCTTGATCTCCATGGATATGTGAGAGGATATGGCGGCCCGACAAAGCCAGGTTTGATTGAGCCTTGTACGCCTCCTCATAATCCAAACTATGAATATGATCTGTATTCGAAGTGGGCAATGAATCAAGCAGAGGCGATGGAATCCAATATCGTTTCGAATAAAGAAAACTATGAAAATACTCATACGGAATCGTCAAAAGTAGATTATCAGAATATGGAAGGGACTTATATCCCGCAACGTGATGATTCTGCCGGATGGGATGATTATCCGCCGATCTTCACTCCAATGTATGCCATGTACCACGGGGCATATGGGTATACACTTGAAGCGCCGACCAATGATTGGGACGGGGTTCAATGGACCTATGATGCCGTGATGGGTGCACTGGGCTATGCGAGCGAGAACAAAGTGGATATGGTAAAAGATCAGATCGAAGTCTTTAAACGTGGTGTCCAGTTCGACCATCCGTTCCATACGGAAGGCCATTTCCCATCTGCTTATATTCTGCCGAATGATGAACAGGATCAAACGGCTACTTTGAAAGCCGTCCTTCATCTTCAAGATAATGATATTGTCGTAGAAGAAGCTCAGAAGGATTTCACGTTTGATGGCGTGACATATCCGAAAGGAACGTATATCGTACCGATGGAGCAAGCAAAAGCCGGCCTCGCGAACACCATGCTTTGGGACGGGGAAGACATCACTGAAGATACACCGAGTATGTATGATATCTCTGCCTGGAATCTGCCGGAATTATGGGGCTTCGATGCAGTGGAAGTAAGCAGTGACACTGAACTGAATGTTAAATCGAAACAAGTAAGAGCACTTAATGAAAGTGGAGACGTCATTGGGGACGGACCATATGCGATCCCGAATACCTCCGTGGAATCGATAGCGATTGCCAATCAATTATTAAATAGCGGACACACTCTTCACAGAGGTGAAGATGGAACAATGTATGCAGGTGCCGATGCAAAAGCAAAACTTTCCGACCTTGTGAAAAATTCTGCTGTCACGATTTCTTCCCAATCTGTTCCTGTAGGAGCGAAAGAAATGACGTCCCGGCATGTAACCCTCTTGAAAGATGGAGGAATGAACAAAGCTCAATCCCACTCTGGAACGAAGCTTGCCCTGGAGCGTCTTGGCTTCGCGGTGGAAGAAAAGACTCCCGGACAGGTAGCAGAAGAGGGTCTGGGTTCAACAGATGTGTTTATTTATAACGGGAGATCGAACCTCATTTCCTATCAAAATAGTGTGGCCAATTCGGAATTCGGATTGAAGGATGCAGCACAATACGAAGCATTCAAAGCGAATGTGGAAGGTTTTGTAGCGGATGGTGGACAATATCTTGCCGTCGGTGCAGGTGCATCTCAAGCCACGACAAAGCTTGGAATAAGTGATGTGAAAGTGGAAACAGGCGGCTCCAACAGCAACGGAATCGTCCAATTATCACACACGGATTCTACTTACACAGCTGGTTACGAAACAGCAGACATTGGATTTGTTTATCAACCAACATGGTACACGAACACAGGTAATGCAGAAATTCTATCAAGCTATCAAAACAGCAGTGACTTCTTCCTGGCCGGACACTGGAAAGACAGTGAAGCAGCTCAAGGAAAGCCTGTTATCGTGAAGGATGAAAATGTATTATTGATCGGACTCGAACCAACTTTCCGTGATCATACGGATTATCTGTTCAGACTCGTTTCAAATGCGATTTTTGCACAATAAGAAAATGGAAGAGTCGTCCAAATTGGGCGGCTTTTTTTCATCATCATACTTGTATTAATACTATTCTTTATATAGAATATATTTTGAATACTTTTAATAGTTTGATGAATGACCATTCATTCAGTTTAACTGAAAAGGGGAGGGATACAATTGAATATCGCAACACGGTTAGACCAAATCGCTCAAGAGAAAGCAGATAAAACAGCCTATCATTTCTTAAATACCTCTAGTACATACGGGGAATTAAATGCAGCTGTATCGAAATTTGCAAGTGGCCTAGAGCAATCGGGTCTGAAAAAAGGGGATCACATCGCGCTTGTATTAGGGAATTCACCACATTTCGTCATTGGATTATATGGGGCATTACGAATGGGGTTAAAGGTTATACCAATCAATCCGATCTACACACCGGATGAAATTGGCTACATTCTGAAAAATGGTGACGTGAAAGCCATTGTCACTCTTGATTTGCTATTCCCATTAATCGAAAAGATGCAGCATCTATTATCCGATGTCGAGCAATTTATCCTGTGTGAATCAGGGGATGAACGGGCAAAGGACATTGATTTAGAGAAAATCTCGCTTGCATACCCTAAAATGAAATCGTTTACAAGCGTTCTTGGGAAGGGCGATCCTGCGTTTAAGGGGGAGGAAGTGGATGAAAATGAAGTAGCCATCATCCTTTACACCTCGGGAACGACGGGGAAACCGAAAGGCGCAATGCTGACACACAAAAATATTTATTCCAATGCAACCGATGTCGGCAGCTATTTACGAATGAATGAAGACGACACCGTCATTACAGCTCTGCCTATGTTTCACGTCTTCTGTCTGACAGTGGTCCTGAATGCGCCATTGATGACAGGGGCGACCCTTTTAATCGTTCCACGCTTCAGTCCAAAAGCCATTTTTGAACTGTCGAGGGCCTATCAGCCAACCGTATTTGCCGGCGTACCAACCATGTACAACTTCCTGTTCCAGTATCCTGAAGGAAATCCGGAAGATCTATCATCTCTCCGTCTCTGCATTTCAGGCGGAGCTTCCCTGCCGGTGGCCTTACTAAAAAACTTTGAAAAGAAATTCAACGTCATGATTTCTGAAGGCTATGGCCTATCCGAAGCGTCTCCTGTGACATGTTTCAACCCGCTGGATCGACCGAGAAAACCAGGATCCATCGGAACTTCAATCATGAACCTGGAGAATAAAGTCGTCGATGAACTGGGTGAAGAAGTACCAGTCGGACAAGTGGGCGAACTGATCGTCAAAGGCCCGAATGTCATGAAGGGCTATTACAAAATGGAAGAAGAAACAGCGGCAACGATCCGAGATGGCTGGTTATACACAGGTGACCTTGCCCGGATGGATGAAGAAGGCTACTTCTATATTGTGGACCGAAAGAAAGAACTGATCATCGTCGGGGGGTACAATGTCTACCCACGCGAGGTCGAAGAAGTGCTATACAATCATCCTGGAATCGTGGAAGCAGCGGTCATCGGTGTCCCACATCCGGAACTGGGTGAAGTCGTCAGCAGCTATGTTGTGAAAAGTGAACCATCCTTAACGGAACAGGACGTACTTAAGTATTGTAAAGAGCATCTTGCCAAGTACAAGCTGCCAGCATCGATCGAGTTCATTGATGAGCTGCCGAAGAATACAACAGGGAAAATTTTAAGAAGAGCGCTGAAAGAACAAGTGCTTCAATCATAAAAAAAGAAGATGTTCAGTGGATCACTGAGCATCTTTTTTACGTTATTTCATCGCCTTACTAGCCTGTAAGAGCTTCGATTCACCTTTTTCCCACGTTTCAACCTGTTCGATCGCCTGCTCGGGTGTGAATCCCTGCCCGACCAGTACACCTGACAGGATGAACTCCTGGAAGAGGTGGGTAAGGTTGATGCCTTCTTCCACTTCAGACAGGGCTCGGGTTACAAGTGGTTGAATATACTCAACCCATTGATCGGGAAGGCTTTGGGTTTCACGGTAGTAGTGGTGCAGCCAGGCAATATCGTTTGCATATTGGTTTGAATAGGGATTCACCTGTTGATGCTGAAGGTAAGGGTTTTGATTTGAAGGATTATACAAAAGAAATACAGCTCCTTTATGGGTATATGTCACATTTAGTCTATGCACCCAACCAAGATATGTTCAACCTCGTTAAAAAATGAAAGGGTTTTCTCGGTTTGTGTCGAATCATACATAGGGAGGAATCAGTTAAAAAAAGGGGAGAACAAACATGGAATCAATCTTACTAGAACAAAAGGGCAATGTCGCCACTGTAACCATCAACCGATCTGAGGCAATGAACGCCTTTAATTACGATACGCTGAACGAACTCCAGCAGGTAGTCGAAGCACTCCGCATCAACCCGGACGTCAGAGTCGTCATCTTCACAGGAAGTGGAGAAAAAGCCTTCTCGGTTGGAGCCGATTTAAAAGAGCGCAAGACTCTGACTGAACAGCAAGTCATCCGCAACGTCTACAAAATAGGCGAAGTCTTTCAATCCGTCGCTACCCTCCCACAACCGACCATCGCCGCTATGAATGGCTACGCATTCGGCGGAGGAATGGAACTTGCCCTCGCCTGTGACTTCAGAATCGCAGTAGCAGGCACGACAATGGGACTGACCGAAACGAGCCTGGCCATCATCCCGGGAGCAGGGGGAACCCAGCGTCTGCCACGATTAGTAGGGGAATCAAAAGCGCTGGAACTAATTCTGACGGCTAAACGATTAACGTCAGAAGAAGCATTGGACATCGGACTGGTCACAAGAGTAGTAGAAAAAGAGAACTTCTTGGGTGAAGTCCATGCATTCGTGGAACCCATGCTGGCTAATGGCCCGATTGCCCTGCAGCAGGCTAAGTTTGCCGTAAAGAATGGTATGAACGTAGACCTGCAGACCGGATTACAGATTGAGAGAAAAGCATATGAGATTACCATTCCTACGGAAGACCGGGTGGAGGCTTTGTTGGCGTTTAGTCAGAAGCGGAAGCCGGAGTTTAAGGGGAAGTGATACAGAGTGGCTGAAAAGAACTCTTTTTTGGGGGTTCTTTTTGTTTTCGGTGCTTGAAGGGTAAAACCAGAAAGCAAAACATAGTACGCAACTTGAAAAAACGGTATTACAAACAAATGAAAATCTTCATTTAATCAAGAGGTTCCAACTTTGGAGCCTCTTTTTCACATGGCCCTTTTTAAACACCAAAAATCATGTAAAATAAAGAATCATACTAAAAAACACTGGAGTGACTCCTGTGAAAAAGAAACAGCTTAAACTAAGTACCATCATCATTCTCTTCGTATGCATCGTTGTCCTGGTATCACTTGTAATAACCGACTTGCTTATTTCCAGGACGATTAATGACAACATTGAGTCTAATATTGAAGAAAAGGCGAAAATCGTTTCCCGGACGGTCGCTCATTCCACGATTGTGAAGAGCGGTTTAGAGGGGGAAGGGAATGCAGATCGGATTCAGGAGTACACCCTTGATATCCAGAAATCAGCAGAGGTTCTGTTTGTAGTGGTCATGGATATGGAAGGGATACGTAAGTCTCACCCTGATCCTGATCGTATCGGCAAGCATTTTGTCGGCGGGGATGAGAAAGATGTACTCCAAGGGAAGGAAACATTGTCTATTTCAGAAGGGACTTTGGGCAAATCCGTCAGGGCATTTTCTCCTGTCTTTAATAATGAAAATCAACAGATAGGGGCTGTCGCAGTAGGGATTTCCCTGGGTAGCGTGGAGGAAGCATTGGACCAGAGTCATTGGAATATTTTAGTGGGATCTATGATCGGGATTATTGTTGGAGTCATTGGGGCCATTATTATAGCCAGGTACATAAAGAATATGTTGTTTGGGTTGGAGCCGATTACGATTGCGAAAATATTGGAAGAGCGAAATACGATGCTCCAGTCGGTTCATGAGGGGGTGGTGGCTGTCAATAAAGATACGACCATCTCATTAGTGAATAAGTCTGCCCTGAAAATATTTAATAAAGCGGGACTAAGCTCGGATCCGATTGGAATGCCCATCAAAGAATACATGCCACACACCCGGTTGGAAAGAGTCATCGCTACGGGGAAACCTGAGCTTGACGAGGAGCAAACGATCAATGGGGTATCTATCCTGGTAAACCGTGTTCCGTTAATCGTCAATGATGAAGTAGTCGGGGCGATATCCACCTTCCGTGATAAAACGGAAGTGAATCAATTGGCTGAGCAGTTAACGGGTGTCAAATCGTATGCGGAAACGCTCCGGGCCCAGTCGCATGAATTTATGAATAAGATGCATGTGATTCTGGGATTGGTGAAGATGAAGGATTACAATCATTTAAATCGCTACGTGAAAGAACTTGTTTCCCTACGGGTCGATGAAGTGAGCACGGTGACGTCAAAAGTGAAAGATCCTGCTTTGGCTGGTTTTATCATGGGGAAACTGAGCTATGCGAGGGAAAAGAACGTTGCATTGACCATTGAATGCCACGACTTTATCCCGGAACCCAAAGATCCTACTGTAACACATGAACTGATTACCGTGATTGGAAACCTATTGGATAATAGTGTTGAAGCAACGACAAATAGTGATGAAAAGGAAGTGCTGATGGAGCTATTCTATGAGGACGAGCAATTTGAAATGGTCGTGACGGATACAGGAGAAGGAATGGCGGATGAAATAGCAGAGGATATCTTCATCAAAGGATACTCTTCTAAAGGGGAAGGAAGAGGATACGGTCTCTTCTTAGTGAAAGAAAGTCTCCGTAAATTGAATGGAACCCTGCACGTCGAATCAAAGGTAGGCTCGGGAACGACGATGATTGTTCAAGCTTCATATAAGGAGGGGAAGAAGATTGATTAATGTATTGATCGTGGAAGATGATCCGATGGTGGCACGGTTTAATCAAAAGTATCTGGAAGAGATCAAAGGGTTTCATTTAATAGGAATCTCTAATTCGATTGAAGATGCCTCGGCGAAAGTAAGTGAGTATAAGATTGATCTGGTTTTATTGGATGTTTATATGCCTGGGAAACAAACCGGGATGGATTTGTTAGAGCAAATACGGAAGGAACAGCGGGAGACAGATGTCATCCTCATCACAGCCGCATCAGAAGTCGATAATATCCAGAGCGCACTTCGCATGGGGGTAGTGGATTATTTGATCAAGCCTTTTGAATTTGAACGGTTTAAAAAAGCATTGACGACTTATCGGGAGAGTAATCGGATGCTTCAAAAGCAATCTACCATCGATCAAAGTGAACTCGATTTACTTTTACTTAGGGATGTGCAAGCCGGGGAGAAGGCACCCCTCCCTAAAGGATTGACGAGCAGTACATTATCGTCTATCTACGACGAGATTGTGAGTTTCGAGGAAGAGTCGTTTTCAACAGATGATATTGCAGACGTGACGTCCATTTCACGGGTGTCGATCAGAAAGTACCTCAGGTTTTTAAAAAGTATCGGCGTGGTGGATGAGACCCTGATCTATGGTGTCGGAAGGCCGGTCTATCAATATACAAGGAACAAACTGAATAGCTCACGCATTCAAAGCTATTTGTAAGCAGCCTATCCGGCTGCTTTTTTTAATTTTAAAAGTCAAACAATAGTTTCATAATCTATGAAAAGGTAAAGCGTTTTCATATGATGGGTATACATTGTAAGCGATTACGTTAGGAGCGATTGGATGACTCGAAAGAATTTAAAGGAAGAAGCATTATCCATACATGAATCTCATGCAGGGAAAATTGAAGTGGTGAGTAAGATTGATATTTCATCTGAAGAAGATCTTAGTCTTGTCTATACACCGGGTGTCGCCGATGTATGTAAGACGATAGCCGAGGATCCCAGGCACGCCAATACGCTGACATCGAAAGGAAACATGGTGGCCATCATCACAGACGGTACAGCTGTATTGGGTCTTGGTGATATCGGTCCAGAAGCCGCGATCCCGGTCATGGAAGGGAAAAGCATGTTGTTTAAGAAGTTCGCCGGAATAGATGCCTTCCCCCTTAGTTTGGATACGAAGGATGTAGATGAAATCGTCACGATTATTAAAGCCTTGTCTCCTTCTTTTGGAGGGATCAATCTGGAGGATATTTCAGCGCCGCGCTGCTTTGAAATTGAAAACCGGTTAAAAAAAGAGTTGGATATTCCCGTTTTCCATGATGATCAGCATGGTACGGCCATAGTCGTCCTAGGCGCGTTAGTCAATGCGCTGAAGGTCGTAAACAAATCATATAAGAAAGTGAAAATTGTCATCAATGGGGCGGGGGCAGCTGGAATCGCGATTGCCGAACTCCTTTTATTCGCAGGTTATGAAAATATTACTCTCGTAAGTTTAGAAGGTGTACTGTGCAAGGGGGAGAAATGGATGAATGCTACCCAGGCGAAAATTTCTACACGCACGAACCTGCTGGGGGTGCGGGGTGAATTATCGGATGCGATAAAAGGAGCCGATGTATTTATCGGTGTATCCGGGCCTGGAGCCCTCAAGAAAGAGTATATTAAAACGATGAATGAGCAGCCGATTGTGTTTGCCATGGCCAATCCGATTCCTGAAATTTATCCGGAGGAAGCATTGGAAGCAGGCGCAGCGGTAGTAGGGACGGGAAGATCGGATTATCCGAACCAGGTCAATAATCTTCTCGCTTTCCCTGGGATATTCAGAGGAGCGCTGGATGCGAAAGCAAAGGATATCACAATGGAAATGAAAGTGGCCGCTTCCTATGCCATAGCCGATGTGATCAGCTCTTCTGAATTGAACCCTCAATATATTATTCCGAACGCGCTTGATTCCCGTGTGGCAGAAAAAGTCGGGGAGTCCGTGCGAAAGATTGCATGTAAGGAAAGCAAAGCAAACAGTTCAGTTTCGTAATTTTTATAATGACAAAGGGGATGATCAAGATGGGACAAGCAGCATCAACACTTTCATATAAGAAGGAGAAAACAAAAGAGAATGTGACGCTTACGAAAGATCGATCGCTTCAGATTTTCAATATGCCGATTCTTTGGTTCCTGATCTTTACGGGAATTACGTTGGCCAGCTTGTATACGGGGAACCTTCCAGGGGGAATGGTCGGTAGTCTTCTCGTCATGATGGTTCTTGGGGAATTATTCGGATGGGTAGGAGACCGTACGCCGATTGTGAAAACATTCCTTGGCGGAGGTGCCATCATTGCGATCTTTGGATCTGCTTTTATGGTTTACGCAGGTTTACTTCCGGAAGCCACCGTCACGTCCATGACTGACTTTATGAAATCAGGCGGTTTTTTGAATTTCTATATTGCTGCATTAATTACGGGAAGTATTTTAGGAATGAATTCAAAGGTTTTGGTTAAAGTGGGTCTGCGCTATTTCCTACCGATTTTCGGAGCGGTAGCCGGAGCCGTGATAGTAGCAGGAATCTTTGGATCTCTTGTCGGATTTACCCTTCAAGAAGCCATCCTCGTCATTACGATGCCGATCATGGGTGGCGGAATGGGAGCTGGAGCTGTTCCCATGAGTCAAATCTATTCTGAAATGATGGGGAATGATCCAAGCTATTATATCTCCATGCTCGTGCCTGCACTGGCATTAGGGAATGTATTTGCCATCATTTTAGCATCAGTTCTTGATATTATCGGAAAGAAAGTACCTTCCCTAAGTGGAAACGGACAGCTTATGAAAGGCTTCACTTATGAGAAGACAAAGCAGAAGTATAATATTGAAAAGATGGGAGTGGGCTTACTCGCTGCCCTGACATTCTTCACGGTGGGGACATTGCTGGGATCTGTTCTGCCCCTTCACCCTTATGCGATCATGATCATTCTGGTAGCTGTGGCCAAGATTTCAAATATCATTCCTCAAAATGTCGTAGAGGGAGCCAGTCAGTGGTATCAATTTGTAGCCAGCAACTGGACGTTCGCTTTATTATTTGGGATCGGTGTCGCGTACACGGACTTAGATACCGTTCTTGCTGCGTTGACGCTGCAATATATCTTGACTGTATTCGGAGTCGTTTTAGGAGCGATCCTCGGTGCGGCGATCCTTGGCAAAGTCGTTGGCTTTTACCCGATTGAAGCTGCGATCACTGCGGGACTATGCATGGCGAATATGGGGGGAACGGGAGATGTTGCTGTGTTGTCAGCATCGAAACGAATGGAGCTTATGCCTTTCGCTCAAATCTCTTCCCGATTAGGCGGCGCATTGATCCTGCTGTTAGCCGGATTAATTATCCCGCTGTTGTAAATATGGTACACTTAGGCTTGACTCTAGTAGTCAAGCCTATCTTTCATATTAATAGATTGTGGTGACGTAAATGGACGTAATATTGATTGTACTGCCTGCATTACTGGTCTTTGCTGTTGGATATATCGGCCAAAAGAAACTTGGTTTCGAGATCAATTCGATTTCGAAGATGGCCATTTACTTAATGTATCCATTTCTGGCATTCAAGACATTTTACGAGAATGAACTGAATATGGATTATCTTTATATTTTTCTTTTTTGTATCGCGCTTTGTGTGATCCTGATTGTTTCTATTAAAATAGTGGCGAGGTTTAAAAACTATTCTAAACCGAAAGTATCGGCCATGATTTTATCCGGGGTATTCATGAACAGCGGCAACTATGGAGTACCGATCATCCTATTCGCTTTCGGTGAGCTCGGTTTTCGCTATGCGGTCATAATGATGGTGATCCAGTCATTTCTGATGAATACAATCGGCCTCTATTATGCTGTCAGTGGCAGTGATAAAGAGAGGGAAACGAGCGAAATCTGGATGAAGATCGTCAAGATGCCGATTCTGCATGGTGCTTTTCTTGGGCTGGGTTTTCAATTGTTTCATCTTGATGTGCCGGTGTTTATGAGTCAGACCATTGATCTGATTTCCCAGGCAACGATTCCTACGATTATGGTGGTGTTAGGAATGCAATTAGCGACATTGGGAGGGAAGAAGGTGGAAAGAGGCGCCCTTTCCTTTATTGTGATCATGCGAATGGTAGCTTCACCCATCATAGCTCTGGTCGTCGTTTCGTTCCTTCCTATTTCTACTATGCTGGGATCGATCCTCATTATTTTGGCAAGCATGCCGACTGCTGCGAATACGACGATGTTTTCATTGCAGTTCAACACAGAGCCTGATTTAGTGTCGACAAGTACCCTTGTCACTACACTTATGAGCATTGTGACGATTCCGATTATGTTGGCTCTTGTATCCTTATAGAAGCGAAGCTGCTTGAGATGTATCAAGCAGCTTTTTTAAATAGAAGAAAGGAAGTAGAAGTCTCTCTTTTTGACAACTGTTCTCGAATCTATTACTATTGTAAAATAAATTCCAACTAATTCAATCAGATTAAGGAGGAATATGCATGGCTGGCTATGTGCAACCGATTAATGAACAAAAGGGTCCAGAGAAAGCGAGTACCGAATTGAACCCGCCACAGACATCTTTAGTGGCTGGCGGTTTAATCGTTACAGTGATTCTTAGTCTATATTTACTCTTTACACAAGAAATTGCCCAAACCGTGTTACTGTTGCTGGGGCTGTTGTTAGGATATACATTATTTCATGCAAGATTCGGATTCACTTCTGCTTTCCGAAGAGTGATGTCTGTAGGGAACGGGCAGGCACTGCGGGCACATATGGTGATGCTTGCCGTTGCCGTAACGCTGTTTGCTCCGATCCTTGCGACAGGGTACACATTCTTTGGGGGTGAAGCGGCAGGTTATGTATCACCTGTTGGGGTAAGTTTACTGGTAGGTGCCTTCCTGTTTGGGATTGGGATGCAGCTTGGAGGAGGCTGTGCTTCAGGTACCCTTTACGCAATCGGCGGCGGCCGCTCGGTTATGTTTATCACATTGCTATTCTTTATTGTCGGTGCCACAGTCGGAGCCTATCATCTTCCATTTTGGACAGAGGAATTGCCGTCCTTCAAACCTATTTCATTAGCAACTTCTACCGGATTAGGTTATTTCGGGGCGTGGGTCGTTTCGATTTTATTCTTTGGATTCATTGCGTGGATTACACTGCGGGTGGAGAAGAAGAAAAAACCGCCCCGCATGGCGACACTTCCAACATCAAAGGGATGGAAACGGATTTTACGTGGATCCTGGCCCCTTTTGGCAGCAGCGATTGTATTGGCTGTGTTAAATGCTCTTACTCTAATGACACGGGGGAATCCTTGGGGAATCACTTCTGCCTTTGCTCTATGGGGATCAAAGGTTGCCGGAATGTTCGGGGTCGACGTAGCAGGCTGGGGCTACTGGACAGGAGCCAATGCTGAAGCTCTTCAAGCATCGATCTTGGCTGATTCCACAACGGTATTAAACTTCGGTGTCATCCTTGGAGCATTTCTTGCATCTGCTGCAGGAGGCCTGTTCCGTTTTAATAAAATCACCGGGAAAAATGCCATGGCGTCCGTCATTGGTGGACTGCTGATGGGATACGGTGCACGTTTGGCATTCGGATGTAACATTGGTGCTTATTTCGGAGGGATTGCTTCCTTCAGTCTTCACGGTTATATTTGGGGGATCCTTGCCCTTGGCGGTACGTTCCTGGCACTATATCTTCGTCCGCTATTCGGATTGTCGGTGCCGAAACCGAAGGATACATTTTGCTAGCTGGATAGTTTGAAAAAGTCCTGCATGTAGTTTCACATGCAGGACTTTTTTGGGATTATTCACCGCCATAATAAATAACCATCTGGCACACAGCTGTTTCTCCTGAATCATTTACATATTCATGCCCTGAGTCAGCGGCAAAACGAATCGAACTTCCTTCTGTCAGCTCATAGGTTTCTTCGCCAATTTTAAGGGCAATCTTCCCCAACAGCACCGTGATATATTCCTCTACCCCCTTCGTATGGCCTTCATTCCGATACAAGCAGCCCGGTTTCATTTCAACCCGGTAGCTTTCCCATTTTTTCAGGGGATCGAAGGGGAAGATGGGATACACGATGTAATTGCCGTTATCTTCAAGAACAGGCTGAACGTCTTGATAATGAATGATGGATATTTGATTGCTTGGCTTTTCAATCAGTGAAGAGAAGGATACCTTCAAGCCATTGGCGATCTTCCATAGAATCGCGACCGTCGGATTCGAATCACCTCGTTCAATTTGACCGATCATCGCCTTGCTTACACCGGTGCGCTCTGCCATCTGCTCAAGGCTGAAGCCGCGCTCCCTGCGGATCTTCCGTATATTATCACCAATTTGAATCGGGAAATTTTCCATGCTAAAACTCCTCTTGTATACTATAGCGTCTATATGTATAATATAATAAATTATCAAAAAATTAAAATAGTAAATTACTTCTATTATAAAGGATGTGAGAGGATGGAGGCACTGCTTTCTACGAAAAAAGTGAGTGATTTTCGTCTGGGCCTGCAGGGAGGACTCAGCATTGCCATCGGATATATGCCGGTTGCGTTAACCTTTGGGTTGTTGGCACGGACAACCGGCCTCACGGTCACGGAAACGGTACTGATGAGCATGCTCGTGTTTGCAGGGGCTGCTCAATACATATCACTGAGTCTGATAGCGGTTGGTACTGGTATCATTGAAATTATTCTTACAACGTTCATCGTAAACATCCGTCACTTCCTGATGTCGGCTTCTTTAAGTGAAAAGCTCGAGGAAGACCGTTTGTTTAAAAAGCTTTTTTATGCGTTTGGGATTACGGATGAAACCTTCACGGTCATCAGCGTCAAAGATGGCAAAGTAAGAACGGGTTTTGCCGTCGGGGTGATGCTCATTTCATACGGGAGCTGGGTCGTGAACTCTGGTGTAGGCTACTTCATTGGGGAAATCCTTCCCGAGTTTCTACAAGCGAGTATGACGATCGCTCTTTATGCCATGTTTGTGGGACTCCTCGTTCCTTCCATGAAAAAAAGTGTCAAGGTCACGTTTTTAGCTGTAGTGGCCGGTGCGTTGAATAGCATCCTGCTTTTCACGACCAACCTTTCAAACGGATGGTCGATTGTACTTGCTACCCTCGTATCAGCCGTGATTGTGGAATTGGTGGTCATGATGAAGGGAGGAGAGAGAGCGAATGAATAGCGCGATTGTGTTGATGATCATCGGTATGGCGATTGTCACGTATATTCCCAGAATGCTTCCTTTCCTCGTATTTAAAGGGAAAGAGCTGCCTCCATTTCTTCAAGGGGTATTAAAGAATGTTCCCTTCGCCGTATTAGGCGCTTTAATTTTTCCGAGCATCCTTTTGATTCAAGAGGGGAATCTTATGTTTGGAGCCGTCGGGACGGCAGCCGCATTTGTCATCGCCTTTCTTGGTGCCAACGTCATCCTTGTGGTGATTGGGGCGATTTCAGTACTGTCTTTGTATTCGGTGTTCTTGATGTAAGCCGCGATTCGGGTCGCGGCTTTTTTAATTGGAGGGGGATTTCGCGATTTCTGCCGTAATGTGTTTAGGTTCTAAATCTTTGGACAGGGTATTACATATAGTAATGAAGACATTGAAGGGAGGAAATATGTTGGCTAAAAAATGGGCACTTCGTTCAATCCTGGCTTATTTGCTATTAGGCTTGTTTCTATATGTGTATTTATTTTTCTTGGCGGATTCTACTTTGCCTGACATGTACAACGGAAGCAGTGCTGATCCAGCCACCTTTATGAATGATAAAGAAATTATGCTGAGTGAGGATTTTTCTAAAATCAAGAATCTCCTGTTTTTCTTATCCACTCCTTATGAATGGTTGTTTTATTTCCTGATCCTGATCCTCGGGGTCTCGCGTGTGTTTGAGAAGTGGGCGAGGGGCACAGTGAAAAATGGTTTCCTGCAAACGGCCATTTATTTATTCTGGTTATCGATTGCTTCTTTTGTAGCGATTTTTCCTCTTCAGTATATTTCCTATAAAATTTCGAAGAGCTACAATATTTCCACCCAAACCTTTGCCATGTGGATGAAGGATGAGGTCACGGATTTCTGGGTGAATTACCTGCTTATGTTCATCATTGTTTCTGTGTTATATGGTTTGATGAAACGATTCAAACAGCGCTGGTGGCTGGCAGCCTGGGCATTGTCTGTGCCATTTACGGTTTTCATGATGTTCGTGCAGCCTGTATTGATCGATCCGTTATACAATGACTTCTATCCACTGAAAGATAAAGCGTTAGAAGAGCAAATCCTGACTCTTGCAGACAAGGCGAAAATCCCTGCAGACCACGTGTTTGAAGTCGATATGTCGGAGAAGACGAACTCCCTGAACGCCTATGTTACCGGTGTAGGATCCAATTCCCGGATTGTCCTCTGGGATACGACACTTGAAAAATTAACAGACGAGGAAATTCTGTTTGTAATGGCTCATGAAATGGCTCACTATGTGGAGAAGCATATCTATTTAGGCATTGCGATATACCTGATCCTATCCTTTTTTGGATTATTCCTGACGGCCAAGCTGATGAGAGGGATCGTCGCCAATCATAAAGAGGACATGAAAGTATCGAACGTGTCGAACTTGAGCTCATTACCTCTGTTCTTGATGATTACGTCCATGCTGCTGTTCACTGTCAGTCCCCTTAGTAACTGGATCTCCCGCTACCAGGAAACGAGGGCTGACCGATATGCAATAGAAATGACGAGCGACAAAGAAGCCGCCATTTCATCTTTCCAGAAGTTATCCAAGGTGGGATTATCTCAGGTCAATCCGCCTTTACTTGTGAAGATTTTCCGTTACGGCCATCCGACGATGCTTGAACGATTGACGATGCTTGAAGAGTATGAAACAGAGAAAGATACAGAGTAAAGGGGTAATACTGAGGATAGGTTCTCCCTCTATAAATTGAAAGAGTGTGCATGACATGAAGGACGACTTGTGGTAGGAAGCGAGTCGTTTTTTTATTGTGTCTATTTCTAAATCCTATTCCTGAAATTCCAAATTTCAGTGCACAATCCTCGTAAATATGGTAAAATAAGGAATTGTATAGTTGGGTTTTTCAGTTTATTAAAACTGGCAGGGGGCGGGGAAAATCAAGTATCAAAAAGCTTGGATATTATTTATTCGTTTTATGTTTACCGTTTTAGCGTTAATCGGTTTACCTTTTTTGAGTTATCTTGAAACTGGCCGCCCGATGATGGAGTGGTCTTTGATCATTGGGATATTAGTTACCCTGATCATCATCTACGTAAACGGAGATGGATATTTTTACAAAAAGGGGCAGCATTTGATCAAAGAAAAAAAGAAGAGGTTTTATCATTCCATTTCTTTCTGGACGGCTTTTGTTTATACCGCCGTAGCATTATACTTTACGATTAAAACTTATGGGAATTTACTACATTAGATCTTCCTTGAATGGAATTTCAATATGATGAGGAAGAAGCCGCCAGTCCGTCTTTTACAAATAGAATAGGTGAAATGTATCAAGTGAAACGGTCCGTCACTTTGAGGAGACCCGACCATACGTTTATTTTTAATAAAGGAATAATGAAAAATCCTGGTTCTTAAAAAGACTAGGCTTTTTCTCTTTTACTGATAATCAGGTTCTTCGCTTTCTCTGTCATATAAGCGAAAATTACATCTTTGTAATGAAGTCCGGAGTTCGTTAGTTGAGCTTCCAGCCATTCTTGCGATTTCCCAAGGAGCACCAGGTTCCGCGTTTGGATTTTACCATCCACAATCACTGAAATCGGCAATCCCTCGTCATCGATTTTAAGGCCGAGATGCTGGACGGTAACAGGGGTGTTTTCCACCTTTGGAATGATGCTTACTTCACCTATCGGCTCGAGCATGGCGTAGTCCACGTCTGAAATCTTCGGGTAACCTTGTGAGCGTAGAATGGACGTCAACTGAATCAGCGATATCTTAGATTTCTCAAGGTTGTCCTCTAGAATTTCACCATTTTTAATCAGCAAGGTAGGTTCTCCAAGAAAGAAACGGTTTCCCCATTGACTTAAGGTCATGAATGAAAACAGTACATGCAGTCCTACTAAAATGACGAGAGATGCAATCGTCGGCCAGAATTCTGTAGAGATTAAGGGCTCAGAGGCAATGGTCCCGACAATGATAATCGCCACAAGATCATAAGGGGTCATTTGTACAATTGTGGATTTTCCCATCAGTCGCATAGCGGCAATGGTAATTAAGTAGAGGACAAGTACTTTTATTAGCAGGATCATCATATTCGCTCCAAAGTGTATAGGTTAGCTTTAGGATGTACTATTTAAATTGAAGTAATTCATGAAATGGAGGGGGTCCAATGGCCCGTCCATTAAAAAAGGAATAGCTGACTCTGTGGAGAGTCAGCTATTATTTATCATCCATAGCTTAGGTTCAGTTCGTTTAATTCTTTTGTTAATTTCATGAACAAAGGTTTATTTTTCTTATCCAGGGCGGCGTCAATGTCTGTCAGGAGTTTTGTCTTACGGGTCGTCAGAATGCTTTCATGCAACACCATGTCAATATAGATCTCCATTACACTTCTCTCAGCGGCTTTCTTCCGGGTCATCGCAGAAGCTTTCATCATTTCGGTATAGGACTTTTTGTTTTCCATATACGGTCACCCCTGAATTCTTTTTATTAGTATATGGGGTAAGTAGTAAAAATTCAACTAAAAAATTAAATATTCTGATAATTTTTTACTCATAAACGGGTGGCGTGCAGTAAATTTCAGAATTTTTAAAAATATAGGAGACAACCCTCGGAATTTGTGGTATTATTTTGGTGAAAAATGTAAATGGAGGCGATGAAATGAGAGAAAAATCTCGAATTATAGAAGAATATGAAGTGAATCCCCATACGATGATCCTGCAGCCTATTGAGTACGGTGCCAGGACATTTACCAAGATCATAGAGGTAGATGACGTGCTAGTCTCCCCATTTAAACCGTTTGAAATTTTGAAGAAGAGCTGTGAATTCTTTGGTTCCTCCTATGAAGGAAGAAAAGAAGGCACCAAGAGACTTACGGGTATTATCTACAAAGCTCCCATCATGGTGAATCCTCAGATGTCCATTTATCTTTTTCCAACATCATCTCCTGTCAAGCAAGAATGTGCCTGGGTTTCCCACTCCCATGTTCGTGGGTATGAACGATCGACAAATGGATCAACGAAGGTATATCTTCAAAACAATGAGTCCTGCACGGTTCCGATTTCATATAGTTCCTTTGAAAATCAAATGCTTCGCACCTCTGATTTGCGTATTGCATATACACAGCGGGTGGCAGAAATGGAAAGTAAATATAATACGAAGGTTCACACTGAAGCGAGTAACATAAAAACGTTTTATCTCAATCCAACTATCAAAAAAGCTGATGCGTGAGATCAATCACGCTTCTTTTGTTGTGTCTGTTTTCGTTTCCAGGAAACGGCGATACAAATAATGTCTCATTAGATCCTCCACCCGGTTGCGAAGGCGCGGATTAAAGTAGTTATGGTGTTCTTCATAACCCTTATAAAGAAACATATACATCGTAAAAGCATCGTCTGATTGAATTCGCTCAACCTTCATCTTATTGGTCCTCATGTACTTTTTTACATGAGCGAGTTCTCCTTGGATGACCTTCATCGTCTCCTCGACCAATTCCAGATACGGTCGTTTTAATTTAAAAGGACTGCTATCCACGATTTGCAGATCACGATTCAATATGGTCAGCACCATCGGTAAATAAATCGCCTGTTCTAATATATTCCTGTCATTCTCCGGGATCCTTGTCATATGAAAAGACTCCTTTTCATTTTTGATATAGAACGAATGTTCGTATTTTCATTTTACGTGGAATTCGATTTACTTTCAATAGGGAAAGTTGTAGAATTTGAATTTGTTTCTATTATGAAGGGCAGTTCGAGTTTTTATCCATAAAGGGAAAAGTATTTCTGACGTCGAAATCATATGGGGAACAGAAGAAAGGATGGTATCAGAACATGAATAAAGGAATTGAAATTCAGGACCTCTACGAAATAAAGGCCGTATCCGATCCAAGATTGTCTCCAAGCGGAGAAGAAGCCGTATTTGTCCAAACCATCATGTGTGAAGAAAAAAATGAATATTTCTCAACCTTACATAGCATTCGTCTGCAAGACCAAACCACTCGCCAATGGACTTTCGGAGAACAAACGATTTCATCTCCGAGATGGTCACCTGATGGGGGGACGATTGCCTTTGTCTCAAATCGTTCCGGCGTGAATCAGCTTTATGTCATTCATCGTGATGGAGGGGAAGCAGAGCAGCTGACGGATTATCAAAAAGGCGTTTCGAATCCTGTATGGTCTCCTTGTGGTGAAAAGATCGCTTTCTCGATGCGATTGGAAAAAGGGGAGACGTTTGAAAAGAAGGATGGCGAAGAAGAGAAATTAAAGCCATTTGTTGCGACAAGCATGAAATATAAAAGTGATGACCGAGGTTTCGATGACAACTGCCACTCGCAGATAGTAATGGTGGGGGTGGTGTCGAAGGAAATGAGAAGAATCACGGATGATGTCCATGATTACACTCTTCACTCCTGGTCCCCCGATGGTAAGCACATTGCGTTTTCAGTGGACAGAACAGAAGACAAAGATTTCTCCTTCCAGTCTGATTTATTTATTTATCATCTTGAAACGAACGAATATAAGAAGATTAATGGAGAATCGGGGTACTACGGAGAAGCAAGCTGGTCTCCCGATGGAAAGCGTCTCTCCTATTTAGGACATGGACGTGAATATGAGAATGCGACACACAATAAGGTGTGGTTGCATCACCTTGAAACCGGTCACTCCGTTTGCCTGACAGAAAGCATGGATGTACCTGTAGGAGATTATCTCAATACTGACAGTATCCAAGGCTCATCTCAAGCAGGAATCCTGTGGTCAAAGGACAATGAAAGTTTCTATTTCCTGGCGTCTGATTCAGGAAACACGGTCCTTTACTACGCTCACATTGAAGGAGCCATCTACCCTGCATTGCTGCAGGAGCAGCAGCATATATATGGATTCGACTTCGATTCTGATCGCCAAGTAATGCTCGTTGCCATGAGTAAACCGACAGAACCTGGTGAATTGTATACTCTTCATGTTCCTACCGGAGACCTGAAGAAAGTGACCAACCTGAACGGGGGCCTGGCGGATCGTGAAATATCCTCTCCTCAAGCCTTTATGTACAATGGTGCGAAAGGCTGGCAGGTACAAGGCTGGATCATGAAGCCAGTCGACTATGAGGAAGGAAAGAAATATCCACTAATCGTCGAAATCCACGGAGGCCCCCACACCATGTATGGGAACACGTTCTTTCACGAATTCCAAGTACTGGCAAGTAAAGGATATGCTGTTTTATATGTGAATCCAAGAGGAAGCCATGGCTACGGGCAAGAGTTCGTGGATGCCGTAAGAGGCGATTACGGCGGCGGGGATTACGAAGATATCATGGCAGCAGTCGAGTATGCCCTTGAGGAATTTTCGTTTATTGATGAAACCCGCTTAGGTGTGACCGGTGGAAGCTACGGAGGGTTCATGACCAACTGGATCATCGGTCATAGCGACAAGTTTAAAGCGGCGGCCACCCAGCGCTCCATCAGCAATTGGATCAGTTTTTACGGAGTGAGCGATATCGGCTACTACTTCTCGGAGTGGCAAATCCAAAGCGACCTCGGCGACATCGAAACCCTTTGGAAGCATTCACCCCTTGCTTATGTGAAGAATATGAACACCCCCCTATTAATACTTCACAGCGAAAAGGACTACCGTTGTCCAATCGAGCAGGCGGAACAGTTATTCATCGCATTAAAGCGAGAGAAAAAAGATGTAAGATTCGTGCGTTTCCCGGAATCCAATCACAATTTGTCACGGAATGGAAAACCTTCCTTGAGGGAAGCAAGATTACAAGAGATTGTGGGTTGGTTTGGGGAGCATTTATAGAGGAGAGAGCTGTCATTCCTGGATGGGGATGGCTGTTTTTTTAGGGGAAATGGGGAATGAAGAATAAAAAAATGAAATTTGACGAGTGTGGAGCACTATTGTGAAAGTCGATAATAAATGGGGCGAAGTCGATAATATCAACCGGACGGAGTTGAGGAATCCTTGACTGGATTGTTTGGAGAAGGAATTTATCTACCGTTCCCCGATTTTAACATCCTCAAAAACACTTTTATCTGCTAAAGATTCAATATATCTGGTAATGTACAAAATCCGACAAATTTTGCGAACGAAAGACGAACCAACGAACGAATCCTAATCCAAAACCTATTCCAGAACGCACCCCCAAAAATAACCCACCCCAAAACGTTTACATCCCCCCTCATTAGGCAAAGTTATATTAATAAAACGACCCGAGAGATAACAATATGGAAATCCTGATTTGGTGTGATATGATGAAAATATAAGTAACGATATAACGAAATGAGTTTATTTGTTCATGGTCGTTTAAGGGGAAACATATAATATGGATATAAAGTCGATAAAAGAATGGTTTACACTTGAAAATATGATGGACCTGATTCAGCAGTATCGTTCGTTTGGACCCATTCCAGGGATCCTGCTGCCGCTGCTGGAAGCATTTCTTCCGTTCCTGCCACTGGTTGTGTTTGTGACGGCGAATGCCAATGCATTCGGGTTATGGTGGGGGTTTCTGTTTTCGTGGATCGGGGCTACTCTTGGAGCTCTTATTGTATTCTTGTTGGTAAGAAGGTATGGGGAGACCCGATTTTTTCGTTTCCTGAGAAAGAACCGCCAAGTGAAACGATTGACGAAATGGGTAGACAAGCATGGGTTTGGCCCGTTGTTCATTCTCTTATGCTTTCCCTTTACGCCGTCTGCCGTGGTGAATGTAGTGGCGGGTTTGTCGTCGATCAGCATCGCTCAATATATGCTCGCGGTGGTAACAGGGAAAATGGTGATGATTTTTACCATAAGTTTTATCGGATATGATATCATATCATTAGTAAGACAGCCAATACGTACTGTGATCGTTGCAGCCATTATCTTTGTGCTATGGTTTGTAGGGAAACGAATTGAGATACATCTGAATAAGAAAATGGAAATAGACCAACGAATTGAACGGAAAAAGCAGGAGGAATCAAATTGAGAGAAGAGGTAAAAAGAGAAGGACTCGAATGGATTAAAGCCTTAGGGATTGGACTGATCATCTTTATCATCATTCGAACCTTTCTCTTCTCCAACTATGTAGTCGAAGGTGAATCGATGATGCCGACACTACAGGATGGAAATAAGCTTGTTGTGAACAAAATCGGTTATCATATTGGAGACTTGGATCGCTTTGATGTTGTCGTCTTTCATGCAAATGAAAATGAGGATTATGTGAAACGCATCATCGGACTGCCCGGTGATAAGGTCGTTTATAAGGACGATAAGCTATATATTAACGGAGAGTACTATCCTGAACCTTATTTAGAGAAATTCAAGCAAGAGTATATCGGAAATAAGCTGACGGGTGACTTTACTCTGGAAGAAATCACAGATGAGCAAACGGTTCCCAAAGGAAAAGTATTTGTTCTTGGAGATAACCGCCGGGGAAGCATGGATAGTCGCTACTTCGGGTTCATAGACCGTGAACAGATCGTCGGGAAGGTGGATCTTCGTTACTGGCCTATCAACGAATGGGATGTACAATTTAGAAACTAACGATCCTGAATGCTGTTCAATACTTGAGCAGTATTCTTTTTTTTGTAAAAGATTCTCCACTTAAGTACTAGTTGTCCTCCATCGCCCAATATAAATATGATAGAATAGTAAGAAAATTCGTTCGTTTTGAGGGTGGTTGTGTGACAACAGAAATTCCAATCATTGAAACCAAATTTGTGCCGCCTGTTGTCAAGGATTCATATATTAGGCGGCCAAGCTTAATGAAAAAAATGAGAACGGTTACAGATTATAAATTGGTGATCGTTCATTCGGGGGCAGGCTACGGAAAGAGTACTGCGATCAGTCAGTTTCTTCAAGATGTAAAGCCGAACCATTGCTGGTACTCGATTACGCAAACCGATGACGGACTGGTTCCGTTTGTCACAAATATTGTGTATAGCATCCAGAAGCAAATCCCTCATTTTGGAGAAGAGTTGAGGGAAACCATTCTGTCCATGGGGCAATATATGAAGGATGATGATATCTACAGATTAAGTGCATTGTTTATTAACGAATGCATGAAAATCCCCCACACATTCACCATTATCGTCGACGACTATCATTTAGTGGACCATTCCTTCCTTATAAATCAATGGATGGAGAAGGTCATTGAGCACTTACCGGGTCACATTCATTTCTTTCTATCTACACGAACCAAGCCTTCATGGGCCACATTTATCCAGCTGAAAATATCCCGACAATTATTAGAGATAACAGAAAATGATTTGTGCCTCACGAAAGAAGAGGTGGAAGTACTTCTAACGGACTTTCATGAAACGGTCATTCCCGAATCCCAGCTTGATGCGATTTGTGAATTAACCGAAGGCTGGGTCATTGCTGTCAGTATGATTCATTCGCAGCTTCAAGAGAATCCTGATATTCTCATGGTGGAAAAGCAGCATTCCTCCCTTGAAGAGCTCTTTCATTATTTGGCACATGAGGTGTTTTCTAAGCAAACACCGATCGTGCAGCAGTTCTTGAAGCAAATCTCGATTCTCGATGAAATAAATGGACGTACATGCGAAGCCATCTTTGAACTGCCGGGATCCGGGCAAATGTTAAACCAGCTGTCAGAGAAAAATGCCCTTATTCAAGAAATGAAAGGATCACATCATTATCGACTTCACGCCCTTTTCCAAACTTTTTTAGAACGGAAATTTAAAGAAGAAAGCATAGGGCTCTATAAGGAATTACAGCTGAAATGTGCTCGATTCTATGAACAGAACGGGAAGTGGGAAAAAGCGATTCATCATTATATGAAAATGGAAAACATTGAGGCGGTGTCCGCTATTCTTGTTCGTGAAGCGGATGCGATGATGAAAAGTGGACAGCTCGAAACACTTGGTGACTACTTGGGGGAGGTTCCAGACTCCTTAAAGGATCAATATTATCCTCTTTGGTTTTATCAAGGTGAGTTCTTTCGTTATCGGTCATTCTACGAAAAAGCAGAAAAAGCCTATACCCATGGAATTCAACTGGCAGAGGAAAAGAGTGACGCGCTCATGCTGAGCAAAGCATATGAAGGAATCGGCAGAATCTATTTAGACACGATTCAGCCGGGAAAAGCACAGCGGTTTTTACTCAAAGCCATTGAATGTTTAGAGGTTGAAGATCAAGAATACCTTTTCGAAAAAAATCATTTATATGTTCTGATAGCAGAGAATTTGGTGAACTCTGGAAAGGCAATTCAGGCGAAAATCTGGTATGACAAAGGAAAGAAGAGCGGTTTCATGAAGGAAGAAGGCAACCTTGAGGCAAGGATGCTTCTCCGAACAGGGAAGCTTCAAGAAGCAAAACAGGTTCTTCTCTACAAAGAAGGAGAAGACCGGCTTCCACAATCCCATCGGGAAAAAGAATTGCTTCTGTCGCTTATTCAATCGTTCATGGGGAATGGCAGCGAAGCCAAATCATTAGCTCAGCAGGGGATCAGTCAGGGAATCAAAGGGAAGTCTCCTTTTGTGGAAGCATGCGGTTGGATTCGCATGGGTCATGCCGTTCAGCTCATCAGTGATTACGACACAGAGCTTGCAAAAAGCTGCTATGAAACATCGTTAGAATTAATGAGTCAGATCAATGTTTCAAGGGGAAAAGCAGAACCATATATGGGACTGTCGATTCTTTATGCCAGATCAGGAGATTTCCAGAGTGCAAAGGAATTAGCCGAAGAGGCTTTGCATGAAACGGAAAAGGTAGAGGATATGTGGCTATATTCACTCATACTTCTGAGCGTAGGGATAACGGACTTTTACAAAGAAGAATTTGAAGAGGCGAGGAAAAGCTTTGAACGGGCGAGCAGTCATTTTCAATCGTGCGGAGACCGTTACGGCAAAATGGTGACAGATTTGTGGAAAAGCGCAATTGCCTACAAAACAGGTGATCACGATAGATTCGTTGAAAATATGACCTCCTGCTTAAATGAAGTCCAAATGGGAGAATATGAGTTTATCTTTTTCAAGCCGACTACATTCGGGCCGAAAGACCTGCAAAGCCTGATTCCATTATTAGTCAAAGCTTACCAGGAGAGCATTCATGCCTCATTTTGTCATCAGCTTTTAACCAAATCAGGATATGATTCGATCACCTCCCATCCGGGGTACACAATCAAAGTTCAAACCCTCGGACGCTTTGAAATCCGGTTAGGCGATCATAAAGTCATAGAGAAGCAGTGGCAGAGGGAGAAGGCGAAAGAATTATTTCAATACTTCCTGATTCAACGGAACCAATTAAAACGGAAAGAAGAAATCATTGAAGAACTGTGGCCAGAGGGGACAGGTTCGGACCGTGACTTCAAGGTGGCACTCAACGCCCTGAACAATGTATTAGAACCCAATCGTCAAGCAAGGGGAAAAGCTTTCTTTATCGGTCGCCATCAGGAAGGGTATGGATTGAATCCAATGGCCAACATCGAATACGATGCCGATCAATTCACCAGCTGGATCACAGAGGGATTAAAAGAAAACGATGTGGAGAAATCCATTCAATTCCTCGAACGGGGATTCCACTATTATAAAGGGATGTTCTTGCCGGACCGGAAAGGGGCGTGGTGGACCGAGAAGGAAAGGGAGCGACTTCATCTCCTATACTTGAGAGGACTGGAGAAACGGGCTCAGATCGCAGTGAGAATGGAACGGGTCGATGAAGCCATCGATTACTGCCTGACGATTATCGAACATGATCCCCTTTGGGAGGAAGCCTACCGCATCCTCATGTACGGCTATTATCAAAAGAATAACCGTCCCCAAGCCGTTAAGTGGTTTCAGCGCTGCAAAGACATCCTCGAATCCGAACTGGGCGTCGATCCCATGACAGCGACACAGCAAATGTATGAAATGGTCATTGGTGCGAAGGTAAGAGGAAGGCTATTTGAATAAGGAAAGGGTCAGATCCACTTTGGGGATCTGATCCTTTTTTATTTTGAGATGGATTTACATTGCGAGATTCGGTCGAAGAATGCCAGGAACTCAATTGCTTTTATGAGAACTTGGGTCATGATCATATTTACCGTAGGAACATTGGTTATTATCGCAGGATATTCGATTAGAGTTTTGAATAATCCAGTCGTTTTATCGAATAATCCAGCGAAATATCAAGGAAACCGGCCGTTTTATCGAATAATCCGGGGGAAATAGCATGAAAGCCGGCAGTAATATCGAATAATCCAGCGGAAATAGCATGGAATCCAGCCGTGTTATCGAATAATCCAGCCGAAATAGCATGGAATTCAGCCGTTTTTCCACTTAATCCGGCCGAAAGCATCAAAAAACCGGCCGATTAACATAATTATCCAATTGCAATCCTTATTTGCACGCAACCCATTCAAAAACATCGCCCCACTCCCATGTAACTCATTTGTAACTCACCTCACCTAAGATGAATTCAAAGCTATTATCGCTTTAGTTCATATTCCGAGGGGGAGAAAATGTGAAACGATCGTTTAGATGGACGACTTTAATGATGTTGATGTCATGCATGCTTATTGCTGCGAGTGCCTGCAGCTCAGAAAGCAGTGGCGGGTCGGGGGATACAGATGAGAAAGAACAGGAAACGGTGAAGATCGGGGTGCTTGCTTCCCTTACAGGAGCACTGGAGTCATATGGGAAGCAAACGCAGCGCGGATTTGAATTAGGCCTCGAGTATGCCACGGATGGAACGATGGAAGTGGCGGGGAAGAAAATAGAAGTTGTGTTTGAAGATACAGAAACGAAGCCAGAGGTTGCTGTTCAAAAAGCGACGAAGCTTTTAGAAGAAGATGGAGTGGATTTCCTGGTTGGATCATCAAGCTCAGGTGACACACTGGCCGTGCTGCCACTTGCAGAAGAATACGAAAAGATCATGATTGTCGAGCCGGCGGTTGCCGATAGTATTACAGGTTCAGAGTTTAATCCTTATATCTTCCGTACAGCCCGTAACTCTTCACAGGATGCTGTTGCAGGGGCTGCTGCGATTGCGAAGGATGGAGTGAAGATCGCTACACTGGCACCGGATTATTCATTTGGCCGCGACGGGGTGGCAGCCTTTAAAGAAGCGGCTGAAGGTCTTGGAGCTGAAATTGTACTTGAAGAATATGCAGATCCGGCGGCTACAGATTTTACATCGAATATCCAAAAGGTCATTGATAGTAAACCGGATTATCTATTTGTCATCTGGGCAGGTGCGAACTCTCCATGGAATCAAATCGGGGATATGAAGCTCCAGGAAAAAGGGATCAAAATTTCTACAGGGGCACCAGATATTGCTGCTCTATCAGCTATGGAACCACTTGTGGGGATGGAAGGGTTCAGTGTCTATTACCATGAACTGCCGGACAATGACATTAACGACTGGTTAGTGGAAGAACACAAGAAGAAATATGACGGGGACGTTCCGGATCTCTTTACCCCAGGTGGGATGAGCTCGGCGATTTCCATTGTGGAGGCGATCAAGAAAACAGAAGGGGATTTAGATCCTGATACCCTCATTGAAACGATGGAGGGAATGAGCTTCGAAACACCGAAGGGAACGATGACCTTCCGGGAAGAAGATCATCAGGCATTACAAACGCTATATGCCATCAAGCTCGAGAAGAAAGAGGGAGTTCCATATCCTGTTCCGGTATTGATCAGAGAGCTTTCGCCGGAAGAAACGGCTCCTCCGATCCGTAACTAAAATCGAACTTAAAGGAATGAAAAGGGGGGTGACTGACTGGGTGTTTTGGCACTTTGTTATCAGTCAGCCCCTTTCATGAAATCTAAGCGGGGTGAAGAAGCTTGAGTATTTTAGAAACAAAGAATCTAACGATTAAGTTCGGAGGTCATATTGCCGTCGATGATGTAACGTTCTCGGTACCTGAAAGGAAATTCAAGTCGATCATCGGACCGAATGGTGCCGGGAAAACGACGCTGTTTAATCTTCTGAGCGGTCAGTTAAAGCCAACTGGCGGAGATGTGTTTTTGAAAGGACAAAAGATTACGAGACTCTCTCCTACAAAAAGGGCCAGGCTTGGAATCGGTCGCTCCTTTCAAATGACGAATGTGTTCCCGAATCTGACGGTTTTAGAGAATGTGAGATTGGCCGTGCAGTCAAAGCTTGGAATCCGCTATGTGATGCACAGGAATATCAAAGCGTTCAGTGATGTCATGAGTGAAGCCTATGACTTATTGAAGCTCGTCATGCTCTCGAATAAAGCGGACTCTCTTGCCGTAAACCTTGCACACGGAGAAAAAAGAAAGCTAGAGATCGCCATGCTCCTTGCACTGGATACGGAAATTTTGCTATTGGATGAACCTACTGCAGGAATGTCCCTGGAAGAAGTACCGGCGATCCTGGAAGTGATCCGTACCATCAAATCTCAAGGGGATAAAACCATTGTCCTCATTGAACACAAAATGGATATGATCATGGATCTGTCTGACAGCATCATGGTGTTATTCAATGGTCGAATGCTTGCTGATGATCATCCAAAGGAAATCATGAAGAATGAACAAGTGCAATCGGCTTATTTAGGGGGACTTTACGATGAGCACACTGCTTAAAGTAGAAAACATCGAAACATATATCGGTCAGTATCACATTTTGCAAGGAGTTTCCTTTGAGGTGAAAAAAGGCGAAGTAACCGTACTGCTAGGAAGAAACGGGGCTGGGAAAACGACCAGTCTCCGGAGCATCATGGGACTGACCCCGCCCTCGTCAGGAAAAGTCATCTATAAAGAGGAGGAGATTCACACGCTTCCCACCTTTAAAGTAGCCAATAAAGGAATCGGATATGTCCCGGAGGATCAGGGGATATTTGGAGACCTGACAGTGGAAGAGAATATGAAGGTAGCCATGAAAACGCAAGATCAAGAGACCGGGGATCGAATGAATTGGATCATTGATCTGTTTCCCGATTTGAAAAAATTCTGGAAAAAGGCCGGCGGGAATTTAAGCGGAGGGCAGAAGCAGATGCTTTCCATTGCAAGGGCGTACTTAAATAATAATGACCTTATCTTAATCGATGAACCGAGTAAGGGGCTCGCTCCGATTGTCGTCGAGAAAGTGATGCATTCCATTGAAGAAATGAAAGAAAGAACGACGATCCTTCTTGTTGAGCAAAACTTTATGATGGCCAGTCAAATCGGGGATCGTTTCTATATTATCGACGATGGAACCACCGTTCACGATGGGCAAATGCAATCGTTGGTCAAAGATGAAGAATTGAAGAAGAAATACTTAGGAATTGCGTGAGGAGGGAAGAGGATGGACCTCATCATTAACTTGGCACTTAATGGATTGGCCACAGGGATGCTGATCTTTCTGCTGGCAGCAGGTTTGACGCTCATATTTGGATTAATGGATGTATTGAACTTTGCTCACGGAGGCTTATTTGCATGGGGAGCATACAGCGGCGTCTGGGTTTATACCGTAACAGACAGCTTTATGGTAGGCATTGTCGGAGCGATTGCAACCGGATTGGTGCTGGGACTCGTGACAGAAAAATTCATTATACAGCCGGTTTACGGAAATCATGTTCAACAGATTCTCATTACGTTAGGGTTCATGCTCGTTCTTTCAGAGATGTTGAAAGTCGTGTGGGGACCGAACCAGCTATCCGCGAAAGCGCCTGACTATTTAGCGGGGAGCTGGGAAATCGGGGATATCATTGTCATTAAATATCGTGTCTTCATTATCCTTGTTGGATTATTGATTTTCACGATTATCCAGCTGATTTTGAATAAAACAAGAATCGGCTTGATCGTCCGGGCAGGGGTCATGAATAAAGAAATGGTGGAAGCCTTTGGTATCAATATTAAGAAAATGTTTATGTACGTCTTTATGGTTGGTTCTTCCCTGGCTGCCCTCGGAGGAATTCTTCTTGCCCCGTACTCAGGTGTCATTTATGCAGAGATGGGCATGGAATTTGCGATCCTCGCTTTCATCGTTGTGGTGATCGGGGGAATGGGAAGTTTTCCGGGTTCGTTGTTTGCGGCTATCTTAGTCGGTCTGTCAGGCTCGTTCATGACGTATTATGTGCCCGAATTATCCCTGGCAGTCAATATGATATTAATGGCGCTTGTACTGATTTTCAGGCCACAGGGACTATTTACAGTAAAGGGGTGACAGAATGAAGATTCTCAAGCAGCGATCGAACGCATTTTTAGGAATAGCATTAGGGATCCTGATCATCTATCCGTTTTTCAATGATTCAAGAAGCATGATGATCCTCCTGACCCAGGTCTTCATCTTCGGCGTATTTGCCATGAGCTACGATCTCCTTCTCGGATATACAGGGATCGTTTCCTTTGGGCATGCCATGTTCTTTGGTATCGGAGCCTATTCTACAGGCATTTTTCTCGACCGAATGGAGCCTACCATGTTTTGGCTCACGGTCTCCATCCTGGTCGCTTCCGTCATAGCAGGATTGGTCAGCTATATCGTCGGACTCTTGACGTTACGACTTAAAAGTCATTTCTATGCGATGTTGACCCTTGCCTTTGCAGGATTATTCCTCGTCGGGGCTGAAAAATGGAGAAGCTTGACGTTTGGGAATGATGGGTTTACGTTTCGAACACCGGATTTAATGAAAGATCGTCTCGTATTTTACTTCATATGCCTAGGTGTCATGGCCGTCATCTTTCTTTTATTAAGAAGATTTACCCATTCTCCTGCCGGGTCCGTACTTCAGGCCATTCGTGAAAACGAGCAGAGGGCAGAATCACTTGGGTTCCAGGTCCTTCATTACAAAATTTTAGCCAGTGTGATTGCCGGAGTGATTGCGAGTTTCGCAGGTTCATTGTACGGCTTGTCTCTACGGTTCGTGAACACGAGTGTATTCACGATGGATGTCACCCTTGATGCGTTATTGATGACCATCATTGGCGGAGTGGGCACCCTGGTGGGACCGATCGTCGGAGCAGGACTGATTGAATTTGCCCATCACTGGTTGACCGAGCTCGCCAAAACCTATCCGATCTTTGAACGCTGGATCATTTTCTTCGGAATTCTTTATATCCTGGCGGTTATGTTCTTCCCGGCGGGTATTGTGGGGTCATTCAAGAAAATCAAGAAAAGAAAACGAGGGAAACGAGAGCACAGGGAAGAGAAAAACATCGCAAGCTAAAAGGGAGGATCTTTCATGACGATCGGCATTCTTAGCACAGGATTATATTTACCCTCAACTACTATGACAAGCGGGGAAATTGCTGAAAAAGCAGGACTTCCATTAGAGGTTGTAGAAAACAAAATGGGAATCAAAAAGAAAACGGTTCCAGGACCGGAAGATCATACATGTGCCATGGGCATTCAAGCGGCAAGGCGGGCCATCGAAAAAGCAGGTATCGATCCCAAGGATATTGATGTAGTCATCTACATTGGTGAAGAACATAAAGAATATCCCCTTTGGACAGCGGGAATCAAGCTCCAGGAAGAAATCGGTGCTTATCGGGCCTGGGCTTTTGACGTGGCGTTACGGTGCGGTACCACGATCATGGCGATGAAGCTTGCCAAAAGCTTACTGGAAACGGATCCCTCCGTTAAAACCGTGCTCCTTGCAGGAGGGTACCGCAACAACGATTTTATCGATTACCGAAACAGCAGGACCCGCTTTATGTTCAACCTGGCAGCAGGCGGCGGAGCGATGATCCTTCAAAAAGGTCTTAAGAAAAATGCCGTATTGGAAACGTCCATCATCACCGATGGCTCGTTTTCAGAAGATGTCATTGTCCCGGTGGGTGGAACGAAGGAGCCTCTGACAGGAGAGTCTATCGGACGATATAAGCTGGATGTCACCGATCCGGAAGGAATGAAGAAAAGGCTCGAGCAGAAATCCATGGATCACTTCTTAAAGGTTGTACGTGAATCGGTATATAAAAGCGGATACTCAGAAAAGGACATTTCATACGTAGCCATGCTTCATATGAAAAAGTCCGCCCATCGCTATGTATTAAAGGAATTGGGACTCACTGAAAAGCAGTCTATCTATCTGGAAGAATACGGACATATCGGCCAATTCGATCAAATTTTGTCACTGGAACTGGCAGAAGAAAGAGGCAAGCTGAATGAGGGCGATGTTGTCGTGCTGGTCAGTGCGGGGATTGGGTACGCCTGGGGAGCGACGACCATGATTTGGGGGAATTCATAAAAAGGGGGATAACGAAATGGCAGCGGTTCAACTAAAGAAAGTATTGCTTGGGAATGGAGAAACGTTAGCTTATCGGGAAAGAAACGGGGGACATATTCCACTGGTGCTTATCCACGGGAATATGACCTCATCCAAACATTGGGATGTTGTTTTGGATAAAATGGATGAAAGTTATAAAATTTACGCCGTTGATATGAGAGGATTTGGTGAATCAAGCTATCATCGGGAAATTACGAGTATAAAAGATTTGTCCGACGATATTAAGGATTGGGTTGACGAATTGGGCCTCCGTGACTTTTCAATGGTAGGATGGTCGACTGGTGGTGCAGTCGCCATGCAATTTGCCATCGATTATCCAGACTATTGCAAGAACCTTATTTTACTAGCTTCAGCTTCCACAAGAGGTTACCCATTCTTCGGCACTAAATCAGACGGCACACCTGATATGGGAAATCGCCTTCGTAGGATAGAAGAAATAATGATGGACAGCGGCAAAACCGTCCCGGTCCAAGCAGCATACGACGGGAACAACCGGGAATTTCTCCGCACCCTGTGGAATTCACTGATCTATTCGCACAACCAGCCCGATGATGAACGCTACGAAGCGTACATTGATGATATGAGAACACAGCGGAACCTGGCTCATATTTATCAAGCCTTAAACACGTTTAATGTTAGCAGTGCTTACAATGGTCTCGTTGATGGAACGAACCAGGCGAGCTCCATCTCGATTCCGGTACTTGTATTAAGAGGAGACCGTGATTATGTGATCACAAAAGAAATGGCAGAGGAAACCATCGAAGATATAGGAGAAAACGCTACATTTGTTGAATTAAAGAATAGTGGGCATTCACCGCTCATCGATGATGTAGATCAATTGCTTCGCGCAATGACATCATTTTTGCAGATGAAGGAGGAACCGGCATGAGACTGGAAGGTAAAGTCGCCCTGATTACGGGTGCTGCGAACGGAATAGGATATGCCGCAGCGAAAATTTTTGTGGAAGAAGGATGCCACGTTGCACTTGTCGACTTCAATCAGGAGGTCGGCGAAGAAAAAGCCCGACAGCTGAATGAACTGGGAACGGGGAAAGCATGCTTTTTTCAAGGGGATGTAGCAGATCGATCTTCCGTTGATTCTTTTGTAAAAGAGGTAAGAGAACGATTTGGTAAAATCGATATTTTAATAAACAATGCTGGAATTACAAGAGATGGTATGATTCATAAGTTATCACCGGAAGACTTTCAAAAGGTGCTGGATGTGAATTTGACAGGTGTGTTCAATTGTACCCAAGCGGTTCTCCCCCATTTGATCGATAATGGAAAAGGGAAAATCATCAACACGTCTTCTGTAAGTGGGGTTTACGGAAATGTCGGACAAACCAACTATGCGGCAACAAAAGCTGCCGTGGTCGGAATGACGAAAACATGGGCGAAGGAATTGGGGCGTAAAGGTATCAACGTGAACGCAGTCGCGCCCGGATTCACCGAAACGAGTATGGTGGCAGCCGTTCCGGAAAAAGTCATCGATCAAATGAAGGCGATGATACCGCTTGGCAGACTAGGGAAACCGGATGATATCGCAAAAGCTTACTTGTATTTGGCATCTGATGATAGTGACTATGTAAATGGAACAGTCCTGCATGTAGATGGCGGCATCATGATGTAACTGATAGGAAAGGGAAGTGACAAAATGAGAAATGTAGTGATTACATCGGCCCTGCGTACGCCGGTTGGTGCATTTGGTGGAGCATTTAAAGATCTGCTACCGACGGATCTGATTGTACCTGTTATGAAAGAAGCGGCGAGAGAAAGCGGGCTCTCGGCAAGTGATATTGATGAAGTGATCCTCGGGCATTGTATTCAGAGGACCGACCAGCCTAACACGGCAAGAACGGCAGCGCTACTTGCCGGGTTTGACGACACGACGACAGGCTTTACGATTCAACGACAATGTGCCAGCGGGATGCAGGCAATCATTTCAGCAGCCATGCAAATTCAAACAGGCTTATCTGATATTGTCCTGGCAGGTGGAGTAGAAGCGATGAGCTCCAGTCCATATATTCTAAAGCAGCACCGCTTCGGTCAAAGGCTGCAACACGGTGAAATTCGGGATTCCGTTTGGGAGGTGCTTGAAGATCCGATCCACGGCATCATGATGGGAGAAACAGCCGAGAACCTAGCAGAAATTCACTCGATCTCCCGGGAAGAGCAGGACGAATATGCGGTGTTAAGCCATGAGCGGGCAGCCGCCGCGATGGAGAATGGATATTTCGATTCACAGATCCTTCCACTTACAGTAAAGGAACGTAAGAGTGAAAAGGTGATTGATAAAGATGAAAGTCCCCGAGCCGGGCTGAAAGTAGAAAAGCTGCAGAAATTAAAGCCTGCATTCCGTGAAGGCGGCACGGTGACTGCCGGGAATTCTTCAAGTCTCAATGATGGAGGGGCGGCACTGATCCTCATGAGTGAAGAAGAAGCCGAGCGAAGAGGACTTCAGCCCCTAGGAAGAATCGTTGGCTACTCAGTAGCAGGCGTGGATCCGAAAGTGATGGGGATCGGTCCTGTACCAGCCATTCAAAAAGGACTACATACAGCGAAAAATTGGTCTCTGGATGAGATCGATCTATTCGAGATTAACGAAGCATTCGCAGCACAGTATTTAGCTGTCGAAAAAGAGCTTGGTCTCGACCGGGAAAAGGTAAATGTGAACGGAAGTGGAATCAGTATCGGTCATCCAGTTGGCTGCACAGGTGCACGACTCGTTGTGTCTTTACTGCATGAATTGAAGCGTCGTGAATTGAAAAAGGGAATTGCTTCATTATGTGTCGGCGGCGGAATGGGCGCTTCGGTGTTGGTTGAAGGGATGTAAGAAGAGGAAGTGCTGGCTCTGGATGGGGCTAGTGCTTTTTTTGTGGGATTTTTAGTGTGGGAAGGAGACCCTCACCAATTACGGAAAGAACGTCTCCCCCCGTTAAGACCAATCACAACCCTATGATAATAGACTCATTTTCACGCATTTACACAAAATTTACCCTATTTTGACAATATGTAATGTACGCTAAATATATAGTCATTTTTAGAGGAGGCGAAGCAATTTGAAGGTTGTAAACAAAAAGATCATCAGCATTTTTTCTGTTTTAATTATTTTTATGATTGCGTGTGGTCAAGTATCTCCGAGTCAAATGAGTGCAGCGGGAAACGGGACGTGGAGTTCGCCATTTACTGTTGATCAGGCATTGTCCAATCAAGATGGTTCCACTCAGTCGGTGGAAGGATATGTGGTCGGGCAGCCGACCTCTACGTCATCCGTTGTCACGAGCAATTTTCCAAATGATTATGCTTTAGCTTTGGCAGATTCCCCTTCAGAATCCAACACGGATGATATGGTATATGTTCAAATTCCATCTTCCTACCGCTCAAACTATGGACTGCAAAGTAACCCAGGCCTGATCGGCGAAAAAATCAAAGTGACTGGAAGTTTAACGGCATATTTCTCTCATCCGGGAGTGAAGTCTACGTCAGCATTTGAATCAGTGGAAGATGGAGGCACTGATCCGACTGATCCTCCAACTGAACCAACCGACCCGCCAGCCTATGAAGAATACTATAATACCGCTGAAGGAAAGACGGGGTCTTCTTTAAAAACAGCACTACATAACATCATTGATGATCATCAAACTCTTTCTTACAGTGATGTATGGGGAGCATTGCGTAACACAGATGAAGATCCGAACAATCCCAATAATGTGATACTCCTGTACTCAGGACGCTCCCAATCGAAAACGACAAACGGCGGTGGAGTCGACGACTGGAACCGTGAGCACGTGTGGGCGAAATCCCACGGTGACTTCGGAACAGCGCAAGGACCGGGGACGGACCTTCATCACTTAAGACCAACAGATGTAACGGTCAATTCCACAAGAAGTAATCTTGATTTTGACAATGGTGGAACTCAGCATAGCGAAGCGCCAGGCAACTATTATGATGGCGATTCCTGGGAGCCTCGTGATGAAGTGAAAGGTGACGTCGCCCGTATGATCTTCTACATGGCCGTCCGCTATGAAGGGGACAGTGGAGAACTCGATTTAGAAATCAATAACAACGTCAACAATGGAAGTGCCCCGTACCACGGGAAAATGTCAGTTCTCCTTCAATGGAATGAACAAGACCCTGTCGATGCGAGGGAAATCAGACGCAACAACATTATTTTTGAACAATATCAAGGAAATCGAAATCCATTCATTGACCACCCCGAGTGGGCGGAAATGATCTGGTAAGCAGCACGGGGCCTGGACTCTTCCAGGCCCTTTTTTAATGTGGAAGCTAGGTTCCTTTTCTGTAACTCATTTGTAACCCCCGACATCTATCATGAAAGCAACCATCCAAAGGAGGAGATGAATATGGAAAGTGTAACAGATTGGTTGCAGAAGCGATCAATGATCTCTCCTGATCACGTTGCTTTAATCAATGCTCCTACCAATGAAACGATTGATTACCGCACCTTAGATGAACGGGCGTCTAAGTGGGCTCAATATATGCATGATACAGGAATATCGAAAGGGGACCGTGTGGTATTCATATCCACTAATCATACAGTCTGCTTCGAGCTCTTATTTGCCTGTGGAAAAATAGGGGCTGTATTTGTACCTCTTAATTGGCGATTATCCGCTGCTGAGATTGGGTCGATCATAGCCAATTGTACACCCGGCCTGATTTTATATAAAAAAGACTTTCAATCTCTTGTTTCAGACCTTGAAAACGTAGCAGAACAACACTGTATGGATAAAATCGCAACCTTTGTTTACTCCCAAAAACAGGGTATACCTCAATCTGCTACTCTGTCAGCCTCGGATCCTTGGGTGATGATTTATACAGGTGGAACGACGGGATGTCCCAAGGGAGTGGTTCTTTCTCATCGATCGGTAACTGCTAATGCCCTGAACACAGTGGTGAGCTGGAACTTGACAGAGGGAGACTGCACGCTGACGTATTTACCTACCTTTCACACGGGAGGGTTAAATGCTCTGTCAATCCCTCTTTTGATGGTGGGAGGGAAGGTCGTGATTGCTGAAAGGTTTGACCCCGACCAAGTGATACATGTCCTGAACGAATACGGATGCAGCATTGTTCTACTTGTCCCGACAATGTATCACTTGCTTATGGAAAATGAGGATTTTAAACATACTCCATTTCCAAAAATGAAGGTGTTTCTTTCAGGAGGAGCCCCTTGCCCCGGAAAGGTATATGAGTTCTTTAAGGAAAAGAAGATACCGTTTAAAGAAGGATATGGTTTAACCGAAGCGGGACCTAATAATTTTTATATTGATCCTTCCCGGATGAAAAAGGGTTCTGTGGGTAAAGCGATGATGTTGAATCGGGTAAAGGTGATTGATGAAGCCGGAAATCCTGTCGGTCAGGGAGAGGTGGGGGAGCTGCTGTTAGGAGGAGACCATTTATTTAAGGAGTACTGGAAGAATCCTAAGCAGACGAAAGAGGTTCTCAAAGACGGGTGGTTACATACAGGTGACCTGGCGAAATATGATGTGGATGAAGATTATTATATTGTTGGTCGAAAAAAAGACATGATCATTTCCGGGGGGGAAAATATTTATCCTCAAGAGATCGAGCATTGGTTATGTGAGCATCCAGCCATACTTGAGTGTGCGGTCATTGGACTCCCTCATGAAAAGTGGGGAGAGGTGGTCACGGCCTATATCAGGATTCGAAAAGGCGAGTCCATGACAGCAGAGGATGTGAGAACGTATTGCTTGCAGAAGTTTGGGAAGTTTAAGATTCCTAAAAACTATCATTTCATCGAAGAACTTCCTAAAACCGATGTGGGAAAAGTAAACAAAAAGGCACTCACGAAACTTTTTCAAGGGCAATAAAGGAATCGGAGAGGTACGCCCCGAAATACATACGTCGAGGTGAAAAAGACATGAAACGGTTATTGACGGGTACAAGAATTTATCTTTCCGGATTTCAGGAAGAAGATGTTACGGCCATAAGGGAATGGAATCAAAATGAAGAAGTTCAGAGATTACTGGATGCTCTCCCCCATAAGCCTAAAACAGATGAAGAGATTAAAAAATGGATGGGGGATCCGGGAGACAACGCCTTTCGTTTTGCGGTCCGGCTGAAGGATGACGGAAGGATCATCGGATTTGTTGAGTTGGACGGAATTCTCTGGACCCATCGTGTGGGCTGGATTTCAATATCCATCGGTGACGAGCAGTCATGGGGGAATGGATTCGGCAGGGAAGCCATGCAGTGTCTCTTGGCGTATGCCTTTCATGAGTTGAATTTACACCGTCTTCAGTTAACGGTATTTTCGTATAATGAGAGAGCGATCCGTTTATATGAATCACTTGGATTCACAAAAGAAGGAAGTTTCCGTCAGTTCCTGCAAAGAGACGGGAATCGTTATGACATGATCCTGTATGGGTTATTAGTAGATGAGTGGAAAGAAGGATGATGGTGTCCTTCTTTTTTTGGTGTGTGGGTGGGGTGGTGGGATCGAGCGCTCAGTCAACTTCCTTTATTTGTTAAATAACGCAATAACCATACGGAATGACGCAATTAATCAAAAAAAGACGCAATACCCTTCCCAAAGGACGCAATTAATCAAAAAAAGACGCAATACCCTTCCCAAAAGACGCAATTAACTACCCGATGGATAGGTCGGTAGGTATAAATTCACTACAAAGTTCCTCAATTTATCCTGCTGACATAATAAACGGACATATCCAAACGAAAGGAGGACAATATGTGAACATAACCGGCTTTAATCATCTGACAATCAACGTTAGTAGTTTAGAAGAATCGCTGACTTTTTATATGGAAATCCTGCAGGCAGTACTTGTACATAAAGGGAGAATGGATGCTTATCTGGAATGGGGTCCGATTTGGATCTGTCTCCAGGAAAAAGACAGCCTCGGAACGTCCAGGGGATATGGGGTCGATCACATCGCCTTTTCCATCAATGAACAAGAGTTTTTTAAGGCTGTTCAACGATTGAAGGAGAAGGAAGTGTGTATTGTAAGGGGACCTTTAAGAAGAGGGAAAGGGTGGAGTGTCAATTTCCTTGCCACGGACAATATCCAATTCGAGCTCCACACCTCAAATCTTCAGGAGAGAATGGAGGACTGGTACTAATCCCCCGTCCCCCGTCTCCTCCGCTCAACATACAACAACACTCCCATCCAGGCATGAAACAAAAAGCATCCCAGTAACAGAAACAACGATTGAACGTAAGTAAGCTGCATGATCACTAAAGGAGCTAAGCTGGTTCCTCCTAATAAAATAAAGGAGTAAAGACTAAGAGCCTGGCTTCGGTCATCACCACTCATATCTCCAATTAGGGTAATCACCGTTGGAATCAACAATGAAATGCCGGAAACAAAGAGGACAGAAGATACAACGATGATAAACGGTTCGCTCATATACACATAAATGAAAGCGATGGATAAACTCGTAATGGAAATGGCTACACCCATAAAAAGAGTTTTATAGACCCCAATGGCTTCAAGAAGACGACCGGTAAAGAGCGATAAGCCGACACCGATCATTCCGACTGCCCTGATGAGGAAGAGTACATCGGGACTTCCAAACAAGTATCTGGTCAAGCTGTCATAATAAGCAACAAAAGAGGCAAGAAGGGTGAACACGATACCGTAGCAGTAAAGGAGTTCCTTTCTCAAAAGGAGCTTATAAATCGTGACGATTTGGTGTGTGACGGAAACGGATCGAGTGGACGTTGTAGGTAGCGTTTGTTTTCCTATGAAAAATAAGGAGGCGTACACCACTGCGAAAAAGAAGAACACAGTCGTCCAGTTGCTGTAGCGGGTGATTCCTTCACTTAGCAATTGCCCGAGGATGCCTGCGAAAAGAAATCCGGAATTGATAAATGCTAGAAGCAGGGTTCGTTTTTTTTCAGAAAACAAATCATACGTATAAGCAAAGGCGACGGGGGCAAAACTCCCCAAACAAAACCCTTGAAATCCCCGTATGAAAAATAAACTCCAGAAGTCACCTGCAATCCCCACCAAGCCTGTTGAAATTGCAGAGGCAAGCATTCCCCAAACGAGAATCTCTTTCTTTCCAAAACGATCTGCGCCATTCGCAAAGGTAAGAAGTCCACAGGCGTAAAAAAAGATAAATGAGCTTCCTGCAATAACGACTTCACTTTGTGCGATGGACAGGGAGGAAGCGATATTCCTGTAGATTGGAATGAACGTGTAAATATTACAGGCTACCATAATCGCCATCACAACAAGAACAGAGGCGATTCTGTTAAAATATTGATTCATCATCCCATCACCTACCTCTTTTTACTGTATGCGGATGTTCCAAATTTTTTCAATAAAGATTGAGACGGGAAAGATTTGTTCCTGTGTACTATAATGAACCTATACAAAAATTCAACCTGCCTCATGGTTACAATAGATATTAGAATAAGAAAGGGAGTGAGAGGATGGCTGCACGTTTTATTCTCGGGCGCTCTGGTACGGGGAAAACACATCGCATATTAAATGAGATGAAGCAGAGCTTATTGGAAGAGCCGAATGGGGATCCCATCATCTATATCGTACCTGATCAGATGTCATTTATATCGGAATACGATCTTGTCAATACACCCGGTTTAAATGGGATGATTCGTGGACAAGTGTTCAGTTTCACCAGGCTCGCGTGGAAGATTCTGCAGGAAACGGGCGGAATGAGCCGCTATCACCTATCCGATGTTGGCTTAAATATGATGATTCGAAAGATTATAGATGAAAACAAAGATCGACTCCTTATTTTCTCGAAGGCCGCGGATAAGCCGGGTTTCATTCATCATGTAGAAACTATGTTGACGGAATTTAAGCGCTATTGTATTTCGCCACAGGATCTCCGGCATCTTGATGGGGAAGATGAGCGGGAGTCAAAGGTGCTGAAGGATAAGCTTCATGATCTTGAACTGATTTATGAAACTTTTGAAGAGAAGCTCCTGGGCAAATACATTGATTCAGAAGATTACTTTCAATTGTTGGCTGATAATGTGAAAAACTCTGAACTTCTCAGTAAGGCAGAGATCTACATAGACGGCTTTCATAGTTTTACACCGCAGGAATATCTCATTATCGATCAGCTCATCCAGCACAGCAAGAAGGTGACGGTTGCCCTCACCACCGATCCGGAACAGCAATTGGGTGCTATGAACCAATTAAGCTTGTATCGGATGACGAACGAAACCTACCACACTCTTAAGGATATTTGCTATGGAGCAGGGAAATCCGTAGAGGAAGATGTGTTAGTGAAGCCGATTCGTTATCATAACGACACGATGCTGCATCTGGAACGTCATTTTGAGGACCGGCCAACTGTTCCATGCGAAGAAGCAAAAGGATCCATTGAGTTTCTGGAAGCCTCTAATCGCCGGGCAGAGGTCGAAGGGATAGCAAGGGAAATAAGGAAGCTTGCCCGGGAAAAGGGATATCGCTACAAGGATATCGCGGTGCTGGTTCGAAACAGTCAGGATTACCGTGATAAGGTCGAAACCATTTTTCAAGACTATAGTATTCCATTTTTCCTTGACCAGAAGCGGACGATGTTGAATCACCCTTTAATTGAGTTGATTCGTTCGACTATGGAAATCATGAACACGAATTGGAGATACGAGCCTGTCTTCCGGGCGGTGAAAACAGACCTCTTGTTTCCTTATCAGAAAAATCCAACCGATCTGCGTGAAAAGATGGACCGATTGGAGAACTATGTGCTGGCATATGGGATCAAAGGGGACCGCTGGACGAAGAAAGATCGCTGGAAATACCGTCGCTTCCGTGGTCTTGAGCATGTAGATGCACCACAAACCGACCGTGAAAAGGAACTTGAGCATGAAATTAATGAGCTTCGTTTATTTATTTCTGCGCCGATCATACGTCTCGGAAAACGATTGAAAAAGCAATCCACGGGACGGGAATTCTGTGAAACTCTCTATCTGTATCTGGAAGAGTTGGATATTCCGGCTAAGCTTGAACGTATGCGTATTGAAGCAGAAGAAAAAGGCGACTTGATTGCGGCAAGGGAGCACGATCAAGCGTGGTCAGCCGTGATGGACCTGCTTGATCAATATGTAGAAATGCTCTGCGATGAGGAAACAACGATGAAGAAATTCTCTTCCATTTTGGATGCAGGAATCGAAACGATGCAGTTCTCGTTAGTTCCCCCTGCCATCGATCAGGTCATTATTGCAGATCTTGAGAAATCAAGACTCGGAGACATTAAAGCAGCCTTCATCATCGGAGTGAATGATGGTGTGCTGCCGGCGAAAATGAATGAAGACGGAGTCCTGTCTGATGAAGACCGTGAATCGTTGATCAATAGGGGCTTCAAGATAGCTCCCAGTAACAGGACAAAGCTGCTGGACGAGGAGTTTGTGGCATATAAAGCCTTTACGACTCCGAGTGAACGATTATTCGTCAGCTATCCGATTGCCAATGAAGAAGGAAAAGCGTTATTAGCATCCTCGTTCATCAAAAGGCTGAATGAAATGTTTCCGGATGCAAATACGAAGCTTCTGTTTAATGAACCATCGGAGCTTTCTGAGGAAGAGCAGCTTCATTATGTGTGTCATCCCAATGTGACGATTTCTCATTTAACATCGCAATTACAGATGAAGAAACGGGAATATCCGATCTATGATTTCTGGTGGGATGTGTATAATTTCTATGCAACGTCAAACGATTGGAAATGGCACTCACAGCATATTTTATCCAGTCTCTTCTACCAGAATCGGGCGAATCAGCTTTCAGAGGATACGAGCAGGGATCTGTATGGTGACCATATTTTAGCGAGTGTATCCCGAATGGAGCTTTTCCATAGCTGTCCGTTTTCCCATTTCGCCAGTCACGGATTGAAGCTTAGAGAACGGGATTTCTTTAAACTGGAGGCTCCTGATATCGGGGAGATGTTCCACTCCGCTCTTAAATGGATATCAGAAGAAGTCGAACGTCATGGTCTGACCTGGGCATCTTTATCAAAAGCACAGTGTCTCAAGCTAGCTAAAGAAGCGGTCTTGATGCTGGCACCGAAGCTTCAGCACCAGATTCTATTAAGCTCAAACCGCCATTATTATATCGCTCAGAAGCTTGAGCAAATCATAAGCCGTGCGAGCCTCATTCTTAGTGAGCATGCGAAGGCGAGTGGATTTGTTCCTGTCGGGGTGGAGCTTGGATTTGGTCCCCATGCGACCCTCCCTCCGTTCCAGTTCCAACTGAGGAATGGAACGAAAATGGAGCTTCAGGGAAGAATCGACCGGGTAGACAAAGCAGAGGATACAAGTGGAGTTTACCTTAGAATTGTTGATTACAAATCGAGTGCGAGAGATTTGGATATGACGGAAGTGTACTATGGATTAGCGCTTCAGATGCTGACGTATTTAGACATTGTGTTAACGAACTCTAAACAATTTGTAGGGAAGGAAGCAAAGCCTGCAGGTGTGCTCTATTTCCACGTTCATAACCCTATGATCAATAGTAAGAAAATCTTGACGATGGATCAGATTGAAAAGGAAATCTTTAAGAGTTTTAAGATGAAGGGACTCGTTCTGGGAGACTCTGACATCGTTCGGTTAATGGATCAAACGCTAGATACGGGGAACTCAGATATCATCTCTGCCGGGATCAAGAAGGATGGATCATTATCCTCCCGTTCGAAGGCTGCTTCACAGGAAGACTTTCACTATATGCGCAAGCATCTGAGAAAGCTCTACGAAGCGTCGGGGAACCGGATCATTTCAGGCGAGACCAATATTACACCTTACAAGCTTAAGGATCGGACACCTTGTCAATTCTGTTCGTTCCGTTCCGTTTGTCAATTCGATCAGTCCCTGGAGGAAAATGAGTACAGAGTGCTGCCAACGGCAAAACCAGAAGATCTATTAAAGAAAGTAAGAGAGGAGGTAGAGTCCAATGAGTAATGGTACGATTCCAGCGAAGCCTGATCATGTTACATGGACAGACGATCAGTGGAAAGCAATTTGGGCGAAAGGCCAGGACATTCTCGTAGCAGCTGCTGCAGGATCAGGGAAAACCGCGGTTCTTGTAGAGAGGATCATTCAGAAAATCCTTTCTGAAGAAGACAGAATGGATGTGGATGAACTATTGGTTGTAACTTTTACCAATGCATCGGCCGCTGAGATGAGACATCGGATCGGGCAGGCATTGGAAAAAGCGATTGATCACGATCCCCATTCCCATCATTTAAGAAAGCAGCTGAGCTTACTGAACCGGGCTTCCATTTCGACTCTTCACTCTTTTTGCCTTGAAGTGATTCGTAAATATTATTATCTTATCGATATAGACCCGGGTTTTCGGATTGCCGATGAAACAGAAGGCGATCTGCTCCGGGATGAAGTGCTTGATGAGCTGTTTGAGGAGGAATACGGCAAAGAACATAATCATGATTTCTTTACACTGGTAGATACATTTACCAATGATAGAAGTGACGGGGCCCTACAGGATATGATCCGTAAGCTGTATGACTTTTCACGCTCACATCCGAACCCGGACGAATGGCTGAGAGGGCTGGAAGAGATGTATGACATCCAAGAAGGTGTAGAAATCGATCAGCTTTCCTTCATTCAGCCGCTTCTGACAGATATTCGCTTACAGCTTCATGGGGCGAAAAACTTGTTTCAGCGTGCAATGGATCTGACACGGGTTCCTGGAGGGCCGGGCCCGAGAGCGGAAAACTTTCTAAGCGATATAGAGATTGTCGAGAGCCTCGAGGAAAGCTTGCACATTTCTTGGAATACTATATATGAAACCATTCAAACCTTACCCTTCACCAAGCTAAAAGCTTGCCGGGGGGACGATTATAACAAGGATATCGTTGATGAAGCGAAAAAACTTCGCGATCAAGGAAAGAAGACGTTGGAGAAGCTCCAGGAGGATTTCTTTTCGAGAAGGCCGGAGTCATTCATCGAAGACATGAAAAAGATGAAGGAAGTGATTCACACATTGGCAGAAGTGGTCGTGGAATTCGGCAAACGTTTCCGGCAAGTGAAAGAAGAGAAGGGACTTGTTGACTTTGCCGATTTAGAGCATTTTTGTCTCGATATTTTACGTGACCCTGCATCAGATGCTTTACTTCCTTCAGAGGCTGCAAAGCAATATAAAAAGAAATTCAAAGAAGTACTCGTCGATGAATATCAGGATACGAATATGGTACAGGAATCAATTCTTCTTCTAATCACTGAAGAACGGGAAGAAGTAGGGAACCGTTTCATGGTAGGAGATGTAAAGCAGTCCATTTATCGCTTCCGATTGGCTGAACCGAATTTGTTTTTAGGAAAGTATACCCGCTTTCTTCCAGTAAGCGGGGAAGCGGGATTAAAGATCGATCTATCTCAAAACTTCAGAAGCAGGAAGGAAGTATTAGAGGGAACAAATTTTTTATTTAAGCAAATAATGGGATCCTCGGTTGGTGAGATGGGATACAACCGGGAAGCAGAGCTTGTGAAAGGTGCTCCTTATCCTGAAGAGAAAGAGTATCCGATCGAAGTAGCGATCATTGATCAGGAATCAGAGGAAGCTTCATCGGCTGGTAATGAAGTGGAACTCTCCATTTTTGACGAGGGTGATATTGAGAAATCCGTACTTGAAGCCCGCTATATGGCAAATAAAGTGAAGAGCATGATTGAAGGGCGTACACCGATCTATGATGCCAAAACGAAAACCGAGCGTCCGATTCAGTACAAGGATATTGTGATTTTGCTTCGTTCCATGCCTTGGGCGGCAGAAATCATGGAAGAATTCAAACGGCAGGGAATTCCGATTTATGCAAATCTGTCTACTGGCTATTTTGAAGCAACCGAGATCGCGATTATGCTTTCACTCCTGAAAGTGATTGACAATCCTTATCAGGATATCCCCCTGGCATCGGTTCTTCGTTCCCCGATTGTTGGACTGGATGAGCAGGGGCTTGCAAGCATTCGAATCCATTCTAGAGCGGGAACGTATTACGAAGCCTTGAAGAAATTTGCAAGTGAAAAACCAAGTAACTCTCGTGAAGAAGAAACATTTGAAAAGGTCAAAGTGTTTCTGTATCATCTGCAAAACTGGCGGACAAAGGCTAGACAAGGTTCGGTTACGGAGCTGATCTGGCAATTGTACCGGGACACCCGATTCTATGATTATGTCGGAGGAATGGCCGGCGGGAAACAGCGTCAGGCAAATCTTCGGGCACTATACGACCGTGCCCGCCAATACGAATCAACGTCCTTCAGAGGGTTATTCCGCTTCCTGCGATTCATTGATCGGATGAGGGAAAGAGGAGATGACCTCGGGGTTGCGAGAGCTCTCAGTGAACAGGAAGATGTGGTCCGCTTAATGACCATTCACTCCAGTAAAGGGCTTGAGTTCCCGGTTGTCTTTGTCGCTGGCACGTCGAAGCAATTCAATCTTATGGACTTGAACGCTTCCTATTTATTAGATAAAGATCTAGGTTTGGCTACAAAGTATACAGACCCGGGGAAGCGAATCAGTTATCCATCCCTTCCCCAGCTGGCATTTAAGCGGAAGAAGCGCATGGAGGCCATCTCAGAGGAAATGCGGGTGCTCTATGTTGCGTTAACCCGTGCAAAAGAGAAACTATTCTTAGTGGGAACCGTGAAAAGCTTAGAGAAATCACTTAAGAAATGGAGGGGGGCTTTAGGACAGACAGAATGGTTGTTATCTGACTTTGACCGGGCCGGGGCCAGCTCTTATCTTGATTGGATAGGTCCGTCCCTCATGCGGCACCCCCATTGTGGAGACCTTGGAGGAGAGGCGGTTTTAGAAGGAAGTGGGATCAATGAAGAAATTCTAAAGCATCCTTCTTGTTGGAATATCACGACGATTCATAAGTCTGAGATGGATGCAGAAGCCGATGAGTCATTGGATGAAGATGACAATTGGAAAGAGCAGGTGAAGAATGGCGGGGAAGTGGAAATGGAGTCCAAACATAAAGAAGAGGTATTGCACCGTTTGTCGTGGAAGTATCCACATCTGAGCGCTACTAACCTTCGCTCGAAGCAGTCGGTTTCTGAGCTGAAGCGAATGGTGGAAATAAGGGATGAAGCATCGAGTATTGATATTCTTCGGCGCCATCAAAAGCCTGTGTACAACCGGCCAAAATTTATGCAGTCTAAAGAGCTGTCTCCTGCTGAAAGAGGAACAGCCATGCACACCGTCATGCAGCATATCTCTATTGCAGATGGTGTACCCACAGAACAAGATGTCGCAGAGTTATTGTTAAATCTGGTACACAAAGAAATTCTGACGGAAGAACAGAAAAGGGCAATCTCATTAGAAAACATCGTTGGATTTTTCCAAAGCGACCTCGGTCAGCGTATGGCCCGTGCAACGAATATACAACGGGAAATTCCTTTCAGCATGAGCGTCCCTCTAAGTGAGATTTCGGAAACAGGGGAAGGTGCCCCGGAAGAAACGATTCTTGTTCAAGGGGTCATCGATTGTGTATTCCGGGATGAGTTTGGAATCGTACTGCTGGATTACAAAACCGACGGCATTCATGACCGATATAAAGATGGGTTTGCCGAGGCGAAGCCCGTTCTTGAAGAACGATACAGGGTGCAAATTGAATTATATACCCGTGCATTAGAATCCATTTGGAAAGAAACAGTTTCTGAAAAGTATCTTTACTTCTTCGATGGAGGGCATGTGTTGGAGCTATAATAGAAAACCACTTTGAAGCCTGGTCTTCAAAGTGGTTTTTTAAGGTGTGAAAATTAGGGAATACCTATACTAATGATATTTAGGGGGGTGGGTTAGATGAGTAAAAAGTCGATTGGTACATGTGAATTATGTTCGCGGCAGAATGTGGAAACCACGATTCATCACCTGACACCCAAAGAGGTTGGGGGAACTTTCCTTCCCACGGCACAGCTTTGTATACCGTGTCATAAGCAAGTTCATTCCCTCTATACAAATGATGAATTGGGCATAAGGTTGAACACCATCGAAGACTTGCGACGAGATGAAAAGATTCATAAGTTCATTAAGTGGATACGAAAGCAGCCCTCCTCAAAATTGGTGAAAACAAAGAAAAGCAATGAGCGGCGGAAAAAGGGATAAGGGTATAAAAGACAAAAAGCCACAATGTGGGCTTTTTGTTATTCTAATTATTTCCGGTAATGGGTTGATCGACGACATTACAATCAAATGTGGTACTTACACTGAATACATTATAGCTTAACTGAAATGGACCAGTATTGAAGCCGCCGGCACCTCCGAATGTCTTAGAAGCAGACTTAGGTGAAATAATCGCCGTATCCCCAAACTGGACATTTCCTCCACCAACGTTAAGAATAGCGACAGGACCTACTAAAGCGGGCATAATCAACATCCTCTTTTTATTTGTCTATAATGTTAGCCTATGTGAACTTCTGGGGAAGGTTCTTCATCTAGTTTGGACTTTCAATCGTCTCAAACGTGAGTGGTTCGGTATCTTTTTCTTTTTCCAGCTGACGGATATTTTTTACCCTGGCTTCCATATATACGTTGGATGTATTTCCGACGTGGATGATGGATGAGAACGACGTTGCCCGTATATACATGTTATTTACTTTGATGGGACAAAGATTTAGCCTGTTTACCCTGATATCCGGGTTAATGCGAGGGAGGTCGATTGGCCCGGTAAATACGGATGAATCAAAACTTCCTTCACTGGTTAAGAAAAACTCTCTTTCACGCTGCACCGCAAATGCCTTCGACACGGCATAAATGTTTTGAGAATCCCCTAATTGATAAAGCGAGCTAAAGGCTAGTGTGATTCCTTCCAAATGATTAACAATCGAGTAACGCTTAAGCATTACTTAGGTGTAAGAGGAACGAATGGACCGATGATCAGTGATTCAGGTGGCGTATCGAATGCTGAGGCGAGCTGAATGACATCAGCATCACCTACGAGAACGAGAGAGGAACTCGTAACCCCGGCAATTTCAATATTCCCAACCGATAGTTCACGATTGATTACTTGGAGGTTCATTGTTCTTCATTCCTTCCATATTATTTGGGATTTGTGACATGAAGGAGAAGAGGGCCGTTTCGATATCCTTTTTGATTTTGCTGATGATTTTCCGTTCCCATTCTCCTTCTTGTTGTTTTGATTCAATATAGGGGATGTTCTGTAAATAGAAATCGATTCTTTGTGGCATCTGGTTCAATAAATCCTGCTGAATCATCTCGTAATAAGATGGATCCAGAGACCGCTGAAATTGCATTTCATTATCCTGAATAAGACTTGGTAATTCTGAATCGATATACGCTTTAATTTCAGCAGTAATTCTTTCTTTATAGGGCTTGATGTCCTTGATTGATTTGACATCCACATTTTGCTCGACGGCGAGATCCTCTATGGTTTCTTTTAGGTTATTTGGATTTAATCCAATATTCAAGGTGCCATCAAGAGATTCCACTTTGAGCTGATCAAATTTGTATTCGATTCTTTCAACATTGATTTTCGGTGCATCCTTTAGAGTTATTACCTCTTGTGACAGCTCATTCACTTTTTTTTCCAACGCGACAATTTTCGTGTTCAACATCTCGATATACTGATAAAGTTGTTGTGGGGTCATATAGTAATTGTTCATACTGCCACCTCTTTCTTTTGTCGCGATTTAGGTTAACTTGGCGTTTGCAGGGGGACGAGGGGGGTTATAGAGGGAGGCGGTTTTCCATTGCCGTTTTTCTCCGCTTCCGGAGCAGGCTCCGTGAAGCCCCCTGTATTATAAAGGAAGTCATTTGTTGTGATTTGACCGCATGTTCCGATTTGAAAGATGGAAGAATTGGACATCCCCCCGATTTTAATGAATTGAATCTGTATGGATTGTTGAACATAATAATTCGTCATTCGGCATCACACTCATAGGTTAAAGTTTATTCCTTGGTCCATTCCATCATCGTCCACGGTATAGGTCAAGGAGCTTTCATTGTAAACAGAAATCCCCTTTCCTGTTATGAACGAACCTGCCCCTGCGAAAGTCTTGGCTGTGGAAATCGGACTAATGTTAAATACATCTCCAATATGGAAGACGGCACTTGAACCGACGCTTACGACTTGAGCAATTCCTACGATTGCGGGCATATCGACTCACACCTTTAAGACAAAGTTAATTATTGTTATTCTATGTGAGAAGAACGAATAGGTGATAATCGCCTAATTTCACATTTAGAGTTAAAATGGAACTAAGATTATTTTTTCGGAGGAACAATTAATGGACTCTTTATCGCCAACTGAACATTCAGAACGTATTGTAAGTCTTGATGTGATCAGAGGATTTTCATTGCTTGGGATCTTTATCATCAATATGATTTCCTTTCATTCACCATTTCTTTATCTTGACCCCTATTCCTGGTGGAAAACACCTGAAGATGTCGCCTTGTATCCATGGATAGATGTATTGGTCCAAGCAAGCTTCTATCCTCTATTCGCCATGATGTTTGGTTATGGTTTAGGGATTCAGCAGCAAAGGGCAACTGCCAAAGGAACTTCTTTCTATCTATTTGGAATCAGAAGGCTTCTTATCTTATTAGTGATCGGCTGTATCCATGCTTTCCTGATTTGGTCTGGGGATATCTTAATCAACTATGCCGTATTCGGGCTGCTGCTGCTCGTTTTTATGAGGCTGTCTGGAAAGGGATTATTATGGTTAGGAGGATTATTATTTCTGGTGCCTCAATTATTTTTCAGTATTCTGCTCGTTTTAATGACATTTGCAGATCCGACTGGCGTAACGCAGTTCACTGATATCCAGTCATTGCAGGATTCTGTTGCCGCTTATGCATCAGGAAGCTTCGGCAGTATAATGGAACAGCGTTTTCAGGACTGGTATGCTGTGAATTCACCTGGTAATCTCATATTTTTATTACTTTCTATATTGCCAATGATGATGATTGGTGCAGGGGCTAGTAAACTGCAACTACTGGAAAAGGTAAGAGCTTATAAGAAGGCATGGATTATAATAGGAATCTGTACTTTGGCGATGGGGATTTTCATTAAAACAATGCCATTATTCATCCAGTCCAATTTTGCATATGCATACATTCAAGACTTTTTGGGAGGTCCGTTCTTATCAGTATCTTATGCAATAATCCTCTCATTATTATTGTTGAATGAAAAAATCATGAAGTGGAGCAAGCCTTTAGCCTCAGTAGGGAAAATGTCCTTGACGAACTACCTTATGCAATCGATCCTCGGCACCCTGATATTCTATTCGTATGGATTTGGACTATACGGAGAAGTGACGTTAACGACGGGGACTATGCTGGCAGTTGGGATTTATATCATTCAAGTCATCCTATCAGAGATTTGGTTATCCAAGTTTAAATACGGTCCTGTTGAGAAGCTGTGGCGTGTATTTAGCTATGGAAGAAGCACTGTGGTGAAAAAAGGAGAGTTATAGTTTATCAATTAAATGAAGGGGATGAGTAAGGAATGAAATTTGTTAGCTTTCAGGTTGGGGATAGACAGACGTATGGTGTGGAACGAAATGCCGGAATTATAGAGTTAGCAGGTTTGCACGGCTTGCCTCAGGATTTACTTGGCGGGATAGAAGAGGGGGATGGTTTTCTTCAAAAGGTAAAAAGAGTTCTTCAGGAAGATTCGGCAGAACCCCGCTATTATTCGCATGCTGAGATAAAGTGGCTTTCACCGCTTCCGAAAGTGCAGAGGAATATTATGTGTGTAGGGAAAAATTATCGTGATCATGCCATCGAAATGGGCAGCGAACAGGATATCCCGAAAGACATCATGATCTTCACTAAAGCCACCAATACCGTAATCGGTCATGGTGAAACGGTGCTGCATCATGGTGAAGTGACGGAGCAGCTTGATTATGAAGGAGAGCTTGCTGTTGTGATTGGCAAGAGAGGGAAAGGGATTTCCCCGGTAGACGCCTTGGGTTACGTATTTGGATATACGATACTCAATGATATAACCGCCAGGGATCTGCAGAAAAAGCATGGCCAATTTTTTATCGGTAAGAGCCTTGATACAACATGTCCGATCGGTCCTTATCTTGTCACGAAGGATGAAATCGCCGACCCGCAGAATCTGGAAATCAAGACGAGGGTAAATGATGAAATCCGTCAGTCTTCAAACACAAGTGAAATGATATTCAACATCCCCACCATCATTTCTACATTATCAAAGGGGATGACCCTTGAGCCTGGTGATATCATTGCTACCGGGACCCCTGCTGGAGTTGGAAAAGGCTTCAAGCCTCCGCTTTTCCTGAAGAAAGGTGACAGAGTGGAAATCGAAATTGAATCTCTCGGAATTTTGACAAATCAGTTACAGGCCTAGTTAAAATTTCTGTTGGAGTTAAGACTATGGTAATATTATGAACGTAAACTATCTACATGTAGGAGGTTCATTATGTTTGATAATACACATGCCCATATTACAACTTGGGTGATTGCGATTATTCTTTTCTTTGTAGCGGTTGGCTTACATAATGCAGGGAAGAAAAAAGGCATGAAAGTTGTACATATGATTTTACGGTTATTCTACCTGCTCATTATTTTAACGGGTGCCCTATTATTCTGGAAGCATCAGGGAATTAATCCTGCCCTATATGGCATTAAAGGATTGGTTGGTATTTGGGTCATCGGGATGTTCGAGATGGTCCTGGTTCGCATGAATAAAGGCAAGAGTACGAAGATGTTCTGGATTCAATTGATCATCGCTTTAATCATTGTTCTTTATTTGGGATTACGATTGCCTTTGGGCTTGAATTTCCTTGGATAAAGAAGGAATAGAAAAAAAGCAAATGTCTGTCGGATACCGGCAGGCATTTGCTTTTTTCTATTTGGGTTTATGAATGGATTAAATATTAAAACTCTCAATCACAATTCGTCTCCCCGTACTTAATGTGAATTCAAAGCGGTCCCGCTTCTTTTTGTAATAGGTGAAGTGATGCTGGACAGCACATACTTCTACACCGTTATCGAAGGTGATGAAGTTAACCCCTTCTTTAATCTTTTGATTTCCAAGGAAAACCAGGTGGTTATGGCAAAAGATACTATCATAAATAGAATAACCCAGATTGTTTAAGGCTGTTGTAAACTGATGAAAAGCATCATCAGAAATCTCTTCCAATAAATTCTCCAACGAATACAATATATTCTTCTTTATTTGAATTCGATCGCCATTCTCGATTCTTAATCGCTCATACGGTGTCACGATAATTCCGTCTTCCAACAGAACACCTGTAAGCCAGTCCCCATCTCTATATACTTTTAATTCATGATTGAGGTAAAATTCGAGCTCGGACTCTTCCTCGGCATCGATTTCGAAAAAGTACCACGTATCCTCTTCGAAAAGAGCAGTGCCCTCGGAGAAGGACCTTTTTTGGGATTTTAAAATGTTTGATCGAAATATGTTGCTCAAGTGAATATCCCTCCTTAACTACATTTCTTGTCATAATTATCATATTTCATTCATGTAAAGATTGATTGAGACAATTAACCATTTAAAGCTCAGAGCATAGAATAATTTATGTGTCCGTGAGCCCAGTTTGTTTGATTAGAAAGTGAGGATGATCACAATGTGCGGAATTACAGGTTGGATCCATTATAAACGAGATTTGTCGGATCAAAAAGAAGTAGTAGAAAAAATGGCTGAAACCCTTTCTAAAAGAGGACCTGATGAAACGAATGTATGGATTGATGAACATGTTGCGTTTGGTCATAAACGATTAATTGTAGTAGATCCTGCAGGTGGCAGGCAGCCCATGAGCATTCAGCATAACGACCACCTTTTCACCATCTGCTACAATGGTGAACTTTACAACACAGAAGATTTAAGAAAGATACTTATTTCTAAGGGTTATACCTTCAAAGGCCATTCTGATACGGAGGTCCTGTTAACGTCTTATATTGAGTGGCGAGAGGAATGTGTCCATCATTTAAATGGAATTTTCGCATTTGCGGTTTGGGACAGTGAACAGGAGCACGTGTTTATAGGCAGGGACCGAATGGGCGTTAAGCCTTTATTTTATTTTGAAAAGGAAGAAGGAATCCTTTTCGGTTCGGAAATTAAAGCGTTACTGGCTCATCCGGATGTTTTGCCTCAGGTGGATCATCAAGGATTAGCGGAGGTATTGGGACTCGGACCATCCCGTACGCCTGGAAATGGTGTATTCAAAGGGGTGAAGGAACTCCGTCCGGCTCATGCGTTACTATTCTCTAAAAAGGGCTTGAAAATATGGAGATACTGGAATGTGAAGAGTGAAAAGCATACAGATTCTTTTATTGAAACAGTTGCGAAAGTTCGCTTCCTGGTAACCGATGCCATCCAAAGACAGCTTGTTTCCGATGTACCCCTCTGTACTTTCTTATCCGGCGGACTTGATTCCAGTGCAATTACAGCGGTAGCAGCGAATTGCTATAAAGAAGAGGGAAAAGGCAGTCTTCATACGTACTCCATCGACTATGAAGAAAATGATCAATACTTTAAAGCGAACGATTTCCAGCCGAATTCCGATGCGCCGTGGATTGATAAGATGACTTCTGAATTTAAAACAGTGCATCATCGCAGTATCATTAGTCAACAACAATTGAAGGACTATCTGACTGAGGCGGTTCATGTAAGAGATTTACCGGGAATGGCTGATGTTGATTCATCCCTATTATGGTTCTGCCGGGAAATTAAACAGGACTTCACGGTTGGATTATCAGGAGAATGTGCGGATGAAATATTCGGGGGATACCCTTGGTTTCACCGTCCAGAAGATTTCGACCGCAGAGGATTTCCATGGATGCGCTCCACAGCTGAGCGTCAAGGCCTTCTGAAGGAAGAATGGAGTAAGAAATTAAATCTGGAAGAGTATGTGCTGGAGCAATATGATCGGACAGTGGCAGAAACCCCATTATTAGAAGGGGAAAGTGAAGTTGAAACGAAAAGAAGGCAACTATTCTATCTGAATTTACTATGGTTCATGACGACATTGTTAGATCGCAAGGATCGCATGAGTATGGGTGCAAGCTTGGAGGTCCGTGTGCCATTTGCTGATCACAGACTCGTAGAATATGTCTGGAACATTCCATGGGAGATGAAAATGTACGAAGGAAGAGAAAAGGGGATCCTGCGAAAGGCACTTGAGGGAGTGCTCCCACACGAAGTCCTTTATCGGAAGAAGAGTCCCTACCCGAAAACACATCACCCTGTGTACACGAAACTGGTAAGTGTCTGGTTGAATGAAATACTCGAAGACAAATCAAGTGTTCTCTATGAATTGTTCGATGAAGAAAAACTGAAAGAAATCGTTGCAACAGGTGGATCTGCCTTCGAGGTACCATGGTATGGCCAACTTATGACCGGTCCCCAACTACTTGCCCACCTGGCACAGATTCATGTTTGGTTTAAGGATTATAATGTTCAAATTGTAGAATAATAGCTATTTGAAAAGGTGAGCTTCTTTTATAAAGGGGCTTACCTTTTTTGTGTGAGTTAGAACGATAAGAGAATTTGGATAGGGGGTTCCTATGCGGTATCTTTTGGAAAAATAAGTGAAACGGCTGGATTTTTATTGATTTCGGCTGGATTACATTTGGTAATGGCCGGATTTTTGGTCGTAACGGCCGCATTTTTCATGAAAGTGGCTGGATTTTCCATTAAAACGGCCGGAATTTCTCGAGAAACTCCAGGTTAAAAAACCAATAAGAATTAAGAGACAGGTACAAACATAGATTTTAAGTAATAATGATTTAAAAAGGAGGCATAGTAAAAGGAGGGTACCTTTTATATGTCTCCTTGTTGTATTTCCAATCAATTCATCGTAGTGATCTATCCATGGTAAAACAGCGAAGGTAAACGGATCTCAATACTCAAGATTTGCGAAAATTTTATAAGAGACAAGCCCAGTCATTTTTTGTGAATCAAATTTTTCTGGAAAATGAGTGCTTAAACTTTGTTTCTAGTAAAAAAGAATTGTATACTATATTTGTATAAGTATTGTATAATAAATGTACAAATAAAAAATATCGGAGGCAGTAACGATGGCCAAAAAAATGATCGTCATAGGTGCTGGTCCAGGAGGTCTAGCGGCAGCGATGCTTTTAGCCGGCAAGGGGTACGACGTAGAAGTATATGAAAAGCAAACATTCATTGGGGGACGAAACGGGTCTGTCACCATGGATGGGTATACGTTCGATATTGGTCCAACGTTCTTGAGCATGCCGGAAATTGCTGAAGAATTATTCGAGGCAGCAGGGAGAAATCTTCACGACTATGTGGATTTACAAGAGCTCTCAATGATGTATGAACTGCTTTTTAAAGATAAAAGAGTGCAAATGTTTAAAGACCCGGAGAGACTATCCCGGGAAATTGAACGTCATTATCCGGGGAATGCAGAAGGGTATACGCGTTTTATGAATGATACACGTAAGAAAATGGAGCGTTTAAAGCCGATTCTCCAAAGTCCCATGGATCGATATTATCAATATATCAGCTGGAAGGTTTTGAGGGCACTTCCCCAATTGTCATTAGGGAAATCACTTTATAGTGTGTTAAGCGATTATTTCACTGATCATGAATTGCGGTTAGCCTTTACCTTTCAATCGAAATATTTAGGGATGTCACCGTGGGAGTGTCCGGGAGCATTCTCGATTTTGTCCTTCATGGAGCATGAATATGGCATTTTTCACCCGATCGGCGGGGTAAATCAGCTGTCGAAAGCCATGGCCAAAGTAGTAACGGAGCATGGAGGTTCCATCCATTTGGGCCGGGGGGTCAAGAAATTGTGGATTGAAGATCGTAATGTGGTGAAGGGAATCATTACAGAGGATGGAGTGAAGGTTTCCGCAGATGAAGTCATCATCAATGGAGATTTTGCTCATGTGATGAGTAACCTTGTAGAAGACGGAGTTCTCAAGAAGTACAGTAAAGAAAAACTGAAGAAGAAGAAGTATTCCTGCTCCACCTTCATGATTTATCTTGGAATCGATAAACAGTATGATCTTCCTCATCACAGCATCCTTTTCGCAGAGGACTATAAGAGAAATGTGGAGGAAATAACGGAGACGTTTACACTTCCTGAAGATCCCTCCATTTATATTCAAAATGCTTCTGTGACAGATAAGACGCTTGCTCCTCCAGGACATTCCACTTTATATATCCTTGCTCCCGTTCCCAATAATGTAAGCGGAATTGATTGGACAGAGAATGAACGAACGTTCCGGGATCTTGTTCTGGATGCAGTTGAAAGCAAAACAGGTTTAAAGAACATTCGGGAACATATCCAAGTTGAAAAAATCATCTCGCCTCATCACTGGGAAACGGACTTCAATATATACGAAGGTGCGACCTTCAATCTCGGTCACCAATTAACTCAGATGATGGCACTCAGACCTCACAACAAATTTGAAGAGCTTGAAAACTGCTGGCTGGTCGGCGGAGGAACTCATCCTGGAAGCGGGTTGCCTACGATATTAGAATCAGCCCGTATTACAACGAATATGCTGATGAACGAAGATCCCTCCTTCTCATTTACCAAAGATCAAACAATGGGGGAAGCATTATGAAAACGGCGATTGTTGGATCAGGCATCGGCGGATTGATATCGGGACTGTTACTGTCGAAAGAGGGCCATGAGGTTACGGTGTATGAAAAAGAGTCAATCATCGGTGGGCGTCTTGCCTTTGTTCAAGAAGGTGATTACAAAATTGATAAAGGACCGACCATCGTGCTTCTGCCCGAAATGCTGCTTTCCATTCTTTCAGAAGCAGGTATAAATACAGACGCAATTGAATTCGTCCGATGTGATCCTTTGTATAACGTTCATTTTGCAGACGGTCAAACATATACAAAATATGCTGATGTAGATAAGCAATATGAAGAAATAAAACAGCAGTTTCCTGGAGATGAAGACGGATTCCTGCGATTTATGAATGACATGGATGAACGGTTTACAATCGGTAAGCCTCAATTTCTTGAATCCTCTTTTTTAAAGACAAAAGACTATCTGAATCGGGAAACGATTGGCTCACTGCTTAAGTTAAAAGCATACAGGAACGTGATGGGGAATTTAAAGCATTATTTTGATCATGAAAAACTCCAAACCGCATACGGGCTTCAAACCTTATACATCGGCGGGAACCCCTATACGACTCCTGCAATTTATAGTTTGGTATCCTTTAGTGAGCATAAACATGGTATCTATTATATAAATGGTGGTTATGCATCACTATTGGAGCATGTACTAGAGGCTTGTGAACGGAATGGTGTCTCCATCAAGACCTCCTCACCTGTCACAGAAATCGAGACTACAGGTGATAAAGCGACTCACATCGTGCTTGGAAACCGTAGAGAAGAAATAGATGCAGTGATCATCAATGGAGATTTTCCTACGGCATCAAAATTATTAAAGAAAAAGGCCCCTAAACCTTACAAGCCCTCATCCGGTTGCGTCTTGTTGTATATGGGAATAGAGGGGGGTTTTAAAGAAAAGGAAATGCATCAATTTTATTTAAATGAACATTTCTCTAATAATATGGAGGATATTTTCAAGAATAAGAGAATTCCTAAAGAACCTTCATTTTACGTATTTAACCCGTCTAAGGTTGATTCATCCCTTGCGCCTAAAGGGAACAGTGTCCTATACGTCCTAATCCCTGTTCCGGTTTCCGAGAAATTGGACTGGAAGAAGGCTTCAGAATTTCTTTCCAATTCTGTATTGGATACAATGGAAAAAAGGGGCTTTAAAGAGTTAAGAAAACGAATTAAGTGGATGAAAGTAAGGACACCTGAAGAGGCAAAACAAGAGGGGTTATATTCTGGAGGAAGCTTCGGTATTGCACCCAGTTTAAAGCAATCAGGTCCGTTCAGACCTCAGGTACAACCGTTTGCAGAAAAGAATATCTTTGCTGTAGGAGCGTCCATCCATCCGGGTGGTGGTGTACCGATTGTCATGCAGGGGGCAAAGCTTGTTGCTGAATCCTTTAAAGAACTTTATAAATCCGAGTCGGAAAGGAAGGATGTGACCTTACATGAACAAGATCTTGGAAGCATACGATCATTGTGAGAATATCATTAAACTTCACTCAAAGACCTTTTACAGAGCATTTTCCCTTTTACCGAAAGACCAAAAGAAAGCCGTATGGGCTGTCTATGCATTTTGTCGAAAAGTAGATGATATCGTAGACGAGGGGATCTGGCCATCCGATGAATTGCTCCGGTTCGAAAAAGAATTCGAATCATTTCTTAGGGGTTATTATAATGAAGAAGAGCCTATGTGGGTAGCATTGAACGATGTGTTTAAACATTTCAACATGGACATCGGAGCCTTTCGGGATATGATGAAGGGACAGCGGATGGATTTGAACGGGAGAATTTACGTGACGATGGATGATGTACTGGACTATTCTTATCACGTTGCAAGCACTGTAGGGTTAATGCTCCTTCCAATTCTTGCTCCCGGGAAAGAACATCAATTAAGAGAAGATGGGATTTACTTAGGGTATGCCATGCAGCTTACCAATATTTTAAGAGATATTGGTGAGGATTTGGAAAGAGGAAGATTATATATCCCGCAGGATTTATTTGTTAAATATGAATATACCGTAACAGAATTAATGGATTATCAAAATAATGATGCTTTCCGGTCCGTATGGGAAGAAATGGCCAGGGTTGCAGAAGACTATTATGATAGAGCATTCCGTACAATGAATCTTTATCCTGTGTATTCAAGAACACCAGTGAAGGGTGCCGCATTATTGTATAGGGCCATCCTGAATGAAGTAAGAAAGAATCACTATAATGTTTTTTCCAAGAAGCATTTCGTGTCGAAGGATGTAAAAGAAAAAATCATTTCAACGATTTCGTAAATAATCCCGTATGGAAGCTTAGGTTGTAAACTTCCATACGGGATTATTTTTGGTATAGACAAAAAAAGAGAGCCGCTTTCTGCAGCTCCCGATTTGATTAGATTGTGTTTCGTTGATTCATGGTTTCACTCACTTTACCTGTTCCGATGGAATTTAATCTTTCGACAAGATCAGATCCAAAAGGAGAAGAGGAAGAAATGTTTGATTCTAATACAGTATCTTTTAATTCATAGGCGTTCGATCCATGCTCTGTAAAATCCAGTCCTGAAAGTTCTTCTTCACGTGAAACGCGGATACTTGATACTCTCGTGACGATGAACAGGAAACCTCCGACCGTTACGGACGTCCAGGCAATAACTGCCAACACGCCTAGGACTTGTGTGGCTACTAAAGAGACGCCACCGCCATATAATAAACCGTTTGAAACATCAAACAATCCAACTGCTACCGTACCCCAGATCCCACAAATTCCATGGACTGCAATGGCTCCAACAGGATCATCGACTTTAAGTTTCGTATCGATGAACGTTACGGCTTCAACCAGGATCACTCCTGCAATAAGCCCTATAAAGAGAGAGCCGACGAGTGATACATTGGCACAGCCGGCAGTGATTCCGACAAGTCCTCCCAGTGCTCCGTTTAATGTCAGAGAAGGATCGATTCGTTTAAATCTTACTAGTGTATAGAAAGCGGATGAAAGAATGGCAGCAGATGCTGAGAATAAAGTTGTTGTAATGACGTGAGGTACAAGCGTCGGATCAGCGGCTAGGCTGCTGCCTCCATTAAATCCAAACCAGCCGAACCAAAGGATGAATACCCCAAGGGCACCGATCGGGATATTATGACCAGGAATAACATTCACTTTCCCTTTATTGTATTTGCCGATACGTGCTCCAAGGAAAAGCACCGTAATAAAGGCTCCGACAGCACCTGTTAAATGAACGACAGTAGATCCGGCAAAATCAACGAATCCAAGCTCTGAAAGCCATCCGCCACCCCAAATCCAATGTCCGACAATCGGATAAATGATTCCGGTCATGGCAATGGTCAATAGAATATAACTCTTAAGCTTCATTCGTTCAGCTACAGCCCCTGAAATGATCGTTGCACATGTAGCGGCAAATACAGATTGGAATAGGAAGAAACCGATATCTTCACGTCCTGAAAGGAAAAAGCTGTCAGCACCAATGATTCCACCGGATGTTCCCCCAAACATAAACCCAAACCCTACAATGAAAAACAGAACAGAAGCAATGGCTACAGTTAAGAAGTTTTTCATCAGGATATTAAGGGAGTTCTTGGCTCGGGTAAATCCAGTCTCGACCATGGCGAATCCAGCGTGCATGAAGAACACAAGGACTGCAGCAATCATGACCCACAAGGAGTCAACGGATGCTTGAACAGATTCTGCGGTAGGGGCCGCAGCAAAAGCAGTAGTGCTCACAAACAGTGACAGAAACAACAGAGCAGAAATTTTTTTAATCAATGGTATCCCTCCAAATTTGGTTTGGTAAAGCGGCTTAGTGATTGAGTTAGGAATGAAATAATCTATAAAACAGCTTTTTTTCCTCGTTCACCTGTACGGATGCGAATGACATCCTCAACCGGATAGATGAAAATCTTTCCGTCTCCTACGGTGTCAGTACTGCAATGTTCAACGATGAGATCAATGATGTCTTCAACCTGACCATCGTCGACGATCATTTCCACCTTTACACGGGGGACTAACTGCAGTTCAAATTTATTACCTCTGAAAATCCCTTGCTTCCCTTTTTGTTTTCCACAGCCAGCTGCTTCCGATACGGTTAGTCCGCTGAAGCCACGAAGGCATAACGCTTCTCGCAGGGACAAGAATGCTTCTGCACGTATAATCGCTTCTACTTTTTTCATTGTTTTTTCCTCCTTTAGTTTTATGTTCATTCATTCTTGGATAAATCGATTCTCTGATGTTAGTTTTTATGACATGAATAAGTTATATTATTTATCATATTCAGAAAATAACAAAAGTTCAAGTGTTAATTTATAATGTAAGCGTTTTTATGTAAAAAAACTTAACATGAATTGATGGATGCGTTTTCATTTGGAGTGAAAAGGAGGGAGGGGGGACAAAACTAAAAAACCAAATAAATAAATAAAAAACCCGAACAAATCTGCCTAAAGCAGATTTGTTCGGGTTTTACTTAGACTAAAACACTTTTGTCCCATCCTTTTTATTAAAAGAGGGAGGGTAGCAGCGGTCATATGGACTTGCTCCAAGGTTCACAACCACTTGAAGGTCCGTCCCTCTAAACTGTGCTATTATCACTTTGGACAAATCGTTTATGGATCCATACTTTGGATCGCCAGCGTTTGAGCATGATGATGCCCCGGAGCCATTCATCGGCAATGAAGGAGATCCAGATGCCGATAAGTCCGAGCCCAAACCAGATTCCGAGTATATAGGAGAGTGTAACGCTTACTCCCCACATGGATAAGATCCCCATATAGACCGGGAAGCGTACGTCACCTGTTGCTCTTAGTGCGTTAATGACAACTAAATTGAAGCTTCTGCCTGGTTCGAGAATGATGGTCAGGTAGATCAATGTTTTACCAAGAGAAATAATTTCTTCATTGTTTGTAAATATTCGCAGCAGCGGTTCCGCTGCGATAGAGAAAATTCCGGCCATAATAAGAGAGATGAAAATAGCAATCTTTAAACTTTTCAAACACCGTTCATAGGCACTGTCAAATTGTTTTGCTCCGATCATATGACCAATGATAATTTGAGTTCCCTGACTGATTGCTACGCTGAATAAAAAGATAAACATCATCAGGTTTTGTGCATACACCTTGGTGGTCAATGCGTTCGTCCCGATACTTGCAATGAAATACGTAATGACCATTTGTGAGCCGTTATAAGATAAATGTTCTCCTGCAGAGGGAATCCCGATGCGCAATAAATTTTTCACATGAGAAATGGGTAAACGAAAAAGACTCTTGATTGGAAGAGCATTGGGGATTCGTTTGGTGATCACGATGATGCTCACTATGAATCCGATGAGTCTCGAAGCAATCGTGGAAATTGCTACCCCTTCCACTCCTAAAACAGGAACACCAAATGGACCAAAGATAAATAAATAGTTCCCGATCACATTGATGATATTCATTCCGATCGTGATGTACATGGCGTCTTTCGTGTAGCCATAGCTCCTCATGATGGAACCGGCTGTCATGATCAAGGCCTGGATAAAGGCGAATCCTCCAACGATTTTCAAATAAGAAGATGCTTCATCCATCAGTGATCGGGGAAGATCCATTGAAAGCAAAATCGGTTCACTGAAAAACACAAGGGCGATACTAAGGAAGAGACCGAATCCTAAGTTAACGGCAATGGAAATGATGGATACTTCTCCAGCCAATCGGTCTTCCCGGGCTCCCAGATGCTGAGCAACAAGAATGGCAGTACCTGTAGCGACAAATCCAAACATGACAATAATGAGAGAAAGGATTTGATTGGAAACCCCGACGGCTGCAACAGAATCATCTGAGTACTGACTTAGCATTAATGTATCGGCATTTCCCATCAGCATATGAAGAAAGATTTCAATGAAAATCGGCCAAGTCAAGGCAAAGAGGGTCATGTTTTTTTGATTCTTGCTCATAGATTTCTCCTTTAGCTGGCCAGGGATATGCACCTGGGCATTCTTTACAATTTAAATAGATAAGGGGACTAACCGTTAAGGTGTAGTCCCACTTTTCACGAACAAAGTTTTTTTAAAATTTCAGGATGGCAAATCCATACCCTTCGAGTGCCACTTCGATGGACACTGCTTCAGCGGCAAAATCTTCTCCACTCCACAGATTCGTGATTTTCTTTCCTCTTAATTCGAAAGGAAGAGAGAAGGTGGTCGATTCTTCACTGCAGTTTAATAGAACAAATATTGTTTCCTCTCCGTTTGATTTGGTGAAGGAAAGGCAATGTTCATGAAGGTCACCTGGTAAAAACGTCAGATTTCCTTCGTTACTTAACAGTGGATATTCCTTACGAAGAGAGATATGTTTTTGTATATGCCCGAAGAGCTCTTCATTATGTTGATCTTGTTCCCATGGGAAGCACTTTCGGCAGCCAGGATCCTGGTCACCGGTCAAGCCGATTTCATCTCCATAATAGATACAAGGTGTGCCTGTAAAGGTGAGCATGAAAGTGTAGATTTGTTTAGCTCGCCGGATATCATCGCCACACTCTGTTAATGCACGCGGTGTATCATGACTTCCAACAAGGTTGAAATTCACTTCGTTTACGTTCTTAGGATACATATGAACAACCGAAGTCATGTTTTCAACAAATTGAGAAGCAGAGATTGTTTGGTGAGCGAACAGATTCAATAGGTTTGTCGTGAAAGGGTAGTTCATGACAGCATCGAATTGATCTCCCCGTAACCAAGGCATTGAATCGTGCCAAATTTCTCCTAAGATATATAGATCCGGTTTTAACCCCTTCACTTCTTTTCGGAATTCACGCCAGAACTGATGATCAACTTCATTAGCAACATCCAGGCGCCATCCATCGATATCAAATTCCTTTATCCAGTATCGGCCAATTTCTAATAGATAATTGCGAACCTCTTCATTTTCAGTATTTAACTTCGGCATGGAAGGTTCGAATGCAAAGGTATCATAATTAGGCGGATTACTTTCTATATCCAAGGGAAATTCGTTTACATGAAACCATTCTTTATAAGGAGAGTCCTCACCGTTTTCAAGTACATCCTGGAACTGGTCAAAATAGAAGCCGCTATGATTAAAGACAGCATCCAGCATGACTTTAATATCATTCTCATGACAGACTTTTATTAATTCCTTCAATGTTTCTTTCGTCCCAAACTGTGGGTCGATTTCGAAATAATCAATCGTGTCGTATTTATGATTGGAATGCGCTTTAAAGATTGGGGTAAAGTAGATTCCAGAGATCCCAAGCTCTTTTAGATAAGGAATGTTCTGGATCACACCTTCTAAATCCCCTCCGAAGAAATTGGTTGGAGTGGGCTCTGTGCTATTCCAAGCCAGTGTTCCTTCAGGATCATTCTCAGTATTCCCATTTGCGAATCGCTCAGGGAAGATTTGATACCATACTGTATCCTTCACCCAAGCTGGTGCTTGAAAAACATCGATGGTATTCAAGAACGGGAAGCAGAAGTAATCCCCGATATCAGTAGAAGGGGCCACATTAAATCCTTTTTCTCCATAAAAGACTTCTTCCGTTTCGTCATGCAGAAGGAAACCATAACGAAGACGTCTGAAAGGAGGTGAGATGGGAGCGAACCAATAGTCAAACAGGTGATCAGTTCCGGTTAAAATCATCTCCTTACGATCAAATTGCCATTTTCCGTCTTCCCATTGATAAGGATCTCCGTGCAGGAGTGTGACGTTTTCTACATCATTCTTCTTCGTACGAATCCGTATGTGTAATTCATCCTTTGTGCAAGCGTATGCATAATTATCTTTCGGTCTATGATAGATGGCTTCCAGTAGCATCGTATATCCTCCTCTTTTTCATTCCATTTAAAGAGTATTCTAAACCAACAATGTTGTCAATAATAGGTCTATAATCTAGTAAAGCGTTTTCTTTCCTCTCGGGCTAACATAAAAAATTTTCAAAAAAGTATTGTCAAAGTAGATTTAGTTTGTATAATAAGAAGTAGGTTGTGCAATCGTTTTCACAAAGAATGTAAGCGATATCTTTAGAGATTAAGTCATAGTATGTGCAAGCGTTTGTTCAGTCTAACGGAAAGCTCAATATTTTTTACCATACTTAGGAGGGGTCGAGATGAAGAAAGCGTTATCATTATTGATGGTAATCATGCTTGTACTAGGGGCGTTGGCTGCTTGTGGTCCTAATCGTGAAGAAGGGTCAGGAAACAACGACAGCGGAGAGAAAAAAGCTGACGATGCAAACAAACCTGAAAAACTGGTTGTCTGGGAAGATCAAGAGAAAACTGGATGGCTGGATGAAGTAGGTGCTAAGTTCGAAGAAGAAACTGGCATCAAAGTTGAAGTGAAAGAAGTCGAAATGGCTACTAAGATGAAAGAACAATTACGTTTAGACGGTCCTGCTGGAACTGGTCCAGACGTTTTAACATTACCACATGACCAAATCGGTGAGCTTGCTCTTGCCGGTCATATCGCTGCTTTAGAAGTTGAAGGAGACGTTGAAGAGCGTTTCACTGAGTCTTCCATGACAGCGGAGAGCTATGATGGAAAACTTTATGGTCTTCCAAAGTCTTCTGAAACTCCAGTATTCGTTTATAACAAAGAATTAATGGAAGAAGCTCCAAAAACAATGGATGAAGTATACACGTTCTCTAAAGACTTCACTAAAGAAGGGAACTACGGTTTCTTAGCTCTTTGGGATAACTTCTATTTCGCTCATGCACCGATCGGTGGATTCGGCGGATATGTATTTGCTGAAAAGGATGGAGCATTAGATGCGAAAGATCTTGGTTTAAACAATGAAGGTGCTGTAGAAGGTACTGAATATATTCAAAAATGGTACTCAGAAGGGTTATTCCCTAAAGGTATCGTTGGTGAAAATGGTGGATCTGCAATGGACGGTCTGTTTGGCGAAGGGAAAGTTGCTTCTGTCATGAATGGTCCATGGTCTTTCCAAGGTTATAAAGATGCAGGAATCGATATCGGTATTTCAGCTATGCCTAAGCTTCCAAACGGAGAGCCAATGAAAACGTTCATGGGTGTTAAAGGCTGGCACGTATCAGGATACTCTGAAAATAAAGAGTGGGCTCAAAAATTCATCGAATTCATTACTCAAGATGAGTATGCAAAATTACGTTTTGAACAAACTCAAGAAGTTCCAACAAACCAAGGGTTGATCGACGACCCTGCGATTGCAGAAAATCCAGGAGCTAAAGCAGTTGCTGAGCAATCTCAATATGCGGTTCCAATGCCAAACATCCCTGAAATGGGAGAAGTTTGGGGACCAATGGCTGACTCACTTCAAACCGTTGTGACAGGCAAACAAGAACCTAAAGCGGCTCTTGATGCAGCTGTAAAGCAAATTCAAGAAAACATAGATGCAAATCATTCAAACTAATGAATAAATATAGCGGTACCTTCTCAACCTGAGAGGTACTGCTATCCTTTTAAAGACCTATTCAAGGGCTTTTTAAGGAAATAACCACTTCTTTTCTTAAAAAGCTCTTGAAGCTTATCAAAATTGTGAACGTAGAAAGGGGAATATAGGATGGAGCAAAAATCCTATCAAACAAAACATAGAAAAACAGCACTGGCCCTTTCCCTAATCCCTGGATTAGGTCAGATGTATCATAGACAGTTTCTAAAAGGCGGATTCTTCCTGATCATGACAGCCGCTTTTATCCTTGTCTTTAGAGATTTGATCGGCTACGGATTATGGGGGATTACAACGCTTGGGACAGACATCTCATACGGAGATCATTCCATTTTCTTAATGGTATACGGCATCCTTGCAATCATCGTATTAATCTTCGGAATCGGATTCTACTTATTTAATCTTCGGGACGCATATAAAAACGGAGAAAAGAGAGACAGAGGAGAGAAGCTAAGTACGATTCGGGAACAGTACAGAAATTTAGTGGACAATGGCTTTCCATATCTCATTATGTCTCCTGGATTTTTATTACTCGTATTCGTAGTCATCTTCCCGATTATCTTTGTTATCTTACTGGCGTTTACAAACTATGATTTGTATCACTCACCACCGGCTAAATTAGTCGACTGGGTAGGAATTCAAAACTTTGTTGATATTTTCAAGATTGATATTTGGAGAGAAACATTCATTACCGTATTAGCTTGGACACTTGTTTGGACATTTGGTGCCACAACGCTTCAAGTTGCCTTGGGTGTATTCCTTGCCATCCTGGTCAATCAAAAGGATTTAAAAGGAAAAGCAATCATTCGTACCGTGTTCATCTTACCTTGGGCCATCCCGGCTTTCGTTTCCATACTGGTCTTCGCTGGTATGTTCAATGAATCTTTCGGAACGATTAACCGAGACATCTTAGGATTCTTTGGCATTGAAGGTTTACCATGGATGACTGAACCGATGTATACACGAATTGCCCTGATTGGTATTCAAGCCTGGTTAGGCTTCCCATTCATCTTTGCAATGACAACGGGAGTTCTTCAATCGATTCCTGATGAGCTTTATGAAGCAGCAACGGTTGACGGGGCATCAGCCTTCCAGAAGTTCAAGAACATAACTCTGCCGCTTGTGCTTTTTGCAACAGCACCAATCATCATTACGCAATACACATTTAACTTTAATAACTTTAACGTTATTTACTTATTCAATGGCGGAGGACCTGCCCTGACAGGACAAAATGCAGGTGGAACTGACATTCTGATTTCCTGGATCTACAGTTTGACTATGACATCCGCGCAGTATTCGAAAGCCGCTGCCATCACATTATTATTATCCATCATCGTTATTACAGTAGCGATCTGGCAGTTCAAGAGAACGAAATCATTCCAAGAAGAGGATATGATGTAATATGAATATGAAAAGACAGAAACTCATACGCTTAACATTTTCGTACCTGGCCATCGGAATAATGTTTGCCATCATTCTATACCCGGTTGCATGGATCATCGGTTCTTCCTTTAACCCAGGTCAAAGTTTATCCGGTTCATCCATTATTCCTAAGAATGCAACACTGGCACATTATAAGGAACTATTCGATCTGGAGCAAAGTAATTATATGCTTTGGTACTGGAACTCATTAAAAGTAAGTTTATCAACAATGGCACTTACTGTTTTACTGGTAAGTTTAACGGCTTACTCATTCTCACGTTACCGTTTCGCCGGACGTAAGAATGGATTAATGACATTCCTTATCCTACAAATGATTCCTAACTTTGCTGCATTGATTGCGATTTTCGTTTTAGCACTATTAACAGATCTATTGGATACTCATATTGGATTGATTCTTGTATACGTTGGTGGACAGATCCCAATGAATACATGGTTAATGAAAGGGTATCTGGATACGATTCCGAAAGAGCTTGATGAGTCAGCGAAAATGGACGGAGCGGGACATTTGCGTATCTTCTTCCAAATCGTCATGCCCCTTGCGAAACCGATCATTGCGGTAGTTGCACTGTTTTCATTCATTGCACCATTCGCGGACTTTATCATTGCAAGTATCTTGTTGCGTTCAGAAACAATGTATACATTACCGGTTGCCCTTTATGATATGGTAGCAAAACAATTTGGAGCAGAATTTACAACATTCGCTGCTGGATCTGTTTTAATTGCCGTACCAATTGCTCTATTATTCCTGTTCTTCCAGAAATACTTCGTTTCAGGATTGACGGCAGGGGGTACAAAAGGATAATCTTATAGGCGTTACTAACAGTTTTAGGAGGAGCGGAGATGAAAAGAAGAGTATTATCTCTCATTTTAGTCCCGTTTCTTCTTTTTTACGCCCTTCCGGTAGGTGCAGTTGAAAAAGAAGAACGAAGATGGCAGGATGAGACCATTTATTTTCTAATGGTCGATCGCTTTAATAACGGGGATACGAGCAATGATGTACAAGTGGATACGAAGGACCCTAAAGCCTATCAGGGCGGGGATTTTCAAGGTGTGATCGATAAGCTGGATTATATTAAGGATATGGGATTCACCGCCATATGGCTGACTCCGGTCTTTGATAATCAACCGCTGGGTTATCATGGGTATTGGATTACAGATTTCTATAAGACAGAAGAACATTTCGGATCAATGGAAACGTTCAAAAAGCTGGTGGATGAAGCCCATAAGCGCGATATGAAAGTGATGTTGGACTTTGTTGTAAACCATGTCGGAGCCGAACACCCTTGGGTGAATGACCCTGAGAAAGCGGACTGGTTTCACGAAAATCAGCCGATGAACTTTGATAATGAAGAAAGCGTTCAAAATGCGTGGTTATATGATCTTCCCGATTTAAATACAGAAAATCCCGAAGTGAAAAACTACTTATTTGACGCCGCGAAATGGTGGATCGAAGAAACGGATATTGACGGCTATCGATTGGATACTGTTCGTCACGTACCCAAGGAATTCTGGACTGAATTCAGCGATGAGGTTAAGTCAGTCAAGGAAGATTTCTATCTTCTTGGTGAAGTGTTCGATCGTGATCCCCAGAAGATAGCGAAATACAATGATGTAGGCATTGATGGATTCGTTAACTTTCCTCAAGCAGAAGAAATGCGTTCTGTATTCCAAAAACCGGATACTTCGATGGATCGCTTATTTAACTTTTGGAAATACAACGAAACGTACTATGACGATCCCTATTTAATGGGAACTTTTATCGATAACCATGATATGGAACGTTTTACGAGACTGCTCGTTCAAGAGAAGATCTTCCCGGGTACCAGATGGAAGCTCGCTCTAACGTATATGTACACAACTCCCGGAGTTCCAATCGTTTATTATGGTTCGGAAATCGCTGTCGATGGTGGAAATGACCCGGATAATCGCCGCTTTATGAATTTCAGGGCAGATGAAGAATTAATCGATTATATCACTCAATTAGGAAAGATCCGTCAAGATTATCCTGCCCTGACCAGAGGGACCATTGACCCCATCTATGAAAAAGACGGGATGGGAATATTTAAGCGTGCTTACGGTGACCAAACACTCATAATCGCGATTAACAACACTAGTGAATCTAAAAAAGTTCAATTGAGTGAAGAAGAATTAGCGGAAAATAGTGAGCTGAAAGGGTTACTAACCGCAGACCTGGTTCGTAGTGATAAAGATGGAAATTATACAGTCGTACTTGATCGTGAAGAAGCAGAGGTTTATTCCCTTAAACAGAAGAGTGGATTGAACTATCCTTATCTATTAGCACTCGGCACGGTGTATGTCCTTTTCTTACTCTTTATTTATCTTGTATGGAAGCGTGGAAGAAAGAAAAAGCAGTCATAATTTCATCGAGGGCTCTTTCTATGAGCCCTGTTTTTTCACATTTTTAAGAATAATAAAATGGAAGCGTTTTAATTCTCTAATAAAATAGAATAAAGCAGCCCTCGACACGTAAGAGGGTAAGCTTTTTAAAGAGGGGGGTGGAATGAATGGCGGTCACCATAAAGGATGTTGCAAAGCTTGCAAACGTAGCTCCATCTACGGTTTCACGTGTTATTGCAAATAATCCAAGAATCAGCGAGAAAACAAAGCAAAAAGTAAGAGAAGCGATGGAGCAATTAGGATATCATCCTAACTTCATTGCAAGGAGCTTGGCGAATCAATCAACTCAAGTATTGGGTCTTGTATTACCGGGTTCAGCTAGTACTTTTTCACAAAACCCATTCTTTCCAACAGTTTTAAGAGGACTAAGTGAAGGGGCACAGGAAAAACAATACGCACTTCAAATGTCCACAGGTCAATCTGAAGAAGAAATTTACGAAGGTGTCGTCCAAATGGTTCAAGGGGGAAGAGTAGACGGTATCATCCTTCTATACTCGAAAGTTGAAGATAAGGTGATGAACTACTTAAAGGATCGCGACTTTCCCTTTGTTGTTGTAGGTAAGCCTTACAAGTATTGTGAAGAAATCACCCATGTAGACAATGATAATTACAGAGCAACGAAGGAAGTGACCGATTATCTCCTGAAGCTGGGTCATGAATGTATCGGGTTTATCGGGGGGGACCTCAATCTTGTTGTAACCGTTGAGCGTCTATTAGGTTATGAGAAGGCTTTGCGGGATGCTGGAATTGAAATGAAGGACGAGTATATCATTCATGAAGAATTTCTCCGTGAAGGAGGGCGTGAAGCCATTAATGAGCTGATGCAATTAAACGATCCTCCAACGGCTCTGGTAGTGGCCGATGACTTAATGGCATTAGGCGTACTGAACACACTGGATGAAATGGGCATCCGTGTGCCTGAAGATATCTCCATTGTCAGCTTCAACAATGTACTGCTGGCCGAAATGTCCCGTCCACCGCTTACATCAGTGGATATCAATATATTTAATCTTGGTAACGAAGCGGCTAAAAGTCTTATTCAAAAGATTGAAAACCCGAAAGAGCCGATCAAGAGAATCATCGTTCCACATCAGCTCGTTACAAGATACTCTTGCAGTGAGCGAAAAGTGAAATCATAATAAAAAGCGACTGAAACGTTGGAATCTCCACTTAATGGGGAATCATATGTTTCAGTCGCTTTCATTTTATCCGTTAATAACCGTCCCGCCATTAATATGAATCATCTGTCCTGATACGTAACTTGAATCTTCGCTTGCTAAGTATACGTATGCAGGTCCTAATTCATAAGGCTGTCCAGCACGTCCGAGTGGAGTATTCGCTCCAAATTGGGATACCTTTTGAGAGCTGAAGGTGGACGGAATCAGCGGAGTCCAAATCGGGCCAGGTGCCACGCCGTTTACCCTGATTCCATCAGATGCAATGTTTTCTGCAAGGGATCTCGTGAAACTTACAATGGCACCCTTTGTAGAAGAGTAATCAATCAAATCCTTATTCCCTTTATAAGCTGTGATGGAAGCCGTGTTAATGATGGAAGCCCCCTTTTTTAGATGAGGCAATGCTGCTCTTGTTAAGTAGAACATAGAGAACACATTCGTTTTAAAGGTACGCTCCAACTGCTCGTCACTTATATCCGTCAGTCCTTGTTGAGGATGCTGTTCAGCTGCATTATTCACAAGGATATCAAGCTTCCCGAACTCTGAAATCGTTTTGTTCACGATGTCTTTACAAAATGTCGAGCTTCCGATATCACCTGACAGCAGGATACATCTTACGCCTTCAGCTTCCACTAATTCCTTCGTTTTATTCGCATCTTCATGTTCATCTAAATACGAAATGGCAACATGGGCGCCTTCCCTGGCAAAATACCAGGCGACCGATCGTCCGATCCCGCTGTCTCCTCCGGTAATGAGAGCGACCTTCCCGTCTAACTTCCCACTGCCTTTATAATTTTGATCCGTATGAATCGGTTGGGGGTTCATCTCATCCACAGTACCCGGCTGATGATCCTGATGCTGTGGGGGAAACGTTTGCTTCTGGTTTTGTTGTTGTGACAATGAAAACACTCCTTTGATGATTTGGGTTATCTTAGGATAGTGTTTACCCGGAAAAAATAATTATTAACATGTTTCTTTTGGGAGGTTAATCAAATTTATCGGTCGATTTGACGTGTGCTGCAGTTATGTGGATTTGGGACGAAGGCATTTGATATGTGATTGAGCCGTGATTGAAGGAAATTCAGTCAATTTTTAGCGGAATCCGGCCGCTTTCCCGGAAAATCCAGCCGTTTTTGAAGAGAATCCGGCCGAAATCGGAAAAAATCCAGCCGGAATCGGAAAAAATCCGGCCATTTCCACAAAAAATCCAGCCGTTTAACAGAAATACATCATAAAAGTGCATACTCATACAAAAAACAGGCCCTCCAAGAGAAGCCTGCCTACAATTATTTCTTTTCCATTAACCCGGCACCCTTATACCCAATCATATTCAACAACCCTTTTGGAGAAGAAAAGGGAGGGGCATAGCATGTTTCAAGTTCCTGGAGATCGGTAATGGTCAGGCCTCCATAAATGGCAGTAGCAAGAACGTCGATTTGCTTGTCTATCCCTTCGCCGCCCACAACATTTCCTCCAAAGATCTTTCCGGTGTCAGGACAAAAATGGACTCTCACATACACATCATGAGCACCGGGGTAGTAGCCTGCATGTGACTTTCCTTTATGCACGGATGTTTTATACGAATAGCCCTTTTCATTTAATTCTTTCTCGCCTAATCCTGTGGAGGCAATGGAAAGGTCGAATACCTTCGCAATAGCAGTACCAAGCATGCCCTTGAAAGGTACAGGGTTTCCTGATAGGTGTCTTGCGATAATGTAAGCTTGTCGATGGGCAGGCCATGCAAGGGGAACCTGCTTAGGGGACCCGTCAATAAAATCGATGGACTCTACCACATCCCCGACTGCATAAATGGAAGGGTCGTCTGTTTGCATAAACTCATTACTGACGACACCACCTGACTCTCCTGTAGATAAACCGGCTTCTTTAGCAAGAAGGTTATTAGGCTTTACGCCTACCGAAAGAAGAATGAAGTCAGACTGAAACGTCTCTCCGCTATCCAGTTTCAGGGTACACTCCGGCAGTACCTCTTTCAGTCCATCCTTCGTGTACAAATTCACACCTTGATCTGTGATATGCTCTTGCAGTTTGATGGCGGTTTCTTCATCGATTACACTGATCACATGTTCCGATCTTTCAACCAGGTTGACTTTCATCCCTAAATGAGTGAAGTTCTCGGACATTTCAACTCCTATGTAACCCCCGCCGATAATGGTACAGACTTTTGGCTTTGAGGTTTCAACGAATTGTTTGATCCTGTCCATGTCTTCAACGGTTCTGAGATGGAAAGCCGGGATTTTATCAAGTCCCGGTATGTCAGGGATAAAGGGGGAAGCCCCTGTTGCGATCACGAGGTAATCATATGCTTCTTCGTAATCCTGGTTTTTGTCATGATCCCTCACCAGTAAAGATTTTTTATCCCGATCAATTTTCATCGCCTCATGATGCATGCGGACATCGATGTTTTTTTTCGTATGTAATTTTTCAGGGGTGGCTGCAAAAAGACTTTCTCGGTCTTTAATGACGTCACCCAGGTAATAAGGCATTCCACATGCCCCGTATGAAAGATAGGATGTCTTTTCAAGGAGAATGATCTCTATTTCACTATCCAGTTTTCTAATTTGTGATGCAGTGGTGGCACCGCCGCCGACCGCCCCTATGATGATGACTTTTTTCTTCATGTTTTTCCTCCTAAATGAAAGAAGTCTAATGGATATATTGTACCCATTAGACTTCTTTGAAAAACCGGATTAACGGAAGTTTACGTACTGCACATCAATAGAAAGGTCTGCTTCACGGATCGCAGCGATGATTTTTTGAAGATCATCCTTACTTTTTCCAGTGACGCGTACTTGATCATCCTGAACCTGACTCTTCACCTTTACGCCGGAGTTCTTGATAATGGTGTTGATTTTTTTCGCATTTTCTTTATCGATTCCTTGAACGAGTTTCGCACGCTGACGAACGGTCCCGCCTGAAGCCCCTTCAAGCTTGCTGTAGTCAAGATTCTTAACAGGAACATTACGCTTGATGAGTTTGCTGAGAAGAACATCCTTCAACTGATTCATTTTGAATTCATCATCAGAAACGAGGACGATTTCCTCTCCATCTAATTTAATATCACTCTTACTTCCTTTAAAGTCATAACGTGTTTGAACTTCCTTCAACGCAATTTGAATCGCATTACTCACTTCAGACATATCCACTTTCGATACGATATCAAATGAACTTTCCTTCGCCATATGTAACCCCTCCATAGTATTATCTCTTTTCATTATAGACAAGCTTTGAAGGTGCATACAACTTCTACGAAACGAATGGGAGAGTTTTTTTAAAAATATCGACCATTGACCAATAATCAGACATTTATTGCTGATCATTTCTTATTTTCCAGTCTACTCTACAAAAAAAGCACTAGCTCAATTAAGAACTAGCACTTTCTCCTATCAAAGCGCAGGACTGCCCGCGGCAATCCCTTACAAATGATCCGTTTTCTTAGAATACTGATTCTTCCCGGCTTTACGGTTCACTTCTTTGATTTTATTCTTCTCCTGGCGCAGGGCGTTGTTATCCTTGGCCTTTTTTTCGTTATCAGATGTATGTGGCATAGTCATTCTCCCTTCGAGTATCATCTTCTCTCATAGTATGAGGAAGAGGAAGGGAGTTTATGAGTGTTCGTTTAAGAAAAATATGGCTAGGGTGCCTGTGCCTGTATGAGAACCTATGGCACATCCAATAATACTGATATATACATCTTTTGGTGAAAATTTTTCTTGAATGAGCTTTTTCATTTCAAGGGCAAGCTCTTCGTCGTCACCATGACTGATGGCGATGACCTGGTTTGAGAGATCTTCACCGCGTTCTTCCATTAAGTCAAGAATTCGTTTAAGAAGTTTCTTCTTTCCACGCAATTTTTCAATCGGGACGAGCTTTCCGTCTTCAACATGTAGAAGAGGCTTAATGTTTAACAGTCCCCCAAGAAAAGCTGATGCCTTTGAAACTCTTCCGCCTTTGGCAAGGTATTCAAGATCTTCTACGGTAAATAGGTGTTCCATATGCTCTGAATGGAATCGGGAGGCTTTGATAATCTCTTCTTTACTTCTTCCCTCCTGAAGAAGTAAAGCGGCTTTCATTACGACCAAGCCGTAGCCAAGGGAAGCGCATTTTGAATCGATGATGGTCAAATCAAGAGAAGGGTGCTCTTCTTTCACCTGATCACGAATCATGACAGCGGTTTGATACGTCCCTGACAATTGTGAGGAAAAGGCAATGTAAACACCGGGTTGATTGGCTTCTGCAAGCTCTGTGAACTTCTTCAGGAAAAGATCAGGTGATACTTGCGACGTTTTAGGCATATGTCCTTCTCTGATTTTATTGAATACGGTTTTCGGCTCGATGGTGACCAAGTCTTCATAATCTTGACCATCAATATGTACTTTCAGTGGCAAAAGCTCTATGTTGTGTTGGTTGAAATATGAAGCAGGAAGGTCGCTTGCACTATCAGCAAATAATTTTACTGTCATCCTAATCATCCTTTGACTATTCTATATAGCTTTAGTCTAGCTATTTTTCATGAAAATGACAATCTATAGAGCATGAATTCAAGGTAAAAAGTATCATTGTTCTCTTAAAGGGTGAATATCAGGGGGAGTTTAGTTAAGATGAATTGTGGAACATAGAAAATAACAACTAGATGTGGGAGGTCTGTCAATGTCGAGAAATCATGTTCAGTTAGAAGCGAAGAAGTTTTTCGTAGTGTTAGTAGGGGCAGTGCTGGGGGCCATTGCCATGAATTTTTTCCTGATACCGGCAAATGTTTATGCAAGTGGTTTTACAGGATTGGCTCAGTTATTATCAAGTGTGTTAAAAGAATTTGCGCCATTCAATATTTCAACAGGTATTTTATTATTTATCTTAAATATTCCTGTAACGATTCTGGGGTGGCTTAAGGTTGGCCGTTCCTTTACCGTATATAGCTTCATTTCTGTATTTCTGACGTCCTTATTCCTGGAAGTGATCCCTGTAATTAAATTATCGCCCGATATCCTGCTAAACGCCGTCTTTGGAGGGGTCATTGCCGCGGTGGGAGTTGGAATCACGTTGAAATGGGGTGCATCCACTGGAGGTATGGACATTATCGCCATGATTCTTTCCAGAATGAAAGATAAGCCCGTAGGAACCTATTTCTTTCTTATGAATGCGGTTATTATAACTTCTGCAGGATTTCTTTATGGATGGGAGAAAGCGTTATACACGTTGGTCACGTTGTATGCTTCAACGCGTGTCATTGATGCCATCCATACACGACATGAGAAATTGACAGCGATGATTGTGACAAAGAAATCCAATGAATTAAGAGAAGCCATCCATTCGAAGCTTGTCAGGGGAATTACGACCCTGCCTGCAAAAGGGGCATTTTCCGGTGAAGACAAGGAAATGCTGATAATCGTCATTTCACGCTATGAACTGTATGAGCTTGAACATACCATTAAAGATGTAGATCCTAATGCATTTACCAATATCGTGCAAACGACAGGGATATTCGGTTTCTTTAGAAAAGATTAGATTCTTTAAAATAACAAATACTACAGGTGAACCTAGATAGAAAGGGGTATCACCTTGAAGGCAGTTGTTTATATACTTATAAGTTCTTTCATGCTCTTTTGTTTCCCTTCTACCATGAAAGCTGAGAAGGTACCGCTGATCTTTACTGTAACAGCTGTTCCGGGAGAAGAAGGAGCTCAGATCCAGCTCCTTCTTTATAATAATAGTGAAGGGGATAAGAACATCACCTTTAACACGAGTCAAATATTTGACTTTACAATCAAAAATAATGCGGGAAAAGTGGTCTATCAGTACAGCCGGGGTAAATCATTCCTTCAAGCGCTTCAAACCATTTCTTTGAAGAAGGGTGAAACGAAGATCTGGAAAGAAATTTGGGATTACAAGCAGGAAGGAAAACGTGTCCCAGAAGGGAAATATACGATTGTAGCATGGCTGATGGGGGAGGATATAAGTGGTTTTGATCATCCCCTGCGGGCTGAGTATTCATTCAAAGTTCCTGAAGAAAACCCATCTTTCAGGGGAGTGAAGGTACGAGAGGTGAAAGGGCGGTTTACCATCCAGGGACAAGCGCGGGTGTCTGATGGGAGTTTTTATTACTATGTGGAGGATGGACATAGAGTACTTCTTAAAGAAACCTTATTCAAGGTTAATAAAGAAGCGCCTAACTGGACCGAATTTACCATCATACTCCCCCAGATGACAGGGGGTAAAGACAAGTTCTTCTTAAGTCTTTATGAACGGGATAATGAAGATGGGAAGATTCTTCACCGATATGTCGTATCCCTTCCATAAGAAAACAGGGTTTGCCCGTAAAGGGCAAACCCTGTTTTTATCTTTATGACAGGCGGTTTAACTCATCTTGAAGAGCGTGAAGCTGCTTTTGTTCTTCGACATTTGAGTTAGCGTAAGCAGATGACAACGCGTTTTTCGCTTTATCAATGGACATTTGAGCGTTTTCTCCCGTACTGCATGCTTGTTGGGCAGAATGAACCGCGTTACGGGCCTGTTGGAATAATGGATTACTCATTATTCCATTCCCCCTGGCCCTTCGCCATGTGAAGCAAGCTTTTTAGCTTCTGCTTCAGCATACGTCAGATGGTACGGAATACGTTCATCATGTTTTGTTACTGCGATTTTACCTTGTTGTACAAATCGTTTCGATTTATTTCTACCCATCACTACCACCCCTTTTTCAAGTTGGAACGCATGATGCGCTCCTATTTAGTATGGCTAAAGTGGTGGTGGATTAGATTAAGAAGATATACCCACAGTTTCCAAATACGTTCTGGGTTAAAGATTAAAACGTTTTTGCAGGTAGCGTCCGATCCCGTCGTCTTCATTCGAAAATGTCACTTCATTTGCAATATCTTTAAGGGGATCAATGGCATTCCCCATGGCAACTCCAGTGCCTGCATATTCAAGCATTTCAAGATCGTTATCTTCATCTCCGAATGCAATAATGCGTTCTTGCGGAATATTTAAAGATAAAGCAACTCGTTCAATTCCAACAGCTTTATTCAATCCTGATTTAACGATTTCGATGATGTGCCACGGTGCAGCCCAACGGCGATGGTCAATCAATTCTGCATGAACATCATCTAAATGTGCACGTATCTCTGGTACATCTTCTTCTTCAGCGTGAATGAGCATGGAAGTGGGATGATCAGATAGTACACTGCGGATATCCCCTGTTGAAATGGAGGGATTGCCCATCATGAATACGTCTATAATCTTTTCATCATGATAATGCAGATACACATCATCCATCACTTCGGCAACAATGTTACGGAATTTAAAATCGTCACATGCATTAATAATTTGTTTGGCCACCTTTAAATCCATCGGCTCATGAAACATCCCCCATGAATCATCAGTGGGATGATGCACAAATGCGCCGTTGAAGTTTACGATGGGAGTTGTCAGCTTTAATTGTTGATAATACAATTCACTGGCACGATAAGGTCTGCCTGTTGCAATCATAACTTCATGCCCTTTATGGCGTGCTTTTTTTAGTATTTCGCGGGTTTTTGTTGAAATCTTCTTCTCATCTGTTAAAAGTGTTCCGTCTAAATCCAGAACGATCAAGTGTTTTTCTTGTGAACTCATGAATACAAATCCCCAATCTAATTGGTATTAAGGCAATTCTAGTGTAGCGTTAGACAATGAAAGTTGTCCACTGCCGCTTCAACTAATTTAATAAATGTTTACAAACACTTTCGATTTAAATATTATACATACTACCAAATCTAGGATATCATAGTAAAGTGAAATGCAGTCAGGAAGGAGAGAATACACATGATTTTAGTTGATAAATCGACCATTCAAACCATTCCATTTCTTCATCTTGTGAAGGAAGAGGATGTAGATAAGCCAATACCCGTTTGCTTTTTCATTCACGGATTTACGAGTGCGAAAGAGCATAATTTACATTATGCCTATTATTTGGCTGAAAAGGGATTCAGAGTCATCCTTCCCGATTGTTTAGAGCACGGAGAACGATCTACTGGCAAATCAGAGCATCAATTAGGAGAAGTCTTCTGGAAGATCGTCTTACATACGATTCATGAATTATCGACTCTTAAAGGGCATTTCGAAGAAAAAGGATTGCTCGTACCAAATGGAATCGGGGTTGCAGGGACCTCTATGGGTGGGATTGTCACACTTGGAGCGTTAACTCAATATGAGTGGATTTCATCTGCTGTCTCGTTAATGGGAAATCCTACATATGTGAAATTTGCTCAAGCCCAGTTAGCTCAAGTCGAATCGTTAGGTTATGAATTGCCATTCAGTGAAGAAGAAATAGGAAATATGTTAAATGAACTCGCTCACTACGACTTAAGTCTTCAGCCTGAGAAACTTGGGGGCAGACCTCTTATGTTCTGGCACGGAAAACGGGACAAGGTTGTACCGTTTAACCTTACACAAGAGTTCTACCAGAGCATCCTGCCTTATTATGAATCACAGGAAGACAACCTGTTATTTATTGAAGACGATAAAGCAGATCATAAAGTATCAAGAGAAGGCGTGTTAAAGCTGGTAGAGTGGTTTGAGAAGCATTTATCAGCCTAACCTTTTGTTTTATGCACGTTAATTTGTTAAGATGAGTAGTGAAAATAGATAAGCATCAAGCATGGATAGAGGAAGGAGAGTTAGCATGGATCAGGATCTTAAAGATAATTTGATGGGTGCACTTGAACAGGTTGTTGACCCTGAATTAGGAATAGACATTGTTAATTTAGGTCTGGTATATGACGTGGATCTAGATGAAGAAGGTAAAGCAACGGTCACTATGACCCTTACGTCAATGGGCTGCCCACTCGCTGGTACCATTGTCGATCAAGTGAAAACAGCTCTAAGTGACATTCCGGAAGTAAAAGAAACAGAAGTAGACATCGTCTGGAATCCACCATGGAGCAAAGACAACATGTCCCGCTATGCGAAAATTGCATTGGGAATCAGATAATACCGATATGTAAAAAATCCCCCTGAGGCAAGGGTTGCTTCAGGGGGATTTTTTGTTGAAACGTTTAATCAATCCGACAAATCGAAACCGGACAATTCTCACAATCGATTTCATCTTTAAGGTAGTTCAAATCAAGAATCGTGATATATCCTTTTTCCGACACAAGGACGTTTTCTTTCTTTAATTCACTCAGCAGCCGATTCACGACTTCTCTGGAGGAACCACAGAAATTGGCGAGTTCCTGGTTGGTTAACGGAAAATCAATTAGAATGCCCTTTTCAACTGTTTTTCCGTAACTGTTGGACATACGGATCAGCGTTGAGTAAAGTGCACCTTTTTTCCCGTGAAGAATAAGATCGCGAAACTTCGTTTGGTTTTGTTGATTCTGAATTTGGATCCATTTTAGCCATTGGATGGTCAAGTTACTGTTATTGGATAGTTTTTCTTCGAAGACCTCTTTTGGTAATGCATAAATCTCCGTATTCTCAAGCATTTTTGCACTGAGCATGTAGTATGCATCTTTACTGAATAACGTTAATTCACCAATCACATCATGACTTGAACAGATCCGTAAAGACAATTCCCGTCCGTCAGGAATCACTTTGCTGATTTGGACACGACCGCTTTTAATCAAATATAACTCGTGAGCAGGCCTTCCCTCTTGAAACAGGAAGGATCCTTTTTTGAAATTTTTCACCGTTTTTTTCTCGAAAAATAGTTGCTTAATCTCGGAAGGAACTTCTAGATTTTCACTCATGAGATCACATCATTTCCATCATAATGTCTTATACTCAAAGCTTACCAAAGGAAACAGACAGATAGAAGGGAATTAAGCGAAAATTAATACAGCAGCTCCGACAACGGCACAATAAACGGCAAAATATTTCAAGTTTCCTTTAGCCATAATATTCATGAACCACTTTAATGAGAAGTATGAAGCAATAAGTGATGCAATGAACGCAACTAAGTATGGAATGGCCATTGAAGCAAGATTCGGATCCTCTATAAGATCACTTATTCCGAATACCATAACCCCTACACTTACTGGAATATAGAGGAGGAAAGAGAAACGCAATGCCGTTTCAGCCTTCATTCCACTAGCCATTGCAGCTACGATGGTTGCACCGGAACGACTGATTCCAGGAATAAGGGCCACAGCCTGAGCAAGACCTATGATGATGGCGTCTTTGACATTTAAGTCACCGTCATTTTTTCTTCCTCGAAGGTTACGGATTAACCATAAGGCAATACCTGTAATAATAAGTGTAATTCCTACTGTGATAACAGATGTTAAATGTTCCTCAATTACGTCTCCGAATAATACACCAATCACCCCGGCTGGGATCGTACCAATCAATAAGTAAACAATGAAATGAAAATCACGTTTCGTTTCAGGTGTTTTATGTTTGAAATAGCCTAAGCCATTCACGATCAGACGCATGATATCTTCACGGTAAATAATGAGTACAGCCACTAATGAAGCTGTATTAACCAGGATTTCAAATGTCAAGGTGGCATCCTTTATACCAAGGAAATGCTGGGCTAACAATAAGTGCCCGCTGGATGAAATAGGGATTGGTTCAGTAAACCCTTGAAAAATCCCTAAAAACAAGTATTTCATAATCAGATAAAAATCCATTGTGTATCCTCCAAGCTTTTTTTCTCCACAGTTTTTAATTTAACACCATAAAGGGAAAGACTGTAAAGCCTTTTTCCAAATGTTAACCGAACCGTAACTTGTTTATCATATAAAGCATTCTGATATCCTTCATCTGGCATGCATGAATGTTCGGCCTTGTAGAAAAATAGTAAGGAAGCATCGCTTCGAAAAGGAGGGGTAAGAATGGGACAGTCACGACAATTTAAAGCTGGAGAAAAAGCACCTAATAATGGAGAGTATATAGAAATTGGTGAAACTGGAAGCATGGTGAAAAATCCGCAAAAACTACGGTTGAAAGCGGGAGACCGATTTCCTGAAAACTCCAACCATAATCGTCTTTGGACGTATATGAGAAAACCTTAACCCCATAAGGAACAAGGATGTCGTGGCGACTGTTCACTATTTAGCATGAATGGTGACGTCTATCGGAGGCACTCCTTGTTCCTTTTTCTTTTCCTTTTTTCATCGAAAGGGATATAATAGATGTAAAGGTCAATAAAGGTCAAAATCCGAGGTGAAGCACGATGAAATTTGATAATATGACTCACAGCATTCAAGAAGGATTGGTTTCTGCAGGAGAGGCAGCTAAAGAAAAATTACATACAGATATCACCCTGCTTCATTTGTGGAAATCTCTCCTTGGTTCAGAAAACAGTTTTCTTCGAACGATATATGCCCGTGGAGGGGTAAAAGTAGATGGCCTAAGAGAATGGATTGATGACAGATTAAACGATATCCCTGCTGTGGAGGGAGAAGGGCTGCAGTATGGACAGTTTTTCGCAAGAGATATTCATCAGCTTATGCAAGATAGTGAGGCCTTAAAGACTAAATGGGAAGATGACTATGTATCGGTCGAACATCTTGCCCTTGGGTTATTCATCCAAAGGAACCACCCGATTACGACATACTTAACCAAACATCATCTGACAGAAAAAGAATTAAAGGAGATTATTGAAACGATCAGAGGAGGGAGCAAGGTGAACACACAGAACCCTGAAGTAAAATATGAAGCGTTGAAAAAGTATGGGAGGGATCTTGTTGCCGATGTAAAGTCGGGGAGGATAGATCCAGTCATAGGCAGGGACAGTGAAATCCGCCATGTGATACGTATCCTTTCCCGTAAGACGAAAAATAATCCTGTTCTTATAGGGGAGCCTGGAGTCGGGAAGACTGCGATCGTTGAAGGACTCGCACAGCGGATTGTCAGAAAAGATGTCCCGGAGGGCTTGAAGGATAAAACCATCTTCGAATTGGATATGAGCTCTTTGGTTGCTGGTGCCAAGTTCAGGGGAGAGTTTGAAGAACGGCTAAAGGCAGTATTGCAGGAAGTGAAAAAGAGTGAGGGTCGCATTCTTCTGTTTATCGATGAACTTCATACGATTGTCGGCGCAGGGAAGACGGAAGGAGCAATGGATGCGGGTAATATCTTGAAGCCGATGCTTGCGAGGGGAGAGCTGCATTGTATAGGTGCGACGACTCTCAATGAATACCGTAAGTACATCGAAAAGGATCCCGCTTTGGAAAGGCGATTTCAACAAGTTCTCGTTCAGGAGCCCAATGTAGAAGATACGATATCAATTTTAAGAGGCTTGAAGGAACGTTTTGAAATTCATCATGGAGTCAATATTCATGACCGGGCCATTGTGGCAGCTTCTAAACTTTCTGACCGCTACATTTCTGACCGATTCCTGCCGGACAAAGCCATTGATTTAATCGACGAGGCATGTGCGATGATCCGTACCGAAATTGACTCTATGCCGTCAGAATTGGATGAAGTCACACGTAAAGTGATGCAGCTTGAAATTGAAGAAGCAGCTCTAAATAAGGAAAAGGATCCGGCAAGCCTTGAACGACTCGATAGAATCCGTGAAGATTTAAGTAATCTGAAGGAAAAAGCGACCGCGATGAAGTTAAAATGGGAGCAAGAGAAAGAGAGCATTGGGATTGTTCAGGAGAAGCGGGAAGAACTGGAGAAGCTCAGGCGCATGCTGGAAGAAGCAGAAAGTGATTATGATCTCAACAAAGCTGCAGAGCTTCGTCATGGCAGGATTCCTGCAATGGAAAAAGAGCTTGATACAGTTGAGCAAGAGATGATGAAAGAGCAGGATGGACGCCTGCTGCGAGAAGAAGTAACGGAGGAAGAAGTAGCCAATATTGTATCGAGATGGACAGGGATACCAGTCACTAAACTTGTAGAAGGTGAACGAGAGAAGCTGTTGAAGCTTGATCGTATTCTGCATGAACGGGTGATCGGGCAGGATGAGGCTGTTCAATTGGTGAGTGACGCCGTTATACGTGCGAGAGCAGGGATTAAAGATCCGAATCGTCCGATTGGTTCATTCATTTTCTTAGGTCCTACGGGAGTAGGGAAGACAGAGCTTGCGAAGACACTTGCTCATACGTTGTTTGATAGTGAGGAACAGATGATCCGAATTGATATGTCTGAATATATGGAGAAGCATGCCGTTTCACGTTTGATCGGTGCACCTCCGGGATATGTAGGATATGAAGAAGGCGGTCAGCTGACAGAAGCAATTAGACGAAAACCCTATTCGGTCATTCTTCTTGATGAAATTGAAAAAGCTCATCCAGAAGTATTCAATATTCTTCTGCAAATGCTCGATGATGGGAGGATAACCGATTCTCAAGGAAGGACGGTTGATTGTAAGAACACGGTGATCATTATGACTTCTAACATCGGATCTTCTCATCTCCTCGAACGAAATAAGGGGGAAGAGGAAATGGATATAGAAACGAAGAACCTGGTCATGAGTCAGCTTCGTTCCTCTTTCAGACCGGAGTTCCTTAACAGGGTCGACGACATTATTCTCTTTAAACCATTGAGCATTGAGAATATAAAAGGGATCATCGATAAGCTGGTGGAAGATTTACAAAAACGAGTGGAAGAACAGCATATTTCACTGTCATTGACTGAGAGTGCAAAAGAATTTATAGCACAGTCGGCTTATGATCCGGTTTATGGTGCGCGCCCTCTGAAAAGGTATTTGCAGAGAGAAGTCGAAACCAAACTGGCAAGAGAATTGATTGCTGGAAATATTAAAACGAATGATACCATCACCATTGAGGCAGGGGAAAATGGCTTATTGATCAGTTAGGACCAAATAAAAAAAGCAGCCGGATCTGGCTGCTTTTTTTAGTGCTTTTCGACTGGCTCGTTTGGAATAACAAGCGTGATAATGAATACTAATACCGTTACACAAACCGATAAAATTAATCCTGTTTCAAAGTGAAAAGCAGTTCCATTCATTGAACTTACAACGTAAGTTAACATTTCAGTAAGAGCAAATGCCCAGAAAAACATCCAGAAAAATCTCACGCCAAGTCACCTCATTCCTATGTAATCAACTAATTTATTAGCAATTTGTAACCAATTTCAATCTTTTTTATCTTACCACAGCTTCAGGAAATAATAAATGACTAATCTGTGAAATGTAACCCTTATCATCTTTCCATACCACTCATGCATAATCGATGGAGGTAACCGACTAAATTTGCAAATATATGGGGTTCTATGGGCTATCTCCCTGACCAATGTTTTCTCCTTACATAAACTATAATGACTTACTATGTAAAAGGAGAAATTCTAATGTATCAGCGATTGTTTCAATTAGAGCAAGAGTGGTGCATGATTCATTATCCTGAACGCCCAAATGGATTCGCTGTAATGGTTATAGGAGATTCCCATCACTATGTAGATGATAAGAGCAGCTTTTGGGTACAACATGAGGCACGCTACAAGTGGATTCAAGAGCTGACCGCCAAAGGATATATTGTTTATTATAGTAATCTTTATGGAGCGAATTGGGGTAGCGATCAAGCCGTGCAGTTAGCCAAGCGACTTTATCAACATGTAAAACGATCTGAAATCATTAATGGAAAGATTCATATATTGGCCGAAGGAATGGGAGCGTTGGTGTTGAAAAACCTCTACCCAAAAATGGAACTAGATATTAGAAGTGCCGTTATGCTCTCACCCTGTGTGTCACTATATGATCATTTAGAACAAGAGAAGGAACAGAAATTCTTTTATAAAAAGATAATAAAAGAACTAGCGCACACGTTTCGATTGAAAGAGGAGGACTGCGAAGCATTCATCAGTCAACAATCAAAGGACTACGAAGTATTTAAAAACATCTCGATTCCACTTTATATTGTTCAGTCAACGACTCTTAATCGTTATAAAAATCAATTCACTCTCATAAAAGATATATATACAGAGCGTTTAGAAAAAGGAACATCAACGGATTTATTCTTTGTACTTCCTGAAAAGCGTGCTTCTCTCGGAGGGAAATTTGCCTCATACTTTTCTTTACATGAGAAAGAGTTATAACAAACACATTGGAGTGATTGACTTGAATCATGCATTCGTTTTTGCTGCTCAGCAGTTCTTGGGATTTGAACTATGTGATGCCCTTCTTGAGAATGGATGGACCGTGACCGCAATTGATGAAAACAAAGAAGTGAAGGATAAGTGGTTAGAAATTGGAAGGAACTCAAACATTCAATATGTTCCTTATGAAGACTGGGATAAGGAAATACAATCTGGATGCCGTGTGTTCCTTCCATATTATGATCAGGTAAGAGAGAATAAAGTGAGTTACTTGTCAGAAGTAGAAGGGCTGATTTCAAAAAATGAACAACCTCTCACGATCATTCGAATTTATCCCAATAGTGCGATAAATCATAACCATAAGGAAGAAGGAACCGTATTTTACCTTCCAACTTTATACGGAATTCACCAGCCGAATGACTTTCTGTTTGCTCGACTTTTGATTGGAGAAGATGTTGACTCCAATTACATTGATGATCCAAGTGGAGCGATCTATGTGAAGGACGCTGCCCGTTCCATTGTAAATCATTCATCCAATACAGAAGTCTATACGGTGAAAGCACTCTCAAGCAAAAGCTGGAATGAAGCCTTATCTTATGTGACGAAGAGATCTTTTTCACCCCCGCGCATGAATGCCGTACCAAATGGTAAAGAGCTTATTGTCAAGCCTTCTAAGTCTCATGAAAGGATATTGAAGGAACAATTAAGAGGGATCACTTTGCATGAAATTCAGGAATAAGAAAATTTTTTCTTTCCATGTAGATAGGGATGAGGGTAAAATAAGTATGATGTAAACATTTTCTATTGATTCTTTTTATAGATGCTGCACGTGCTTTAAAGGAGTTGCTGCAAATGAGTAAGAAATTTTACACCATTTTCTTGATTGTATTCCTCATTGGAATAAGTGGTTGTTCAGCAGGAAACAGTGCTGAAATAGAAAAAGTTGGTTTACTGGTTCCGGAAACCGTAGACGATGGGGTTTGGGGAACAAAAGGATACAAAGGATTATTAAAGATTCAATCCGATTATGATGCTGACGTCTTCTATAAAGAGAGTATAAAGAATGATACATCAATTAAACAAGCGGTAAAAGCATATAATGATGATGAAGTTACTTTAGTGTTTGGTCACGGAAGTGAATATTCCAAGATATTTAACACCCTTTCCGGTGAGTATCCCAATATGCATTTTGTAAGCTTTAATGGAAATGCCACAGAGGAGAATACAACCAGTCTACAATTTAAAGGCTATGCAATGGGCTTCTTCGGAGGCATGACAGCAGCCTATCAATCTAAAACGAATAAAGTCGGAGTGATTGCTGCTTTTGAATGGCAGCCCGAAGTTCAAGGGTTTATTGATGGAGCGAAATTCCAAAAAAGTGAATCTGAGCTCATTATCGAGTATACCAATCACTGGGACGATCAAGACATTGCTTTTGAAAAGCTGGAGGGTTTATTGAATCAGCGAGTCGATGTTGTTTATCCGGCAGGTGACGGCTATAATGTATCTGTAATCGAAAAGCTGAAGGAAAAGGGACTCTATGCCATTGGTTATGTATCTGATCAATCTGATTTAGGGGAATCCACGGTTTTAACGAGTACGGTGCAGCATGCAGATAAGCTGTATGGTGTAGTTGCAGAAAGGTTCGCAAATGACGAGCTCGATTCAGGAAACCTTGAATTTGATTTTGAAGACGGAGTCATTTCCATGGGGAAATATAGTCCTGTCATTCCAAAAGACTTTCAAGCTGAGATGAAGCAACATGTTCAAGCCTATATCGAAACAGGCAAATTGCCGAATGGAAAGGAATCGAAGCAATGAATCAAGACAAAACGATGGAATTTATGCAAATTGCCATGAAGTACTTCCCGCAAGCAAAAGAGCAACTTGATCAAGCGGGTGTTGAGTTCTCTCCTGAGATGCTGCAACCATTTATGACACTGTTTACACAAGTCATGAGTGAAGCCTATGAATTAGGCAAACAGGAAGCCTTACATAACAAGTAAGTGTAGAGGAAAACGGTTCATTGACGATATCAATGAACCGTTTTTTTATTACTTTATAGTCCATTGCTTTAATAGTGGACTGATTTTCTTATAGAGTGGTTTCAATTCATCGATGGAATTCATAATGGAATGAACGCCATCAAGTAATGATCCTTCTTCATTTTTGCCTGCACGCTTCTCCTGAGAAGGATGCGCTTCTTTTTTAGGGATCCTTCCTCCGTACATCATCTGATCAAATGGATGCAGCTTTTTTTCTTCAGACATATTCTCACCCCCTCTGCCTACTACATAACCTATGAGGAGAAGGGTTGTACGAGTATGGTCAAACGCGTAGAAGAAATGGAAAAGAAAAAATAATTGCAGAAAGTAGAAATCTTCGATAAAATTAGTACCAAGTCATAATAATTGATAATAAACTAAAGTATAAGAGAAAAAACATAAAAAAAGAAAGTAGGGAATGCCAGTATGAATACAGGGATTATTGGAATTGGGCGTTACCTTCCCGAGAAAGTCGTAACCAATGCAGATCTTGAGAAAATGGTGGAAACATCAGACGAATGGATTCGTACGAGAACAGGCATTGAAGAGAGAAGAATAGCAGATAATGAAACAGACACATCAGACATGGCTTATGAAGCAGCAAAAACGGCCATCGCAGATGCAGCTATCTCTGCAGAAGAAATTGATCTGATCCTTGTGGCTACGGTCACACCTGACCAGCCATTCCCATCTGTAGCTTGCTTGCTTCAAGAAAGATTAGGAGCAAAGAAAGCCGCAGCAATGGATTTAAGTGCAGCATGTGCCGGATTTATGTATGGTATGATTACGGCAAAGCAGTTTATCGACAATGGCGCGTATAAGCATGTGCTCGTTGTAGGAGTTGAAAAGTTATCAAAAATTACAGATTGGGATGACCGTAATACAGCTGTTCTCTTTGGAGACGCAGCAGGTGCAGCAGTACTTGGGCCTGTTCCAGATGGCAAAGGAATACTTGCCTTTGAATTAGGTGCAGACGGATCGGGTGCAAAACATCTGTACCAGGAAGAAAATATCATCATGAACGGTCGCGAAGTATTTAAATTTGCGGTTCGTCAAATGGGCGAATCGAGCGTAAATGTAATTGAAAAAGCGGGATTAAAGAAGGAAGATGTTGACTTTTTAATTCCCCATCAAGCCAATATTCGTATCATGGAAGCAGCAAGACAACGATTGGAATTGCCGATTGAAAAGATGTCTAAAACGGTAAATAAATACGGTAATACTTCAGCAGCTTCTATCCCTGTTTCTTTAGTTGAAGATTTAGAAGCAGGAAGAGTGAAAGAAAACGATGTAGTCGTCATGGTAGGATTCGGCGGCGGTTTAACCTGGGGCGCCATTATCATGCGCTGGGGTAAATAAATAGAACTCTCTTCTATAACTTGCAGACAAAGGAGATGGAATAAATGAACAAGAAACGTGTAGTTGTAACAGGATTGGGAAGTGTTACCCCGTTAGGTAATGATGTCGAATCAACGTGGACGAATATTTTAGCAGGGAAAACGGGTGTAGGTCCCTTAACGCGCTTAAATGCAGACGATTATCCAGCCAAAGTGGCAGCAGAATTGAAAGATTTCAATATCGAGGATTTCGGTGTTGAGAGAAAAGAAGCAAGAAAAATGGATCGCTTCACTCATTATGCGATTGCAGCTTCGTTAATGGCTGTCAAAGACTCGAAGCTCGACATTACAGACGAAAATGCTCACCGTGTCGGCGTATGGATCGGTTCAGGAATTGGTGGAATGGAAACGTTCGAACAGCAGTATGAAACCTTCCAAAAACGTGGATATCGCAGAGTAAGTCCATTCTTCGTCCCAATGATCATTCCTGATATGGCGGCTGGACAAGTCTCCATCATGCTAGGAGCTAAAGGCTTTAACTCTTGTACAGTAACAGCCTGTGCGACAGGAACTAACTCCATTGGAGATGCGTTTAAAGTCATCCAGCGTGGAGACGCGGATGTCATGGTGTCAGGTGGAGCAGAGGCACCAATCACGAAGATGTCTGTAGCCGGCTTCTGTGCAAATACAGCCCTCTCAACCAATACAGATCCTGAGAAAGCTTCAAGACCATTTGATGCAAATCGTGACGGATTTGTCATGGGAGAAGGAGCGGGTGTCGTTGTTCTGGAAGAGCTTGAGCATGCACTGAAACGCGGAGCGCCGATCTATGCTGAAATCGTAGGCTATGGTTGTACAGGTGATGCGTATCATATCACAGCTCCGGCACCAGCTGGAGAAGGTGGAGCGAGAGCAATGAAAATGGCTTTAGAAGACGGTGGAATCCTACCCGAGCAAATGGATTACATTAATGCTCACGGAACAAGTACTCCATACAATGACAAGTACGAAACGATGGCTGTAAAAGAAGTATTCGGAGAGCATGCCTATAAATTAGCCATGAGTTCAACGAAATCAATGACAGGTCACCTTCTTGGTGCAGCTGGAGGGGTTGAAGCAATTTTTACAGTATTAGCTATGAAAGACAATGTACTGCCTCCAACAATCAATATCGAAACACCAGATCCGGACTGTGATCTTGATTATGTAGCGAACGAAGCAAGAAAACAGGAAGTGAATGTAGCGATGAGTAACTCATTAGGTTTCGGTGGTCATAATGCTACGATCGTCTTTAAAAAGTATAACAATTAAAATGAGAACGGGTCTGCTAATATGCTAGCAGGCTCGTTTTTTTGTTGTGAACCCTCTTTTTATTACATATACATGATAAAAAGTTGGGAAAGAGGGATGAAGGTGACTGTTGCTCCTACTGATGAATGGCTTGTAGATTCGATTCATAAACCTTTAGAGCTTCTAAAGAAAACGATAAACGGGAAAGAAGATCAAAAGTCGTTTTATCAATACCTCATGAAGCATGGCATGTTTAAATCATCACATCACGCAGAGGATATTTATGCAAAAATGAAAGAACGTAAGATATGGGAGCGTTTTTCCCTTTATGAAAAAAAGTATAAACGAAAATGGAATGGCCCGAACGTTCCAATCTATTTATTCCCCGTTCAGGAAAAGAGAGGCATGTTCCAAGCCTCAATGAAAAAATCAGGTGTATGCTTTAAAGACGAAATTTTCTTCTTTGTAGCAGATCAAGAAGATGCCAAAGAATACGAAGCTCTATTTGTTCACGAATACCATCACTGTGTCAGAATGAAACTCTTAAACAAAAAAGATAGCCAATACACCCTATTAGATTCCATCATTTTTGAAGGGCTGGCAGAGTTTGCTGTCAGAGAGTATTGTGGGGAGAAGTATGTAGCTTCCTGGACAAAGGCTTATCAGGAAAAACAAATGTCACTTTATTTCGAGAAGTGGATTAAGCCTAATTTGGATGTGAAACGAAGCAGTCCCCTTCACGACTACTTACTTCTTGGTCAGAAATCTTACCCTAATATGCTGGGGTATGCTGCCGGCTATTACCTGGTACAAAATTATGTTAAGCAAAAGGATAGGTCTACCACAGCTCTATTAGGAAAACCTTCATCGATCTTCTTATCTTAGTAGAATGGGGATCAGCCATTCATATTCTGATTCCTGTGCTGGTGATATTAAATTAAGCTCTTTATATCGTCATATCTTCCATTTGAACTCCATAGACTATAGTAAGAATGGACGAGCTAAATCTCTAATGCGAGGATAGAGGCGGAAGGTATGGTGTTTCGAATGTTTGTATTATTTATAGGGTTTGGACTGGCTGTTTCAGGTGGTGTAAGTTTAATCATCTATTTAAACCTTCTCACTACTGGAATGACCTTTACAGACTATATTCTCTTCGTATCCACCCGAGTCGAATGCTACTTATTTCTCTTAGGGATTCTCATCATCACGATCTCAATCTATATTCCACGAAGGAAAAATAATCACTATCTATAAAACACTTGCTTAACAGGAATAAATTTACACCGATTTGCCTATACTGATTGACAAATAAGATTGTAGCAAAGCGAGGGGTCAATCATGTTATATCTTCATGATGTATGGGTAAATTGGTTCGAAGGCGAAGAAAATGGCTACAATGTCTGTCATTTTCACGAGTGGAGAAAAGAGGACGTTATTGAATTATTAGATCAAGTTCCGCTCATTAAAGTGGACACTGTTCTGTTTCATTACATCGAGAATGATTTATCAGAGTTACCTCAACAACTGCTCAATAATGTCTATCAAAAAGCATACTTGCGAAAAAACCATGAACGAATTCAATTGGATTATTGCTTCATTGTCACAGATGGAACAGGGATACTTGCCGTGGATACAATCGGGTATACCGTTCCAATCAGAAAAAGCAGGCTCATTCCAAGGCAGGAACAACTCGTCTATGAAATGGTAGAAAATCATGAAACGATGCAGTACGTCATTCAGCCTGAAGGAAAGAGAGAGGATTCATACCACATTCTCTCGCCGAGTCCCTATATGATGAGTGGTCTGACAAGAAAAGAAAGACAGTTGAAGCAATTATTATTTATGGCGCTGGATCAGCTTCACAGCTCAAATAACACGGCAGAAATACGATACTGGTACACGGAATGGGCTCCACAGCGATATCGGTCCATTCAAGAGATGGACTTTGAAGAAATTTGGCAAATGTTATACGAAGAAACACAGTATGGCTGGTCGGACAAGCATCTGACTCTCTGCGAGAACTTAATAAAAGGACAACCTTTTTTTGAAAAACTATGGGAAGTGGAGAATCGTCCTAAGGTAAATTAATTGGTGAACGAAAACCTTGAGTCCGTGATGGGCTTGGGGTTTTTTGTTTGGGTAGGGGGAAAAGGTGGTTATGTGAATGTCCATAAAAAAGCCAAGAGCCTAATTTGCAGGCTCTTGGCACCATCACTATTTTCTTTTTCTCTCTTTACGCCCGAGTCCCATGGCCTTTTCTATCTTCTTCAGCATTTTGTTTGCAGCGAAGTTAGCCTTTTCTGCCCCGCGATCAAGGATATCATCAAGCTCGTCAGAATCAATCAATTCATAGTAGCGGTCCTGTACCGGCTTAATGGCCTTGATTACGACTTGAGCCAGGTCAGCTTTGAAGTCTCCATAGCCCTTACCTTCATACTTTTGTTCAAGTTCTTCTATTGAACTGCCTTCAAGAATCGAATAGATAGAAAGGAGGTTTGATACTCCTGGTTTGTTTTCTTTATCGTATTTCACGATTCCATCTGAATCCGTTACAGCACTTTTGATTTTCTTTTCAATCATCTTCGGATCGTCGAGGAGCGTGATAAATGATTTCTGATTTGCATCGGACTTACTCATCTTCTTCAATGGGTCCTGTAGGGACATGACACGAGCCCCAACTTTAGGAATCCGGACTTCCGGAACCGTAAAGATGTTGTTGTATTTATTATTGAAACGCTCAGCAAGATTTCTCGTTAATTCCAGATGCTGCTTCTGATCGTCTCCAACTGGGACTAAGTCTGTTCCATACAGAAGAATATCAGCTGCCATTAATGGGGGATAGGTTAATAATCCTGCAGAAACTGCTTCTTTACCATGTGATTTATCTTTGAATTGTGTCATTCTTTCAAGTTCACCAATATACGTCACACATTGCAGGATCCATCCTGCCTGTGCGTGGGCCGGAACTTCCGATTGAATGAATAGTGTTGATTTATCCGGGTCGATGCCACAAGCAATATAGAGTGCAGCGAGACTGCGGATATTCTTGCGAAGCTCCATTTTATCCTGTGCTACCGTGATTGCATGCTGATCCACTACACAGAAATAACAATTGTATTCCTCCTGCAGCTCAGTGAACTGCTTCATTGCCCCGATGTAATTCCCAAGCGTAATCGTACCACTCGGTTGAATACCACTAAAGATTGTCTTCATCTAACTTCCTCCTCAAAATAAACAAAATAAAAACCCATCCGTCCTATAGAAGATAGGGACGAATGGGATCATTTCCGCGGTGCCACCCTAAGTACTCAAATGAGTCAGCTTAGTCCATGTGAACATGGAACCTCTTTAACGTGAGGTTGATCCGTTATATGCTACTCTATTTCACAAATAAAGCTCAGAAGTCCATTCCCTCTCCATGAATACTTGTTTTCACCAACCACAAGCTCTCTATAATTCAATAATGAAAGGTACTACTCTTCATCAACGCTTATACTCTCATTCATATACATTTATTATATAAAATAAATGTTCGTAATTCAAGTGTACACGAGATAGGACAAAGTGATCGAAAGTACGAGCGAAATAGTACCGACTATAAGAAATGATCGCGTAATGGAATAAGAGCGCTGCATTCCGTATTCTTCATGAGCATCCTTCGTTTCATCCAGTGTATCAAACTGGGAGATGTATTTTCCTTGTTTCGTACTGTTTCTGAATCTCTTAAGAGCATACAAGATTCCGTTGAAAAAACCTTTTTGAAAAATATAAAGGAGGGCTCCTATGGCAACATACGTAATTCCGATAATGAACAAACTGTCTATTATAGAAAGAAGGAGGTTTTTCCCCTGTAGAATAGCAGTCGCAAAGACGATGATGAAAAACAGCAGTGTAGGTATGTAGAAAAAATTTATTCGTTTCATAGTACTCCTTAATTTGTTTTTTATAAAAGTATACATGAAGGGTAAAGAAGAATTCAATCATCGTTCATATATATTCAGTTCAGCATGCAATGTGTGGTAAAAGAGACAGAAATCCTTATAGTGCGTATCCATTTGAAACTCCTAACTCCACATAAATCCTTGAAGAGAATAGAGTATAAATTCTATTTTTTATATTTAGTCTGTAAATCTTATAATTATAATAGAAGTAGAGGGGGCGTTGGGGAATGATCCTCCACAATACAATTGAAATTGCCGTAATTAAAATTTACGTTTGTAACAATTGTAATGGGACAAACTCTCTAAAATGAACAGTTAAAACCCTTATACATCAAGGTTTTAACAACAATATACCTATTAATCTGATAATTTTGCAAAAAAACTGTTAAATTCATATTGCAATAATTTCTCTATCATGTATAATAAGTAACAAATCTTCTGAAAATTAGAAGATAAATAAATATGAGATTTACGAGGAGGTCAATTTCAAGATGAAGAAAAAGTTTTCATTCTTGCTAGTTCTTCTTCTGGCTCTAAGTACTTTCTTAGCTGCATGTGGCGGCGACAAGAAAACTGAGGGCAACGAAGGAGCATCTGGTGAAGGCGGCGAGTCTGCTGAAAAGAAAGAACAGGTACTTAACTTACTAGAGAGTTCTGAGATCCCATCAATGGACTCTACTCTAGCAACTGACGCTGTTTCATTTAAAGTAATGAACAACGTATTTGAAGGTCTTTACCGTTTAGGTGAAAATGATGAGGCTGTACTTGGTATGGCTGCTGAAGAACCTCAAATCAGTGAAGATGGTAAAACTTACACGTTCAAACTTCGTGATGCTAAATGGTCTAACGGAGATGCAGTTACTGCTAACGACTTCGTTTACGCTTGGCAAAAAGCTTTAAACCCTGATACTGGTGCAGAGTATGCGTACATCATGTACGATATCAAAAACGCTGCAAAAGTTAACGCTGGTGAAGTTCCAGTTGAAGAATTAGGTGTTAAAGCGGTTGATGAGAAAACTCTAGAAGTTCAGCTTGAAACAGCTGTTCCATATTTCAAAGCTTTACTTTCTTTCGCAACATTCTATCCTCAAAACCAAAAGTTTGTTGAAGAAAAAGGCGATAAATTCGGTCTTGAAGCTGACACTGCAGTTTACAATGGTCCATTCACACTATCTGAGTGGAAGCATGAGCAAAGCTTCAAATTAACTAAGAACGACGGTTACTGGGATGCAGAAACTGTTAAGCTTAAAGAAGTTAACTTCAACATCGTTAAAGATACTGCTACTGGTGTAAACCTTTATGAAACAAACAAAGCGGATGTAGCTGGTCTTTCAGCTGAATTCGTAGATAAATACAAATCAGATGAAAACTTCAAAACAAAGGCTGATACTGCGGTATTCTTCCTTCGTTTAAACCAAAAGAATGAAGTTATGGCTAATGTAAATGCTCGTAAAGCATTTGATGCAGCTTATGACAAGCAAGGTATGGTTGACGTTCTTCTTAACAATGGTTCAATTCCTGCATATTTCTTAGTACCAAAAGATTTCGTTTCTGGCCCAGACGGTGCTGAGTACCGTGAAGCTGTAGGTGATTTCGGTGGTTTCGATCCAGAAAAAGCTGCAGAACATTGGGCTAAAGCGAAAGAAGAGTTAGGTAAAGATTCTATTGAATTAGAACTACTAAACTATGACTCTGACAGCTCTAAGAAAATCGGTGAATTCTTAAAAGAACAATTAGAGCAAAACTTAGAAGGTTTAACTGTTTCAATCAAAGCACAACCATTCAAGCAAAAGCTTGAGTTAGAATCTAAAGGTGATTATGATGTTTCATTCGCCGGATGGGGTCCTGACTATCCAGATCCGATGACATTTGTTGACATGTTCGTAACTGATGGTGCACACAACCAAATGGCTTACTCTAACCCAGAGTATGACAAGTTAATTGAACAAGCTAAAGGTGAACTTCTTGATGATCCTGAAGCTCGTTGGCAAGCAATGGTTGACGCAGAAAAGATTCTTTTCGAAGATCAAGCGATCAGCCCGATGTACCAACGTGGAACTGCTTTCCTAGAGCGTCCATATGTTAAAGGTCTATTACGTCACTCATTTGGTGCAGATGCATCATACAAATGGGCGTACATTGAGTAATAATCGGCTCGATTGAAAAACCTTAAAAGGGAGAGCGTATGCATGAGCATATGCTCTCCTTTTCCAGTGAATGTCGAAAATTATCAAAAAAGTAAAAATACATTGAAAATTTGTCGATAATCGATATAATTAAAAATGTAGAAAAAAATAGACAAAAAAGGGGGGCTAAAGAATGGTCAGATATACAATTCAACGTATCGTTTATATGATCATCACTTTGCTTATCATTGCAACCGCCACTTTCTTTCTGATGAAGCTCCTACCTGGATCTCCACTACAAAACGCAGAAAGGCTGACTCCGGAACAACAACAAATCATAATGGATAAATACGGTCTTAATGATCCGCTGCCAGAACAATATGTGAACTATATGGTCGGGTTAGCGAAAGGAGATTTGGGGTTGTCCTTCCAATACGATAATCGTCCTGTTACACAAATTGTTGGAGATCGTATTGGTCCTTCCGCACTTCTTGGATTCCAAGCTATGGTATTAGGTACTTTCTTAGGGCTACTTATTGGAATTATTGCAGCAATCAAACATAACACATGGCTCGATTATGGTTCGACGTTCCTAGCCGTAATTGGAATATCGATTCCTTCATTCGTATTTGCCGGACTCCTGCAATACTACGTCGGGGTTAAACTTGAATGGCTGCCCGTGGCACTATGGGGAGAATATAAACATACGATTCTTCCAACCTTAGCACTTACAGTATTCGTAGTAGCGACCATTGCTCGTTTTATGCGTACTGAAATGCTGGAAATATTAAACTCCGATTATATTTTACTAGCAAAAGCAAAAGGAATTTCTAAAACGGCAACTGTTGTAAAGCATGCTGTTAGAAATGCTTTAATCCCTATTGTAACGATTCTTGGACCAATGACAGTTGGGGTTATGACAGGATCCCTTGTAGTTGAACGAATTTTCGCAGTCCCTGGTTTAGGGGAACAATTCGTTCTATCGATCAATACAAATGATTACACCGTTATTATGGGGATTACCCTCTTCTTTAGTGCATTATTCATCGGTGTAATATTCTTAGTAGATATTCTTTACGGTATCATTGACCCGCGTATTCGCTTAGCTGGAGGGAAGAAATAATGGAAGCAAACAAAAAGAAACTAGATCAACTTAGTCCAGACCTCTTCCAACCTCAAAAGGCTAGGGAAGACGAGTCAGAGAAAATTTCGCGTCCGAGCTTAAATTTCTGGCAGGACTCATGGATTCGTTTACGGAAGAACAAAGGAGCAATTGCTGGAATCATTATCACGGCAATTATTTTCTTCTTTGCCGCTTTTGGACCAATGATGAACGAGTATAAATTTAGCGATCAAAATATTCGGCATGCAAAGCTGCCACCAAAAATTGAAGCGCTTTCAGGAATTAGTTGGTTACCATTTGACGGAAAAGATGCAGATGGTTTTGATGTATATGAAGCAAGACAAGTTAAAGAAAACTATTGGTTTGGTACAGATGATTTAGGACGTGACCTATGGACACGTACTTGGAACGGTACCCGTATTTCACTTTATATTGGTATTCTTGCAGCGATCATCGATTTTATCATTGGTATTTCATATGGTGGGATTTCTGCCTATTACGGTGGGAAAGTCGACGATGTCATGCAGCGTATTATTGAAATTCTTGTCGGGATTCCAAACTTAATTGTGGTTATCCTCTTTATCTTGATATTCGAGCCTGGTATATTCTCCATAACCATGGCCATGGTTATAACCGGTTGGACCGGTATGGCCCGGATCGTTCGTGGTCAAGTATTACAGTTGAAGAATCAGGAATTTGTTCTAGCTTCACGTACACTTGGTGCTACGAGCAACCGTTTGATCTTTAAACACCTACTTCCAAACGTAATGGGACCTGTTATCATTACCACGATGTTCACAGTGCCTGCTGCGATTTACACAGAAGCATTCTTAAGCTTTATCGGATTGGGGATTGCTCCACCAAGAGCATCACTGGGATCATTGGTTAATGATGGGTACAAATCAATCCAGTCATTTCCGCATATGATGCTGGTTCCATCAGCCGTCATCTCATTAGTCATCTTAAGTTTTAACTTAATGGCCGATGGATTGCGTGATGCACTAGATCCGAAAATGCGTAAGTAATGGAAGGGAGATTATGAATATGTCAAAAATTTTAGAAGTCAATAATCTACACGTCTCCTTCAATACGCATGGAGGAGAAGTTCAGGCTGTCCGTGGTGTAGATTTTCATTTAGATAAAGGTGAAACACTAGCGATCGTTGGTGAATCTGGTTCAGGGAAATCAGTTACTACGAAAGCTCTAATGAGATTAATTCCAAATCCTCCAGGCTTTATTAAAGGGGGGGAAATGTTATTTGAGGGTAAAGATTTAGCAAAGTTACCTGAAAAGGATATGCAGAAAATTCGCGGTAAAGACATTTCTATGATTTTCCAAGATCCAATGACGTCTCTGAACCCAACGATGACGATTGGTAAGCAAATCATGGAACCGCTTGTGAAACACCAAAATATGAGTAAAAATGATGCGAAAAAACGCGCCATCGAGTTACTTAAATTAGTAGGTCTTCCTAGTCCGGAAACACGTTTCAAGCAATATCCCCACCAGTTTTCCGGTGGTCAGCGTCAGCGTGTCGTCATCGCGATTGCTTTGGCATGTAATCCAAAGATCCTGATTGCAGATGAGCCTACAACAGCATTGGACGTAACGATTCAGGCACAAATTCTTGAGCTGATGAAAGATCTGCAAAATAAAATTGATACATCAATCATTTTCATCACACATGATCTTGGTGTTGTAGCAAATGTGGCTGACCGTGTGGCGGTTATGTATGGTGGTCAAATCGTAGAAACAGGTACTGTGGATGAAATCTTCTACGATCCACGTCACCCTTACACGTGGGGATTGATCGGTTCGATGCCTACAACAGAAACTGAAGGTGAACAAGAATTAGTTGCTATCCCCGGTACACCGCCGGATCTTTTAAATCCACCTAAAGGAGATGCTTTTGCCCTCCGCAGTGAATATGCTTTAAAAGTGGATTTTGAACAAGAGCCGCCATATTATCAGGTTTCTGATACTCACTATGTGAAGTCGTGGTTATTGCACCCTAGTGCTCCAAAAGTTGAGCCACCTGAAATCGTTAAATTAAGACAAAGACAAATGCCTTCTAATTACAAAGAGCCGGTACTTGTTGAGGGGGTTCGTTCATAATGGCAGAAAAGTTATTAGAAATTAAGAATTTAAAGCAGTACTTTAACCCTGGTAAGCCGAATATGGTTAAAGCTGTTGATGATATCAGCTTTGATATATATAAAGGTGAGACCCTTGGTCTGGTAGGGGAATCCGGATGTGGTAAATCTACGACTGGTCGTACGATTATTCGTTTGTATAATGCCACAGACGGTCAAGTTCTATTTAATGGTGAGGACGTTCACGGTAAAAAGTCACGTTCACAATTAAAGAAATTCAACCGTAAAATGCAAATGATCTTCCAGGATCCCTATGCAAGCTTGAATCCTCGTATGAAGGTAGCTGATATCATTGCAGAAGGTATCGACATTCATGGATTGGCTTCTTCTAAAGAAGAACGTTTGAAAAAGGTTCATGATTTACTTGAAACAGTTGGTTTAAATAAAGAGCACGCTGGTCGCTACCCCCATGAATTCTCAGGTGGTCAAAGACAGCGTATCGGGATTGCCCGTGCCCTTGCGGTGGATCCAGACTTCATTATTGCCGATGAGCCGATTTCCGCTCTTGACGTCTCGATCCAGGCACAGGTTGTTAACCTGATGCAGGAATTACAAAAAGAGAAGGGCTTAACGTACTTATTTATCGCCCATGATCTATCCATGGTAAAATACATCAGCGACCGTATCGGAGTGATGTACTATGGTAAATTAGTCGAATTGGCTCCAAGTGATGCGCTTTACAAAAACCCTCTTCACCCTTATACTCAGTCACTATTATCAGCGATTCCATTACCGGATCCTGAGTATGAGCGCACACGCAGAAGAAAAGAGTATAATCCTTCTGTTCACAACTATACAGAGGAAGATAATCTTGAAATGCGTGAAGTGGCACCTGGACACTTCGTATATTGCTCAGACAAAGAATTTGCGCAATATAAAGCTCAGTACAAAAACTAAAATTCTTTTTAAAAGCTCCCTTTAATGAGGGGAGCTTTTTTTATTGAATGTTTGATGTATTCTATTTGTACATGAAAATAATACAATATAATGAAGATATTTAATTTCCTTGGAAATTTCGACAGATTAGGAGTAATACCCCTTTTCTTTCAAGTTATTTCCTTGTTAGAATAGTATAAGGTGTTACATATTTTACTAGATAGCTTATTTAATAGAGGAGAGGTTTATTTTGAAATGGAGTAAGGTAGCGACATCCTTATGTTTAATCACAATGTGCGCATTGCCGTTCCAAACAGCGAGTGCTGAAGGAGACGGGGCGGCAGCCCACGAGAAGAGAAGTCTTTCTTTAAGTAAGAAAGAGATAGCAAGTCCCGCCCCAAGGTTTGCATATGATTCCGGCTTTACATTTGAATATCCTGATGCGGTGAGAGGGGTTTATGTTACAGGTCACTCTGCTGGTGGAGCGAGATTTGAAAGTTTAACGAAACTAATGGATGATACGGATCTGAATGCCATGGTTATTGATATTAAAGATGATCACGGTTATGTTACATACGAACCTGAAGAATCTTCACCATACGCTAAAGTAGGGCAACCCTATATCAAAGATCCCAAAGCAATCTTAAAGGTACTTGAAGAAAAACAGATTTACCCGATTGCCAGGGTCGTTGTATTTAAAGATACGATTTTGGCGAACGAAAAACCGGAATTATCCTTTAAAGATGGAAGTCAGGTATGGAAAAACGGCAGGGGAGAATCCTTTGTGAACCCATTTCTGAAAGAAGTATGGGACTATAATGTAGGGATAGCGATTGAAGCCGCGAAGATGGGATTCCAGGAAATCCAATTTGATTATGTTCGTTTCCCTGAAGGTTTCGAGAAGCGTGATGGTGAGCTGAAGTACGACGGAGGCGAGTATGCAAGTAATGATACCGATAACGTACAAAAACGTGTGAATGCTGTTACGGATTTTGTAGAGTATGCCCGTGAAAAGCTGAAGCCTTATGGCGTAAAGGTTTCTGTCGATATCTTCGGGTATACAGCAACTCTTCCAGAGGCACCGGGTATCGGGCAGAATTTTTCGAAAATATCTGATAATGTTGATGTGATTTCTTCGATGATTTATCCGAGTCATTGGACGCCATATTTCGGAATCGCAAAACCTGATTTACAACCTTATGAATTGGTTTCTGAGTATGCGAAGCTTGAAAAATCTAAATTAGCGGAATTGGAAAACCCGCCTATATCAAGACCGTGGCTGCAGGACTTTACCGCTTCCTGGTTAGGCAGTGGAAACTATAAAGCCTACGGGAAGGCAGAGGTTGAGGCGCAAATTAAAGCATTAAATGATCAAGGAATCAAAGAGTTCCTTTTATGGGATGCGGGGAATACGTATACAGAAGGTGTTGACTACACACCATAAGCCGCAAGCCTGCCCTGTCATTTACAGGGCAGGCTTTTCTGTTTTCATTGGTACTATGTATGATTTAAGCTTTTCGATTTGAAAAAATGCTCATCTATTGTTATGATTAATATATTGGTAAGATTAACCGCTTTCAACCACATTACCCTCTTCATAGGCGTTCAAGCCTGTGATTCCGTACTTTTATCCCACGGATAAGACTAACATCTAACATAAACATTTTTTTTCTGAGAAAAATAATTGTATCCCGTTAGTCAATGTCATCCAAAATTCTTTTAAAGGAGTAGATCCATGCATTGGTATGAAAAGTTAAATCAGTATTTCCCGGTAGAGGAAATGAAATCAAAAGAACATCTTGAGTCATTACTCAAAGAAAGAAGTGACATCTATCATAAAGATGAGGGGCCACACCACGTACTTATGTATGCGGAACTTGATGACTTTATCTTTATTGATTATCTTTTTGTCTCAAAGGATGCCCGGGGACAAGGCTTAGGTCATAAATTACTTGAGAAGTTAAAAGAAAAGAACAAAGCCATCATTTTAGAGGTAGAGCCCGTGGACTATGATGACAGCGATACGGAGAAGCGCTTGAAGTTTTACAAGCGTGAAGGCTTCGAGCATGCTGTTAGTATAGGATATGCACGTCGTTCTCTCGCTACAAACGAAATCAATGAAATGGAAATCCTTTATTGGGTTCCGAATCAAGAGTCAGAAGACCTGATCTTCAACTCTATGAAGAAAACATATGAATTAATCCATACTTATAATGACAAGAAGTTTTATGGAGCGTCATACCAGCCGGTTGAAGAAGTCTTGAAGCAAGATGAAGATCGTGATGGGGATGTACTGAAAAACCTCTAAATGTAAAAGAACCTTATTGTTCATTCGCAATAAGGTTTTCTAAATGAAAATATGGAAATGTTCTATATCATGTTTATTCTCTTTTTGAACCGGGTAAAGCGTTATTAGAAAGAGATCATATGACGTATGTTAAACCTATGTATAGGAAATTTGACAAATTAGTTAAAACTATGTTCAAGGGACAGTAATTCATGTATAATACATAATAGAGATTTCTTATTTAAACTAATTTTAATTAACAGCTTTTGTTTAAATAAAATACTCTATATAATAAAAAATCCTTAAGGGAGTGTGAATGATTCGTGGTTACATTATTCACTTCACCTAGTTGTACATCTTGTCGTAAGGCAAAAGCTTGGTTAGAAGAGCATGAAATTCCATATACAGAGCGAAACGTATTTTCTGAGCCATTAAGCATTGATGAAATCAAGGAGATCCTTCGTATGACTGAGGATGGAACAGACGAAATTATCTCAACCCGTTCTAAGACATTCCAAAAGCTTAATGTAGATTTAGAAACTTTACCACTTCAAGAACTGTTCGAGCTTATCCAGAAAAACCCTGGGCTTTTAAGACGACCAATCATATTGGATGAAAAACGTCTTCAGGTAGGATATAATGAAGATGAAATCAGACGATTCCTTCCAAGGAAGGTTCGTACGTTCCAACTTCTAGAAGCTCAAAGAATGGTAAACTAAAGGATCCTTTCTTTCTCACGCATTCTTTATGTATGAGAATATATAAGTAAAAGGGGCTGACCCTTTAAGGAACGTTGCGTATCCTTTGGGGTCAACCCCTTTTATATTAGATTAAGTATTAACACTTGAATTTTCTGCAAATATTCGCTAAAATGTCAAAAACGCGTTAAATAGTGTGATTTGTGAAGAAAAAAATGGGTGTTATTTTTATTCCATTTTCAGTGTTTATATCATAAAATAGAAGTACAAGGTACAAACTAACCTAAATGTATCTTCTATCTTCACCAGCAATCGGGCTTAAAGCTCAGAGGGTGTAGTCCCTTCACTAACATCATGCAAGAAGGGAGAGGTGTTAAATGGAAATCGAACGCATTAATGAAAATACCGTCAAGTTCTATATTTCCTATGGGGATATAGAAGATCGCGGCTTTGATCGTGAGGAAATCTGGTATAATCGCGAAAGAAGTGAAGAACTCTTCTGGGAAATGATGGATGAGGTTCATCAAGAAGAAGATTTCGGTATAGAAGGACCGCTATGGATTCAAGTTCAAGCGTTAGATAAAGGGCTTGAAGTACTCGTTACAAGAGCTCAGGTTTCAAAGGATGGTCAGCGATTTGAGTTACCTATTCCAGAGGATAAACTCAAGGAACTTCCTGTAGATGAACGCATTGAAGAACTTTTGGATCAGCATTTCCAAATCAAACAAGATCAAGATGGAGAAGCAGAAGTAGCACTGGATTTCACGTTGAAATTTAATGATTTTGAAGATGCGATTTCTCTGTCCCATCGGATGAAGGATATGCCATTAGATCATCTGGAAACAAAGCTGCTTGCATTCGAAAATAAATATTTTATTTACGTCAAATTTTCAGAAGAGCACTTCTCGGAAGAAAATATCGACAATATGTTAAGTATACTGCTTGAATATGCGGATGAGTCACGAATGACCGTTCATCGCCTTGAAGAGTATGGAAAAGTAGTCATTAATGAACATGTGTTTGAGACATTAAGTGGACACTTTTCGTAAGGACAATACCGGTTTCATTTAGAAATCGGTATTTTTTTATTTATTTGTATCATTAAGCCAGTGGAAGGTGTTAGAGGTATGAAAAATACTGTGAGAGTCCTCCTATTTATTGCTGTTCTGGTGTTAAGCTATATACTTTATTTTGATCAATACCTATCAGGTATGGTGAAGTATATTAGTTTGGTTTTTACATTCTCCGTAATTGTTATCGGATTCCTTATCTTCTTTGAGAATCGTCATCCTACTCAAACATTAACATGGTTAGTCGTATTAGGTGCTTTTCCCATACTTGGTTTTATCTTTTATCTATTGTTTGGCCGTAACTACAGGAAAGAGAAAATGTATCAGAAGAAGTACATATTGGACAAGGAAACTTATAATAAATATGAGCCTGGTCCTAAGGAAATGAACGCTGATATGTTTGGCATGTTTCAGGAAAAGCACTTTCAGCTTGCTCAGCGAATAGGGAACAGTGCCATTTCTTTTTCTAGTGAAACCAAACTTTTAACCAATGGTACTGAGACATTCGGGGAAATCCTTAAGTGGTTAAAGACTGCGAAGCATCATATTCATATGGAGTATTATATTGTCCGGCATGATGATATAGGAAATCAGATTAAGGATATTCTTATTGAACGGGCGAATAATGGTGTGAAAATTCGCTTCCTTTATGATGCGGTCGGGGCTTGGCAATTATCAAAGGACTATATTGCTGAATTAAAAGATGCAGGGATAGAAGTGGTTCCGTTTGGCCCCGTAAAAATCCCAGTACTTAATAATAAGTTCAACTTTAGAAATCACCGTAAGATTATCGTTATTGATGGAAGTATTGGATTTGTTGGGGGCCTTAATATTGGCGATGAGTATTTAGGCAAGAATCCTCAGTTTGGCTTTTGGAGGGATACCCATCTATTTGTAAGGGGTGAAGCCGTACGGACGCTGCAGCTTATCTTTCTTCAAGATTGGTATTATATGACGAATGATGATTTCTTAACTCCAGGGTATTTAAGCCCGGATCCAATGGAAAATACGAACGATGGTGGAGTTCAAATGATTGCAGGAGGACCGGATAATGAATTGAGCGTTCTGAAAAATATTTTCTTCTCAATGATCACTTCTGCAAGAAAAAGTGTATGGGTAGCATCACCTTATTTCATACCGGATGAAGATATTTTCTCAGCTCTGAAAATTGCAGCCTTAAGTGGTGTGGATGTAAGACTTTTGGTGCCGCATAAACCTGATAAACGAATTGTGTTTCACGCTTCAAGGTCTTATTTTCCCGATCTTCTTGAAGCAGGAGCCCGAATTTTCGAATATCAAAAGGGCTTTATGCACAGCAAAATTGTGATTGTAGATGAAGAAATGGCTTCGATTGGTACTTCAAATATGGATATGAGAAGTTTTCATTTGAATTTTGAAGTCAATGCATTTCTTTATAAAACAGAAAGCACGAATTCACTTGTGAAAGAATATTTACATGATCTAGAGGATGCAGAAGAACTACAGTTGGAAGAGTTTCAAAAAAGACATCTTGGCTATCGCTTATTAGAATCCACTTCCCGCTTAATGTCACCTCTTTTATAAGAAGAAGCCTTCAAGTGATTTATTAACTTGAAGGTTTTTTTGCAGGAATTTCACTTTTTTTGGCGAATGATTGTAGGAGGAGGTGTTCTATGTTAACAGCTGTATTTCAAGAGAAGGTGTTGTCAACCATTCATTATTCAAGAGAGGAATTGATAAGTCTGCGAAAAAAGAGTCTTCCATTCCGCTGTCCCCACTGCTTATCCCCATTGAACCTGCGGATTGGAAAACAGAAAGTTCCACATTTTGCTCATCACCCACAGTCTCATTGTAAGATAGGAAAGCAGCATGAGTCTCCCCGACATCTACTCAGTAAGCAACTTTTATATGACAGGTTAAAATTGCATTTTAAAGAAGTAAAGGTTGAGCATTATATTAAAAATCTTCAGCAAATCGCTGATGTATATGTAAAAACAGAATCGAAAAAAATAGCCGTTGAAATCCAATGTTCCTCTATTCCCATTTCCGATATCTTCTCCAGAACACAGGGTTATCAAAGAGAAGAGATCACTCCCCTATGGATTCTCACCCAGCCAGTTAAGAAAAAAGGAAACTTGCATTTACCTTCATTTCAGCAAGCATTTATCCGATACTCGCCCCAATTACACTACTTTCTCCTCCATTTTTCTCCTGAAGAAAGAAGATTCCAATTATTTACTCATCTCATTCCTGTTTCAGCATCAGCGTTTATTAGTGCCGCTCCAGTCAGGATACCCATTGAGGAATTCACTCTTCCATTATCCATTCCACATCCTACAGTCAATCGCCCACACCTTTTAAAAAATTGGAATCAATTCCGAATGAAGTGGATCTATAATAAACTTCATTATGGTAACGCAAAAGATGATTTATTTTTACGGGAAGTTTATCGAGAAGGGGATACTTTTTTATATTTGCCTTTGTTCGTTGGTATACCGGTCTTACCTCATGGACTACAATTCAAGAATCATTCGGTCGAATGGCAATATTATATATGGAAGGATTGTATGAAGAAGGAACTCTTTTTTTCAGAGGAAAGAGTGGTTGAGGTGATAAAGAAGAGAATAGATAGAGGATATTTAGAGTTTCGTTCGCTTCCTTTAGTAGGGGTGGGGGGGCTGCTCGAGGAAATAGTGAAAAGCTATTTGACCCTGCTAGAAGACATGAAGGTTGTTAGAACGTTGGAGAATGGTGATCTTCAGCTATCGGCGCCATGGATGTGTCCAGACAATTTCCCAGGTTTCGAACGGCATCAGCATGATTTTTTTCCTAAATGGAAGCATATATTAAAAAAGGTCTAACAAAGATTGTTTTGTTGCAGGAAAATCTTAGATAAGAGAGAATGTAACTATAAGGAATTTTCTGTAGATTTCAGAATGGAGGATGTATATGTCAAAAGATACAGCTACGAAAAGTCTGCCTGGTAGAAAAGAGGTAGAGGAGAAGTTAACGTGGAGATTGGAAGATATATTTGAAAGTGATGAAGCGTGGGAAAAAGAATATAAAGAGATAAAAGAATTGACCGGCAAAGCAGACGAGTTTAAAGGAACATTAAGGGATAGTGCAGATCAGCTATATAAAGCATTTGCCTTTCAGGATGAAATTATGGAACGTATGGGTAAGGTTTATACATATTCTCATATGCGCTATGATCAGGATACAACGAATTCTTACTATCAGGGTCTCGATGACCGCGCCAAAAGTCTTTATACACAATTAGGAAGTAAATTTGCCTATTTAGTACCCGAAGTGCTATCGATTGAGGAAAGTAAGCTGCAAGGGTTTCTTGACGAAAAAGAAGATCTGAAGAAATACAAGCATGCTTTAGAGGAAATTAATCTACAGCGCCCACATGTTCTATCAGCAGAGGAAGAAGCACTGCTTGCTCAGGCTTCTGAGGTGTTCAGTGCTGCGAGCAATACGTTTGGTATGTTGAACAATGCAGACCTGGAGTTTCCAAGCATTAAAGATGAAAACGGAGAAGAAGTTGACATCACACATGGCCGTTTCATCCGTTTCCTGGAAAGCAGTGATCGGCGTGTCCGGGAAGAAGCGTTCAAGAAAGTATATGAAACATACGGGAAATTCGAAAATACCTTTGCCTCTACATTAAGTGGAGCAGTGAAGAAAGATAACTTTGTGGCAAACGTAAGACATTATGATTCAGCAAGACATGCAGCATTATCAAATAACAATATTCCTGAACAGGTGTATGATAATCTTGTTGATACTGTCAATAAAAACCTTCATTTGCTGCAGCGGTATGTGAAGCTTCGTAAAAAAGTATTAGGTTTGGATGAAGTTCATATGTATGACTTATATACGCCTCTTGTGAAAGAAGTCAAGATGGACATCAGCTATGATGAAGCACAGGATATGATTCTTGACGGCTTAAAGCCTTTGGGTGATGAATATGCCAATGTCCTGAAAGAAGGCTTTGACAATCGTTGGGTGGACGTAGTCGAGAACAAAGGAAAGAGAAGCGGGGCATATTCTTCAGGAGCATACGGAACAAATCCGTATATCCTTATGAACTGGCAGGATAATGTGAATAATCTATTTACACTTGCTCATGAGTTCGGTCATAGTGTGCACAGCTATTATACGCGGAAAGCCCAGCCTTACACCTATGGTCATTACTCCATCTTTGTTGCTGAAGTGGCCTCTACGTGTAATGAAGCACTATTGAATGATTATCTATTAAACACAATTGATGATGAGAAAAAGCGACTGTACCTCCTAAATCATTATTTAGAAGGATTCAGGGGAACCGTTTTCCGTCAAACCATGTTTGCAGAGTTTGAACACCTCATTCATAAGAAAGCCCAAGAAGGAGAAGCTCTTACATCTGAATTCTTGACGAAAGAATATTATGAATTGAATAAGAAATATTTCGGAGAAGACATTTCGATCGATGAAGAGATCGGATTGGAATGGGCTCGAATACCTCACTTCTACTACAATTACTATGTTTATCAATATGCGACTGGATTCTCTGCAGCGACAGCTCTCAGTCAGCAAATTCTTGAAGAAGGAGAGCCGGCGGTGAAACGCTACATCGACTTCCTCAAAGCTGGAAGCTCTGACTACCCGATTGAAGTCCTGAAAAAAGCAGGGGTGGACATGACAACCTCCAAGCCGGTTGAAGACGCGTGCAAGGTCTTTGAAGAAAAGTTGAATGAAATGGAAGAACTGCTGGAGAAACTTCAATAATTAGATTGGTGTAAGTATACAGTTCCAAATGAAAACCCCCAGAGCATAAGGAATTCCTTATCCTCTGGGGGTTTTTTATAGTAAAAAATATTTGCAAGTTGAAGGTCCGTCCCTCATTTCAATGATTTGAATCCCCTGAAGCGGTTGCGGTTTCCAAGGGAGTGGAAGAAGAGTAGGAGTGAGAGAAAGAGAATGGGGGATGTTATATAGATTGGAACCAGACGCATGAGTCCGAGTATGTTTATGAAGAAGCTGATCAGGATCAACAGCAGGAGGACTGCGTATTTCATTTTTAAAGCCATATCATTTCCCTCCGGTGATAAGTTGTCTTGTATCTATGTATATGAAAGAGTAGAGGGGAACATGTATGGATTTTGACAATATTGTGAAATACCATACAAACAACTTGCCAATACAAGTGGATGCGTGATATATTATCAGTGTGAAGTTGATCACAAGCAAACATATACCCCTTTGTTTGACCGTGAAAAATTTCTCCCATCCCCTTTGTTCGTATTGAAAAACCGATGTTGGAAACAACATCGGCTTTTCTTGTTTATAGGCTTATTTTAATTATACTGAAATAATTAATCGCTTATATATTTCCAGAAGGTCCCATGTTTTGCAGGGAGCCTTTTTACTTTTTGCTGAAGTGTCCATTTCTTCATTTGCTTTTCTACCTCTTCTATAGATAAATCATAGACAACGGCTATTTCCTTCGATGCGACAACACGATAATATTTCATGAATACTTCCAGTGGAGGCAAGGGCTGCTTTTCAGGTTTTGACGCAAGCATCTCTTCAATAATATGAACATAGACCTCATAAGAATACAATCCCGTGATCTTTAAACCTTCATCTTCAATATTCTCATTAAAGAAGACTAGCGTCGGAATTTCTTCCACTTCCATCTCTGACGTGATCTTGACATCGCATTGAAACGCTTTGGATGCAGAAGAGGAGTTAATATCGTTCATAAATTCATTTAGATCAAGCTTTGCTGCCTGTGCACATTCCTTTAGTACCTCAATGTTCGAGATGTCTTGTTTCTGCAGGAATAATCGTTCTTGTAAAAATCTTAAAAAGCGAATTCCCGAATGCTTTCCTTGAAGCTCTGCTGCTTTAATGGCGAATGAAGCCAGGTAAGGAGAATCAATCGGATTATCAATCCATAAGCTTCCGTCACACGACATTCCGGAGCGACTCGCTGTTTTATCCCATTGCTGAGCTAAATCTTCCTGCTTTCGTTTAGTTGCAAGGTTTAAGGAGGCGAGCTGTCCGCTTAAGATATAGCGGATACGAAAGTATTGTCCGTATTCAATGTGTAATTTCTTTAGGATTGGTTCAAGCGCCCAGCATTCCGGGCAAAGAGGGTCAACAAACATATATATTTCTAGAGGTTTCTTGTTACGTCCACATCCTTTAAGGTGATGCCAGCTATTTGTTCTAGTCAATGGCAGAGCCCTTTGGTGTTTCTGTATTTACCATATGATGGGCGGTTAATACCAGCCTGTGAAAAAAGTCATCCCTTACTGGACCCTCTAGATTGACCTCATCCATTGCCTCATGCATACAGCTTAACCAAGCCTTTGCCCGTTCCTCTGTGATGGGAAACGGAAGATGTCTTGCACGCAGCATAGGGTGACCATGCTCCTCTGTGTAAATCGCAGGACCACCTAAATATTGAGTTAGAAATTGTTTTTGTTTGCGAGCTGTCTCGGTTAAATCATCCGGAAAGATGGGTGCCAACTTGGGATGATTCGCTACTTTATTATAAAAAGCTTCAACGAGCATGGAGAGTTTCTTTTCGCCGATAAGATTATAAGGCATTTGTGGTTTCTCGACCATAAGAATGACTCCTTTTTACTTAGATTGTATGTTTATTCTAGCAAGCATTCATTTATATCTCAAACAAATCGCCTTACATCAACTTATTATTCCTAAATTAGTGTAGCCTTCTTTCTGGTGTATATCCTGATTTATTAGAGATTTGCAGGAATGGTTCAGGTGAATTTAAGAGGAGCTAGGGCTATCAGACTATAGGTCTTTGTCTTACGTCTGAATACGAAAATACAGAAGAAAAGGCTGACCAGGAGATAAAGGTCAGCCATCTTTTGGGATTTAGGTGAAATATCGATCGGTCACTTTCTTTACATAAGCAGTGGTTTCTTTAAACGGTGGGATGCCGTTATATTTGTCGACATTTCCGGGACCTGCATTGTAAGCTGCAAGAGCCAGGGGGATGTCCCCATTGTATTTATCGAGCATTTGCTTCAAGTATTTCGTTCCGGCAAAAACGTTTTCTTCCGGGTCAAAGATGTTCTTCACACCGAGCCCTCGTGCTGTAATCGGCATGAGCTGCATTAAACCTGATGCACCTGCAGGGCTGACTGCATTAGGGTTGAAGTTGGATTCTTGTTTTATTACTGCTTGAATCAGTTTTTTAGGCAGGCCAAAGTGATCGGCTGCACGAGATATCATTGCATCAATCTCTTGGGGAGCATTCCAGTTCGGTTTGTTCACAGCTGAAAGTTCACGAAGAGGTGATGAAACCGAGAAGGTTGTTTTGGTTCCAAGCGCCTCTTTAACGGAACCTAATGTTTGATTCATATTTAAGTTGTTCTGCTCAGTGTGTAGTGCTTGATTTAATAGTTGATGAAATAACTCACTGGATCGGCGAGTGTTTTGTTGAACAGAAGATACTGATCCCAAACTGTTTAGAGCTTGTAAATCCATCATCGTTTTCAACAGTTGAACATTCATGAGTATAACTCCTCTTCTGGAAAACATTTATTCATATACTATATCGGTTCATGTCAGTCCTGTTTTAATTTTTCCATGTAGAATCGCTTGATTTTATTATCGGTTTTTCGAAGCGGAATGTTTAGTTCCTTCAGTAAGTCAAGAAATATAGATTCTCCTGATTTACGCTCCTTTACTTCATACTCCAGCTCATAGTCTTCTTTTTGTAAGTAAGAGCTTTTGTCAAAGACAAGAAGTCCGTCTTTATAGTCGATTTCAGCACGGCTGGTCGAAAGCGTACCGAAATGCTGAAGGGATTGAATGGGGATTTGAAGGGAATCCAGAACATCTTTGACTTCTCCATCAGGAAATACCCCTTGGTGTAAAAGAGATACCGACTCCTCTTTCGTTAACTTCTGGTTCGTTTCTAAGAGATCGTCATTTAAAGGTGTTTTTAAGGTTAACGTATAAGTCCTGTTCTTCTCCCGAATTCTTAAGGCAGAATGATTATCCTTTAATTGATAGTACGGCGTATCAAAATAGTGATTGTCTTGAGAAATGAAATCCTCATCTTTTATATGAAAATGTGAGGTTAATCGCGTAAATTCATTTTGAGTTACTAGATTCTTGAATTCAATTTCAATTTCCTGTGCCATGAAAAGCATCCTTTCCTTGCATACTGTCCCTCTATTATCTCTTTTATAGGATTTTTTCGCAAAGATTGTTTTATATCATGGGGGCTGCTCTGGCTCTGTCAATCAGTGTGTGCTTGATGGTGAGGGTAACTGCTTCGCTTGCAGCTAGCGTTTGGCGGAGCCTCCTCAGATTAGCCGAACGGGGTCTCGGCACGACCGTTCTTCCGCAGGAGTCTACACAGTTCCCCTCACCATATATAAGAGTTTTTAGTGACAGATCTTATGCAAAAAACAATTGAAAGAAATAGTATTTCTATTATACAAGCTAAAGCCGACTATACACTTTGAAAAATGTTGTATTCTAAACGTTTATGATTTTTATATTTGTCTATAGTAAGAAACGGAAACTTAGTAAATTGATTGAAGCGGAAGGTGCTCGACCCCTGCGGGAATAGCGGGGAAGTTGAGACCCCACAGGGGATAGCCCGAGGAGGCTCAACTCACGCCCCGCGGAAAGCGAGCACCTGGAGCGGAAATCAACCACTACTCGCTTTTTCAAAAGGAACAAAGTTTACGAAAAGTCCTTTAATAAAACACAACTTCAATATTTAGATGAAATGGTTTTCTTATGTTAAAATGATACTGATTGTTTTATGGAAGGATGAAGAAAAGCATGAGGAAAATTGTTCAATTTAAACAAACAACATTTGAAAACGGTACATTATACTTACATACGGACCAAGCGGACCTGTTGCAAGGAACGACTGCAGCCGGCCAAATCATTGCAGACTCTGATCGATATGCATTCGTATACTTAGCAGAAAACGAAGAGGAATATGTTTACTTATACCTGGAAGAGTCAATCTGGGCTGAGTTGAAAAAGGCACTGCAAGATAAGGCTGCAGTCATTGCGAAAAGCGGTGATTACTCACTTGAATTGGATCGATTCAACGAAGAGCTGGACTATCTTGTAAGCAACATTGAAGGAAATGGGAACTACGGTGAAGAAATGGTTACAAAGGTAGAGAACGCATTTCTTGAAAAGTAGGCGTGTAGAGGTGAGGAGAATGAATCACTGGGAACAATTTTTAGCTCCCTACAAGCAAGCGGTTGACGAATTAAAGATTAAGCTTAAAGGGATGAGGGGAGAATATGAACTTCATAACACTCATTCTCCCATTGAATTCGTGACTGGAAGAGTCAAGCCAATTGCGAGTATTCTTGATAAAGCAAATCAAAAAGGGATTAAGCTATCAAATATTGAAATAGAAATGCAAGACATAGCCGGACTGCGGATGATGTGTCAATTCGTGGAGGATATTCATGTCGTTGTGGAAAAGCTTCGAGGGCGAAATGACTTTACTATTATAGAAGAAAGAGATTACGTGACCCACAAGAAACAAAGTGGATACCGATCCTATCATATTGTCATTGAATATCCTGTTCAAACGATTCACGGGGAAAAAAACATTTTGGTAGAAATTCAAATCCGAACTCTTTCAATGAATTTTTGGGCGACGATTGAGCACTCTTTGAATTATAAGTACAGTGGACAAATCCCGGAACAAGTCCGTCTTCGTCTTGCAGGCGCTGCTGAAGCAGCATTCAGACTGGATGAAGAAATGAGCTTGATTCGTGAAGAAATTCAGGAAGCCCAAGTCATTTTTACAAACAAAAAGGAAAAAGACCAACGGGGTAAAAGCTCTAAACCAAATCAGTAGTGACTTGAAGGGGGTAAACGAATGAAGTTCGCGATTACATCAAAAGGTGATTCGAAATCAAATACATTGATGCACAAAATGAGAACCTATCTCCAGGATTTTAATTTGACTTATGATGATGACCAACCGGATATCGTCATATCGGTTGGAGGAGATGGGACGCTGCTTTATGCATTTCACCGCTACAGATCCCGGTTAGATAAGACCGCATTTGTTGGTGTACATACAGGACATCTCGGCTTCTATGCCGATTGGGTGCCGGAAGAGATTGAGAAGCTTGTGATCGCCATTGCGAAAACACCTTATCAAATTATCGAATACCCATTATTAGAAACGATTATCCGCTACCAGCATGGGGGGAAAGAAACCCGTTACTTAGCATTGAATGAATCGACGGTCAAAAGCGTAGAAGGGACCCTTGTCATGGATGTGGAAATCAGGGGGCAGCACTTTGAACGCTTTAGAGGAGATGGACTGTGTTTATCCACACCTTCGGGCAGTACGGCGTATAACAAGGCATTAGGTGGAGCAATTATTCATCCGTCTCTTCCTGCTATTCAATTCGCTGAAATGGCATCCATCAATAATCGTGTTTTTCGTACGATCGGATCACCTTTGATATTACCTGCTCATCATACATGTATGCTTAAACCGGTGAATGGGCCTGATTTTCTGGTTACCATCGACCATCTATCTCTTCTTCATAAAGATGTAAAGAGCATTCAATATCGTGTCGCTGATGAGAAAATTCGCTTTGCCCGCTTCCGACCGTTTCCGTTCTGGAAAAGGGTGCATGATTCCTTTGTTGCGGATGAATGACTTAAGGCTGGGAAGTTTACGATGAATTTCTATACATTGAAATGGATTATCCCTGCTTCTTATGACGGGAAGCTGATGAGAGAGTTTCTAATCGATCAGCAGATTTCAAAGCGTACTCTGACTGCTGTGAAGTTTGATGGAGGAACAATAACCGTTAATGGAAAGGAAGAAAGTGTCCGATATCACCTTATAGAAGGGGATATTCTTGAGATGAGGTTCCCTGAAGAAAAAGGGAGTGAGTCATTAGTTCCGGAAGAGGTCCCATTGTCAATCATTTATGAGGATGATGATGTTCTCGTAGTAAATAAGCCATGGGGTATGAAATCCATACCGACTAAGAAAGAGCCGACTGGAAGTCTCGCCAATGCCATAGCCGGATATTATGACAGGGTCGGTATTTGTTCAACGGTTCATATCGTTACTCGATTGGATAAGGATACATCCGGGCTGGTTCTAATAGCAAAACACCGCCACGTTCATCATTTATTCAGTCTTCAGCAGAAGGGGCGGGAAATAAAGAGAACGTATGAAGCATTTGCAGAAGGCCGGCTGGACTCGGACACTGGTACGATCGAAGAGCCCATCGGCCGGAAACCGGATAGTATCATTGAAAGAGAAGTGCGCCAGGATGGCCAATATGCCCTGACTCACTATAGATTGAAAAAGCAGTTTCAGGATTTCGCTCATATTGAATTGAGATTGGAAACGGGGAGAACCCACCAGATCAGGGTGCACATGTCATTTATAGGACACCCGCTGGCAGGGGATGATTTGTATGGAGGCAGTGTGGCATTGATAGGGAGGCAGGCACTACATTGTAAAAAGCTGTCTTTTTTTCATCCCGTTAAAAAAGTATGGGTGCATTTGGAGACAGTGATGCCTCGGGATATGCGGATGTTGCTTGAAAGAAAATGAAAAAAAGAGATTCTTTTCAGTTAAACTGAAGAGAATCTCTTTTTGGTGTGTAGAGAGGGAACAAACACACCTACCAGCTCACTTATTCAAACCTCCGAAATTTCTCCTCTACAAAAGGCATACAAGATTCAACACTAACCACTTCGATTTCAGGATATCTCAAGGCAGTCAGCTTCCCGCCAAAGACCGCCCCTGTATCAATATTCGCAGTCTTATTAACGATCCGCGCTTCTTTTACCGGGGTGTGGCCATATACAATCCAGGCGTCACCTTTATAGTCCAATGCCCAATCTTTTCTGACCGGCGTACCGTCTTCGTTCTTCTCACCTGTGATGTCACCGTACAAGACAAATGTTTTCACCCTGTTATTCTGCATTCCAATCAGCTCTTCCTTGATACCTGCATGAGCAATGATCAGTTTGCCGTCATCCAACACCTGATACAAGGGGGATCGTTCATACAAGGAGATAAACATATCTCTATAGTGTTCTCTTTCACTTTGTGGAAGGGCACTTAGTTCCCCTACTGTTGTTTCGAGTCCATGGAGGATCTTTACATTGTTACCCAGGAAGTATCGGTAGAGTTTATTACAATGGTTTCCAGGAACATAGTATATTGATCCTTTTTCAAATAGATCATAGACCGTTGAAATAGTCTGAAGTGAGTGATGGCCACGGTCGGTCAAATCCCCGACACACCCAATCAACCTTCCTTGTGGATGCACGGGGAGACCGGTTGACCAATCGTAGCCTAACTTTATCGTTAATTCTTTGAATTCATTAAAACACCCATGAATGTCTCCAATTATATCTAATTTCATCGGATCCCCGCTTTCCTGTGGCATTTTTCTTTTCTTTTCACGTATTTTATGCCATATTAATGTTTCAGTCTTTCATATCGAGCGGATGTTTATTCATATTGTACCAAACGATTTTGTTTCTAAACCAATCCGTATCCAATTCATTTCATGAGAGACAATCGTCTTAAGATTTGCTAGTATTATTACGACTATATACAATTTAAGATAAGAAGGAGGGTGTATATGATGTCTGAAGTAACTCAAGATCAAGAAAAGGAAAGAGATAAGCAGGAAAAAGTAATGTATGATGAAGACCTACTCATTAGAGCCCTTCAAGAAGAAGATCTGGATTTATTTCGTTCAGAGTTTGTACATTTACACTCTTATGACCAAGCGAAATTTTTCTCTAAAATAGAAGAAGATTTACGAAGCCGCCTGTACCATTATCTTTCTCCGGAAGAGATGGCAGAGCTGTTTGAAAGTCTGGATATAGATGAAGAGGATTATCAGGATATATTAGCCGAGATGAATCCTACATATGCTGCTGAAATGCTATCCAATATGTATGCCGATGACGCGGTAGATGTATTGAATGAGTTGGATAAAGATCAGGTTGTTAGTTATTTAACCATAATGGATGATGAATCAGCCAAAGAAATTAAAGAATTACTGCACTATGAAGAGTATACAGCCGGTAGTATCATGACCACTGAGTTTGTCGCCATATCAAAGAATCAGACCGTCCGGTCGGCCATGTATATTTTGAAAAATGAAGCCCCGAATGCTGAAACGATTTACTACATATATGTAGTGGATGATGATAAAAAACTGGTCGGGGTCATCTCTTTAAGGGACCTCATCATCAGCCATGATGAGGTAATGATCGGGGAAATCATGAGTGATCGTGTTATGGCTGTAGGCGTCAGCGAAGATCAGGAGGCTGTCGCGAGACAAATGAAGGATTATGATTTCCTTGCCTTGCCAGTTGTCGATTTTCAGCATCACTTACTTGGGATCATCACGGTGGATGATATTATGGACGTCATGGAAGAAGAGGCATCTGATGACTACTCAAAGTTAGCTGGTATCGCCGATTTGGATTCCATCGACCGAAGTCCATTTAATGCAGCGAAAAAGCGTCTTCCGTGGTTAATTGCATTACTATTTCTTGGAATGTTCACGGCAAGCCTCATCGGGAGATTTGAAGATACGTTAGATAAAGTAGCAATTCTTGCTGTATTTATCCCGTTGATTGCAGGGATGGCTGGTAATACGGGAACCCAGGCCCTTGCCGTAGCCGTAAGAGGGATTGCAACAGGTGATCTGGAGAAGGAAAACAAGATGTCCCTTGTCATCCGTGAAGCGGGAACCGGACTTATTACAGGAACCACATGCGGGATAGTCGTCAGCATCGTTGTCTATGTATGGAAAGGTGAATTCTTCTTAGGCGTACTTGTGGGAGTCTCCGTTTTAGTCTCATTATTTGTTGCGACATTGGCAGGTACATTAGTACCCTTACTTATGCACAAACTAAAAGTGGATCCAGCCGTCGCTTCTGGTCCTTTCATTACGACGATAAATGATATTATCAGTATCCTGATTTATTTTGGATTAGCCACTTTGTTTATGAAATACCTAATATAGAGAGAAGAGGGGGAGGAATAGATGGAACAACATGCATCTGTTACATCACTTGTCATTGTTATTCTAGTAGCATTTTTAACTCCCATATTGCTACATCGATTTAAACTGAATTTTATCCCTGTTGTAATCGCTGAAATTATTATGGGTTTAATAATAGGTAAGAGCGGATTTAATATCGTTCACCAGGACATGTGGTTAGAAACACTGTCTACTTTAGGATTTATTTTTCTTATGTTTTTAAGCGGACTGGAAATTGATTTCACTGCTTTTTCAGGAGGGAAAAAGAAAAAAGAACGGTTACCTAATGGAAAAGAAGAACCGAATCGTCTTAAGGTAGCCACCATTATATTTATTGGGATTTTCTTTGTTTCACTTGGACTGTCTTATCTATTCGTCTTATTCGGACTTATTAATAATGCATTCTTAATGACCTTGATCATTTCAACGATTTCACTGGGAGTAGTCGTTCCTACTCTAAAAGAAGCACATATAATGAAATCGGCCATTGGTCAAATCATTTTGCTTGTAGCGGTTATTGCCGACCTTGTGACAATGATATTACTGGCTGTATTTGTGTCCCTTTACGGTGAAGGTCATGGAAACATGTGGCTTCTTCTGATCCTATTTGGTGTTGGGGTCCTCTTATATTTCCTGGCGAAGAGATTAAAGAACAACTCCTTCATCAAGAGTTTATCAACAGGAACCGTTCAAATCGGTACACGTGCCGTTTTTACATTAATCATCTTATTGGTTGCAGTGTCTGAGACGGTTGGAGCCGAAAACATTCTGGGAGCTTTCCTTGCCGGTGTACTTGTATCATTATTAGCACCGAATCAGGAAATGGTCCATAAGCTTGATTCCTTTGGATATGGATTCCTGATCCCCATATTCTTCGTGATGGTCGGGGTTGAGTTGGATCTTGGATCGCTGCTCAGCGATAAAAAGATGCTGCTGTTAATTCCATTACTGCTTCTTGCATTCCTGGTTTCGAAAGTCATTCCTGTTTACTTGCTGAAGTACTGGTATGATACGAAAACAACGATTGCTTCAGCATTCTTATTAACATCGACACTGTCACTCGTTATTGCTGCTGCGAAAATCGCGGAGAGAATAGAAATTATCACACCACAAATGAGTGGTACGCTCATTTTAGTAGCGGTGATTACATGTATTATTACACCTATATTCTTTAAGAAGCTCTTCCCAAGGGAAAGTGCAAAAGAGAAAAAGCTTAAGATTACATTCTTGGGAGCGAATCAGCTTACAATGCCGGTTTCCAGGGAACTTCATTCCTCCCTTTATGAGCCGGTCTTATATCATACAAAACAAGATAAGTCTGATCGTAATATCGCCGATTCTTTATTTACCATCAACGAAATCGATAATTACGAAATAGACACGCTTGAAGAGAACAACATCTTTGACTCTGATATCATAGTGATTTCAACAGGTGATGAAGAAATAAATGCAACACTTGCCGTCACTGCTAAGGAATATGGTGTCAATCGTGTCATTGTAAGGGTTGAGAGTCCAGACTTACATGAGACTCTGCGTGAACAGGACATTGAAGTATATTCCGTGTTTCTGTCAACGAAAGCCTTATTACGTGCGCTGATCGAGTCACCTTCTGTGATGAATATCCTTACTAACCAAGAAACATCCCTATATGAAATCCGGATGTTAAACAGTCAGTTCGAAGGTATGACACTCAGGAAATTTCCATTCACGGGAGACGTTATCTTTGTTCGGATCTTTAGAGGGAAAGACTCCATTGTTCCTCACGGAGATACAGAACTGCACATGAACGACCGCTTGATTGTGACCGGTTCTAAAGAATATGTAGATGAACTTAAACGCGAGCTTGAATTCTGTGAGTATTGCTAAGAAATAACCAACTTCCCAAGAATTTTTTCTTGGGAAGTTTTATTTTTTAGAGGAGTTTACTCTCTTACCACTAATATCTAATAAGAGAGATATACTAAATGGAGGTAAGTATATGTGGGAAACAAAAGTAATTGAAATCAGGGAAAAGGTGAAAGGGAGTTTCATGGATGTACCTGTAGAGAAGTTGAACGAACAGCCTTCGCCAGAGGAATGGAGCATAGCTCAAATTGTTCTCCATCTGGCTGGAGCTGAAAAAAGATTTTTAACATTGGCTCTCGATTCAGCGGAGAGTCAATCAGGATCAAGTGAAAATCGAGCTGACTTATCCGTGTTTGATGATCCATCTAAAAAATTGAAGGCACCAATCGAACCAACTTCTGAGCCTCAAAAAAAAGAAGCATTGATTTTAGCCTTAGATGAATCCCGGTCACTCACTACACGCTTCCTGGAGTTATACACGAAAGAGGGCTTGAAAAGTCGATCCATGAATCATCATCGATTTGGAAATATGCCCATATGGCAAGTGTTAGAGCTTCTCGGTAAACATGAACAGAGGCATTTAGTTCAAATCGAAGAAGTTAAAAGGCGAATCCTGTAGGAATTCTTCTTTTCTTTTGTGATGGATTACTGTAGAATTAGTAGTAGGTACTAATAACATGTATAAATTAGGAGGATTATAATGACTCTTTCATTAAAAGGTAAAACATATGTCGTTATGGGAGTTGCAAATAAACGCAGTATAGCATGGGGAATTGCCCGATCATTACATCAATCCGGTGCACGGTTGATTTTTACATATGCAGGGGAGCGTTTTGAAAAAGGAGTTAGAGATCTCGCCGGGACATTAGAAGGCGGCGAAGATTCACTTGTTCTGCCTTGTGATGTAACAAGTGATGAAGACATTGAAAAATGCTTTGCAACCATCAAAGAAGAAGTCGGCGTGATCCACGGACTGGCTCATTGTATTGCATTTGCCAATAAAGAAGAGCTGGCTGGAGATTATATGAACACAACAAGAGACGGTTTCCTTCTGGCTCACAACATCAGCTCTTATTCATTGACTGCGGTTGCTAAAGTGGCAAAGGATCTTATGACTGAGGGTGGAAGTATCGTTTCCATGACGTACCTTGGCGGGGAGAGAGTGATGCAAAACTACAACGTGATGGGTGTAGCGAAAGCATCTCTTGAAGCAAGTGTGAAGTATCTTGCCAGTGATCTTGGTAAGCATGGTATTCGAGTGAATGCCATTTCTGCAGGACCAATCCGTACCTTATCTGCTAAAGGTGTAGGTGACTTCAACAGCATCCTGAAAGAAATCGAAGAACGTGCTCCACTTCGCCGCAATACCACACAAGAAGAAGTCGGTGATACGGCTGTATTCCTTTTTAGTGATTATTCAAGAGGCATCACAGGTGAGAACCTGCATGTAGACTCCGGTTATCATGTATTAGGCTAAAAATAAAAATGACAGAACCCAGGTTGCAGAACTTTCTTGTAGCCTGGGTTCTTTTTGTTATGTTTTGATAGTATTTTCAAGAATCTAAGAAGAAACTCATAGGCGCATCCTGCATACATATAAATGTAGAATGAATGGAGGGATAGGATTGAATAGACAGAAAAAGCCACTATTATATATACATCAGCCCAGGTTAAATGATGTGAACAGCAGCAGCATGCAAGAAGTATATAGAGGATCATCGTCAAGAAACGTTCAACCTAAACAAGTAGAAAGAAATGTCCGGCCCGTTGAAAGGAAAAGCACTGAGTTATTTGAAGCTGCCCCTTTAGGGAAGTTAAAACAGCCTGAATATCACACTATTGTAAAAAGAGAAACTGAACCCATAAAAAAAGAGTCACCTAAGAGTGAAGAACCAAAAACCATTCACAGTGAATTAGGGCAAGAGCTTTCACATGACAGTTACTTTAAACCACTTACTCCTTTTAAGGACCTGGATCTGGATGGGAAAATAGAATATATGCAGCAGAGCATAATGGGGAGAGCCCCATTTCCATGTGCGTTTCAAACAGAAGAAGGGGTGTATCGTGGTGTATTAACCAGTGCAGATAGCGCATCCATTGATATAAAAACGTTTCAAGGTGAAGAAATCACTTTGAAAAGAAATTCTATAAAGGCGATTAAAATCATAGGTTTGAAATGAAAGAAGCCAGCCGGAATATCCGACTGGCTTTTTATTCTCGTTACTGATTAGTCACAAACGCCTTCTACTCTAACATCATCGATACATTGGATAGCACAGAAGCAATCCAGATCAACTGTAATACAATCTCCAGTCAATTCGTAGACGAAGTTATTGTTTAACCCCATTAATTCGTCTTCTGATTCTACGTCTGCACCTGTAACGTGAACTTTCTTCAATACTTGAAGTGTTGCACAGCAGTCGTCAAATACGTTCTTCACACGGAAGTAAGGTGTTTTCCAGCAATAATGTTTAGGGTGTACCTTAAATAGGTCTCCTTTTTTATTATAGAGTTTGAAAACACGAGTATTTGGTGCATTTCCAACTGGACTTACTAAAGATCCTAATGGCTCAAGAAAACAATCATTTTTACAATCAAAACAGTCTTGATCTGCTGCATCTTGAACATCTTTAATAGCACGAACAGCAAGGCATACACAACCGCGGTCTCTTGCACCTGCAATGTCATCTTTTCTGTAATTTCCGCAACCCATAAGAATTTTCCTCCTTAAATAATTTTCACTACATTAATAACATATTGTAGAAGAGGAATTTGGGTAACGGACAAATGCCCCTTTTGACTAAATTGGGCTGGATATTAGTTTAAAAAAGGAGTGGAAGTATGGGAATACTTGACATCATTATCTTGGGGCTTGCTGTGTTTAGAATGACTCACCTCATCGTTTTTGACAAAATAACTGAATTTTTGAGATCTCCATTTTTCGATGAAGTACCCGAAATGTCAAAAGATGGGGTGGAAGAAATTTTCCTTTTACCCAAAAAGGGTGGAGTAAAAGGGTTTGTAGGGGAACTAATATCGTGTTATTGGTGTACAGGTATGTGGGTTGCTGTAATTCTATATGTAGGAAATATTTTCATTCCTGTGTTTTTTAACCCGTTTATAACAGTATTGGCAGTTGCTGGTGTTGCTTCCATAATAGAGGCGGCTGTCCAAAGTTGGATAAGGGAATAAATAATTAGGTAATTAGTGGAAACAAGCTTACCCTATTTCACATACAATGAATGTAAGGGGGATGGTAAAGGAGGTCGATTATGATGAAGAATACTTCTGTAAATACCAAGAAACCAACCAACACTCCCATTAAGAAAAAAGGATGCGGTTGTGGAAAAGCGAAGAAAAGATAAAGCTGCTCATATTGGGCAGTCTTTTTTTTTTTCATAAAATCTGACTTTAAGAAAAAAATAAAAGGTGAGTACAAACAAAAGAGGGATATGTCATGAACAAAAAACGAATCATCGTTCCAATTACTTTACTGGTCTTAATAGGATGCGCCAATAAGGAAGATGGAAACGATAGCAAGATTGCGCTTATGAAGAAAACCGATCCACCACCCATTGAATTAGTGGATAATCCTGAAACAGATAGCTACGGTCACGCCATAAAGCGAGAAATATCGAAAATGAAAGAGCTTTATGACGTAGCGGTTATTCAAGGAAAAGAAGAAACGCTCGTTGTATATAAGGTAAAGCACTTACAAAGATTCCATATGAAGAAAATCGAAAAAAAGATGGATCAATATCTAGAAGATAAGTACTCAGGTGAAGACTTTATTTTATCCAGTGATTACAAGATATTCCTTGAAACGATCCGCCTAAAGGAAAAACTAAAGAGAGGTTCAATTTCAAAGAAGGATGCGGAAAAAAAGTTTCAGGAGATTGTAAAGCTTCAAAAGGAAAAGACGTAGGAGGAATGTTTTGTGGGGAAAGTACCAAAAACACCCGAACAGAAAAAGTATGAGCAATTAGAAAAAAAATATGAAACAAAGCGCCCCCTCCTGAAAAATATCATCAAGGCATTCTTTGTTGGGGGCTTCATCTGTTTAATTGGGCAGGCCATTACGTATATGTACATTTATTTCTTCAACTTTACTGAGCAGACGGCAGGAAATCCAACCGTTGCAACGATGGTATTCATAGCGATGCTACTGACCGGATTTGGAGTCTATGATCATATTGGCCAATTTGCCGGAGCTGGTAGTGCGGTTCCGGTAACAGGGTTCGGAAATTCTGTTATTGCAGCAGCCATTGAACATAAAACGGAAGGATATGTTTTAGGGGTAGGCGGTAACATATTTAAATTGGCGGGTTCTGTTATTGTTTTCGGAGTATTTTCTGCTTTTGTCGTTGCATTAATCAAGACGATCTTAATTCAATTGGGGGTGATTTAATGCTTCAAGGTTCAAGGTCATGGGTATTTCCTTCACATCCTGTCATCCTGTCTACCGGTGTCGTTGGCGGCCCCTTTGAAAAGAAAGGGAACTTAGCTGCCGACTTCGATCAGTTTTATGATGACCTCTGGATGGGCCAGAATACGTATGAAAAAGCCAATCGAACACTCATTGAAGATGCCGTTCAAATAGCCCTGGAAAAACAGTCTCTCCAAAAAAGCGATGTACAGTTTTTCTTAACGGGGGATCTTATTAATCAAATTACCCCATCAAGTTTTGCTGCCAGAACCAACGGAATCCCTTACTTCGGTTTATTCGGAGCATGCTCAACGTCCATGGAGGGTTTGGCATTATCTGCATTCCTGGTTAACTATCATGGTGCTCATCATATTGTGACTGGGGCATCAAGCCACAATTCCGCAACAGAGAAACAGTTCCGCTACCCGACTGAATATGGAGGTCAAAAGCCTCCGACTGCACAGTGGACAGTAACAGGTGCGGGGTATGCGGTAATCGGAGAAGGAGCATCAGTCACGACCCCTGCACCGAGAGTTACATCTGCAACCATCGGCAAGGTGATGGATATGGGATTGAAAGATCCCTTTAATATGGGAGGTGCCATGGCACCAGCTGCAGTGGATACGATTGCGGGGCACTTTCAAGATCTGGACAGAGATCCTTCATACTACGACCTGATCATCACGGGAGATCTCGCCAAAATCGGTCGGAAGACGGCTATTGAACTGTTAAGGGAAAAGGGATATAACTTTTCAGAACATCAGTTTCAAGATTGTGGAATGCTGATATATGGAAATGATCAGCCAGTCCAATCTGGAGCCAGTGGCCCAGGGTGTTCAGCTACAGTCCTTTATGGACACCTATTAAATGAAATGAAAAAAGGAACATATAAACGCATTTTAGTTATTGCGACGGGAGCTTTGTTATCACCTCTGACATTTCAACAAGGGGAAACGATCCCCTGTATTGCTCATGCGGTTTCCATCGAATATATGTAAAGGAAAGGAGGAAGCGAAGTGTTAGCAATGTTTTTTTGGGCCTTTACAATAGGCGGGATCATTTGTGTGATTGGTCAATTGCTGTTTGATGTTGCTAAATTAACCCCAGCCCATACACTCAGCTTACTGGTTGTGGCAGGAGCGGTTTTTTCAGGTTTTGGGTTATATGAGCCTCTCATAGATTTTGCCGGAGCAGGGGCGACAATCCCAATAACGAGCTTTGGTAACGCACTGGTCAATGGTGCTATGCAGGAATCACAGGAACATGGGATAGTGGGAGTCCTTACAGGCATGTTTGAAGTGACAAGCTCCGGGATCTCCTCCGCAATCATATTCGGTTTCATTGGAGCTCTCCTTTTTAAGCCAAAAGGATAATAGAGGTGAAGATTGATGCCTGAGTACTTAGAGGTGGCATTACGCAGTATATTCATTTTACTTTCCCTATTCGCCATTACAAAATTATTAGGGAAAAAACAGCTTTCTAAACTCTCCTTTTTTGAGTACATTACAGGAATCACGGTTGGAAGCATTGCAGGGACTCTCTCGATGGATCTGGGCCTGCCATTAAGTGAAGGCCTTATGAGCATCCTCTTATGGTTTACGTTCCCACTCCTGTTCTCCTATTTGTCACTTAAAAGCATTAGGTTTAGACGATTTGCTGAAGGAAAACCAACCGTATTTATAAAAGATGGAAATATCGATGAGAAGGCTTTAAAGAAAGAACAGTATTCCGTTGACGAACTGTTGGAACAATTAAGAAAAAAAGATGTTTTCCGTGCTGCAGATGTCGAGTTCGCTTCACTGGACACCAATGGTGATCTAAGTGTTTTGCTCAAAAAAGAAAAGAGGCCACTTGTTCGAGAAGATATATATAAAATCTCACAAAAAACCACTCCTCCACAGGCTGTCATTTCAGACGGGAAAATAGATGAAGCGGCTCTACAAGAAGTCGGGTTTCCCCTGCCCTGGTTACAAAAAGAACTAACCAAAAGACAATTACAGGTTGAATCCATTTTCCTTGCCCAGCTGGACCGTGAAGGAAATCTGACCTTCGACCTGTACAATTGGACAAACACACAATAATATCTTGAAAAGCCCATACGTATTCCTCTCTGTTTACATATGTTATAAGAGACTAAAGGTAAAAGAGAGGTGATACTAAAATGTATGGATATGGTTACGGTGGCTGCGGTTATGGCGGAGGCGGATATGGTTCAACTTTTGTATTAATCGTTGTGCTTTTCATTCTTTTAATTATCGTTGGAGCTAGCTTCTGTTAGAAAGGGGTACAAAAGGCAGAATCCTCACAGGAGGGATTTTGTCTTTTTGTTTTATTGGGGGAAGCGTCACTTTGAGGATTATGGATACGTTTGAAGTGCCAGGAAAGGTGATGGAAAGTGAGATGAAAATAAACGTGGTGAAGTTGTACCGGTAGGAAGTCGATAATAAAAGGGCCGAAGTCGATAATAAATCAGAAAAGTCGATAATAAACATTCTTATGGCCACTAAATTCAATTACAATACCAAAGAGATTTTCAACCTTCAACGAGTCCTCTAAAAAAATCGTGTAAAGACGATCTAAAATAAATAAAAACATCCTCAATCTTCAAAAAAACCAATTCATAATCACGCTCCTGGGTTTTTTACATATGATGCTTATAGTTAAAAGGAGGCGTTAAGGAAATGAATAATAACTTTTTTAAGAATTTAGAGAAGAAGACAGGCGTTAACATGAACGAAGTGTTAGAGCTTGCGAACTCATTACAAAATGCAAACTTCAAAGATGAAGCAACGGTCAGAAGCGTCATTAAACGCGTATCCAAAATTGCCAATAAACCTGTAAACAAGGAAATGGAAAATAAGATCGTGCAGTCGATTGTGAATGATGGAAAGCAATTAGACTTTGGAACCATTTCCAATATGTTAAATAAGGGGAAGAAATAAAGGTATATATAAATAAAGGAGAATGGACATAAAGATGTGTGCCGGCACGTATTTTATGTTAATTCTCCTTTCTTTTTTGCCTTGGGAGAGTACAATCAAAGCCACCAGGTTGTTCGTTATACATAGGTCTGCAAAGTCTCAGCATACGAACGGGAAGCCACCAGAAAGTTTATTGCACAACCTTAAATGGGTAACTACTACCAAGGAGGTAATGAAAGTGGGATACATCGCACCAATTCCTCACCATCAGTATAAACAGTATCAAGAGCGCGAATTAAAAGTTGAAAAACATCCGTTCACCTATCTCCCCGTCCAATCAGTGAAGCCCATGAAAAATAAATCTCAAGCACATCCTGAAGAGACAGGAACATCCAATCATGTATATCGATCAAAACAACGCAAAACTTCATACCAAGCATTCACTAAACCGTCCATCCCGTCAAAATTATTAGCCCAGTTAACAGGAAAAGGAAACCATTTTAACGAATATGTATAAAGAAGTTTAAGGGGGTCACTTATAGGCAAATTGAAAAATCCCAAAAGGTGCAGCCTTCCTTAGGGTTTTTTTATTTAACTGATCTTGAGCTCCTGACATATCTGGAGGTAATAACTTGAAACTACAAAGCCTTACTGAGCATTGCTATGCATTTACAGGAAGCGTTACGATAGGTTACTGCGTGAAAGAAGGAAAGGGTCTCCTCATAGACTGCGGACTGGATGATGCATCGATGAAGAAAGTGATCAAAATAATAAAAAATGAAGGCCTGCCCCTGAATTATTGTGTGATCACTCATGCCCACGCAGATCATTTTGGCGGAGCTCACTACCTGAAAAAAAAATACGAGATCCAATTATTTGCTCCTAAAATAGAAAAAGCGATTATAGAGAATTCGATATTGGAGCCCATTTATCTGTTTAATGGAGCAAATCCCATAAAAGATTTGAGAAATAAATTTCTAGAAGGACAATCAGTGGCCGTTGATGATGAATTGAATGTTGGTGAAAATAGCATTGGCCCTTTCATTTTCGAAGCAATTGACTTACCGGGACATTCATATGGTCAGGTGGGACTCCTTATGGATGGTATTTTATATGCGGCGGACAGTTATTTTGGCAGGGAGACGTTGGAAAAACATGTTGTTCCGTTTATTGTGGATGCGGATCAAACCCTGGATTCATTAAAAAAACTCCTTCACATTACATGCAAAGGAGCAATTCCAGGTCACGGAAACTATGAAGAGAGCTATGTTGAAACGGTCCAAGAGAATATCGATCTTCATGAAGAACGAATGAACTCACTTCTCACACTTGTGAATGAGAGTTCAGAAGGTTGTTCCTTTGAAAAAGTAGTAAAAGAGTATTTGCAGTTACATAAAATAACTGTATCGAATGTGGGGCAATGGCTCTTGTTCAGAACGTCGGTGACGGCTTATCTTACCAGTCTTGAAAGAAAGAAACTCCTATCCTTCACGATAAGAGAGAATGAACTCATCGTTATGCCCCATTAATACCCTTGGACTAACAGGCTTTCTCCTTCTTCCCATTCGGCATATAAAACGTCTTCGGAAGAGAGGAAGCCTTGTTTTTTTATTTCATTCAACAGCCAATCCTCTTTTTGCTCGGCTAGCTTTAAATTATCATAAACGATTTCTCCGTCCACGATTAAAGATAGTGGGAGAGTAGCTGTTTTCGCAGGGATATTCAGGTCTTGGCGCTGAACGATTTCATAAAGGGGCTTTCTAATGACACTTAGTGTACCGTCAGACTCTAATAGGGCATATTCACATTCCCTGACTGAGAAAATATCTTTAGCACGAAGTAAATGCTGAAGCTGATTAAGATCTAAGTGATTCTTCTTGAGTTCATCAAAGTTAATCTTCCCTTTATTAATGATCAATGCAGGTGTTCCTTCCAGCATATGGCGGAATCGTCTCGATTTCTGAGTGAAATACTCCGTGAAAAAGATCAAGCTGCCCCAAATGAAAATGGCTGTAAGGATCGGAAGCACACTGACTTTGCCATCATAAAGGGAGTTACCTACAAGTTCACCTAATATTAGTGCTGAAATGAAATCAAAAGCAGATATTTGTGTGATTTGAGTCTTACCAAGGATTTTTGTAAGAATCAATAAGGCAAAATATCCTACGATTAACTCGACGGCAATCGACATGAATTCCATAAGGATCCCCCTTCCCATACACTATCTCATTATCGACGAGTTGATAATGTAATATACTTCTTTATATGGGAATTGATAAAGCAAAAAAGGAACAAGCAATTAAGCTGATCTGCTTAATTGCTTGTTCCTTTTAGATATCCTTTTTCATCGCTTTATGAGGGATCCCTGCGTCCAGAAATTCATCAGACGTAACTTTGTAGTCTAAGCTCTCATAAAAAGGGATTGCATATGTTTGAGCATTTAATTTTAATTGAGATAAGGGCTGTTGCTTAGCGTATTCTTCGATGGCGAGCATGATTTCACGACCTGCTCCTTTTCCTCTGGCAGACTCTAAAACGCATATTCTTTCCACTTTCCCGATTCCGTCGAGAATACGGAATCGACCGGCACCTACTGCGTGGTTTTGATCGTAGAGGACAAAGTGTGTGGAATCATTTTCGAATTCATCGATTTCTTCTTCAAGGGGAACCTTTTGTTCTTCCACAAACACTGTCTTTCTTATGTTGAATACCTCTTGGATTTGATCTTCTGTTTTGGCAACTTCGACTTTCAACTCTTACTCTTCCTTTCCTAAACGGAAGGTTTCGTATACTGTCCAAGACCCGTTTTCTAATTGATACAACAAGTGAAATCGGTCAATGGTTTCTTCATGATCGATTCCAAGCATACGCAATGATCCGAAAATATCGGAGTGTTCATCATTTGAAAGCTTTTGTGCGACAGTTATGTGAGGAACGAAAGCGAATTCCGGCTCGTCACCCATGAAGTTTTGACTATGCATGTCATCGTGTAACCCTTGCAGTTCAGGAGTGGAGTTCACCTTGAAATAGATTACATTGTTCACAGGCTGAAAAGAACTTACTTTATACACTTTAAGATTGAATGGATCATATTTCTTTGAAATAGCAGCTAATTTATTAGCGATATCTTTGATTTGATCATCATCTGCACTAAAGACATTTTTTAATGTCAAATGTGGTGGAACTAAAGCATAATGAGGATCATAACGTTTCCTATAAGAGTTTGCGATATCTTGTAGCTTTTTCGATGGGAAAATGACTATACCATAATTCATTTTCTTCAATCCTCCTCTATTTAACTATCTTTGTAATATGTATAGTATAGCAAATTTTTCAAAAATTTAATATAGGGCGAACGAAAGAGGGAAGGTACTTTTCAATATGCAGAAAATAGCTTCCCTCCGTTCATTTGATGAGTATGCTTGAAAGAGGTGAACGAACAATTGTTTAGCTGAACATCATCTTTAAGGCACGTCTTAGATCAGGCTGCCAGTGTTTCCAGGTGTGGTCCCCGTCAAATTCATCATAAAAGGAAGAGAATCCATTATGATCGAATGTTTCGTGAAGCTGACGGTTTGGATTTAAGAAGTCTTTGACTTTCCCGTCCGTCGTTTTCACCTCTGTTTCTTGCTGACCAATGATATGGTAAATGCTTAATAGGTGAGGTTGTGAGAAGTTTTCCACTGCTTCTAACACTTTCTCGTTGACGAAAGGTGACTGAAGAAGAACCTTGCCAAATGTATTTGGATATTTCAATGCGGTCATTAGTGAAACGGTCGCTCCTAATGAATCACCAACCAGGGCACGTCCCATCCCCATATGATAGGTAGGATAATGCTCATCCAGATACGGGACCAATTCATGTGCTAAAAAGCGGATGTAAGCATCATTTTCTTCACCGTGCGGGTGATATTTTCTTCTGCGATCCTCAACATTTTTATAAGGAACCCCGACGATGATCATGTTTTCAATTTCCCTATTCCCGAGAAGTTCATCGACTAATCTAGGTATTCTTCCAAGTTGGAAGTAGTCTTTACCATCCTGGGTAATCAGGAGTGAATATTTATAGAGGGGAGAAAAAGTAGCTGGAAGGTATACGAGCATCTTGATCTCTTCATTCAATTCTTTACTAAAGAGGTTTAATTCGGTTACAGTTCCTCTTGCGGTTGTCATGACGATAGCCTCCTATAATCAGTGTTAACGTTTACAGAAAGATTGTATCATATTCTCTAGGATAATTCCCTAAAGCGGATTGCAATACGAAAATTCAAAACAATGCTATAATTTAAGTAAGTTGATGGACTGTTTAGAAAGGGGTATCAGAATGAGCAAACCTGTACATTCAAGAGATGTAACCAAAGCTGCCTTACAAAGGCTGAAAGATAGGGGCGTATTAATAGAGGATATTGCTGAAATCGTCTATGAAATGCAGTATCCATATAATAATGGATTAAATATGGAAGATTGTATCGACAGTGTGAAGAAAGTGTTGTTGAAAAGGGAGATTCAGCATGCGATCCTCGTAGGGGTGGAATTAGATCAACTTGCTGAGGAGAAGAAGCTTTCCGAGCCCCTTCAATCGATTGTGGAATCAGATGAGGGCTTATTTGGAGTAGACGAGACCATTGCATTGGGTGCAGCACTTGGTTATGGAAGCATCGCTGTTACCACTTTTGGTCATCTTGACAAAAATAAGATTGGCATCATCCGCGACTTGGATACGAAGAACGGGAAGGGTATACATACCTTTTTAGATGATATCGTGGCAAGTATTGCGGCGAATGCATCTTCAAGAATTGCACATAGCTTGAGGGATCGTGAAGAAAATATCTCGGAAGAAGATAAGATGAAGTTTGAGGATGAAGAGTTAATAGGTTAGAATGTACTTTGATATATAACAGATGGACTGAAGAGGAGTGATTCTTTTTCAGTCTTTTTTATATGGACAAATATCTGTGATGGATGAAAAAAGGGTCGGGAAATGTAACCGCTTTATACATTCTCTATACATTTGTGAAATGACTGACAAGATTGGAACAAGCCACATTACAGGTCCCGATCGCAAAATTGGGTGTGAAGATAGTTTTTTTATGAAAAATGTTAAAGGTTTATGTATTTGATTTGACAAGATTGTTACAGACTGTGTTACAATTATTTCGTTAACGTATAAAATTTAATAGGGGGAATTAGAATATGAAAAAACGCAGTTTATTTCTAAGCACTGCACTACTTCTAGTTCTATCTGTCATTCTTGCTGCATGTGGCGGCGGATCAGGTGGAGGATCATCTGAGGGTGAAGGTAACAAAGAGGTTGACTTCATTGGAATTGCTACAGGTGGAACAGGGGGTACATATTACCCGTTAGGCGGAACATTTGCTAAAATCATTCAAGATGAAACAGGAATTAAAGCATCTGCTTCAACATCTGGTGCATCTGCGGAAAATATGGCATCTATTAAAGATGGAAAAACTGAAATCGCTTTTACACAAACAGATATCGCTTCTTATGCATCTGAAGGAACAGAAATGTTCAGCGATAACAAGGTAGAAAATGCACGTGGAATTGCTACTCTTTATCCTGAAACGATTCAAATCGTTACAACAAAGGATTCAGGTATCCAGTCAGTTGAAGATTTAAAGGGTAAAGTCGTTTCAGTCGGTGAAGCAGGATCAGGAACTTTACTTAATGCGAAACAAATCCTGGAAGTTCACGGAATCACTTTAGAAGATTTAGAGGCTCGTAACTTATCATTTGATGATTCAACAACAGGTATCCAAGATGGTACAATCGATGCAGCGTTCATCACTTCAGGTACGCCAACAGGAGCGGTTGAAGGGTTAGCAGCAACGGAAGACATCGCAATCGTACCAGTTGAATCCGGCAAAATCAGTGAGCTGATCGAAAAATATCCGTACTACTCCGAGGACGAAATTCCTTCTGGGACGTACAGTAAAGTCGATGAGGCAGTTACAACAGTTGCTGTTCGTGCAATGTTAGTAACAAATGCTGATATTTCCGAAGATGTAATCTATGATGTTACAAAAGCCATTTTTGAAAATACAGATGCAATCACTCATGCCAAAGGTAAGTTAATCAAGGCTGAAGATGGACTGAAGGGTATGGGAATTGAATTACATCCTGGTGCGAAGAAATACTTTGATGAAAAAGGCGTTTCAATGGAATAGATCCACACCAGCAGATAGACGAAGGGATAGGCCGCGTAAAACGGTCTATTCTTTTGTTTTGGTATAGGCTAAAAATATGGTAAGTAAAGCAGTAGTAAATGGAATGGTGGGGACTTTGTTATGAAGAAAATTACATTCATAGGAACAATTCTCATTATTCTTGCTCTTTTATTCATCACTTTTATTCCCTTTCAAACATATCTGGTAATCGAACCGAGGAGTACGGAGGGTGATCCTGTCAATTTCAGACTACCTGATGATCATACATTTTCGGTTCGTTACACTCATTCTATCCATCTCTCAGAAGTAGAAGAGTTTTATCGCCAATCTACAGATCAAATTCAACAAACAAAGCTACTTTATGAGGATACTGCCATTGGCATGCCTGCAAATGCAGAAGGAAATGAACACTTTGAAGTAACAAAGGAAGGAAAATACTTAATTTCAAATATGAATAAAGTGTTTCCGTACATTGATATCCGAATCGGGCAAGTAGTTGCCAATCATCGACTCGTGGTTGATGGTAAGGCCTATCCTTTAGCCGACTATTTCGATAAAGGGTCTGTTGTTCGGGTACAATTAAAGAAACAATCACTTTATGATCAGTGGAAAGGAGTGACTGTTGTTGGAAAAAGATAAAGAATTCGAATCATTAACCTCCGAACAACAACAAGAACTACTAGAAAAATATGATCCTGAATCATCAACGAGAAAGCTGCATCATGGACTGTTCAAATGGGTTATATTCTTTGGTTTATTAGCATTTTCATTATTTCAATTAGTAGCATCAATCTTTCAATTCATCCCTAGACAATTATTATTATCCATACATCTAGGGTTCGCTTTATCACTTGTCTTTCTGTTATTCCCGGCAAGAAAGAAAAATTTACGTAAAGATAAAGTGGCTTGGTATGATGTCGTTCTCTCTATCATATCTGTCGGAATTGGAGCGTATTGGCCGATTATGCAGGACGACATTGTCAGCAGAGTGGGATTAATGACATCGCTTGATTTTTATGTTGGTTTTGCTGCGATGATCTTAGTATTAGAAGCAACCCGTCGTGCTGTCGGCTTGCCCATCACCATTATTGCCTCTTCATTCATTCTCTATATGTATTATGGAAGATTGATGCCTGGATTCCTGGCACATAGAGGCTATGATTGGGACGATATCGTTAAAACGATGTTCTTCACAAGTGAAGGGATTCTTGGAACGCCATTATATGTTTCAGCAACCTTCATCTTCCTGTTCTTGTTATTCGGTGCCTTCCTCGTTAAAACCGGCGTGGGTCAATACTTTAATGATCTGGCTGTTGCGATCGCCGGTAAACGCACTGGTGGTCCTGCAAAGGTTGCCATATTCTCGAGTGCATTGCAAGGAACGATCAGCGGAAGTTCCGTTGCGAACGTTGTAACATCTGGTTCCTTTACGATTCCAATGATGAAAAAGCTTGGCTATCGTAAAGAGTTTGCAGGTGGAGTAGAGGCAGCAGCATCAACGGGTGGCCAGTTAATGCCCCCAATCATGGGAGCTGCAGCATTCCTAATGGTTGAATTCATCGGTGGTATCTCTTACTGGGATATTGCAAAGGCTGCCACCATTCCTGCTCTTTTGTATTTCACAGGAATTTGGATTATGACTCATTTTGAAGCGAAGCGCATCGGTCTTCGGGGACTTTCAGACGAAGAAATGCCGAATCGTAAAGAAGTTTTAAAGAAAATCTACTTATTAATGCCGATTCTTACGGTCATTATTTTATTAGTCAGTGGTATGAGTGTTATGCGTGCAGCACTTTGGTCAATTGTTGCTACAATCGTGATTAGTGCGATTCGAAAAGAGACAAGGATTGGCTTTAAAGATGCAGTCGACGCACTAGTAGATGGTGCTCGGACTGCTCTTTCCGTAGCTGTAGCGACTGCTGCTGCAGGGATGATTGTCGGGGTAGTGACGAAAACCGGATTAGGCCTTACACTTGCGAATGGTTTGGTTGACCTTGCTGCAGACTTAACAAATTCAACAGAAGGTAAATTAATCCTGACATTGGTGTTTACGATGATTGCATCGATTGTGTTGGGAATGGGATCACCAACAACGGCCAACTATGTAATCACGTCCACAATCGCGGCACCTGCGATCATCCTGTTAGGTGCACCTGAGTTAGCGGCTCATTTATTTGTCTTTTACTTTGGTATCATCGCAGATATCACGCCACCAGTGGCTCTTGCAGCATTTGCCGCCGCAGGGGTATCAGGAGGGGAGCCGATACGGACCGGGGTCAATTCTGCCAAATTAGCGATTGCCGCCTTTATCATTCCGTATATGTTCGTACTGTCTCCTGAGTTGCTTATGATTGATACAACAATCCCTGAATTATTATGGGTTGTATTTACCGCCATTACGGGAATGATGGCCATTGGTGCAGGTATGATTGGATATTGGTACCGAAGAGTGTATATTATAGAACGTTTTCTTTGTGTAGCAGCTGGATTAATGCTGATCTATCCAGAGGGCATGACAGATATCTTAGGATTAATCCTGTTCGGTGTAATGTTGGCTTTACAATTCTTCATTAAAAGGGAAGACAAAACACCAACGAAAGCAACAGCATAAACAAACGTGAGGCTGGCCCTTTATAGGGTCAGCCTCTTGTATTTTAGTTACCAACTAGGATATAGTTCGTTTCTCATAACAAAGAAGGGGATAAGCGGCCAAAATATCATGTAGTCTGAATCGGCGAAACGCTTCTCGTAAAAAGCAATAGGCCAGAATAATGTCCCCATCGATTTTTTTTACTATGATTTTTCTTTTCGTACAAATGGACTCAGGATTCATATAGATTATTTCAATGGGGCGTTGGTCCATGAATGAGCGATGTAATACCGTATACATTTTTGAACTCCTCTCCTGGAAGTATACTCATAGTATATACGAACGAATGTTCTTCTATACATGGATTCCCAGAAGAAAAATGTATAGAACAAAAAAATGATTGACATTTTTCCCATTATGACTATAATTTAATATATACCTTCCATTGCGACTTGTTAGCTCAGTGGGAGAGCACTTCCTTGACAGGGAAGGGGTCGTGGGTTCGAATCCCTCACAGGTCATACATAAAGAAAGCCTGCACCTTATTTAAGGTGCAGGCTTTCTTCTTTTATATGTAGATCAGTCTTTTATAAAGAACTCTCAGAGTTAAAGGTCAGCGCCGAGGAAAGCGAGCTTCCTGCAGCGGAAATCAACTACCACACATATTGTGAAAAGAGGCAAGTAAAAAGGACTCTGTTGGAATTCACGTAAGAGTCCTTGCCAAAATCATATTATGATATGATCAATTCTTTTAATTGACTTCTAATTCTTCCTCAAAATAAAACGTGCCGGGATGTTCTTTTACGATATATGAGTATCGCTTCATGTTTTTAACGTATTGCCATTTCAATATTGTCACTGTTTCGCCAGTTTCCTTTATCGTAACCATTGCGCCATTACTAAACCGATTTTTTGTGGATTTCATTGGGCACTCCCTTTCATATTCTCTTATTATACCACAGGTTACCCTTCATTTTAGACTCCCATTAGTGATAAATCTTGATAAAAATATTGTTAGCGCTTTAAAGGGCATAAGGGCAGTATTCATTAGTCATACCAAGAAACCCTTTGATGGGGGAAGTTTGTCTCAAGAGGTCTGACTTTCAAAACTTCTCCTTGAAGAACTTGCTTATTTGTTTCATTACTGTTATTCTATAGAAGAATTATTTTTGTCCGGTATACGAGGGAAGAACAAGATTTGGTTTTCACCTGATATCGCAAGAATAGTAATACATTGTGTGTAACGCACTTTAGGAGGCAACAAACATGGAAAATGGTAAAGTAAAATGGTTTAACGCAGAAAAAGGTTTCGGATTCATCGAAGTAGAAGGTGGAGACGACGTATTCGTACACTTCTCAGCGATCCAAGGTGAAGGTTTCAAATCTCTTGACGAAGGTCAAGAAGTATCTTTCGACGTAGAACAAGGTGCTCGTGGACCACAAGCAGCTAACGTACGTAAAGCATAATCTAACTTTACAACTCCAAAAACAGACTCATTCGTGAGTCTGTTTTTTTATGGAGATATTTAAATGACCCGGGCTAAATAAAAGAACCGATGCACGTCAGTCGGGTATGCCCCAATGAAACCGGACACTTGTAAAAACAGCTTCCTTCACATTTCCTGCTATTTATTTTCCTAAATCTTTCTTTGTCATTTCACTGCGAATATTGAGTTCTTTCGAGAATTCAGTATCGCTTTTTTTGTTGTTTGGGTATTTATTTTTTCGTTCACGATTATCATTTTTATTAGTCATCGTTGTTTCCTCCTAAATTGTTAATGGTTGTTTCATTCTTATTCTTTACAAGTGATATTTCGTTATCCTTGGTAAGTAAGGGAAGGGGTTTTGAGTAGACAGAATTTTAAAAACATTATATCTTTTTTCTCCATACAACGCTAAAATTATAATATATGCTTTACATGAGTGGAGGGATTGATAGTGGAAATGAAAGAAATAGTCGCCTTAGTGACAGGTGGTGCATCCGGACTGGGGGAAGCTACAGTAAGAAGGATCATTGAGGAAGGTGGTAAGGCGTATATACTGGATCTCAATGAAGAGAGAGCAACTGCCTTGAAAGAGGAGTATGGAGAATCCATTGGATTTTATAAAACAGACGTTACAAAGGAAGATCAGGTGTTAAAAGCCTTGAAAGGGTCGATAAAGGCTTTTGGCGGTTTTAATACAGTAGTGAATTGTGCAGGGATTGCTCCACCAGGGAAAGTGGTTGGAAGAAAAGGGATTCACTCTCTTGATCGCTTTTCCAAGGTAATTGAGATTAACTTAATTGGTACGTTCAATGTGATTCGTTTGGCTGCAGAGAGGATGATGGGAAATACTCCAAACGAGCATGGGGAAAGAGGAGTTATCGTCAATACAGCTTCAGTTGCGGCATTTGACGGGCAAATCGGTCAGGCTGCTTATAGTGCATCAAAGGGGGGAGTGGTCGGGATGACACTTCCGATTGCCAGGGAGCTTGCAAGGGATGGTATCAGAGTCATGACGATTGCGCCAGGGTTATTTCATACCCCGATGTTTGACACTCTGCCGGATGAAGCAAGAAATTCGCTTGGGAAAATGGTGCCCTTTCCCCCAAGGCTCGGTTACCCTTCTGAATATGCTCAATTAGTGAAGAGTATACTCGAAAATCCAATGCTGAACGGTGAAACGATCCGATTGGACGGGGCGATTAGAATGCAGCCTAAGTAACCATTTGAAACTATGGGGAAATGTAAACCACTAAGTGAATGCATGTTCATTCATTTTCATGTAAATGAAAACGCTTAATAAAGGGCATCCCGTATGAAAAGAGGTCGAGTAAGTATGAAACATCCTTATTTAACGGAGGATCATAGCATATTCAGGCAGGCACTTCGAAAATTTTTACTTAAAGAAGCTTATCCTTTTTATGATGATTGGGAGAAAAACAGAATGGTGCCCAGGTCGTTTTGGGTGAAAATGGGAGAAAAAGGGTTTCTTTGTCCCGACGTTGACGAAGAGTACGGTGGAAGCGGAGTGGATTGGGGATTTTCCGTCATTATCAATGAAGAATTGGAACGGGTGGGTTCTGGTCTGATCGGGATAGGATTGCACAGTGACATTGTAGTCCCGTATATATCTGAATATGGAAGTGAGGAACAGAAAAAAAAGTGGCTTCCTGAATGCACGAGTGGAAACATGATAACCGCCATTGCCATGACAGAACCTGGTACAGGATCTGATTTAGCCGGGATTAAAACGACGGCTAAGCTTGAGGGGGACCACTATATTGTGAATGGTCAAAAGACCTTCATCACAAATGGTATACAGGGGGATTTAGTGATTGTGGCATGTAAAACAGATACCACTATCAGTCCGCCTCACAAGGGTATTAGTTTGTTGGCTATCGAAAGGGATGCACCCGGATTCTCCAGGGGAAGGAAGCTTGAGAAAGTTGGTTTGCACTGTCAAGATACAGCCGAGCTGATCTTTGAGGATTGCAAGGTGCCGAAAGATAATTTGATTGGGGAAGAGGGCAAAGGATTTCAATATCTGATGAATAAGCTCCAGCAAGAACGTCTTATCGTAGCGATTGCTGCTCAGACTGCTTCAGAAGAAATGTTCTCTCTTACGATGGATTATGTGAAAAGCCGTCAAGCGTTCGGAAGGGCAATTGGTGAATTTCAGAATACACAATTTAAGATAGCGGAAATGGCGACGGATATTGAGATGGGCAGGGTATTCCTCGATGGTTTGATCGCCGAACATATGGATGGGAAAGATGTCGTGACGAAGGTTTCCATGGCCAAATATAAATTGACTGAAATGGCAAGGCAAATCGCCACTGAATGCATGCAGCTTCATGGTGGATACGGCTACATGGAAGAGTATCAAATTGCGAGAAGATACAGGGATATTCCTGTTGCCAGTATTTATGCAGGGACAAATGAGATCATGAAAGTGATCATAGCGAAGAATCTTGGATTATAGAAAGGAAGAGCAGGATGAGAGAGGTTGTTATCGTAGAAGGAATACGATCTGCGGTTGGCAGACGAAAGGGTTCGTTGAAAGATATGAGGCCCGATGATTTAGCTGGGGAAGTGCTGAATGGGTTAGTGAAGAGAGCCGGGATTGACCCTGGGCTTATCGATGATGTCATATTAGGCTGTGTTACTCAATCAGGTGAGCAGGCTGGTGATATTGCCAGGGTGGCTGCATTGATTGCCGGTTTTCCAATCGAAGTGCCTGGTACGACAATCGACCGACAATGCGGCTCGAGCCAGCAGGCTGTCCATTTTGCGTCACAAGCCATTCTTTCCGGCGACATGGATATCGTGATCGCTGGCGGGGTGGAGAATATGTCAAGAACGCCAATCGGTTCAAACTATCAGGGTGCTCCCTTTAGTGAAAAACTTAGAGGTCAACACGAAATCATCCACCAGGGTTTATCTGCAGAACGGATTGCTGAAGAGTACGGATTCAGTCGTGAAGAGCTTGATCAGTTCGCATTTTTAAGTCATCAAAAGGCGTTAAAAGCTCAAGAGGCTGGTTATTTCGACCGGGAAATATATGAGTTGACGGTTAACCTTCCGGATGGAACTGTAATTCCGTTTTCTAAAGACGAAGGACCAAGAAAGGAAACGTCGATGGATGTGCTTTCAAATTTAAAACCTGCATTTAAAGAAGATGGTATCATTCATGCAGGTAATGCAAGCCAAATTAGTGATGGGGCTGCCGCACTTCTTTTAATGACTCGTGAGAAAGCTGAAGAATTAGGGTTGAAGGCAAGATTTAAGGTTCATACCCGCGTGGTGGTCGGGTCTGATCCTACCCTCATGTTAACCGGACCTATACCTGCAACGAAGAAAGCCCTGGAGAAAGCAGGATTGTCATTGGCGGAAATAGATATATTCGAAGTGAATGAAGCATTCGCACCTGTTGCCCTTGCCTGGTTAAAAGAGATAGGAGCCGACCCTTCCAAACTGAATCCAAACGGGGGGGCGATCGCCCTGGGGCATCCATTAGGCGCCAGCGGGGCACGCATCATGGTAAGCATGATGTATGAGCTGGAGCGTTCTGGAGGAAGATACGGCCTTCAAACGATGTGTGAAGGCCATGGGATGGCAAATGCAACAATCATTGAAAGACTGGAAGTTTAAGCTCAAGAAAGTCGGTTTTCCCTGTCACAATCTTTGTGCCACCCGTGTTATAGTTAAGAAGTGGTAAAAGATCATAGGCAAATGGGAGAGACAAGATGAAACAACTGTATGAAAAAATCATTGAATTCAGGGATGAACGAAACTGGGATGCCAATCACAACGAAAAGGATTTGGCCATTTCCATTTCACTAGAGGCAAATGAACTCCTGGAGAATTTCCAATGGAAAACAAGCCGGGAAGCAGTGGAAACGACACATCAAAATATTAAAGAAGAAATGGCTGATGTCCTGATTTATTTAGTCCAACTGGCTGATAAAATGGATATCGACTTAGAAGAAGAGGTGTATAAAAAGCTTGAAAAGAATGCCCTGAAGTATCCGAAGTAATGATGAGGGACGGACCTTAAGTAAAGGTACGTCCCTTTACTTCTTACTATATTTTCTTAATGGAAATCGCGTCACGCATTTTTAGCAAAGAGTCTTTCGACAGTTCTTTTCTTTTCATCATGGTGTTGACGTAGAGGGCATCCACAATACTGAGCTGACTGATTCTTGAAGCAAGTGCTTCAGATCGATATTCGGTTTCTTGAGATACTGTAAAAAGAGGAATGTCGACCCCGTTGCTCAAAGGGGATTTGGCCAAGTGAGTAATGGCAATGGTCGTTACCCGATTCTTCTTCGCTACGTCCAACACTTCCAATAGATCTTTGTTCGATCCAGAATGAGAGATAAATACAATCACATCTTCTTCTGTTAATTGAGAAGCTGAGATAAGCTGCATATGAGAATCATTGTAAGCCGTAGTGGTCATCCCGGTTCTAAGGAACTTATGATGAGCATCCATGGCAACAAAGCCAGATCCACCCGTTCCGTAAAATTCAATTCTTCTGGCACTCAGCATCCCTTGAACGGCTTTCGTGAACATTCCCTCGTCCAGCATACGGGAAGAATCCTCAAGGGTCCTAATATTAGAACGGAACACTTTTTGGGCAATAACTCCTTCAGAGTCCTCCTCATTGATCGTTTCATGAATATCTTTAATTGGCGTTACAAGGTCAGAAGCCAGGGAAATTTTCATAGCCTGGTAGCCCTTAAAGCCTAATCGCTTACAGAATCGGAAGACTGTAGCGTCTGCAACCCCCAGGTCCTCTGCTACACCACTAATGGTAGAGTGGATAATTTTTTCAGGATTAGCAATAATAAAATCTGCAATCATCTTTTCTTTTTCACTGAATTGTGAGTAATGGGAACGGATTCGTGGCAAGCAATGCTGTACATTATCATCGGTATTCATGAATAACCTCCTTATACATTAGATACTGATGAAAATAATTTTAACCTAAATAACAAAATGAAAAAATATTATTTCATAAAAATCCACCACGGGAAATTTATTTCGTATTATAATATATACGGTGAAAATATATTTACTCGATTTGAAAGGAATGATCAATAGATGACAAAACAACAAATAGGGGTTGCCGGTGTTGGAGTGATGGGAAAGAGTTTGGCCTTAAACTTCGAAAGCAGAGGCTATTCAGTTTCTATATATGATGTATCTGATGAGAAGGTTAGAGAAGTCCTTGAAGAGCATACAGGGAAGAAAATGGTCGGAACTCACGATGTAAAAGAATTCGTCCAGTCATTAGAAACACCAAGAAAAATATTAATCATGGTTCCGGCCGGTAACATCACCGATAAAGCCATTGAATCTTTACTTCCTCACTTAGATGAAGGGGATATACTGATTGATGGAGGAAATACATACTTTGAAGACACGATTCGCCGAAATAAGGAGCTGGGTGAGAAAGGGATCAACTTCATTGGAGCAGGAGTTTCCGGCGGTGAAGAGGGGGCTTTATACGGTCCTGCTATTATGCCTAGCGGTCAGAAGGAAGCTTATGACTTAATCGAGCCTTTCTTAACAGCGATTGCTGCAAAGGTTAAAGGCGACGCGTGCAGTACATATATCGGTCCTGACGGATCTGGCCATTATGTGAAAATGGTCCATAATGGAATTGAGTACAGTGATATGCAGCTTATTTGTGAAGCGTATTATCTCATGAAAAATGTCTTAGGTTTAAATGCAACAGAGCTGCATGAGATATTCAAAGAATGGAACGCGGGGGAGCTGGACAGCTACCTGATTGAAATCACGGCGGATATCTTTACCAAGGTGGATGAAGAAACAGGAAAGCCCCTTGTTGAAGTGATCCTGGATACAGCAGGACAAAAAGGTACTGGGAAATGGACGAGTATTTCTGCACTGGAATTAGGTGTACCATTATCAATCATTACTGAGTCTGTGTTTGCCCGTTTCATCTCTGCCATGAAGGAAGAACGTGTGAAAGCAAGCAAGATTTTAAAAGGGCCGAAGAATAAAACGTTCTCCGGTAACAAAGAAGAGTTTATCGAAATGATTCGTAAAGCTCTCTATTTAAGCAAAATTTGTTCCTATGCACAAGGTTTCGCCCAGCTTCAATCTGCTTCGGATGAGTATAACTGGAACCTGAAGCCCGGCGAGATTTCCATGATTTTCAGAGGTGGATGCATCATTCGTGCAGGCTTCCTGGAAGAAATCAAGAAAGCCTATGATCGTGAACCGGGATTAACGAATTTACTTCTTGATCCATATTTCAAGGAAATCGTAGAAAACTATCAGGAGGAAGCGAGAGAAGTGGTGGCTACAGCCATTAAATTAGGTATCCCTGTACCAGGTCTAGCGAGTGCTTTAGCATATTATGACAGCTATCGCTCAGAGTCACTCCCTGCCAACCTCCTTCAAGCCCAACGTGATTATTTTGGAGCCCATACGTATCAGCGAGTGGATAAGGAAGGAACATTCCATACGGATTGGTTATCTAAATAAGAAGAGTGCCCTGTGGGAATCCCACAGGGCTTTTGATTAACGTATTATTCTTTGCTTGATGAGTCATCTTTCGTATGATGTTTATTTTTCTCGTCCCGCTGCTCTTTTTTTAAGTCATCGAGGGGAATTGGGTCCACATTCTGCTCACTTTCATGCTGATCAAGAATGCCGTCATGATCTTTATTGATTTGTTCTGGATTGTCATTGGCTCTCTTTGTCATTATCTTTCATCCTCCCTTAATGAGTCGTTGTTGTACAATACCCTTCTTGATGAGAGGAAAACATCGGGGAGGAATAGAACATAAGAAAGCCACCTATCTATACAGGTGGCTTTCTACAATGGTGCTTTAGATTTTTACATCGACTTTAGCATTTTTCTTTAAATCTTCTACGTGTTGAACAAGCTTTTCTTGTTTTTTCTGTTGTTCTAACTGAGTCTTGATCTGAGGTTTAACTTCTTCAAATTTTGGTGCATCCTTTGATTCACCCTGACCTTGCTGACTTGCGTACTGATCGTAAAACTTCTTCATTTCCTCTTCAGAGACTTCTTCTACTTTGATTTCTTTCTCAACGTAGTTTGTGTATTTGATGTTTTCAGCGATTTGAGTTTTTAACTCATCCATCGTGAATCCGGCTTTTTTCATTGCATCTTCAAACTTCTTTTCATCACCGTACTGCTTTTTAACTTCTTCCAGTTGTTTATTGATTTCATCTTCTGATGCCTTATATCCTTTTTCATCGGCTTGCTGCATAAGGAGTGTTTGTCCAACCAGACTATCAATAGTTTGTTCTTTTATCTTCTTTGCTGCCTCTTTACTTGTCGGGTCTTGACCCATTTGTTGATACTGCATTTGTGATTGAGTCAATACGTTGTTGAAATCTTCACCTTTAATTTTTTCATCGTTTACAATGGCAACGATCTTATCTTTTTCAACCTTTTGTTCATCCATTTTCTTCTGCATTTCTTCCATCTGCTTAGCTTGCTCCTCTTGAGCCTGTCCATCGCTTTTTTCTTCTGTCTTCGCTTTATCTTCAGCTTGTTTTTGGCTCTCCTCGTTCGAACCGCAAGCGGCTAGTCCAATCGTTAGTAATGCTAATAGTAAAGTCGTTAATAATTTTTTCATAATAGACTCCTTTCAGAACTAAGGTGTGATTTCGAAAAAAATCACTTAATGCGCATTTTAAATGAAAAAACCGTAAAAAGAAAGTATTTAAGCTGAAAAGTATTGATTGTAATAAGGTTGAAATACATTAAATTGCTTATATGGTCCCTCTTTCACTATTGTGTATGCGGTTACATTTGAACTGAAAGCTCCCGGGTAGAAATGAAATTGTAAGAGGATTTTCACATACATTAAAGCCGAACTAAAAAAAAGAGGCTGTTTAAATCGAGTTCATTCTCCATTTAAACAGCCAATAAAAAATATTGGGGACCAAAGAATACTGTCAAACAACCTTCTATTTGAATTATAGAGAGTGGGAACATTTTCTTCAACTAACATGTAGGAAGGTGTCGGCTGACTAGTGTCCATTTGAAGGTTGTATTCAATCTTCTCCTATTCTTTTCATGGAAAATAATAATTATAAGCATATTTCATAGGAAGGATTTATCCTTCCTTCTGTTCAACTTATTACAACTCTTGACTTTACGAGTGTAATAGAGTGATACTATTAAAAGATTTCAACTTCTAAACAAAGTGAATAGTTCCACTTGTAAATTCATTTTTAATCGTTTATGATGATACAGAACACAACATTTAGTGTTATGTTTGATGATTTTAACAATATATTGATTATAACCTGTGAATAGGGTGTCTGAATGGACTTAAAAGGGAATCCGGTGTGAATCCGGAGCTGTCCCCGCAACTGTAAGTGCTGACGAAATAAGGAACTGCCACTGTCTTATACGATGGGAAGGCCTTAGAGTAGGGTGAAGCATGAGTCAGGAGACCTGCCTTATTTATTCACGTGTTATCTTCTTCGGGAATTGGGAGGATAAAGCGAGGATTGTAATAGGCTTTAAGTCTATGTACATATCTCCGTATATATTAGGCCCATCCTTCTGAAGGATGGGCTTTTTTGAATCCTATCCACACTGTATAAATTGGGAGGAATATTTATGTCAATCGTATCACAAGAGCAGCGACTAATAGTGGAAGCAGAGGAGATTATAACAAGTCTCCACAGTCGTTTTCCACAGCTCCATTTTAAAGAATTCGATGAAAAGATTTTTATGTATGCTAACGGACAGTCTGTACTGAGTAAAGAAAAGCTTTATCATTTCATGATTCTCACTGCAGTTGAACGTATTTCTGCCCATGAACCCGATTGGACCTATGTGGCTGCAACACTTTATTTAAAAAACCTTTATCGTACAGTTGCTAATTCCAGGGGAATTGAAAAAGACAAGTTATACAGTTCCTTTAATAAATCAATTCACGAGTTGACTGATCGGAAATTATATACGTCAGCCCTGCTCGAATCTTATACAAAAGAAGATATAGACTTCCTGGCAACGATCATGGATTCATCTAAAGATCAATTGTTTACTTACATAGGGATCGTCACATTAACAGAGCGGTATTTAACAAAATCCCATGATGGAAAGATTCTTGAATTACCACAAGAGCGATTATTGATCATTGCCATGACTCTCTTTATGAACGAACCGCGTGATAAGCGGATGGCGCTCATTCAGGAAGCGTATTGGGCACTATCCAATTTGTATATGACGGTAGCCACCCCTACATTCGCCAATGCGGGGAAAAGTCATGGTCAGTTATCAAGTTGTTTTATTGATACGGTGGCAGATGATTTAAGGAGCATTTATGACAGCAATACAGATGTTTCCACATTAAGTAAAAACGGTGGAGGCCTGGGTATCTATTTAGGGAAAGTCCGAAGCAGAGGAAGTGATATTAAAGGCTTCAAGGGTGTAAGTTCAGGTGTTATTCCATGGATGAAGCAATTAAATAACACGGCCGTATCGGTTGATCAATTAGGCCAGCGTCAAGGAGCAATCGCTGTATATTTAGATGTATGGCATAAGGATATTTTTCCTTTTCTTGATACGCGATTAAATAATGGAGATGAAAGGCAGCGTACTCATGACCTCTTCACAGGTGTCAGCTTACCTGATTTATTTATGGAGCAAGTGGAGAAAAGAGGGGAATGGTATTTATTTGATCCTCATGAAGTGAAAATAGGCATGGGTTTTTCACTGGAAGATTACTATGACGAAAAGGATGGAGAAGGCTCGTTCAGGGATAAGTACTGGGAGTGTGTAGAAAACCCTGACCTTTCAAGGGAAGTGGTCCCAGCGATTGAAATTTTCAAGCGGATCATGATTTCCCAGCTTGAAACGGGAACACCCTATATGTTTTACCGAGATACAGTCAATCGGCTAAATGCCAATCAGCATAAGGGGATGATTTACTGCAGTAATTTATGTACGGAAATCGCCCAGAATATGAGTGCGACCATTATGGAAGAAGAGGTCATAAAGGACGGGAAAATCATTACCTATAAATCTCCGGGAGATTATGTCGTCTGTAATCTGGCATCTGTTTCTTTAGCTAAAACGGTAATGGATGATGAGCTGGAAAGAGTGGTGTCCATAGGAGTAAGATTACTGGATAATGTCATTGATATAAATAAACTTCCAGTCCTGCAAGCCCAACTGACAAACAGGCGCTATAGAGGGATTGGATTAGGAACCTTTGGGTGGCATCACCTTCTTGCTTTAAAAGGGTTGAAATGGGAGAGCGATGAAGCCGTTGATTATTGTGATTCCTTATACGAGGATGTTGCCTATTACACGATTAAAGCCAGTCATGAATTAGCAATAGAAAAAGGATCTTATCCATATTTCAGCGGTTCAGATTGGTCCACCGGAGAGTATTTTTCCAAAAAAGGATATTCAGGACCAAGGTGGAATGTACTCAGGGAGGAAGTTTCTACTAAAGGGATACGAAACGGATATTTAATGGCCGTCGCCCCTAATTCATCCACCTCGATCATAGCCGGATCCACAGCAAGTATAGATCCTTTGTTCAGATTAGAGTACTCAGAAGAAAAGAAAGATTATAAGATTCCTGTTACAGCCCCTGATTTATCACCTAAGACAACCTGGTATTACAAAACGGCCTATAACGTAGATCAGCACTGGAGTATTAAACAAAATGAGAAGAGACAGCGTCATATAGATCAGGGAATATCGTTTAACTTGTATGTGCGAAATGATATCAAGGCGATAGAGTTATTATCTCTTCATTTAGATGCATGGAAGTCAGGGTTGAAAACGACCTATTATGTGAGATCAACATCTGTTTCGAATTTTGAAGAATGTGAAAGCTGCCATAGCTAACCGGGAGGAAGATGATAACGTGAATGGATTGAAGAAGCGAATCTTAATAGATTCAGAGGCACCAAATAAATCAACAGGTATCGTAAATGGGAAAAGTTCGAATATATTGAACTGGGATGATGTCAGGTTCTCATGGGCATATCCGAAATATAAGAGAATGCTCGGGAATTTCTGGACACCTTTTGAAATCAATATGGCAAAGGATATTAAACAATTTCCGAATCTTTCATCGAGAGAGCAGGAGTCCTTTTTAAAAATCATCGGTTTACTGGCTCTACTTGATAGTGTGCAGACAGATTACGCCGGTAAAGTGGCAGACTATCTGACGGATTCCAGCTTAAATGCGCTGATGATCATTCTTGCACAGCAAGAGGTTGTACACAATCATTCCTATAGCTATGTATTATCGAGTATCGTGTCAAAAAAGAAACAGGATGAAGTGTTTGATTTCTGGAAGAACGATCCAATCTTAAAGAAGCGGAATGAATTTATTACGAATGGGTATAAGGGCTTCGTAGAATCTCCTACCATTGCGAATCTATTAAAATCGATCATTTATGATGTGATTCTAGAAGGTTTGTTCTTTTACTCCGGATTTGCCTTTTTCTATAATTTGGCCAGAAATCAAAAAATGGTGGCGACCTCTACGATGATTAATTACATCAATCGGGATGAACAGCTGCATGTTGGCTTATTTGAAAAAATATTTAAAGAAGTACTGAACGAGAACCCCTCTTATCATACGGAAGAGCTGCGCGACTTTGGACATGATGCTTTCAAACAGGCAGCTATCCTGGAAATAGAGTGGGGAAGGGAAATCATCGGATCTCACGTTGATGGGCTGTTAATGAGCGACCTTGAAGATTATATTAAGTTCATGGCGAATAAAAGAGCCAAACAGTTAGGCTTTGAAGAACCATTCCAAGGGTATAAATCGAATCCTCTAAAATGGATCATTGCTTATCAGGAAGTGGATAGAGGGAAGACCGATTTCTTTGAACAAAAATCAAGGCAATATACCAAGACATCAGATGCTAATGGGTTCGATGAACTATAAAGACAAGAAAGCGAGTCATCAAGACTCGCTTTTCTTATTATCTCTCTTCAATAAATGGCCCGTAGTCTCTTCTCTTGTGCTGAACGGCAACCCATTTGACGGTTGTGAACTCTTCGAGGGCCCATACTCCGTTAAAGCGGCCAAGACCAGAATCCTTTTCTCCGCCAAATGGCATATGAGGCTCATCATTCACAGGTTCATCATTTATATGAATCATCCCGGTCTGTACTTGGTGTGCAAGATTCGTCGCCCTCTCAATGGAGGATGAATGTACAGCCCCGCTCAACCCATAAGGATGTTCATTGGCAAGTACAATCGCTTCTTCTTCATCTTCAAAAGGTATGATTGCGGCCACAGGTCCGAAGATTTCGTTCTTCGAGATCGGCATCGAGTTTGTGACGTGGGTTAATACGGTAGGCTGCAATAAGTTTTTATCAGCGTTGCCTCCTAATACAACTTCCGCTCCTTGTTCCTTGCTGCTTTCAATATCCTTCAGAATGCGGTCTACTTGATCTTGATCGATTAAAGGACCGATATGGGTTGTTTTATGTGAAGGATCTCCTGCATTTAGTTCTTTTACACGAGATACAAAAGCTTCGATAAATTTATCGTAAATGCCTCTTTGAACCATGATCCGATTTATGGACATGCAAATTTGTCCTTGATGATAGAACTTACCGAATAGGGCAGATTCAACAGCCTGATCAAGATTTGCATCATCCAAGACGATAAAGACGTTATTCCCACCTAACTCAAGAGAAGTCTTCTTGAGGTTCTTTCCTGCGAGCTCACCTATCCGACGTCCCACCTCAGTGGAACCTGTAAAGGAGATTAAACGTGGAATCGGATGAGTGACGATATCATCCCCAATTTCTGATCCCTTTCCGACGACTACATTAAGTAATCCCTTTGGCAGTCCCGCTTCTTCAAAGATGCTCGCAAATAATAGTCCGCCTGTCACAGGAGTGTGGGTAGCTGGTTTAACCACAACACCATTTCCGGTTGCTAAAGCCGTTGCAATTGAGCGTACAGCTAAATGGAAAGGGAAGTTCCATGGGCTGATTACTCCCGCAACCCCCAGCGGTTCTCTATAGACACGGTTTTCTTTCCCGGGCACCTGAGAAGGCAGGATTTTCCCTTCCATTCTGTAAGGATAGGTTGCCGCTTCCTTCATACTATTAATGGAAACCTTCACTTCTCCTGCCGCTTTCATGTATGTGCTGCCAGACTCTTTAATGAGCCAATCGATGATCAACTCCTGATTGTTTTCGACGACTCGAACAGCTTTTTCCATCACTTCTCTTTTTACTTGAGGAAGTTCCCTCGCCCAGCTTTCTTGTGCTTTTTGTGCTGATTTATATGCGGTGTCGAGATCTTCTTTACTGGCAGCTTTAATGGAAACAAGCTCTGTATCATCGAATGGGTTTTTATTGGGAATCATATTCTCACTGCTTCCTTTTACCCATTCTCCATTAATGAATAGTTTATCAAATTGTGTATTCATGATTCGTCCTCCTCATTATTCAGTTCCACTTTATTGTATACACTCTGGAGAAATTGCTTAAACAAGAAGCAGAGAGTTGGAGCTTCCATTACCAAAAATATGAAAATAAATGTTTAACTCTCCCGGTAGTGGGAATATACATACTAGATTGAATGAGAGGAGAGGTTTTACATGGCAAATCATTCTACAGAAGAAAAAATGGAGTCGAAAGTTGACAGTACGTTAGACAATATGTCTCAGGACAAAAAAGAGGATATCCTTTCAAACTTTGATCATTTCAAACAATACTTAGGTAATAAAGTTTCCTTAGCGGATAAGTTAGGGATGAATGAAGAGCAGCAAGCTAAGGCAGCCCAAAAAGTGGGAGACTATCTTGCTGCACATGAAGAGCCAAAGAATAGGGAAGAGAAGTTATTATATGAATTATGGAAAGCGGGTAACGAGGAAGAGCAGCATATGCTTTCCCATATGTTAGTGAAGCTTGTTCACGCTGAATCATAATCGAATTGAATATAAGTAAGGGCATCCGCTTGGGTGCCCTTTTTTCTGACTTTTATAGAAGAAGGGTGGGATCAACACTAACAATGACATTTCCCTTGATTGCACGGGTGATCATACAAGACTGCTCGGCTTTCATCATCAGTTTTTTAGCGAGGGAGATGTCTTTTTCTGTATGGGAGGGGATTAATGTCAAGACAGGACGATGAATGATTTCTTTGTACGTAATAACGCCTTTTTCCACTTCTACAATTCCTTCAGATGTCATCGTTAAGTCAGTTTTCCCGATGTGGCTTCGTTCAAGCATTGCGGCTAGTGTAATGATATAACATGTAGCTGCAGCACCCAGAAGCATTTCATCAGGATTTGTTCCAATCCCAGGGCCGTCCATTTCTGGAGGGATGGATATGTTTATATGTAAATTTTCTGAGCTCAAGGTTCCTACATCGTTTCGTAAACCTGGCCAATCAGTCGTGATATGAAAAGAGTGTCGAGTCAAAATTATAGCCTCCTATTTTTAAAGATAAGACTATTGTAAACGCCTTAATAGATAAGGGCAAAGAAAAAAGACCCTACAGAGTAGGGTCTTCCTGGGTAGCATAAATTATGCTTTAGTAACGTTAGCAGCTTGGTCGCCACGGTTTCCTTGAACGATTTCGAAAGAAACTTTTTGACCTTCTTCTAAAGTTTTGAATCCTTCGCCTTGAATAGCTGAGAAGTGTACGAACACGTCGTCTCCACCTTCGCGCTCGATGAATCCGAAACCTTTTTCTGCGTTAAACCATTTAACTGTACCTTCTAACATAATGTTACCTCCTCGTGTGTTCTCCACACAATTGTATTACTATTCTTGCTCATGTAACTTCAAGGCGAAAAGCTTTAAAAACTTTGTCTATCCTTCCATTCCGAACAAAAATAATTCTCTTACATAATATCAGGTAACCATATAAAAGGCAACCCTAACGAATGATGGAAATAAAAATACGCTGATAGAATGTGTGAATATTACGTCATTTATTTTTAAAGATTCGTACGCACATTCCACAGCTCAGGGAAGAACCGGTGGTCCAGAACCTTTTTTAGATAGCCTACTCCGCTTGATCCTCCCGTGCCCATTTTATGCCCGATGATCCGTTCCACGGTTTTCATATGTCTGAAACGCCATTGTTGAAGCCAATCCTCAATATCGATCAATTTTTCGGCTAATTCGTATAAATCCCAATATTGATCGGGATGCTTATAGACTTCTGTCCATGCATCCAATACAGTCTGATCTTCCTCGTAAGGCTTCTTGTAGTCCCGAAGAAGTACATCTTCATGAATGGGTAAGCCCGCTTTTGATAGGGCATGGATGGAAACATCATATAGGGAAGGGACCTCGTATGCCTCTTTTAGTTGGGCTAATAACTCAGGATCTTTCTTATAAATCTCCAGTACATGTTTCGTTTTGTACCCAAGAGCAAATTCGATCATTCTATATTGATAGGATTGAAATCCTGAGGCTTGTCCAAGGCTGTCCCTGAATTGTACATACTCTGAAGGAGTAAGTGTGGATAGGACATCCCATGCATGAATGATTTGTGATTGAATCTTTGAAACACGTGCCAACATTTTAAATGCAGGAGAAAGTTCTCCTTTTTGAATGGAAGTGATACTAGCTTTGATTTCATGCAGAATCAATTTCATCCATAACTCGCTTACTTGATGAATGATAATGAATAACATTTCATCATGATGACCGGATAATCGTTTCTGACTATGGAGTAACGTATCCAGACCAAGATACTCACCATAGGTCATTTTATTAATAAAGTCTGTGAATACATCTTCATTCCCCATTGTTTCCTTGTTGTTTACCATATCAATTCTCCCTTTCCTTTCGTCTGCTTCGAACAGTGATGCAAGAAATTTTCTTTCTATATATTGATTTCTTGAATGAGAGGGGGAAATCCTTTATTAGTTACGGGTATTTTCGTGAATTTTGATTGTTGGTTTTTTATTTATCTTGTCTATTTGTTCAATAGTGACATTCATTCAGAAAAATTTAATCCTAATACAGAAAGTTGTGTTAATATTAGTTCAATTTATTATGCATGTGGGGTGAATGACATGGAAAAGATTTATCTTTCTTCTCATTTATATATACGCAGGTTAAAGAAAGAAGATTGGAAGGACGTTCATCTCTATGCGTCTCAAGAAACTGTGTCTCAGTATCAGCCATGGGGCCCGAATTCAGAGGTGGAAACTCTAGCGTATGTGGAGGAAGTGTTGAAAGCTGAAAAGGTGGTTCCACAAACAAGGTATGTTCATGCCTTGGTCGATGAGAGAATCGGTCGTGTGATTGGTGCAGGAGAAATTATCATCAAGAGCTTCGTTCATCAATCAGGTGAGATCGGGTATATACTACATCCTGATTACTGGGGGAATGGAATCGGAACTCTCCTTGGAAGAGCGTTAGTGGAGCGAGGGTTCTCTGAGTTGAATTTGCATAAAATCTCAGCGAAATGTGGGTCCCAAAACATAGCCTCTCATAAAGTGTTAACAAAAATCGGAATGACGTTAGAAGGAAGAATCCGTCAAGACCTGAAAATGAAAAATGGGTGGAGAGACTCTCTGCTATTTGGTTTATTAGAGGATGAGTGGAAAAAAGGGGATGCAGAATGAGGTGAGGATCGGGGACTATTCCATATCCTCTTAGTAATTCCTCACGCTTATCATTTGACAGGGAAAATGGAGAAAGGTCTAATGATAATGCAAAGCTGTTCAAAAATGATTGAATTTTGCATGAAAGGGGAAAATAAGAATATCTTTTCCTATTTAGGAGTTTAAAACCATGAATATCTTACATCATACTAAGAATGTGACAGTTCGATTTTTTAAGGAACGCTTCTTCGATCATTCTGCACAGTTGGCGTATTATTTATTATTATCCATCTTTCCGTTTTTAATTTTTGTCTTTTCGCTGATTAGTTATCTGCCCATAACGGAAACCAATGTATTGCTTCTGATTAAGCCTTTTGCACCTGATAAATCATACGCTATCATTCAAAATAATATTGATCGTATTTTGTATGACCAACGGGGAGATGTATTGTCCATTTCCATCTTCTTTACCTTTTGGCTTTCCTCTATGGCCGTCCAATCCATGGTAAGATCAATGAATCAAGCGTATAGAATCGAGAGGAAGAAACCCTTTTTAATCGCGTTATTATATGATTTATTATTGACAGTCGGCTTTATGTTCCTTATTTCATTTTCCCTTATCGTACCTGTAGTTGAGGAATATATCCGTCATGCAAGGTTCGCAGAAGGGAAGATTAACGGAGAATGGAGTCAAGCGTGGGTCATTGGAAAATGGGGTTTAAGCTCGATCTTTATGTTCATACTCTTCCTGTTTCTTTATATGGTTGTTCCAAGTAAACGAATTTCCTTCCTACATGTCATTCCCGGTGCACTATTCGCAACCTTTGGCTGGCAAGGGGTTTCCTGGTTATATGGTACCTATGTTAAACTGAATGACTATTCCCAGTTCTATGGCCAGCTGGGCAGCGTCATTACGTTAGTTGTATGGTTTTACATTTCCTCCACGATATTATTGATTGGTGGATTACTGAATGGGAGTGCAGCTGAGAAAAAGGTGAAATAGGAAAACCACTGGAATTGTCCAGCGGCTTTCCTATTTCTATTACGTTTGGTTTTCTTCTCTCATCATCAATACAAGCTTTTTCGAAATGGCAAGTAAGACTAAGCCCAGGATAATGGCGGTGGCACCGATGACAGCGAAGATTTCCAAATATCCCAGTGTGGCTGTCAGGGAGGCTAACTGTCCGGCCAGAAGACTCGCCACCCCTATGGCAGCCATCCAAACCCCCATCAGCAAGGATGCGATTTTAACAGGTGCTACTTTACTGACGAGCGACAAACCGACAGGTGATAAAAAGAGTTCTCCAAGGGTGTGCAGAAGGTAAGTAAAGACGATAAACAGTAAGTTTGCCTTCATGGTAATATTCTGTTCATCCGAACCCGTTTGCATGACTGCGGGAATGAGGATCATAAATCCGAGTCCGAGGAGAATCATTCCGATTCCCATTTTTGTCGTCATGTTCAGGTCGCCTCTATTTGACCTTGAAAGCTTTAACCAGACACTTGAAAGAATCGGTGCCAGAATCACAATGAACAAGGGGTTAACAGATTGGAACCAGGCGACAGGAATAGTATAGCCGAACACTTCTCGATCGATGAAATTTTTCGTATACAGAGTGAACGAGCTTCCTGCCTGTTCAAAGCCAGCCCAGAAGAAAACGACAAAGCAGGCTAGGATTAGAATGGCTCTTGTCCGCTGCTTTTCTTTCATCGACAGAGGAACATTCTGGTTCTCGTTCGCTTCTTCTGCCAGTGCTTTATTGGGCCTTAATCCAACGTTTCCAAGATACTTATTATTTAATGTGCTAAAGATGATTTGTCCAGTAACCATTCCGATGGAGGATGCAAGGAAAGCCCATTTAAATCCATAGTGCATCGTACCATCCGCAAGTGTTTTGAGAAATAAATCCTCTGCGAGAAACCCTGCAATAAGCGGTGCGAATAATGCTCCCAGATTAATTCCCATATAAAAGATCGTAAATGCTGCATCCTTTCGTTTATCATTTCGTGGATAGAGCTCACCAACCAGGGTTGAGATATTCGGTTTGAAGAATCCATTTCCGATTACTAGAAGGGCTAATCCTGCATATAGCCCAGTTTGGGAGTGGGTAAGGAAGATTAAAAAATCCCCGCATGCCATTGTGATGCCCCCAATGGTAATCGCTCTTCTCAATCCTATATAGCGGTCTGTCATCCACCCTCCGAATATTGGTGTGAAATATACACTTCCGGTATAAATTCCATAGATGGATAATGCCTTGGCAGGATCCACACCCAATCCCCCGCTTACAAATGCAGTTGTTAGATAGAGGACGAGAAGAGCCCTCATGCCATAGTAACTGTACCGTTCCCATAATTCTGTGAAGAACAAGAGATATAACCCTTTCGGATGTTTCTTACCTTGAGGTAAATTGTCCAGTGTTGATGAGTTCACTATATCACTCCTGTTTCTTTGATGTTTTTTATTGTGTTAATGATTAAGGGGCTACAGTAAACTTCCTACGAATCCATTCATAGTATTCCCGTTCCCTTCATAGGCATGTACAAAAAGGGGCGGTGGGAAAAATGGAGTTTAATGGTTGTTTATATTGTGGTCACCCTGATTTGACGGAAAGTGAAATATTCTTAAGGGAAGAATATGGTGATGGGTTTACGATTCTGCCTCATGGACAAAAGATCAGGGGGAATATTGGCTTTTACTTCTGTGAGAACTGTGGGTATCTTCATCCGTTTCAAAAAGAGATAAGAAAGAAATTTGAAAGAGAAGCGATTAAAAAATCCAATCGTATTAGATGGAATATTCGGTAAACATGATTTGTAGTAATCTGGCAAATGACGGTATAATACGGGAAGGGAGGGAGTCAAATGAATACATATCCAGATACGAAGAAAACTCTTCAATTAATTAAGGAGCTTGTAGAAATTCCAAGTCCTTCAGGAAACACGAATAAAATTATGAATTTTGTTGAGGAATATCTTTCAGACCTAAATGTAGAAATGAAAAGAAACCGAAAAGGTGCACTGATCATTACGCTACCTGGCGAAGACACAGAAAGACATCGCATGCTGACGGCACATGTGGACGCTCTTGGCGCCATGGTCAAGGAAATCAAGAGTGATGGACGTTTGCGTTTATCCATGATTGGTGGATTCAGATGGAATGCAGTCGAAGGGGAGAATTGTCAGATTGAAACCTCTTCAGGCAGAACCTACACTGGAACCATCCTTATGCATCAAACATCCGTTCACGTATACAAAAATGCAGGTGAAGCAAAACGGGATGAAACGAATATAGAAGTTCGTATTGATGAAAAGGTCGGAAATGCCAAGGAAGTAAGAGAGCTTGGTATAGAAGTGGGGGACTTTGTTTCTTTCGATCCTCGTGCTGAAATTACAGAAAGCGGGTTTATTAAATCTCGCCATTTAGATGATAAGGCGAGTGTGGGTATGCTTCTCTGCTTGATTCGCCAAATCAAATCAGAAGGAATCGCTCTTCCTTATACGACCCACTTCTTAATATCCAATAATGAAGAAATAGGATACGGCGGGAATTCTAATATTCCTGACGAAACCGTTGAATATCTGGCAGTGGATATGGGAGCAATCGGTGATGGTCAATCAACGGATGAATACACCGTATCTATTTGTGCAAAGGACTCAAGTGGACCCTATCATTACGAATTGCGTAAACACTTGGTCTCATTAGCTGAAGAAAACGGGATCGAATATAAAGTCGATATTTATCCTTACTATGGTTCCGATGCTTCAGCCGCGATCCGTGCAGGCTTTGACATCGTTCATGGACTGATCGGTGCGGGGATCGATGCTTCTCATGCATATGAGCGAACGCATGAATCCTCGATTCTCAATACGGAAAAATTACTTTGGCAATATGTTCAATCAAAGATGGTTGAGGAGTAAAGTGAAGCCTTTGATCACCCTTATTATGGGTGTGATCAAAGGCTTTTTTGTTTAGGCATCGTGAATGGGGGTATGGTGACAATTGTGTGAGAAAAGTTTGTTTTGATTATAGGAGGTATTTCTCTTATCAAAGCGAAGATGATAAGATAAAATAGATACAATATTAATACAAAAGAGGTAAGCAAATGATTACATATAACCTGTTAGACAGCATTAAATTAAAAACCATTTACGGTGAATTGCCTTCAGAAATAAACGAAATTCATGTCGATTCCAGAAAAGTGACAGAAGGAAGCTTGTTTGTATGTATAAGAGGCTACACAGTGGATGGACATGATTATGCACAGATGGCCGTTGAAAAAGGAGCCACCCTGATTGTTGCAGAAAAACAATTAGATATTGATTTAAATCATGCGGCATTAGTCGTAGTTAAAGACTCATTCAAAGCCTTGGCTCAATTATCCAATAAGTATTATGATTACCCTTCACAAAAGTTAACGGTTTTCGGTATAACCGGTACAAACGGGAAGACCACAGTGAGTAACCTGATCCATTCCATCCTGAAAAAAGACAGCCGGAGCTCCGCATTATCCGGCACAATCGGCTTTAATCTAGATGGAGAACTGCTACCGAGTGAAAACACAACCTGTGACAACTTAACGAACCAACAGATGCTTCAAAGAGCAATCAATCGCGATATCCAGAATTTCACCCTTGAAGTATCCTCACACGGACTCGCGTTGGGGAGATTATGGGGTATCGACTTTGATGTGGTGGCTTTCACCAATTTAAGTCATGACCATTTGGATTATCATGGGACGATGGAACATTATGGATATGCGAAAGGGTTATTGTTCTCACAATTAGGTCAAGACTTACAAGATCCAAAGTACGTTGTTCTTAATGCAGATGACGAATGGTATGAGCGCTACAGCTATATGACTCCTCATGAAGTGATCAGCTATGGGCTAGAAGGGCACGCTGACTTTAAGGCAGAAGATGTAGAGTATTATAATGATTTAACGAAGTTCACGCTGGCTTCTCCTGAAGGAAACTTTAAGGTGGAAATGAAGCTATTAGGAAAGTTCAATGTATACAATGTCCTTACAGCTATGGCTTGTCTGTATGCGAGGGGGATGGAAGTATCCAGACTGGTGGAAATTGTTCGCGACCTTCCACCTGTAAGTGGGAGAATGGAGAAGGTTGAAATGGATGCCCCCCTCTCCGTTTACATTGATTATGCACATACACCGGATGCAATCGAAAACGCCATTCAATCAGTCCTGCCGTTCAAGGAAAACAAAATCATTTTCCTCGTCGGAACAGGAGGAAATCGTGATAAGACAAAACGTCCTACCATGGCAGAAAAAGCATCACTTGCAGACTATGTCATCTTAACGACAGATGACCCGCGATATGAAGAGTACGATAGCATACTAAAAGATCTTGAAAAAGGAATGCAGCATGACCAGTACGCTTTAATCGGGGATCGTGCCGAAGCGGTTAAGCATGCAGTGGAGGTTAGTGAACCGGGGGATATTATCATCTTTGCCGGTAAGGGTCATGAGGATTATCAAATCATCGAAAATACGAAATATCCTCATAGTGACAAGGATATTGCGATAGAAGAAAGCAAGTTGAAGTACGGTATAACTGAATAATCTTAAACGGAGTAGCAGACCAATATGACAGATGTTGGTCTGCTTTTTTATATGTACATAGACGACTTTCTTAAACTTTGGTAAATTTAACTATATATTAAATGATGAGAGAATGAAGCTAATGAGATTTTCGTTGTACTTGAATGATTATGAAACAGAGAAGTTGTTTTCTACTTTGAGGTGGCTGTTTGTTGTGATCGCTACTCTTATATTTTACGTACCTCCCTTTTCTGATAATATCACTACCAATAAAGAGGTCTTTCCCTTTTTATTAGTATCCGGGGTCATCTATATGCTTGTGACTCAAATTGCACTTATTCGGGCCAGGGATGATAAAAGAAGTCTCCAATTCATCTTAAAGGCGGGGATAATGTTCGATTTCCTGGCATTAATCTGGCTGATGTTTTTATCAGAAGGGATACATAGTCCGCTTTACCCGATTTCAATATTGTTTGTCATGCATGCAACGATTTATTGGAGAACCAAAGGAGCCCTCATTTCCCTTGCTGTATTTAGCCTGGCATATCTTTTGATGGGGACCGTGACCGTCAACTTAAGCGAATTCCAACATTATTTCACTCTTTCTATTAATTTGTTTTTCCTTTGGATCATCGGTCTTTTTGGGGCGTTGATCATGCTACGGGAGCGTGCTCATTATGCGCAAAAGGAAGCCTATCATCATCTCGCCCATAGAGATTATTTGTCTGGCTTATTCAATCAGCTATCATTTCAGGAAAAGTTTAGAAAGAAACTGGATGAGAATGAATCCTTCACCATACTCCTTGGAGACATCGATGATTTCAAAAAAGTGAATGATGAATTAGGACATTTAACAGGGGATGAAGTCATTCGAAAGGTAGGGGAAGTTTTTCGTACCCTCTCTGAGATATATAAGGGACAGGCATTTCGATATGGAGGAGAAGAATTTGTCATCCTATTGCCTCATATGGATGACCATGTTATCCATCAGTTTTTAAAAGAGTTATACAGCCGGTTGGAGTCCTTACAGCCTCTGCCGATTTCCATGAGTTTCGGTCAAGCTGAAACGACTGAAGCGAATGACCCGGAAGAGCTTATCGCACTCGCCGATCAAAGACTTTATGCAGCAAAGAAATCAGGGAAAAGAAGAACCTGTCTGTCAAATGATGAGTTGTTCACTCCATCAGCAGTCTAGAATGAAAAGAAGCTGTCCACCTAGAGGACAGCTTCTTTAATAATCAAATCGATTATACAAACATACCAGCTATTGCAGCGCTTAGTAATGAAGCGAGTGCACCGGCAATGACGGCTTTTAATCCTAATCGGGCAATATCCCCTCTGCGGTCAGGGGCAAGGTTACCAAGTCCACCAAGTAAAATACCCAATGAAGAAAGGTTCGCAAATCCACAAAGAGCGAAGGAGATGATGGCTACCGCTTTATCCGATAAGTTCCCGATTTCAGGAGCAAACGCGGAATAAGCAACGAATTCGTTGATGACAAGCTTTTGTCCAATGAAGTTTCCGGCGATGACTGCTTCACTCCAAGGTACTCCAATCGCAAATGCAAGTGGAGCAAAAGCATATCCAAGTAAGAGTTCAAGTGAAAGGCTGTCAAAACCGAACCAACCACCTACAAATCCGAGTAAACCATTAATAAGGGCAACGAGTGCAATAAATGCAAGTAGCATTGCACCGATATTTAAAGCTAATTGAAGCCCGACGCTGGCACCTTTAGCCGCTGCATCGATGACATTTGCCGAATCAGAATCCGCTTCCATATCAAGCTCTTTTGGTTCAGGTGTATTATCTGTCTCAGGTACAAATAACTTTGCCAATACGAGTCCTGCAGGAGCTGCCATGAAGCTTGCTGCCAATAAATATTCCAAAGGAACGCCCAGTAAGGAATACCCGACTAATACGGAACCGGCAACGGAAGCAAGTCCACCTGTCATGACTGCGAAAAGTTCCGATTCAGTCATTTTAGATAGATAAGGCCTTACTACTAACGGGGCTTCAGTTTGTCCGACAAAAATATTCGCTGCTGCAGACAGTGACTCGGCCTTTCTTGTTCCTAAAAGCTTTGCCAATCCGCCACCTAAAATTTTGATGAAAAACTGCATGATTTTAAGATAGTAAAGGACTGAAATTAACGCAGAAAAGAAAATAACGACTGGAAGGACATTAAACGCAAAAATAAACGCAATATTGGATTCTTCCGTATAAAGACCACCGAAAAGGAAGGTGATACCTTCGTTTGAATAATTGATTATAGCGTTGACACCTTGAGTCAACCATTTAAGAGAACTTTGACCCCAAGAAGTTTCTAACACGACAAAAGCGAAAAATAACTGTATAGCTAGTCCTCCAAGGACGGTTCTGAAATTAATACGCTTTTTGTTCGTAGAAAATGCAAAAGCAATTCCCAGAACGACAATGATACCCATGATACCCCATAAATATTGCACTTCTTTCACCTCTTCAAAATTTAAGTTTGTAACTTGATGCTTTCGGTTTTTTATTTTACAATTCTTTCAGACGTCTGACAACCTACAATTACACGAATTTAGTGAAGTTGTACGGACAACATCGTCTTTAGTATGCGCCAATAAAGCGTTTTCATGAAAGGGGATACAAATTATGAAGATCAGAAAAAATTTTTTGGAAGGCTTGGAACAAAAAGTATATATATATGAAAACAAGAAAGAAGAGCTCATATTAATTGCGGTGCCGTGTATTCAATGGTCTTATTCTTTTACCTATGAAGAGGAAGATATACACACAAAATTATTCCATTCATTACAGGAGAGGGTTTCAGGAGAGACAGCAACCACCTTAAGTTCCCGGATTGTTCAGTGGACACGTGAGATGTAAGAGATAATGTAAGGCGAATACGGTCCCATTCACACTGATAGAAGATGATCAGTAAAGCTACCGAATTTACCAGGGTTTTGATTCTTTGTTGCATTGTCACTTTAGAACGAATATGATGAGAAAGTGATAATGACGAGAAAGGGTTTTATGAATGAAAATAGACTTTATACAGGAAGTTCAGTCAAGACGAACTTTCGCTATTATTTCCCACCCGGATGCTGGGAAAACAACATTAACAGAGCAACTTCTTCTTTTTGGAGGAGCAATTCGAGCAGCTGGAACTGTAAAAGGAAAGAAATCAGGAAAGTTTGCAACATCTGACTGGATGGAAATTGAGAAGCAGAGAGGGATTTCGGTCACTTCTTCTGTGATGGCATTCGACTATGATGATTATCGGGTGAATATCCTTGATACACCAGGTCACCAAGACTTTTCTGAAGATACGTATAGAACCTTGATGGCTGTTGATAGCGCGGTTATGATCATTGATTCAGCCAAAGGGATCGAGGCGCAAACCTTAAAGCTTTTCAAAGTTTGCCGCATGAGAGGGATACCGATCTTCACCTTCATTAATAAGCTCGACCGTCAAGGACGTGAGCCTTTAGAATTATTGGAAGAGCTTGAAGAAGTATTGGGAATTCAATCCTACCCGATGAATTGGCCGATAGGGATGGGGAAAGAATTTTTAGGAATCTATGATCGATTCCATAATCGAATTGAGCAATTCCGTGTAGACGATGAAGATCGCTTTATACCTTTAAACGATGAAGGTGAAATTGAAGGCCAGCATCCTCTTAAGGATAGCAATCTATACGACCAAACGCTTGAAGATGTTTTGCTTCTGAACGAAGCAGGAAACCAATTTTCCCGTGAACGGATAGCGAATGGAGAGCTTTCTCCTGTCTTCTTCGGCAGTGCATTAACCAATTTTGGCGTTCAAACGTTTCTTGAAACATATTTACAGTTTGCACCGTCTCCACAGCCAAGGAATTCTGACGCAGGCGAGATTGAACCGACGGCAGAGGAATTCTCTGGATTCGTATTTAAGATTCAAGCCAATATGAATCCTGCTCACCGTGACCGGATTGCATTTGTCCGCATTTGTTCAGGTCAATTTGAAAGAGGGATGACTGTTAACCTTTCTCGCACAGGTAAATCCATTAAGCTTGCTCAGTCTACACAATTTCTTGCAGATGATCGAAGTACTGTAAATGAAGCTGTGAGTGGAGATATCATTGGGGTATATGACACGGGTACGTATCAAATCGGTGATACACTAGTGCAAGGAAAACAAGGATTCCAGTATGAAAAGCTCCCTCAATTTACTCCAGAACTTTTTGTTCGTGTTACAGCTAAGAACGTAATGAAACAGAAACACTTTCAAAAAGGAATTCTTCAACTGGTACAAGAAGGAGCCATTCAATATTATAAGACTCGCACGGAAGATATCATTCTTGGTGCAGTCGGGCAGCTTCAGTTTGAAGTATTCGAGCACAGAATGAAAAATGAGTACAACGTTGATGTCAAAATGGAACCGATTGGATCAAAAATTGCAAGATGGATTGAAAATGAAGAAGATGTTAAGGAAACAATGTCGAGCTCTCGAAGCATGCTGGTGAAAGATCGTCATGGCAACCTGGTCTTCTTGTTTGAAAATGATTTTGCTATGAGATGGTTCAATGATAAAAATCCTGATATACGATTATACAGTTTAATGTAAATTATGTAAGCACCCCCTAGAATTTGATCTGGAGGGGTGCTTTTAGTTTTTAGGTTCTCGGAATTCCGTGTAAAGCCTGGATTCATTTGAGCTAGTACCATTATCTAGTGAATTTCTCCTGATATAAAGGTTGATTAGTGGTGTTTTTTGGGTAAAAAGCCTTATTATATAAATATAGGATATAATTTCATATAAGGGAGAGAGTTGATAGTGAAAATCGCTTGTGCAAATTGCACTGTAACCATGAAGTATCTCGATGCAGGGTGCTTTTTTTTACATAATGATCAAAATCATTCCGTGCCATTGAATGGATATTCGACGCGATTAGAAGATGGTACATATGTTTTTCTATATGAAAATCTGAATGTACTATACGAAAAGCTTGTGAGGGTAGAGGATTTACTGGAAGAGGAAGGATGGAAGTGCAGCATAAATGATATAGATCAGCCCAGACCATTCATGGCAGTAGGCAAATTCATGCTGTTAATGAAACATAGAGAGATGATAGAGATGATTCAGGGTGGAAATTTCACAAGTCATCTTCAGCCAATCATTGATTTAAGCGATTACAGTCTCTTGGGTTATGAATCTCTTTTGCGGGCAGGGGACCAGTCAAAAAAAATTAATCCCGGACAATTATTTGAAGTTGCCGCCATCACAGGCTTTCATTCCATGTTAGACCAGAAAGCAAGGAAATCGGCTATCGAATGCCGTGTAGGTCAGGTGAATCGAGGTATTAAAAGTTTTATTAATTTCCTTCCTTCCACGATCTATAATCCTGAATTTTGTTTACGCCATACCTTTCAGATTGTGAACGAAATTGGTGTGAATCCCGAGGATCTTGTATTCGAAGTGGTTGAAACAGAAAAGATTGAGGATGTGGAGCATCTAAAATCCGTCCTTGATGTATATAAGCGTGAAGGAATGAAAGTGGCGCTTGATGATGTTGGATCCGGTTTTGCCACAGTTGAAATGCTGACTCTCCTAAAACCGGACTATGTGAAAATTGATCGATCCTTTATCAATCATTGTGATAGACTTGCTGAAAATCAGGAGTTTTTACGGAAAGTCATGAAGATTGCTAAGGAGTTAAATATCCTTGTATTAGCAGAAGGAATAGAGAGGGAAGAAGAATTGCTATTTTGTAAAGAAATCGGTGTTCATTATGCACAAGGTTATTTTATAGGAAAGCCGGCCCAACAAGCAGTAGAACCATTTGCCGATTCTCTATTTGTATAAGGAAAGATGACCTCACTTCTACGAAGAGAGGCATTTTTTTTATAAAAAGGTAGTTGACATATTTTTAGACGATGATAAAATACTAGTATAATTACTTTAGTGCATAAAAGCTTAAAAGCGTTTAAGAGTGAAAGAACTTGATGCCCTTTCTAATTCTTAGCGCTTAATCACATATCTTTGTCTTGAGCAACGCAGTAGGAAATAGGTAGACAGCAATCAGAGACTAGGCGGCAGGTGAAAGCTTAGGTCCATTATTTCTGAATTACATTGCTTATAAACCCTCAAAGTTAATGAGGCTTTATCCAGAGACAAACCTTTATGAAGTGGGAATAATAGATTGTCATACATTCATGAATAGTCATGAATGGGCTGAGGGAATGTATGACAATAGGTTTATTCCAATTAGGGTGGTAACGCGGAGAACTCTTCGTCCCTATTCGGGATGGAGGGTTCTTTTTGTTGTTCTTTCTATTCCAATTCATCAATTTCAACTTAGAGAAGGAAGTGTTACTATGTTAAACATTCAAAGCGTAAACAAACCAACCGTTAAAGAAGCATCAGCGGTATTACTCGCTATACTGGGGATGATTAGTGTCAGTATTATCGTACTCGAATCAGTCCCTCATATTCCGATCATTTTTTCACTCTTTTTTCTCATGATATATGGACTTATTCGAAAAGTTAAATTCAAAGAGATTGAACAAGGAATGATTGTTGGGGCACAAGGTGGCTTAGGGGCTATTTTACTCTTTTTCTTCATTGGTCTTCTTGTGAGCAGCTGGTTACTCAGTGGAACCATTCCTACCTTGATGTTCTATGGATTTGAATTTGTTACTCCCAACTATTTTTATGCGATTGCCTTTTTGCTTACTTCCTTAAGCGGCATCGTGATTGGAAGTTCATTGACGACGGCGGCAACCATAGGTGTAGCACTTATCGGAATTGGTGAAGCGATGGGATTATCCATGAGCATTACGGCAGGAGCGATTGTTTCAGGAGCCTTTTTTGGAGATAAGATGTCCCCATTATCAGACACAACGAATCTTGCTTCTTCTATTGTAAAGGTAGATTTATTTACCCATATTCGCAATATGGCTTGGACAACCGTTCCTGCTTTTATCATTACGCTCATCGTATTCGGATTCTTATCACCGGAAACAAGTGATGTCAACTTATCACAGCTGAAATCCCTACAGGAAGGCTTAAGTCAAACCGGCCTCATTCATTGGTATAGTCTCATACCTGTATTATTGCTGATTGTTTTAATCGTATTTAAAACCCCTGCCTTATTAACACTGGCAATCAATATAGCGGTCTCGATCGGAATATCATTCTTACATGGATCCTTGAAGCTGAACGAACTGTTCCAGGTGTTATTTGCAGGGTATGAGTCAAAAACGGGTGTGGAATCCATCGACTCGCTTTTAACTAGAGGAGGGGTCAACAGCATGATGTTCACGATTTCCCTTGTTATCCTTTCTTTAAGCCTGGGTGGAATACTATTTAAGCTTGGCATTATTCCTGTGTTACTTGATAAAGTCTCAACGATCATTCAATCAGGAAGAAGAACGATCCTTTCAACGGCTTTATCAGCCATTGGTATCAACCTGGTTGTCGGGGAGCAGTATTTGTCCATCCTATTGACGGGAGAAGCCTTTCAATCACAATATAAGAAACTTGGGTTACATCCTAAAAACTTATCACGTACGTTAGAAGATGCTGGAACAGTCATTAACCCGTTAGTACCATGGAGTGTATGCGGCATCTTCCTAACCGATGTATTAGGTGTCTCCACGCTTGAATATTTACCGTTTGCAATCTTTTGTCTCATTTCTCCAGTTATAACTATTCTTTATGGATTTACCGGCTGGACCATAGAAAAAGAACAAACTGAACCGAAGCCAATTGCATCAAACTAACATATTATTAAGAGGAAATAAAAAGGACTGTCCTGGTCATTCATCGAATTTTTTCTAAAAGATGAATTATCCAGAGGGCAGTCCTTTTCGTGTGATTTCAACATAATTTGGGAAATGATGATTGTAATAATATCCGCCTAGTGTAATCATTGAAAAATGAAAAAGGGGAAGAACCATCATCATGATTGGATTCTTTAATAGCAACACACCTTCTTGGACCATGAATACTTCTATGGTTAACAGGAAAAGGATGGTCAACAGAGCATATGGCTTATCCTTATTTCTAAAGAAGATAACCAGTGTATAAAAGTAGGTGGTAAACCAAATGTATATCGCATTTCCCGCAATCAAGTCCCGTGTAGGATTAGAGAAATGATTCATTGGGAGGATATAAAGTTCCAACAGGGAAGAAAGAATCCAGGCAAATGAAAGGGAGACGGTCGACAGAGCAAAAAACAAGGTAATGAATAGTACATAGTGATTAGGATCATTTTCGAGCAGCTTCCACCACACCTTAGACAGTATGACAGAAAGGATTAGGAAAAATGATGTGTAATACGATTGCCACCAATGGTGTTCGTACAAATTTGAATAGGTGAACCATATTTCAATGAGAAAGAATAAACCAATGATCAAGGCAATCCGGGTTATTTTCAAATGATAGACAACAATGTAAGTAAGGGCGATCGGAACGGAAAAAGCCTGTGAACTAATCGACCCCAATACACTATCATTGTAATTATTCGATAAAATATGGGGATGATACGTATAGCTGTTAAGTAAAACAAAGATGATATATTCGAATACATAGGCTAATCCGGAAATGAAAAGCCAAAACAATAAAATCTGAGCAGAAATATGACGGTTCTTAATCACTATGAAGGTTAACAGGAAGATGCTGATAAGACTAAGGGATACAAATGGAACCCAATTCGCCATGCTTATGCTCCTTACGTTTCAGTATAAAAATAGTGTTTACAGAATAGGTTTATTTATTTATCAAGATGAATAAATTGTGAACATTTTCTATTGTAGAAGCTTTAATATTGAAGGATCTTCCTGAAGAGACTATAGTTAACATTAACTGCTTCCGATCGGTAGTGAACATACATAATGAAAGGGGAGCGCCCGTTTGAAAATTAGTGATTTTTCCATACGCCGCCCTGTATTCACCATTGTCACCATGCTACTCATCCTTATTCTTGGAGGGGTTTCCCTCTCGAGAATCCCGTTAAAGCTCATTCCAGATTTAAATCCTCCTGTGGGGGTCGTCGTCACCAATTATCCTGGTGCGAGTCCTGAAGAAGTGGTGGAGAAGGTGACAAAGCCACTGGAAGAAAGCTTGTCCACTTTACCAGGGATGAAAAACATCCAATCTACTTCAAGGGAAGGCTCAAACTTTATTCTCCTTGAATTTTCATGGGCAACCTCCATTGATGACATTGAGAACGATGTGCTTCAAAGAATGGGTCAGACTCCACTCCCGGATGGTGCGGATAACCCAAGGTTTCTTAAATTCGATCCTGCCCAGTTTCCGATCATTCAATTTTCGTTGCGTGAAGAAGGAAAGGAAAGTAATTTAAAAACTTTATCCGAAAACTTGAAATTGGAATTAACCCGTGTTGAGGGAGTGGCAAATGTAAACGTTTCTGGTTCACTCAAGGATGAAGTGGTCATTGAATTGAATCAGCAAACGCTGAAAGAAAATCGTCTGAGTCAATCTGACGTTATTAACACCATTAGAGCAAATAATGTAACCTCACCGGGAGATACCATCGAAACCGATGGCCAAACCTTAACCACTCGCGTTATGAGTGAATTACAGTCCGTCGATGAATTAAAAAAATTAGTTCTTCAAGTAAATCCTCAAACTGGAAAGAAAATTACTCTTGGAGAAGTCGCGAACGTTGAGAAGAAGCAGGAGGATACAAATACGATCACCCGTGCTAATCAAGAATCAGCCATCCTTTTTAGTGTGTTACAGCAATCCGACGCAAACACGGCTTCTGTCTCCAAAGCATTTCAAGAGGAACTTGACCGTTTACTCCAACAGGATCAATACAAATCAATCAAAGCTGATATTCTCTTTGATCAAGGGGACTATATTACGCAAGCCATTGGGAATATTGCAAACTCCCTGATAATTGGTGGAGCTTTTGCCATGCTTGTTCTATTTCTATTCCTGAAGAATGTAAAGAGTCCGTTAATTATCGGTGTGGCGATTCCATACTCTGTCATCGTTACATTCGTCTTAATGTTCTTTGCTGATTTCACCTTAAATATCATGACTCTTGGAGCACTTGCCCTTGGAATCGGAATGCTTGTGGATAATGCCATTGTTGTAATTGAAAATATTTATCGGCATCTTTCACTTGGAAAAACACCGAGAGAAGCTGCGAGTATCGGCTCCAAAGAAGTGGGTGGAGCCATTACGGCATCTACTTTAACAACGGTTGCAGTGTTTTTACCAGTTGTTTTTATTTCAGGGTTGCTTGGTGAGTTATTTACCGAATTTGCCCTGACCATTTCCTTTAGCTTATTAGCATCTCTCGTTGTAGCTTTAACGGTCATCCCGATGTTAGCAAGCAGATTGTTGAAGAAGCCTAAAGGAAATATCGAAGCGAAGCGCAGGCGTTCAAAAGGCAGGAAAACATTTACCCGCTCTGTCAAGTGGGCCCTTCGTCATCGATTCATCGTCCTATTTATTACTGCTCTTACTTTAGTTGCAGGTGGTCTCGGTTTAACAACAGTAGGGACACAGTTTTTACCTCCGACGGATGAAGGATTTTTCAACATGAGGGTCGAATTAGAAAATGGAGCATCCGTAGAAGAAACGAACAAAGTCGTGAATGCAATCGAAGAGAGGCTGGAAAAGGAAAAGGAAGTTGATGTTTTTGTAAGCCTGGTCGGTACAACTCAGGAAGAGTCCTTTAGAGGAAGTTCGAAAGGGAACATTGCCGAGGTTTATGTTAAGATGAAACCTTTGGAGGATCGGGAGAGATCAATATTCACTTTTGCAGATGACGTAAAACCTGAGGTCGAGAAAGTTGCGGAAAAGGTGAATGATTCTGCTGAAATTTCCTTTAACCTTCAGTCAACATCAGGTTCGAGTCCTCAAACCCTGACATTCAATTTAAGAGATACAGACCCAAATAGGTTGAATCAATCTGTGGATAAACTATTCAATTCTCTTAAGGATATGAATGACGTATCAGAAGTGACTACCGATCAGATGGAAACGGTGAAAGAAATCCAAATGAAAGTGAATCGTGACAAAGCTCTCGAACAGGGGCTGGCACCAGCTCAGATAGGTACGCTTGTGCAGGATGTAACACGGGGTGTATTGACGACCCAAATGGTTACAGAGACGTCTGATGTCATAAATGTGTTCGTACAATATGACCGTAATATTACTGAGAATTTGGACTCACTAAAAAAACTTCTAATCCCTAATGGACAAGGAAAGTACATTCAATTGAATTCCGTCGTTGATTTTTCCATAGAAGATGGTCCTGTCAGTATACAAAGAATCGATCAGCAGCACGCAGTTCAATTCAACTTGAAGTATTCATCTTCCACCAATCTCGGAGCAATCTCGAAAGCTGTGGATGAAAAGATAGAATCATTGGATCTCCCTAATGAGACATTAGTCTCATTCAGTGGTGACAGAGAGTTACTGGAAGATTCCATTGACGATATGGCACTGGCACTTGGACTGGCCATTGTTCTTGTATATATGGTGATGGCAGCACAGTTTGAATCTTTTAAATATCCATTTGTCATCATGTTTACTGTCCCACTCATGGTCATTGGTGTCGCGATAGCGCTGGCAGTCACTCAAACACCGATAAGCATTTCTGCGATCATTGGCGTCATTGTCCTGGCAGGTATTGTTGTAAACAATGCGATTGTGATTGTCGATTACATTAACCAGCGTAAAGAAGCAGGAATCAATAGCTTTGATAGCATTGTTGAAGCGGTTCAAGACCGGGCAAGACCGATCTTAATGACAGCTTTGACTACTATACTTGGCCTATTACCTCTGGCTCTGGGACTCGGGGAAGGTACAGAAATCAATCAGCCGATGGGTATAGCCGTAATCGGTGGTTTGATAAGCAGTACACTGTTAACGATTTATGTCATTCCGATTGTGTACAGTTTCTTTGATAAAGAAACGAGAAGAATGAAGAGAAATCGCCAAGCATACGGAAATAGAGAATAGCCAATATCGAACGGAGCTAACCTTACAGCTAAGTAGTCACCTCTTTGTATCAAACGGGTACCTTAGCTTGTAGGTTAGCTTTTTTTAATACCCATTTTTGAAAGGAATCCTAGGCGGGGGTGGGAAGCGGTATGAAGAAAGGGATATATTTAATCACTGGTTTTCCAGGTTTTTTAAGTCTTAACATTGTGGAAGAATTAATTATTCAAGACAAGGCTTCAGCAATCTACTTACTCCATTTAGGTACCATGGCTGCAGAAGCAGAGGAAATAGTAGGTAAGCTGACAGTGAATACAAAAGCTGACCTCATTTTAGTAGAAGGAGACATTACACAACCCAACCTTGGAATGACGGAAGTTAGAATTGGCGAAATACGCGAAAAAGTGGAGTATGTCTGGCATTTAGCTGCCATCTATGATCTCGCAGTACCTCAAGGTCTTGCTCATAAAGTAAACGTAGAGGGCACACGAAACGTTAATTCTTTCTGTAAAACTCTTCACCGATTAAAGAGATATGTTTATTTCTCTACTGCCTTTGTGGCGGGAACACGTAAAGGAGAGATTTATGAGTATGAGTTGGAGTATCCAACTAGCTTTAATAACTTCTATGAACGGACAAAGTATGAAGCTGAGGTATTAGTTGATGAACTGAAGGGCATCATGCCGATTACGATCATCCGTCCCGGTATCGTAAAAGGAAATTCAGAGACGGGTGAGACGGTTAAGTTTGATGGACCGTATTTTATTATGAATATGTTTAAGCGATTATCCTTTTTACCTTGGATACCTTTTCTTGGAGAAGGTAATTCCCTCATAAATATCGTTCCCGTCGAATATGTCGTTCGAGCTTCTATACACCTCGGCCATGAAGGGATCGGAACAGGAAAAACCTATCATCTTACCGATCCACAACCAGTAACGGTAAGGGAAGTGTACGAACAGATTTTATGGCATATGTACAATAAACATCCGCGGGGAAAGGTTCCCTTGTTCCTTTCCAATTGGGCATTGGGTTTTCGATTTATTCGAAAATATTTGAAGGTTGAACGCGAAGCGCTTGATTATTTTACACTTGAAGGAAGGTTTCATTGTCACCAAGCTCAAGAAGACCTGAAGGGATCTGACATTCAATGCCCATCCCTGTCAAGCCAAATTGGAAAAATGGTTGAATTTTATCTAGAACATTCCTCTAACGAAAAATTCCATGTGAAGATTAATTAAGGATGTTTTCACGATGATTGTCGGATTGAGTGTTAAACGTCGTAATAATTGGGAGGAAAATGGTAAAAATAATGGGAAAGCATCAATAGGAGGATTCTCGAGATGTCATTTTCCCTTACGCAAAATCCGACCCAGTACATATATCCTATCGTTCATACACTTCATCGCCAATTGCTGGGATGCCCATGAAAACTTCTATTACAAAATTAGAGGGAGTTCTATGGAGTATTGCACTCCCAGGTTTTCCACAATTACTGGTTGGACTGTGGTTTAAGGGAACGTTATTTGTACTTCTTGAAATTATCATCAATGTCCAAAGTAACTTCAATCAAGGAATTATGTATAGCTTTTTAGGTGAAACCCATAAATCAGCTTCTGTGATTGATTATCAATGGCTGATGTTTTATCCATGTCTCTATATGTTTGCCATGTGGGATGCTTATAAACTTGCTCAAACCAAGGAAGAACCGTATATATTCTTACCTTTTGTCATGTCTGCTTATATGGTGACCGTTGGCTTGATGTACTCTCCCAAGGTATATTTATTCGGTAAATTTGTCGGGCCAATCTTTTTGCCGATGTTGTTTGTGATCCCCGGAGTGGTACTTGGTCTAATTATTCGATCAATCCTCATCCGAATCCATTAAGTTTTATCTCTTTACGAAACCTCATTCATGAGGTAAGATATGGGTATACAACTTAAACGTTTTCTACCTGTCAAAGGGGAGTAGCTATAGGTGTCATACCTAAACAAAGTCGTCAGTTCATGGATTATTCCATCGGCTTTGTTGGCATAATGATTATGCTCAGCAAGACCTTTGCCTTATTTAGGCAAGGGTCTTTTTATTTTATAAAAATCCTTGCCTATTGGAAAACTAACTGTGTAAATAGGAGGGACTTACATTTATGGATGCTTCAATGTTACTGGAATATGGATGGGTATTGCTCATCCTTGTTGGTCTTGAAGGAATTCTAGCTGCTGATAATGCAGTTGTTATGGCAGTCATGGTTAAACATCTGCCTGTAGAACAAAGAAAGAAAGCACTCTTTTATGGTCTGTTAGGAGCATTTGTATTTAGATTTGCTGCACTATTTCTCATCTCGTTCTTAGTGAATGTTTGGCAAGTTCAAGCCATCGGGGCAATCTATTTATTCTATGTATCGATTCACCATTTCGTTAAAAAGAGGAAAGACACTGGAATTGTAGAGTCTGAGTCAAACAAGGGCTCAGGTTTCTGGACTACCGTATTGAAAGTGGAACTTGCAGACATCGCCTTTGCAGTTGACTCCATGTTAGCTGCCGTTGCTCTAGCTGTAACATTGCAGCCAACAGGATGGTTTGATGTAGGTGGAATCGATGGTGGTCAGTTTATCGTCATGTTCCTTGGAGGAATAATCGGCTTGGTGATTATGCGATTTGCTGCAACTTGGTTTGTTAAATTATTGGAGAAATACCCTACTTTAGAATCAGCAGCGTTTTTAATCGTCGGTTGGGTTGGTGTAAAGCTTGCTGTATTTACACTTGCTCATCCTGATGTTGCGATCCTGGATCATCATTTCCCTGAATCAAAACCATGGAAGCTCGTCTTCTGGACCGTTTTAATCCTCTTATCAGTTGGAGGATATTTATTATCACGAAAGAAAGCAAAGCAGGAAGAAGCACACGCAGAAGCCAAGAAAGAAGCCAAAGCGGAATAAAGAAAAATGGAAAGCTAACGTGAGAAATATTCACGTTAGCTTTTTTACATGAGGATTCATATGTCTACCATCCCCTTATCATTACGTCCTTTTTAAGAACTTTCAATTTTTATTTGTATAAACCCCCTCAAAAAAAATTCTCATAACGTAACTCCTTTAGTAAGGCGATCGATCGACTAATAAAAATTCAACTTCCGAGGTGTACATATGACAAAACATTCCAAATTAATGAAATCATCTTTAGCTGTATTAGTAGCAGGATCTATTAGCTTTTCAGGTTCATTGGCTTATGCGAATAACGATGAAAAAACGTTTGACACGGTTACGATTGAGCAAAAGGGTAGTACAGGAGTTACAGTGAATGATGAAGCCATGATTGATTCTGCTAAAACAGAAATTGAAAAACTAGAAGAGACAGAAACCCCATCATTACTTCCTGGTGATTTCTTCTATTTTGCTAAGCTTGCTCTAGAGAAAGTGAAGCTTGCCTTTACGATGGATGATGCGAAAGAAGCGAAATTACTTGCAGAGTATGCAGCAGAAAGACTTGCTGAAGTAGAAACTTTATTTGAAGAAGGAAAAGAAGAAGAAGCTATCGAAGCAATCAACCATGCCATTGAAATGATTCAACGCTCTTCAGATGAATTACCACACAGTGAGAATGAAGAAGCTTCTAACGATGATTCAATGGGAGAGTTAGAGGGCGAAACAGCAGAAGAATCGAATACTGAAGAGAAAAACAGTGAAACTGAACAAACCAAAGAAAGTAATGAAGAAGGCACCCCAGAAGAAGCAGATTCCGAAGAAAAATCGGATGAAATGACTGAAATGGAAGAATTAATGTCACAAAATATCATTTCACTTAAAGCGAATATGGAAAAAGTGAAGAACCCTAAAGCGAAAGAAGCTCTTCATAATAACATTGAAAAAAGCTATAAGAAATTAGCCGAAAAGCTTGCAAAGCTGGAAGAAAAATGGACGAAAAAAGCAAATGCTAAAGAAGAAACAGAATCCGATGAATCGATGAAGGAAGACTCTGTAACTCGGGTTGAAGAATCAACCGAAACATCGTCTGATGAAAATACAGATGGAAATAAAACTGAGACAAGTCCAACTGTGAAAGAAGAAACAGAAAAAACCGCACCAGTAAAAGTTCAGCACGTGGAAAAAGAAGCGGAAAAAGTATTAAAGCAACAAAAAAAGCAAGAGAAAAAAGAAGCAAAAGAAGTGCGGAAACAAGTGAAAAACGAGGAGAAACAAGCTCGTCATGATGTTAAAGAAGAAAAGAAACAACAACAGCCAGCTGTAAAACAGCAGGAACAACACGGTCAGAACAGTGAAAACGGTAAAGAAAACGGCAAGGGTCACAATAAAGACTAAGTAAAGAGCAATAGCTTCAGGATAGGCTGGTATTCTAATGACCCGTCAGTCACGAAGGGGATACTGGACTTAAAGTGATTTCACATTTGCTGAGTCGAGTGCATCTGTAAAGATTACTTAAGCAGTACCCCTTCCTCTCTATTATCCTTTTAAAATCAACATCATATGAGTATAATAGTGTGCAGGATGGAGTGAGACTGATGCTAAATGTATTACTATTTTTACTAGCCAAACAAAAGAAGAAACAAACGCTTGAAGACATGGCGATACGAATACAAAATGGTGATGAACAATTACTGAACATAGTCTTGGAAGACTATAAGCCATTTATAAAAAAAACGGTATCTTCAGTCTGCAAACGATATATCTATGAAAGTGATGATGAATTTAGCATCGGTCTTATTGCCTTTCATGACGCTATCTTAAAATATAATCATCAGCGAGGGTCTTCCATCATTAGTTTTTCTGAAGTAATCATCAAACGGAAAGTGATTGATTATATCAGAAAAAACGGGAAGTTTCAAGATGTGAGCATCGACATGAGTCTGGTGGAGGATGATGAAGAGAACCCGAATTTAACAATCGAGCAAATTGTCTCTGTTGAAGAATATGGGAAGCAACAAGAAGGAAAGAAGAGGCAGGAAGAGATTATCTCTTTCCAAGAACATCTTTCTCACTACAAATTATCCTTTCATGAGCTAGTCGAACAGTCACCTAAGCATGAAGACGCCAGACTGAATGCCATTGACATTGCTAAAACGGTAGTGAATTCCAAAGAATTACTGGATTACCTCCTTGAAAAGAAACGGTTACCCATAAAAAAATTAGAGAAGCAGGTAAACGTTAGTAGAAAAACAATTGAGAGAAATAGAAAATATATTATTGCCATTACTCTTATTCTTATTGGAGATTATGTGTACTTACGGGATTACTTAAAAGGGCGGTTAGAGATATGAAAAAAGGGATCATTATGGAAATCAAACGTGATATCCTCGTTATGATGACGTCAGAAGGGGAATTTCTGACGGGAAGAAGACAGCCCAATCAACATTATACAATTGGAGAAGAAATTCCTTTCTTTCCTTTGCATCATGAGCCTGTTAAGATCAAACCAACTTTTAAATGGAATTGGAAAGTATCGACTGCATTATTAACTGCTATAATCGTCATCCTCACCCTGTTTTCAAGTGCTTTCTTACAGAGTAACCAGGCATATGCTTATGTGTCTGTCGATATCAACCCAAGTATGGAATTGACCCTGAATAAAAAACAACAGGTGATAAAGATTATCCCTTACAATCAAGATGCCAAAGTGCTTCTAAAAGAGTTGGGTGACTGGGAAGATATGGATGTAAGTGAAGTGACAAAGGAAATCTTCCTGTTATGTGAAGAAATGGGATATTTAAAAGAGAATCAAAATGTTCTCATCACCTCTTCATTTAGTGAGGATTCAAATGAGCAGCGTGAAGATGATTTGGTTGCTGAGATAAACAAGCTTGTTCTAGAATATAGCACAGACCACAACATGAACATTACGGTGAAAGAAACATCGCAGGAAATGAGAGAAGAAGCATCTGATAAAGGAATGACTGCAGGGTCTTTATTACGTGAAAGTGAAAAAGCTGAAACACCGGAACCAGCAGGAAATCCTGAAGAAGAGAGTCATGACCAAGATGTTCTCAAAGAGGGAATGAAGAAAGAGGAGAATTCAAAGGTTGAGAATCAAAAGGTGGAATTACCATCTGAAGAGAAGAAGCAGAAACCTGTGAAATCTGAAAACCATCCAAAAAATGATAAACCTCTTCCAAATGAAAATAAGCCTCAAGAAAAACCTGCACAATCTCAAGGCAAAGGCAATTCCTCTGACCATCACAATTGGAATGAGTCCAATGGGAAACACAATGGTTCTTCTAATCAAGGTGATATAGATCAATCCAGAGGCAATGAAGACCGTGGAGATCGCGAAAAGGATAACCAAGAAAAGAAAAATGAACACCAAGATAGAAAACAGAATAAAAAAGATAATGACTAATAAACAGCGGCCCATTTATGAAATGGGTCGTTCTCATTTATAAGGGGTAGCTGGTGGAAACCGGCTACCCCATGCCATTATTATTTAGTTTGTTGTCCAGATAGTTGTGATTGAGCTTGTTTAACCAGACGTTTTGTAATTTCTCCTCCAACGGATCCGTTAGAGCGAGCTACTGTATCTGATCCAAGTGTTACACCAAATTCTTGAGCAATTTCATATTTCACTTGATCAAGGTATTGTTCAACACCTGGAACTAGTAATTTATTGCTGCTTCTAGCCATTGTTGTTTCCTCCTTATTAGTAGACTTGAAACAATGATGTTTCTGTAGTACTATTATTTGTCTTAATTCTTTGAACATGACTGGTAATATTTCGCCGAAATTGTATAGTTTGTATGGTGCAAAATGAGTAACTGTTTCTTGATGGTTAAGCCGCTGTCGTTATAGAAAGAATAAACATATAGGAAATTATCCATTTTTCCTTTCATTCTTCGTTCATATTCATTAAGATAGAAAAGGAAATAACCTTGAAAGGGAAATACATATATGTGGTATAAATTAAGATTAAATTTGAATAAATTAACTCCTGCTCAAGTCATTGTAACCTTTTATCTAATTGCCGTTACTGTGGCAACGATTCTATTGAGCTTACCATTCGCCCATAAACCCGGCGCAGAGTGGAGTTTTATTGATGCTATTTTCACTTCCGTCAGTGCGGTGAGTGTGACGGGCTTGACGGTTGTAAGTACCGCCGATACGTTCAATACAACAGGGATTTTCTTATTGGTATTTGTCTTACAATTCGGTGGAATTGGGATCATGACTCTTGGAACTTTTTTCTGGCTTTTGGTAGGTAAGAAAATAGGGCTGAAAGAACGTCGATTGATTATGACGGATCAAAATCAAACCAATCTATCCGGCCTTGTTCATCTATTAAAGCAAATATTATTGCTTATCATTGTTATTGAATTAGTGGGTGCGTTTATTTTAGGGGTTTATTTCCTGAGTTACTATCAAAGCTTTCAGGAAGCATTCATCCACGGACTTTTTGCCTCAGTGAGTGCTACGACTAACGCTGGTTTTGATATAACCGGTCAATCACTCATCCCTTTTAAAGATGACTATTTTGTCCAATTTATTACAATCATCTTACTCACATTAGGGGCAATTGGATTTCCAGTATTAATCGAGACAAAAGACTATTTAATGAACAAGAAGAGAAGCAAACATCATTTCTCATTATTCACTAAAATTACGACCATTACATTTGGTATATTATTAATTTTCGGTACGTTGGTTATATGGTTGTTTGAATATGATCGATTTTTTTCAGGTATGTCTTGGCATGAATCATTCTTTTACTCCCTATTTCAATCTTCATCGACGAGGAGTGGCGGTCTTGCTACCATGAATGTAGCAGAGTTTTCAACTCCTACATTACTTGTTTTGAGTGCGTTAATGTTCATTGGGGCATCTCCAAGCTCAGTGGGTGGGGGAATTAGGACAACAACCTTTGCCCTGAATATTTTGTTCTTATTCCACTTCGCCAGAGGCAATAAAACGATTAAAATCTTTAGAAGAGAAGTACACGAACAGGACATCATTAAATCGCTGGTCGTTACGATGGTAGCCGTCCTTATATGTTTTGTATCAGTCGTTATTTTAACAATTACAGAAGATCACAGTCTTATTGAAATAATCTTCGAAGTTGCTTCTGCCTTTGGAACAACGGGTTTATCATTGGGGATCACCTCTGACCTTTCATCAATTGGAAAGTGTGTGATTATAGCCCTCATGTTTATCGGTCGAGTCGGCATTCTATCCTTCCTGTTTATGATAGGAGGAAAAGAGAAAACAACTAAATATCATTATCCCAAGGAAAGAGTTATCATTGGATAGATTAAAAAACGATGCCAAATCAGCATCGTTTTTTATTTGAGTACAGAATAGGGAACATCGAAATAAATCCAAAGGATGAGAATGATGGGAAGGGATACTATCCATCCTTTAATTGGATTTTTATGATGGATGATGAGTACGGTGAACATCATGATATTAAATAGAATATCCCAGCCAAAATGCCAGCCATTATGATAGGTCATCATTCCAAAGATATGAGAAAGGCCTTCTGTCATTCCGTAAATTCCCGTCCACAACATAATCCAGGCGACTTTTCCACGGAAAGACGAAGGCAGTTTCCCGATAAAGATGGCAATGGTGGCGGTGTATTGAACAGCCATTTTACAAAGAGATATGATCGTATGATTCAGGTTGATGTGGTCTCCTAATACTGTAACCGTTTGAAATTTCCACATGGAATAGTCATACAAAAGGAATTGGGATAGTAAATCCCCGATAATAAAAAACAGTAAAGTTGGATAATAGCTGTAAAAATCTTTCCAATTTCCGAATTTCCATCCAAGTAGTGCATAACAAAGTAAGAAGACAAGTATCATCGTATATCCTCATTTAGCATTTTAGCTTAGTTTTTGGTTAAATGCTTCATTTATTCAGACTTTTTCTTCTAGTATTGGAATACCTTACGCGGACTCTTTGGGAATGGAAAGAGAAACGAATGGAGAAAGTAAGGGTAACAAAGGAGATGAGTTACATGAAACGAAAAGCACAGTATAATGCTGCTGAAAAAAACAACCAAACGCCATTAAAGAATAAACAAGAGTCAGAATTCTCAGCTGAATTTTCTCAAGGAGAAGATACAGCTAAGGGGAAGAATAGAAACTCTTCTAAAGGGATGAAGGGTAGAAGCTGATGAAGGACAAAAAACAATCTTTTCGCGAAGAATTTGGTCAGGAATTTGGAGATGTTAATGCAGCCAAGATCCTGGAAGTAACTCAAAAACAGCCAAAAGCAAAAGAAAACAAGAAAAAATGTTAAGCGATTCGCTTAACATTTTTTCTTGTTTATGGGGAAACAGATTGTCGATCAATCTCAAATACGGTAGATTGACCGGTTGCTGGTTCAAAGTAAGCTAATACATACTGATCTAGTCCATCCTGGGATTGAATGGTTTCCAGGAGTGTATGCTTATACAATTCCTTTTCATTTAAGTTTAGGAGAGCGAAAGATTCTCCTGCGATAGATGGTTGTGCCAGCAAGGATTGATAAATAGCAGATCGATCTGCTTTCGTAAGTTCATGAGTCCACCAAGGTTTACGTGGTTTATACTTCTGATTCTCTAAATAATCCAGTTTCATTAGACCTTCAATCATCGAAATGTTATAGCTGGTCTCTGTAGATAAAAACTCTTGCAGCCTTTTAAACAAATCTTCCAGTTGATGTCCGATTCTTGACCAACCACGGTTTTCCCAGTAGGAGCCGAATTGTTGGAAGAAATCAAAGGGAGTTTCAAAGCATTCTGTCACTAAATATTCAATCGTACGATCCATACGATGATCATTCCAATACTTTTCTAATACATCTTCAACCTGTTTAATTCTAACGATATCATCAAAGGTCAATACATTGTTGCCTAGGATTTCATAAGGTGAATGGTCCATATACGTGTACTGATGATCGTTTGCACGAATTCTTAAGCCTGTACCACGAAGCATCTTCAGAAATCCTAATTGTAGCTCCTCTGGTCGCAATTCAAATACATCATTAAAAGTTTTACGGAAAGAGTTGTAATCCTCTTCAGGTAATCCTGCAATTAAATCCAGATGCTGATCAATCTTTCCTCCATCTTTCACCATCGTAACGGTTCTGGTCAGTTTCGTGTAATTTTGTTTTCTCATTACGAGATCATTCGTTTCATCATTCGTTGATTGAATTCCGATTTCAAAGCGGAATAACCCTGCAGGGGCATTTTCGTTCAGAAATTCAATTACTTCCGGTCTCATAATGTCAGCGGTGATTTCAAATTGAAAGACAGTACCTGGTAAATGTTCGTCAATTAGAAATTGAAACATTTCCATGGCATAGCTTCGGCTAATGTTGAATGTACGATCAACAAATTTAATGGTTTTCGCACCATTTTTCATTAAGAAACGGATATCATCTTTTACCTTTTCTCTGTCAAAGTAGCGTACACCTACTTCAATCGAAGAAAGGCAGAACTGACAGCGGAAAGGACAACCTCTGCTTGTCTCAATATACGTAACCCTTTTACCCAATTGAGGCAGGTCTTCTTGAAAACGGAACGGTGAGGGTACTTCTCTTAAATCTATTTTATTCTGCTGAGGCTTGATGACCGGCTTACCATCTGCTAAGTAAGCCACTCCATGGACCTTTGAAAAGTCCCTATCCCCATTCAGTTCATCCAATAACTGCTTAAAGGATTCTTCCCCTTCACCGATAACGATAAAGTCAACGTCTTGCAGCCGATCCAGCCAGTAGGGAACATCATATGTGACTTCTGGTCCTCCCAGGACGATGGTTACTTCGGGCAGGATTTTGCGAAGGATTTTGATCACTTTGATCGTCTCTTCGATATTCCAAATGTAACAGCTGAATCCAATGATATCAGGTTTTTTCGAGAATAAGTCAGTGGCGATGTTAAGGGTGGGATCCTTAATGGTGTATTCAGCCAATTCTATCTCATGTTCAGGCTCTGCAAATGCCTTCAGGCAACGAATGGCCAAATTGGTGTGAATATATTTTGCATTTAACGTACTTAAAACGACTTTCTTCATAAATAAGCTCCTTTTATACTAAGCTCACTTGATGGACCATGTGAACCCTTGTAAACCATATTTTCCAACATATACGTGTTGTTCGTACATCTAATCCAAACCGTACTGATTATCATTTTATCTAAGGAAGAGAGAAAGCTCAATGTTTGTCTAGAATGTATTTAAATTTATTGTAAGTATTAGAAGGAATTTAAGGAAAAGTTACGAATAGTATAATAAAATAAATAGTTTTTTGAAAAATGTGTAGAAGATGATCAATATATACCTTAAGAGAATAGATACTCATGAAAAGGGACTGACCCGTGTCTGATATTGGGTCAGCCCTTTCTAGTGAGGTTTATCTTGTTTTCATTTCTCTTTTTGAAAGAAGTTTCTGGAGTTTGGTTGATTTAAACTCCACTATCGGTTGCGTTATGCTTGTGAAAAACTTTGTCGAGAAAATCATTGTCAGAACCAATGATACACCGAGCAAGATTAATAAACTCGTAGTGGGATCAATTGTATCCTTCAGCTGGCTTTCGCGGAATAAGCGGATAAGAAAGCCGTGCAGCAAGTATACATATAGCGTATTTTTGCCCCATTTTGTGAAAAACCTTCTCTTAGTAGGGACAAAGGTAAAGAAGCTAAAGATCATCACAACGTTCAGCAAGTAAACAAACGCCCTGACAGCTAAACTAATGGCGTTGTTCCCTTCGAAGTCTCCATAAGGCTTAGAGCCAAGTAACCATTTATCGGAGAATTCAGGGATGAAATACATTCCCAAAAATACGAGAATAAATAATGTACCTGCCACTATACGTGCTTTACTCGTTTTAAAATATTCGAAGTGCTCCTTCTCCAAATAATAGCCCATCAGGAAAATCGGAAAGAAAACAAATGTTCTGGACAGGCTAAGATAGTTTGAAATCACATCAGCAAAACCTACAAGCAGCCCAATGGAAAAAGCGATTGTCAATCCAATGCCGGGCTTGAACTTAAACCACTTGATGAAAACATACAATAGTGCGTTCCAACAGAATAAACTGATGAGGAACCATAATGACCAGTGTGGATTAAGGGGATCGACTTCAAATGTTGATTTTTGATAAAGAAAATAATAATACACCGTGTAGATCAATTGAAACACAATGTAAGGAAGAATTAATTTTTTGGCCAGTTTTTGAATATATCCCTTTTTATAAAATCCTTTTGCGAAAAACCCTGCCACTAGAATAAAGGCTGGCATGTGGAAGGTGTAAATCGTTTTGTACAGAGAAAGGATAAATGGATCGCTTTCTATATAGGACCGGATCAAATGTCCAAATACAACCAGGAAGATCAAAATGAATTTGGCATTGTCGAAGTAATAGTCACGCTGTTTCATATCTTCACCATCTCTTAGAATAGATTTATCCTAATTCATTCTTACCCTAGGATACAATGAGTAAAACATGAATTTCACTGTTAATTATCACCAAAAGTATGGTGAGCTATGCGAACTCTATAATGATTTGAGCCAATAGTCGTCTTTTTAAAATAGTAGGGGGATGAGGAAATGACTAATAGTAGTAAATTGCAGAAAGAGTTGAATAAGGAAGAATGTCATCCCGTCGATAGGGAAATTTGCTTAGCATCACCCATGCCGATGTTCGTGATCAATAAAGAGTTGAAAATTGTCTTTGCCAATGGAGAAGCATGTGAAACGCTCGAGACAACTTGTGAATCGATTGTAGGGAAGCTGTTCAGCGGCTTTTTCTCTTCTGTTCCTGCACCGATTGTAGCTCATTACAAGGAAGTGATGGAAACAGGGAAAACCCTTGAAGATGAAACCTTAATGAATATTACCGATAAGAAAATCATTCATATTGAGCTCTTGCTCAAAAAATCGACCATTTCTCCTAATGCTTATCTCTACTTCAAGGATGTAACAGAACTAAAGGAAAAAGAGCGAAAAGATCATATGAATGTTCATTTGTTATCGAATATTTTCCAGAATGCATCAGAAGGAATCGTTCTCTTTGATATTGAAGGAAATATCAATGACGTGAATCAGGCGTTCAGTTCACAAGTGGGATTGGACAAGGAAGAAATCACAAACAGGAACATAAGCTCCTTTATCCCTAAAAATGCCCATTATAAGATTGAAAAGATAAAAGAGCTAATTTCTCAAAATAAAAAAGCACGTGGAGAAATTCCGATAAAAAAAGCACACAGCATTTCGATTGTGGAATTTACGACAAGTCCCTTTGTGCATCATAAACTTCATATGGCCATCCTTAGAGATGTAACCGAGAAGAGACAGATGGAGATTCAATTAAAGCGAAACGAAGAGTTATTTAAAGGTTTATTTGAAGAAGCGATTGATGCCATTGTGCTATGGGATCAGGATGGTAGGGTATTAAAAGCCAATTCTTCTGCCATGAAGATCTTTGAATGCTCACTTTCAGAACTTCTTTCGAAGAGAATCAGGGACTTTGTTTACCCTTTAGAAAGCCAAAAGTTTGATTTAGTCATGGAACAGTTAAACAGGAGCGGTGCTGTAAGGGATGAAGTATTGTTTCTCATGCCTAACAATCAGTTGAAGCATTTGGAATTCACTTCAAAGCTTCATTCCGTTGATGGCTATAACATGACGATCTTTCGGAATGTTAGTGAAAGATATCAAATGGAGAAGGAATTACGAGAGAGTGAGGAGAGGTTCCGGAAGATTTTCGAAGGGTCACTGGATGGTCTGCTCCTTACCAATCACAATTATGTTGTTGTAGATGCAAATCCTGAAGTGAGTAAAATCATTACACTCGAGAAAGATCACTTAATCGGTAGAGATGTACGCGAGATATTGAATATTGAACCTGGTGACGAGTCATATGATGAGTACTTAAAACAATTAAAAGAAGACGGACAGGCAACGTTTTTAAAAACGTTAACTTCCCACAGAGATAAGGTTCAATACGTTGAGTTGTCATCCAAGTATAATTTGCTCTCTAATTTAAATCTAACGATCATTCGTGACATTACCGAACAAATTGAAATGCAGGAGCAGTTAAGGAAATCAGATACATTGAGTGTAGTTGGGGAGCTGGCTGCAGGGATTGCCCATGAAATCAGGAATCCGATGACCGCCCTTAAAGGCTTTATTCAACTGCTGGAAAATAGTGTAGGTAAAGATCATGAAATGTACTTTAATGTAATAACTTCTGAATTTCAGAGAATTGAATCGATCATTACTGAGTTTTTAGTATTAGCAAAGCCGCAGGCCATTCAATATCAAGAAACGAATTTAATAAGGATCATGAAAGATACGGTTGAACTATTAAGTGCTCAGGCAGTTATGCACAATGTGCAGTACGAGGAGAATTACCAAAAGAATCTCTCTACCATCATTGCAGAACCAAATCAGTTAAAGCAGGTATTCATTAATGTGATCAAGAATGCGATTGAAGTAATGACGGACGGTGGGGTTATTTCCATCGAGATTCAAGAGACAGAGGATGAAATGATTCATATTAGAATAAAAGACCAGGGAGGCGGGATTTCAAAGGATAAAATTAAAAAGCTTGGCGAACCGTTCTATACTACGAAGGAACGGGGGACTGGACTTGGCCTAATGGTAAGCTTTAAAATTATTAAAGAGCATAAAGGAAGCGTTCGGGTTGAGAGTATCGTCGGAGAAGGAACCATCTTCCACATTTATCTACCTAAATCTTAAAGGAGTCCAGTATAATGTCATTTCATGCAATTGTGATGGAGAGCCCAATTGGGAAACTAGAGCTTCAAGCAGATCAGAGCTATCTTATTTCAGTACAGTTTATAGAAGATGAGGGGAAAGCGGATTCTGATACGGATCATCCGATATTAAAAATTGCACAAGAACAAATCAGACAATTTTTTAAAGGAGAGAGAAGGGAATTTGATCTTCCTTTAAAGATAGAAGGAACAGCTTTTCAGAAAGAAGTATGGAAAATCCTGCAGCAGATTCCATTTGGTGAAACCTGGTCTTATCAGGATGTAGCCCAAGCGATTCAAAGACCTAAAGCTGTAAGGGCAGTAGGACAAGCGAATAAAGCCAATCGTTTCCCCATCATCATCCCATGTCACCGGGTCATTGGAAAGAATAAAACACTTACAGGCTATGCCGGTAAGCAGGTGGATAAGAAAGAAACCTTATTGTTGTTAGAACAATAGAATGAAAAACAGGCATCCTCCAAATGGAGGTTGCCTGTTTTTTTATACCGCTCTTTTCTCAAAGATTGTTGCTTTTTAACATAAGCTCTTCAGGGCTCTGTCAATTAGCGTGTACTAGGTGGTGAGGGAACTGCTCCACTTGCAGCTAGCATTCGGCCGAGCCTCCTCAGCTTAGCCGAACGGGGTCTCAGAACGACCAAAATGGAGTCTACGCAGCCCTCACCATGTATAAGAGTTTTCGTGACACAGCTTATTTATGCTAATAAACAATTGAATGAAACAGTTTGTCCTATACCAGCTAAAATCTACTGTACATTTTGAAAAATGCTGTATTCTAAACAATTATGATATTTATATTAGTCTAGAGTAAGAAACTCACACTTAGAAAGTTGATTGGAGCGGAAGGTGCTCGACTCCTGCGGGAATAACGGGAAAGTTGAGACCCCGCAGGGCAAAGCCCGAGGAGGCTCAACTCACGCCCCGCGGAAAGCGAGCACCTGGAGCGGAAATCAACCCACTACTCGCTTTTTCAAAAGCAACAAAGTTTAAGAAAAGAACCTTTTATAATTAGTGATTGAATTACAACCCTATTTAGATTACCATCTAATTAGATGGTAATCTAAATAGTGAGGAGGAGACCTTTTGCAATTAAGTAAACAGGTAGCTTTTCATAAAACGATGGGTGATGCTACCCGAATCAAGATTGTCTATTTACTGGCATCTGAAAGCTTACATGTGGGAGCCATTGCGGGAAAACTGGGACTCACTGCCCCGACAATATCCCATCATCTAACGAAACTGAAAGAGTGCAATCTTGTTTATTCACGAAGAGAGAAGAACACGGTTTACTACTATTTGAATAAAAAGGTTTTGAGTCATCATGGAAATGTTCTTCATCAGTTTGCTCAGGAAGAGGAAGGGGAAAATGTGATGTCAGAGAAGTTATTGAAAGAAAAACAGAAGGTAAAGAATAATTTCCTTGAGAAAAATGGACGAATCAAAAATATTCCTTCTCAACAAAAAAAGAAATTATTTATATTGGAACATATGGTGGAAGGATTAAAGGTGGGAGAAAAATATAAGGAAAAAGATTTGAATGAATATATTCAACAATTTCATGAGGACTTTGCAACCCTGAGAAGAGAATTTATTATTCATCAGTTTATGTATCGGGAAAATGGCATATACGAAGTGAACCCGAGGGAGATGTGGGCATCGTCAAAACTGTATGAGAAATAGCAAGGAAGTAAAAGGAAGAGCAGGAGGGATCTCCTGCTCTTCCTTTGGATTTAACCGATGGTTTGTTGAATACTTTCTTCAAAGCTAGGGTAGAGAACACCTTTTTCCGTTATAATGCCTGTAATCAACTCATGAGAAGTAACATCGAAGGCGGGATTATAAACAGGAACGTTTTCTGGTGCAATCAATGTTCCACCTACTGTTGTGATCTCTTCCCGGGTTCTTTCTTCAATCGGAATCTCATTACCGTTTCGGATTGAAAGATCGAATGTGGAGGATGGAGCAGAAACATAAAAAGGAATATTGAAGTGTTTACACAGAATGGCAAGCATGGACGTTCCGATTTTATTTGCGGTATCCCCATTGGCAGAGATGCGATCAGCACCAACGATGACTGCTTCTATACCTTTTTCTTTCATTGTATGAGCCGCCATGCTATCGGTGATGAGGGTGACGTCAACTCCGGATTGTTGTAATTCCCAAGCAGTCAGTCGTGCCCCTTGCAGAACGGGCCGCGTTTCACATGCGTAAACCTGAAAAGCTTTTCCTTTTTCTCTTCCTAAATGAAATGGGGCTAATGCCGTCCCATATTTACTCGTTGCAATGGAACCTGCGTTACAAATGGTCATCACCTTATGTTTGTCCTTCAATATACTTAATCCATATTCTCCTATTAAACGACATACTGCCTCGTCTTCTGCATGAAGTTGGATTGCAGCATGGAGTAAATTGGTTTTGGCTTCATTAACCGAAGATATATGCTCTAATACCTTTTCCAGGCGATTTAAAGCCCAAACCAAGTTGACTGCAGTAGGCCGTGATTCAATGAGGTATTTCTTGTCCCGATGAAAGAGGTCCATGAATTCTGCTAGGGTATTCGCTTCATACTGACAGGCTGCTTGGGCTAATCCGTAAGCCGCCGTGATGCCAATAGCAGGAGCCCCTCTCACTTTTAGGGTGATAATCGCATCATAATAATCTTCAATGGTCGAGAGTTTATTGTATTCCACTATGTTAGGCAGTTTTTGTTGATTTAGAATCAGTAAATAATCTTCATGCCACTCTAGTGAAGTTGGAATTGTAAGTGTTTGTGTCATGTCAATCTCCTTTATTCATTAAGAATGTGACTGTATTAAGGATATGAGTCCCTCAATGGACTGGATCTGTTTGCGTTTCACGATCAGTTCTTTTCCAAGAGCTATGCAAGTACGTTTAGCTTTTATTCTTTGTTCCTGATCAGCGATGCTCTCCAAATCTTCAACATGAGCAAGGCCAATGGTTCTTCTGATACATTCACATCCTGCAAAGCCGATGCTGTCCTGAAAGCTTTTCTCCAATACATATTCAAGGTAGCCATTTACTTTCGTGTAGGCATCTCGGCTTTCCATCCAATGTTTGGAGAACGTCGTAGAGAAGACGTTCCAGGTATTCTGGATGTGATGGAGAATCGTATCCTTCTCTTCAGGTTTTGAAACCGCCTGGAAGATGAGGTTTGCAATGAATTGTCCAATGTCAAAGCCAATCGGTCCATAAAAGGCGAACTCGGGATCGATCACTTTTGTTTGGTTCTGATCTACAAAGATGCTACCAGTATGAAGGTCTCCATGCAGCAGCGCTTCCCCTTCAGTCAGAAAGCTCTTTTTCAATTTTGCCACCTCAAGCTTTACAGTGAAATCTTCCCATAATTTTTGAACATCTTGAGATAACTCTTCCTCAAATTCATTGGTTTCACTATTGAAAAAAGGATCAGTAAATACGAGATCTTCAGTAATTTTGCATAGCTCAGGATTTGAAAATTCTTTCACGTATTCCTTTTTCTTGAAAGGATGAAGGGCATAATCAGATGTGAAATACAGTGTATTGGCTAAAAAAGTTCCGATGTCTTGGGAGAGCTGTGGATACTTTTCCCCTTTGATAAGGCCTGCCCGGGCAATCGTCAGTGCACTCAAATCCTCCATTACCGTAATCGCAAGTGCAGGATCTGAGTAGTACACTTCAGGAACCAGATCCCCTACAAATGATCGTTGAAGCTTTAGAGCACCGGCTTCGATTCTTGCCCGTTCGATTGTCAATGGCCAACTTTCCCCTACAACCTTTGCATAGGGAAGTGCTTGCTTAATAATGATTCCTTTACCTGTTTCACTCTCTACTACATGAAATACCAAGTTTAAGTTGCCGTCTCCTATTTCTTTACATGTCAAGAGAGTTCCATCTTCAAAAATTCTTAAACGAATGGCCAGCACAATTGCCGACTGTTCAGTTAGTGGTTGATACGTATTGAGTTTAGTAATTGCCATTTTCGTTCCTCCTTTTAGTACACCCTTATGAGTACAGTGTTATGGAGGCTTTTCCGTGGCATTAGAAAAGCCTCTTTCCATGTTCGAAAGAGGCTTGAAGAAGGTATCTTCGTCGCCTCTTATCTCTCAGAAAGATAATCTTTCTGTTGGAATTAGCACCGTGCCTTACTGGATTAGTCAATCCGGCGCTTACTGCGCCCCGTTTTAATACGGTATTATGGTCGGTTGCTGGGCTTCATAGGGCCAAATCCCTCAGCCAGCTCTTGATAAGAGTTGCGTACGCTATTTAATTAAACTTTCAGAATGTTCCATATGAATTGAATGGTACCATTGAAGTATTTTCCATGTCAACGGTTTTTTTAAAGAAATAACCTTTCTAATAAAAATCAGGTCTTCGATCCTGAAATATCGGAATCTGTTTTCGGACTCTTTCTACTTCATGTAAATTGATTTCAGCTGAAACCAATTCTTCCGTTTGAGATCCCTTTGAAAGAATTTCTCCCCAGGGATCAATGATGAGGGAACAACCGCCGAATTCATTGTTCGGGTCACTGCCCACACGGTTGCAGGCGATTACAAAGCACTGATTTTCAATCGCTCGTGCCCTTAAGAGGGTCTGCCAGTGATCAATTCGTGCTGCTGGCCACTCTGCTACGACAAAAACAATCTTGGCTCCCAATAGTACATGTTTTCTGAACCATTCCGGAAAACGAATGTCGTAACAAATCAATCCTGCCATCTCTGTTTCTTGAAGGGTGAACATGCCATCTTCTTGTCCAGGAAGTAAATAATGATGTTCATTCATTAGCTTGAAAAGGTGAAGCTTTGAATACTGTTTCACCAACCTGCCATCGGAATTCGCAACTAAAAGTGTATTGCTCACCCCATTCTGTGTTTTGTTTGCCACAGAACCACCTACAATGTGAATGGAATATTTCTTTGATAGAGAAGTCAGGAAAGAAGATGAATCTTTCGCTCCGTTATCAGCGATGTCATCCATTCTTGTAAGGTCATATCCAGTCGTCCAAAGCTCAGGCAGCACAACTGTATCACAGCCGTCATTCTTCGCTTTTTTAACCCATTGTTCTACTTTTTTCTTGTTTTCTTCAGGGTTTCCGAACACAATATCCATTTGTGCGAGACCTATCTTTTGAATCATTTGCTTCACCTCATTATAGACTTTTGGAATTTATTCCTTTACATTCTTTATTTTCCGTTATATCATTTGTGACTAGAATTTGAAAGTAATTAATTTTCAAAAAAATGTAGTGGGTGAGTATATGAAAACCTTTAGTAAGGCAAAACGTTTAGATTTATTACCTGAACAATTTTTCGCATCCCTTGCAAGTACAGTGAATGCGGTTGTGGAAGAGGGACATGATGTCATTAATTTAGGGCAGGGAAATCCGGATCAGCCGACTCCTCCACATATTGTGGAAAAACTGACAGAAGCAGCTGCTTCACCATCGAATCATAAATATCCTCCATTCCGTGGCTTATCGTCATTTAAAGAGGCGATTGCCGCCTTCTACCTCCGTGAATACGGTGTAAAAGTAGATTCGGAAACAGAGGTAGCTGTGCTGTTCGGAGGAAAGGCAGGTTTAGTTGAAATTCCTCAATGTTTATTGAACCCTGGTGATGGTGTATTAGTGCCTGATCCTGGTTACCCGGATTATTTATCCGGGGTAGCATTAGCAGAAGCCCGCATGATCAAAATGCCTCTCCGTGAGGAAAATGGATTTCTACCTGATTATCGAGAACAGTCTCGTGAAGAGTTAGAAAGTGCAAAGTTAATGTTTCTTAACTATCCTAATAATCCTACTGGTGCGATCGCTACAACCTCATTTTTTGAAGAAACAGTGAAACTTGCCGATCAGCATGATATTTGTGTTGTACATGACTTTGCCTATGGAGCGATTGGGTTTGATGGACGGAAGCCTATTAGCTTCTTGGAAACAGAAGGAGCCAAGGATGTTGGCATAGAAATTTATACATTATCGAAAACGTATAATATGGCTGGCTGGAGAGTGGGGTTTGCAGTGGGGAATAAGAGTGTCATTGAAGCGATTAACGTCCTTCAAGACCACCTATATGTGAGTCTGTTCGGCGCCATTCAAGAAGCGGCTACCACCGCCCTTTTAAGCTCGCAGGAATGCGTGAATGCATTAGTTTCAACATATGAAGAAAGAAGAAAACTATTAATCTCTGGTCTTCAGGAAATAGGGTGGGATGTAAAAGCTCCACAAGGTTCCTTCTTCGCCTGGTTAAAGGTGCCTGAAGGATTTACATCCGTAGAGTTCTCAACCTATCTACTTGAAAAAATCAAAGTCGCTGTTGCTCCGGGTGTTGGCTTTGGAGAATTCGGAGAAGGGTATGTACGTGTAGGTCTTTTATCCACAAACGATCGGATAAAAGAAGCGATTTCACGTATAGAAAGTTTAGAATTATTCCACAAAAGGGATTGACATAAGCTGAAAATGGTGCAATAATCCAACTGAAATAATGAATAATGAAATTCTTATCAAGAGCAGGCGGAGGGACCAGCCCGATGAAGCCCGGCAACCGACTTATTTTAGCACGGTGCTAATTCTTGCAGCTATATGGCTGACAGATAAGAAAGAGTGACGAATTCAAACCTCTTCTTATCTGGAAGAGGTTTTTTGTTTGCAGAGCTGATGAAATCAACATGCGGCTAAGAGTAGCTTTTTTTTCATAAGGAGGCAATACGACAATGAGTGAAGTGATAGCAACCTATCAACTAAAGGGAAAGAGCGGTTCATTCGAGAAAAAGGCAGAGGGGATTGCCTTGGGATTGACGGTCGGTTCATGGACGGACTTGCCGCTTCTGGAACAGGAACAATTGAGCAAGTACAAGGGGAGAGTCGTTTCCGTGAAGGAGTGGGAAGGCGAAGATGGTCCCCGGGGTGAGGTGCAGATTGGATATCCCGGGTATAACTATTCAAATGATATCCCAGCCATTCTTACAACGGTATTCGGTAAGCTTTCCCTGGATGGCGAAGTGAAATTAGTAGATTTAGAGTTTTCGAAAGACTTAAAAAAAACCTATCCTGGTCCACGATTTGGAATTGAAGGGATCAGGGAGTTAACAGGGGTACATAAAAGACCGTTGTTAATGAGCATCTTTAAAGGAGTGATCGGCAGAGATCTCACCTACCTGGAAAATCAATTAAGAGCCCAGGCTCTAGGCGGAGTCGATGCAGTAAAAGACGATGAAATTTTATTTGATAATCCACTGACACCCTTTTCTGAGAGAGTCAGCTTAGGGAAAAAAGTGCTGCACGAAGTGTTTGAGGAAACAGGGAAGAGAACGTTGTATGCAGTTAATCTGACAGGCAGAACATCACAATTACGGGATAAAGCAAGAAAAGCAAAAGAGCTTGGAGCACAGGCTCTATTATTCAATGTATTTTCTTACGGCCTCGATGTTCTCCAGGAATTGAGAGAGGACAATGAGATCGCATTGCCGATCATGGCCCACCCTGCCTTTGCCGGGGCTGCTGCAGCATCTCCTGCATATGGTGTGAGCTACTCTTTATGGTTAGGTAAATTATTACGAATGGCCGGAGCCGATTTTTCACTATTTCCATCACCATACGGAAGTGTCGCATTAGAGAAGAGCAAAGTTCTATCCGTAAGCCATGAGTTAACGAAGGAAGATGCCCACTTGAAAAGGGCATTGCCAGTACCTTCAGCCGGCATTCATCCCGCACTTGTTCCGCTTTTGGTGAAAGATTTCGGTATAGACTGTGTCATTAATGCAGGAGGGGGCATTCATGGTCACCCTGACGGAGCAAGTGGAGGAGGAAAAGCATTCGTTCAAGCTATCGATGCTGTTTTAAAAGGAACGTCTCTCAATGAGGCGGCTGAAACTCATGGTGAACTTCGCAAAGCCCTATCCCTATGGGGAGAGGAGGTAAAGGTGTAGTGGGTCATCCAATCATTTTCTGTGATTTTGATGGAACGATTACAGAAACAGATAATATCATCTCATTGATGAAAACCTTTGCTCCCCCAGCATGGGAACCTATCAAAGATGACATCTTAAATCAGTCGATTTCCATTAAAGAAGGTGTAGGCAAGTTGTTTTCACTTATTCCTTCATCCCAAAAAGACGAAATGGTTCAGTATCTATTAGATACTGCTGTCATACGTGAAGGGTTTAAGGAATTTGTAGACTACACAAAAGACCATGAGATTCCTTTGTATATCGTTAGTGGAGGAATTGACTTCTTTGTTCAACCATTACTAAAAGAATACGGGCCTTTTAATGGAGTTTTTTGTAATGAAGCAAGCTTTAACGATTCGGCCATAACGATTCATTGGCCACATCCATGTGACGATCACTGTGAAAGTAAAGGATGTGGATGCTGTAAGCCTTCTATTTTGAGAACATTGTCATTAACAGAAGACACGAAGGTCATTGTGATAGGGGACTCAGTCACAGATATCGAAATGGCAAAGCTTGGAGATACTGTGATCGCCAGAGACTATTTGGCCTATACATGCGCAGAAATAGGTATCCCCTATCATCCGTTTGAATCCTTTCATGATTGCATGGACGTCATTGAAAAAGGAGTGAAAATATGAATCCCTATCAATCGGAGTGGGAAGAACTCGCTGATATCAAAAGAGAACTGGCAGACAGGGACTGGTTCATGGGGACGAGTGGAAACCTTGCGATACGAGTGAGTTCTTCCCCTGCTACCTTCCTGGTCACGGCAAGTGGAAAGGATAAACGAAAGCACACAAAAGAAGATTTCCTCCTAGTGAATGCTCATGGTGAGGCCATTGAGGATACTCACTTAAAACCATCAGCCGAAACACTGCTGCACAGTCATATCTTCAAAGAAAGCTCAGCAGGTTGCAGCTTACATGTCCATACTGTGGCGAATAATGTAATCAGTGAACTGTATGGGGATGAAGGTATCGTCACATTTAGAAACCAAGAATTAATTAAAGCGTGGGATAAGTGGGAGGAAGATGATTCTTTATCCATTCCCATCATTCGTAATCATGCTCATATACCGACGCTTGCCGAGGAGTTTCAGTCCTTTATTAAAGCAGACAAAGGGGCGGTGCTCATTCGGAACCACGGTATCACAGTATGGGGACGAACCGGTTTTGAAGCTAAGAAACTATTAGAAGCTTGTGAGTTTTTATTTCAATATCAACTCACTCTTTTATCTTTAACGAACACGAGATCAATTACTAAAGGAGGAGTCAGATTATGACGACAATCAAAATCCAAGGGAAGAACCAAATCATTGATAATCAGGAAGAGGTAGTGAAGTATTTAAGTGAACAAGGAGTCATTTATGAGCATTGGAATATCGAAAAACTGGACGAAGGATTAAGGGACCAATTCGCTTTAACTGAGGATGATAAATCGGAAATCCTGTCTGTTTTTAAAGAAGAGATTGAAGATATCTCAGAACGAAGAGGGTATCGGTCCTGGGATGTAATTTCCCTTTCAGAGAGTACACCAAATCTTGAAGAGCTTTTAAAGAATTTTCAACAAGAGCATCATCACACAGATGATGAAGTCCGTTTTATAGTAAACGGCCATGGTGTATTTGTCATACAAGGTAGCGATGGTGATTTCTTTGAAGTACATCTAAATCCTGGTGACTTAATTTCAGTTCCTGAAAACATTCGCCATTATTTTACATTAAGTGAAGATAAGAAAGTAGTGGCTGTTCGTATTTTCGTCACTAAGGAAGGCTGGGTCCCAATCTATTAATATATGAGGATAGACAAAGAGTAGAATCTTTAGTCTATCCTCTAATTTTATTGGCGAGGAATTTTTGACGAAAAATGTCTAATTTAGAAACATTACTAGTAATTTTGTCTTGTTTTGCGAATCTATTTACTTTTCTGATAATACTTGGGATAATGCTCAAGTAATGATTTTACTTAATAAAGACTAGGAGCTAAAAAAGGAGTTTACAAGAAATGGGTCGTCTATTAAAAAAGAAATGGTTATTAATGAGAATCAATCAGAAACGTTCAGAAATGATTTGCCTTGGAGAGAATTTAGGCCTATGTGCAGATGAAACCGTTCGGTGCAGCCAGCAATTAGATCAGCTATTGAACGACTATGAAAAGTGCACAAATAAAGTTGTACCATTTACCCTCCAGGAATCATCAAGTGAATTTGGGCATTACATTAAGAGCTTATTAAAGCGAACTGCTTCGTGACTACACAACATGATTTTCCTCAACATTCAAGGTTTACAAAAGAAACGAATCTCCAACAATCTCCACATTTAAACTAGACAATCAATCTAATTTGTCGTAATTTCTAAAAGCAAAGGACGGTACGCTACAAGCGTACCGTCCTTTGCTTTTTAACTAGTGACCGGTCTATTTGACAATAACAGGGTTTATTTGTATAATGTTTTGAAACTGAGATATTTAATTTTTAAAGGAATGAATGCCATGAGTAAAACTCAAGATACAAAACAATCATTAAAGCTTTTCATTGTCCTTTCAAGAGCTTTCAAAGCCTTAAATGAAGAGATAAATAAAAACATCCAGGAGAACGGCTTAAACCCTACCGAATTCGCTGTTCTAGAGCTTCTTTATCATAAAGGAGATCAGCCCCTGCAGCAAATTGGCGGGAAGATTCTATTAGCCTCCGGCAGCATTACGTATGTAGTGGATAAGCTTGAACAAAAGGGCTATCTTAAGCGTAATGCTTGTCCAAAGGACCGTCGAGTTACCTATGCTCAAATAACAGAGAACGGCAGACAGTTAATTGAAGAGATTTTTCCTAATCACGAAAATCGAATTCATGAACTCATGTCAGCTCTATCTCCTGTTGAGAAGGAAGAAACGATTGAAATGTTGAAGAAATTAGGCTTATCGATTAAAGACTTGTCGTATTAAGTTCGACTCTTGTGCCCCGTCTATTATTAGACGGGGTTTTATATTGTCTTAAAATTTCTTTGCTTTGACTTCGCCACCATCCGGTATTTGTATCTGCAATTCAATTCTTGTGATAAAAGGATATTATCTATTACTAGTCGAATAACTATAATCGGGAATATTTTATGAGGAGGCAACATTATGAAGTTTGAACAATTTACATATGAAAGGCCCAACTTAGAAGAGATTAAACCTGTTTTCCAACAGTTACTCGGAAAATTTAAGGCCGCGCCCAATGTACAAGAACAGATGGATGCGATGAAGAAACTGAATGAAATACGTCTCAGCATCGATACAATGCAAAATATATGCTATATTCGGCACTCTATCGATACCAATGATGAGTTTTACAAAGAAGAACAAGATTATATTGATGATATGATGCCTGAGGTTCACGGGATGGTAACGGAATATTATCGGGAACTTGTAAATTCTCCATATCGTAAAGAGTTAGAAGAGAAGTGGGGAAAGCAGCTATTCGACCTGGCAGAAAGTGAAATGAAGACTTTTTCTCCTGAGATCGTCAATCTTCTGCAGAAGGAAAATAAGTTATCTTCCCAATATACAAAGCTCATGGCGTCTGCAAAGATTCCATTTGAGGGAGAGGAAAGAACATTGGCTCAGATGGGCCCTTTCACACAATCTGTCAATCGGGAAACAAGAAGAGAAGCCGCTCAAGCGACCGTTGCTTTCTTTGAAGAGAATCAAGAAGAGTTGGATCGTCTATTTGATGAGTTAGTGAAGCTGCGTCACACAATTGCTACTACTTTAGGGTATAAGAACTTTGTTGAATTAGGTTACTATCGTATGACGAGAACGGATTATACACCTGATATGGTAAGGGTTTTCCGCGATCAAGTAAAGGAGCATATCGTTCCTCTTGCTACAGAACTTAAAGAAAGACAAGGAAAGCGCATAGGGATTGATTCGATGAAGTTTTATGACGAAGGTTTTAAGTTCACTTCCGGAAATGCGGTTCCTAAGGGAAGTCCTCAGTGGATCATTGATAATGGCAAAAAGATGTACGAAGAATTATCACCGGAAACAAAGGAATTCTTTGGTTTTATGATCGAACATGACCTCATGGATTTAGAAGCGAAGAAAGGAAAAGCTGGAGGTGGCTACTGCACGTATATTGCGAACCATGAGTCTCCTTACATCTTCTCGAATTTCAATGGTACCTCAGGAGATATTGACGTATTGACCCATGAAGCAGGTCATGCGTTCCAGGTGTACTCAAGCAGGGGATTTGATATTCCTGAATATATTTGGCCAACGTATGAAGCATGTGAAATTCATTCTATGAGTATGGAATTCTTCACATGGCCATGGATGGATTATTTCTTCAAAGAGGATACTGATAAGTATCAATTTGCACATTTAAGTGAAGCGGTGCAATTTCTTCCTTACGGTGTGGCAGTTGATGAGTTCCAGCATTTTGTGTATGAGAACCCTGAAGCTTCCCCGTCTGAACGGAACGCCGCATGGAGAAAAATTGAAAGGGAATACCTTCCCCATAAGGACTACGATCATATTCCGTATTTAGAAAATGGGGGGTTCTGGCAGCGTCAATCCCATATATATAATTCTCCATTCTATTATATCGATTACACATTGGCTCAAATTTGCGCGTTCCAATTCTGGAAGAAAATGAATCTTAATCGTGAGGAAGCGTGGAATGACTATGTTGCCCTTTGTAAACTTGGGGGAAGCCTTTCATTCACAGGGCTTGTAGAAGCAGCCAAGCTCGATTCTCCGTTCCAGGAGGGGACAGTTGAGAAGGTCATTGAACCGATAAGACAATGGTTAAATGGAATAGGTGATCAATCTTTATAAAATAAAGTAATAGGGCAGCCGCATTTTATGGCTGCCTATTTTGTTTGGGTTCTTCTACAATTCCGGAAGAATTATGTTCTTTTGCTTCTGATTTTCTCTGCTTGTACATAAGGTGAAGTAGAAGGTTGTCAGAGGTGATGGGTATGAAAAAATTAGCTGGGTCGTTTCAAATCGCTGCTGTATATGTTGGTACCGTTATAGGAGCCGGATTTGCAACGGGAAGGGAAATTGTAGAGTTTTTCACCCGGTTTGGCTTTGTCGGGTTTATTGCGATTTTATTAAGCGGGTACTTATTTATTACAATGGGAACGAAGATTATGCTTAAGTCCCATGATATTAAAGCAAAGTCCTTTGAAGAATTTAATGAATATCTATTTGGAAAATGGTTTTCAAAGTTTATGAATATCGTCATGATGATTATGCTGATCGGGGTTTCCGCGGTAATGCTTTCAGGAGCAGGGGCTGTTTTTCAAGAGCAGCTTTTGCTACCAAAACAATTAGGGATTCTGCTGACTATTGGATTGGGATTCATCACGATGATGGTGGGGATTAAGGGACTTTTTGCTGTGAATACATTCGTCGTTCCTCTTATGATCGTCTTTAATCTTTTTTTGATGATTCATTCTGTTCGCGACGCTGGATTTTTAGACGCATTTCTTATGATCCCGCATGCTGAGGATGGGTGGAAATCTGTGGTTGCCCCTTTTTCATACGTAGCCTTTAATCTTGCCATGGCACAGGCTGTTCTCGTTCCTGTTGCCGGTGAAGTGAAAGATCGGGAAACCATTAAGTATGGAGGTTACCTTGGCGGCTTTTTCCTTACGCTGATTCTAATTTCCAGCCATATTACTTTAGTCATGATCCCGGATGTGACACAATACCAAATTCCAATGGCCGTGGTTATGAAATCCTTTGTTGCCGGTTTTTACTTAATTTATATTGTCATCATTTATGGTGAAATATTCACTTCCGTCATCGGGGGAGTATTTGGCCTGGAGAAACAATTATCGAATTACTGGAAGGGCACATCTATAATGACCTTTGCAGGTATCTTCCTCGTGATCTATTCTTTAAGTTTTTTTGAATATAGCGAACTATTGTCGTATTTATATCCACTCTTTGGCTACATGAGCTTATTATTTATCATCCTTCTCTGGATGAAACCCAATAAATAATTGTCTGGAGGAGAGTAAAAAGCGGGTCTAGAGTTCATGTTAATAAAGACTAATGAAAAAGGAGTGGCGAATATGACACAATCTAAACACGAAAAAGAAAGACAGTGGAATGTAAGAAAACAGGAACAGCATCCTCATGGTAAAGTATCTTCCTTCAAGGAGCTTTCTGAAGGGAAAAAGGGAAAAGAATAAGAAAAAAACGGATGCTTCGGGCATCCGTTTTTTCTTGGGTCCCATTACTCTTCTCTATGGTGATGGTAAGAGTCACTTGTCTTATATTTTTCAGGGAAATATTTATTCCTCACTTCATCCTTATCCCAATCTGTTTGTCTGCAGGCTGCAGCCAGTTCATCCAGATGTCTCATGATGTACTGCATGTCGAGGTTTTGGAGGCTGACATAGTCGATTCCTTCCAGAATATAGTCTTTAAACGTCCACACCATGCGCTTCGTTTCTTCGCTATTATTTTCCCCTATCATTCTCAGTGAACGCAGAATTTCGGCAATTATGGATATATCCTGCTTCCCGTAATGCCTTAACTGGTAAAAGCTTCGGTATAAATAATCTACAAAGGTCGGCTGTTCCAATATGATTCGCACATTGTTTTCTTCATCTGATAAATATGAGCTTGGAAGCTTGTGTTTAGCAAGTTTCGATAAAATGATCCCGATTTCTTCTATGCAGTTTTTTGCGGTATTCGGGTCATTGATGGCGGGGGAAATGGCTCTCAAGGCAATTTCAACCAGCTTTCTTATCCCGAGTTCAATGTCTTCCATGGGCTCTTTGTCTGGCCCAAGTACGAGGTATTCCAAGTAATCTTCTACATCTATTTCTTTATTCGCAGTCCATGCCGTCATGACAGGAGTACCTTCAAGTAAGTATTCACCCGGTGTTTTCACCATTCGGATAATCGCTTTATCTTTAGCAGCTTTATTGATCATTCCTTCTATATCGATCTGCTGTAAATACCCCGATCGCTCACTATACACATAAATGGGTTCCGTATCGTTAAAAAGTGACTCATTCAAGGTTGAAGGCTCGTCTTTAATGGCATTCTTGCTATATAAATAGCTATTATCAATTTTTTTATTCGTTTTGATTGTTATATTATGTATTAAATTACTTACTTTCACCCAATTGGAAACATGGTGAACAAAGTAGACGAAAACAAATAAACAAATAATCGCCACTATACCGGCAAAGGCCGAAGAAATATATAATTTTTGTCCGGATTCATCTTGAAGGAGAACTAATAAAGTGATGCAGTAGACCACACCCGATACAAAAATGGCGAGAACCCGCTGAGTAGGACGGTCATTAATGAAATTCTGTAGGGTCCTTGGTGAATATTGGGATAAAAAAGTGGTTAACACGACCATAATCGTTGAAAAGGTAATCGTCGTCATCGTCATGATCGATGACGCAATCGTACTGATGATGGTCATGGATAAATCAAAATTCGAGAACAAAACCTTTGGAAACAAAGGATAATCATGCTGACTTAACCACCAATCAAAATAAAAGGTGAGTAGGGAAAGCACTAAAGAGACGAGTGAAAATAAAAATGGTACAAACCAAAAGCTTTTTCTTGCTTTGTTAACAATATGTATATTTAAATTCATGACTTGGTTCCACCTTACAAAACAGTATGCTATAAGAATATCCTCAAAGCCGTTTCTGTAAACCTTTTCTCTGTTTGTCGAATCCCATTATAAAAAGGTGGAGTAACGTTCTCCACCTTTTAGAAAATCGTATTATGCTTCCACTATTTTATAGTTTTTATGATTAACAACCGTTTTTTCTTCCAGTTCAAGGTCGCGGTAGTTTTTCATATACGTCAGATCAACGATGACTGAGTTTTCATTAACTTTCTCTACAATTCCTTTTAATCCTTCTCTAAATTCAATCACATTTCCAATTTCTGCTTTTTTCATCTGAGGTCGCTCCTTTTTGCCAAAATTCTACAAACAATTACTAATATTTTGACGTAAACTCAATAAAAGGTAAAGAGTTTTCTAAAAATTTAATTAAAAAATTAGTCTTGAGCTTTACAACCTTTTAAAACTACAATAGAGACATTCAGGATGGAGGTTTGGATATGAGTGAAACAGAAATTCTTGAACAACTACATTTATTGCGTACAAGAGAAATTGAAGAAATAAGAGTGATGAAAGAAGACTTTCTTACCTTTCGATCTTTACTCGTTAAACAAGAGGATTTTAAACAGTTTCGTGGAGTGGCTCAGCATGGCGGGAATATTCTTTATCACTATTTAGATACACCAAGAAGTTAGAAAAGCGGGGGATGAGATCCTCCGTTTTTTTTGTTCATATCTAATATATGAAGCACTATGGTTTTTTAGAATGTTCTTTCCAGACTACAAAGAACGGACGGTGGTAACCATTACCTGATGAAATTCTGTTCATTCGTTGTTATCTTAGTGGGGAGCGCTAATTAGGAGGTAGAAATATGATTAAGAAAAGCTTACTAGTAGGGATTGCAGTACTTTCCATTGTTTCATTCTCTACTCAAACTATTGCAGCTAAAGGAGTACACACTGTTGAAAATGGTGAGTCTCTTTGGGATATAGGTAAAGAGAAATCTGTATCTGTCCTTCAACTAAAAAAAGAGAACGATTTGAAATCGAATGAAATTCATCCAGGTCAAACGTTAGCAATACCAGGAAATGAAGTAACAGCCGAAGATCGTGAGTTACTGGCAAAACTGGTTCATGCAGAAGCTAAAGGAGAACCATATGCAGGTAAAGTGGCTGTCGCAACGGTTGTTTTAAACCGAGTGGATTCCTCTGAATTCCCTGACTCTATTAAAGAAGTAATCTACGAGGTAGCAAACGGTCATTATGCCTTTTCTCCGGTTCAAAACGGTCAAATCAACCAAGCGCCTTCTCAGGAAGCGAGAGACGCTGTTCAAGAGGCATTGGCTTTCAGAGGTCAGGGACAAGGTTCTCTCTTCTTCTATAATCCTGTAACATCCACGAGCGAATGGATTACCAATAGAGAAACATTGCTTACCATTGGAAAACACCGCTTCGCAAAATAATCATTACGCAGAATTTCTCTCACTATCAAAATAGCGTTCGGATACTTTTTTCTTTTCTCTACGTGGAATTAATAGTAAAATAGAGTAAAGAAGAAGAGGTGATGTTGATGAATGGGACCATTGTGGCTCGAATTGAAACGGTGCGATGGAAGATGATACAATCAGGTATTCGTTTTGGGCTGAGCAGTCCAGTCACCATTCAACTCAGTAAAGAGTTGGACGCCTTAATCAATATTCATCAGCGTAATGTTATAAATCAAACTACCCAAAATAAGATAGTACAATAAATAAAAGGATTAACCTTGGAATGTCTCGGCATTTTCACAGGTTAATCCTTTTCTATATGTCTTTGAGAAGGTTGAGGGCCATAGGAAAAGGGTATCCTCTTTAGGAAGAATAAACAGTAAATCGCAAATGAAAATAATTAAAGATAAAGGGAGATGGCAAGATTGAATGATAAAATTGTTTGCATAACAGGTGGAGCGAATGGGATCGGGAAAACGCTGGTTGAAGAATTTGCGAAGCAAGGTGCAGTTGTTGAATTCATGGACATGGATGGGGATAAAGGGGAGGAATTATCCCTGCAGCTCAATTCAAAAGGCTATTCAACACGGTTTCATAAAGTGAATGTAGGGGTCTATCAACAGGTAAAAGATGTTTTTTCAAAGATTAGGGAAGATCATGGAGTGGTGGACGTACTTATTAACAATGCAGGAGTTTCGAAGTTCATGTCCTTTTGGCAGATGGATCCCGGGGAATGGGACAGCATTCTATCTTCAAACTTAAGTAGTGTCTTCTATTGCAGTAGAGAGGGGGCCGCTTTAATGAAGAACCGGGGTGGTTGCATTATAAATATGGCCTCTACCAGAGCTTCAATGTCTGAACCGGATACGGAAGCCTACTCTGCAACAAAAGGGGGCATTGTGAGTTTGACTCATTCAATGGCAATCACATTGAGTGACGTGGGGATCCGAGTGAATTCAATAAGTCCCGGTTGGATTCAAACCTCTGATTATGATTCATTACGGGACAAGGATCATGACCAGCATCCTTCGGGCAGAGTGGGGAAACCCGAAGACATAGCAAGGGCATGCTTATTTCTTGCTCACCCTGATAATGATTTCATTACCGGGGAAAACTTAGTGGTGGATGGTGGTATGACAAGGAAGATGATCTATGAACATTAATAAAGATGAAACAAGAGTAATGGCCTTTCTCTTGTTTTTGACAGATGATACTACCCATTTCTCAAAAAGGCAATATTTATTACACCAATTAATAAAACAAAAATTAAGCTGACAACCATCTTTTAACACTCTCCGCTTCTCTTTTTTAACTAGAGTAAGGAGAGAGTATTAACACTGTACGGGGAATAGGATAAGTGTTTGTAAAGTTTGAATGAACATAGAAGAACTGCCGGTTACGAATCCAAGACACGGATGGTGACCGGCTTTTTACTGTCCAAATACATAAAGGAATATATTAACAACACACTATGGTATGATGAGTAAGGGTCTATTTTTAGAATATTTGCTAAATATTTACTATTATTTTAAAATTAATTGATAAATAGAGTTCAACATAAAGGGGGAGCAAAGATGTCAACTATAAAAGACATAAAAAAAGAAATGAGCAAAGTTCTGATTGGAAGGGAGAAAGAAATCGACCTTCTATTGATTGCCTTGCTTCAGGAAGGGCACGTCTTGCTCGAGAGCGTACCAGGAACCGGTAAAACATTATTGGCTAAAACTTTTTCACATTGTATTGAAGGGGATTTTAAGAGGATACAATTCACACCCGATGTATTGCCAAGTGATGTAACAGGCATTCAGTTTTTTAATCCTAAGACTCAAGAATTTGAATTAAGAACCGGACCTGTTGTCACGAATGTGTTATTAGCAGATGAAATTAATAGGGCTACTCCAAGAACGCAGGCAAGTTTACTTGAAGTGATGGAAGAGAAACAGATCACCATCGATGGAGAAACAGTGTCATTACAGCCTCCGTTCATTGTTGTAGCGACGCAAAACCCGATTGAATCACAGCAGGGGACATTCCCTCTACCCGCAGCCCAGTTGGATCGTTTTCTGTTGAAGATTCCATTTACATATCCAAGTTTCGAAGAGGAGCGCAGTATCCTTAATCGATTTAAATCTGCACAGCCTTTAAATACAGTAGAAAAGGTGATGAGCCTTGCTGAAATTCAATCTCTAACAAGTCTCGTTAAAGAGGTACATATATCTGAGGATATCGAATCTTATATTCTCCAGATCACAAGGGCGACAAGGGAGCATGAATGGGTTGAAGTAGGGGCTAGTCCACGTGCAAGTCTGGCTCTATTAAAAGCATCCCAGGCTCAGGCATTCATAGCGGGGAGGGACTTTGTCAAACCACAGGATGTCGTTAGTGTAGCACCATTTGTCCTTCATCATAGAGTTCAATTAACCATTGAGGCATCCCTTACTAAAACACCTGAAGAATTGATTGACAGAATCATAGAGATGACCATGCTGCCTGTGGAAGCGAGGCAGGCGCAGTGAACTGGAAGCGCGAAGTAGTCGAGGACCCTTATATTTCCATGAGTTTAGTGCTCCTTGTCATTGTCGGGGCAGTAAGCTTCTATGTACAATCGTATGTCGGATTGGGGATTTTCCTGTTGATCATTCTTTATTTTCGCGTTCATCAATGGTATCTGCTTAATGTTGGGGAGGGAGTCATGATTGAAAGATCACAACGAAGATTAAGGCTTCATTGTGACGAGGAAGATAATTGGGTGTTTAAGCTTGAAAACAAAGGGCTTCCCATTTGGGGAGCAACGTTGAAAATGACATTTAAAGATATTGTGGAGCCTACAGAACATCCATATTCATTAGGCATTGCGAACGAGATCGAGGTATCCATCCCATTCTCCATCCGAAAAAATGAAGAGGGGCAAATTTTGTTGCCGATCAAAGGCAAGAGAAGAGGTTTATGCCGTATAACCAATATGCACCTTGAGATTCCTCATCTTTTCGGAAGTGGTAAGGTTATCCTGAATCTACTCGATTCAGTTCCAACCACCATTATGGTGTTCCCCTCTTCATCCCCTATCAGGATGGCGGAACATCAGCTTACTTTAAGGCAGGGGGATGTTTCTACTCCCCATTCTTTGTTCCATGATGTGTTCCATCCTGTAGGAACAAGGGGATACGTACAAGGAGATCGATTTCAGGACGTTCATTGGAAGGCTTCTGCACGAACAGGCGAGCTGCAAACGAAAATCTTCGCGCCATCTACTCAAAAAGAGTGGATGATTGCCATCAATATCTCTGATCGTTTTGCCATTACAAGCAAGTTGGAGGGGATCATCAAGCATACAGCTTACCTTATGCAACTTGCCGTGGAACAAAACATCTCTTTTTCCCTGGTCTTAAATGTGAGAACACCGGGAGTTACGCCTTACTATTATCTGCCGCCAGGGACTGGACGGAAGCACCGGCAGAAAGGGCTTGAGCTTTTAGCTACATTATCAACCGATGAATTCACCATGCCTTTCCACATTGTCCTCCAGCATTTGTATCTGCGCAGACTGGTACCTTCCGTTTTTATTGTTGCCGGTTCGCTTGGGTCAAGAGAAGAGGAGTTATTGCAAAATATTCGCAAAGGCCATCCACATATCTTTAAGCTGAGCTTAGAAGAAGAAGGAGTCGTCACATTATGGAATCGTTCGTTGAAACTTCCTTCCTAAAGAAACATAAACAAATGCTTTTTATTAAAATGGGGCTGTATGCAGGAATCGAACTGCTGTTTGTCCTGTTGGCCATTACGTTCCTATTTACAGGTGACGTCGTGTTGAATCAATACGTGCCTGCTTTTGCGATGATGTTGGTGTTGGTACTGGCTTACATGGCCATATCCCTTAAAGTGCAGAGCTTTAATCATCTTCTGTTATATGCAGTGTTTGCCTTCGGGATTGGATCCGGAACCTTATTTTTCTCGGCATCCTGGTGGGTTTTACTTCCCGCTACGATCTTTCTGCACTTGAAGATCAGCTCTCATCTTCAGATCAAGGACCCATCAATTGAAATCAGCAGTGGCAACGTATTGATTTTTCTTTTTATCTCCGCTGTTTCTTTATTCTCGGGATCCCTCAGACAGTTGGAAAACACTTATCTGGTATACAGTCTGCTGTTTTTATTATTCACGTTTGTTGGGACCTTCACCTCGATTCAAAGGATGTTGGCCAGTGAAAGCAAAGGAGTAAAGAAGAGTATATATAAACCTTTTGCCCTCCTTCTTATGGTGTTTTTAAGCGGGGGGATACTTGCAGCTTTTAGTTCGGTGGTCAGCCGGGGATTCTATTGGCTGCTTGAAAAGGTGTTTTGGCTCTTCTCCTTTTTGGTTAACCCGATCTTTAGTTTATTGATTAAATTAAGGGATTTGATCATGGGATTTTTTGGGGGGGATTCGGAAAAAGGAGACGGAAATGAGGTTGTACAACAGGTTTATGATGAATCACAGCTGACTACCCTGGGGGATGGACTTTCATTTTCATGGTTGGATGAGGCATTGCTAGCACTATTGGTTTGCTTTGCTTTCATTTATTTGGTTAAGAAAAGAAAAACGTCCATCCGCTTCTCACCGAGTGGGGGAACAACACCTGTCATGACGACCCGGGTAGCAGGAGTGGATGATACTCCAAATCAAAGAGAGCAGGTCGAATATTCTAAAGCAAGGGACGCAATCAGGAAATCGATGGAAATGTTAGAAGAAGAAGCTTACAAGAATAAAGTGGGCAGATTTCCGAATGAAAACGTCCAAGCTTGGTTCACTAGAATTGAGTTGGAGGAAAATGCCCGATTTTACTTTATTTACGAACGCGTGAGATATGGACGTGGAGTTCCGGAAAAGGATGAAGTCGACTTTTTCACAAGACGAATCCAGCAACACATCGAATACTTGAATGCGCGACATGAATGAAGCTGGTGCTCGAAGTTCTCCTTTCGAGCATCAGCTTCTTTAATTCATGATTCTTTAGGGTATGATAAATGTGAATATATGAGAGGTGAAGATAGTGCTGTTTCAATTAGAAAAAGTAATATTTAAAAAAATAATAAACATCGATCGCATGGAGATATCCTCACACAAAACAACCTGCCTCATCGGTGAAAGCGGTGCAGGTAAGTCCACCCTCCTGAAGTTATTAAATAAAATGAATATACCAGATGAAGGAAAGGTTTATTATAATGAGACTCCCTTACAAGAAATTGACCCTGTAAAACTTCGAAGAGAAGTAGTGATGATTTCACAAACCCCCTTATTATTCGGGGAAACGGTAGAAGAGAATTTGCAGAAGGGTCTTATGTTTTCAGAGAAGCCCCCTGCAAGTCGTGAGGAGCTCATGAAAACCCTGGAAATTGTAAAGCTGGATAAACCTTTGGATGGGCTTGCTGAAAGGTTATCCGGAGGGGAAAGACAACGCCTGTCCCTTGGCCGGGTACTATTGATGAAGCCAACTGTCTATTTATTGGACGAGCCAACCTCGGCCCTTGATGAAGAAACCGAGATCGAAGTGATGAAAAGCTTTATTAAGTGTACAAAAGGGCATGACGGGACCGTAATTATGGTGACTCATTCGATGAATGTTGCCGAGCAATATGGTGAAGAGACGATTAGCCTTTCAAAATAAGTGAAGGAGAGAATACTAGTGGAAAATGGAATTATTGATATAGAGCTGTGGAGATTTTTAGCTGCATATGTCTTTGTTCTTCTATTGTTATTTATTGTGAAGTGGCGGGGGATTTCGAGAGAGAAACAGATTATCCTTGCATCTTTTAGAATGACCCTCCAACTGATCGTCGCAGGATACATACTGACCTATATTTTTGACAATCCGAGTCCGTGGCTTACATTAAGTATCATTTTGATCATGGAAGCCTTCGCCATCAGGAATATCTTTAAACAAGTTAAATATGAGATGGATAAGAAACTGAAAGGGATTGCTGCTTTATCTTTACTTATCGGAACACTTATTAGCTTATTCTACTTTAATATGGTGGTGATTCACTTCTCCCCTTGGTATGAACCGAGATATTTCATACCCATTGCCGGGATGATCGTGGGTAATTCCATGACGGGCATCACATTGGGGATTAATACTCTATTAGGGGGATTAAAGGATCAAAGAGAAAAGGTAGAAGGTGCCCTCATGCTTGGAGCAACCCCTAAAGCAGCTTCCAAGACCTATGTAGACAATGCCTTTGATGCAGCGATTCTTCCCACTCTTAATAATATGTTAGGGATGGGAATCATCTTTTTACCTGGAATGATGACAGGGCAGATCCTTTCGGGGATAAGTCCATTAGTGGCCATCGAGTATCAGATTGCCATACTTTTAGGCATTGTGGGGAGCGTAGCCTTAACAGTCATCATCTTTATTTTATTAGGATATAAGCAATTATTTACGAAAGATGCCCAATTGAATGTTTAGATATTCTATAGCTCTCCCGTTCTAATCTAGTTTTTCTTGCATATGATAGTGAAAGAATGGTAGGAAAGGGGAGAGTTCTATATGAATTACCAAACAGAGCAGGCTCTAAGAGTGAAAAGTTTAGCCATTGATGTCATGGAAGAACTCATGAAAGAGGATGGTCAACATGGGGTGCAGGAATTAAAACAGCTCTCAGAATTATTCTCTCGCTGCATATGTGACTTAGTGAACGTATATACAAACACGTCTGAAGATCATGAAATGACACTGAAAGGCACGATCATAAAAGCGAAAATCGGCTACAATATCATGAAAGCTAAATCAGAAATCATAGAAAAAGAATAGTATCGCAATGACACAACTGACTCATACTAAAGATTCCATCTCCTAATCGGAATGGGGTGATGGGAGAGTCAGTTTTTATTTTGTAAAAAACATCTTGATTTTTACATAAATAGGTTCATAACAGTGGCAAATTTATGAAATACTAAAAAAATCAAGCTTTACAATTGTGTATATCTTCATTGCATGCTATTCTTTTTTATTGAACAGCTTTATAGTAGGAATGGATTATTTACTAGAAATAGTTGACGAATTCTACATAATCCATTACTTTAATGAAGCAACCAAAAACAAGATAAATTAAGGAGTCGATTCACATGGCACAAAAAACATTTACAGTTACAGCTGAAACAGGAATTCACGCTCGTCCGGCAACTCTACTAGTTCAAACGGCAAGCAAATTCGACAGCGATGTACATCTAGAATACAAAGAAAAGAAAGTAAACTTGAAATCAATCATGGGTGTTATGTCTTTAGGTGTTGGTAAAGGTGCAGATATCACAATCATTACTGAAGGTAGCGACGAAGAAGAAGCGTTAAGCAGCTTACAAGAAACATTGAACAAAGAAGGTTTAGCTGAGTAATGTCCAGTCTTTTAAAAGGAATTGCAGCATCAAATGGTATTGCCATAGCGAAAGCGTATCGCTTAGTTGAACCCGACCTAAGCTTTGAAAAGAAAAACGTAGACAATGCTGAACGGGAAGTATCACGCTTTCAGGAAGCCATTGCGACGTCAAAGTCAGAGCTTGAAGCGATCCGTGATAAAGCAAGAATTGATTTAGGTGAGGATAAAGCTCAAATCTTTGAAGCGCATCTTCTTGTCCTAAGCGATCCAGAACTACTGACACCAATCGAAGACAAAGTGAAATCTGAAAATGTAAACGCTGAATTCGCCCTTAAAGAAACAGCGGATATGTTTGTATCGATGTTTGAATCCATGGACAATGAATACATGAAAGAACGTGCCGCGGATATCCGTGACGTGACGAAACGTGTCCTTTCACACCTATTGGGCGTACAGATTGCGAACCCAAGCATGGTGACAGAAGAAGTGATTGTGATCGCAGAGGATCTAACACCTTCTGATACGGCACAATTAAACCGTGAATTTGTTAAAGGATTTACAACGGATATCGGTGGAAGAACATCTCACTCGGCCATTATGGCACGTTCAATGGAGATTCCAGCTGTAGTGGGAACGAAATCTATTACCTCCTCTGTTGAAAATGGTGACATGATCATCGTTGACGGATTAAATGGAGAAGTACATATTAATCCGACTCCTGAAGTCATCGAAGAGTATAAGAAAGAGCATGCCCGATATGAAGAACAAAAAGCTGAATGGGCGAAGCTTGTCAATGAACCAACGGTATCCAAGGATGGAGAGCATGTAGAACTTGCTGCCAACATTGGGACACCTAAGGATCTTGAAGGGGTAAAGAATCACGGTGGAGAAGGTGTAGGTCTGTATCGTACAGAATTCCTATACATGGGTCGTGACGAATTACCGTCTGAAGACGAGCAATACGAAGCTTATAAGTCAGTATTAGAAGGTATGGAAGGGAAACCTGTAGTGGTTCGTACCCTTGACATCGGTGGAGATAAAGAGCTTCCTTACTTAAATCTGCCAAAAGAAATGAATCCATTCCTAGGGTATCGTGCAATCCGACTCTGTCTGGACGAACAGGATATCTTCCGTACTCAGCTTAGAGCGTTATTAAAGGCCAGCCTATTCGGAAATCTGAAAATCATGTTCCCGATGATCTCAAATCTTCAAGAGTTCAGAGAAGCGAAAGCCATCCTTGAAGAAGAGAAACAAGCTCTTCTTGAGAATGGTACGAACGTAGCTGATCATATTGAAGTGGGAATCATGGTAGAAATTCCATCAACTGCTGTAATGGCGGATGTTTTTGCCAAGGAAGTGGACTTCTTCTCTATCGGAACCAATGATCTGATTCAGTACACAATGGCTGCCGACCGCATGAATGAGCGGGTTTCCTACTTATATCAACCGTATAACCCTGCCATTTTACGTCTAGTCAAAATGGTGATCGATGCGGCTCATAAAGAAGGCAAATGGGCAGGTATGTGTGGTGAAATGGCCGGAGATGAGATTGCAGTGCCAATCCTTCTGGGATTAGGTTTGGATGAATTCTCTATGAGTGCGACATCGATCTTACGTGCACGTTCTCAAATCCGTCAGTTGAATCGTGCTGAAATGAAAGAACTGGCAGAGCAAGCACTACAATTAGACACCAATGATGCTGTCATTTCTGCTGTGAAAAAAGCGACATCAATGGAATAAATTTAGGTTTAGATGGTGGAAATGAGGGTATTATATTTGTGTAGAATAAGGCACACCCTTTGGGCCTTTTCATTCTCATTTCCCCCTTTCTTGTGGATTGAAGGAACGTATTGTTCTTTCAATCCCTTTTTTATTTTTCAGGGAGTACATTTTTTGCAAAATGCGTTAGAACTTTGAACTTTTAAAAGGATTTTTCCATTCCATTAAAACCCCATAGTCACAAGATTCTTCATCCTTCAGGTACCCTTTAACCGCTTTTAATGGAGTGCGTCCTGTTTGCAGAAGAAACGTAATGACGGGATCCTTGAATTCTCCACTCGTTAATTTCTGTATATAATCATCAATCGGAAAATCTTTGGCCACTTTATGATAGGTAGGGATCCGACCGCCGCCAAGTAAGCGATCCAATTTTAAATGAACCACAATCTCAAACATGGCATTCATCAAGACTTTTCCAAGTTTAAATCCCCTATAATCAGGGTCGATACATAGATCTACCACATATAATGTATTTCCATTTTCATTGTGAGTCCGGATATATCCATCATCGGTTATGTCTTCCCACGTATGATGAGGTTCTAACGGATCAAAGTCGACGATTAAGCTTGTCATACTCCCCACTAACTTCCCGTCAACTTCCACACACATGGACCCAAGAGGGAAATGAAACAAATGATGAGCGAGTTGGTCTTTATTCCACCACAATTCTGATGGGAAGGGAGGTGGGAATGCTCTTTTTTGAACGGATATCAAGTCGTCGAAATCATCCTTGGAATAATTTCTGATAACAGCTTTATAAATTTGATCGTTTCTGAAAACATACTGTTCTTTCATGTACATGTCAGAACCTCACTCCTCAGAATTTACTTGTTTATTATACGTTATGAAAGCGCTTTTTTAAAGTGTTTTACTGAAATAACTTTTCTTCTAAAAAAAAAACTGAATTTTTTTCAGAAGGGCGGTTTATCATTCTGGAAAGCGGGTATTCTATAATTAAGCATGAAATTGGAGATTAATTTCTCACTAACACCCCCTTTTCCTTTTTTTTGAACCAACTCATTGACTGGGTTGGTTCTTTTTTTGCTCTTTTTATACCGGCAGCTGGTTCGTATAGGGAAAAAGAAGAAAGCAAATAATAATCTTGTGCTGATCCATTGAAGGATAGGCATGATCAATAAAAGGGGTGTAAAAGCAATGGCGAAACGTACAAAAAAGAATGATCCACAACAGAAGAACAAAAAAGGATTCGATTCCTCTAAGATCAATACGGAATTTGCCCACGAAACCGGAAGTGCGGCAACAAACAAAATACACAAAGACAAAGCCAAAAAAGAAAAAGCATCTAAAAATAACGGTGAATATAAAGGGTAATCATGAAGAGGGACGGACCTTGCCAGGCAAGGTCCGTCCCTCTCGTCAGGTTTGGATGAAGGATTGGATACGGTCAAGCCCTTCTGTCAACTGGTCCATGGAGCAGGCATAGGATAGTCGGAAGTATCCTTCGCCGAACTGGGAAAAAGCATCTCCAGGAACGACAGCCACCTTTTTCTCTTGGGCAAGTGCCAACGAGAAATCAAATGAACTCAGAAGAATCCGGTCAGGTATTTTGACGAAAAAGTAGAAGGCTCCGTCGGGTTTGACGATTCCTTTAAATCCCATCTCAATTAATCGGTTGTATACATAGTCCCTTCGTTTCTTATATTCTTTCTTCATATCTGCCGCATCATCTTTTCCCACTGTAAGAGCTTCATATGCTGCTTTTTGAGAAACGGAAGAAGCACAGGAAACATTGTACTGGTGAACCTTTATTAGATGCTTAGAAATTGATTCTGGAGCGAATACCAGCCCTATCCTCCAACCAGTCATACTATGTGATTTAGATAGACCATTGACGACGATGGTTTGTTCTCTTAAATATTCGGCAATGGAATAATGCGAATCATCAAAGGTAAGCTCGCTATAAATCTCATCAGCCAACACAAATATATTTCTATTTCTAAGCAAGTCGGCAATCTCTTTCAATTCTGCTTTGGATAAGCTTACCCCAGTTGGATTGGATGGATAAGGCAATATGACACACTTTGTAGAATGGGTTAAGCTCCCCTCAATAAGAGCGGCATCCAACTTAAAATCATTTTGTGTGATATCAATATGTATGGGATTAGCACCACAAAGTTTAATGATGGGCTCATAGCCTGGATACACGGGTCCCGGGATAAGGCAGTCATCTCCCTCGCAAAGGATGGTACGAAGAATCACATCGATCCCCTGAGAAGCTCCGTTTGTGACTATGACCTCATTTACAGGGTTATAATGTACATTATATTTTTCTTTTACATATGAAGCCGCAGCTTCACGTAATTCGAGAAATCCTGCATTATGGGTATAGGAAGTGAAGTCATCATCAATGGCAGCCTTACCCGCGTCTTTGACATGTTGTGGGGTAGGGAAATCCGGCTGACCGATTGTCAGGGAAATGATGTCGTCTATGTCTGCCACCATATTAAAAAACTTTCGAATTCCTGATATCTGGATGTCCTTGATCCGAGGGTTAATATACTGTTCCAATACGTACACCTACTTTAATAATTTGATTCATATTTTATCATTAATTCCATCTTTTACGTAGTGATTTTGTTTGAATGGTGAAGAAAAAGGGAAAGGATAAAAAAATAAATAAATAAATGTCAGTTAGGGAGAGCCATATGATTCGCACGAGTATTATTATGGAAAATGGGGAAATTGAACAGAATGTTCCCTTATCCAGAATTAAAGAAAATGGTGTTAAATGGTATTGGGTGGATTTTTCAGAGCCGACCAGCAAGGATGTCCGGTTACTTAAGCTGTATTTTCGATTCCATCCACTTGCGATAGAGGATTGCCTGGACGATTTCAGTCAGCGGGCTAAGCTCGATTTTTATGATCAATACATATTCGTCCTTCAGCATGCCATTAATCAGAAGACACTGGATTCCCATGAAGTTAATATGTTTGTGAACGCAAGTTTTATCGTAACCTTTCATAAACAGCCTGTCAGGGAAATCAATAATGTATGGGAAAAGGTTCGGCAAGAAGGGGATCAGCTCAGTCCTTTTAAGGTCATGCATGGAATTGTTGACCGGTTAGTGGACGATTATTTTCCTCTGGTTTATCGTATTGAAGATCGCCTCAATAAGATAGAAGATAACACGAATGAAGATTCGGATAGTGATCTGATGGATGAATTATTCGATATTCGTCATGATATGTCAAAGTTAAGAAGAACCCTTGTGCCCATGAGGGATTTATTGTATCGAATCAGCAATTCCGGCAGATTGAATGCACTCAAAGAAGAGCAGCTCTATTTTAATGACGTGTACGATCATTTAATTAAGCTTGTCGAGATGCTTGAATCGTATCGTGAATTTTCATCAGATATCCGGGATAATTATTTATCCATTAACTCAGATAAAATGAATAATATCATGATGACCTTAACCGTCATTACGACGATTTTTATGCCTCTTACGTTTATTGCGGGTCTGTATGGGATGAACTTTGTCTATATGCCGGAACTCGATGAGAGAAGCGGATACTTTATCGTTCTCGGGGTTATGGGTATCATAGCGCTGATCATGTTTGGTTTCTTTATGAAAATAGGCTGGCTCAGATTCAGCACGAAAAAACGCAGAAAACGAAGGAGGCTCCTTCGTTTAAAATAATTAAGGTAAAAAAGCAGTGATTCCAAAGGGGAGTTCTGCTTTTTTATCTGGGTATCATGCAAATGATCAGCGGCGGTCACGATGGTGATTAAATTTCCGATGAAATTCCCGTAAACGGTAGATTTTTTTGAAAAAAAACGTTATATTGGTTGAGGACAAAAAAAGAAGAATTGGGACTAAAGAAGAGTCCCGAGAGGTTCTAGCACAACCCTCTATAAAAAACTAAGGAAAACGGCATCCTTAGGTGTCGTTATTTTTTGTTAATGGCAATTTTAAAGCCAACGTTATAGGGTATTACAGAATCTCTTTCTTCTTTTCATGGCAAAAGAGCCTGTAGAAAAGAAAGGAGACCTTTTATGAACACAGAGAAAGCGTTAGTCGTTTTTAGCGGAGGTCAAGATAGTACAACGTGTTTGTTTTGGGCAAAACAACAATTTAAAGAAGTAGAAGCGGTAACATTTAACTATGGTCAGAGGCATGTTACAGAGCTGGACTGTGCAAAAGAGATTGCAGAAGATCTGAAAGTCCCTCACCATGTATTAGATATGAGTTTATTAAATCAATTGGCACCAAGTGCTTTAACACGGGCAGATGAAGAGATCACTCATCAGGATGGTGAATTACCGTCTACATTCGTTCCAGGAAGAAATCTATTATTCCTGTCATTTGCAGGCATACTAGCGAAGCAAATCGGAGCACGGCATATTGTAACAGGTGTATGTGAAACGGATTTCAGCGGCTATCCCGATTGCCGGGATATTTTTGTCAAATCCTTGAATGTTTCCCTCAATTTATCCATGGATGATCAGTTTGTGATCCATACTCCACTCATGTGGATCAATAAAGCACAAACGTGGGAAATGGCAGATGATTTAGGTGCTTTCCGTTATGTACAGGAAAATACACTCACTTGCTATAATGGAATAAAAGGCAGCGGGTGCGGTGAGTGTCCTGCATGTCAGCTTAGACAAAAAGGGCTGGAAGAATATAAAAGTGCAAGTAAAGGGGGAGAGTGAAGATGATACAACAAATCTACCCGACTCCTGACCACACGTATGAATTTGAATTAAATAAAGATATGCATTTTGCGGCAGCCCATTATATACCACATGCAGATGCAGGAAGCTGTCAGGATATCCATGGTCATACGTACTTTGCCAATATTACTATTGGAGGGGATCAGCTTGATGATTCCGGGTTTCTTATTAATTTCCAACACATCAAAAATCTGATTCATAAGCGATTTGATCATAAGGTCATGAACGAAGATGAATTGTTTTCTGCAGAGAACGGCAATATGTTCCCCACCACTGAAGTTTTAGCGAAAGTGATGTGGGAAATCATTCAGGGTCATTTAGATACACTGCCTCACCAGCCTAAGTGCCTTCAAGTATTTTTAAGAGAAACACCGACAAGTTACGTCATATACAGACCAAAGGGGAGACAATCATGAAGAAAATCCCCGTTTTAGAAGTATTTGGTCCAACCATTCAGGGTGAAGGTATGGTAATTGGTCAAAAGACGATGTTTATCCGAACTGCCGGATGTGATTATAGTTGTGCATGGTGTGACTCTGCATTTACGTGGGATGGTTCAGCCAAAGAGGATATTCAGCTTATGACAGCTGAAGAAGTGTGGAACAGACTAAAAGAAGTAGGGGGAAATAAGTTCTCCCATGTAACGATTTCAGGCGGGAATCCTGCTCTATTGGCTCATTTGAAGGAGCTTATCGAGATTTTAAAGGAGAATGATATTGCTTCGGCCTTAGAAACACAAGGAAGCCGCTGGCAGGATTGGTTCTATGATATAGATGATCTGACTCTTTCTCCAAAGCCACCAAGTTCGAAAATGGGGACTGACTTTGAGAAACTGGATCATATCGTTCATCGATTAAATGAAAATCGCTCACAATTCAGCTTAAAAGTAGTTGTCTTTGACGAACAGGATTTAGTATATGCCACAGAAATTCATAAACGCTATCCTGATGTTCCATTCTACATCCAGACAGGTAATCCTTCTGTTTCTGAAGGAGATACACCTAAACTGGTATCAAACTTGTTATTGGATTATGAAACGCTCATTGAAAAGGTCTGTGATAGGGAAGAATTAAATCACGTGCGGGTACTCCCGCAATTGCATACCTTGGTATGGGGGAACAAGCGTGGAGTGTAAGAGAAAAGCGATTGAAGGGAAGCCTTTCAATCGCTTTTTCCTTTTTACTTTCGAGGATTTTCATTCTGCTCCTGATTTATTTTCCTTTGACCTTCTATGAAAGAAAGTTCAAAGGGTTCGTCCTTTCCATCCACGTTCTTCCCAAAGGCAATAATGGGAAGATTGTTTTGTGCGGGAAGAATGTGGTCACTTATTTCATCAAAATCAGGCAGGGGCTGGTTATCTGAAAACCTACGATCGGTCATATAAACACCTCCTCTCCTTAGTATGTATAGGGATTCATTTTCTATTACCTTTTAGGTCACGGTATAGAAAGTGAGAGTTGAAAAAGATTCCCGAACGGACTGCCGACTTTTTCATGATTACCTGTAAAGATGTTTCTTAAATGTACGATATAAGAAGAGTAAGGCAAATACTCATGTTTGTATGGAAGGACGAAATACAATTGAATCAAACAAACGGTATTCTTCTTGAAAGTGGAACCAATGAACTAGAGATAGTTGAATTCGAAGTTCAACACAATAAATTTGGTATAAATGTGATTAAAGTGAAGGAAATTATTCAACCCACTCCAGTCATTCCCATTCCTCATTCCCACCATCATGTGAAAGGGCTCATTCAATTGAGGGGAGAGGTTCTTCCAGTTATTGATATGGCAAGGGTTCTTGGTGTGGAAGAGGAGGAAACACCCAAATCAAAGTATATTGTTGCTGAGTTTAATCAACAAAAGGTCATTTTTCACGTACATAACGTAACTCAAATTCATCGGATTTCCTGGAATCAGATTGATAAGCCTTCAGAAATGTATTCAGGGGTTCATTCCGGAATAATAGGGGTCATCAAGCGAAACGAATCAATGATATTGTTATTGGATTTTGAGAGTATTATGCTGGAAATCAATCCTGACACAGGGATCCGGGTGGAACAAGTGAAGAGGTTGGGACCAAGGGAGAGAAAGAATAAGAAGATTGTTGCTGCGGAGGATTCTCCTCTACTCCGTAAGCTTTTGAATGATACGTTGAGTGAAGCAGGATATGACGAAGTGGAGTTCTTCGAAAATGGAGCCGATGCATTCAACTATCTGGAGTCACTAGTTGGGGGAACTCAAGATATTGAAGAGACTGTTCAGCTTGTGTTAACAGATATTGAAATGCCGCAAATGGACGGGCATCATTTGACCAAAAAAATCAAGAGTCATTCTAAGCTCAGTAAACTGCCTGTAATCATTTTTTCTTCACTAATTACAAAAGATTTAAAACATAAAGGTGAAATGGTCGGAGCAGAAGATCAAATCAGTAAACCGGATATTGCTGAACTCATTATGAAAATCGATCAACATATATTGTAGAAGCTAGGGCAAATAAAGACATACAAAAGGGTCCCAGCATTTCATTTGGCCGGAACCCTTTAGAAGAAATATGCGTTAATGTACTAAAATCGTTGAGCATTAAAAGAAGCTATCGCCCAACTTTTTGAAGACGGGTTTTTGATAATTGTTCTTTCCGGGCTTTCGAGGCTTTTCATTCTGTTCGGACATCCCTGTATATTGCTCTAAAATTCCTTTTGCCTGCTGAAGTCCCATCTTACATCTAGGATTTCTTAACGATTGATCAAGCGACCCCAGGTGAGGCAGCTCCTTGAAATCTTCCTTTGATGGTGGGATATGAAAGGTATAATCTCCGCAATCAATCAATACGTCAGATTGTTGTTGGCTGTTCTTTGGGTTGTTGGAGAAGTGAAGTCCAACTTTCTTCGCTTTACCTTCCCGGATCATTTTCATTAAAGCTCGTTTTTTTAATGAATATAAGTATTTTGGGTTACCTGCTGTTTTCGCATGACGATTCACAGTGAAAATAGCTTGAGAGAGGGTAATTACGGATGTGGAAGAAGGGGTGGATTTACTAGTATTCCTCAAGTTATTGGCTCCTTTCCATTGTATTAACCTCCATTATACCTCCTTTTTCTGGTATTGGAAAGGTACGGTGGGGAGTTTCTTTTTGAAAGATAAGTATATTTGGGACGGCGTTCTTTCTATTGGATGAAATATAAATTAACTTAAGCGGGAAAAGGAGTACCCGGTCCTAAAGGTGAAACTTGTAGAGAGTAAATATCAAAAGGCTCAACCTAAAGAATGTACTCCATACATTTTCAGGTGAGCCTTTTTATTATCTTTGGGGGTATATATTAATATTCTCTGTAAAGTTGTACGGTGATGATTGAAAATTATTCCCTCCGTATGGTTGTGGGTAAGCAGGATAAGGATACCCTCCGTATGGCGGGTAAGGTGGATAACAAGCAGGACCGTAGCAAGGTCTGTTGAAAAGGAACGGGCTAATGGCCAATCCGGCTAAACCACCTGCTAAAAACGGTAATCCAAAGAAGGGGAAGAAGCGTTGATCTCCTCCTCTATACTGTGGATAACTCTGATATGGGTAATATGCATGTCGATACATTAAACGAAAAACCTCCTCTCTCTATTCACTTTAGTGTATGGTTCAAAATCGACCAACGCGCCTGTCTCACATATAATAGGCAGATGAATCAAGTGATCGAATGGGTCTGAAGTAACGGAATATAAAGAAAATAGTGTATATTCTTACAGGAATGTAGGAAATTCTTAGTTTAACTAGTAAAATATAATCAGGATACTTAATACGGAAAATGACAGAAGCCTAAGAGGATGACGAATCCATGAAATCGACTAACAATAACAATACCATTGGACAAGGTCAAGAGGTGCTTGACACTGTTTTGAAAGAACTAATTTTAGATCATATTCATGATATGATTTTCATTATGAAGGTTGAGGAGGGACCTGCTTTCAGGTACCTATACATAAATGAATCAGCTAGAAGGTACACGTCCATTCAACATGAGGATATGGGACGCTTATTGGAGGAAGTAGTTTCATTTGAGACGGCTACTGACATACAGAAGAAATACATTGAACTTGTGCAATCAGGAGAGAGCATTATCTATCAGGATACGTTTTTCCTTTCGAATGGAAGTCAAGTTGTAAATGAATCGATTCTTACACCTATCAAGAATCGATATGAAAAAGTAGAGTACGTTGTTTCCATTACAAGAGATATTTCTTCGTCCATTGCAGAGAAGAAGAAATTAGAAAAAGCGAAAGAACGATACAAATCCATTATTGAACATAATCTGGATGCCATATTTATTCTGGACTCCCATGGGTTCATAAAAGAGTCTAACGGAGCAGGATGCACATTAACCGGCTATTTGAAAGAAACCCTTGTAAACATGAGTATCTATGATTTGTTTCATTCTCAAAATGAGTACACCCTAACCGAGTCACTTACTCAAGCTTTGAAGGGAACGCCCTCTTCCATTGTTAATTGTCTTCTTCTAAACGAAGCAGGAGAAAAGAAGATCACTCAGCTAAAAATGATCCCCATCGTAGTAGAAGAAAAGTGTGATGGTTGTTATATTATCGTGAAGGATATAACCAAGCACCATGAACAGAATGAAATGATTCATTATATGGCTCTACATGATCAATTAACCGGTCTTTGGAACAGGAAAGCACTGGATGATCATGTTCCTTTAATCATTCATAATATGGAAGAAAGAGGTATAGAGCTCTCGCTTTTATACTTGGACTTAGATCGGTTTAAATTTGTAAATGACACCCTTGGTTTAAAGGGGGGCGACCGGTTTCTCCAAAAGATCACAGAACGTTTGGTAACTCTTACGAATGAAGAATGTTTATTGTACAGGCAAGGCGGTGATGAATTTATCTATCTGTTGAAGAATAGTAATTTTGAAGATACCAAGACGAAGGCGAAGGAAATCTTAGCGCTGTTCAAAGATCCTTTTACTATTGATGAGCAGGAGTTTTATATCTCTCCTTCGATTGGAATCAGCCGTTATCCTGCAGATGGATATGATTCTAATTCACTCATTCAAAAAGCTGCTCAAGCTCTCTTTGAAGTAAAAGAAAAAGGAAGAGCTCATTATCGCTTCTATCAAACGCATATGAAATCAAGCTTTCCTAATTATATCATTATGGAATCCCACTTACGAAAAGCCATTCAAAAGGGTGAGTTGTACGTCCATTATCAACCACAGGTGAATTTATCGACCGGTGCGATTGATAGCTTCGAAGCGTTAATTCGCTGGAACAACCGCAAATTTGGGTTTGTATCACCGGCACAGTTCATTCCCTTGGCAGAAGAAACAGGTTTGATTGATCAGATTGGCGAATGGGTAATGGAGCAAGTATGTTTACAATTGCAAAAATGGAGGAAAAAAGGTTACAGGACAGTGCGTGTGGCCATCAATATTTCGCCTAAGCAATTTCTGCAGGAGCAATTAGTGGATAGAATTGATTTCTATTTATCAACGTATAATATTCCTGCTTCATGCATAGAAATTGAAATTACGGAGGGAGCCATGCAAGACACTCAACAAACATTGAAAATGCTGAAAAAGCTTAAAAATCTGGGTGTGTACATTTCTGTTGACGATTTTGGAACAGGATATTCTTCACTTCATTATTTGAAACGATTTCCAATCGACATATTAAAGATCGACCAATCCTTTGTGAGAGAAATTGGAATGAATCAGAAGGACTCTGCCATAACGACTACTATCATCCATCTTGCACATAGCCTGGGGCTTGAAGTGATTGCTGAAGGTGTAGAAAGTGAGGGGCAAGTCGAATTTCTTAAAGAGGCGAACTGCCAAAAAGCTCAAGGCTACTTCTTTAGTAAACCGATTTGCCCGAAGGAAATCGAGGAACAGCAATTTGTTCTTATGTAATGTTCCTCCCCTAATTACTTGAAGCAGCCTTGAAGATACATTTTATGTTCATACTTTTTAACGTTCGCCCGGCAAATGCAATGAAATGTTTGACAGAGTAGTTCCTATGACTTATTTTAAAGTGAGGAGAGTAAAAGATTCATAGACTTGAAGCAAAATCGCAGCCGAAGTGAATCAGAGTTCCGAATGCTATATGAAGGAGTGGGATTATGAAAAAGACAAAAAGTATGGAAATCCTATTTCTCCCTACCGATAGAGGAACGGTTAAAGTATATGTATATGGCTTTAAATCTCCTCGATCTTTAGGCCAGGTAGTTGTTTCATATAATAATGTTTCGATTGAAGCAAAAGGATATAAGAGAAATAAAACCATTATCAAGGCGTTGGCGCAATTACACGAAACCATTGTTAACAATCCGGATGGTTGATTTTTCAGACTGATTTTTAAGAAAAGGATATTTTCTTAAAAATCAGTCTTTTTTTATCATTTAAAATGGTTGCAACACAACTCTATATGATAAAATTGTGAGTGAACATTCATTCATTAATAAGGGGGAGTTACATATGGGAGAACAACAAGTTGTGATTGTAACAGGCGGTTCAAATGGTATGGGGAAATATATGGCGAAGCACTTTGTAGAGTCTGGCGCAAGCGTCGTCGTAACAGGGAGAAATGAAGAACGACTTCAATCGGTGAAGGAAGAGTTTTCGTCTCTTAGTGGAAACATTGAAGTATTTCAAATGGATGTAAGGGAACAAGACCACGTAAAGGCGATGGTTGAATTTACGGCAGAGAAATTCGGCAAAATTGATGTACTCATTAACAATGCAGCAGGAAATTTTATATGTCCGGCGGAAAAGCTTACTCCAAATGGTTGGAAATCTGTTATTGATATCGTTTTAAATGGAACGTTTCTTTGCTCACATGCTGTAGGGAACTATTGGATTGAGCACAAACAAAAGGGATCCATCATTAATATGGTTGCCACTTACGCTTGGAACGCGGGTGCAGGTGTGGCTCATTCAGCTGCAGCAAAAGCAGGAGTCTTATCGTTAACGCGCACACTTGCCGTCGAGTGGGGCCATAAATACGGTATTCGTACAAATGCCATTGCACCAGGACCAATTGAAAGAACGGGTGGAGCCGAGAAGCTTTGGATTTCAGAAGAGGCAGCAAAAAGAACAATTGACAGCGTCCCATTAAAACGATTAGGAACACCGGAAGAAATTGCCGGCCTTGCTTATTTTATTGCGTCAGATCAAGCGGCGTATATAAACGGAGAATGCATTACAATGGATGGAGGCCAATGGCTTAATCAATTTCCATTCTAATATAAGCAGGAACAAAGGATTAAAGCTTTCCCCCATATGTCAACACGACATGGCAGGGAAAGCTTTTTTGTTTATGTCTTTTCAATTCCACTGTATAGTTGTGTTATAATTATGCAAAAAAACTTGAGTTATGGTGGGGGAGTGCGCATGGACGCATTAGAAGTATTAACCAATATAGAAAAAGTGATTCCGTACTTTCAACCAATTTTCAGTGCGGATGAACATAAAATTATCGGATACGAAGTATTAGGTAGAATGGAAGTCGATGAAGGGGTCATTGAGAGTCTCGGACCGTTCTTTGGAGATGAAGAGATACCGGATGAATATAAAATGGAAGTGGATGAACGTGTAACCAGACTGGCTTTAAGTAAGTTTGTACATGAGAAACAGGAGGGATACATCTTTTTAAACCGGGATGCAAGACTATTGATGCTTGATCACGGGGAATCTTTTCTGGAGCTCCTTCAAGAGTACGAAAAAAAGGGTTTGGATTTAAACAGGACAGTGATTGAGCTTTCTGAAAAAACGTTCGTCGGAGACTTCGATCAGCTTGTTCATCTGCTGCTGTATTACAAAACATACGGAATTAAAATTGCGATCGATAATGTTGGAGGTAATAGTGGTCAGTTGGATCGACTATCGCAATTCTCACCGGATATATTAAAGGTGGATTTATTCCAACTTCGAAATGATGCTGGTAATAAAGTCTACAAAGATATATTGTACAGTTTGTCAATGCTGGCCAGAAAAATCGGAGCCTCCCTCTTATTCGAGAATATCGAAATCAACTTTCAACTGCAGTTTGCCTGGTTGAATGGCGGCCGTTATTATCAAGGATTTTACCTGCAACGCCCGTCAGCCTCATTTTTGAAACCCGATCTTCTAAAAGAAAAGCTGAAGGAAAAATGCCAGGACTATATTCGATATGAGAAGAAGCATCTTGAAGCAGGATTTGAATTCGCAGATGTCCTGCACAAAGAAATCAGTCAAAATCTGATTATGATAAAAAAACAATGCACAGAATTCGATGACGTACTCTTTGAGTTAGGAAAGAATTTTACCGATAAATGCTTCAGGCTATACATTTGTGATGAAAATGGCTTCCAAGTGACTAGTAACGTTGTTAAAGATGAACATAAATGGAAGATTGAACCAAGGTACAAAGGGAAGAACTGGAGCTGGCGCCCGTACTTTCTGGAAAATATCATTCGTATGAGGATCAATAAGAAAGGTTTATTATCTGATATATACAGCGATATCGATTCAGGAGAATCCATTCGTACGTATTCCTTTCCATTTGGCAATGGCTTGTATTTATTTATGGATCTTTCTTATGAATTCTTATTTGAGGAGGATGGTTTACTCTTTTAATTACCTGTTTGTTCAGTCTTCCCTTTTCTTGATGTCCAGCTACAGGGCTTAGAGGCTCGAGGTCATAAGATGAGCCTCTGAACAAAGCCCTTCCGCTTTTCTTGTATAGCCTACTCTTTATAGGACAAATTATTCTTAAGGACATATTGTAAGGAGGGGCTATGATGAGTATATATATGATTGTGCTTTCCCTGATTGTTATAGGGATAGCCGGTTATTCGTTAGTGTATACCTTTAAACTTGCTGGACAGGAGAAGCGGCTGAAGGGTGAATATGACACAGATATACCGGATGTTGTCAAGGAGCACCCTTATATTCGGAATCCTATTTTCGTGTCTATATTGATTGCAACCATTTTAATTACACTGTTTATTATATATTGGTCCGTTCGCTATTTATCTTAAGTAAGAGGGTGCCGCATGTTATCATGCGGCATCCTTTTTTGGTTAAATGTACCATTGATTTTTGTGTTTGATTGTCACATATAGGGGGAAATTTACAACCAAACCAAAATATATGTCAATCCTTGTTAGGATTTAACGAACAATTGATAACCTATCGACAATTTTCCATTGCTACAATATTTTTAACAAGCATATTAAGGAGGGAAAGCATATGGAAAAGAAAAAATTATGGCTATTATTTCTTATTTTAGGGCTCGTTACAGCGGCATGTGGACAAGTCAGTCAAACCCAAGCCTCAGAATTTTCTGAAGAAAACGCATTATCTCTTGTAGAAAATGCCTTTCATACCCAAGTATCATTGAGTGAAAAACCACAATCTAAGAAACAGATTAATGAAAAGTTGTCACAGTACTTTACAAAGGATCTTACAGAAAACTTCATCCGTGAGAATGTGTATGAAGTAGAGGGTGGTTATATCACATTTGGATCTGACTTTGCACCACACTATATTCCTTTTTTTAAGTATGATGATTCTACTAAGGTAGAATACATAGATGGAAAATGGTATGTCTGGGAAGAACGAACAGGTGAGGAAGAAGGGCCTGTATCAACGGATTCCGGTGTAGAGGCTGTCGTGGTTAATGAAGAAGAAGGTTCATGGAAGGTTTCATCCATTACATACGTATTACCGGAAAAGCTTCAAACCGAATAAATAAAAAAGTTGGCCATAAGAGAATGGCCAACTTTTTTTGTTGATGAATAATCTAAATGCCTATTTGTTTAAAGCTGCAGTCAGGGCTTCAAGATTAAATCCTGTTATTACCTCAGAGTCCACTGTGATGGTTGGGGTGGAATAAGATTTCAGCTCTTTCACAAGATAATTTCTGGCTTGTTCATTTTGTTTGATATCGATTTCTTTGTAGTCAACATTGTGTTCTTTCAGAAACATTTTGACTACTTCACAAGGGGGGCATTCTGGTTGAGAGTATAAAGTGATAATTTTCATGATGTTTCTTCTCCTTTGCTTTGCCTTATGAAAAAATCTACGATTCCCATTGCAGATACATTCATATCAAGCTTTAATAATTTGAAAATCGGATTGGCCTGATCAACGCCTCTTTGGATCATTTTACTCTTCGTTAGTTCAAAAAGTACAGAAGTTATCGTTTTTACGTTCTCTTCAACTGTTTCAACGGAAGAGAACTGTTCCTTACTTTTTTCCATGAAAAGGTCAAGCCATTTTTCTACTTCCCCTAATGCAAATGATACTTCTTCAGTGACACCATAATGGCCAAAATACAAACGATCCAGCTGTAATTCCTTGTACAAACGAATGGAATCCTTCATTCGTTCAGGACTAAATTGGTTGGGGGAAGTGGAAGGGAAGTAAAAGTGCTTTGACCCAACAGTATACTGGATGCCGCATGTGTCCCCGGTGAACATCCCATTTGAAACAGAATCAAAGATGCTAAAATGGTGATTTGCATGACCAGGAGTGTCCAAAAACGTTAATGTACAGCTTTCGCTCAGTTCCAGCTTTTCTTCATGTCCCATCACAATTATTCGTTCTTCAGGAATTGGCACAATCGGGTGAAAAAGCTCATCGAATTTTTCTCCATATACTGCTCTTGCTCCTCGGATCAAGCGTGTCGGGTCAACTAGGTGCCGCCTCGCTTTCGGGTGAACGATGACCTTTGCGTTAGGGCATTCTTTCAGAAAAAGACCTGCACCTCCCGCATGATCAAGATGGATATGAGTTAAAATTATGTATTGAATATCTTCAAGATTAATGTTTAACTTAGAGAGACCTTTTTTTAGGTGAGGTATAGAAGGACTGGCAGACGTTTCGATAATGGTAAGGGACTCTTCGTTTATTATATAACTTCCTGTACGTTCCTGTAATGACAGATCCATTAGATCAACTAAGGATATTCGAGAATCTATACGATAAATACTCATCCAATCAATCCTTTCCGGGGAGAATATATTTCTACCCTTTCATTATAAAGGAATTTATGTAGAAAAAGGACAAAACATTAGATTTAACAGGATAGAATCTGGTACAATGCAAAAGCTATGACCAAGAATTAGAACAGGAAAGGAGAGACCAATTATGTCTCAGCTTCTTGGAATTATACAAAGATTAAAATCATTACAAGAACAAGGTGAACAAGGGGAAACTCAACAACGATTTTTCGAATACAATGGAAAGAAAATTTGTGAGGTAAAGTATTTACCGAAGCAAGATACATTCGAAATTGAAGTCATGAATGAAAAAGGAAGCAGTTTTCCTTTCGATAACATAGACATTACAGCGATTGAAATTTTTGAACTTCTACAAGAAGCTCAACAAGATTAATGCACTAAAGAGGTAACCATTTGGTTATCTTTTTTAGTCTTTAATTCAATCGTCAAAACATACTTTTTTGTTTCGATATGTTAAGATGGTTAGTGTCCTCTTCTTTTATTTATAGATGGGCACGCAAATTCTTATTTTTTAAAATGAGGGGTTATACATGATTTCATTGAGTAGCAAGGAGTTATTAGAAACGAATATTAAAGATTTCATTATTCCTTCTGAGAAGGTGGCTCATGTTCAAGTGGGGAATTCCCTGGAGCATGCGTTACTATTACTCACTAAGAGTGGTTACTCAGCCATCCCTGTGCTTGATCCGACATTTCGCTTTCAGGGCTTGATTAGTTCAAGTTTAATTACCGATTCCATTCTTGGTCTCGAGCGTTTTGAGTTTGAACAACTTGAAGCAAAGAAGGTAGAGGAAGTCATGACAACTGAATTTCCCATTGTATCCTTACAATCGGATTTTAAGAAAGCACTTGAGCTTTTAGTGGACCATCCATTCCTATGCGTGGTTTCTGATGACGGATACTTTGAAGGGATCATGACAAGGAGAGTTGTGTTAAAGCAGCTTCAACGACAACTGTTTAAAAGGGATTAAACCCTTCATGATAGTTACATAATGTTAAGATCATATAGGATGGCATATTTGTCATCCTCTTTATTTTACGCTCTTTTCGTAAAGTTTGTGGCTATTATAGATAAGAAAGTACTAGTTGATTTCCGCTCCAGGATGCTCGCTTTCCGCGGGGCTGGCGGTGAGCCTCCTCGGCTGCGCCTCCGGGGTCTCACCTGTCCAGCTATTCCCGCAGGAGTCGATCATCCTTCCGCTGCAACCAACTTTCTGAGCATGAATTCTTAATCGAAAACAATTAAAACAAGCTTTCTAGAAAACAATCTCATTGAAGGTAAGGAGAGATTGATTGTCTTAAGGAAGTATTTTTCAAGTATTTTTTTTAAAAGCACAAGTTGAAGCTCTGTCACAAAAAACCTATAAAAGATGGTGAGGGGAACTGCGCAGACTCCTGCGGTAGTACGGGCGTGCCGAGACCCCGTTCGGCTAAGCTGAGGAGGCTCGGCCGAACGCTAGCTGCAAGCGGAGCAGTTCCCCTCACCATCCAGCGCACACTAATTGACAGAGCCTTGCAGAACTCATGTTAAAAACAACAATCTTTCCGAAAAGAGCGTTATTTTATATTGAACACGATTTAAAGGAGAACAAGATGAGCAGTTTAGAAATGAATTCAGTCAAAAGGACAAAAAAACCGCTTGTATTGGTTGCAGTGATGCTGGCTATGTTCATGGGGGCCATTGAAGCAACAATCGTCTCTACTGCCATGCCTGCCATCGTAGGGGATCTCGGTGGTTTTTCTCTTTATAGTTGGGTGTTCTCTGCTTATCTTTTAATGAATGCCATTACGGTCCTGATTTACGGAAAGCTATCTGATTTATTTGGAAGGAAGCCGATCATCACGATTGGGATCGTTATTTTTCTTATCGGCTCCATCTTATGCGGGTTTTCTCAAACGATGGAACAATTGATCCTATTCCGATTTATACAGGGCTTTGGAGCTGGAGCGGTACTTCCTATGGCCACTACCATTGTTGGCGATATATATTCCAAGGAAGAACGTGCGAAAATACAAGGGTATTTATCAAGTGTGTGGGGGATATCTGCCATTAGCGGACCACTTGTCGGAGGATTATTGGTTGAATATGCAAGTTGGAGATACGTCTTTTGGGTCAATATCCCGCTAGGCTTGTTATCCATTGTTGGTCTATGGCTTTACTTACATGAGAATGTTGAAAAGAAAAAACCGGTTATCGACTATGGGGGAGCTTTTCTACTGGTTGTTTCCCTCTCATTATTAATGTTTTTACTGGTGGAGGGAGGAGTTCACCTGCCTTGGAACTCTTGGCAGGCGATGTTCCTGATCATTCTTTTTATTTTGGGTTTTGTAGCGTTTATTTATCAAGAGCGACGAACGGCACAGCCGATGATGCCTTTTGATTTATGGAAGGTCCGTTCCATTTTGGTCGCCAATATCGTTTCATTAACAACAGGCGTCATGTTAATCGGTATTTCAAGCTTCCTCCCTGCCTTCGTACAAGGCGTCATGGAGCGAAGCGCAACGGTTGCAGGGTTTACATTAACGGCGATGTCGATTGGATGGCCGATTTCAGCAACAATCGCGGGACGTTTATTATTAAAGATCGGTTATTTTAGAACCTCCTTGATTGGTGGATTATCACTCATACTGGGTGGAAGCATCTTTGTCATGATGGACCCAACCTACGGTCCTTTATGGGCTGCGTGTGGATCATTCTTTGTAGGTGTAGGGATGGGACTCACTTCAACATCCTTTATCGTTTCCATTCAGTCTACTGTCGAATGGCAGGTTCGAGGGATTGCAACTGCCACCAATATGTTTATGAGGAATTTAGGTACGACGATAGGGGCTGCATTATTGGGTGGAATCCTGAACAGCCGCCTACAGACATACTTGGAAGAAAGCGATAAAGATTTTTCCATAAATGATGTGAATATGCTCTTAAACAAAGTGGAAAGAGAGAAATTATCTTCTGATGTACTTGACTTGTTTCAAGGTGCGCTTACAGGTTCCTTGAAATCCGTATACCTTGTTGTTCTCCTTTTCGCCCTGTTTAGCTTTGTCGGTATCCTATTCCTCCCAAGGGACCGTTCCCTAAAGAAATAGGTTTTTTCCGAGTTGTAATATAAGAATAAAAGTGAGGATGTTTAGTAGGATTTGTATATGTTTCGTAGAAAGCTTAGATGCTAGTCTTACAGCCATCTGAGCACCTACAAGGCCGCCTAGAGCAAAGGGGATGGCAACTCCCCAATCGACGTGGCCATTATGAAAATAGACTGTAAATGCACCTGAACAGCTTACAAAGGTTTGAAAACGGGTAAGAGCCACTGATTTAAGATACGAAAGACCGTGCAACAAATGAGTGTACATAAGCATGGTAGCCTGCCCCGGTCCAAATAAACCGTCATACGTACTGATCAAGTACAAAAATCCATAAGTCCGATAGTGCTTCTGTTTATTTTCCTTTGGCTGGAATCCTTTTATTATACTTAGTAAAAGAGCAAACAGCAGAAAGAAAAAGGCCATCCATTCGAGCAAAGAGGGAGATATGCTATCCGATAAAAATGCCCCTGTCACCCCCCCGACCAGTGCAATGGGAAGAATGGGTAAACATTCTTTCCATGAAACTTTCCGGTCCCTGATTAAATAAACAAAGCTTGAAAAAGAACTCATAATATTTGAAAATTTAGCCGTAGCAATGGCTGTATGAATAGGTAAACCAATTAAAAGCATCACCGGCATACCAATCAATCCGCCGCTCCCTGCCAAAGTGCCAATAAGTGCTACAACCAATCCAGTGAAAAAGAGAATCACTTCCATTATCCAACACCTCATTTCGAGTCTACTATCAGTGTATTCCATTCCGGATAATAATGAAATTTTATATAAATTAAGATATAATATAAGAAAAACTTATGAAGGTGAAAATATGGCGTTTTCTGAATATCAATTACTAAACGTACTGGCTCAGGAAATGAACATGCGTAAAGCAGCAGAGCGGTTATTTGTATCACAGCCGGCATTATCTCAAAGACTCCAGACAATTGAAAAGGAATGGGGAACAAAATTATTCCTTCGTTCTCAAAAAGGTCTGGCATTGACCCCTGCCGGTGAGCTTGTGGTGAAATTGGCTGAAGAGATGTTGCAGAAGGAAGAGAGTGTGAAGGAAAGAATTCAAGCTTTGGAGTTTGAGGTGCATGGAACCTTAAAGATTGCTTGTGCATCCATCGTGGGTCAGAATTGGCTGCCTAAAGTACTCAAACGATTTGTTGAAACCTATCCTCATGCCAAGATTTCTTTAATGACAGGGTGGAGCTCTGAAATTCTTAAAGCGATATATGAAAATGAAGTGCATATCGGAATTATCAGGGGAACTCCTGATTGGAAGGGTCCAAAACACCATCTCTTTCAAGATACATTGTACTTGGTGGATAGAGAAATCCAATCGATTGAAGAGGTCATGAAAACCGATCGACCGTTTATCCAATTTAAGAGTGATTCAAACTACTATCAGGAAATTCAGGATTGGTGGCATCGTCAATTCCAGACAACTCCGAAAAGAACGATTGTTGTAGATCAAATTGAAACATGTAAGCAGATGACCTTAAATGGAATCGGCTACGCAATATTGCCAGCCATCACTTTAGACGGCATGGAAGAAGACATTTATAAAGTACCTTTAATCGATGAACATGACTCGTTGATACACAGGGACACATGGTTACTCGGGTATGAATCCGCATTCCAATTAAGACAAGTGGAGGCGTTTGTTGAAGTTGTAAACGAATTCATTCATGAAAACTCATAGGATTCGCGTTTATGGCTTGTCTTCTACTCTTTAATTTGATAAAGTAATTCAAGAAAACGAATTCTGAATTTATACATAATTACGGAGGGTATTCTTATGAAAATGATGGACGCAAACGAAATTATTTCTTTTATTCAAAATAGTACTAAATCAACTCCTGTGAAAGTTTACGTGAAAGGTGATTTAGAAGGGATCGACTTTGGTTCATCTTCTCAAACCTTCCTTCAGGGAAACGCTGGGGTAGTATTCGGAGAGTGGAGCGAGCTTTCTACTATTCTTGAAGAAAATAAAGATAAAATCGAAGACTATGTATTAGAAAATGATCGTCGAAATTCTGCGATTCCTCTTCTTGACCTAAAAGGGGTTAAAGCGCGTATAGAACCAGGCGCCATCATTCGCGATCAAGTGGAAATCGGTGACAACGCAGTTATTATGATGGGTGCAATGATCAATATCGGTTCTGTAGTAGGTTCAGGAACGATGATCGATATGAATGTTGTACTTGGTGGCCGTGCTACCGTAGGGAAGAATTGTCATATTGGAGCGGGTGCGGTGCTTGCCGGGGTAATTGAGCCGCCATCTGCAAAGCCCGTCGTCATCGAAGACGATGTAGTCATTGGCGCCAATGCCGTTGTCCTTGAAGGTGTAACAGTCGGAAAAGGAGCTGTCGTTGCAGCTGGAGCGATTGTTGTGGATGATGTAGCTCCATACACGGTTGTGGCAGGTACACCCGCAAAGAAATTGAAAGACATTGATGAAAAGACAAAATCCAAGACCGAAATAAAACAAGAATTACGTCAACTGTAATCATTTCAACAATAGCATGATCAAGGAGAGAACGGACGGTCGGCGTCTGTTCTTTTCTTATAAGGTCTCATTTTCGCTAACTACCCATCTATTATTCATGTAAGGAGGATACCCATGTCTACTTTAGACTTTAAGTCGATCAGGAGAGATCTCCATCAAATTCCTGAACTTGGGTTTCAAGAGTTTAAAACACAGCAATACCTATTAAATTATGTTTGTAGCCTGCCTGCTGACCGATTAGAGATTAAGACCTGGAGAACAGGGCTCTTCGTTAAGGTTCATGGCACAAATCCTACAAGAATGATTGGCTACCGCGGGGACATTGATGGCCTGCCGATCACGGAAGAAACAGGATTGGATTTTCCTTCATCACATGAAGGGAGGATGCATGCATGCGGCCATGACTTTCATATGACGATTGAGCTGGGGGTTTTAACCCATTTCGTTAACCACCCTATAGAAGATGATCTTCTGTTCATATTTCAACCCGCAGAGGAGGGACCAGGTGGAGCGAAGCCTATGCTTGAAAGTGAAATCATGAAGGAATGGAGGCCGGATTGTATATTCGCACTTCACATTGCACCGGAATATGAAGTGGGGACGGTGGCTGTTAAAGAGGGGCTGCTTTTTGCCAATACGTCCGAGTTATTTATTGATTTTAAAGGGAAAGGCGGCCATGCTGCCTATCCTCATCATACCAAGGACATGATCGTCGTGGCCTCTTCCTTTGTTACACAAATGCAGTCGATCGTGTCAAGGAATGTCGATCCATTAGACAGTGCGGTCATCACCGTCGGAAAAATGGAAAGTGGGACGGTGCAAAATATCATTGCTGAAACAGCCAGATTGGAAGGTACCATCCGTACCCTTTCAGCCGAGTCGATGGAAAGTGTGAAAAAACGGCTGGAAGCGTTAATCGATGGTATGAAAATCAGTTATGATTGTGATATTCGGGTGGATTATGGCAGCATGTATCGCCAGGTCTATAATGATCCGGAGTGGACAAATCATTTCATTTCTTTTCTCCAAAAAACGAATCGGAACCTCGTAATCTGTAAAGAAGCTATGACGGGTGAAGACTTTGGTTATATGCTTGAGGAAATACCGGGCTTTATGTTTTGGCTTGGCGTGAATTCCCCATTTGGCCTGCATCATTCTAAATTAAACCCTGATGAAGAAGCGATAGACTTTGCCATCTCCCTTCTCTCAGATTATATTGGCGGAATAAAATAATGAGTATGAATCACGGAACGTTATCTACGGATATCGTTCCGTGATTTTTTTGTCAATACAAGAAAAATTAACATAAATTTCTAAAATGGTCTTGCTAAGAGTTTATAATAGTGTAAAATTACACTTAAGGTAGATGGAGAATGAGGAAAAAGATAAAAATAATAGAAACTTTTCCCATGATGATTACGTCTATTTTTGTAGAGAGAAAGAAAGAGGGGAATGCATGTGAAAAGATGGACGAAAGCAATATTTGTGATGACATTAGGGTTCTTGATGTTTCTTTTCATGGAAGATACAACACTCGCACAAGCGCAAATTAGAATTTCAGTGGAAGAAGGAATCGATGGAAAAGTGAAGGAGGGAAGTGGTTTCCCCCTTAAAGTAACCGTAGAAAATACAGGCTCTGATTTCAAGGGAGATCTATTGTTTGACTATGCTCCTTCCTTTCAGACCGGAGGATCAAGAGCGTTATCCATAGATGTGCCAGCAAACTCAAAACGTACATACACATTATCCATTCCAGGATTCAATGATGAAATCAGGCATAATTCCAATCAGGAAACCATTCATTTGTTCCAAGGATCTTGGGAAAAAGGAAAAGAAATAAAATTTAACGGAGATAAACGATTAACTCCTAATTTCATCTATAGCAATTATACGGCCATTGGATTATTGAGTGAAAATCCTGACCGTTTGAAGGGAATTAAAGGGGCTAACATGGGAGGAAATCAGGTAGAGACGTTAACGCTCACAAAGGAAAACATTCCTGAAGAGAAGAGCGGATTTCAAATGCTTGATTATCTTATCATTGACCAATTCAATATTTCAGAACTTAGCCAGGATCAACAAAGTGCGTTAAAAAGCTGGGTTGAGACAGGTGGTGTTTTAATTATTGGAGGGGCACCTCATTTGGAGGATACTCTTGGTTCTGCAGCAGATATGGCTCCTCTTATGTTCGGGGAAGAATCAACACTCTCCGACACTTCAACCTTTAATGTGAAAAAGAATATAGAGGCTTCCTTTAACTCATTAGCAATCTATAAAGGGACTGTTAAACCAGAATCGGATGTTCTGGTTGAGCAAGACGGGATACCATTGGTCGTGAAAAGTTCAGAAGGCTTAGGGGAAGTGTGGCAGACGGCATTCTCACTGGGTGATCCTGTATTAAATGCATGGGAAAGCTATGACGAATGGTTTGCAAATGTCCTTTCTAAAACAGAGCCATACTTTTTACTTGGCCAGTCCAACGGAGATCAAAGTTTCCTGGAGAGGATTTATTATGAAGTAGCTGACAGTAATGAGCTCTTTCCGACTACTAATTTTAAAATAAGTACTCTAGTCATCATTCTCATCATTTATTTGATTGTTCTTGTACCTTTGCTCTATTTCTTATTAAGAAAAGTGGATAAGCGTGAACAAGCATGGTGGATTATTCCTGTCATCTCGGTCCTCGTTTCCTCAGGGATCTTTATCACCGGGGCTAAAGATAGAATCTCGAAGCCTCATTTGAATCAAATGAGTGTCTTAAAAGTCGAGGAAGATAAGAGCGTACACGGAATTTCAGCATTTAGCGCGTTATCAAACTCCGGGGGGGACTATGATTTTATTTCAGATAAGCATCATTTAGATATCACACCTGCAAGAGTCAGGAATAGCCCGGGGGGAGTAAATCAGTATAAGTTTGCAGTTGAAGAGATGACGAAGGATAAACGATCCATTACATTTCGGGATGTAGAATACTGGTCCACGAGGACATTACTCGGTACAAGCGAAAAGGAAGAAGTAGGAAGGTTTATACCGGAATTAGTGTTAGAGGATCAAACCTTATCCGGTACAATTCAAAATGATTTTCCATATGATTTTACAGATGTATATATTTGGTCGGGGTCCAGAATGTATCGTCTGGGGGATATGAAAGCCGGGGATACCCTCGAAGTTGATAAAAAGCTTTCAACGAATTATTTATCTTCTCCTATTGGTGTGACACCGAATATTTCATCGCCATTACCGAATCAGCAAAATATTAAGCAGCAAAAGAAAGAACGGTTGGAAAACTTCGCATCCCAAATGATTTCTGCGGATAATGAAAATAACTCCCCGGTCATTTTTGGATATACAGATGCGGAGATATTCCATATGAAGATTAAGAACAAAGAATCCAAGTCTGAAAATTTCTCATTACTTTATCAACATTTTCCTTCCCTTGGAAATTATAAGGGTGCTATTACACTTAGGAATGAACAGCTTGATTTGGATGTATTGCCTGTTAAGGGACAGGTGATTGAGCATTACTCACATAATGGTGCAGATGAGATGGGACTCGAAGATGGGACATATGAGCTATCCATTCACCTCCCTAATCAAATTGAATTATCTAAGGTTACGCTTCATTCTTTAAATATGACTCTTCATACAGGAGGGGTGCTTCAGTTTTCTCTGGTCGATCCACAAACAGATGAACGGCTGGTGATTTCTGAATCATCCACGAACTCAATCGAAGTAAAAGAAAAATTGAACAAGTATATCAATGACAAAGGGGAAATCGTTTTCGAGTTTGAAAAACGATCTCAAGGGGATCCATTTGTTCGTCTCCCTGATATTGTGTTGAAAGGAGAGGTCCGACCATGATCGAGATTCAAAACTTATCTAAAAGCTATGGGTCGTTCCTGGCCCTTGATGATCTGAACTTATCCATTGAAAAGGGAACCGTATTTGGCTTTGTTGGTCAAAATGGAGCAGGGAAATCTACGACATTTTCCATTTTGGCTACTCTCTTAGCTCCTACTGAAGGAACGGCTACAGTGAACGGATTCAATATAAGTAAAGATCCCAAAATGGTCAGAAGGCAAATCGGCTATATGCCTGACTTCTTTGGCGTGTATGATCAATTAAAAGCTGACGAGTATCTGGACTTTTATGGTGCAAGCTATAAAATTCCTGCAGAGCAAAGAAAGAAACTCATTCCCCAATTGTTGGAACTGGTGAATCTATCTCATAAAAAAGATTCCTATGTTGACCTTTTATCCAGGGGGATGAAACAGCGTCTTTGTTTAGCAAGGTGCCTCATCCACGATCCGGAAGTGCTGATACTCGATGAACCGGCATCAGGGCTTGATCCGAGGGCCAGGATCGAAATGAGGGAAATTCTTAAAGAATTAAAGAAAATGGGGAAAACGATTTTAATTTCCTCTCATATCCTTCCGGAGCTTGCGGAAATGTGTGATGAAATTGGCGTGATTGAAAATGGGAAACTCGTAGCTCATGGTTCTGTTCAGGATATTCAATTTCAACTGCAGGCAGATAAACTGATTGTCGTGAAGGTAAGGGGAATGGTGGAGAGTGCTGTGGCATTCTTTGAAGACGACCCATTTGTTTCAAAGGTTGAAGTGGATGAGGAGAATAGAACGTTTCAATTTCTTTATAAAGGAGAAGAAACGGAGCAAATAGAGCTATTGAAAAAAGCTGTTTTAAACGACATCCAGATTGTGAGTTTCAAAGAGACTGAAACGAATTTAGAAGATGTCTTTATGGAGATCACGAAAGGAGTGACACTTACATGAAACAGTTACTCATCAATCCTATGTTAAATAAAGAATTTAAACTTCGCTTTCGTTCGTTTAAAGCATTTATCGGGATGTTATGCTACTTGATTGCCGTAGGAATTGTCGTGATCGGTTTCATCTATATGCAAACGCGATTTTCAAATACTGGTTATTTTCGTCCCGAAGAAAGCCGTGTGATGTTTATGATTCTCTCATTCTTACAGCTTGTTCTCGTGTTATTCATTACACCCGGGTTAACAGGCGGTGTCATCAGCGGAGAAAGAGAGAAACAAACTTTAAGCATGTTGTTGACGACGGAGCAAAGCTCAATGAGTATAATACTGAGTAAACTGGTCTCGTCCGTTTCTTATTTGTTATTACTCGTCGTCTCAAGTTTGCCTCTATACAGCTTTGTGTTCTTGTTCGGGGGAGTTTCCCCAACGGATTTACTTTTTTTATTCGGATACAGTTTGTTCATCGTTTTTGCATTTGGTTCCGTCGGAGTTTTATATTCAACGATTATCCGAAAGACAATCGTTTCCATGGTCACAACCTATGCAACGGTTCTGTTTCTCGCAGGGGGAACGTTATTCCTCTTCATGCTCTCAATGGCAATCGGGAGCGGCCCTTATCAGAATCAGACCAATCCTGCTCCGTATTTAATCGCCATGTTTAATCCGGGGATTGTCATGATGGGTCATTTTGAACCAATGGCGATTGAAGAAATATACACTCGCAGCGGCATTACGTTTCCATTATGGATTTCATTCCTGATCATTTACACTGTTCTTGGATTGATTTCCCTGTCCCTCAGTATCATGAAGCTACGACCAAGCATGAAGGTGAAGAGTGCTAAATAAAGGGTGAGAAGATGGAACAAACTCAACAATTTCTTCAATTGCTTCGGCAAATAAGAAAAAAGCTCTGGATCAATCAATTATGTTATTACATTCAGCTCCTGCTTGTTTGTGCAGGTGTCTTTGTTCTAGGCATCGTTTTGATGGCAGCGTTAGTTGTAATCCCATATTGGGAAAGAATCCTATGGGTAGGCTGCCACTCCATTTTCATTGGTGTTGCGATATTGTTTTATCGAAGGAGAGCCACCTTGAAGGATAGTGCCTTAACCTATGATGTGTTCGTAGAGGACAATCGTGTAAGTTCCGCTTATAGTAGCCTTCATAGTGGCCATGCTCTTTCTTCATTGGTTGTGCATGATGCATTGAATAAGATGAAAAGGGCTCATCCGGAAGTCTTGAAATATAGAAAGAAGAGAATTAAGCCTTCATTCCTGATAACAAGCGGAACTCTTATGCTTTTATCCTTACTGATTTTCACGCAGTGGAATACCTCTTTTCAGGAAGCGAATCGGATTGAGAAAGAAAAAGAGATCATTGCGGAGTCAAATAAAAGAATAGAAGAAAAGGCGAAAAAGAAAGAGAATGCTTCTATTAAAGAAAAACTGTTGAAAAAAAATGAAGAGCTCGGGAAAGTAAAGGAAGCGGCCAAACGATATGATGAAATAACCAAAAAAGTGAAAGAGCTCGAGTTTCATAAGAAATCAATAGAGAAACAGAATGAAAAGCTGCAGGAAGTGAAGAAAAGGATAGCGGATATTCATCTAGAGAACGTAAACAAAGCGCTTCAAGAAAAAAATAGCGATAAACTCCAGCGAGCTTTTAATCAATTGACAAAAGCACAAAGAGATCAGCTATTAATGGCTTTAAAATCAAAGGATATTGCCTCCTTGGAAGAATTATCAGAAATAATGAAAGAGTCGGATGGCATAGAAGAACAATTAGATCAATTTGCTAAACTTCAAGATGAACTTCAAAATGAAGCCGGTCTCTTAAAGAATGCAATCGGAAAGGGTAATACAACAGGTTCAGAACCATTGGCACAGAATTCCGGTAAAGCGCCGTCTAACCAGGCAAATAGTAAGTCACAGGGGAAAAAGGATCCTTCTTCATCTGCAAATGGAAATCAGCCAGGCACCAGTGCTACAAATTCTCATGGCCAGGGAGGGAATGGCAACGGTGCAGGAAATGGAAACGGTTCCTCCCCTCTAGCAGGAAACGGAGCCGGCAACGGGCAAGGATCCAGAGAGATGCTTTCTGTCCCGGAAAAAATCAAAGGGCATAACCATATTGAACGGGATACAGGCAAATTAGGCGAGGGTCAACAGGGAGAGCGGTTTGAAAGCAATGGGCCGGTACAAAAGGGAACCCTTCGTCCATATGAAGAAGTGTATCAGGATTACTATTCTTTTTACCGGAAGTCGTCGGATCGTTCCACGATCCCTAAAGATTTAGAGAATATCGTGCAATCCTATTTCAGTGAAATAGATCCAGGGGAGTTGGCAGAGTGAATTTAGAGGATAAAGAACAACAATTTAAACATGCATCTTTGAAGATAACAGAAGTGAAGGAAGAGGTTCAGCGCTTTATCGTAGGGCAGGAGGAAATTGTAGAGGGTGTGCTTTGGTCCATCCTTGCGGGAGGTCATACTCTCTTGGAAGGTTTACCCGGGTTAGGGAAAACGATGTTGGTGCGTACCCTTGCGGATGTTATGGACCTTAGCTTTTCACGAATTCAGTTTACCCCGGATCTAATGCCTACAGACATCACTGGAACAATGGTCATGAAACAAAGCAGGGACGATCAACATCCATTTGTTTTCCATCAAGGTCCTTTGTTTCATCACTTAGTGTTAGCGGATGAAATCAACCGTTCGACACCCAAGACGCAAAGTGCCCTTCTTGAGGCAATGGCAGAGAATACGGTCACGGTGGTAGGTGAAACGATGACATTGGATAAGCCCTTCTTTGTCTTGGCCACTCAAAATCCGATTGATCTTGAAGGAACGTACCCTTTACCTGAAGCCCAAGTTGATCGGTTTATGTGTAAAATCTTGGTTTCCTATCCTACTAAAGCAGAGATGAAACAAATTATCCAGCGTACAACAGGAACCGAAGACATCGTTCTTGAGAAAAGGCTGAATCAAGCTGAACTATTAAGCATTCAGGACCTCGTGAAAGAAATTATGGTCACAGATGAAATGATTGACTTTGCCATTGATATTATTGATGCAACACACCCTAAAAGTGAAAGAACAACGGAAAGGATCAAACAATATGTTGAATTTGGGAGTGGACCAAGGGGGCTTCAAAATGTCATTCTTATGGCCAAAGCCAGAGCGTTGACACAAGGAAGGTACCATGTTTCCATTGGAGATCTGAAAAAGGTGGCTCCTCTCGTATTGCGGCACCGTATGATCCTGAATTTTGAAGGAGAAGCAATGAGTGTTGGAACGGATGAGCTCATCCTTGAAATGATCGACTTCGTTCAAAAAGGTGATAGTCGGTGAAAACGCTTTGGCAAAGCCAGTTTCTAGCTCAATTGAAAAGGCACAGGATCACTGGTACACGATTAAAGAGCGGTCATCATAAAGGTTCCCGTCTCGCAACCCATCATGGGAGTTCCCTGGAATTTTCCGATTATCAAATGTATGAACCTGGGGATGATGTAAGGCAAATCGACTGGAATGTGTATGCCAGAACGGAAAAGGTATATATCAAAAGGTATCTGGATGAAAGAGAATTAAAGGTTCATATTTACCTTGATTGCTCGAATTCCATGTTAATAGAAAGTAGAAAGTGGAAGAGAGCGAAAGAATTAGCTGGAGCACTGTCATTTTTAGCTCTTTCAAATGATGATCGTCTAACATTGCATTGCATGGGAGCTCATCACCAAAAGTGCTTTATGAAAAAAGGGGCACGGGACGCAAAAGCGATTCTCCATGACATTCAAGAGCTGTCCCTGGACCGTACAGGGGAAGTTGGGATTTCCTTTTTTGAGCAAGTAGGAAAAGGGGTACGAAAAAAAAGCGCCGTATCCTTTATTCTTTCTGACGGGCTCGAATCGCTCTCATTGATAGAGGAAGCACTCAGAAAACTTTCTATTAGAAGAGAAATGGTTTATTTTATCCAACTTCTCGATGAAGAAGAGCTTACGCCATCCTATCAAGGTGATGTCAAATTATTAGATAGTGAAAAACACCAGGAAACGAATGTATCAATAAGTCCGAGGATGGTGGAGCTCTATCAGGAGCGATTACTTAATCACAACAAAGAGATTGAAGCATTATGCAATCAATGGGGGTTTGGCTATATTCAAACAAGTTGCCTGCCACCATTAAATGAAATATTCTTTAAGGATTTGAAAGAAAATGGATGGATCCGCTGAGGTGATATGATGGGAATAGGGAATCCAATCTTTTTTTTATTTTCTTTTTTTATAGCCGCGGTTATTTTAATGTATTTCTTTCGAAAACAATACAGAGATCAAGTTGTTCCTTCTAATTTACTATGGGAAGAGGTAATGAAGGAATGGCAAGCTTCTCCATGGTTTCATAGATTACAGAAAAATGTCTTACTTCTTTTACAAGTACTGATCCTTCTCTTCCTAATGATCGCCCTGGTAAAGCCTTATACATTTAAAGAAATGGCCAAAAAAGATCATCTCGTCATTTTACTGGACACCTCTGCCTCCATGAATGCAGTGGTGAACAATCGATCTCACTTTGAAGAAGCAAAGGAAGACATTCAATCATTGGTTGAAGGCACTGATGGAAAAGTAACCTTATTGGGGGTGGGGAAATCTTTAACCACCATTGTCTCGGAAGAAACAAACGACCGGGTTGTTCTCAATGGTTTAAAGAATCTACCATTATCTAATGACAACGAAGATATGAAAAAAGCGATTCACCTTGGAGAGGCGTTGGCAATCGGGTCGGAATCAATCATACATATCTTCTCAGACTCAATGAAAAAAGATGATTTTACAGAAGAACTTACAAGTCCTATTCAGGTACATAATCTTTTGACTAATCCTGTAAATGTTTCTCTTACAAGTTTCGGAGTTGAACGGTTAGGATCTTCTTATCAAGGAGTCGCTGTGATCGAAAATCAAAGTGAGGTATCACGAAGGGGTCACCTCACCATTTACGATGAAAAGAATGAGATCTCTTCGGTGGGACTGACATTGGATCCAGGAGGGGAAACCGTTGTTCCATTATCTGACCTTTCCCATAGCCCAATCTATAAGGCGGTAATCGATTTTAATGATGATTACATGGAAGATAACAGCCTTTCAAGTATTCAGGCTGCTGCCAAGCCGGCCATTCATGTCATAGGGGAAATTAACCCTTTCCTATTAAAGGGGTTTCAATCCATCGGAGTCGACGTGAAAACCATTGAAGAGGATCAAATGAAGCCTGGGGATGAAATCATCTTGACAACTAAGGAGAAGTGGCAGCAATCATCTGTTGGCAGCCCTGCCATGATCGTTCCGGAACGATCAAAAGAAGCCACTCCGCTGACACATGGGATTGAAGCGACGAATGAAGATCCCCTATTAAAACATGTTGAACTGGGAAAAGTGTATGTGGATAAAGTGAGTTCCATCCAAATAAAGAATCTCCAATCAGTTGCAACAGGTGATTCCATTCCTCTCATCCAGAAGGGAGAAGTGAATGGTCAGAAGCTTGTCCTGTTAAATTTGCACCTTAATGAATCAGATTTCCCATTACATCCGGGATTTCCGATCTTTCTTTATAATTCTTATCAATTTTTATCAGAGAATCATGGGTTTTTAGGCTATTATCAACCGGGTGAAGAGAGGACATTACCTCTTTCGGGAGATAAATGGGATATATACTCCACTGAAGGTGAGTTTGAAAAAGAATGGACTGGGGAGGGGATGTTCAAGGCACCCGAAGCACCTGGTGTATATCAAGCTATACGAGATGGTGACATGAAATATTTCAGTGTCGTACTTGATGATCGGGAAAAACAATTATCAGGAGGGTCTTCCTTTTCCCTTGAACCCACTAAAGGAATGAAAAACGAGGAATCAAAGAGCATTGCCCAAGCCCTTACTGAGTGGTTTCTAATCTTGGCAATCCTGCTATTATTTATCGAATGGGAGGTGTACAGACGTGGGAATCGAATTTAAAGAAATCCTTTGGTTATGGTTGATGATTCCCCTTGGATTTGTACTCTTCCTATTTGCCAGACAGGGATTGAAGAGGAAGGAAGAAAAGCTCGTCTTCATATTAAGGGGATGTGGGATGGTTCTATTGATCATTGCCCTTGCTGACCCGCTTATTTTGTTGCCGGATAAAGGGCGGTCGGTACTCATTCTAGCTGACCGTTCTGCCTCTGTGTCGGAACAAGAGGATCACATCCTGAATCTGATCAATCAAGCATCCCGAACCAAGGTAGAACATGATGGATACGGAATCGTAGCCTTTGGAGAAAACTCGGAAATTGAACGAACAATTTCACCGGACAGAAATGACATCAATCAGTTTGCAGGAGAGATTAACGAGGGAGAAACGAACCTCGAAGAAGGACTGGAATATGCATCGAATCTCCTTACCCGGGGAGGAAGAATTGTTGCTATCACAGATGGTAAGGAAACGACTGGGACTGGGGAAAATGTCATACCATTATTAAAGGGTAAAGGGATTGAAGTGGATTGGATTCCACTTTCACCGGATACGAAAGATGATGTGGCAGTAACTAATGTTACGTCGCCCTCCATTCAATATGAAGGAGAAGAAACAGTCATAACCGTTAACGCGTACAGCACAACAAAAAAAGAGGTAGAAATGCGCATATCCTTAAATGATCAGTCAATCATTAAGGAAATTGTACAAGTGCAAGAAGGAAACAATGAATATCAGTTCAAGCATGTCGTAGGTGAATCGGGTTTATTGGTGTATAAGGCAGAGGCGTTTACAGAAGGGGGTGGAAGCAAAGAAAATAATACCTTATACAATCTTGCCCGTTCAGAAGGGCCAGCCAAAGTACTCCTGGTGGAAAGCCCTTCTGGAGAAAGCCCGTTAACCCCATTACTGAAGTCAGCAGGGTTTAGCGTTGATTCATACAAACCTGAGCAGTTACCGGGAAAGCTGACTTCCTATCTGGAATATCAGACGATTCTTTTTGATAATGTATCTGCGACAAGCATTCCTGAGAAAAAAATGCTCCTTATGGAGAAAAGCGTGCAAGAATTTGGACGAGGATTTATTATGTTTGGCGGAAGCGAAAGTTTTGCTCTTGGAGGATATTTTAAAACACCGATCGAAAAATTACTGCCCGTCAATATGGATGTGAAAGGGAAAAAAGAGCTTCCGTCCCTTGGTCTTGTCATTGTGCTCGACCGCTCAGGGAGTATGAATGGTCAGAAGATTGCCCTTGCAAAAGAAGCTGCTGCAAGAACCGTCTCTTTACTTAGAGATAAGGATACGCTGGGAGTCATTGCATTTGACGATCGACCATGGGAAATCGTCGAGACGAAACCACTTTCCGATCGCAAGAAAGTAGAAGAGCAAATACGTTCCATTTCACCTGGTGGCGGAACAGAAATCTTTTCCTCCTTACAGCAAGCATATAAGAGTTTAGAGGATTTACCTTTAAAAAGAAAACATATCATTCTTTTAACGGATGGACAATCTGCCACGTCAGGCAGTTACCAGTCACTTGTAGAGGATGGTCACGGTAAACAAATTACGTTATCCACCGTCTCAATCGGTGAAGGAGCAGATCGAGGTCTATTAAATGATTTATCACAATGGGGAAAAGGTCGATTTTATGATGTTGTCGATGCCAGTGTGATACCGAGTATCTTAACAAGGGAGACAGTCATTACTACCAGGACCTATATTGAAGACTATCCATTTTATCCAGCGATTTCTTCGTCTAAATGGGAAACGTTATTTACAGAAGGCATTCCGCAAATGAATGCCTATATTGCCACTAGTCCAAAAGGCACTTCTCAAGTTGAGATGAAAAGTGAAAAGAATGATCCTATTTTGGCAACCTGGAGATATGGTCTGGGGAGGACATTTGCATTTACGTCTGATACAACTGGAAAATGGACAGGGGATTTCGTCAGGTGGAAAGGATGGCCGACGTTCGTCAATCAGCTTGTTACACGTTCGTTTCCTGATATTCAATCCAACCCTTACACCATCGATGTGGAAGACGATAGGGGATATACTCAGTTAAAGCTTTCGTCATCTGCGGGAGATGTCTCTCAACTTGAGGTAACGGCACTTGATGAAAGTGGAAAAGAGATTCCTGCAACGACGAGAATTAAGGATCCGGGGGACTATGAAGTCGAATTTGAGAGCAGGTTATCACCTGGACTATATCATATGAATATCTCCAAGGCAGGTGAAGAGAGTGGAAGCTCATACCAAACAGGCTTTTCGGTTCCATATTCGAAAGAATACACCTACAAGGGGGGAACCCGAACACTGGAAGAGATAGTAGAAGCAACGGGAGGGAAGAGATATTCGTCCCCTAAAGAAGTCTTTCGAGAGTTCAACAACCAATCATCCAGAGAGCAATCAATCCGTTCACTCCTTATTAGTATAGGCTTTCTACTATTCTTTAGTGAAATTGCAATAAGAAGGTTTGGATTAGGTCCTATAATGGGAGTCTTTGATAAGCTTAAAAGGAAGATACCCGTTACCGTTCCTAAAGAACGACCAACTTTTGAACAACTTGGCAGCAAAGTGAAACAGAACCGCGAGGGGAATGAGTTGGAGAAACCTACAAGCAGCAAGCAGACTATGCCTAAAGCTTCTGAGGAAAAGGGGCGGATAAACAAATCCAAGGTTAAACAGGATCCTCAAGAAACTAAGGATGATGATCGCCTTCAGCGTCTACTGAATGCCAAAAGGAGAAGAGACAAATAAAAAGAGAAGGCCGGTGCCTTCTCTTTTTACTTTCATTAGCTTTCTTTCTTCTCAATATAAACCTGGTGAGGGTAAGGAATTTCAATTCCATTTTGGTCAAGAGCTTCTTTTAGAGCTTTACGAAGCTTCCGTTCCACTCCCCATTGCTCCATGTTTTTCGTTTTGCATAGCACTCTCAGTACTACATCTGAAGCGCCAAGTGTCTGAACCCCTAACACATTTGGTCCATCTACAATATTGTCATCTTCTTGAGCGATCGTATCACAAACCTGCTGAAGCACCACCATCGCTTTGTCAATGTCATCATCATATGAGATCCCGATATCAACAAGTGCTCTCATATTTCCACGGGAATGATTGCTGACACTCGTAATTTCTCTATTTGGCACATAATGCAGAGTACCATCAAACCCACGAATATGTGTCGTTCGTAAACCAACCTCTTCTACAATCCCTGAGAAATTTCCTGTGGACACGTAATCCCCTACATCTACTTGCTTTTCCAATAGAATAAAGAATCCAGTCACTACATCACTTACTAACCCTTGAGCCCCAAAGCCGACTGCAAGGCCAACAATTCCTGCTCCGGCGAGAATAGCCGTCACCTGGATACCGAAGATTTGTAAAATCGTGACAAAGAAAACAAAAATCAGGATGTATCCGATTATATTTTTTGAAAGACTTTGTAGTGTTTGGGCGCGACCTTCAGAAACATCATTTCTTTTTCTGTACTTATCAAAGACTCTCTCAACCACTTTGTTAGCTGCACCTTTCACGATAATGAAAGCGATCCAAATCGCTATTATCTGTAAGGCGCCTATTCCAATCGTCACCAATAGACCGCCCCAATTAAAATTGGAAAGTCGGTCACTTATAGCACTAAGACCAAGTATGTAATTCAATCCAAAACATCCTTCCTTTTAAATAATGACCATTCTAGTATACACAATTCACCACAGGACATGTCAAAGAGTATATAAAAAAGCATATTGTTTTATTCCCCAGTTGAGAAATGGTAAACTTTATGTAGATGTTTATTCAAGCAGAAAAGTGAGTAAACTTCTATATAATAGGGAAAACCAAGTAAGGGATATTGTCAATAAATTATAATCATTTTAATATTAAATTGATTATAATTTAACATTGACTTAAAAAAACTAATCCTATATAATGAAACTTGTGATTCAGAAAGGACAGGCTTTCACGTCTTCCTTTTCATGTAAAATACTTCATTAAAAACTCATTGGAGGGATTCACTCATGGCAGAACGCATGGTAGGCAAACAGGCTCCACGTTTTGAAATGGACGCTGTATTGCCAAACAAAGAATTCGGTAAAGTGTCACTGGAAGAAAATATGAAAAACGATAAGTGGACAGTATTGTTCTTCTACCCAATGGACTTCACTTTCGTTTGTCCAACTGAAATTACAGCAATGTCAGACCGCTACGATGAGTTCGAAGATTTAGATGCAGAAGTTATCGGTGTCTCTACAGACACTATTCATACCCACTTAGCTTGGATTAACACTGACCGTAAAGAAAATGGTCTTGGTGAGCTAAGATACCCATTAGCTGCAGATACAAACCACAGTGTATCCAGCGAATACGGAGTCCTAATTGAAGATGAAGGTATTGCTCTTCGCGGGCTATACATCATAAACCCAGAAGGGGAACTGCAATATCAAGTAGTATTCCACAACAATATCGGCCGAGACGTTGAAGAAACTTTACGTGTACTTCAAGCACTTCAAACTGGCGGACTTTGCCCGGCAAACTGGAAGCCAGGTCAAAAAACTTTATAATTTTCAAATGAATAAAGGCCTAACCGTTTGTTAGGCCTTTTTCTTATCATGTAAATTTTTCAGGAGTAGTACAAATCTATCCTGTGAACAATAGGAATAAAATCGATACAAATTAAGGGAGGCCATATTAATGAAGCTTCGTGAACCGATGCCGGAATTAAACGGTGCTACAGAATGGTTAAATGGAGAAGTAACAAAGGGAGAGCTGGTAGGAGAAAAGCCGACACTTATTCACTTCTGGTCCATCTCATGTCACCTTTGTAAAGAAGCGATGCCACAAGTAAATGAATTTCGGGATCAATACAGTGATAAACTGAATGTTATGGCTGTCCATATGCCACGCTCCGAGGATGATCTGAACCTGGAAGAAATAAAGAAGGTAGCAGCTGAGCACGATATCACTCAGCCAATCTTCGTAGACAGTGAGCATAAATTGACCGATGCATTCGAAAATCAATATGTGCCGGCTTACTATGTCTTTGATAAAGACGGGAACCTTCGTCACTTCCAAGCGGGCGGAAGCGGAATGAAAATGCTTGAAAAACGCGTCAATCGTGTGCTCGATGAAATGGAAAAAAGCGAATAGGTTCAAACGAAATATGCGGGAATAGATCGGTCAAAAGACCGATCTATTTTTTTGGATTCATTTTTACAATTAATATGAATAATAAGACTAGGAGGATAATTCATAAAAAAGTAAAAAATTCTAAAAAAGGGTAGATAAATATTTCGAAAGCCGATATATTTATTAGTACGTTCTTTTTATATGCAACGTTGAAGGGGGAGAAAATATGGATACTTTTAAAAAATTGAAAGCCTTTTATTGGCCCTATAAAAGGCATTTTATCATTTCAATGATTTTCTTGATTTTTGTTACACTGATCACTGTCGTCTATCCAATGATCTTGCAAATCACGATTGATGATGTGATTCTGCAAGGGAACTATCAGTGGATTCCGTACTTAGCTTTTGGATTTATCGGCATTATGATCGTGAAAGGCGTTGCCACATTTATTCAGCAATACCATGGGGATCTATTCGGTATAACCTCGGTTTATCGAATGAGAAATGAACTGTATGAAAAGCTTCAATTCCTTCCATTCAGTTACTACGATAATGCCAAAACAGGGGATCTGATGTCCCGGTTGACGGCAGATGTAGAAGCTTTTCGTTTCTTTCTATCCTTTGGTTTTTCCGAACTGCTTCGCTTTTTCCTTTTAGTAACGGTAAGCTTTGGTGTTATGTTCTATTATTCACCTCAGTTGACATTCGTTACCCTATTATCGTTACCATTTCTGGCTATAGCCGTATACAAATTTGATAAAGCGGTTCACCCTGCTTTCAGGGGTATCCGTAAATCATTCGGAAAACTGAATACCAATGTTCAAGAAAATATTTCAGGAATCAATACAGTAAAATCATTATCGAGAGAAAATCATCAAATCAACAAATTCAACCAATCAAACGGCGATTACAAAGATAAATACCTTTTCACCTCGGACATTTGGGCAAAGTACTTTCCTTTAATGGAGTTTCTGGGGAATGTAAGTGTGGTGACACTCCTCGCTTACGGTGGTTATCTTGTGATGAATGGCAACCTTCAACCAGGAGAGCTTGTCGCGTTTTACAGTTTAGTGTGGTACATTATCTGGCCGATCATGAATCTTGGATTTACGATTAACCTGTTTTCACAATCGAAAGCATCAGGGGAACGTTTACTCGAAATTCTTGAAGTGGACGAAGAGATAAAAGATCATCAAGATGTTCTCCACGTTGATCGGATGAATGGTGAAGTGGAATTTAAGCATGTGTCACTGAATTATACCGTTCATGATGAAGCAGCCCTCGAGGATATTACCTTTAAGGCTGAACCCGGAAAAGTCATCGGTCTGATCGGAGGTACCGGCTCTGGTAAAACGAGTATCACCCAGCTTATCACTCGTTTCTATGAACCCGAAGAGGGAGAAATCCTCATCGATGGAAGGGATCTGAAAGATTACTCTTTAAAATCACTTCGAAAAAATATCGGTTTCGTCCTTCAGGAATCTTTCTTATTCTCTTCGACCATCAAGGCAAATATATCGTATGGACGACCGGAAGCAACAATGGAAGATATCATGGAAGCAGCAAAACGGGCACAAGCCCATGATTTTATTTCAGAATTGCCCGATGGCTACGACACAAGGCTCGGTGAAAGAGGTTTAGGTCTTTCAGGTGGTCAAAAGCAGCGGATTGCCATAGCCCGTGCGATTTGTACAGACCCATCGATCCTGATCCTCGATGACGCAACAAGCGCCGTAGACATGGAAACTGAATTCAGGATTCAAAAAGCGCTAAAAGAAGTCATGTCGGATCGAACGACCTTTATTATTGCCCATCGGATTTCATCCCTCAAGCATGCAGATGAAATACTCGTACTGGAAAACGGGAAAGTCGTCGAGAGGGGAGTTCATGACTTCCTACTGAAAAATAATGGACCGTATCAACGAATCTATGATATCCAATACAAAGACCAGAAAAAAATATTACAAACTCAGGAAGGGTAGGTGAGTGGATTTGAGTCAGAAAAACAAAGTGAACAAAAGCGTATTAAGCAGATTCCATTACTCTACAGATCAAATGATCGATAAGCCGTTTAACTGGGAGCAACTCTACCGGTTATTAACGTATTTAAAGCCCTATTCTAAAAAACTCCTGCCCTTATCCATCATTACCGTTCTGATCACAACAGCAGTTCGATTGATCGTACCTATTCTGATTGGGGTATACACATTAGACAAAGCCATCAGGCAGAAGGATTCCAATTTACTATTTACATTGGTTGGAATTATCGCAGGACTCTATGTATTGAATTACGTTGCAAATGTGCTAAGGATCAGGTGGATGAATCAGCTGGGGCAAGGAGTTATCTATGATTTAAGAAAGCACTTATTCAGCCATGTTCAATGGCTATCCCATCGCTTCTTTGATCAGAGGTCAGCCGGTTCCATCCTGGTTCGGATCATGAATGACATTAACTCCCTTCAGGAACTATTTACAAACGGAGTTATTAATCTCTTAATGGATATCATCCTGCTCATTGGAATCATCGTCATTCTCTTTACGTTAAGTCCTGAGTTAACACTTGCCGTCATGGTCATTCTGCCAATCATGTTTTTTATCTCAACCAGCTTACGAAAAAACATCCGCAGATCCTGGCAAATGGTACGACTCAAGCAATCGAAGCTGAATTCCCATCTGAATGAAAGCATTCAAGGGATCCGTGTTACTCAATCATTCACTCAAGAAAAAGAAAACATGGCCTTCTTCGATGGGGTAAACACGGAAAACTTCGATAGCTGGAGAACAGCCACAAAGAAAAATGCCATGTTCCGCCCGCTAGTAGAACTGACAAACGCCATTGGGACAGCGGTCCTCATATGGTACGGTGCCCATCTCATTCAAGGCGGCTCACTGGAACTGGGAGAATTTGTTTCATTCGCCTTCTATCTGGGGATGTTCTGGGAACCCATTTCAAGGCTCGGCCAAGTTTACAATCAACTACTGATCGGTATGGCTTCATCCGAGCGTATCTTCGAATTCCTCGATGAACAACCGATTGTAAATGAAAAAACGAATGCAGTGAACCTGACTGACATCAAAGGAAGAATACAGTTTGAGAATGTAGAATTTTCCTACGATGACAAACGAAAAGCACTCCAAAACATCAACCTTGAAATGAAAGCAGGCCAGACCGTCGCGTTAGTCGGCCATACTGGATCTGGTAAAACTACGATCGCCAACCTGATCAGCCGTTTTTACGATCCGACGAATGGTGAAGTGAAAATTGATGGGGTAAACCTGAGGGATGCATCGGTTTCAAGCTTACGAAGTCAAATCAGCATCGTCCTGCAGGATACATTCATCTTCTCGGGAACCATCATGGATAACATCCGATTCGGGCGCCCTGATGCAAAGGACGAAGAGGTTAAGAATGCCGCCGAAGCAATCGGAGCCAATGAGTTCATCGAGAAGCTTTCCAATGGATACGAGACCGAAGTGGAAGAACGGGGTAATGTTTTATCCGTTGGTGAAAGACAATTACTGTCATTCGCCCGAGCACTATTGGCGAACCCTCGAATCATCATATTGGATGAAGCGACAGCATCCATAGATACAGAAACAGAAGTCAAAATTCAAAAAGCATTGAAACGTCTACTGAACGGTCGTACCGCAATCATCATCGCTCACCGCCTATCTACGATCCGTGAATCGGACAATATCTTTGTCCTGGAAAATGGAAGAATCAAAGAATCCGGCAACCACGATGAGCTGATGGAGCAACAGGGTGATTATTATGAGCTGGTTAAATCACAGTTCAGAATGTTGGATGCGATGTAAGAAAGGATGGACCCCTGCACTGGTGTGTGAGGGGTTCTTTTCTTTTGTTTATGGAAGGAGGGGTGTGGTGGGATAGGGTCGGGTCGGTGTACAATACTTTCTCGAAAAACAAGCCCCATCCCTCCAAGCAACATCATTGCCAATTACTCTAAAAACCCCTAAAATAAAAGATAAATAAATGTTTGTGAAAAACGTCACAAAATATTCATGTTCAACACATCACAAACTCATTATCAGGTTTTATAATGAACAATATGTGATAAACAGTAGAAAACAGTTGTTTACGATTGTAAGTAGATCAGTAGGGGGAGTATAGAATGGTTTTAGATGGTGTGATTTTGAGTAGAATGCTCACTTCGACAACCCTTGCATTCCATATTATTTTTGCGACGATTGGGGTAGGGGTACCGATTATGATTGCCATTGCGGAGTTTATGGGTATCAAACGAAATGATCCCCATTATCTTTTGCTTGCAAGAAGGTGGGCAAGAGGTTTTACGATTACGGTTGCGGTGGGGGTTGTAACGGGTACAGCGATAGGGTTGCAGCTTTCCTTATTGTGGCCTTCATTTATGCAGGTCGCCGGACAGGTGATTGCACTGCCATTATTTATGGAAACTTTTGCGTTTTTCTTTGAGGCTATCTTTTTAGGAATCTATCTTTATACTTGGGACCGTTTTAAGAATAAGTGGATCCATTGGCTGTTGACGATTCCGGTTATGATTGGTTCTTCGGCTTCTGCACTTTTCATTACGACGGTGAATGCGTTTATGAACACTCCTCAAGGATTTGAATTAGAGAATGGGAAAGCCATTAATATCGATCCGATTGCTGCGATGCTGAATCCGGCCACGCCTACGAAAGTGTTTCACGTATTGACGACTGCCTATCTAACATCGGCTTTGGTGTTGGCGGCGATTACGGCATTTGCGATTCTTCGTAAGAGAGGCGGGGAGTATCATAAGAAAGCCCTGCGTTTAACGATGGTTTCTGCTTTGATTTTCGCTTTTGCGACTGCATTGGCAGGGGATTTATCAGCTAAATTCCTAGCCGAGTATCAGCCTGAGAAGCTCGCCGCAGCAGAATGGCACTTTGAAACGGAAGAGAATGCGGATCTTATCGTATTTGGAACACTGGATGAAAATAATGAGGTCCATAATGAGATCCGCTTACCTGGATTCTTAAGTTTTCTGGCAGGGAGTTCTTTTGAAACAGAGGTTATTGGTCTGAATGAATTTCCTGAAGATGAGCGGCCGCCTTTATGGGTCCACTATATGTTTGACCTGATGGTATCAATTGGGTTTTACAGTATCTTTATTTCTGCGGCATTTATTCTGTTCTGGAAGTGGAAGAAGCGGAATGAATGGAATAAGCCGCTTCTATGGGGAATTGTAGCAAGTGGACCACTTGCGATGCTGGCGATTGAATTTGGCTGGATTTACGCCGAGGTTGGTCGACAGCCATGGATTATGAGAGGGTATATGAAAGTGGCAGATGCGGCAACGAAAGCCGATGGAGTAGGCTTGACGTTTGCATTGTTTGTTGGCCTTTATATCCTCCTGGGTGTGCTATGTGTGGTTGTATTAATCAAAATGTTTAAAAATAAGCCTGCAGAGGCGGAATTAGAACAACGTTTTCCTAAGAAAGCGAGTTAATTAGAAATAAAATTGCTCCTTCTTTTCATTTTTTGTGAAGAAGGGGCTTAAGCTTTAAGGGAGGAATGGGTATGAGTTTGGAAGTAGTAGGGATTACCGTATTGTGGTTATTCCTTTATGGGTACCTTATTGTGGCTTCAATTGATTTCGGGGCTGGCTTCTTTGCCTTTTACGGGAGAATGAAGGGCAAGGAGCATACGTTAAACGTGTTGATTAGTCGATACCTTTCACCGGTATGGGAAGTAACCAACGTCTTTTTCGTCTTCTTCTTTGTGGGGCTTGTAGGGTTCTTTCCCGACGCAGCATATTATTATGGAACGGCTTTATTACTTCCGGGAAGTATCGCCATCATATTGCTGGCTATAAGAGGAAGCTTCTATGCATTCGGAAATTACGGCTCAAAGGATAATATCGTGTATCTGTTTTTATATGGAGCAACCGGTCTATTAATTCCTGCTTCCTTATCAACGGCTTTAACGATTTCAGAAGGTGGATTTCTGGAGGAACAGGGAGATAAGGTCATCTTCCTGGCCAAGGAGCTTTTTACCAGCCCTTATTCGTGGAGTGTGGTGGCTCTCTCCATTGTGTCGGTATTATTTATAAGTGCAACTTTTCTAACCTATTATGCAAACCGTGCAGGAGATATGGATTCCAGGGAAGAATTAAGGAAGTTTTCTCTGTTTTGGAGTCCACCGACCATTCTGGCAAGCTTATTAGTGTTCGTGTCTTTAAGAGAGCATAATGCAGAGCATTTTACGAAGGCAATTGATATTTGGTGGATGTTTGGATTATCCCTTCTATGCTTCTTCGGTGCATCATTTTTAATCTACCTGCGAAAGAATTTTGGAACTGCCTTTATTTTGGTTATGCTGCAATTCTTCTTTGCTTTCTTTGGCTACGGTGCATCCCATTTACCTTATATTTTAAAACCGTTTATTACGATAGAAACGAGTGTAACGAATCCAACGATGGGAACGGCCCTGGTTATCGTCTTTATAGCAGGATTGCTTTTATTGATTCCATCTCTTTACTTGTTAATGAGACTGTTTTTATTTGATGCAGATTATGTTAAAGGCAAGAAATAATAATAAAAGAGGGTATTGTTAAAAACCCTCAATATTTAATACAGGGAACAACAGGGAGAAATTTCATTTTCTCCTTTTTTTTATGCTAAAATAAAGGATATAGAGAGTGCGGGGGGATGTATGGTGAAAAAAGAGTTTGTGGTTGTTGGATTAGGGCGATTTGGAGGCAGTATTGTCCGTTCATTATCAGATCAAGGGATGGAGGTTATGGCGATTGATCAGGATGAAGATAAAGTAAATGAATTCTCTTCCATTGCTTCTCATGCGGTAGTGGCAGATTCAACGGACGAATCCGTATTAAAGAGCCTGGGAATCAGGAATTTTGACCACGTCATTGTGGCTATTGGAGACGATATCCAATCTAGTATCTTAACCACCTTGATGATGAAGGAAATCGGTGTGAAAAAAATTACCGTTAAGGCACAAAATGATTACCATGAAAAAGTTTTACGTAAAATAGGTGCGAACCAAGTCGTTCATCCAGAACGTGATATGGGGAGAAGGATTGCTCATAATATCGTTTCGAATAATGTATTGGATTACTTAGAGCTGTCGGATGAACACTCCATCGTAGAGATTGTGGCGAATGAAAACCTTAGTGGGAACTCGTTAATCGATTTGGATATCCGTGCTCAATTCGGGATCAATATCGTGGCGATTAAAAGACAAAAGGATATTATTGTGTCTCCACAAGCCGATGAACAGATTCGTGAAGGAGATATCCTGATTGTAATTGGAGCAGATACAGATATTAACCGTTTTGAAAAGAAGGTCTTATAATATAAAGAAGAGGCTGACCCAAGCGGTCAGCCTCTTCTTTATTATTTGGTGAAAGGTACACTGTGATTAAAGTGTCATCCATCCACCGGATCTTAAGATTATCAGACTTCCATAATGATCGGTAAAATCATAGGACGTCGTTTTGTTTTTTCATATAAGAATGGAGCAAGGGTATCCGTGATTTCATTTTTGATCTCTGACCATTGTGATGTCCTTCTTTCTAGAACTTTGTTCAGGTGTTTAGAAATAAGTGTTTGTGCTTCATTAATAAGGTCACCTGATTCACGCATGTACACGAATCCTCTGGAAATCAGGTCAGGACCTGATGCAATTTTGAAATCTTTCATGTCGATACTAACCACAACGATGACTAAGCCTTCTTCTGAAAGGATTCGGCGATCCCGAAGAACGATATTACCGATATCACCGATACCGCTTCCGTCGATATAGACGTTCCCAGAAGGGATTTTGCCAGCAACTTGTGCTGAGTCATTGCTTAATGCGAGAACTTCACCGTTGTCCATAATGAAGCAATTTTCAGCTTGAACTCCACAATCTACCCCGATCTGAGCGTGCATTTTCTGCATGCGGAATTCACCATGTATCGGCATAAAGAAGGTTGGATTCATCAGGCGGAGCATTAACTTCATTTCTTGTTGTCCACCATGACCAGATGTATGGATATCACTTAATGGTCCATGGATGACTTCTGCTCCAGCACGATATAGTAGGTTGATTGTGCGATTTACACTGATCGTATTTCCAGGGATAGGTGAAGAAGAAAATACAACTGTGTCACCAGGCTGGATCTGAATCTGACGGTGAGTACCGTTTGCAATTCTCGATAATGCAGCCATTGGTTCACCTTGAGAACCTGTACATAATATCGCTACTTCATTTGCAGGTAAACGATTAATCTGGTTATGTTCAATGAATGTATCTTTAGGGGCGTTAATATACCCTAATTCTTGACCGATTGTAATGGCAGCTTCCATGCTTCTTCCGAAAACAGCGACTTTTCTATTATGAAAGACAGCTGCTTCAACCACTTGTTGTAAACGGTGAATATTAGAAGCAAAAGTAGCGAATATAACACGACCGTCCACTTTGCGGAAAATGTCATTGATGCTTTCTCCGACTTTGCGTTCGGACATTGTGAAGTTTGGAACTTCAGCGTTCGTACTATCAGATAGAAGACAAAGGACGCCTTCTTTTCCGATTTCAGCCATTTTGGTTAAGTTCGCGGGTTCACCAACCGGCGTGAAATCAAATTTAAAGTCACCTGTATGTACAACATTACCAGGTGGTGTTTTCACAACAATCCCGTATGAATCCGGAATACTGTGAGTCGTTCTGAAGAAGGTAACAGACGTCTTGCGGAATTTAATGATGTCATCTTCTTTGATGACATTAAGTTTCGCATTTCTTAATAGACCGTGCTCTTCCAGCTTGTTTTTAATAAGTCCCAGTGCGAGCTTCCCGCCGTAAATCGGGATGTTTAATTCGCGCAGTAAATAAGGGATTCCACCGATATGATCTTCGTGTCCGTGTGTCACGAAAAGACCCTTGATTTTATCTGCATTCTTCACCAGATATGTGTAATCCGGTATTACGTAATCGATACCGAGCAGTTCGTCTTCAGGGAACTTGATTCCCGCATCGATCAGGATGATTTCGTCTTGGAATTGTACGCCGTATGTGTTTTTACCGATTTCACCTAAACCGCCAAGGGCAAATACTGCGGTTTGGTCATTCTTGACAAATTTCATTGATTATTGCTCCAACTCGAAAGAATGATGGTTTTCTTCATACTCTAAAAAAGCGCCCTCTAGCTTTTGTACGAATTCAATGTTATACGGTTTGTCTTTTAATTTCAGACGTACTTCACGTTCTGAATCTGCTTCCATGTAAAGAGATTGAGTGCATTCGCGAACAGGCACTTCTGCTTTACTTTCTTGATAAAATACTTTAAAAATCATGTTTTTCTCTCTCCTTATCCGTTTTCAAAAAATCTAACTTTCATCTATGATAAAAAAGTTATCAACTACATAACATAAGCGGCGTCTTAGGCACCTATAGGCATAAAACCAGGCTCCGGTTGAGGGAGGTGTGTATCATGACGAATAGGACTTGACGCTGGAGCTGGACATTAGAGGGCTAGCTTCCCTGCTAATAGGTATAGATATACCATTGTGGTCTGAACAGTTACTATGTTCATATATGGCTCATTTACGCCCTGTGGTAAAAAAACGATTGATAAAAGGATCATTTCCTTAACACAGGGCGACCTTTCAATATGAATGAAAGGCGAGTGGAATCTATCTTTCACGAGAATTCACCATAGCCTACAGCCCTTGTTCTAACTCTTTCGAAAATAACCTATCATTTAAGTAGGGATGAATCACCGTGTTTATGTATGCTATAAATTATAAAGGATTCTTTCGAGTAAATAAAGTTTTTGCGAGAATCCTTCATTAAAACATTACAAAAATAGAGAAGAGGGACTGAACCAATGGAGACGAAAAAGCTCACTAGTGGCATCAGTCCCTTATTATTTGTGTAAACGTATGACAGTATAACCGAATTACATGTATTTTAGTAGTGTGACTTTGATTGGGTTCGTTCGACAGATAAAATACTATGCAATCGTTTTTTTTCTAAGCAATTCTTTCCACTGTTTTAAAAGCTTTTTTCTGAGCTTTTTTAACATGGTGGATCACTCCTTATCAATAGTTTACCGAGATTTTCCTTTGAAGTAAAGGAACAATAATACCGTCGTCTCTGTTGTCTTACTTATATTGTACGGAATTTATTGAATCTCTTACATGGTTAAGTTTGGTAAATGGGCTCATTCATTGACATTTAAGCCGCAAAGGATTACTTTAAACAACGGGTAAAAGAGATAAAGATTATGTGTGAAAAGGAGAACAGATATGTCTAAAATAGTTTTCTTCGATATAGATGGTACACTGCTTGACCACGATAAGAAGCTTCCTCATGCAACGAAAGAAGCCATCCAAACATTACAATCAAATGGCACTTATGTTGCGATTGCAACTGGCAGAGCTCCATTTATGTATGAGGGTCTTCGGGAAGAGTTAGGGATCGAATCCTTTGTTTCATTTAATGGTCAATATGTAGTTTTTGAAAATGAGGTCATCTATACAAATCCATTAAAAATAGAGACGTTAGAAGAGTTACTGGAGGATACGTATTCTAAGGAACATCCGGTGGTTCACTTAAATCATCAAACGATGAAGTCAAACCAAAAGCACCATAAATATATTGAAGAGAGTATGAGAAGTTTAAAATTTCCACATCCTGATTATGCTCCGGAATTTTATAAAGGAAGAGATATTTATCAATCCTTGTTGTTTTGTACAAAAGAAGAAGAAAGCTTTTATCGGGAGAAATACAATGACTTCACATTCATTCGCTGGCATCAGTACTCAATGGATATCCTGCCGAAAGGCGGATCAAAAGCAGAAGGCATTAAAAAAATGATCGCTAAGCTCGGGTTTGAAATGGAAGATGTTTACGCGTTTGGAGACGGGTTAAATGATATTGAAATGATTCAATCCGTTGGTACAGGTGTTGCCATGGGGAATGCCGTGCAAGAAGTACAAAAACATGCAAATTTGGTCACAAAACACGTCGATGATAATGGAATATATCATGGTTTAAAGGAACTGGAATTAATCTAAACAAAAAAGACTTCTTCGGTAATAGGAAGAAGTCTTTTTTATTATCGTTCAATAGCGATTGCATCCGGAATCGGCTCGAACGGATTATTCGGGTTGATGTGGTCATAGAACATGATCCCATTCAAATGATCGATTTCATGCTGGAATACGATGGACGGTAACCCCTTTAAACGCAGTTTCACTTCGTTACCATCCACATCCCAGCCTTTGACAGTCACTCTGGCGTATCGAGGAACAAATCCGGGAACATTTCTATCTACTGACAAACAACCTTCACCTGATGTTAAATAAGCTTTCTCGATTGAGTGGCTAATAATCTTCGGGTTGAATAAAGCATAGCTGTGTAATCTTCCTTGATTGTCTGTCACATTGACAGCTAACATCCTCTTAGAAATATTTATTTGAGGCGCAGCGAGGCCAATCCCGGGTCTAAGGCCATACTTATTTGCTGTTTCAGGATTTTGGCTGTTTACTACATATTCTAATAAGCTTCTTAATGTTTCCTTGTCTTCATTTGATGGCGGGATAGCCACTTCCTTTGCCACCATCGTTAATGTAGGGTGACCCTCTCGGATTATGTCATTCATCGTAATCATTGATTTTCCTCCTCAGGTACAATAGAGATATGATTGGATAGGCGATATATGTCATTACACATTACTTGCAGACGGGGCCAGTTGATCAATCACTTCTCTACTTTATATATTAAGATAATCTATTATGTATGATAATAGTCTATCATTTTACACCGGAAAAGTTAACGAATGAGATTCGATATAAGGTGGAATACTCAACAGATAAATGACATAATCATTTTAATAGGAAGAATAGTCTAATCGACATTTTTTTCCACAGTTGTAAATCCCTATTGTCAAATGTTGTAGACATAGATATAGTAGAAGGTGGTAAATAGTTAAGGGGGATCTAGTTGTGTCGAAATTTCGTTTTGCTTTCATTTTAGGAGCCGCTATCTTTGTATTAATGGGCTGTGTTGGTGGTTCTTCACCCGAGGAGAATATGTACAATGTTCTTGAAGAAACAGTATCCAAAGAAGGTCAATATGTTGAAGTTCAAAAGCCTCTTCAAGAGTTAGAAGAAAAAGAGAAAGAAATTTATACTAAGATTATGGATCTTGGGATGAAAGAGTTTGACCAGATTGTAAAACTTTCCGACGAAGCTCTGGACAACATCAAAAAAAGAAAAGAATACATAGATCAAGAGCGTACGTCCATGAGTGAAGCGAAGGAAGAGTTTGCGAAAGCAGACGACTATGTTGATAAGTTAGAAAACGAAGACCTTAAAAAAGAAGCCAAAAAGCTGGGGAAAACGATGGAAGAACGTTATCAGCTTCATGAAAAGCTAACATCTTCTTATCTGGATGTCCTATCTCTGGATAAAGAGCTTTATAATATGTTCAAAAAGAAAGAACTTACAATTGAAGAGCTTGAGAAACAAATCTCTTCTATTAATGAACAATATGAAAAAATAGTGAAGTTCAATGAGGACTACAATAAAAAGACAGAAGAATTCAATAAGCTAAAACAAGAGTTTTATTCGAGCGCCGGTCTTGATGTGAAAGACTCAGAATAATGATGGATAAAAAGTGATAGAAGAGGAAAACTTCCCTCTTCTATCACTTTTTTGATTTTACTTAAACAATAATCCGAGTTCCTTTCCAATCTCAGGGTCATAATGGGATAAAGAGGAGTAACGGCATTCTTACTCTATAACAGATGAGGTTGTTTCTATTGTTTATATATAACAGGTAGTAAGGGAGTATTGATACAGTTCTGAAAAGAAATGGCAGAAAAAAATTTAAAGGTTGTTTGGAATCATGAATTTATAATACTTTGTCGTTGACTTCCTGAATTTCTATATTGTAAACTAGTAAAGGTATTCATGGATTGTATTAGTCGCTATTGAATTTCGACTGATACAGATAAGCTCGAATGTAATTTCGGGTTTGCTTTCTTGGTATTTGTGGAAAACTACTAATAGTGTGTGTATCCTCAAGTATTGTGGTAGGTCATACTGAATTTGGGTAATCTAAACTTTGTATGTAAAAAAACCAAAATAAATGTATAAAGAAAGGATAGGTGACTTCGATGGCTTCTAAATCAAAGAAGGCACAATTCGATGCAGTTAAGACGCTCGAACAAATTGAAGACAAGTTTGAAATGTTCCAAATTTTGAACGAAGAAGGCGAAGTAGTAAACGAAGATGCAATGCCTGAGATCTCTGATGAGGATCTACAGGAATTAATGCGTCGTATGGTTTATACTCGTATTCTTGATCAAAGATCAATCTCCCTGAACCGTCAAGGACGTTTAGGTTTCTATGCACCAACAGCTGGACAGGAGGCATCACAAATTGCTTCTCACTTTGCTTTAGAGAAGGAAGATTGGATCCTGCCTGGTTATCGCGATGTTCCACAAATCGTTTGGCACGGTCTTCCGTTAGCTCAAGCATTCTTATTCTCACGTGGACATTTCAAAGGAAATCAGCCTCCAGAAGGTGTAAATGTATTATCACCTCAAATCATCATCGGTGCACAATACATCCAAACTGCCGGGGTGGCATTAGGCCTTAAGAAACGTGGTAAGAAAGCTGTTGCCGTTACATATACAGGTGACGGTGGGTCTTCACAAGGTGATTTCTACGAAGGAATTAACTTTGCCGGTGCGTACGCAGCTCCAGCGATCTTCGTTGTTCAAAACAATCAGTTCGCCATCTCAACACCACGTGATAAGCAAACAGCTGGCCGTACAATTGCTCAAAAAGCAGTTGCAGCCGGTATCCCTGGTATATTAGTGGATGGTATGGATCCATTAGCAGTGTATTCAGCTACTTTAGAAGCTCGTAATCGCGCTGTAAATGGGGAAGGACCTTCATTAATCGAAACACTTTGCTACCGCTACGGGCCACACACAATGGCAGGTGATGATCCAACTCGTTACCGTACTTCAGAAATGGATACTGACTGGGAGAAGAAAGATCCATTAGTGCGTTTCCGTAAATTCTTAGAAGGTAAAGGATTATGGAGTGAAGAGAAAGAAAACGAAGTGATCGAAGAAGCGAAAGAAGATATCAAACAAGCTATTAAAGAAGCAGATGGAACTCCTAAGCAAAAAGTTACTGATTTCATTAACAATATGTATGAAGAGCTTCCTTACAACTTAAAAGAACAATTAGAAATCTACAAAGAAAAGGAGTCGAAATAAGCCATGGCGCAAATGACAATGATTCAAGCGATCACTGATGCACTGCGCACAGAACTACGCAACAACGAAGACGTTTTAGTTTTTGGTGAGGACGTAGGTCTAAACGGTGGTGTATTCCGTGCGACGGAAGGACTTCAGAAAGAATTCGGTGAAGACCGTGTATTCGATACTCCACTAGCAGAATCAGGAATCGGTGGTTTAGCAATCGGTTTAGCATTAGAAGGGTACCGTCCGGTACCGGAAATCCAATTCTTCGGTTTCGTATACGAAGTAATGGATTCAGTAAGTGGACAAATGGCCCGTATGCGTTACCGTTCAGGTGGAACGTATACTTCTCCAATCACAATCCGTTCCCCATTTGGTGGTGGAGTACATACTCCGGAACTTCATGCGGACAGCTTGGAAGGATTAATGGCTCAGCAACCTGGTTTAAAAGTCGTTATTCCTTCAACACCTTATGACGCTAAAGGTTTATTAATTTCATCTATTCGTGATAATGACCCTGTCATTTTCCTGGAGCACATGAAATTATACCGTTCATTCCGTCAAGAGGTTCCTGAAGAGGAATACACAATTGAACTTGGTAAAGCTGATGTAAAACGTGAAGGTACAGACCTATCCATTATCACTTATGGAGCAATGGTACACGAATCATTGAAAGCGGCTGAAGAACTTGAAAAAGAAGGACACTCAGTCGAAGTAATCGATTTACGTACGGTTAGCCCGTTGGACATTGATACAATTATGGCGTCAGTTGAAAAAACAAACCGTGCCATCGTTGTTCAAGAAGCTCAAAAGCAAGCTGGTATCGCAGCGAACGTGGTTGCTGAAATCAATGACCGTGCGATTCTTAGCCTTGAAGCACCAGTACTTCGTGTAGCGGCACCAGATACAGTGTACTCTTTCTCTCAAGCAGAGCCAATCTGGTTACCAAACCACAAAGACGTTCTTGAAACAGCGAAAAAAGTACTTAACTTTTAATGGGTAAGGAGCTTTTATAGCTCCCCCTTATATTTAAATGAAAACAGAAGGGTAACCCACCCTTCTCTTTTCCAATTGCAGATATAAGAAAATCAGACAGATATAAATATTACATTCATCTATTTTTAATCATTATTCAATACAGGAGGTAGAGTCCATGTCATTCGAATTCAAATTACCAGACATTGGTGAAGGTATTCATGAAGGTGAAATCGTAAAATGGTTTGTTAAGCCTGGCGATAAAGTTGAAGAAGACGATGTACTATGTGAAGTTCAAAATGATAAAGCAGTAGTAGAAATTCCATCTCCGGTAGCAGGGACAGTTGAAGAACTTCTTGTTGACGAAGGTACTGTAGCAGTAGTAGGTGATACACTTATTAAGTTCGACGCGCCTGGTTACGAAGATCTTCAGTTCAAAGGTGATGATGGAGAGAAGAAAGAAGCTCCTAAAGCTGACGAGAAAACAGAAGGTCAAGTTCAAGGATCTGCTGAATCTGGTCAGGATGTTAAGAAAGAAGCTGCTCCTGAAACCAAGGAAGAATCAACAGGTCAAGATGCTGGAGTTGATCCTAATAAGCGTGTCATCGCTATGCCTTCTGTTCGTAAATACGCTAGAGAAAACGGTGTGGAAATTCGCCAAGTATCCGGTTCTGGTAAAAACGGACGTGTTGTCAAGGAAGATATCGATGCTTTCTTAAGCGGAGATTCTAAGCCGGCAGAAGCTGCTGAAGAAGCGAAAACAGAAGAAAAAGCACCAGAAGCTGATTCTAAAAAAGCTGCGCCTAAAGCTCCAGAGGGTGAATACCCTGAAACTCGCGAGAAAATGAGTGGTATGCGTAAAGCAATTGCGAAAGCAATGGTCAACTCTAAACATACAGCTCCTCACGTAACATTAATGGATGAAATTGATGTGACAAAACTTTGGGCTCACCGCAAGAAGTTCAAAGAAGTTGCAGCTGAAAAAGGTATTAAATTAACATTCTTACCTTATATCGTTAAAGCATTAACAAGTGCATTACGTGAATATCCGGCGCTAAACACATCTATTGATGATTCAACGAGCGAAATCGTACAAAAGCATTATTACAACATTGGTATCGCAGCGGATACTGACAAAGGACTATTAGTACCTGTTGTGAAGAATGCTGATCGTAAATCCATGTTCTCAATTTCAAATGAAATTAACGAACTGGCTGGCAAAGCTCGTGATGGTAAGCTTTCAGGAGATGAAATGAAAGGTGCTTCATGTACAATCACGAATATTGGTTCTGCTGGTGGACAATGGTTTACTCCGGTAATCAACCATCCAGAGGTTGCCATCCTTGGAGTCGGACGTATTGCAGAAAAACCTGTAGTTAAAAATGGTGAAATTGTAGCCGCACCTGTGTTAGCATTATCATTGAGCTTCGATCACCGCATGATCGACGGAGCTACTGCTCAACATGCACTTAACCATATCAAGCGTTTGTTGAACGATCCAGAATTATTATTAATGGAGGCGTAATACAATGGTAGTAGGAGATTTCCCAATCGAAACAGATACAATCGTAGTCGGTTCAGGTCCCGGAGGATATGTAGCTGCAATCCGTGCAGCGCAACTGGGGCAAAAAGTGACAATCATTGAAAAAGAAAACATGGGTGGAGTTTGCTTAAACGTTGGTTGCATCCCATCTAAAGCTCTAATCACAGCGGGTCACCGTTTTCATCAGGCACAACATTCTGATGACATGGGGATCGTAGCTGAAAATGTAAAAGTGAATTTTGATAAAGTTCAAGAGTGGAAAGCTGGAGTTGTTAAGAAATTAACTGGCGGTGTAGAAGGCCTTCTTAAAGGAAATAAAGCAGAAATCGTACGCGGTGAAGCTTACCTTGTAGATACTAATACATTGCGTGTGATGGATGACAACTCTGCTCAAACATACAAGTTCAAAAACTTGATTCTTGCAACTGGTTCACGCCCAATCGAAATCCCTAGCTTCAAGTTCTCAAAACGCGTCATCGATTCAACAGGAGCTCTTGCTCTTACTGAAATTCCACAGAAGCTTGTGGTAATCGGTGGAGGTTACATCGGAACTGAACTTGGTACTGCTTACGCAAACCTTGGATCCCAAGTAACGATTTTAGAAGGTGCCGACGATATCCTTAGCGGTTTCGAAAAGCAAATGACTACGGTCGTGAAAAAAGGTCTTAAGAAAAAAGGCGTCGAGGTTGTAACGAAAGCAATGGCTAAAGGCGTTGAAGAAAGCGATAGCGGCGTAGTTGTTAAATATGAGGTAAAAGGTGAAGAGAAGACGGTTGAAGCTGATTACGTGCTTGTAACAGTAGGCCGTCGTCCAAATACGGATGAAATCGGTCTTGAAGAAGTTGGCATCGAGATGTCAGACCGCGGTGTTGTCAAAATTGATAAGCAGTGCCGTACGAACATCCCTAACATCTTCGCAATCGGTGACATCGTAGATGGACCACCACTTGCTCACAAAGCTTCTTACGAAGGTAAAATTGCTGCTGAAGTCATCTCAGGTGAACCGGCAGAAATCGATTACCTCGGTATTCCTGCTGTGTGCTTCACAGATCCTGAATTAGCGACAGTAGGTTATTCTGAAGCGCAAGCGAAAGAAGAAGGCATCGAAGTGATCGCTGCTAAATTCCCATTCGCTGCTAATGGCCGTGCATTGGCTCTTAATGCGAGTGATGGTTTCATGAAGCTTGTTACCCGTAAAGAAGACGGTTTAATTATCGGAGCACAAATCGTAGGTTCCGGTGCATCAGACATGATTGCTGAATTAGGACTGGCGATTGAATCCGGTATGACTGCTGAAGACGTTGCGATGACAATTCATGCTCATCCTACATTAGGTGAGATTTCCATGGAAGCAGCAGAAGTTGCAATGGGTAGCCCAATTCATATCGTAAAATAAAGTAACAAATCGAGGATGATCCCGGCTTGCTGGGATCATCCTTTTTTATTTGTTATCAAGAATAAAAGGGATTGAAGCAATAATGCGCTTCAATCCCTTTTTTTGTTATTGTTCCCAACTTTCAATTGCAGTTGAAACGGGTTTTAAAATGTCTTCTTTGGAAATATCGCCTTCCACTTTACATATGACCTGATTGTTTTCTACGACTACGATTGCAGGCGAGGTCGGGGGAGAATCTGCTATTTCATTTGGTGCCTCAGTATTAAGGCTGACAACCTTTAAACGTTTAAGGTCATCAGGATATTGTTTTTTTAGCTCAATGATTGCATCGTAATAGGGTATTTCTTTAGAAACGTTTCGTTCATCGGTGAAGAATATAACCTGCTTTTCTATAAATTGATCTTCTGCTAAAACAACTTTATTCGAAGAAATATAGTCACATGAAGTCAAAAGCAACATCGTGGAAATGATTAATATTGATAAAGTGAGTATATGTTTCATACATCATCCTCTTTTCTTAAACGATGCTATGAACTTTACAATTGTAAATAAATAACTTTTATACTGATCTTATGTCACATTTTATCATATGAAAAATCATAAAGGGGTCAAGTCATTGAAATGTTACATAATTGAAAAGACATACATAATGAAAGTAATCTTAATAGAATATACTATATAAATACGATGATTGAATACTGATCTACGCCTTTATCAAATAATCATTAGGTTTCAATCCATGAATAGGGGTAAATAAAAAAGAAGGAAGTTTAAAATAAATCACTTAAAGGATGTAATAAACATGAAATCGTATATTGCTTTTTTAGTTCAAATGATTTTATGGAGTGTTTTCTATATAGCTGAATGGATGTCTGATAAAGATCATTTAGAATATAAATGGATAATGTTTGTTATATTCTTTTACTTAGCCTTTATTGCCGCCAAGAAAATCGTTCAATCAAGAAAGCTGACCTTATTTATTACATCATTTAGTTTAACGTGCTTCTTTGCCTTCAAAGTTGTATTTGAAAATGTAATGGAAATATTTTAATTCTTTCCCAGAATCATTTAAGAATATGTTAAAATATTCAAAGTGAACACGGAAAGGTGAGAGACATGAAAAAGATTTTAGCAACAGGCTTAACCCTACTACTTTTAACAGCATGCTCAGGTGAACCAACAACCACCAACGAAGAAACCAAGAAGCCTGATCATTCTGAAATGGAAAAAGAGAGCGGGAAGACAACTGAAGTTGATTCTTCAGCAGAAAAAAACACTGAACAGGAAGAGACAAGCGAACCTTCAGAAGAGGTAGTTCAAACAAAGGACTATAGGATTAATGAAAATAACTGGAGCATTAATCCTATAGGTGATGCGAATCCTAAAGTAGTACTCCTTACGATTGACGATGCACCAGATCAACACGCCTTACAAATGGCAAAAGATCTTAAATCGCTGAACGCTCCAGCTATATTCTTTGTAAATGGTCATTTTCTTGATACACCGGAAGAAAAAGAGACTTTAAAAAAGATTCATGACATGGGATTTACGATTGGAAACCATACGTATAGTCATAGCAGTCTGAAAGAAATCACTCCTGAAAAGCAAAAAGAAGAGATTGTATCACTAAATGATCTTATTGAATCCATCATTGGGGAACGACCAAAATTCTTCAGGGCTCCATTTGGTCAGAATACTGACTATAGCCGACAAATTGCAGCCGAACAAAAGATGTCACTAATGAACTGGACATACGGATATGATTGGGAAAAGCAATATCAGAACAAAGATGCAATCACCGATATTATGGTTAACAGCCCTTACCTGAATGATGGGGCAAACCTTCTCATGCATGATCGAACATGGACGAGCGAGGGCTTATCCGATATTGTGAAGGGCCTGCGGGATAAAGGATATGAAACTCTCGATCCAAATAGAATAAAGACAGTTGAATAACTATGAAAGCTGCATGAAGAATCTCTTCTTTATGCAGCTTTTTTCATTTCGCCTACGAATAAGATGGCAAAATCTCATTCAATTTATGTAAAAAACTGTTCATGTAATTGAAAACACTTACATATAGTTTAATGTTTAATAGTATGATTAATTAAAAGAGTATAAAGTTAAATATGTTATACAATTTAGGCTTGAAATTTTAAATGTGTTATATTATTATAGAAGCAGATAAGATAAAGCGTTTACAAAAAACATCGTGAAGGAGAGGAAAAAAGATGGGAACAATTGTATGTCAATCATGTTTGGGCACTATCGATCATTATGAGGATGAGAAGGTTTCTGTTTTATTCTCTAACTGCTGTGACTGCAACGACGACAAAGAATTAGACGACTGATACCTGCTAAGGGGAGCAGGGAGTGAAAATGTCTTAAAGGGGTTCTTATAAATAAAAGGATGAAGAAGGGTGGGGCCTTCTTCATCCTTTTTTGTTTATCTTATCGCTCTATGCTCTTTAATGACTCTCAAGTGGCGTAAATCATAATCTTCAGGTCCTTGAACTGGCAGACCTGCTTCTATATTGGTTTTAATATAATTGATGTTTTCTTGGGTGATGATTTCACCAGGGATGAAAATCGGAATTCCTGGAGGATAGACCATAATGAATTCAGCGATTGTTCTTCCGACAGACTCATCAATTGGAATGACCTCAGTATCTGCGTAAAAAGCATCTCTTGGTGTAATGGAAAGAACAGGTATGTCAGGCAGCATAACCTTAACTGGTGTCATATCTCCATGTTTTTTAAGGCTTATCACCAGCTCTTTTAATGCCATGACCAGTTGATCCCCCTCTACATGAGTGTCACCAGGAGTGATGATGCAAAGGATATTATAAAGGTCAGACATTTCAACCTCGATATTATAAGCTTCTCTTAGCCACTTCTCAGCATCAAATCCACTGATGCCTAAATCTTTCACGGAGACAATTAACTTGGTTGGATCATAAGCATAGGTAGCTTTCGTTCCAAGGATTTCTTCCCCCACACAGTATAATCCTTCGATTTCGTTGATTTGTCTTCTAATATCCTGCGAAAGTTCAATCGTATTAGAGATGAGCTCTCGGCCTTCAGTGGCTAATCGCGATCTTGCCACATCGAGGGATGCCAATAATAAATAGGAAGTCGAAGTTGTCGTTAACATACTTAAGATGGTTTGCACTCGTTTCGATGATACAAGTCCTTCCTTCATATTAAGGACAGAGCTCTGAGTCATGGAACCTCCAAGTTTATGAACGCTGGTAGCCGCTAAATCAGCGCCTGCTTGCATAGCTGAGAGGGGAAGTTCGTCATGGAAATGTATATGAACTCCATGAGCTTCATCCACAAGAACTGGAACATTATATGAGTGAGAAATTTCTACAATCTTTTTAAGGTCTGCAGAAATCCCAAAATAAGTTGGATTAATGACCAGAACACCTTTGGCATCAGGGTTTTGATCCAATGCTTTTGCTACAGCATCTGTTGTGATCCCATGAGAGATACCTAAGTCCTCATCAATATCCGGGTGGATAAAGACAGGAATAGCTCCTGAGAATACAATTGCAGACATAACGGATTTATGGACGTTTCTAGGAACAATGATCTTGTCGCCAGGGCCACATACACTCATTACCATTGTCATAATGGCGCCACTTGTTCCTTGAACAGAGAAGAAAGTATGGTCGGCACCAAATGCTTCGGCTGCAAGGTCCTGAGCTTTTTTAATCATTCCCTTGGGCTGATGTAAATCATCTAAAGGACCGATGTTAATCAAATCAATAGAAAGGGCATTCTCTCCGATAAAATCTTTAAACGCAGGGTCCATACCTGCCCCTTTTTTATGACCAGGGATATGGAATTGGACGGGATTTTTTTTACTATGTTCAATTAAGCCGGTAAATAACGGCGTTTCATTCTGAGACAATTCATTCAACACCTCTTTATATTCTTAATAGCAAATTATATAGCCATGCTAAAGTTATTATTATATAGGATTTTGCTCATGATTTCATAACTTTTCTTATTATATTTTCAACAAACAAATGAATTATAGCACTTAAGAAAATCTTTGCATAGTGGCATATGCCTAACCTTTGTTTATTTTGTTTTTCATAGCACAAAACTAAAGATCAGAATCCGATGATTTTTGGCTCATTTCCGTCCGATGGTGGAGAATCCCCAGCCCAAGCTCGCTTGGGCTGGGGATTCTCCACCATCGGACGACCTTTCAGCTAAGCTGAAAGGCGGGTGAAACGTCCGTTTCACCCGAATGAGCCAAAAATCTACACTACTTTCCATTCTGATTTATCCCCACTAGTTCATACATTTCTGTCTGTCAGTATCCCTTTTTTATTATGCTGCCATCAAGAAAAGGATTTCACCCTCTCCATCGAGAATAGATGAATGAATGGAGGGATTCAATTGAATTGGAAAACACGGGTAACAGAGTTATTAAACATTCAATATCCAATAATACAAGGTGGTCTGGCTCATCTGGCATATGCAGAACTGGCTGCAGCCGTGTCGAATGCGGGTGGTCTTGGACAGATTACTGCCATGTCTCTGGACAATCCTGAACAGTTGCGTAAAGAAATCGTAAAGGTAAGGTCTTTAACAGATAAACCGTTTGGAGTGAACTTTGCCATCGGTCAACATGGACGCCCCTTTAGCGAGTTTGTTGACGTTGCCATTGAAGAGAAAGTACCGGTTGTATCCGTTACAGGAGGAAACCCGACGCCCCTGTTTCAACAGCTTCAAGGAAAGAACATTGTTAAGCTTGTATTAGTCGCCTCAAAAAGACAGGCTATCAAAGCGGAAGAACTCGGTGCGGATGCCGTTATGGTTGTTGGACAAGAAGGGGGAGGTCACTTAGGGAAAGATGATGTCGGTACATTCGTCTTGATTCCCGGCGTGGTTGATGCTGTTTCTATTCCGGTCATTGCTTCTGGAGGTGTTGGAGATGGAAGAGGGTTAATGGCTGCTCTCAGCTTCGGAGCTGAAGGAGTTGAGATGGGTACAAGGTTTATTGCTACAAAGGAATGTGTACATGCTTCTGAAGTTTATAAACGTGCCTTGATTGAAGGAGACGAGAGTGGTACAGTAGTCATCAAACGATCTTTAGGGGCTCCGGCAAGAGCCATATCCAACACATGGACCAAGCAGATACTGGATGCTGAAACGTCGGACACTGGCTATGAAGGATTAAAATCATACATAAGCGGGGAAGCCAATAAACGATACATTTACGATGGGGAAGTAAACGCCGGGTTTGCGTGGGCCGGACAAGTAATGGGTTTAATACATGATGTCCCATCGGTTAAAGATCTCATTCAACGAATGATTTGCCAATCTGAGAGCATTCGGGAGAAATGGAATTAACATATCATCATTCATCAAGGAGTTGTATGAAACTATGGAATATCAATACCCTTTCGATATTGACTGGTCAACGGAAGAAGTAATTGATGTTATTGCCTTTTTTGAAGCTATTGAAAAAGCCTATGAAAAAGGGGTCTCAAGAGATGATCTAATGAATCGGTATAAGCGATTTAAGGAAATCGTACCCGGTAAGGCAGAGGAAAAGAGAATATGTAATGAGTTTGAAGAGTCAAGCGGCTATTCTTCTTATCGGGTTGTAAAGAAAATGAAAGAACTTCAAGACGCTGACAAAATTTCAATGAACTAAAAGAACGACTGCTATTTTTGGCAGTCGTTCTTTCTGCATTATTGACAACACTTATATGGTTTAGTTCATTTTATAAAGGGGTAAAAGTGTTTCAAAGGCATTATTAACTTCTTGAATAAATTCATCACCATTCAGCTTAATAGCTGTATCCTTGTCCAGGTGAAGTCCACATAGAAGTTCGGCTTTTTTCACATTTTGGACTCTTTCACTTAAAGCAATGAATTCATCCTGTGACATGGAAGAAAAAGGTGTAGCATCTGGTTTTGTATGATCTCCAGACCAAACAAAGTGGCCAGGAATCAAAGATCTTATCTTATCCGCATTTTCTGCAGCCTTTTTACCGAATTGAACTTTGTTTGGAGCTTCATAGATCATTGCAAACCAGATGAAAACATGCGTTTCCCATAATCCTATCTGGAAATGTGGATGTTTCTTATAACCTCGTTTGTTATTCGCAAACGCAACCCATGTATCATCAGGAGGGTTAACTGATCGACGTGCATGTTTAGCCACATGGTAAAACATTTCTTCTCCTGTTAATGCGCTTAAAGTGGGTGCGAAATGTTCACCTAAATAATCAAGTTTAGGCCTTATCTGTTCATGGATGGCAGTCATCCGATCTTCTAACCCATTAATCGTGAAAACTTGAAAATCTTCTTGTTTGAAACCATTGAATTTCATGTTGTAGCCTCCTTATATACCACCAATATCTTAACATAATGAGGTGCAAGCTTGTAGCGAATTGAATTATCCATGGGTGTCTGCACATTTTAGTTACAAGATGAGAGGATATATCATAACATGTAGTAAATATTATCAGAACAATCAGATAAATCGAAAACTCGGAAGGGGTGTATGGCCATGAAACAAGTAATGAACACTTCTAAAAAACGTGATGTCCAGCAGCAAAGAATGAATGTATTAAGACTTGAAATGGATTATGAATTAGCTGTATTATTCGAAGCAATTCAAACGAAGAATAAAGATACCCAGACAAAGTCCAAACAGAAACTCATGAGTATTCGAGAAGAGCTAATGAAAATGAAGGCCTTATAAAGCTTTAATCCTTTCAGGTGGGTATAAAGTATTTTGTCTAATTCAACATTTGAACGGCGAGCTCATAGGCAAAGAGTTCGCTTTTTTGTGGTCATAAGTAACCCTGATTTTGATCATATCTAATTTTGCGGAGTATGATGAGGTAAATAACTTGAAACAGCCTCTTTTTTCCATTAAGCTATTTAGCTATAGAAGTAGAAGTGCATAGTGGCACTTGTATAGAGAATGAGTATGAGTCGGATCTAGTGAAAACGACCATATTAGTAATAATAATAAGATTTTTGTTACACATATTGGAGGCTAATAATCAATGACAAATTGGACGGAATTAGATCAAAATGTTAGAACGTGGATACGGGAAGCTGGAGAGAAGATTCGTCAATCATTCAAAACAGAGTTAAATATCAAGACGAAGTCGAACCGAAATGATTTGGTAACAGATATGGATGAAGCAACAGAGCATTTCTTTACTGAGAATATCCGAAATACATACCCTGATCATCAAATCCTCGGTGAAGAAGGTTATGGCGATGACTTTAAGGAACTATCAGGTATAACGTGGATAATCGATCCGATCGATGGAACGATGAATTTTGTTCATCAGCAACGGAATTTTGCTATCTCTATCGGCATCTATGATGGAGAAGTAGGTAAATTAGGATACATATATGATGTCGTTCATGATGAGCTATATTTTGCAAGTAAGGGTCACGGAGCTTATATGAATGATGTGAAGCTTCCCGCGCTTGATCCAGTACCGGTTCAGGATGCGATTGTAGCATTAAATGCACTTTGGGTGACTGAGAATAAACGAATTGACCGAACAATTCTTTCGCCACTCGTGAAGGATGTAAGGGGAACTCGTTCCTATGGATCAGCCGCCATTGAATTGGCTTATGTTGCTTCAGGTAGATTGGATGCTTACTTAACAATGCGTTTGGCTCCTTGGGATTTCGCTGCCGGGAAAATTATGATTGAAGAGGTTGGGGGAGTTGTGACAGACCTTAATGGGGATCCCCTGAATCCATTGAATAAAAGCTCGGTGTTTGTAGGAAAACCAAAACTGCACCAAACCATCTTGACTGACTATCTTGAACGGAAGATCTAAAGAAGGGAGACGGCAATTCCTTTGCCGCATCTCCCTTTTTCGATCTACAAACGACCTTCTTCACGGTATTTTTTCTTTGTTTTGAAACCGAACCCCATCACGATAAATAGAAAAAGGAAGCTGACAGTAGCAAGCAGGATGCTTTGTAAACTGATTGAAATCGCGATACCCATTAGGGAAACGGCAGCTAATAAAGAAAATAATACAAAAATCCATTTTATATTACCCATCATAAAACCTCCAAAAAATGAAAAATCATTTTCCTCATTTGATTAAAACCATAAATCTTAATAGCTCTTCCAATTAAATCTTACCTATCAAATCGGTAATGTGCAATGGGTAGAGTAGACAAAGAGGCAGGACGATGTGAAAGAAGTCATTTTGGAAACTATTAGTTGACGGAAACGCTTTATGAAATATTTATTAGGGCTTTTCTTGATGCTGTGATATAATGGTCTAGTTGAACTGAAATATATTATCTTTAACATTATAAAGAAATCCAATATTCAGGAGTGGAAATATGAAATTAAGAAATGATCTTAGAAATATTGCTATTATTGCTCACGTTGACCACGGGAAAACGACATTAGTAGACGAGCTTTTAAAGCAATCTGGAATCTTCCGCGAAAATGAAACAGTTTCTGAGCGCGCGATGGATTCAAATGATTTAGAAAGAGAACGCGGTATTACAATCCTAGCGAAAAATACGGCGATTCAATATAAAGATTCTCGAATCAACATTCTTGATACACCAGGACATGCTGACTTTGGTGGAGAAGTTGAACGTATCATGAAAATGGTAGATGGTGTTTTATTAGTAGTAGATGCGTATGAAGGGTGTATGCCTCAGACTCGTTTCGTTCTTAAGAAAGCACTTGAGCAAAACCTTACACCTATCGTGGTTGTAAATAAAATTGACAAGCCTTCAGCACGTCCGGAAGAAGTAATCGATGAAGTTCTGGAATTATTCATTGAACTGGATGCAAATGATGAACAGCTTGAATTCCCGGTTGTCTATGCTTCAGCTATCAACGGTACAGCAAGTACAGATCCGGATCCGGAAAAACAAGACGAAAACATGCAGTGTTTATATGATTCGATCATTGAGCATATTCCTGCACCAGTAGACAACTCTGAAGATCCACTGCAATTCCAAGTTGCATTGCTCGATTACAATGATTACGTTGGTCGAATTGGAATCGGACGTGTGTTCAGAGGGACAATGAAGGTTGGCCAGCAGGTAGCATTAATGAAGCTTGACGGTACTGTTAAACAATTCCGCGTAACAAAAATCTTCGGTTTCTTCGGATTAAAACGTGAAGAAATCCAAGAAGCAAAAGCTGGTGATTTAATCGCTGTTTCCGGAATGGAAGATATCAATGTCGGTGAAACGGTTTGTCCTGTTGAACATCAGGATCAACTTCCGGTTCTTCGTATTGACGAGCCTACACTTCAAATGACATTCCTAGTGAACAACAGTCCATTTGCAGGTAGAGAAGGTAAATTTGTTACTTCTAGAAAGATCGAAGAACGTTTACTGGCTCAGCTTCAAACGGATGTAAGTTTACGTGTTGAACCAACAGATTCACCTGATGCATGGACGGTTTCAGGTCGTGGAGAGCTTCATCTTTCGATTCTGATTGAAAACATGCGTCGTGAAGGTTACGAATTACAGGTATCTAAACCACAGGTTATCATTAAAGAAGTCGATGGCGTGAAGAGTGAGCCTGTAGAACGTGTTCAAATTGATATTCCTGAAGAATATATGGGTGGAGTTATTGAATCCCTTGGTCAACGTAAAGGCGAAATGCTGGATATGGTGAACAATGGGAATGGACAAGTCCGTTTAATGTTTATGGTGCCTGCACGTGGATTAATCGGTTATTCAACTGAATTTATGACTCTTACACGTGGATACGGTATCATCAACCACACATTCGACAGCTATCAGCCTTTGCAAAAAGGTAGAGTTGGCGGACGTCGACAAGGTGTACTTGTTTCGATGGAAACAGGAAAAGCATCTCAATACGGAATCATGCAAGTGGAAGACCGTGGTATTATCTTTGTTGAATCGGGTACAGAAATTTATGGTGGAATGATTGTTGGGGAACATACAAGAGAAAATGATATTACCGTTAATATCACAAAACTTAAACAAGCGACAAACGTTCGTTCTGCTAACAAGGATCAAACCGTAACCATTAAAAAAGCAAGAATCATGACATTGGAAGAGTCTCTTGAATACCTGAACGATGACGAGTATTGTGAAGTAACACCTGAGTCAATCCGTCTTCGTAAAAAGATTCTTGATAAGAATGAGCGTGAAAGAGCAGAAAAGAAAAGTAAGGTTTCTCAATAAACTAAGTGAAGGGGGAGTAGGAAATGGATGTAACAGAGCGTTTGTCCTTTTTCGCATCCCTTTACCGTGTTGACCAAAACGCGGAAATGGGAATGTGGTTGCTTTATATAACCATAGTTGGGCTCTCAATCTTAGTTTATAAGCTAGGTTTTGCGAAGAAGCTGCCAGTAATGAAATCGATTTTGATTTATACTTTTCTCATTTTGGGATGTACCGTACTAACGTTTCTTGGAATCTTTTTACCGGTAGCAGAGGGGTTAGTCGTTGCGGCTCTTATCTTGATTATATATAAGGTTCGGCTAACAAACGAAAAGAAAAAAGGCACGTTTTAAGCATGAAAAAGCTGTAGTCTCTAATGGATGAGACTACAGCTTTTTTCGTTATGTGGATTAACCACGAACAGAAGATAGATAATATAGTGGAGGTAAGGACAGAGCGTAGAGAAGATGTCCTACTGTCCATAAGATAATTGCCTCACCATACAGTAAACCGGGGACATCTTTAATTGCCAGGTGCGAAAGAGGGAAATATAGGAACACAGTCGGGGCTGTTAGCACAAAGGAAAGAATCCAATAGCCCTTAACAGTAACGTTCAGCCTTTCAATCATGTTCACGAACACTACCCCGATCACACATGAAATAACCAAGTGGAACAAAAACTCCATCCATTCAGGAAAGTCTTTTTCACCGAATCCAGGGATGAAATCAACATTCAATAACAGGGTATAAACCTTGATGCCTGTTATTACTTGCATCCATTTTAGAAATAATCCTAATAGGGTACCTGACACAAGACCAATAATAGTTCCTGAACCGATTTGTTTAAAAGTCATCGTCTACCTGAGGAGATCGATAAAATCTGAAATTCCCACTCGACACACGTTCTTCCGTCTTTTCTTTAATACGATCATGACACTTCTCGCACATATACGTATGAATGGGGCGGTTCCGCAATTTCTTAGCCTGCAAGGAATAATCATCAATATTTTCTATCACTTCACATAAAGCACATTTTACTCTCATACATCACACCTCTATTTGTTCTAATCATAAGTCTAGTCCTTTTAGTATATCATGTAGTAAAGTCAAACGCTTTATTTAACTTTCCTGTATGCTTTTATCAACAGAATTGGTATAGTATAATCAAGTTGAATCACGAATGAAACGAAACACTTACAGAGAAAATGAGGACTCATAAGGGGGGATTGTATGGCTAATCAAGTGGAACCCAGCTTAATTCCTGCATTATTTGACGAACTGCAATCAGAGCGGTTTGTTACACTCGCTACCATTGATTTTGAAACGCATGGACCTAATGTAAGTGCGATTTCTTGGGTCTTGGCGAAGGATGAACATACGTTGTTATTTGCTGTTGATCAACGCTCCAGGATTGTAGAGAATATAAAGAACAATCCGCTCGCGGTTGTGAATTTAATTGCAAATGAATCAACCTATTCCATAAGCGGAAAAGGAGTGGTCCGAGAGGAGAAGTTGGAAGGAGTCCCTCTAAAGCTGACGCTTATTAAACTTGCTATCAATGAAGTAAGAGACGTCATGTTCTATGGATCGAAAATATCGACAGAACCTGCCTATGAGAAGACATATGATAAAACGGCAGCAGACCGTTTGGACCGACAAGTAATAGAAGCCATGAAAAAAGCTTAGAACCCTAAGCTTTTTCATGGCTTTTTCTCATTCACTTTTTAAATGACCGAAGTATTATTCAATCTTATCGTAAGTTTGATTTTCCTGTTTTTTCTGAAGTTGTTTTTCTTTCGTGTTATTCATTTTCTTATTTGGTTCATTCGGCGCATTTTCGGGGTCTGTTTGCTTTAACGATCTAGGAATTTCAGGCATGAGTCTGCCGGATATGTCAGCCAATTCATTCATGATTCCTTGAACCGGTTCGCCCCTTTGGATGTCTTTGCTGATTTCATTTAAACGTGCATAAAGGTCCGGGTCAGCGATGACAATGGCTTCTGCACCATATGGATCTTTCTGAAGTGCTTCTGCTACAGAATATTTGATGGAACCGACTTGAGAACGCTCAATATCGGAATCGATATCGATTCCAACAAAAGCATACTTTCCAAAGACTACTGCGGTTGCGTCTTTTACATCAGGTACACTAGTCGTCAGGTCAACTAAATGCTTTGAGATTTGCTGTCCTGATTTTCGCTCAACATGTTGGATATTGCTATCCTGAACAGTGATCGGTTTATTGTTTTTACTGTTCGAATCATTATTATACCCGACCTCATTCTTGTTGGCGCATGCACCAAGAATGATGGTTACCATAAGCAGAGAGATGAGTTTAAACATGTGAAAACCTCCCGATTTAGAATCAATATCTTTTCTTATTGTGTAATTTTCTTCTATCTTTATACGTTTATTCATACATTTTAAGAAACGGGCCGTCCTATTTGAGTAGCTGGGAATAACCGGATCAACATTGGCTACATACAATAGTAATAAGAAATCAGGAGCAGGAGGCATCGATTTGAATAAAATTTATGTATTAGATACCAATGTCTTATTACAAGATCCACAAGCCATCTTTTCTTTTCAAGATAATGAGGTGGTTATACCTGCAGTCGTTTTAGAAGAAGTGGACTCCAAAAAGCGTTATATGGATGAAATCGGAAGAAACGCAAGACATGTATCGAAGTTAATAGATAATTTACGGCAAGAAGGAAAGCTCCATGAAAAAATCCCCCTTTATACGGGAGGATCATTGAGAATCGAACTAAATCACCGCTCATTTCAGCAGCTTCAAGAAATATTTGTAGAGAAAACCAATGATAACAGAATTATTGCCGTAGCAAAAAACTTATCTCTCGAAGAAGAAGCGAAAAAGGATGGAAAATCGGTCATACTTGTTAGTAAAGACACCCTCGTCAGGGTAAAGGCTGATGCGTTAGGGTTACAGGCTGAGGATTTCCTGAGTGACCGGGTTATCGAGGTAAATGATATTTACACAGGATTTATTGAACTGTACACTGAGAGAGAGTTACTTGACAAATTTTATGATAAAGGGGAACTAACCCTTACTGATATAACGAAGCAACGATTTTATTCTCATCAATTCCTCATTATGAAAGATGCACTTGGAAGCTCTGCTTCTGCATTAGGAATGGTAGATGCATCTGGACTTAAAGTGAAGAAGCTGGTATATGATCAAGAGCATATGTGGGGTATCAAGGCCAGAAATGTTCAGCAAACAATGGCGACGGAACTGTTACTAAGAGATGATATTTCTTTAGTCACCATGATTGGAAAAGCAGGGACAGGTAAAACCTTGCTTGCACTGGCTGCAGGGCTTCTTCAAACAGAAGACTTTAATAAATTCAATAAATTGCTCGTAGCACGTCCAATAGTACCCGTGGGGAAAGATATTGGTTATCTTCCAGGAGAAAAACAAGAAAAGCTCAGACCTTGGATGCAGCCGATTTATGATAACCTGGAATATTTGTTCAATACAAAGAAGCCGGGAGAGCTGGATGATATTCTTGCCGGTATGGGATCGATTGAAGTCGAAGCATTAACTTATATAAGAGGTAGAAGCATTCCGGATCAGTATATTATCATTGATGAAGCTCAGAACTTAACGAAGCATGAAGTGAAAACGATCCTAACCAGGGTAGGAGAACGAAGTAAAATCGTTTTAATGGGAGATCCAGCACAAATTGATCATCCATACCTGGATGAGTACAACAATGGCCTAACATACGTAGTAGAAAAATTTAAGGATCAAAAATTGGCCGGACACGTTAAACTCATGAAAGGTGAGAGATCCGGTCTTGCACAACTTGCTGCTGACCTTCTTTAGTACTAGCGTATATTTAAGCACAATTATAAAGTATGAAAAAACCGGTTCAGAGGTTCCTGAACCGGTTTTTTTATAAAAATTTGACTTAGAGCTTTCTTGGGGTACGAATCATTAAAATGATATTATTCTACCCGGAATGCTCTTACATCGGTTATTGGGTTTTCTCTATTCGAACCGTCTTTGTAGTAGATATGAACGGGACCGTTTTCCCTTAGAGGCTTTCCTTCTTTTGAGAATCCAATGAGTAATTGATCTGCGTGTGCCAGATCCATGCGATATTCATCCGAGTCGGTTTCGATCACAAGAGATGTCGCATTCTCAAGAGGTTCCGCATTTGTAAGAAACGGATTCAACGGAATAGCGAATGTTCCGTTCAAAATCTTTTCCTTTTCATATTTTTTTTCTGTCTTAAGTGTAGGCGGATATGTTGCGCCTTCTTGAATTTCCCGGGACCAATGCTTGGACACGGCTTTTGTATATTCTTCTAATTCATCAATCGTCTCATTCGTTTCATCAAAATATGTAGTTAAATCAACTTTTCGATCATCAAATATCCAAACGCCCGAATCCAATGTTATCGTGAATTTCACCTTGCCTTTTATTGGGACTATGCTTTCCAATTAAGATTCCTCCTCTCGCTGATAGTTTCAGTATATCTGTTATTTAAAGGTTTGTCACACAAAGCTGAAAGCATTTTCAACGTTTTCAATCGGTGAAAGTAGGGAAACTAAAGGTAGGACTAAAGGAGCTGATACAATAGTGATTAGAACCCAGGAGCTGTTGGAAGAATTAGTGGAGAAAGCAAGGCCTTTTGCTTCAGAGGGAATGGTAGCAGATTATATACCGGCATTAAAGGATCAAAATCCCAGTGATTTGGCAATAAGTATATATACTTTGGATAATCACTCTTGTTATGCAGGAGATCATTTAAAGAAGTTCACACTCCAAAGTATATCGAAAGTCATCACTCTTGCTCTTGTCTTAATGGACTATGGGGAGGATCATGTCTTTTCAAAGGTTGGTATGGAGCCTACGGGTGATCCTTTTAATTCCATAGCAAAACTCGAAACCCATAAGCCTTCTAAACCCCTTAACCCGATGATCAACGCAGGTGCACTCGCAGTCACGAATATGATTAAAGGAAACACCGGGATGGAAAAGTGGGAACGATTAATTGAGTTCATTAATCACATGACTGGGGATACGGTATCATACAATGAAGATGTGGCTTATTCAGAACTGCAAACAGCAAATTTGAATAGATCGCTTTGTTATTTTATGAAGCAGCACGGTGTGATTACTGGAAATGTAGAAGATTTACTCGTTCTTTATACGAAACAATGTGCGGTGGAAATGAGTTGTGTCGATCTTGCTAAGATGGGAGCTGTTTTCGCTAATGATGGCGTTGACCCTGAGAGCGGGCGCGAAATTATTACGAGGGATGTTGCGAGGATTTGTAAAACATTCATGGTTACGTGCGGAATGTATAATACTTCTGGTGAATTTGCCATTAAAGTGGGCATCCCGGCCAAAAGTGGAGTGTCAGGTGGGATCATGGGGGCTGTTCCTGGAAAGTGTGGAATTGGAATCTTTGGTCCTGCACTGGATAATGTCGGGAATAGCAGTGCAGGGTTAAAGCTCCTTGAAATGCTAAGTGATGAATATTCCTGGAGTATATTTTAACCGAATGGTCCCGTCAATTACGTTCGAGTATGAATCATAGGCATTGGTAATATAGTGAGTTCTGGAATAAGAGATTGTATAAGATTTTTCACGGGGATCCCCCCAAAAAAATAATTCGAAAATCTGTCATTGAATCCCGGGGAATACACTTATTTTTCTTGCAATTTCTCTGATTTAACGATAAAATTTTAAGACAGGAAAGCTATTTGTTCGGAATGGGGGGATCACTGTGGCGTCAGAAATGACAATTAATCATCGAGAAAAAGCCTATGAGCTATTAAAGGCCGACGCAGAAAAGATTTTACAACTTATTAAAGTACAAATGGATAATTTAACGATGCCCCAATGTCCTCTTTATGAGGAAGTATTGGATACCCAAATGTTCGGATTATCTCGTGAAATAGAATTTGCAGTCCGTTTAGGATTAGTAGATGATCAAGATGGAAAAGAGCTGATTGATTCTTTGGAAAGACAACTTTCTGCCCTTCATGAAGCATCTACAAAAAAGTAAAATAGTCATGACAACTCAAACAATACATGGATCTGTTGTTTGAGTTTTTTTGTTAAGAATACTGATTGGTTAGGATTAATTTAATGATATAAGAGAAAAAGGATTGAAATGTCATGATTAAAAAAATTGCAAAATCCTATGATTATTCGTTAATAGCTGTATATGTATTTCTTTGTTTGTTTGGTCTGGTAATGATTTATAGTGCGAGTATGGTCATGGCTGTAGAACGGTTTGGCTGGGAAAGTGATCACTTCTATAAAAGGCAGATGATCAATATCATCATCGGGTTCATTGCCTTTACAATTGCAGCATGGTTTCCATACAAAGCCTTCCAAGTTGCGAAAATAATCAAGGGACTCATGTTTATTATTATTGGATTATTAATCGGGGTACATGTCTTCGGTTATGAAGTAAACAACGCAAAAAGCTGGATCAATTTAGGTTTCATGCCCATTCAGCCATCGGAGTTCGCCAAGCTGGCAGTCATCATTTATCTTGGCTCCGTATACTCCAAGAAACAGGCATACATAGATGATTTTAATAAGGGCCTTGCTCCCCCATTACTATTTTTAGGCTTTATTTGTTTTTTAGTTTTTTTAGAGCCTGACTTTGGTACAGCGGCGATCATTTTCGTCATTGGAGCAATCGTCATTTCCTGTTCAGGGATTAGTTATAAGACCTTCTTTAAACTCGCTGGTTTAGGTGTAGGGCTGTTGATAGTACTTTCACCCGTGATTTACCTGGCAAGAGGCTTTATTTTTACAAGAGAAAGACTTAGCAGGATTGAAGCGTACCTATCACCGTTCAAATATGCCCAGGGGGAAGGCTATCACTTAGTGAACTCGTATCTTGCCATCGGCTCTGGGGGGGTAAAAGGGCTTGGTTTGGGACAAAGTGTTCAGAAACTGGGGTATCTTCCTGAACCCCAAACGGATTTTATCATGGCCATCATCGCTGAAGAATTAGGTGTATTCGGTGTAAGCTTTGTGATTCTAGGTTTGTCTTATATCGTGCTCCGGGGGATCTATACTGGAGTTAAATGTCAGGATCCTTTTGGAACGATGCTGGCAATCGGAATATCGAGCATGATCGGTATCCAAGCCTTCATTAATTTAGGAGGTGTATCCGGATTAATTCCGATTACAGGTGTCCCACTTCCATTCATCAGCTATGGAGGATCGTCATTATTAGTACTATCTTTGTCGATGGGTGTCCTTGTAAATGTGTCGATGTTTGTGAAATATGAAGAAAAATATAAAACAAAGAAGGAAAATGGCTATCCTTCGGAGAATATTGATAATAGCAAAAAAATATATGGTGTAAAAATGTAGGTCACTTTGATAGAGTATCTAAAACTCTAAGTCTAGGGTCTGCCCCCTAAGATACTTCTTTATTATCTTTCGGGTCAGTCCTTTTTTCATAGACTGCATTATAGAGATTTTCAATCATGAATAGCTTAAAGGAGAGAGTGTATTGAAGAAAATTAAAAAAGTATTAGTAGCAAATCGCGGTGAAATTGCCATCCGTGTGTTCCGTGCATGTACGGAGCTTAGTATAAGAACCGTCGCCATTTACAGTAAGGAAGATTCGGGAGCATATCATCGTTATAAAGCTGATGAGGCATACTTAATAGGAGAAGGGAAGAAACCTATTGATGCTTATTTAGATATAGAGGGGATTATTCGAATCGCAAAGAACGCTGATGTCGATGCCATCCATCCTGGTTATGGGTTTCTTTCTGAAAATATTCATTTTGCCAGACGTTGTGAAGAAGAGGGGATTATTTTTATTGGGCCTCATTCAGAGCACTTAAATATGTTTGGGGATAAAGTTAAGGCACGACATCAGGCTCAATTAGCTAATATCCCTGTTATTCCGGGAACAGATGGCCCCGTAGAGACTTTGGAAGAGGTCATTGCCTTCGGGAAGGACCATGGCTTCCCAATCATCATTAAAGCCTCATTAGGTGGTGGTGGACGCGGAATGCGTATCGTCCGTAACCTGGAAAGCTTGAAAGAAGCCTATGAGCGCGCTAAATCTGAAGCGAAAGCAGCTTTCGGAAATGATGAAATATATGTTGAGAAATTTGTGGAGAATCCTAAGCACATTGAAGTTCAAATACTTGGGGATGAAGACGGCAATATTGTTCACTTGTATGAACGGGATTGTTCCATCCAGAGACGTCACCAAAAGGTAGTTGAAATAGCACCATCCGTATCTTTGAGTGATCAGCTGAGAGAAGATATTTGTGAGGCAGCCGTCCGTTTAATGGATAATGTAAAGTATGTAAACGCCGGAACGGTTGAGTTCCTGGTTGCAAATGATCAGTTCTATTTCATTGAGGTAAACCCTCGCGTTCAAGTAGAGCATACGATTACGGAAATGGTTACAGGGGTAGATATCGTTCAGTCTCAATTGATGATTGCAGAAGGACATGCCTTACATAGCAGTAAGCTTGGGATTCCTGTTCAAGAAGAGATCCGGACAAATGGGTTTGCGATTCAATCCCGTGTTACAACAGAAGATCCATTAAATAACTTTATGCCTGACACGGGGAAAATCATGGCTTATCGTTCAGGAGGCGGATTCGGGGTTCGATTGGATGCAGGTAACGGCTTCCAGGGAGCAGTCATTACACCATACTATGATTCACTTCTTGTTAAACTGTCTACTTGGGCTTTAACCTTTGAACAAGCTGCATCGAAAATGGTCAGAAATCTTCAAGAATTTAGAATACGTGGAATCAAGACGAATATTCCGTTCTTAGAAAATGTTGTTAAGCATGAAAACTTTATTACAGGTAAATACGATACATCCTTTATTGACACGACACCTGAACTGTTTATTTTTCCGAAACGAAAAGACCGTGGTACGAAGATGCTTACTTATATCGGAAATGTAACCGTAAATGGTTTCCCGGGAATCGAGAAGAAGAAAAAGCCAGTATTCTCTAAGCCTAGGATTCCATCCCTTGACTTGAAACAAGACTTCAAACCCGGGACAAAGCAAATTTTAGATCAACATGGTGCCGAAGGGTTGGTTAATTGGGTCAAGGAACAAAACTCAGTACTCCTGACTGATACAACTTTCCGGGATGCGCACCAATCTTTACTTGCTACGCGTGTCAGAACAAATGACCTGAAGCAAATTGCAGAGCCTACATCTCATTTACTTCCGGATATGTTCTCCTATGAAATGTGGGGAGGGGCAACGTTCGATGTAGCCTACCGTTTCCTAAAGGAAGATCCTTGGAATCGATTATTAACAATGAGAGAGCGCATTCCAAATGTTCTATTCCAAATGCTTCTGAGAGCATCCAATGCCGTTGGTTATAAGAACTACCCTGATAATGTCATTAAAGAATTTGTTGAGAAATCCGCATTTGCAGGTATAGACGTCTTCAGAATATTTGACAGTTTAAACTGGGTTAAGGGGATGGAAGTAGCGATTGATGCTGTAAGACAAAGCGGAAAAATCGCCGAGGCTGCCATTTGCTATACCGGAGACATAGATGATCCTACCCGAACAAAGTATAGTATTGATTACTATAAGGATATGGCAAAAGAGTTAGAAGCAAGCGGAGCGCATATTTTAGCGATTAAAGATATGGCAGGGCTCTTAAAACCTCAGGCTGCCTACCGACTAATTTCGGAACTTAAAGATACCGTTAGCCTGCCTATCCACTTACACACTCATGACACGAGCGGTAACGGAATATACACATACGCAAGAGCTGTTGAAGCTGGTGTAGATATTGTCGATACAGCACTAAGCACAATGTCGGGACTAACATCTCAACCAAGTGCCAACACGCTATACTACGCATTAAAAGGAACCGAAAGAGAACCGAATGTAAATATTAACTCACTGGAAACTCTTTCTCACTATTGGGAAGACATTCGAAAGTATTATACAGACTTTGAAAGCGGCATGATGTCTCCACATTCAGAGGTCTATAAGCACGAAATGCCAGGGGGGCAATATAGTAACCTTCAGCAGCAGGCAAAAGCTGTAGGACTTGGGCACCGTTGGGAAGAAGTGAAAGAAATGTATGCAAGGGTCAACCACCTCTTTGGGGATATCGTAAAGGTTACTCCTTCATCTAAAGTCGTGGGAGATATGGCATTATTTATGGTTCAGAATGATCTATCAGAAGAAGATGTAATCGAAAAAGGTGAAAAAATCGATTTCCCTGACTCAGTGGTAGAATTATTCGAAGGGTACCTTGGACAACCTCATGGAGGATTCCCGAAAGACTTACAAAGTGTGATTCTGAAAGGGCGCACTCCATTGAACGTTCGTCCAGGAGAGCTCCTTGATGATGTGGACTTTACCGCCCTTAAAGAAAAGCTCTTCGAGGATCTTCAGCGTCCTGTCACGAGCTTTGATGCCCTTGGATATGCCCTGTATCCGAAAGTGTTCATGGAATACGCACAAACAATGGATCAGTTTGGAGATATTTCAGTTCTTGATACCCCGACTTTCTTATTCGGGATGAGACTGGGTGAAGAAATAGAGGTGGAAATCGAAACTGGGAAGACACTGATTGTTAAGCTTGTTTCGATTGGTCAGGCTCAGGCAGATGGTACACGAATCGTTTATTTCGAGCTGAATGGCCAGGCCCGTGAGGTTGTCATTAAGGATGAAAGTATTAAATCAACAGTTGCAGCCAAGATGAAGGCAGATGTGAAGAATGAAAATCATATCGGGGCTTCCATGCCAGGAACCGTTATAAAGGTCATTGCAGAAAAAGGAGAAACGGTTGAAAAAGGAGATCATCTAATGATCACAGAAGCCATGAAAATGGAAACGACCGTTCAAGCTCCGTTTGCAGGGGTAGTTAAAGACATTTATGTACAAAACGGCGATGCCATTAATCCTGGAGATCTATTAATTGAAGTGCAAAAAGCATAAAGAAAAGGATTCCGGATAAGTCCGGAATCCTTTTTCTATTCTTTAAGTTTACTTCTTGAAGCAAGTAAAATGAAGTAGCATAGTAAACCGAATAAACAAGAGATGATCAATGCGTGTAATAAAGCGATCCCAAGGTTCAATCGTGTTAACACAACGAGTGCTCCGGACATGACTTGAAGAGATACCAGCGTAAATGCAATGATCCATCCCCAATAAATAACCTTCTGGTGTTTATGCTCTTTAATCGCAATATATGTGATATATGCAATCCATAAGAAAATGAGTCCTGCTGCTGTTCGATGTCCCATCTGAATCCATTCATAGAGATTTGTGGGCAGACCCGGGGACGAATTGACACATAGCGGCCAATCCTTACATACTAAGCTTGAATCCGTATGTCTTACTAAAGCTCCAGTATAAACAACAATGTAACTATATAAAGTGACCCCGATTGTATGAAATCTCATGCGTTTATTGATGACCAATGAGTGGGCATCAAATTTCTGGTCGACTTCAAAAATCAGCAGTGTCAATAATAAGATTGAAGCAAATGATATAAGAGAAATTCCAAAATGCAATGCGAGTACGAAGTCTGATTGTCCCCAAAGTACAGCGGCAGCTCCAATAAGACCTTGTAATACTAAGAAAAAGAAAGAGAGTGCAGCAAGAAATTTCGTTTCGCGCTTATATCCAATCGCTCTCCATGACCATATTGATAAGGCCAATACCAGTAAGCCTACACCACCGGAGACAACCCGATGTGCTAATTCTATGACAAGCTCAAATGTAATATCAGTTGGAATTAATTGCCCGTTACATAGTGGCCAAGACCGGCCGCATCCCATACCAGATTCTGTCTTTGTTACAAGGGCTCCTCCTAATAGAACAAATAACATGCCAAGAGTAGTGAGGACGGCAAGCCATTTTAATCCTTTGTGAACACCTTTATGCAATCTATTCACCTTCTTAACTAATAGACTCTACACACTTTCTAAATTATAAATATAGTAGAAAAATATATATGCCCCTACGATAATACATAAAAGGTCAGTAAAACTCAACCGATAAAATGTTACAGAATTATGAGCATGATAATTAATTATATGAAGAGAATAGGTATTAGTAGATAATGACTAATTTGCAGAAAAACAAAATCTGTAAGCGCTTAGCTTCGTTTTATGGTATGATGGGTTTAAAATGTTTGTAGAAATTTGAAGAAACCTCTGCGCTTTTCTTTCTTCACAATTTCTTCACATAATTGTCTAATTCTCCCCCAAAAAGGAAAAAATATATGGTTTAATATAATATTGATAGCATATATACTATTTCTTATCTGTGCATGTTAACAGGTGATATAGAAATAGTGAAACATTTCCTATATAGTATAGAGGTGGCAACTGGCCTCTGGCTTTTTATAGAGAGGAGGAAGAAAATGGCTAATAGTCGAATGATGACAAACGTAGAAGAAGCAGATTTGACAACCTCAACTGCGTGGAAGGATTTTTTAGCATTAATCAAAATTGGTATCGTTAATTCAAATTTAATTACAACCTTTACAGGTATGTGGTTAGCTTTTTACTTTACGAATACGCACTTTCTAAATTCTCTTGATATAATGTTCCTTACATTGATAGGTTCTTCCCTTATTATTGCGGGTTCTTGCACCATTAATAATGTGTATGATCGTGACATCGACCATCTGATGGAACGTACAAAAGCACGTCCTACCGTAACGGGCAAGATCAATGGACCTAAAGCATTGTCTTTGGGATTAATAATGATTGCAGTGGGAATCATTATGTTATTTATGACCACTGTTACTGCAGGTGTAATAGGAATTATCGGGGTATTTAGTTATGTTGTATTATATACAATGTGGTCAAAGAGAAAATATGTGAGCAACACGATTGTAGGAAGTATCTCTGGCGCGGTTCCACCATTAATCGGTTGGGCAGCTGTTGATGCAAACCTTGATGTAATCGCTTGGGTACTATTCTTAATGATGTTTATCTGGCAGCCACCTCATTTCTACGCATTAGCGATGAAGAGGGTGGAAGAATACAGGGCAGCGAATATCCCAATGCTTCCAGTGGTGAAGGGATTTGCTACCACAAAGCACCATATCGTAGCATGGGTTGCAGCTTTATTGCCACTTCCATTCTTCTTGATGGATTTAGGAATGTTCTTCTTTGTCCTTGCAACAGCCTTTAACATTGGCTGGCTGGCACTGGGTCTCGCAGGTTACAAAATGAAAGACGATATTAAGTGGTCGAAACTTATGTTTGTCTATTCACTAAATTATTTAACTATCTTGTTCGTAGCGATGGTAATCGTTACCGTAATTTAAGATTAGTGGGAATTCTTTCTGATAAGAAATCCAAATAGATATTTTCATGAGTCCTTGTTTTATTCAAAAGTATATTACACGAAAGAGGGGTTTGATTAAGCTATGAAAGCAAGGCTATCTAAGTGGCGCTTATTCTCAATTGTAGCAATGTTAGCGCTAGTTCTTTCTGGTTGTGGAGAGCCATTTCTCTCCACATTACAGCCAGCTGGTGAAGTAGCACAGTCACAATATGATTTAATGATACTGTCTACATTAATAATGGTATTAGTAATCATTGTAGTAGTCATCGTCTATATGGTGGCAATTATTCGTTTCCGCAGAAAAAAGGGAGATACTACTATCCCGAAACAAGTTGAAGGTAGTCACACACTTGAAATCGTGTGGACAGTAATACCAATAATCCTTCTTCTTATCCTGGCTGTTCCAACCGTAACGTCGACTTTCGAATTAGCGGATACAAAAGCTATGGACAAAAAAGACGCAGATGGTAATCGCGAAGCTTTAGTTATAAATGTTCGCGCTAATCTTTACTGGTGGGAATTTGAGTATGAGGATGAAAAAATCATCACTTCACAGGACTTAGTTGTCCCAACCGATCAAAGGGTTTACTTCAATGTTACGGCTTCTGACGTTAAGCACTCTTTCTGGATTCCGGCAGCTGGAGGAAAGATTGATACAAACGTCGACAACGTAAACACATTCTTCCTTGAATTTGATGGAGAAAAGTCTAAAGAAGCAGGCGGATTATTCTACGGGAAATGTGCTGAGCTATGTGGACCTTCTCATGCACTAATGGACTTTAAAGTAAAAGCGCTTCCTAAGGAAGAGTTTACGGCATGGGTAGAAGATATGAAAAATGCAGGAGAACCTAAACCAACTTCTGATTTAGCACAACAAGGACAAGAAATCTTCAACCAAAAATGCTTAAGCTGTCACGCAGTATCACCTCAGGATGGACGTCCTGAATCAGCACGTCTTGCTCCGAACTTAGCAAACTTTGGTGAGCGTACCCGAATCGCAGGTATTTTAGATCACAATGAAGAAGAACTAAAAAATTGGTTAGTTGACCCTGAGCAGTACAAGCCAGGAAATAAAATGACAGGTACATACGGTAACCTGAAGGAAGATGAACTTGATGCCCTTGCAGAATATTTAATGGGATTAAAAGTTCAAGATTAATTGGGGATTAGTTAAAGGGAGGTTTAATCGTGAGTAGCTATGCACAGAAAAAAGGCTTCGGCGCGACTGTTTGGGACTACTTAACAACAGTAGACCACAAAAAGATCGCCATCCTTTACCTTATGGCAGGAGGATTCTTCTTCCTAGTCGGTGGATTGGAAGCTCTTATCATTCGTATACAGCTGGCTGTTCCTAACAATGACTTTGTTAGTGCAGGCTTATACAACGAAGTTTTAACAATGCACGGTACAACGATGATTTTCTTAGCGGCCATGCCGTTGATTTTCGCATTCATGAATGCGGTTGTACCATTACAAATCGGTGCTCGTGACGTTGCATTTCCATTCCTGAATTCATTAGGTTTTTGGTTATTCTTCGCAGGTGGGGTTTTCCTTAACCTCTCATGGTTCTTAGGAGGAGCACCAGATGCAGGGTGGACATCATATGCTTCACTTTCAATGGCATCTAAAGGGCATGGTATTGATTTCTATGTACTAGGTTTACAGATTTCAGGTGCAGGAACATTAATAGGTGGGATCAACTTCCTTGTAACCATCATTAATATGCGTGCCCCTGGTATGACCTACATGCGTATGCCGCTATTTACATGGACAGTATTTGTTACCTCGGCACTTATTTTATTCGCGTTTCCTGCATTAACGGTAGGGTTATTCTTAATGTTATTTGATCGTATGTTCGGATCGAATTTCTTTGATGTAGCGAATGGCGGTAACACCATTATTTGGGAGCATTTCTTCTGGATTTTTGGTCACCCTGAGGTATACATCCTTGTATTGCCTGCTTTCGGAATTTTCTCTGAGATCATTCCACACTTCTCTAGAAAACGTTTATTCGGTTACTCATCCATGGTATTTGCGACCGTGCTTATCGGTTTCTTAGGCTTCATGGTTTGGGCTCACCATATGTTTACAGTAGGTCTTGGACCAATCGCAAATGCAATCTTCGCCGTTGCGACAATGGCCATTGCCGTACCAACAGGTATCAAAATCTTTAACTGGCTCCTTACCATGTGGGGAGGAAGTATCAGCTTCACGACTCCAATGCTCTACGCAGTAGCGTTTATTCCTACTTTCGTAGCCGGTGGGGTTACTGGAATCATGAACGCAGCTGCAACAGCTGACTATCAATTCCATGATACGTATTTCGTTGTTGCCCATTTCCACTACGTTATCGTAGGTGGGGTAGTATTTGCCCTATTAGCAGGTACTCACTATTACTGGCCAAAAATGTTCGGTACAATGTTAAATGATTTCTTAGGGAAGATCGCTTTCTGGTTATTCTTTATCGGATTCCACTTAACATTCTTTATTCAGCATTTCCTTGGCTTAATGGGTATGCCTCGTCGTATTTGGAAGTTCTTGCCTGGTCAAGGGTTAGAAACAGGAAACCTGATCTCTTCTATTGGAGCAGGCTTCATGGGAGTAGCGGTTATTGTTCTTCTTGTTAATGTCATCATGACTCAAGTCAAAGGTGTTAAGGTTTCTAATGACCCTTGGGGAGATGGTCGTACGATTGAATGGGCGATCCCATCACCACCGCCATTCTATAACTTCAAGCAAACTCCACTTATCCGTGGTTTGGATGCTTATTGGTTAGAGAAAATGGAGGGTAAAAAAGACTTAACTCCAGCAGAACCAATCGGAGACATTCATATGCCGAATAACTCCATCTTACCGGTGATCATTTCACTCGGATTATTTATCGCAGCGTTTGGTGCTATGTATCATCCGGATGGTGATAAAGCATGGGCAATTCCTGTTCTGGTAATTGGTATGCTTATTACATTAGGTGCAATGTTCTTCCGTTCAGTACTTGATGATCATGGATATCATGTTCACAAAGAAGATTTAATGGATGATGATAAAGGGGGTAAGGCATAATGCACGCTGAAGAAAAATTCACGCCAAAGACCTGGCCAGCCTCCCCTGAAAAGGCAACCCTTGAGGGGAAAAACAAGTTCATGGGCTTCTGGTTTTTCCTTGGTGGAGAAACGGTTCTTTTCGGATCTCTTTTTGCAACATATTTAGCGCTTAAAGACAAAGTCCCTAGTGACAGTCATGCACTTGCTGCTGACATCTTCGATCTACCACTTGCATTTATTGCAACTATGTTACTTTTAACAAGTTCTCTTACAAGTGTTTATGCAATGTATCATATGAAGAATTATAACTTCCAACGTATGCAGGCTTGGTTATTAGTCACGGTTCTTCTAGGTGCAGCGTTCCTTGGATTAGAGATTTATGAGTTTAATCATTACGTACATGAATACGGGCATACTTTTACTAGTAGTGCATTTGGTTCAGCCTTCTACACACTAGTTGGATTCCACGGAGGACACGTAGCTTTCGGTCTTCTATGGATTGTAAGCTTAATGCTTCGTAACGCTAAACGTGGTTTAAACCTTTACAATGCTCCAAAGTTCTATTTAGCTTCTCTATACTGGCACTTTATCGACGTTGTATGGGTATTTATCTTTACAGTAGTATACTTAATGGGAATGGTGGGATAAACTGATGGCGAATCAACAATCAAATTCAGGTAACCCAAGTGTAGATTACGAATATCGTCGTAAGAAAAATGCAGAAGACATGAGAATGCAGGTTACATCCTTCATGTTAATGATTTTCTTAACATTAGTGGCGTTCATTGCAGTGGCAGGAGATTTTGATAAGTACTTTATTGTACCTTTCATCCTCTTACTTGCAGTCGTTCAACTAATTTTTCAACTTTATTACTTCATGCATATGAGTCATAAAGGTCATGAAGCTCCTGCATTATTCCTGTACTCTGGTGCACTTGTTGCATTTATCACAGTGTTAGCATTTGTAACGATTGTATGGATCTAAAGAAAAAGTCAGCCTTATGGCTGGCTTTTTTTCGTTGGAGTGGGATTTTTCCCAATGTGCTTGTCGGGCCTGTACAGTCGGCTCCGCTTTTCATTGTCCAGCTCCAGCGGCTAGGCCCTCGAGGTCATAAGCCACTTCTGCCAAAAAGGCAAAAAACGCCTTTCCGGCAGAATCGTCTTATGCTTGTCGGGCCTGTACAAGCCGCTTCCGCTTTTCATTGTCCAGCTGCGCCTCCTAGTCCCTCGAGGTCACATTGAGAAAACCCAATAAGGCAAAGAACGCCTTTTTGGGTTTTCCCAATGTGCTTGTCGGGCCTGTACAGTCGGCTCCGCTTTTCTAATTGTCAAGAACTTGTCATTACCTTACATTGAAGTGGGGGAGGGTTGTCAGTATAATGGGGTTAGGAAACGTGAAATGAGGTGAAGAAATGCCTTTAGGTATTTTTGGTTTTATGGCTTTATGGAGCCCGTTTTTTTTCTTGGCTTTAGCATTTATAACGGTCGTGTATTTCTTAATCACTGTCAAATGGAGAGACAGCTTTAAAGAAAGTAAAAAACTGACCAGCAAAGAAGCCACTTATTTTATTCTATCAATGGTTCTCTTATATGGAATTAAGGGTTCGCCAGTAGAAATTATGAGCACAATCTTATTTTCTGCTCACATGGCACAAATGGCGTTACTATATTTAGTGGTCACTCCTCTGCTCGTGTTAGGAATACCTAAATGGGTCTGGAAAGCTGCAGTTGAGTTACCAGTGGTTAAGCAAATCTTTAAGTTTATGACAAAACCATTGATCTCATTACTATCTTTCAATATCATCTTTTCGATTTATCATATTCCTTTAGTGTTTGATAATGTCAGAACTGATGCTACTCTTCACGGTTTGGCGACCATCATTCTATTCTTGCTAGCCTTATTCATGTGGTGGCCTTTACTAAATCCAGTGGATGACGATATTGATTTAAGTGGGCTCAAGCGTATTGGATATATTCTTGGGAGTGCAGTCTTATTGACACCGGCATGCGGTTTGATTATTTTTGCCGAGAATCCTTTATATGCCCCTTATTATGATCCACAAGAGTTTCTTAAAGCATTGGCACTATGTGTGCCTGTTAATACTCTTGAAGGGTTGACGCTGACTGGGCCGGAATTATTTACTGATATGTCTACACAAAATGATCAGCAGCTTGGCGGAGTGATCATGAAGATTGTTCAGGAGATTGTATTTGGAGTTATGCTATTCAACCTGTTTTTTCAATGGTATCGCAAAGATCAGGAGAAACAAGAAAAGCTCTCGTATGATCCCATTGATCCAAAATTGACAGAACAGTAACGAATCAGGGGATGATTAACTTCATTCCTCTAAGTACATAGCTTAGTATTTTTAGAAAAGAGAGGAATAGAGATGGGTTTACCTATTTTACCTACAATTAGTACCACCTTCATCGTATTAAGTGCAGTGACAGTCGCAATTGGATGGTGGCAGATTAAACAGAGAAAGATTGAGCAACATCAGAAAACCATGACACTTGCAGGTATTTTTGCGCTTATCTTTTTCATCATTTATATGAGCAGAACGATATTTGTTGGAAATACGTCTTTTGGCGGTCCTGATAGCATTAAGATTTATTATACGGTTTTCTTGGTTTTCCATATTACATTGGCCACAACGGGTGCTGTATTTGGTTTAATGAGCTTGTGGACAGGATATAAAGATCGTTTAGCGAGGCACCGTAAGCTGGGACCGATCACTAGTTTAATCTGGTTCTTTACGGCTATTACAGGAGTCGCTGTGTATCTCCTCCTTTACGTATTCTACAAAGGCGGAGAAACAACCTCAGTCATTCGGGCAATCCTGGGATATTAAAGAAAAACCTATTATGTGATACATCACATAATAGGTTTTTTTCTTTGTTTAATAAATGGTGATTTACTAAAGGGAATGGTAGAATACCCGTCGAATGTAGAAATAGTAGAAGGGAGCAGAAAAATAATGATTACAAAATTAAACTACGATCAATTTGAAGAATCCTTACAGTTATCCGAATATGCGTTTCAGTATGCTGTACCAAGTGAAGACAGGGAGAGACGTTTTCAACAAACTAAAGAACATACTGTATATGGAATATATGAAGAAGAAAAATTAGCAGCAAAGCTTCACCTGATACCTTTGGAAATACAGATGGGGAAACAGGTGTACCCCATGGGGGGCATTGCAGGAGTCGCCACCTATCCGGAGTTTAGAAGAAGAGGGCACATACGTCAATTGATGAACCATTCATTACTAATGATGAAGGAAGAAGGCAAAGTCATATCCATGCTTCATCCATTTTATATTGATTTCTATCGTAAATTCGGCTGGGAGGTATTTACATTCTTCCACAAGGTACAGCTTGAGAAGAAGGACCTTGTACCTTTAAAACCTCACAATGGCCACATTAAAAGATTTACCAAGGATACGTATCCCAATGAATTAGAAGTGGTTTATAATCGTTACGCGGAAGACTATAATGGTATGCTCGTCCGTTCTGAAAACTGGTGGAGGGAAAGAAGCATCACGGATTTATGGATAGCTATATATTATAATGAACAAGGTGACGCAACCGGATATCTTACATATGAAGTGAAAAAGGAAAAGATAAAGGTTGAAGAATTTATTCCACTTACAAGTGATGCAAGAATTGGATTATGGAACTTTATTTGTCAGCACGACTCCATGGTAAAAGAGGCAGAGCTTATTTTGAATCCGTGTGAAGCCTTACCGTATATGTTGAAGGACCCTGCAGTTAAAATGGAGAAGTACCCATACTTTATGGCAAGAATCGTCGACGTGGAAAACTTCTTAAAGAAACATGTAAAAGAAATCAATTTTTCCTATCAACTGTCACTTTCCATTACTGATTCAACAGCTGCCTGGAATAACAATACTTTCATTGTTAACAAAAATGAAGTGCTCGCGGGAGGAAAGGTGGAGGATCCTATCTCAATGGATATAAACACTTTTTCCGGGTTAGCTTTTGGAGTACATACCCCACAGGCTCTAATCCAAATGGGAAAACTCCAATGCGGAGATGGGGAGCTTCATAAGCTAAAAGCCTTATCGCAGGGAAAACAGCCGTTTTTTTATGATTTCTTTTAAAATGAAGTCCGTGAGTCCGTCTTAACAGATCAACAAAAATGTGACATAGCCAAAGAAATTATCATTACAGATTCAGAAAAGGACAAATCCTAGTCGATAGGATTTGTCCTTTAAATTATAACTTGAAATTCGTTTTTATAATACCTGCCTCTTTAGCGGAGTTAAACACAATGAGTAATAATGGACCGATGATAAAGCCCAATACACCAAAGAGTTTAAGCCCGAGATACATGGCGATCAATGTAGCAAGCGGAGATAAACCAATATGGGTACCCATCACCTTAGGCTCTACCGTTCTTCTAATAATAAGCAGAATGGCAGCTAATACAGCAAGTTGGGTTCCTAATGCGATATTTCCTGTCAGCAGATGGAAAATAGCCCAAGGGCCCAACACGACGATCGATCCAATCAAAGGAATAAAGTCAATCACCCATATGATGATCGACATAACGATCGCAACATCGGGAGCTATAAATAATAATCCGATTAAGGAAACGATAAAGATGATAATACTCACCAGGAATTGAGCTTTAAAGAATCCAAAAATAACGTAAGTGAGTCGGGAAGTCATAAACGTTACTTTCTCTGCAGTTCTTTCTGTCAAGTGACCATAAATGGATTTCTTAATGCGTGGTAAATCCAACATGAATAGAAAAAGAGCTATTAAGTAAACGAGAAAACTTACTAAGTAATTGGGTATATAAGATAAAAATACGCTTATCTTTTCAATATTTACAGAGTTAAGAATTTTCGTCTTTCCACTATTCAGGAAGTTTTGAACGTCTTCACTGAAGCTTTTCACTAATTCATCAGGAAGATCCTCCGTCGCGTTCAACAGCCTATCCTCATAATCAAGCCATATATCGCTCAACTGGTTAACATATTTCGGTGCATCTTCTATCAGCTTGATACCTTCACCAACGACTTTGGTAGTAACGAAGAACGAGGAAACGCTAATAAGAAGTAGAAACAGTATAAAAACGGAAAGTACCGCAATTCGACGTTTTGCCGAGAAACGCTTTTGAATAAAGCTAACGGCAGGCTCCAGGAAAAGAGCAGTAATAATCGCAGTAATTAAGGGGACGGAAACTGGTAATATAAAAAAAGCAGTTATAGCAAGTATTAAGAAGATCAGCGTAATCATTAATACCTTTTTCGTGAAAAACTTTGACAATTGTGTACCCCTTTCTAACAGAAACCTCTTACTATATATTATATGAGAGAATGTGAAGAATGAACAGTAGGAAGAAAATGAAATTTCAAAGGATTTATTTCTGTTTAATACACGTTCTATCGAATGTTGAATAGGGGAGATTGAAGGATAGGTCCACTCTAAATGAGACATAGAAAAAGACTGTCTGAAGATAGACAGTCTAATCATAATCAGATATTACCAAGCGAAGTTCGTTGCTTCTTTTTTGACATCTGCAATAAGTTTTTCACAAGAAGTGACCAGGTGTTTAGGGAATTCTTCACCTTCACCGTATTCTACACCATGTGGATAATAGTGCTTACCTAATAGTGGGGTCATTAATTGAATAACGGCGTCATGCTTACCGATATCTCCTTCAACAGCAAGACCTTGAATTCGTAAATAGAAAATACCTTCTCTAATTTCGAATTTGCGATCGTATGTTACTCTTTCGTAATCCCATTGACCTGCACGAACAAGACCATGAGATTCCATGATTTCGTCTAATCGGTTTAAATCCACTTTTAAGCTTTCAAATTCTGTTCCTTCAAAACGCATAATAATTCCCTCCTATATTGTCTGGCATGATGGCTATGGAGCCCACATGCTATACGTATGGTAGAAGCATTTATATCGGTGTATGTACAATGATACTAATGCGGTATTTCTCATTCTTAATAATAGTGGAAAAACCTTTATCTTGCAATGTCTTGCATCATTTGATTATGTCATTTTTATAAAAGGTGAATATCCTTCAGGAGAAAGTGAAAAATATAGAAAGTGATTCTGAACGCATGAGGAGGATAAATATGACCAAAATCAAGGAAATAATGACAAAAGACGTTGAAACCTGTTCATTACTGGACAATGTCTATGAGGTTGCTCTTAAAATGAAGGAACATAATGTAGGATCCATTCCCATCGTGGATGGTGAAAAGATTGTTGGAATGATGACAGACCGGGATATCGTCCTCCGCTGTATTGCTGAAAAACACCCAGCTTCATCAAAGGTAGAGGACATTATGAGTACACACTTAATAACCATTGGCCCTGAGAGCGAAGCAGAAGAAGCGGCTCATATCATGGCCGAGCATCAGATTCGCAGACTCCCTATTGTCGATGGAGACCGATTGCTCGGGATGGTCTCTTTAGGTGATTTTGCTATAAGGGAATCACTGGGCAGACAGGCCTACGTTGCGTTAGAAAATATATCTGAATCGAATTTCAGAAATAAACCGTTTTAATCTTGAGGAGATGATCTTTGATCATCTCTATTATAATTGGGACAGAAACCTCTCCCATTAGAGATTCATTTGTTTTAGAACGAATGAAAATATGCTATCCTTTATACTAGACTGAAGTTTTAGAATCATAAACAATGGTATAATAAATCTAGCATTTGCAGCATATCTTGGTAGAGAAAGTAGAGAGGAGGGAAATTTCTGAGAACAGTTTTGCGTATTTTGATCATTCTTGTCATTATCTTATTTATTGGTATTTATCAAGGTCAAAAACAAGAAAATGAACCTCTAAAAGGACCAGAAACCCAAACTCTTAAAGAAGACAACGAAAACCAATTAAACCAATCAATTGAAACACCTGGTGAACGTCCTACATCCGGTTTATCAACGTGGATTGGTAAAGATACGAAAAAGGTAACAGTAGCATTTGGAGAGCCGGAACGGGTTGAACCAAGCTCCTATGGTTATGAATGGTGGATCTACCCGATTTCGGATAAACAGTACATACAAATGGGCGTTAATAATCATAAAGTCGTTACGTTGTTTGCCATTGGGAATCAAGTGGATGTGGCCCCTTATAAATTGGGGCAAAGTTTAGAAGACATTTACCGTTTTACCATTGTTGATTCCGAAATCGTGGTAAATGATGATTCAGGGGCTTATCAATTTGAATTGAATGAAGAAGATCTGAATACAAGGTTACTCATATCTCTTGGAGATATTTATGCCCAGCTTTATTTAGACAAATTCACCGGTAAGCTTACGAGTATCCGCTTTCTGGATAGCCAGACATTGATTGAGATGCATCCATATGAAATGATGTATCGAGGGGAACTGGCAGAAGAACAGGAGCCGAGTGAAGATGAATGGGATAAAGTGAATGGTGCCAGTGAAAAGCAGATCTTTGATATTACAAATGTGCTCAGACATCAATTTGAGGAAGATATCCTAAAATGGGATGAAGAAACGGCAAAGGTAGCAAGAGGTCATAGTAAAGAAATGTATGAAAAGGAATATTTCTCCCATGATTCACCTACATCTGGAAACCTTTCCGAGCGTCTAGAAAGTGAAAATGTTATGTTCAATACAGCAGGGGAAAACATTGCTTCTCAGTACGCCGATGCTCCTGAAGCCGTTCATGGCTGGCTGAATTCTGAAGGGCATCGAAAGATTTTATTGGAACAAAAATTCACCCATCTTGGTGTAGGAGTATACAAAAGGTACTACACTCAAAACTTTATAGAAAAAGTCGAAAACGAATAATAAAAAGGTTGATTCTCCAATGCCGAATGGGGAATCAACCTTTTCTTTTGTCTTATAAGGCTCGTTTACTGCTTCTTTTTGAATATAAAAAAGGAACCTGTAGAATGAGCAACAATCTTACCGTCCGAACTTACAACTTTCCCATCCACAACAATTGTCTTACTGCCTTGATGAACCACTGTTGCATGAGCAGTTAATCGTTCTCCTACACCCGGGGCCAAGTAGTGAACGTTTAAATTTGTCGTTACGGCCCCATAATCCTCTGGAAGCATCATATTGGCTAATGTCCCCATAGCTGAGTCTACCAAAGTAGCCGTTACTCCTCCATGAACGATCTCCAGTGAATTATATGTAACTGGGGTGATCGGAATACTTATTTCGAAATTCCCATCTTTCACTTCACGGTCCATAGCAAATATTCCGCCAATGATTGACCCATTTTCCTTTTCTTTCTTCCTTTTAACCCCTTCTAAAAGCTGCTTCATGATAAGCAGTTCCTCATCCGTTGCAGCTGAAAGACATTCATCAAATAACTGTTGTACCCGTTCTTTCATCATCATACATCCTTTTCTTTATTCACAGCCGCCTGTCCTTGGAAACTGTTTGTTGAAAATCATCACTATATACTTGTAAATATTACTACAAAAAGGAATGTATCACCATTCTTTTCGATCCTTCATAAAGTATAGTAGGTAGATGCCTGTAATGGAGGTGTTCATAAAATGGGTAAATCATTACACCCTAAGGTAAAAGAGTTTAAAGGATTTGTGAGAAAGCATCCGAAAATTGTGAAAGATGTGCGGAATGGTGATGCCAATTGGCAGGATCTCTTTGAAGACTGGTACTTACTGGGGGAAGATGATACAAGGTGGGATAAGTATAAAGACGAAGCTGCGAAAGAATCAACCCCAACCAACCAGGGAAGTAAAAGCGGCTGGATGGATCAAGTTGGAGATATGGTGAAAAAAATGGACGCTAATCAATTGCAACAACATATTAACAACTTAAGTGAAGCCTTGGGAGCCGTGCAAGGGGTACTTAGTCAATTTCAGTCAAATAACAATAGGGGATCAGGAACGGCAACGAAAACTGAAACACCATCTAAACCCTCCCATCCATTTTCATTCCGGAAAGATTAGGAGGGTGATTAATAATGCGAGCAGACATTATTGAGTATATTTATGCCAAAGAAGATCTGAAATTATTTTTAAGGGATCAGCCACAGTGGTATCGTACACTTTCTCGAAATCCCAATGAATTAGAGAAATTCGAAATAGCGTCCATCAACCATTTTCAAAAGACGATTCCTCATCGCGTACAAAAATTCTCAAACGGAGTCCAAATGGCTTCCATGATGATCAGTATGTTTCAATCAATGAATAGTGCCGATAGTTGAGGTGCTATTTTTTTTGAGGTTGGTAAATGGCTCTGCATCATACTTCATCACAAACACCTATCAATTATTTTGAGTAAAATTCGTGTGGATTGGGCAAGGCTATTAGTAAGGAGTGGTGTACACGATGAAGAAAATCATTTTTCTATCCATTGCGTTACTTATTGTATTAAGTGGCTGTAAGGAAAAAATGCCAGAACCAGAAAGCTTTACGTTCACTAAAAAAGTTGAAGCAGCGAACACTGAGCAAAAGCCTCTTTCCATCAAACATATGGTACAAGGAAGTCAAGTATATATTGAATGTATCGTTCCCAATGTAACTTTCACTTCTGAAAAAAGCGGAGCGAAAAAAGGGAAGATTGTCGTTCGTTCAAATACAGGGAATTTGTATAAGGAGTATCATACAGCTGCCTTTGTTGTAAAAGGGTTACCAAAAGGTGTACATCTTCTCAACGTGGAAATAGTAGGGACGAATAACAAACCTTTAGGGATGAAAAAGCAGTTTTATGTGACGATTCAATAGTGTTTATGGATCTGCCGCCGTGAAAACTATTTCACGGCGTTTTTTTCTTTAGGATGAATGAGCCCAGCATTTCATTAAGTGAGCAAGTCTAATAAATCAATTTGCATATTCGCTTCCTTTCGTGAAACATGTTAAAATGACTTTACGGAGGTGAGCATTATGCTTGCTACTATAGAAAGAATGGAAATATTGGATTCAGCTGACGAATTATCTCAGTGGATTTTAGAATCTGATGTGGCAGAAAATTATCGTAAGTCTTTATATAAACTTCGCAACAATTCTGAAACTCAACGAAAAATACAAACCTTTTCGCGAATGAAAGAAAGTTACGAAGAAGTTCAACGCTTCGGACGTTACCACCCGGACTACAAAACCATCATGAAGGAAATCCGTGAAGTGAAAAGAGAAATGGACCTTGATGAGAATGTAGCGGAGTTCAGAAGAGTGGAAAACGAGCTGCAAGATCTCCTTGATCAGGTGAGCCTGCTAATCGGCCATTCCGTATCTAAAAATGTAAAGGTTCCTTCAGGGAATCCTTTCTTCTCAAGCGGAGGATCCTGCGGGGGAGGCTGCGGTTCTGGCGGAAGCTGCGGCTGTTCAGCGTAAACAAGTCGAAAGAAGAGCGGGCGATGTGTCCGCTCTTCTTTTATTACTGCCTTAACCGAACACAATCCACGCAGAGGTTCCCGCAGCAAAACATCTTTTCCTGGGGAACATAAAACCGGTGGCGATATACATATATTGATTCTTCTTCCCTGAAAAAGATCGTATCAGAATGCAATCTCTTTCCCCGCATCGCTCTAGCCGACCACTTTTTAATGGAGTACTCGATGTCGCTTTTCTCTTTATTGGATTGTATATAGATGAATGGAATGCCTGCGCTCCATTTTACACGGGCATCCTCAATCCCGTCTTCTTGTCGAAGCTGATCGATAAAAAAGTCCCAAATCACATTTAAGTCCATGGTGGCCCTCCGTTTTCTACTTCATTATGTAGTATTCACTGTACGCTTATTTAATGTAAGTTAAGACCATTACATATTGCTTACCCCCACATTATTATGCTAGACTTATAAAAAAGTGATTCCTAGAGGGGAAACTATATGTTAACAGAGAGACAAGGTTTAGTTGTTTGGTTACATAGTTTGAAGCATGCCAAGTCCCTGAGACGATTTGGGAATGTTCACTATGTTTCAAAGAAAATGAAATATGTTGTACTTTATTGTAATCAGGATGAAATTGACTCTGTAATGGAACGAATAGCTACCTATTCATATGTGAAAAAAGTAGATCCTTCATTTAAGCCATTTATTAAGTCTGTTTTTGAAAATTCCCGCCCCGATAAGGCGAAGGAATATGATTACAAAATGGGATTTTAATGTTTGCTGCCAAAGACTGTTGTTTTGGCAGCTTTTTTCTTAAGTATGAATAGCTCCCCGTTCAAAAAGCTGCACGATTAACATACCTTATTGTAAAGGCAGTATATAATGATTCAAGCGCAGTATCGCAATCAGATGTTGATAGTACAATGCCTTTTCTGGATATAAAGTGGATGGTTTAACATCCATTTGGATAATGACCTTGTCTAATTCCTTAGCTGTTTCTTCAAAAAGGGAGTAGCGCTGGTTCGGTGTGATGTTCGGGTTTGGAATTCCTTCCCTGCACACATAGATTGCTTGGAATTTCCCCTGTTCTGTAGGTTTCATCACAAGAGCCAGGGATGAAACGGCCCGATTCTTTACAATTGTATGAAATGTCATCATATGCTGTAATCGTTCTTTATTAGCTTTTGCTAGCTCCATTAGTTCATAAATATCTGAATATCCTTCTCCTAATTCTATAAAACGTTGAATCATTCATTCAATCTCCTTTTCTTACCGAGTTTATCAATTCCTTATTATTTCAAACATATAGTCATAAGTAAAGATTCTAAAATAACTTATAGGGGTGATCGTGATGGTATGGTTATTTCTTTTTATCGTCCTGGGGTTATCATGTTTGTATGTAATGGGTGGGAGGCTTGAAAGGAAAGAGATTGTTGAGATAAAGAATAGTGATTCTTTTATCGTGTCAGCGATCCTATCCACACTGGCGGCTCACGGAATCTTATCCCTCATAGAAGAAAATGAACTGCAAAACTCTACTCTTGAAGGTTTACAAGAAACTCTTATCGGTAATGGTTTGGTCGATAAAAGTGAATGGAATCATTTACTGAGCGATCATTTAGGCGACTCCCCTTTTCTTACAGACAGTAAAGATCTGGATATTGTATGAATAAATGGCAATATCCTTAAAATATTCCACAATTAGCTGCTGGAATCTGCTATTCTTTATGTAGCAGACGGAGTTAAGGAGTATGGTATGAAACGCATTCTATTTACATTTGGTCTACTTATGGTACTGATTAGTTTTAGCATTCTTTTCTTTCAATGGATGGGGTTTACGACGGAAAGTGCCGAAGAGTCCGGTGCAGTAAAGGTGAATCAGTCTTATTCCATTACGCATACGGGAGACGAATTCATTGTTACTCAAACCATTCATTTTTTATCATCGATCCCTGAACGTATATCAATTGAGTGGCCAGATCATGCAAGGGATTTTTTATGTGTCAATGACAGAGGGGAAGATTGTTTCACAAAAGAAGACGGGGAATTCTTATTAAGTAATCTCTATGATGACCTACAGGAGATCACGATTACCTATACATTCGAACAGCCACTTAATGCAGAAGTAATGTTAGTAAAAGATTGGCATCCCACACTTTCCTCTGTTTTTACAATAAATACGGATATTCAAATAACAGAAAAGAGCTTCAGGACTGGAAAATGGATAACAGGATATAAATCTGCCAGCCATAAAAAAATGAAATATATTGATTACTATTCCTTCAGCGGTGGAAGTGAGCCTTCCGCTTTATATTGGACAGAAGAGACGATGTTAGAAAAAAAATCATCTACAGTGAGAATGTTGTACGACACGACGGTCATCAAAGATATCGGTATGGCTTCCCTGAGTTCCTTTGAAGGATTTGTGACCGTCATCATGACGAACAAAATAAAGCCCTATCAATCTCCATATTTGATTGTGAGGAACACAGCTGAAGAGGAGCTCCTGGATGATGTGAAAGGCGGCTTACTGTATCAACAGTATGCTTCCACTGATGAAGAGGTTTGGCTCAAAGAGTTTATTGTTGGCATCATCTTAAAAAAACAACCGCACACTTCAAATTCCGCATGGGCGTATAAGGAATTAATTGAAGGACTAACCTCCTCCCAATTGGATGCATTTAAGCGAAGAATTGAAGGGGAAAAGACAAAATCGGTCGATGCATTAAAATTAGATATGATTTTAGGAGCGGTTACAGGCTTTGAATCTACATTTTTTAATGAAAGTGCAAAAGGAAGAAAGAATGTCCCAATGGTTCTTAAAAACGATCACCCGGTGTTCATCAATAAGAAATCCCATAACCTGTCTTACATTTCTTATAAACAGAAAGAGTTAATTCAATTTCCACAAGCAGTGAGGGCTCTTGGACTGGATATAAAAGAGATTCAGCCCAACGTATTTTTCACATCGATAAACGGAAATACATTCAGGTTTTATGTGAATGAAGATTATTTTATTTATAATGAAGAAAATTACGGCTTATTAACGAAGCCTGTGCAAACGGTTGGAGGCTCCATTTATATGGATGTTCACTGGTTTGAGAAATTGTTTAATGTAAAAGTGGTGAATAAAGGAAATTCAATCGAAATTAAAGAAGAAATGTAAAAAGCCCTGCAGAAATTCTGCAGGGTCCTTCTATATCCATTTCTGGAAAGAAGGCAAAGGGAGAGGAGAAACCGGAGGAAGAACTTATGGGGAATCGTAAGTCTTCTCCGCGGTTGGCAACAACATCAGTTAGGATGCTGTTACTTCCATTATCACCTATCAAAATGATTTTATACATTTTTGGAACAATTTCAGTATGTAGCGATATCTGTCGAGATATGATAGGATAGTGAAGAAAAAATACATATATGGTGGATGATTATGAGAGTAATATCAGGTACGTTAAAAGGTAGACCGTTGAAAGCTGTTCCTGGTAGTGGAACACGGCCGACAACAGATAAGGTGAAAGAGTCTATATTTAATATGTTAGGTCCCTACTTTGAAGGGGGATCAGGATTGGATTTGTTTGCAGGAAGCGGTGGACTAGGAATAGAAGCTCTAAGTCGGGGGCTTGATTCTGTTATATTCGTAGACCGTGATGCAAAAGCATTTCAAACCATTAAGGCAAACCTCCAGGATTGTGACTTAATGGACCAGAGCGAAGTGTATCGGAATGAAGCAACGAGGGCATTAAAGGCGATTTTAAAAAGAGAGTTAACCTTTGATTATATTTTCTTGGATCCTCCTTATAAACAGCAGAAGCTTCAACACCTCTTGGAATTCATCGATGAGCACAATCTTCTAAATGAAAGCGGTTACGTCATGTGTGAACATGGCTCGGATATTACATTGGAAGACAGAGCCGGGGGCTTGAAGAAAGTAAGGGAAGAAACGTATGGAATCATAAGGATCTCCATTTTTTCGAAGGAAAACGATTGAAGATACTAAATATACTGGGGGTAAAAAGATGACGAGCATAGCAGTTTGTCCGGGAAGCTTTGATCCCATTACATATGGACATTTAGATATTATTACACGAGGCGCAAAGGTTTTCGATCAAATTTATGTAGTGGTCTTAAATAACTCTTCTAAAAAACCTTTATTCTCTGTAGATGAAAGAATTGAATTGATTCGTGAGGTTACCGGGGACATTCCAAATGTAGTGGTCGATTCCTTTCAAGGGCTTTTAGTAGATTACGCAAAAAAAGTGAATGCGAAAGCGATTATTAGAGGGTTGCGTGCGGTATCAGATTTTGAATATGAGATGCAGATCACGTCCATGAATAGGGTTTTAGAAGATGATATCGAGACGTTCTTTATCATGACGAATAATCAATACTCTTTCTTGAGCTCGAGTATTGTAAAAGAAGTGGCTAAGTATGGAGGTAACATTTCGGAATTAGTCCCGAAGCGTGTGGAAGAATCGTTAAAGGAAAAATATAATGAATTAAATAAGCCTGAATAATTAAACAGGGTTGATCCAGGTGTCTAAACCTTAACTTACACATGATGTGAAAAGTAAACCGGCATAGGCAAAAGGATCAACCCCTTTCTTTATTTATACACTTGTCTTCTTGCATACAGAACGATATAGAGAATCAAACTGAAAATCGTGATCACTGGTCCTGCAGTCTTAAACCAATATAGCATTTCCGTCCAGAATGCATTATTCTTCATTGCGAATACGGGTATGGCATTTGAGAGCTGCTCATCGGAAAATCTCTCATATATCGGCTTCCAAATCAGGATGGTCGTGATGGACGCGGCTATTCCGTGAACAAAACGGGCATAGAAAAAAGGTTTGAACCGTATATCGGTTTCGGCTAATATGCTTGCCACTTGTGCTTGGACACTAAATCCACTGAACCCTAATATAAAGCTTGTAATAATGGCTTGCTGAAGGAGAGTGGCTTCGTTTACTCCACTTGTCAGTTTTGAGCCTAACGTAATTTCAAATAAGCCGGATATAAAAGGAATACTTAATTGCTCTGGTAATTGAAGCAGAATAAATAAAGTTGACAACCCTTCTGCAAAAAAGGTCGTAATGTGAAGATGGTAAAGCATTTTATTAATGACCGAAAATAAGATAATGAAACCACCGATCATTAGTAAGGTTTGAATAGAAGAGGTGACAGCATCTCCCAAGAGTTTACCTATAGGGCGCTTATCTTGCAGTCTTGTGCGATGAAGGGCAGAAAAGGCTTCCCGAATGATAAAGCCCTTTTTTCTGGGAGAGCGATTCCTCATTTCTTCCTTTTCTTTTCCACCATAGAACCTCATGACGACACCTACACAGATGTTTCCAATATAATGAGCGGCAGCTAAAACAATGCCAAGGGTAGCGTTTTGAAAGAAGCCGACTGACACAGCTCCAAATATGAATAAAGGATTGGAAGAGTTCGTGAAGGAAACAAGGCGCTCTGCTTCCAGTTTGGTGATTTGTTCTTCTTGTCTCAGGCGAGCCGTCAATTTGGCTCCCGATGGAAACCCGGATGCCATTCCCATTGCCCACACAAACCCTCCGACTCCGGGGACCCGAAATAATGGCCTCATCAAGGGCTCCAGAATGACCCCGATAAACCTGACCACCCCAAATCCAATCAACATTTCAGACACGATAAAAAATGGCAGTAAGGAAGGGAAAACGATCTCCCACCACATATCTAATCCACGTATGGACGCCTCAAGAGATTCTCCGGGCATTATGATGAGAGATACCGCAAACACCGTCACGCTTATGGATAAAGCCAAGGTTTTGATTTTCGATTTGAACAACCGGACTTCCCCCTCGTATGAAATAAGTTCCTTCTATATCAATTCCTTGTGAAATGGGAAAAGAATGATAAAATGGGATTAATTCAACTTGTCCTCATATTATTCAATATACTCATACATAATTGAAATAGACCATATGATGAAATGTACCGATAACTCGGGAAAAGGGGGAAGGGCATGGAGAGACCGAAAATTGGATTAGCCCTCGGCTCGGGTGGGGCAAGAGGTTTTGCACATTTAGGCGTGTTAAAGGCATTTGATGATGCGAAGATTCCGATTGATATGATAGCAGGAAGCAGTATGGGTGCTTTGGTCGGCTGCTTTTATGGGGTAGGGCATAAGATGGAAGACCTTTACAAGCTTTCTACCACCTTCAGAAGAAAATATTATTTAGACTTTACCGTTCCGAAGATGGGATTTATTTCGGGTAAACGGATAAGAGAATTCATTCGGCTTTTTACACATAATAAAAATATTGAAGATTTAAACATCCCCGTAAGTGTAGTCGCTACAGACATAACAAATGGTGAAAAAGTGGTATTTACGACGGGACCTGTTTCAAGTGCGGTTCGGGCAAGTATTGCGATTCCAGGTATATTTGTACCTGAAAGAATAAACGGCCGTTTACTCGTGGACGGAGGAGTCATTGACCGGGTACCCGTTTCGGTTGTAAAAGAGATGGGGGCCGACATCGTCATAGGAGTCGATGTATCTCATGTGAAACGTAATGCAGAAATCACAACGATCTATGATGTGATTATGCAAAGCATCGATATCCTTCAACTAGAAATCGTCGCACACAGGGAATTTGCCTCCGACTTTATGATAAGACCCCATGTAGAAATGTACAGTACCAGAGCGTTCAAAAATATTGAAGAAATTATAGATATGGGAGAGGAAGAGGCAAAGAAGGTTATTCCTTCTATTCAGAAAGTTTTAGATAATTGGAAGGAGTAAGAACATGAAAACGAAAACATTAATTAGAACCTTAGTCATCATGACCATTTTTATGGTTGCTACATCCTTTTATTATCTTCCATTCTATGTAACGAAGCCGGGAGGTGCACATGAACTGGATCCGATCGTAGAAGTGAAGGATGGATATGAGGATGAAGGTGAATTAATGCTTACAACCGTCAGGATGGGTAGAGCAAATATCTATGCCTATCTTATTGCCAGCATAAAAAAATACGAATATATATTTCCTGTTGAAGAAATCAGAAGTCCTCATGAAAGTGACGAGGAATATAATCTTCGTCAACTTCACCTTATGGCCGACTCTCAAAACCATGCCATTGAAGTGGCCTTCAAAAAAGCAGGTAAACCCTATGAATACACATATAAAGGTATCTATGTCTTAAATATTTACCCGTCGATGCCAGCCGAGGAAGTTTTGATGCCTGGTGATCGTATTACAGCCGTTGATGGGAATGCATTTCAATCATCAGAGGAATTCATTGAATATGTGAGTAAGAAAAAAAGTGGGGATAGTGTGAAGATTACCTTCGTTCGGGATAAGGAAGAAATGGTGGAGACGATTTCCTTGGAGGCTTTCCCTGATATGCCCGATAAAGTAGGTCTTGGTATTACGCTGAGTGACGATAAAGACATCAAAACAGACCCACCGGTGGAACTGGATACTGAAGAGATTGGTGGCCCTTCCGCAGGATTGATGTTTAGCTTGGAGATTTATAATCAACTAACGAAGGATGACATTACGAAGGGTCATTCTATTGCGGGAACCGGGACGATTTCCGAAAACGGGGAAGTTGGACGCATTGGCGGTATAGAGCAGAAGGTCATTGCGGCTGACAAAGCGGGTGCAGAGTATTTTCTTGCTCCCCATGAAACGGTTACAAAGGAAATGAAAGAAAAATATCCTGATCTTGAATCGAACTATACTGCTGCCAAAAGAACAGCTGAAGACATTGGTACGGACATGAAAGTAATACCTGTGAAAACATTTGATGAAGCATTAGCATTTTTACAGACATTAGAAAAATAAACAAAGAGGCTGCCTTCTGTCAGCCTCTTTCTATTTCTATATCATAATTGGCGGTTGAGACCATTCTAGATGAAGCAGTTTTTTTCGGGCTGCCCCATTTTCTAAACCTAAAGAATAAATTTCAGCCGCTCTGACATCTAAAGCTATATCTTTTTGATTTGCACTTGAAAGCTTGCTGATTAAAGGCAAAGGCATTGCTTTTTTCTGATAATGGATAAATTCCCTCCCAGTTTTATTCATACCAAGCAGGCGAATATGGCGTGGGGAGTTGTGTCTGCTTCGCATTTCTTCCTTATTTGTATTGGTTAAAACATGAAGGAGCATTCGTTGAAGACGCGTCCATGTATATCGTTTTGTTTTAAGCTTCATCATGAATTCTTCAAAGGAAGCCGAGCTTTTAACAAACTCTATCATCCGATTCTCTATACCTTCTTCTATTTCATATATCTCCTTCAGTTCTTCTTTGCACGAAGAAAGAAGCTTATACTGCAAAAATGTCCAATAATTTTCCCATCTATGGAATCCCCCGTACTCAAGTTGGTACTGAGATAATTGATCAACAGATGTAGGGGGGAGATAAGAGTCGATCTTGATATCACCCTCACTGCTGAAAATATTTTTCCTGATGCTTGTAGCGCTCGCAATCGAAGGAGAAGAAAAATGTTCATCATGGTATCCAGCAGATTCCCTTGGGATGGTGAAAGCTTTCAATGATGAGTGAATCTGATTTCTTGCTTCCATATAATGAAATCCCAGTATATTATTCGGCTTACTTAGATCGATGACCGAGTCCCCGCTCCCGAGCATTTGGAAAGCTTTGGCCAACGCAGAAGGATAGCTCGTGCCTTCCTGGATGAACTCACTTATATATGTATCGTATTTCTTCCTATTAGCTTCGATGAATAGGACCGTTTTCTCGAAAGTATCGATATCTCCATCTTCACTGCCGAAACAAAAGCTTTCACACCCGATGGCATCAAGGAGTGAAATGGCTCCCCGTGAAAAAAATTCAGCATGCTGTGTGGCAAAGCTATAGGGAAGCTCAATGACAACGTCAACCCCTGCTTCTAAAGCCATTTTGGTGCGGGACCATTTTGATACCAGTGCCGGCTCTCCACGTTGCAGGAAATGCCCACTCATAACCGCAACCACTACATCAGCTCCTGTTGCCCTTCTCGTTTCCCTTAAATGATGTAAATGGCCATTATGAAAGGGATTATACTCTACTATTACTCCTGTTGCTTTCATGAAATTCTCCACATCCTTTCTAAGTCACAACTATCTGCTATGTAGTTCATTATATATGGAAATGATATAGATTCTCTCCTTTTATGACATAATCATAACTAATATTATAAAATATTTGAAAGTCCTTATATTTAAACGTTATAATTACAACACTATGGTTGTAAAGAGTGTAAAGAAAAAATATTGACAAACGGTATTATGAAAGCTATAATTACCTTTGTTGCCTTGAGGTGATTACATTGAAATGGTCAATAATACAATTACAAAAATTTAGAGACAAGGGACTTTCCATTGACGAAACAATTAATTTGGATGAATTGAAAAAAATCGATCCCCAAATTATAGAAGTCTCACCTATTCGAGTGTCTGGAAAGGCAGATATCGGTTCGAACCGGGTCACCTTCCATCTTCATATAGAAGGAAAGTTAGTATTACCTTGCTCAAGAACCCTTGTGGATGTTGATTTACCAGTTGACATTAAAACGATTGAAACCTATCTTCTAAATGAAACTGATTATGATCAGTATGAGGAAGAGGAAATACATCGTATTCAAGGTGATGTTATTGATTTAAAACCTGCTATAAGAGAATTACTATTACTTGAGATTCCAATGCAAGTAATCAGTGATGAAGCGAGAGAACAAGATGAGATGCCTTCAGGTAAGAACTGGGAAGTTCTGACGGAAGAACAAGCTTATCAAGTCGAACAAGAGGAAGAGAAGAAAGTTGATCCTCGTCTCGCTGAGTTAGCAAAACTTCTTGATCAAAACAAGAAATCTTAAAAGCGAAGTACCAGTTCGACTGGCTTCATAATGAGTATGAATCTCTTTTAAGGAGGTGGGAAGAATGGCAGTACCTTTTAGAAGAACATCTAAAACAGCAAAAAGACAACGTCGTACACACTTCAAACTACGTGTACCTGGTATGGTAGCATGCCCAAACTGTGGTGAAATGAAACTAGCACACCGTGTTTGTAAAGAGTGCGGAACGTATAAAGGTAAAGAAGTTGTAAACAAATAATATTGTTTACAGCAAAAAAAGCGTGAAAGAGGCCATGGCTCTTCACGCTTTTTTTATTGTCATTTTAAAGAAATGTCTGTTCATCTCATTTAGAAAACCATACACTAAAAGTATGAAAGGAGGGTCTGATTTGGGAGAATATATGATACATATGAATGAAGAAGGGATTCTGCAGTTTATCATCAACCGTCCGGAAAAACGAAATGCAGTGAGTTATGAAATTATGGCAGGACTCGAAAAAGCGCTAGATGAGTGTATTCAAAATGATCATGTGAAAGCGCTGCTTATTACTGGAAGTGGTGATCAGGCTTTTTGCTCCGGGGGAGATTTATCTCAATTTCATAACCTTAAAACAGAAAGTGAAAGTTATGGAATGCTCAGTAAAATGGGCAGCCTCATTATGAAACTAGCCTTCCTACCAAAACCTACAATCGCTTTTATTAATGGAACGGCGATTGGCGGAGGGTGTGAGATCGCCACTGCTTGTGACTTTAGAATCGCCAAAAGAACAACTAAGATGGGATTCGTTCAAGGGAATCTCGCCATTACCACAGGATGGGGAGGTGGGACCTTACTTCTTGAAAGGCTTTCAGCGTCTAATGCGCTTTCCCTGCTAATGACAGCAAGGGTGGAAGAAGCAGAAGTCCTTTATGATATGGGGTTTGTAGATGAACTAGTCGATGCCAATGTCCCAATCCATGAATTTCCCCTCATTAAATTGATCTCACAGAAATCAGAGGGAGTCTTGAGGGCATATAAGCAGCAACTTCTTGGGAAATGGGATAGAAAAAGAGTAGAAGAAAATATAATGAAGGAAATAAGCCAATGTTCAAAGCTATGGGCAAGTGATGAGCATCACGAGGCAGTGGAGAGATTCTTTAATAAATAGGTAAAGCATAATAAAAAGGAACCGGTGCCAGAAAGCCGGTTCCTTTTTGTATGCATTAAAAAAATAGTGGTGCAGATTCTATCTTCTCTAGTAAGAGCATATGATTGGATAAACTGGATCTTACAGGGGGGATGGAAATGTCTTCAAATAGGCAGGATGCATGGAGTCAAGATGAAGATGTGTTGTTAGCGGAAGTGGTATTACGCAATATACGAGAAGGTGGTACCCAGCTTCAAGCGTTTGAAGAGGTAGGAAGAAAACTATCAAGAACGTCAGCGGCTTGCGGCTTTCGTTGGAACTCATTTGTTCGTAAACAATATAAATCCGGAATCGAACTTGCTAAAAAACAAAGAAAGCAATCTAAAAAGGACTCTCCAATAGGTAAGGCAAATGAAGAAAATCAAGAAGTGCAAGTAGAGAGTTCACCAGAGCTTGAAGCTTCTGAAGTGTTTTCAATGGGGAGTATGATAAATTATCTTCAAAAAGCTGAAGATGCCGTTCGAAACGGGGAAAAAGTACGGAATGAAAATACTCAGCTTCATGGACAAATCTCTTATTTGAAAGAAAGGCTTCAAGAGGTTGAAGCTGAGTTGAAAGAGTATGAAGCAAAATTTAATCTTCTTGAAGAAGATCATAAGTCATTATTAGCTATTTTTGAAAAAGCAAGGAAAATGGCTCTTTTGCAAGGAAATGAAGACAAAGTGAAGTTTCAGATGGATAAAAACGGCAACCTTCAGCGATTGAATAAATGAAGAGAAAGATAGGCTGGCTAAATAAATTTATTTAGCCAGCCTATCTTAGTTAATTGATAATGGTTTTCGTAAGCTTTTCGCCTCTGAGCAAGCCGCCTCCGCTTTCGTTTTCATCCAGCTACGGCGGCTAGAGGCTCGAGGTCATAAGGCAGACCTACCAAAAAGGGAAAGAGCGCCTTTCCGGTAGGTCCGCCTTATGCTTGTCGCCTCTGGGCAAGCCGCCTCCGCTTTCGTATTTAACTGATTTTCTGTTCTGTGACCCCTTCTGGGAACCATACGTATGGATTTTCACCTAAATCTCTTTCCACTTCGTACGTAACGGCTTCGAAGCCCATTTTCTCCCAGAATCCCTGGGATTTAATACGGGAATTTGTTTTAATAGGTAAACCAAAGCTTTTGGCAAATTCTACGAGCATTTTTCCGTAGTTTTTGTTTTGATATTTTGGTAATACCTCTAGCTTCCATAGTTCCAAGTAATTTTGGGGAGGATCGAAGTACTGATCAAAACGAGCATTGCGCTGGTACAAGCTCATTCTGGCAACCAAGGTATCGCCAAAGTAAATTCCATAAAAAGGTGACTCGCTATCGTTTTCAATGATGTTGGCTTGTAAGTCTTCTAACATGGATAATTCCTGTACACCATATTCTTTAAATTTCTTAAACTCTTCAAGAGTTTTATAGTTTACTTTTAATTTCTCCACTTTTACTGCCATCGTATTACCTCCTAAAATGCTAAAAAATAAGTATGGGAAAACATGGTGAATCATGAATCCGTTTGCAACGGATTTAATGATCAAGCAAGTATTTATTATTATTATATAACAAATAAACAAAAAATTCTGCACTTAATTAAGAAAACGTTTACAATTAAGAAGAAGGATTTCGACGATTTTTGTAGAATTCGTAATATGAACAGATGTGTTCTATGAAGAAAGGGGAGAGATTGTGCATAAGATTCTAATTGCAAATAGGGGAGAAATTGCTTCAAGAATTATTAAAACCTGTAAACAACTAAACATTCAAACAGTCGCGGTTTATTCCGATGCAGATCAGGATATGCCCTTCGTTAAAGAAGCGGATATTGCACACCGCATAGGTGAATCACAAGTGAATCGCTCATACTTGGTAGTGGACAATATACTTGATGTAGCAAAAAAGGAAAAAGTGGATGGAATCCATCCCGGGTATGGTCTCCTATCAGAAAATGCAGACTTTGCCAGAAGAGTTGCAGAAGAAGGCATCACCTTTATCGGGCCGGCTCATGACATTATTGAAAAGATGGGCGACAAGGTGGAAGCTAGAAGAGTGATGCATGAAGCGTCTGTACCGGTCGTACCAGGAAGTGATGGAGGGGTCGAAACCCTTGATGCTGCCAAGCGTGTAGCAAGCGATATTGGCTATCCCGTCATGTTGAAGGCCAGTGGTGGAGGCGGGGGAATCGGAATGATCCGGTGTGAAAATGAGCAAGCGCTCGTTCAAAGCTTCGATTCTACTAAAAACCGGGCTAAAGCCTATTTCGGGAAAGAGGAAGTCTTTCTTGAGAAATGTATTGAAAATGCGAGACACATCGAAGTGCAAATCTTTGGAGATCATCATGGGAATTTGGTGCATCTTTTTGAGCGGAATTGTTCTGTACAAAGAAGAAATCAAAAAGTGATAGAAGAATCACCTTCTCCCGCGCTTTCTCAAGAAACGAAGGAGAAGATGTTTGCCGCTGCTGTACAGGCAGGTAAGGCAGTCAACTATACGAATGCTGGAACAGTTGAGTTTATTGTTGATGTAGATGAAAATTTTTATTTTCTGGAAATGAATACTCGACTGCAAGTAGAACATCCGGTCACTGAAACCATCACGGGATTAGATTTAGTGAAGTGGCAGCTTTTAGTAGCTTCCGGAGAGCCCCTTCCTCTATGCAAACAGGAGGAAATCTCTGTTAAGGGTCATGCAATTGAGTTTAGAGTTTATGCCGAGGATCCGAAGACGTTTTACCCGTCTCCAGGTCAGTTAATGACCTTGCGATGGGGAAAAGGAGAAGATGTTCGAATCGACAGCGGATATGAAGAAGGAAACAAGGTCACTCCATTCTATGATCCGATGATTTCCAAATGCATCATCAAAGGAAACGATCGTCAAGATGCATTACATAAAGCCAAGGTCTTCTTTGAAGGGGTAACGATTGAAGGAGTCAAAACGAATGTCACTCTATTCAAGGAAATCATTGAAGATAAAGGCTTTATCAAAGGGTCTTACACCACGAAATGGCTACAGGACTTCTTGACAGCCAACCGCACGTAAAAAGAATGGGGGATGTTAGTCCCTGATAAAATTTAACTAAAAGAGAACAAACTGGAGGAATCAATCATGAAGGAAATTACATCATCAATGGCAGGAACGGTTTTAAATGTACTGGTAGAACAAGGTGGAGAAGTGTCTGTAGGAGATACTGTATTAATGCTTGAATCAATGAAAATGGAAATTCCCGTTGAAGCCGAAGCGGGAGGGAAAGTTTCGGAAATTAAGGTTAGTGTAGGGGATTTCGTTAATGAAGGAGATGTATTACTCGTTATTGAAAGTTAATGGGAGTATGAAAACGTTAAGTCAGAGATGGCATGAACATCTCTGACTTGTTTACGCATTTACATAAAACGACGGAGGGGATACTATGTCGACATCTAAAACGATCATCAACACTCTCGAGGAAAAGAGAGAAAGGATTGCTTCGGGTGGTCAGCCGAAATATCATGAGAAATTGAAAGAACAGAAAAAGATGTTTGTTCGAGATCGACTTCAACAACTATTTGATAATGGGGATTATCAAGAAGATGGTATGTTTGCAAACAATAAGGCAGAAGATTTACCTGCTGACGGCGTTGTAACAGCAATCGGTAAAGTAGGTGGACAGACCGTTTGTGTAATGGCCAATGATTCCACTGTTAAAGCTGGATCCTGGGGAGCGAGAACCGTTGAGAAAATCATCCGAATACAAGAAACCGCCCTTAATTTGAAAGTGCCTATCTTCTATTTAGTGGATTCGGCCGGAGCCCGTATTACCGATCAGTTAGAAATGTTCCCTAATCGACGTGGGGCAGGTAAGATTTTTCACAATCAAGTGAAAATGTCAGGGATGGTTCCGCAAATATGTGTTCTTTTTGGTCCGTCGGCAGCTGGTGGGGCATATATCCCTGCTTTTTGTGACATAGTGATCATGGTGGATGGGAATGCCTCTATGTATCTTGGTTCTCCTCGTATGGCAGAGAAAGTGATCGGTGAGAAGGTAACGCTTGAAGAAATGGGTGGTGCAAGAATGCACTGCACTGTCAGTGGGTGTGGAGATCTTCTTGCAGCTTCTGAAGAGGAAGCGATTGAAGAAGCGAAGAGATATTTAAGTTATTTCCCAGCGAATTATCAACAGAAGCCTGCCGTCAAGGATGGTCTTGCCCCTAAGCATGAGAAGCTGTTAGAAGACATTATCCCGGAACATCAAAATGCGCCTTTTAACATGTACGATTGCATCGATACATTGATCGATGAAGGCAGCTTCTTTGAAATGAAAAAACTCTTTGCACCTGAATTGATCACAGGCTTCGGCCGCATGGATGGTAAAGTGGTGGGGATCATTGCCAATCAGCCAAAGGTAAAGGGAGGAGTACTTTTCCACGATTCTGCAGACAAAGGGGCAAAATTCATCCAGTTATGTGATGCCTTCCATATTCCTTTATTATTCCTTGCAGATGTACCTGGGTTTATGATCGGGACAAAAGTGGAGAGAGCCGGGATTATTCGCCATGGAGCAAAGTTGATTGCTGCCATGAGCTCTGCAACGGTTACGAAGATATCCGTCATTGTAAGAAAAGCATACGGCGCCGGTCTATACGCAATGGCAGGTCCAGCTTTTGATCCTGATGTTTGTATTGCCCTCCCTACTGCACAAATTGCAGTAATGGGACCGGAAGCAGCCGTAAATGCTGTTTATTCAAATAAGATACAAGCTATCGAAGATCCAAAAGAGAGAATACAGTATGTACAGGAAAAGCAGAAGGAATATAAAGAGCATATCGATATTTATAAATTGGCATCGGAATTAATAGTAGATGAAATTACAGCACCGAATGAGTTGCGTTCCGTATTAATTCAACGTTATAAGCTCTATGAAACCAAAGAAGTTCAATTTAGTGAGAGAAAACATCCCGTATATCCTGTTTAGATTGTTGGATAGGGCTCGTTCCTTTGGGACGGGCCCTTTCTTTCGAACGTTGACTGATTCTTTTAGCCTATGGTTTTCTAGTTACGGAAAATTTGGTAAACTATTCTTAAAAACATGTACGATAAGGAGTCTTTATGAAAATAGGAATCATTGGAGGAGGAGCAGTCGGCCTTTTATTTGCAGGGTATTTGGGCCAGAAGTTTGATGTCACTCTCCTTGTAAGGAGAGAAGGGCAGGTTCAGTCCCTGTTAATGAATGGCATAAATGTACATAGGGAAACCTCTTCATTCACAACACAAGTCCATTCGGATCTTCTTACAGAAGTTCCCTTGGAATTTGACCTAGTGATTGTGGCAGTAAAGGAATATGATTTAAAGTCCTTGGAAAATGTGTTAGAGCTTATGGATAAGCGTCAACCACTACTATTCCTTCAAAATGGTATTGGGCACCTGGATTGGGTGAAATCATTGCCCCACCAAAATTTACTTGCTGGTTCGGTAGAGCATGGCTCTTTGAAAGAAAACGACCACACTCTCCATCATTTAGGAGACGGAAAGACAAATCTCGCTTTAATTAAAGGAGAATGGGGAGTTATGGAAGAATTAGTATCACAGAGCATTCCTTCCTTTCCATTTTTATTAAAACAAGACTTCGAGGAAATGCTCCTAACCAAGCTATTTGTAAATGTACTAATTAACCCTCTAACGGCTTTAACCCGGTTAACGAACGGGAAGCTGGTTGAAAACCCACACTTGCATCAATTACAAATGGATTTATTCCAGGAACTGCTTCGCCTCTTTCCACAAATGGAAGGGATTATTTCCTTTGAAGCGGTTGAAAAAATTTGCACCAATACATACCAAAACAGATCTTCCATGTTAAAAGACATTGAATCCGGTAGGAAAACAGAAATAGAGTCTATCTTAGGCGTTCTACTTGAAAAAGCACATAAAGAACACCATTTTGTACCCATCATGAATGTCGTTTACAGATTAGTTAAAGGAATTGAAAGAGAAGGTCTGGGGGGATAAAATGGCTTCGATTTTTTCGACCATCATTGCCATATTTGTAATGATCCCATTTTTGGGATATTTCATCAGTTTCATTCTAGCGAAAGAAATCATGAAGAACCATCGGAAAGCTGTTCATTTGGCGATTGATATTACGACTTTTCTACTAATCCTCTCTGTTCACTTTATTGTCATTGCCATTTGGCAAACTTCTTACCTATGGCTTATTTTCCTTGTAATTTGCTCCATTGGCGTTCTATTTGCCATCATGTATTGGAAGGCAAAGGGGGAAATCCATTACCCTAAGGTATTGAGAGGTTTCTGGCGGATGAACTTCCTGTTATTCTTTACGGCTTATATAACGTTAATGATTACAGGACTGGTCCTCCGTATCCTAGAATTATATTAGAAAAAAGAACAGGCAAGTTTTTTCCTTTTCTTAATGTGGAATGATATACTCATCGTTAGGATATAAAGAGCTAGAAAAGGAGTAATTCAAATGGAATTGGAAAGCTTAAACATTCCAGCAATAAATCAGTTTGCCTCTCAATACTTAAAACAAGAAGAGCCCGTCACTTCTTTTTTCCACTATAACGTAAACAGTTCTTCAGTCTATTCAGATCGCATGAAAGATTTAGATTCGAGACAATTTCAGAGAGAAGATCTTGCAGAATGTATTTCTTCTTACATGAAGTCATTGCCATCATCTGAAAAGGTTGAAGAATCGTTGGGGAAATTGAGAAACAATGCCGTAACCGTCATCGCCGGACAACAGGCAGGTCTGCTGACTGGCCCACTCTACACGATACATAAAATCATTTCTGTCATTCAATTAGCCAGACAGCAGGAAGCCGAGTTAAAGCATCCTGTGGTTCCTGTTTTTTGGATTGCAGGAGAAGATCATGATTATCAAGAAGTCAATCATATATACGTAGAAAACGGATCAAAGGTTGAAAAGGTAGGATATCCGGAGAGAGTATTAGAGAAAAAAATGACCTCTCATATTACGTATACGAAACCAGTGATGAAGAAATGGCTTGATGATATACTAATGATACTGGGAGAAACACAGCATACAAAACAACTGGCATCGGAACTTACTGAAATGATTGATGAAGAAGAGGATATTGTTCGATTCTTTGCCCACTTTGTGATGAGCTTATTCAAAGATTTCGGCTTATTGGTGATTGATTCTGCCTATCCTTTACTAAGGAAGCTTGAATCAAGACATTTTCACCATTTGATTGAAAGCAGTCAATCCATATCGGATGCGGTGTTTGAGCAACAAGAAGAAATCCGCAAAAATGGATATAGTACTCAATTAGACATTTCCCCTGCAGCTGCCAATCTCTTTATTCAACTTAAGAACGAAAGGGCTTTGTTAGAAAGAGAAGGGAATACGTTCTTTGAAAAGAATAGTGGTAAAACTTATTCGAGTGTGGAGCTGCTATCCATTCTGGAAGAAAGTCCAGAATCATTCAGTAATAACGTGGTCACGAGACCTATGATGCAGGAATGGTTATTTCCAACTCTCGCATTTGTTGCCGGACCTGGTGAAATTGCCTATTGGGGCGAATTGAAAAAAGCCTTTGAACTTGTAGATTTAAAAATGCCGCCGGTCGTCCCGAGATTAAATATTACCATCGTGGAACGTGAAATAGATAAGAGAATTCATGACCTTCAATTGACGCTCCATGGAGTGATTACGGAAGGTGTTTCTACTGCTCGTGATGCTTTTTGGAAATCCCTCGAGCGTCCCGCTTTAAAGTTGGAAATGCAAGAAATCCAGGAAGAACTCCAGCGTAAGTATGAGAGAATTCGCGAACAGGCGCTTAGTATTGATCAAGGATTACATCCGATAATTGAAAAGAACCTTGAATTCCACTTGAGTCAGTTCGATTATTTACGCAACAAAGTGGATAAAGCCCTGAAAGATAAGCACTCATTAACCTTTAATCAGTTTATGAAGGTGGAAAACAGCATCAGGCCAAATGAAGGACCGCAGGAAAGAACGTGGAATGTTCTCTATTTCTTAAACAAATACGGACCCAACTTCGTAAGAGACCTGACACTTCAAGATTTCACCTTTGACGGAACTCATAAAGTGGTATATATCTGATTGGAAACAATATGCAAATTACCAGTCGACAAGCACAAAAACTAAAGGACCTAATTCGTTTTATATTGCGAATTAGGTCCTTTTTACGTTGAATAAAGACAAATTTCAACGGTGAAAACTTGTCTGGAAAAGAGAGAAAAAGACTAATGAAAAATAGAGGAAATATTTTGCAAGGAAAGAATTTATAAAAGAGTGGAGAAAAGTGGGGGGATGTGGTACATTTGTGTTAGAAAGTGGGGGCAGTGCATATGTTCATGGGCGAATATCAACATAACATTGATAATAAAGGCCGTTTAATCGTACCTGCCAAGTTCCGTGATCACCTCGGAGATTCATTTGTCATTACCCGAGGGTTGGATCAATGTTTATTTGGTTATCCCATGGATGAGTGGCGAGCTCTTGAAGACAAGCTCAAAGCCCTACCACTGACAAAGAAAGACGCCCGTGCCTTCACTCGATTCTTCTTCTCGGGAGCGACTGAGAGTGAATTAGACAAAACAGGTAGGGTGAATATTCCTGCTACACTTGTGAATTATGCACAATTGGATAAAGAATGCATTATTTTAGGAGTTTCCAATCGAATTGAGATTTGGAGTAAATCATTATGGGAAGACTATTTCACACAGTCTGAAGATTCATTTGCTGAGCTTGCAGAGAATATGGTAGGGTTTGATATTTGACCCCCCACAAAACGTTCGATTGGAAAGGTGAAGTCAACATGTTTAAACATACAACTGTATTATTAAAAGAAACGGTGGATGGTCTGAGTATTAAAGAAAATGGAGTTTATGTAGATTGTACTCTGGGTGGAGCAGGGCATAGCGAGTATCTTGTGAGCCAGTTATCACCGGAAGGGCATCTATATTGCTTCGATCAGGATGAAACAGCCATCAACCACGCAAAAGAAAAGCTTTCATCCTACCAGGATAGAGTTACATTCGTTCAATCAAACTTCCGAAACCTAAAGGAAGAACTTGAACAACTTGGAGTACATAGTGTGGATGGGATTCTATACGACCTGGGTGTATCATCGCCTCAACTGGATACTCCAGAAAGAGGGTTCAGTTATCACCATGATGCTCCACTCGACATGAGAATGGACTTGCAAGGTGAAGTAACTGCTTATGATGTGGTTAATCATTGGTCGTTTGAAGATTTGGTTCGGATTTTTTATCGATATGGAGAAGAGAAATTCTCAAAGCAAATAGCGAGAAAGATAGAAGCGGCAAGAGATATTAAGGCGATTGAAACAACGGGTGAACTTGTCGAGCTCATTAAGGATGGTATCCCTGCACCTGCAAGACGAAAAGGTGGTCACCCTGCTAAGAGAGTCTTCCAAGCCATACGAATTGCCGTGAATGATGAATTGGGGGCCTTTGAAGATTCACTTGAACAAGCGATAGAGCTTCTTCATAAGGGAGGAAGGGTGAGCGTGATTACATTCCATTCCCTAGAAGACCGCATTTGCAAAACGATGTTCAAGGAGAAGGCATCAGGACCTGATCTGCCTCCGGGATTACCGATTATTCCTGAAGGTTATGAAGCAGAGCTTAAGCTTGTAACGAGAAAACCGATCCTGCCTAGTGATGACGAATTAGAAGAAAATAATCGCGCTAGGTCAGCTAAATTAAGAATCGCAGAAAAAAATATATAAATAGAAGGAAACAGGAGGGAGAATTTTGAGTAACTTAGCCAGAAATTACGAGCAGCAAAAAGTTGAGAATCAATCCGTTCAAGCCAAACCAAAGCGCTTGAGTGAAGAGAGAAGATCCGTCATCACACCCGGGGAAAAGATCCTTGTCGCGATTTTCGCAGCAGTATTTTGCTTCTTAGCCGTTCAGATTGTGACAACACAGGCTGCCATCTATGATGTGAATAAAGAAGTCCAGCATGTTGAATCAGCCATTGAAAAGCAGGAAAAGGCAAATAATGATCTTAAGCTTCAAGTAAGTGAGCTTAGTACGTATGAGCGTATTCTTGAAAAAGCGAAAGAGCTTGGACTTAATTTGAAAGAAAAGAACGTTAAGGTTGTTGAACAATAATGAAAAAAAGACCAAGCATGAACATAGGGGCAGCCATCCTTTTCGGGATTTTCGGCTTGCTCTTTTTTGTATTAATGGTTCGCTTTGTCACGATTCAGGTTACCGGGGAAGCTGAAGGTAAGGTCCTGGCATCACAAGCGGCAAAAAAATATATAAAAAGTCACATTTTAGAAGCTCACAGGGGAACGATTTTTGACTGGAAAGGTGAAGTCATCGCCGAGGATACTTCAGCCTATACACTCGTGGCCATTTTAGACCCCAGCATCACGAGTGATCCGAAAAAGCCTAAGCATGTGACAGATCCGGAGAAAACAGCAAAGGCTCTGGCTCCATATCTTGATATGAAAGAGAGCGAAATTTATGACCGTCTCGATCAAGATGGGCCGTATCAGGTGGAATTTGGATCTGCTGGTAGGGACCTGACTCATCAAATGATGCTGGAGATTAAAGAAGAAAACATACCTGGGATCACATTCAGAAAAGAAGCGAAACGATTTTATCCCAATGGTTCCTTCGCGCCTCATCTTATTGGTTTTGCGCAAAAGTCCACTTCGGATAACGGTGATTCCAAAACCGTAGGGAAAATGGGTGTGGAAGCAAGCTTTGATGATGTGTTAAGTGGCAAGGACGGTTCAGTGGAATATAAGAGTGATGTATGGGGGTATTTATTACCAAATGCAGATGAGCATGTAACATCACCACAGGATGGAAATGATATTTACTTAACGATTGACAAGAAAGTTCAAACATTCTTAGAAGAAGCCCTGAATGAAGTGCAAAAGAAATATAAACCGAAGAAAATGTTTGCGATCGTATCTGATCCAAAAACGGGAGAGATACTTGCGATGTCTCAAAGACCTTCCTTTCATCCCGACACGAGAGAAGGTCTACTGGATAATTGGACAAACTTCATTGTGGAGGAAACGATTGAGCCGGGTTCAACTATGAAGGCATTTTCATTGGCTGCTGCTGTAAATGAGGGGAAGTTTAATCCGAACGAAGCCTATGAATCTGGTAAATATTATGTTGATAATGTTCCTAATCCTATCCGGGATCATAATGGAGGGGAAGGTTGGGGGACGATTTCTTATTTAGAAGGCGTTCAAAGATCTTCCAATGTGGCATTTGCGAATTTACTGGACAAAATCGGTTTCAAGAAGTTCGAAGGGTATTTAAATAGTTTTGGATTTGGAGAACCAACAGGTGTGGGGTTACCACATGAGGCTTCTGGATCTATCCTTTATCATTACCCGATTGAAAAATACACTACGATCTTTGGACAAGGTACAACCGTTACCCCGCTGCAGATGATTCAAGCGGAATCGGCCATTGCGAACGATGGGAAAATGATGCAGCCCTATGTTATCTCGAAGATAGTAGATCCGAATACGAAGAAAGTGGTTGAAGAAACAAAACCAAAAGTTGCTGGAAACCCAATTACAAAGGAGTCTGCTGAAAAAGTACGTGAATACTTAGAATCAACAGTAACATCTGAGAATGGCACAGGTACCCGCTTTGCCATCGAAGGCTATAGCGTTGCAGGAAAATCAGGTACGGCTCAAATACCAGATCGTGAAACGGGAAGGTATATGTACGGAAAAGAAAATTATCTATTTTCATTCATGGGTATGGCACCTGCTGATGACCCTCAGCTAATTGTCTATGTAGGGATTCAACAACCCGAATTAGAACCTACTGAAATCGGTTCGGATCCCGTAGCGGCTGTGTTCAATCCTGTCATGCAAAATAGCTTGAAATACTTGAATATAAAACCTCAGGAAAAAGTGAGTTTGAAAAAACAGTCTCTACCTGATACGAAAGAAATGAGTGTGGAAGAAGCTAAAGAAGAGTTGAAAAAAGCAGGGGCTTCACCCGTTGTTGTTGGAAACGGATCAGAGGTTCAGAAGCAGCTGCCCCAAGCTGGAAGTGCGATACTTGAAGGGGAAAAAGTTGTGATCAAAACCGATGGAGACATCACGATTCCTGATATGAAGGGATGGTCTGTAAGGGATGTCTTTAAAGTGGCAAATCTTGCTGGACTGAAGATCAATATGGTTGGGAACGGTTATGCCGTCAGTCAAAATATTCAACCGGGAGTACCTGTGGAAAAAGAAGAGCCTCTCGTGGTTAACTTTAGTACCCCGGAAGAACAAGTACAGCAAGGTGAAAATGAGAATACGGAAGAACCACCTCTAAATTAAATGAAAAGGGCTGACTTATGTATGTGACTCATTCAACGGCAACTGGATCTATTCCTTTTGAACCGATTTGTGTATGAGTGCCATTCACATCGAAGTCGCCCTTTTTTTATTGGAATAATCGGTCAAATTGATGTGAATGAATATGCTTTCCTTTTCCTTTCGTGGATTTCCAAACATACCACAATAAGTCCAAGCATATAATGGAACGAGCCATAGAAGGGGAGGTTCCATTAGTGAAAAGAGTATCCAATGTAACTGTTAGGAAGAGGTTAGCGGTAGCACTTGTAGTAGGAGTCCTGATTTTCTCCATTATTGATATAAGGCTGGGGTATGTTCAGTTTTTTAAAGGGGACTGGCTTACAAGCTTAGCAAAGGACTCTTGGAGTCGAAATATCCCATTTCAACCTGAAAGAGGAAAAATAGTTGACCGTAATGGGGAAGAACTTGCCGGAAATCAGAGTGCACCGACGATATTCGTCGTTCCAAGACAAATCACTGATCCTCAGGGTACAGCGGATAAACTGGCGGCTGTTCTTAATATTTCAGTGGAATCTGCATATAAATATGTTACACAGAGGGCAAATATGGTGCTGATTAAAGAAGCTAGAAAGATCTCATATGAAAAAGCGAAAGAGGTTAGAGACCTTAATTTAAAAGGGGTTTACTTAGGAGAAGACTCTAAGCGTTATTATCCATATGGCAGTTATTTATCTCATGTACTTGGCTTCGCTGGAATTGATAATCAGGGGCTGATGGGGCTGGAACTTTCATATGATGAGGAGCTTAGTGGAGATAAAGGATATGTGAAATTTTTCTCAGACGCCAAAGGAAAAAGAATGCCTGACATGGCAGATGACTTTGAGAAGCCTGAGAATGGGTTGGATTTAAAGCTGACGATTGATACGAAGGTTCAAACCATCGTGGAACGTGAATTGGATATTGCACAAGCCACTTACAACCCTGATGGGATTATCGCCATTGCCATGAACCCTAAAAATGGCGAAATATTGGCTATGTCAAGCCGTCCTACCTTTGACCCGGCAAATTTCCGAAACGTACCTCAAGAAATATATAACCGGAATTTACCGATTTGGAGCACCTATGAGCCAGGTTCTACATTTAAAATTATTACTCTTGCGGCAGCGTTAGAGGAAAATAAGGTAGATCTTTATAAAGAAAAGTTCCATGATCCTGGTCATATTGAAGTAGCGGGCTCTACCCTCCATTGTTGGAAGCGTGGAGGACATGGAACCCAAACATTTTTGGAAGTGGTCCAAAATTCATGTAACCCCGGATTTGTAGAGTTAGGTGAGAGGCTGGGGAAAGAAAAACTATTTAGCTATATTCATGACTTTGGTTTTGGAGAAAAGACAGGCATAGACCTTCAAGGAGAAGGAAAAGGAATTCTCTTTAACCTTGATCGGGTCGGCCCTGTAGAACAAGCTACTACCGCCTTCGGTCAGGGGGTAGCCGTTACGCCGATTCAACAGGTAGCCGCTGTGTCAGCAGCCGTCAATGGTGGAATCCTGTATCAACCGTATATTGCAAAAGAGCTTATTGACCCTTCAAGTGGAGAAGTGGTGATGAGAAAAACACCTCAAATAAAGAAAAGGGTCATCTCGGAAGAAACATCAAAACAAATTCGTGAAGCATTGGAAAGTGTAGTTGCACAAGGTACAGGTGGGAAAGCTTTTGTAGATGGTTATCGGGTAGGTGGGAAAACGGGAACCGCTCAAAAAGCAAAGGATGGTAAATACTTAGAGAATAATCATATCGTTTCCTTTATGGGAGTAGCACCCGCGGATGATCCGGAAATAGTCGTTTACGTAGCTGTCGATAATCCGAAAGGTACGGTTCAATTCGGTGGGGTAGTAGCGGCCCCTATTGCAGGGAGTATTATAGGGGATAGTTTAGAAGCAATGGGAGTTCCGAAAAGAAAAGATCAAATTGAAAAGAAAATGACGTGGACCGATACTCCGATGATTGAAACCCCTGACTTAGTCGGATTAACAAAAAAAGAGTTACAGGAGCAGCTTATTAATTTGGACTTGGATATAAGCGGAACTGGGGATAAAGTGGTTAGCCAGTCTCCTGATCCGGGGGTGAAGATCAAGCAAGGTTCAAAAGTAAGGGTGTATCTATCGGAATAAGTGCCGAGAATGTCAACATGATGGCCCATTTCATGATATACTTCTTATTTATGCCGGGGGTTTATAACCATAAGGGGAGGTCCTGTATCCCCTTAAATGATGCCCGGGGCTGCAAGTTTTCGATAATTATAACGAACTAAGTTAAAAGGTTGATAGCTTTCATACGCATTTTTTTGTAAAATATAAAAAGGTTGCTTTCTACCTGTGAGGAGTTGAAAAGATGAGATTGCACACTTTGCTGGAAGTACTGCCGTTTTTCTCAGTAGAGGGTGAAGGGAATCCAGCTATTTCAAACATCGCTAACCATCATAAGAAAGTGAGAAATGGTGATTTATTTATCTGCATTAACGGGTTGGAGATTGATAGTCATTCACTCGCCCCAAAGGCAGAGAAGAACGGTGCAGCTGCAATTCTCGCTGAGAGGAGCATAGAGGCAAACGTTCCGGTTATCATCGTACCTGATACGAAGAAAGCAATGGCAATTCTTGCAGACTACTTCTATAAGCAGCCCTCCCATCAGCTTTTACTGGTCGGGGTGACAGGGACAAATGGGAAAACCACGACCACCCATCTGATTGACCAGGTTTTTAGCCACTGTGGAATGATGACCGGTTTAATTGGGACATTGCACATTAAAGTGGGGGATGAGTTACATGTAAGTCATAATACGACTCCTGACAGCTTAACACTCCAACAAACGTTTAAACGGTTCTGTGATAAAGGAGTACGTTCTGCGATTATGGAAGTTTCTTCACATGCTTTAGATCAGGGGCGGGTTCACGGCTGCGACTTTGATATTGCCGTATTTACAAACCTGACTCAGGATCATCTGGATTATCACAAATCCATGGATGATTATCGAAATGCAAAAGGCTTATTGTTTTCTCAATTAGGGAATACTTATTTTAAGAAATCTCCGAAGTATGCCATTATTAATAAGGACGATGAAGCAGCTGAATATTTTATTAGAGTCACAGCCGCACATGTGTTTACATATGGTCTGTCTCCTTCTGCTGACTTCCATGCAAGAGATATTGTCTTAAAAGCTACAGAGTCCACTTTTACACTCGTTTCACCATTTGGAGAAAAAGAGATGGTATTAAAATTCGCTGGACAATTTAATGTATATAACGCTTTGGCTGCGATTGCAACGGCTAGTGCAGCTGGTATACCCCTAGAGGACAGCGTAAGAAGCCTGGAGAGCGCACACGGTGTCAGGGGCCGTTTCGAAACGATCTCTGAAGGTCAGCCATTTTCGGTAATTGTAGATTACGCACACACTCCGGATGGTTTGAAAAATGTATTAGAAACCATCCAATCGATTACCAAGGGAAAGGTTATTGTGGTGGTCGGGTGTGGAGGGGACCGGGATAAGATTAAGCGGCCGATAATGGCTGAGATTGCCTGTGAATATGGGGACTTTGCCATCTTCACCTCTGATAATCCAAGAACTGAGGATCCAAATGGTATCCTCGAAGATATGGAATCTGGTGTGGTCGGCAAACAGTATCGATTAATTGTGGATCGGAAAGAAGCAATTAAAGAGGCTTTAAGTCTTGCCAAAACTGATGATGTTGTCCTGATTGCGGGAAAAGGTCATGAAACCTATCAAATCATTGGAAACAACGTATACGATTTTGATGACCGCGAAGTGGCCAGACAAATCATAAAGGGGTTGTAAGTATGCTCTTTTATGAGGAAGTCAAGAAATTATTTCCTGAAACTTCAGGGATACATTTACCAGGCTTTGCGTTTCTAGTAGTTTCAAATTCAACTAGGATGGGAATGGAGAAGGGACTATACGTCCCTTTTGGTGATGAAATAGATCTTTTTGAAAGTATCGAAAAAGGAGCAATTGCTTCACTTTGGCCTAAGAATAAAGAAGTACCTTCATTTGTTCCGAACCACTTTCCATTATTTATGGTTGAAGATGTTTACAAGGCTTATATTGACTTACTAGAAAACTACAAACAAAATTACAATCAAGAAAAGTGGGAAATTATGACGAAGTTTATTTCTAATAACGAATCTGAACAAAATCAAACAATGGACATATTATCGAACGAATCCAACAACGGAAAAGGAGGGGAATAATGATGATGGAACAAGTGATCTTTTTTACAATCATTATGGCATTTCTCATTACCGTATTGCTTGCCCCCATCTTTATTCCTTTCCTGAGAAGATTGAAATTTGGGCAAAGTATCCGTGATGAAGGCCCCCAATCTCACATGAAGAAAACTGGTACACCTACAATGGGGGGAATTGTGTTCCTGGTCTCCATCGTGATTACTACATTTGTAATGACAGGGAAATATTCAGAGCCTGGTCCTGAAACTTATTTAATGATTCTTGTGACCGTCGGGTTTGGTTTATTAGGGTTCCTTGATGACTTTATTAAAGTTGTGATGAAGAGAAACCTGGGACTGACATCTAAGCAAAAGCTATTAGGTCAGATTGTCATTTCTGTCATTTTTTATCTCATCTTTAAGCAAAATGACTTTCCGACTACAGTTTCGATTCCGTTAACGGATTTTTCATTCGAATTAGGTTGGTTTTATTGTTTATTCATTATCTTTTGGCTTGTAGGATTTTCAAATGCTGTCAATTTAACGGATGGTTTAGATGGATTAGTATCAGGAACGAGCGCCATTGCCTTTGGTGCACTAGCTGTATTAGCCTGGAATCAATCCCAATATGACGTCGCGATTTTCGGAGTGGCGGTAGTCGGGGCTGTTCTCGGCTTCTTAGTATTCAATGCCCACCCTGCTAAAGTATTTATGGGAGATACTGGATCACTGGCGTTAGGTGGAGCAATAGCCACGATTGCCATTTTAACCAAATTGGAAATCATCTTAATTCTTATCGGGGGAGTTTTTGTCATTGAGACGCTCTCCGTCATCTTACAGGTCGCATCATTTAAGACAACAGGTAAACGAATATTCAAGATGAGCCCGTTGCATCATCATTATGAATTAGTCGGTTGGTCAGAGTGGCGGGTTGTTGTAACGTTTTGGACCGTTGGGCTGCTTTTTGCCGTATTAGGAATCTATATTGAGGTGTGGTTATAATTGAAGAAGATAACGAAGTTCAAACATAAAAAAGTTCTTGTATTAGGTTTAGCAAAAAGTGGGGTAAGTGCTGCCTCTCTTCTACATAAGCTAGAAGCATTTGTAACGGTAAACGATCAGAAGCCTTTAGTTGATAACCCGGAAGCTCAGGGTCTACTTCAGGAAGGTATTAAAGTGATTTGCGGAAGCCATCCCATCGAACTTCTTGATGAAGGCTTTCAGTATGTAATTAAAAACCCGGGAATACCATATCACAACCCATTAATTAAGAAAGCAATCGAAAAGAACATACCCGTTCTGACAGAAGTTGAACTTGCTTTCTTAATTTCTGAAGCAGAAATGATTGGGATTACAGGAACAAATGGTAAAACCACGACAACGACACTTCTGTTTGAAATGCTAAAAGAGGCCGATCAAAAGCCTCTTATTGCAGGCAATATCGGAACGGTCGCTTCTGAAGTAGCTCAGAAAGCGAAAGAAAATGAAAAAATGGTGGTTGAGCTTTCGTCATTCCAACTGATGGGGATTGAAGAGTTCGCTCCTCATATTGCCATCATTACGAATTTATATGATGCACATTTGGATTACCACGGTGACTTGGGTGAATATTGGAAGGCGAAATCCAATATAACGAAAAATCAAACAGAACATGATTATTTGATCATTAATGCAGATCAAGACCATGTGTTAGAATCAGTTGCCTTTACAAAAGCACAATTAATTCCATTTTCCACAAGGAAAGAAGTAGCGGAAGGGGCCTATATAAAAAATGGAGCTATCTTCTTCAAAGGTGAGCGGGTCGTTGAAATAGCTTCTATCGTTTTACCTGGTGCGCATAATCTGGAGAATATACTTTGTGCGGTTGCTGCATGTAAAATCTACGGAGTGCCAAATGAAAGTATTGAGAAAGTACTGGGGACTTTTACAGGGGTCAAGCATCGGACGCAATTTGTTCGTGAAGTGAAGGGTGTAAAGTTTTACAATGATTCGAAAGCAACGAATAGCCTGGCGACGAAAAGTGCTCTGCATGCTTTTGAAGGGCCAACCATCCTCCTGGCTGGCGGCTTAGACCGTGGAAATGAATTCGATGACCTGATTCCATATTTGAAGAATGTAAAAACGTTGATCACCTTCGGGGAAACGTCTGAGAAGTTCGTTAAAACAGGAGAAAAGGCAGGGATACAATCCATTATTCCTGTCGATAATGTTGAAAAGGCAGTTCCTGTTGCTTTTGGATATGCCGAAGAGGGAGATGTTGTGTTACTTTCCCCAGCATGTGCAAGTTGGGATCAATATCGAACTTTTGAACAACGTGGTGACATTTTTATTGAAGCGGTGCATAAGCTTTAATAAGGGCTTGTCCATAAAGAGCATCCATACTTTAACAACCAGTATACCAATCCAAGATAAGTAGTTTTCCTTGCTCGAACGGCTCTAAATTTGTCTATTCGAGGTGTTGAAGATTGCCTTTAAAAAAATCGACTCCCGATTTTATACTCATTATGGTTACACTCACTTTACTTGCGATTGGATTGATAATGGTGTACAGCGCGAGCGCTGTCTGGGCTGATTACAAATTCGATGATTCCTTTTTCTTTGCAAAAAGGCAAGTGCTCTTTGCGGGTGTAGGGTTAGTCGCTATGTTCTTCATCATGAATGTAGAGTACTGGACATGGAGAAATTGGGCGAAAATCATCATCATCATTTGCTTTGTCCTTCTTGTACTGGTGTTAATCCCGGGTATAGGGGTTCTAAGGAACGGTTCCAGGAGCTGGATTGGAGTAGGGGCGTTTTCCATTCAGCCTTCAGAATTTATGAAACTTGCCATGATTGCGTTTCTCTCAAAGTATTTATCCGAAAACCAAAAGTATATTACTTCCTTTAGAAAAGGAGTCCTGCCGGCGCTTCTCTTAGTGTTCGCTGCTTTTGGAATGATCATGTTACAACCGGATCTGGGTACGGGTACTGTCATGGTTGGCACTTCAGTAGTGATGATCTTTATTGCAGGGGCGAGGGTCATGCATTTTGTCGGTCTGGGGATGATTGGATTAGTCGGCTTTATTGGTCTTGTTATATCTGCACCTTATCGCATTGCACGGATAACGTCCTTTTTAGACCCATGGCAGGATCCGTTAAACAGCGGATTTCAAATCATTCAGTCCTTATATGCAATTGGACCGGGAGGCTTGTTTGGATTAGGACTGGGACAAAGCAGGCAGAAGTTCTTCTATCTTCCAGAACCTCAAAACGATTTTATTTTTGCTATCTTAGCAGAAGAGCTCGGTTTTATTGGGGGGACGCTCGTATTGCTTCTGTTTTCATTGATTTTATGGAGGGGAATTAGAATCGCTTTGGGGGCTCCTGATTTATTCGGAACTTTTCTAGCGTTAGGAATCGTGTCAATGATTGCTATCCAGGTAATGATCAATGTAGGGGTTGTAACAGGTCTTATGCCTGTTACGGGAATCACCCTCCCGTTTCTAAGTTACGGGGGATCTTCTTTGACCCTCATGCTAATGGCTGTCGGGGTGCTGCTGAATATAAGCCGCTATACGAGACAGTAACGATTAAAAAAAGAGATTGACTTTAAAAGCCGGGAAGAAGTGAATGATAAAAGCCTGATAGTCAGGAATTCATCATTCATGTCCTCACCTGTCTTTTAAGGTCAGTCTCTTTTTCAATTAATGAAAAAAACGCTTGAATTCCCTGTTTTTTATTGAAATAACGATAGGATATTTAATGGGGAGATGTTACAATTAATTACATATACGTAATGCATTATGATCAGACCTTTTCAAAATAAAGGAGAGTTTATTACTTTTGTTAGCCAAATCTTTTACAATTCAATGACATACTTTCATTATGTAGAAATTGTTGTTTAAAATAGAGTGTAAGAGTGTAATAGTAAGGATGGCCTCTTTTTGAAATGGTGAATGGAAATACATATACGAAAAGTGGTATGGACAATGTATCTTAGAGTGCAAACTCCCGATTATCCATCCTGCAACTCTATCATAAGGGTTTCTTGTTCAACATTATGTCATATGGCAGAAAATAACGTTCTGTTCCTCTTTTAACATTTGCTGCCTTCAGATAGAATGAAAGGTATCCCAATGTAAAGAGTACTTTCATTATAAGACGTGGTGAGAATATCTTATTCATGACTTAATGAATACAAAGTGAAATTGAGGAGAACGAAATGAAAAAAGAAAATGTTGTTTCCCTTGAAGATCGTATTCCTAAATTAAAACAACACCGAAAAAAGAAAGCGAATCGCAGACTGCTTTTTTTACTTTCTTTGTTCTTGCTCATGATTCTATCGGTGGTTTACTTTCAGTCACCTTTAAGTCATGTGAAAGAAGTGGTGGTACACGGGAATGAGCTTGTTTCAAATGAAACGGTCCTTCTGAATAGTGGAATTGACAGCGGTATGAATTTGTGGAGCGTAAACAAAGAAAAAACTGTGGAACAATTAAAGAAGCTTCCTGAAGTGAAGAATGCGACGGTTAAGATGTCCTTTCCGAATTCCTATGAAGTTAACATCCAAGAATATGATAAAAAGGCATATCTTTCGAAAGATAATAAATTCTTTGTCATATTAGAAAATGGGAACGTTCTGAATAAAGGCACGGAATCAATACCTGTGGACGCTCCTTTACTTAGAGGTTTCGAGGAAGATAAGGTCCTTGTGAAAATGGTGGAAGAATTAGGTGAGCTTCCGAAAGAGGTTCAGCATCTCATATCGGAAATCAACCTGGTTCCAAAGAAAACAGACCAATATCACTTGACTCTATTTATGAATGATGGATTCGAAGTGAGTGCTACCATCAGGACCTTTTCAGAGAAGATGGTCCATTACCCCTCCATTGTCAGTCAACTGGATCCTTCAGTAAAAGGAGTCATTGATTTAGAGGTAGGTTCTTATTTCAGAGCATATGAAACGGAAGGTGAACAAAGCGATGATGAGGATGAGGGTGAGAGGTAAGCATGTAATCCTCTCTCTTGTATGTCTGGTGTTAGGTTTCATCCTTGCTTTTTCATTTAGTCTTGCTAACACAGAACAAGCAGAACTTGGGAACCGAACGAATGGTCAGTGGAAACAGGAAGAAGCATTGAGAGATCAGATCCTTGAGTATCAGCAGAAGAATAATAATCTGCAAGAGGAACTCTTTGAGAAACAGGAGAAGGTCGTCAATATGGAGAAGGAATTTTCTAAAGAGAAACAAATTTATTTTAACCTGGCAGAAGATGCAGAGAAGTATCGCATGTACCTGGGGAAGACGAAAGTACAAGGTCCTGGGGTAAACGTAACGTTATCAGATGCTGATTACGATCCGAATGAAGAAAACGCCAATAATTATATCGTTCATGAGCACCATGTCTTTAAGGTGATCAATGAATTATACATTGCCGGGGCTTCTGCCGTAGCGATAAATGGACAAAGGCTAAAGCATGATTCATACATACTATGTAATGGTCCTGTTATTCAAATTGATGGAATCGAATATCCTGCGCCGTTTGAAATTACCGCTATTGGTGACCCGGAAGTGTTATCTTCAGCCATGAACATCACGGGCGGGGTTAAAGACCAGCTTGTAAATGATAATATTATTTTTAAACTGGAAAAAAAGAATACCGTTATTTTAGAACCAAGCATCAGCGAATCCTAAGCAATTGATGACGCATTGACGATTCGCCCAGTTAACAAGTAAGGGCTAGATGTGAAAGTAAGGTGCAATGAATGGACAACAAATTAAAGATAAGCTTCACCATCATTACGATTATTATTGGGTTTATGATTGCTATACAGTTCCAAACAGTCAAAGAACCTGTTGTCCGGGATACACGAGATATATGGGAACTACGAGATGCACTATTAAAAGAAAAAGAAGTCAACTCCAATCTTTATGCAGAAATGCGTGCTGTAGAAACGAAGTTGGAACAGTATAAGACAGAACAGCAGTCGAGTCCAGAACGAGCGTTGAAACAAACATTAGAGGAATTGAAAACAGAAGCGGGTTTGACTGAGAAAACAGGAGCTGGAGTTATCTTAACGATTGAGCCTGCCATGGAAGAAGTCCTACTCGGGGAAAAAGTTCAAAATGTATCACCTGAACTGTTGGAAAGACTTGTGAATGAGCTGAATCGTTATGATGCAGTGGACATTTCCATAGATGGCCATCGCTTGATCAATACCTCGGTCATTCGTGATATTAATGGAGAAACCAAGGTTGATGGTTATTCAATTAAGACAATACCATTTGAAGTGAGAGTTTTAACCAAAGATTTAGCCTCTGCAAAAGAGTTGTATAATCGGATGCAGGTATCACAATCTGTGGAGGACTTTTTTATCGATAATCTTCGAGTCTCTATTTCAAAGCCTTTAGAAAAAGTGACGGTTCCACCACACAAAGATACCATACGGGTCCGTTTAATGGAGCCGGTTAAGGAAAGAGGAGGGAACGGGTAATATGTGGCTTCCCCTTTTAGGGTTGCTGGTAGGGGTCGTATTGGGGCTTCTTACAGATATTAGAATTCCAGATGAGTACTCGAATTATTTATCAATCGCCGTCCTGGCAGCATTGGATACATTATTTGGCGGGATACGTGCCCACCTCCAGAATATTTATGATGACAAGGTCTTTGTATCTGGATTCTTTTTTAATATTTTACTAGCAGCAAGTTTAGCTTTTCTAGGTGTACATCTTGGTGTAGACTTATACCTGGCGGCTGTATTTGCTTTTGGAGTAAGGTTATTCCAGAACATTGCAGTGATTAGGAGAATACTTATTAGCAATTGGTCAAATAAACAAGAAAAAAGAGAAAAAAATTAGAATTTTAAAAGGGAATCGTTTTTGTTACGACGAATATCATAATAAGATATACTTAGAATAGTGTTTTTCTAGGATTGTTGTTCCAAATAAACATTCTTTAAGGAGGTGCCATAGAGTGAACAGCAATGAAATTTACGTTAGCCTAGACATCGGTACATCCACAGTAAAAGTAATCATTGGTGAAATGACAAATGATTCCTTAAACATTATCGGTGTAGGAAATGTGAACTCAGAAGGAATCAGAAAAGGTTCCATCGTAGATATAGACGAAACTGTTCATACAATCAAGAAAGCAGTTGAACAAGCGGAAAGGATGGTTGGTTTATCCATAAGCCAAGTCATCGTAGGTATTACTGGCAACCACGTGTCTCTTCAATCTTGTCATGGTGTGGTGGCAGTATCAAGTGATAATCGGGAAATCGGCGATGAAGATGTTCTAAGAGTGATGGATGCAGCCCAGGTTGTTTCTATTCCTCCAGAAAGAGAAATCATCAATGTAATCCCAAGACAATTCATTGTTGATGGATTGGATGAGATTACAGATCCTCGAGGCATGATCGGTGTTCGACTGGAAATGGAAGGCACCATTATTACAGGATCAAAGACGATTTTACATAATACTCTACGTTGTGTAGAAAAGGCGGGCCTTGAAATTGTAGATATCGTTCTCCAACCTCTGGCAGCTGGTTCTGTTGCTTTATCAAAGGATGAGAAGAATCTGGGTGCCGCGTTAATAGATATTGGCGGCGGTTCTACAACGATAGCTGTTTTTGAACAAGGTCACTTAAAAGCTACAACTGTACTACCTGTAGGGGGAGAACATATTACCAAGGATTTATCTATTGGTTTAAGAACTTCAACTGACGATGCAGAGAAAATCAAAACAAAATATGGACATGCTTATTATGACCATGCATCAGAAGATGAAGTGTTCAGTGTACCAATTATTGGTAGTGATCAACATCAGCAATTTAATCAATTAGAAATTTCTGATATCATAGAAGCAAGGCTGGAAGAGATCTTAGACCTAATCAGCCATGAGTTGAAACGAATGGGGATAAGAGACCTGCCGGGTGGATATGTGTTAACTGGTGGTGTAGCAAATCTTCCAGGTGTGTTAGAATTAGCACAAATCGTTTTCCAAAATCGTGTACGGGTGGCAATTCCGGATTATATTGGAGTGAGAGAACCTCAGTATACGACAGCAGTAGGATTGATCAAGTACGCTCAAAAGAATGCTAGATTACAAGGAAGATCTGTTAGTGCAGAACCAGTGCCTGTAGAGGCTGCTGAGAAGCGTCAATCGAAACCAGCTAATAAAAAGCCAAAGCCTGCAAAGGTTAAAGAAGAAGAACATGAAGATGAAAAGGCCATGTCAAAAGTGAAAAAGTTCTTTGGATACTTCTTTGAATAAATAAAGGAATCCATAGATTCGATGAGTTAGGAGGATTTGTCATGTTGGAGTTTGATACAAATTTAGATTCGTTAGCGACAATAAAAGTTATCGGTGTCGGTGGTGGAGGAAATAACGCTGTAAACCGAATGATTGAGCATGGAGTACAGGGTGTTGAATTTATTGCTGTTAATACAGATGCGCAAGCTCTGAATCTATCAAAAGCTGAAATAAAAATGCAAATCGGTGGTAAATTAACTAGAGGATTAGGTGCAGGTGCGAATCCAGAAGTAGGTAAAAAAGCTGCTGAAGAAAGTAAAGAACAAATTGAAGAGGCTTTAAGAGGTGCGGACATGGTCTTTGTCACGGCTGGAATGGGTGGGGGTACCGGAACTGGTGCAGCTCCGGTAATCGCTCAAATTGCCCGTGAGATCGGTGCATTAACAGTCGGTGTTGTGACACGACCTTTCACCTTTGAGGGCAGAAAGCGTTCAAATCAGGCAAGCGGTGGTATCGCTGCAATGAAAGAAGGAGTGGATACCCTTATCGTTATTCCAAACGATCGTCTTCTTGAGATTGTGGATAAGAGCACACCAATGCTTGAAGCTTTCCGTGAAGCTGATAACGTTTTAAGACAAGGTGTACAAGGTATCTCAGATCTAATTGCTACACCTGGTCTGATTAACCTTGACTTTGCCGACGTAAAGACGATTATGTCTAACAAAGGCTCAGCCCTAATGGGTATCGGTGCAGCATCTGGTGAAAACCGGGCAACGGAAGCCGCAAAAAAAGCCGTTTCAAGTCCATTACTTGAGACTTCCATTGACGGGGCACAAGGTGTTCTGATGAATATTACAGGTGGTACGTCCTTAAGTCTATATGAAGTTCAAGAAGCTGCTGACATTGTAGCATCCGCTTCAGATCAAGAAGTGAATATGATCTTCGGTTCCGTCATTAACGAAGATTTAAAAGATGATATTGTGGTAACAGTTATTGCAACCGGGTTTAATGAAGAGGTCATTCAACCTCCAAAGCAAACTCGACCTACATTTGGTGGAATGAAACCGAATCAAAATCCAAACCCAAGCCAATCTATCAAGCGCGAACAACCTAAACGTGAAGAGCCTCAACACCAAGAGCCGGTGAGAACCTCTTCAAACCAGAACCAGGGTGCTGAAGAAACACTGGATATTCCAACCTTCTTACGAAACCGTAATCGCCGTAGATAATGGCTTGACCATAAGAAAAGTAAAACAGTCCCAAAGGCACCCATGCCTTTGGGACTGTTTTTTTTCTCTAATTCATTCAATCAGAATCCCCTCCCTAAAGCATTTTTTTATACCTCGAATCAGGAATATATTTAGTGACATATTTCGTTTTTATCTCTGAAAAGTTTTCCTCTGAAGCATACAAAAAATGACAACCTTTTAAAGGGTATGTACGATATACTTCTGATAAGTCATTCCTATCTCGAAATTCAAGTAACTTTAGCTGGGTGAAGTTTCAAAAGGAGGGTAGAGATTGACCTTATATCTGGATGTCATCTGGTTGTTGAATTTGTTAGTAGACTTTTTCTTATTATGGTTAACTGGGATCATCTTAAAGAGACAATATGCCCTTTGGAGGATTGGAATTGGCAGTTTGATGGGCTCGATCATTATTCTCCTTGCCTTTTCACCTTATGCGCATCTTGCAGGAAATCCTTTTATGAAATTATTGTTTTCAATCATCATGGTGTACTCAGCATTCGGGTATAGAAGGTTACGCTATTACTTATCAAATCTTCTTATGTTTTATTTTGTTACCTTTTTTACAGGTGGGATTTTAATAGGAACTCATTATTTTATAAGTTTCGACCCAAGTGCAGAATCATCCATGCTACTTGCAAGTATCCGTGGATTTGGTGATCCAATAAGCTGGATATTCGTTATGCTCGCTCTGCCTCTTGCCTGGTATTTTTCTAAAGGGAGAGTAGATAGCATCGAGCATGTGAAGATACAGTATGATCAGCTCCTGAAGGTAAGGATAAAAATTGAAGAATTTCATTGTACCGTAAACGGCCTTGTTGACAGTGGGAATCAACTTCAAGACCCCATATCCAAAAGCCCGGTCATGATTCTGTCAATCGCCGAAATTGAAGGTCAAATTCCAGGTGAAGTGATGGCACTTTGTCACGATGTTGAAGACATTTTCTCTGGTGAAAAATCTATTGACCCACGCTGGTCTGACCGGATGAGAATTGTCCCCGCCCAATCAGTCGGAAGAAAAAGCCAACTTCTTGCCGCTATAAAGCCTGATTCTCTCATTCTGAAGGATCATGAAACAGAATGGGCGATTCCGAATGGACTGATTGCCTTCAGAGAGGATCCGCTTTCAGCAGATGGAAATTTTCAAGCGATCGTTCATCCAAAGATGGCTTCGCAAAAGCCGGTTCTTAACGTTTCTTAAATCAATTATTACTACTATACTCACAATTTAAAGAAATAGAAGGGGGAGCAACAATGAAAAAATTCAAATTTAAATTTTTATACTATTGGTACAAACTGTTAATCAAACTTGGGCTGAAGACAGATGAAATTTACTACATAGGTGGTAGTGAAGCACTTCCCCCTCCATTGACAAAAGAGGAGGAAGAAGTACTACTCAATAAATTGCCTAATGGAGACAAGGCGGCACGTTCGCTATTGATTGAGCGTAATTTAAGGCTAGTCGTATATATAGCACGAAAGTTTGAGAATACCGGGATCAATATTGAAGACTTAATCAGCATCGGGACAATCGGTTTGATTAAAGCAGTTAACACATTCAATCCAGAGAAAAAAATCAAATTAGCTACGTATGCTTCTAGATGTATTGAAAATGAGATTCTCATGTACTTAAGAAGAAATAATAAAATCCGATCTGAAGTTTCGTTCGATGAGCCCCTCAACATTGATTGGGATGGAAATGAATTACTGTTATCAGACGTACTTGGAACAGATGAAGACATTATAACAAAAGACATTGAAGCAACCGTTGATAAAAAATTACTCTTTAACGCCCTTCACCAACTTTCTGATCGTGAAAAACAAATTATGGAGCTGCGTTTTGGTTTAATGGGAGAAGAAGAGAAGACCCAGAAGGATGTCGCTGATATGCTTGGCATCTCACAGTCCTATATCTCCCGGTTAGAAAAGAGGATTATTAAACGTCTAAAGAAGGAATTTAATAAAATGGTATGACAAGAAAGCTGACCTTTTCAATCGAAAAGGTCAGCTTTTTTTTATTATCAGGATTTGAACTTTTTTTTTTGTCGGATTTACCCAGATAAATTAAGGGATTTGGAAAGTATGAGCCATTACTTGGCAGAATGAAATGCATATTTTTCCTCTTCAAGGAAATACTGAATTTTGTACAGCAGCTCCTACAAGGAGGGGAAAGAATGACACGTAATAAAGTCGAGATTTGTGGTGTAGATACTTCCAAATTACCAGTTCTCAAGAATGATGAAATGAGAGTACTATTCAAGCAAATGCAAGCGGGCGATATTACCGCAAGAGAAAAACTTGTAAATGGGAATTTGCGCCTCGTCTTAAGTGTAATTCAACGCTTTAATAACCGTGGTGAGTATGTTGATGATTTATTTCAAGTAGGGTGTATCGGGTTAATGAAGTCCATTGATAACTTTGACTTAGGTCAGAACGTTCGATTCTCTACATACGCGGTTCCGATGATTATTGGAGAAATCCGTCGATATTTACGAGACAATAACCCAATAAGAGTATCCCGTTCACTACGAGATATTGCGTACAAAGCTCTGCAAGTAAGGGAAAGATTAATGGGTGAAACATCCAGGGAACCGACTGCTGAAGAAATAGCTAAAGTGCTTGATGTATCTCATGAAGAAATTGTATTTGCGTTAGATGCCATCCAAGATCCTGTTTCGCTGTTTGAACCCATTTATAACGATGGTGGAGATCCTATCTTTGTAATGGACCAACTGAGCGACGAAAAGAACCGTGATTTCCATTGGATTGAAGAGATCGCTCTTCAAGAAGGAATGAGGCGATTAAATGATCGAGAAAAACTCATTATCAGTAAACGCTTCTTTCAAGGGAAAACTCAAATGGAAGTCGCTGACGAGATAGGCATATCTCAGGCACAAGTATCACGTCTGGAAAAAGCAGCAATAAAACAAATGAACAAAAATATTCAATAAGTAAAGAAAAGCGGAGGCGGCTCGTTCAGCCCCGACAAGCACAACAGGAAAACCCCAAAAGGCGCTTTTTGCCTTATGGGGTTTTTCTGTTGTGACCTCGAGGGGCTAGCCGCCGTAGCTGGACAATAAGAAAAGCGGAAGGGCTTTGCCCAGAGGCGACAAGCATAAGGCGAACCATCCGGAAAGGCGTTCTTTGCCTTTTTGGATGGTTTGACTTATGACCTCGAGCCTCTAAGCCCTGCAGCTGGACAAAGAAAAGCGGAGGCGGCTCGTTCAGCCCCGACAAGCACAACAGGAAAACCCCGAAAGGCGCTTTTTGCCTTATGGGGTTTTTCTGTTGTGACCTCGAGGGGCTAGCCGCTGAAGCTGGACAATAAGAAAAGAAAGGCAGATCCTTCTCTGAAAGGTCTGCCTTTCTTTTTGCTGCATACACTAATATTAACTACTTGAATAAGGTGAAGGAACAGCGATTAATTTATGTGAATAAATGTGAAACAAGGAGAAAAGAGGGTGAAAACGGATGGTGCGTATATCTGAGTTTCAGGTGAAAGATGTCGTGAGTATTTCGGACGGGAGAAAGTTAGGGAATATAGGGGACATAGAAATTAACCTGGATACAGGAAGGATTGAGGCGATCGTAATCGGGGGAGGAGGAAAAATATTAGGATTCTTCGGTAAAGATGAAGATATTGTGATCCCTTGGAGCAGCATTGTAAAAATAGGGGAGGATGTTATTCTGGTACGATATAAAGAAAATCATCATATTCAAGGTCAGCTCCAGGAACCGAAACAATCTCCCGATACATGACGAATCTTCAAAGTCTATGGTACACTTAATAAAAACGAAGGAGATTCAACGTGTCGAAGGAGCCTTTTAAAAGAGAAACAGAATCTTATTATTTTATAGATACATGGACGAAAGAGAATCCAAGGCTAGTTGCAGGGATCACGACAAGGTCGGGAGGTGTCAGTACCGGACCATTTCACTCTTTCAATATGGGGTTGCACGTTGAAGACGATGAATCCTCGGTGATTGGTAATCGTCAAATACTTGCTTCCAGTTTAATTATGCCTGTTGAATCATGGGTAGCTGCTGAACAAACCCATGGAAATAATATTCATACAGTAGGAAAAGTAGACAAGGGAAAAGGCGCAGAGTACTATCATACCAGCATTAAAGATACCGATGGCTTTATCACATGTAATGAGAATATTCTTTTAACCATGTGCTATGCAGATTGTGTTCCGCTATATTTCCTGGACAGAGAATCGGGTACTATCGGATTGGCTCATGCCGGATGGAAGGGTACAGTTTTAGAAATCGGGCCCAAAATGGTCGGTGCTTTTATGGAACAAGGGGCCTCCAAGTCTTCTCTAGAGGTTGTTATCGGGCCATCCATATGTGAAAATTGTTATGTAGTTGATGACTATGTGATTGATAAAGTGAAAAAAACACTAGAAGATGAAAACAACTTACCCTATAATTTAAAGGAAGAGGGACAATATTACCTCAATTTAAAGAAGTTGAATGAACAGCTTTTAGTACAAACTGGTTTAAATGCTGAACAGATCCACACTTCTAGTTATTGTTCATCCTGTCACAATGAGTTTTTCTCCTACAGAAGAGATGGTGGGAAAACAGGAAGAATCATGAGCTTTATTGGCTGGAAGGAGAAAGAAGATGAAAGTATCTGAAAAATTTAGAATCATCCAAGGAAATATTGAAAATGCATGTAAGAGCAGTAGAAGAAACCCTGAAGACGTACATGTTGTTGCGGTCACTAAATACGTTTCAATTGAGAGGGCAGAAGAAGCGGTTGAAGCCGGCCTTATTCACTTAGGGGAAAATCGTGACGAAGGACTGCTCTCCAAGTGGGAAGTTCTACAGGACAAACCCCAGTGGCATTTCATTGGATCTCTGCAAACTAGAAAAGTAAAAAACATCATTGATAAAGTATCATACATACATTCTCTGGATCGTCTGTCATTAGCCAAAGAAATTCATAAAAGAGCGGACAAGCCTGTGTCTTGTTTTGTTCAAGTGAATGTTTCGGGAGAAGACTCGAAACATGGGTTATCTCCTCAAGAAGTAAAAGAATTTATTGGGAGTTTAAAAGACCTCACAAATATTAAAGTCGTAGGATTAATGACGATGGCTCCACATACGGACGATGAACCATTCTTACGGACATGTTTTAAACAGTTGAAAACAATCCAGGAAGAAATCAAAGCATTAAACCTTCCATACGCCCCTTGTAAAGAATTATCAATGGGGATGAGCAATGATTACATGATTGCAATCGAAGAAGGGGCTACGTTTATTCGTATTGGAACTGCATTAGTTGGAAATGACTGAGAGGGGATGAATACAAATGGGTATCAAGTCGAAGTTTAAAACGTTCTTTTTGTTAGATGAAGATGAATATGATTATGAAGAAGAAAAGTTTGAAGAAGAATACGAGGAGAAGAAGCCCATGAAGTCGCAGCCTTCAAATTCGAAACAAAATGTTGTCAGTCTTCAAAGTGTTCAAAAGTCCTCTAAGATGATTCTTGTTGAACCAAGAGTATACGCCGAAGCTCAAGAGATTGCTGATCACTTGAAAAACCGGCGCTCTGTACTTGTTAACTTACAGCGAATTCAGCATGATCAAGCGAAACGCATTGTCGATTTTTTAAGTGGAACTGTTTACGCGATTGGCGGCGACATTCAGCGTGTTGGAGATAATATTTTTCTTTGTACGCCTGATAATGTTGAAGTAAGTGGAAATATCTCAGAATTCTTAAAAGAGGAAGATCTATCAGATTCGAGGTGGTAATGTAAACTATGGTGTTGCTTTATGAGATTTTATCGAACCTTATTCAAATTTACTCCTGGGCTTTAATCATTTATATATTAATGTCCTGGTTTCCAAATGCAAGGGAGACGGCGATTGGGCAGTTCTTAGCAAGAATATGCGAACCGTATTTAGAACCGTTTAGACGTTTTGTTCCTTCAATCGGGATGATTGATATTTCACCAATCGTGGCGTTCATTGTGTTGAACTTAGCACAATCTGGGTTATACCAATTATTTAGATGGCTTCTTTAATTGAGAAGCAGGAGATCATATATCCTTTAAAGAACTGAAACGTATTGAACAGTTTCAGTTTTTTTATTTTGGGTAAATCACAGAGGAGGTGAGCGTTTGTCTTCAATTCATCAACATTTCAGACCGGATGAGAAAGAGTTTGTGGATGCTGTATTGGAATGGAAACTGGCAGTGGAAAACCAATATTCAGCCAAACGAACAGACTTTTTGGATCCGAGACAACAGTATATTGTCGAGTCAATCATCGGAAACAACGATGAAATTCTCCTCTCATTCTATCCTGAGAATACAGAGAGGAAGAGAGCGTTATTGTATCCTTCTTATTTTCAGCCTGAAGAAGAAGATTTTGGAATTAGGCTATTTGAAATACAGTACCCGTCCAAGTTTGTTACAATAGAACATAGACAGGTATTAGGGTCTCTTATGTCATTAGGCTTGAAACGTGAAAAATTCGGGGATATTTTAGCAGTGGACGATACCATTCAACTCATGCTTGCTGATGAGATTTCTGAATACGTTCGAATGGAACTCACACAAATAGGGAAGGCAAAGATATCCTTGAAGGATATTCCTTTGAAGGATCGAATCGTGAGTAAGGAAGAATGGCTCGAAAAAGTGACTACTGTAAGTTCCCTGCGGTTAGATGTTGTTCTTGCAGCAGTTTATAATGATTCCCGCCAAAAAGCTCAAAGCTTAATCAAGAGTAATCATGTAAAAGTTAATTGGAAAACAGTCGAAAATGCCTCTTTTGAAGTCGAAGCCGGCGATGTACTTTCAGCAAGAGGATACGGAAGAAGTAAGTTATTGTCCATTGAAGGAAGAACAAAACGGGAGAAATGGCGAATTTCTGTCGGAATACTGAAATAATTTAAGAAAAATAAAGGAATACTCCCACATACTGTCGAAATTTTAGTTATAATAAATATGTAATTCACCAAGTACTGGAGGTGGCTCCCATGCCTTTAACGCCATTAGACATACATAACAAAGAATTTAGTCGTGGCTTTCGTGGTTATGATGAGGATGAGGTCAATGAATTTTTAGATCAAATTATTAAAGATTATGAAATTCTTATCCGTGAGAAGAAAGAAACCGAAGAACGTTTAAACTCCTTGAATGAACGTTTAGGTCATTTTACAAGCATCGAGGAAACATTAAACAAGTCAATCGTCATTGCTCAAGAAGCAGGGGAAGAAGTTAAGCGTAATGCAATGAAAGAATCGAAGCTGATCATTAAGGAAGCCGAGAAGAATGCTGATCGCATCGTTAACGAATCATTATCCAAAGCCCGTAAGATTGCCATTGAAATTGAAGAACTAAAGAAGCAATCAAAGGTGTTCCGAACTCGTTTCAAGATGTTAATTGAAGCCCAACTTGATTTACTTGATACAAATGACTGGGATCAATTAATGGAATTCGATTTGGATGCAACAGATTTAAAAACTTTAAAAGAAGAAGAGACATTGTCTTGACGAAAAGAGCAATACTTTCATATAATTGAACAACAATCTAAATTGCCATAATGAAGGCTAAGACAGGGACAGTACGTTTCTTATGATCATTCCTTTCTAGCGAGTCGGGGACGGTGAAAGCCCGACAAGGAACAAAGGTACGGAAGATCACCCTAGAGCTCTACTCATGAAATTCACTTCTGAAGAGTAATGAATAGCGTCTTGATCACGTTACGAATCAAAACGAGTGAAGGTCGGTTTCGATCTTTATGAGGGTGGTACCGCGGGAAAAGTTTTCTCGTCCCTTTCCAGGGATGAGAAAGCTTTTTTTTGTTTCTAAAAGGGATAGCCTGATTAAGAATTGCAGGTTTTAGAAAAGATGGCAATTAAGAGAAACGTTTAGGAGGAAGATTTCATGGAGTATAAAGATACATTATTGATGCCCAAAACGGAATTTCCGATGAGAGGCAATTTACCGAAACGCGAACCGGATACACAGAAAAAATGGGAAGAAATGAATATTTACCAAAAAGTGCAGGAGAGAACGAGTGATCGTCCATTATTTGTTCTTCACGATGGACCACCGTACGCGAATGGAAACATTCATATGGGTCATGCATTAAATAAAATCCTTAAAGACTTTATCGTTCGCTATAAATCCATGAGCGGGTTTCATGCACCGTATGTTCCAGGCTGGGACACCCATGGCTTACCGATTGAGCAGGCGTTAACGAACAAAGGCGTGAAACGTAAAGAAATGACTATCGCTGAGTTCCGTAAATTGTGTGAGGAATATGCATATGAGCAGGTTGACAATCAACGCATTCAGTTCAAACAATTAGGGGTGCGCGGGGATTGGGATAATCCATATATTACATTAAAGCCTGAATATGAAGCTCAACAGATTAAAGTGTTTGGTGATATGGCGAAGAAAGGCTATATCTACAAAGGTAAAAAACCAGTGTATTGGTCTCCATCAAGTGAATCCGCTCTTGCAGAAGCAGAGATTGAATATCAGGATAAGCGTTCTCCTTCCATCTATGTCGGTTTTGCCGTTACAGAAGGAAAGGGAGTTCTTGAAGAAGGGACTCAATTAGTCATCTGGACGACAACACCTTGGACGATTCCTGCTAACCTGGGAATTGCCGTGCACGAAGATCTAAGTTATGTCGTAGTAAATGTGAAAGAAAGCAGCTATGTAGTAGCTGAAGATTTATTAGAAGAAGTAGCGAAGAATCTGGAATGGGAAGATTACTCTGTATCCCAAAAGGTTAAAGGTGCAGAGCTTGAGCATATCGTGGCAAAACATCCATTATATGATCGGGATTCACTTGTTGTCCTAGGGGAGCATGTCACTACTGATTCTGGTACTGGATGTGTTCATACCGCTCCAGGACACGGGGAAGATGACTTCCTGGTAGGAAAGAAATATGGTTTGGATGTGTTATGCCCGGTTGACGATAAAGGCGTTATGACATCTGAAGCACCTGGATTCGAAGGTTTATTCTACGATAAAGCCAATAAACCGATTACAGAAAAGCTACAGGAAACAGGAGCATTATTAAAGCTTAACTTTATCACTCACTCCTATCCACATGATTGGCGTACGAAAAAGCCTGTTATCTTTAGAGCGACGGCACAATGGTTTGCGTCAATCGATAAATTCCGTAAAGAACTGCTGGAAGCTGTCAATGAAACGAAATGGGTACCTGCTTGGGGGGAGACACGCCTTTACAATATGGTTAGAGACCGTGGAGACTGGTGTATTTCAAGACAACGTGCATGGGGAGTGCCTATCCCGGTATTTTATGCTGAAAATGGCCAGGAAATCATTACAGATGAAACAATCGACCATGTATCGAAGCTCTTCCGTGAACATGGATCAAACATCTGGTTTGAAAAAGAAGCGAAGGATCTTCTACCTGAAGGATTCAGCCATGAAGGAAGTCCGAATGGGAAGTTCACAAAAGAACAGGATATCATGGACGTCTGGTTTGATTCAGGTTCCTCACATCAAGCGGTGCTTGAAGAAAGAGATGACCTCAAGCGTCCTGCAGACCTTTATTTAGAGGGATCTGACCAATATCGCGGATGGTTTAACTCTTCTTTGACTACAAGTGTAGCAGTGACGGGTAAAGCTCCATATAAAGGCGTGTTAAGTCATGGATTTGCTCTTGATGGTGACGGAAGAAAAATGAGTAAATCATTAGGGAACGTAGTCGTTCCTGAAAAAGTGATGAAGCAGCTTGGAGCCGATATCCTTCGTCTGTGGGTTGCATCGGTTGATTATCAAGCAGATGTACGTGTATCGGATCCAATCTTGAAGCAAGTGGCTGAAGTGTATCGTAAAATCCGTAATACGTACCGTTTCTTATTGGGAAATCTTTCCGACTTTGATCCAAGTACCAATGCGGTATCCTTCGATCAATTAAGAGAAGTGGATCAATTCATGCTTGTAAAGCTTAATGATCTTGTGAAAAATGTGAGAAATTCATACGACAAATATGAATTTGCAAGCATCTATCACGCTGTAAATAATTTTTGTACGCTTGATTTAAGTTCATTCTATTTAGATTTTGCGAAGGATGTTCTATATATCGAGTCAGAAAATCATGAAGAGCGTCGAGCCATTCAAACTGTGTTATATGAATCCCTGATTGCGCTTACGAAACTGATGTCTCCAATCCTGTCTCATACAGCTGATGAAGTGTGGGCTCATATCCCTGGAGTAGAGGGAGAGAGTGTTCAACTAACAGATATGCCTGAAGTGCAAGAGGTAAGAAATGCTGATGAGTTGAAGAAGAAATGGAATGCTTTCCTTGAGTTAAGAGATGATGTTTTAAAGGCTCTTGAAGAAGCGCGTAATCAGAAGATGATTGGTAAATCATTAACGGCTAAAGTGACCCTTTACGTAAATGATGAAACGAAAGCTTTACTAGGTTCAATTAAGGAAGACTTAAAACAATTATTCATCGTCTCCGCATTTGAAATCGGTGGAGCAGTGAACGAAGCACCAGAACATGCATTAAGTCTTGGTGAAATCAATATTGTCGTGGAAAAAGCGCAAGGTGAAACATGTGACCGCTGCTGGATTGTCACACCGACAGTCGGCAAGGATAAAGATCATCCTACTCTTTGCACAAGATGTGCATCAGTAGTGAAAGAAAGCTATTCACACCTGGCATAATTTAAAAAGGCTGACTCACACTCAATGTGAGTCAGTCTTTTTTCGTCCAGACAGCCTTTCTAATTCCAAAATTGCTATATCTTGCAACACAATTTTTAGGTCTGTTTCCCCCATACTATAAATGGAGGGATCAAAGATGACATATGACCGATACACATCCATTGTTCAAGAACTGACCACATCCTTGAAAGAGCTGGAGGCAAGTCAATCTCAACATCCTTTAATTCAGCAGTATATTGATGAAGAAATTACAGAAGTGAAACAAGCGTTAAATCGATTTAGAGATAATCAATATGGCTATTGTGAAATGAGCGGAGAAGAAATTCCCTATGATTTCATTAAGATGAACCCAACATGCACATCTCTGGAAGATGCATTGGAATGGAGACGATTTGGAAAAATCTCATCTTATTCCTAACAGCCACACTATAGGTTTTCGTCGTTCTCCTTAGTTTAAGTGTCTTTATTCTCCCTTTTATGCTAAAATGCAAAGGTAATCATTTAAACGATGTTCGGAGGTTACCTTTGTGTATTATTATTTATTGGCTTTGGTTGTGATTGGACTCGATCAATTAACAAAATGGTTGGTTGTGAAACGAATGACAGAAGGAGAAAGTATAAAGATCATTGACAACGTCTTATATCTTACTTCTCATCGAAATCAAGGTGCAGCATGGGGAATACTTCAAGGGCAAATGTGGTTTTTTTACATTATTACAGTAGTAGTGATTGTAGGTATCGTGTATTATATGCAAGTCCATGCAAAAGGGCATTCTTTATTCAGTTTAAGTTTAGCCTTTATGCTTGGTGGAGCTATTGGAAACTTTATTGACCGTATCTTTCGAAAAGAAGTGGTTGATTTCTTAAATACATACATCTTTTCCTATGATTTTCCGATATTTAATATTGCAGATGCAGCATTAACCATTGGAGTGGCATTGTTACTAATTTACATGTATTTAGACGAACGAAAAGCAAAGAAGGAGAACAAAAATGGAAGTAATTCAGCACAACATACAGCAGGAAGACCAGGGAGAACGAATTGATAAAGTCGTAAGTCAGTTGAATAAGGAATGGTCCCGTTCACAGGTTCAACAATGGATAAAGGAAGGGCATATTCAAGTGAATGGTGATGCAGTTAAACCCAACTTTAAATGTCCTCTAGATGCAGTCATCACGGTTTCAATCCCTCAACCGGAAGAGCTGGATGTAGAGCCGGAAGATCTTAACCTTGACATTGCATATGAAGATGGGGATGTCATCGTTGTAAATAAGCCAAAGGGAATGGTCGTTCACCCTGCACCTGGGCATTATTCAGGTACAATGGTGAACGGATTGATGTATCATTGTAAGGATCTATCAGGCATTAATGGAGTTCTAAGACCGGGGATCGTCCACCGTATAGATAAAGACACTTCCGGCTTACTGATGGTGGCGAAAAATGACATGGCCCACGAGCATTTGGTAAATCAGCTTGTAGAAAAGTCGGTTACAAGAAAATATACAGCCATCGTACATGGTCTTATTCCCCACGAATACGGCACCATTGATGCTCCAATCGGAAGAGACCCTAAAGATCGTCAGAGTATGGCTGTAGTGGATAACGGCAAACAAGCAGTTACTCATTTCAGAGTGCTTGATCGTTATAAAGATTTTACATTAGTTGAATGTGAATTGGAAACTGGGAGAACGCATCAAATCCGTGTGCATATGAAGTATATCGGCTTCCCCCTTGCCGGGGATCCTAAGTATGGACCAAGGAAAACACTGAGCATAGAGGGACAAGCTCTTCACGCAGGGGTTTTAGGGTTTGTTCATCCCAGAACAGAAGAATATATGGAATTTCACTCGGAGTTACCTTTAGAGTTCACTAAACTTGTGAAGCATCTTGAAAATAATCGTTGACAAATTCCGACTCGACCTTTATGATTTAGTTAATTGAATAAGTAACCTTTAATACGGTCCCGTGAGGCTGAGAAGGAGCATGTACGACCAAATCGTTTTGGCGTGCAATCAGATTACAACGATAAGTGTGCCCTCTCATCCCTACGGTGAGAGGGATTTTTTATTTTAAAGAAACGAGGTGGCGAAAGTGACAAAGAAAGCAACGGTATTGGATCAACCCGCCATTCGAAGAGCTCTGACAAGGATAGCTCATGAAATCATTGAACGCAACAAAGGAATTGAGGACTGTGTTCTTGTTGGAATCAAAACAAGAGGCATCTACATCGCTAACCGATTAGCGGAGCGAATCCATGATATTGAAGGCGAAAAGATTCCCGTAGGGGAAATAGACATAACCCTATACCGAGATGACTTAACTAAGAAAACAGAAGATCATGAACCCGAGGTGAAAGGTTCTGACCTGCCTGTTGATATTACCAACAAGAAAGTCATCCTGGTAGACGATGTATTATTTACAGGAAGAACGGTCAGGGCAGGCTTGGACGCATTGATGGATCTTGGACGACCAAGTCAAATCCAACTTGCAGTACTGGTCGATCGTGGACATAGAGAATTACCGATACGAGCAGACTTTGTTGGAAAAAACATTCCTACATCCAGCTCCGAAAAAATTATGGTTGCCTTAACAGAGGTCGATCAGGAAGATATCGTCGCAATACACGAAAAAGAATAACGGAAGTCCTTTTAAGAGTGGTCCCGTGAGGCTGACAAAGGATGGGAATGAAGGTAATAATAGACCTTCTTGTACCCTCTTTGTGCCCTCTTTTGGACAAAGAGGGTTTTTTATTGGGGAATTTGGGTATTAGAGGAGGAAAAATAAATGAGTCAAAACCAACAAGTTGTATTAGATGTAGAAGAAGTACCGAAGTTAGGAAAATGGATCACTTTAAGTATACAGCATTTATTCGCCATGTTTGGAGCAACGGTATTAGTTCCATTCCTGGTAGGGTTAAGCCCGGGAGTCGCCCTTATCTCAAGTGGTTTAGGAACACTTGCTTACCTCTTCATTACAAGGGGCAGAATTCCTGCTTACTTAGGATCATCCTTTGCTTTCATTGCACCTATCTTAGCTGCAAAGAGCTTTGGAGGACCGGAGGCTGCCATGATGGGAAGCTTTCTCGCCGGGATTGTTTACGGAATTGTTGCATTACTGATATCTAAACTGGGGTTGAAATGGCTGGTGAGAATTCTTCCACCGATTGTTGTAGGACCAGTGATTATGGTTATCGGATTAGGCCTGGCAGGAACGGCCGTAAATATGGCCATGTATGAAAATCCTGGAGCAGAAGAATTGGTTTACAGTAACACACACTTTATGGTGGCACTTGCGACTCTGGCCATTACCGTGATTTGCTCGATTTACTTCAAAGGGTTTCTTGGAATGGTACCGATTTTAGCTGGAATCATTGGTGGATATGTCATCGCGGTTTTTGCAGGGTTAGTAAATTTCCAACAAGTATTCGATGCACCGCTTTTTCAAATGCCGGACTTCTTCATGCCATTTGTTGACTACACGCCAAGCTTCTCTTGGGAAATCGTGTCCATAATGGTACCTGTTGCCCTCGTAACTTTGGCAGAGCATACAGGAGACCAGATGGTTCTAAGTAAAGTAGTAGGAAGAAACTTCATTGAGAAACCAGGTCTTCACCGTTCCATTCTTGGGGATGGGGTAGCAACTGTGATTGCATCCTTCCTCGGTGGACCACCTAATACAACGTATGGTGAAAATATTGGAGTATTAGCCATAACACGAGTGTTCAGCGTATTCGTAATTGGAGGAGCCGCAGTCCTTGCCATCATGTTCGGATTTGTCGGTAAGATAACAGCCTTGATTGGATCGATACCATCAGCCGTCATGGGCGGAGTATCCATCCTTCTGTTCGGAATCATCGCCTCTAGCGGACTGCGCATGCTGATTGATAACAAAGTAGACTTAGGAAACAAGAGAAACCTGGTGATTTCCTCAGTGATCCTGGTAATCGGGGTAGGAGGGGCATTCGTGAAGGTCAATGAGCAGGTATCCTTATCAGGAATGGCTCTAGCAGCGATTGTCGGAGTTCTCCTTAATCTTGTCTTACCAGGCAGAGAAGAAAGCGAAGGAGAAAACAACTTATTCGAAGAAGAAAATGCTAAGCATGATGTTGCATAGAAGCACCTTTTAACATGGTCCAGAGAGTCTAAGAAGGGTGAATTTGAACAAGACAGGCACGTGGGATTTTTCGCACGGTCCCTGTTGGCATGTTCAAAAACACCCTGTCAGAAAATTGGCAGGGTGTTTTTTTGAAAGAAGAGAAGAAAGGGTTGTCCCATGATGAAGAACTTATTGACAATGAATGACTTATCAAAAGAGGAAATCATTGAAATATTAGATGCAGCTGAACACTTTAAAGAGGGGGAAACATGGAAGGAAGGCTCCAATAAATATGTAGCCAATCTTTTTTTCGAGGCAAGTACCCGGACGAAATGCAGTTTTGAAATGGCGGAAAGGAAACTTGGGCTCGAGGTCATTCCATTTGAAGCACAGACTTCAAGTGTACAAAAGGGAGAAAGCTTGTATGACACGGTGAAAACATTAGAAAGCATCGGGGTCGAAACCGTTGTAATCCGGCACTCACTTGAACGATATTTCGATGAACTTGCACCACTTAACATAAGCGTCATCAACGGAGGCGATGGATGTGGTAATCATCCAACTCAATGCCTTTTGGACCTGTTGACCATACGACAGGAATTTGGAGGATTTGCAGGACTGAAGGTATCGATCATTGGAGACATTGCCCACAGCCGGGTGGCACGATCCAATGCAGAAGCGTTAACAAAGCTGGGAGCCGAAGTCATGTTCTCTGGACCAAAGGAATGGTTCCCATCACAGGACCGACATCAATATAGGCCGATAGATAATTGTATAGCAGATTCCGATGTGGTCATGTTACTGAGAATTCAACATGAGCGACACGATAGTACATCAAGTTTAACGAAAGAGGAATACCATGAAAGCTTTGGCTTGACGGAAAGTCGAAAAGCACGAATGAAACCAACCGGTATCATTCTTCATCCGGCACCGGTCAACCGTGGGGTTGAAATTGCAGATTCATTGGTGGAATGTGATCAATCAAGAATCTTTAAGCAGATGGAAAATGGAGTTTACATCAGAATGGCTGTTTTAAAGAGAGCACTTGAAAGCAACTAACTAGGGGGAATTTGAAATGAATTGGTTAATCCGAAATGCACGTATTCTAGCAAAGAATGGTGTTCTTGAGATAGTGGATGTGAAGGTGGAGAATCAGAAAATCATCGAGATGGGAACAGACCTCAAACGTACCGATCACCAGGAATTTCAAGCAGATGGGTTATTGATTTCCCCAGGCTTTGTTGATCTTCATGTCCATTTAAGGGAACCAGGGGGCGAACACAAAGAAACAATCGAAACGGGAACAAAAGCTGCTGCGAAGGGTGGTTTCACTACCATCGCTGCAATGCCTAATACAAGACCCGTACCTGACTCGGTAGAAAATCTGCAAGCCCTAAACAAGAAAATCTCTGAAACAGCGAGTGTTCGCGTATTACCTTATGCCGCCATCACAGAGAGACAAATTGGAAAAACGCTTAATGACTTACCTTCCTTAAAAGAAAATGGGGCATTTGCATTCACAGATGACGGGGTAGGGGTGCAATCGGCAGGGATGATGTTTGAAGCCATGAAGAAGGCAGCCGGCATCAATGCATCCATTGTGGCCCACTGTGAAGAGAATACCCTGATTTATGGAGGAGCGGTTCATGACGGAACATTCTCCAAAGAGCATAACCTGAAAGGAATACCTTCCATCTGTGAAGCCGTACATATATCCCGGGATGTGCTGCTTGCAGAAGCAGCAGGTGTACATTATCACGTTTGTCATATTTCAACAAAAGAGTCAGTAAGAGTGGTCCGTGATGCTAAAAGGGCTGGGATCAATGTGACAGCTGAAGTAACACCACACCATCTTCTCCTGTGTGAAGATGATATTCCAGGGCTTGATACGAATTTCAAAATGAACCCGCCTCTTAGAAGCAAAGAAGATCAGCAAGCGTTAATAGAAGGATTGCTGGATGGCACCATCGACTTTATTGCGACGGATCATGCACCTCATACGGAAGCAGAGAAGTCAGAAGGGATGCAGCTCGCTCCTTTCGGAATTGTAGGATTGGAAACAGCCTTTCCGTTACTCTATACACACTTTGTAGAAAAAGGAATCTTCACATTAAAGCAGTTAATTGACTGGATGACGATTAAACCAAGCTCAGCATTTAACCTTCCGTTTGGACTACTAGAAGTAGGAGGAGAAGCTGACTTTACGCTTATAGATTTAAATGAACAAAAAGGGATTGACCCAGCTGAATTTTTATCAAAAGGAAAAAATACCCCATTTACAGGCTGGGAGTGCAGAGGCTTTCCAAAAGCTACTTTTTATCAGGGATCTCTTGTATGGAATGAAGGAGGAAACAAACAATGAAAAGACAACTCATTTTAGACGATGGAACAGTATTCGTAGGAGAAGGATTTGGAGCGAATAAAGAAACGATTGGAGAAGTGGTTTTCAACACAAGTATGACAGGATATCAGGAAATACTATCAGATCCATCTTACTGTGGACAGCTTGTCACATTAACCTATCCTCTAGTAGGGAACTATGGAATCAATCGCGACGATTTTGAGTCCATCACTCCAGCTATCAAAGCATTCATTGTGAGAGAAGTTGCTGATTTTCCTTCTAACTGGAGAAATGAATCAACATTGGATGAATTATTAAAAATAAAAGGGATTCCAGGAATTTCAGATATCGATACCAGAAAGTTAACAAGAATCATCAGACAGCATGGAGCAATGAAAGGCATCATTTGCTCAGCTGAATTAGATCCAAAAGAAATGCTTGAGAAATTGCATGATACAGCTCTAAGAACAGATCAAGTCATGCAGGTTTCGACCAAAACAGCTTATGCCAGTCCAGGAAGAGGATATCGTGTCGTATTAATGGACTTTGGGATGAAACACGGAATTCTGAGAGAATTAAACAAGCGTGATTGTGACGTGATTGTGGTTCCTTACAATACGTCAGCTGAAGAGATTCGTCGCTTGCAGCCTGACGGGATCATGCTCTCAAATGGGCCGGGGGATCCGAAAGATGTGCCGGAAGCCATTGAGACCATTAAAGAGCTACTGGGAGAAATTCCACTGTTTGGTATTTGTTTAGGGCATCAATTGTTTGCTCTGGCATGTGGAGGGGACTCCTTCAAAATGAAATTTGGTCACCGCGGAGGCAACCACCCGGTAAAAGATATAAAAACTGGAAAAGTAGCACTGACTTCCCAGAACCACGGCTATGCAGTAGATGAAAAGTCATTGACAGGATCAAGGCTTCAAGTTACTCACATGGCCATCAATGATGGCACAGTAGAAGGATTAAAGCATTTAGACTTCCCGGCCTTTACGGTTCAGTATCACCCTGAAGCGTCACCTGGACCTGAGGATTCAAATTACTTATTCGATGATTTCTTACAACTTATGAAAGATGAGAAAAGAAAGGAGCTTCAACATGCCTAAACGTACAGACATTAAAAGCATCTTAGTTATCGGAAGCGGACCAATCATCATAGGACAGGCTGCAGAATTCGACTATGCCGGAACTCAAGCGTGTATCGCCTTAAAAGAGGAAGGCTACCGTGTTATTCTTGTAAACTCAAACCCAGCTACAATCATGACTGACGCTGAAATGGCAGATAAAGTGTATATCGAGCCACTTACACTGGAGTTTGTCAGTCGAATTATTCGCAAAGAACGACCTGACGCCCTACTTCCTACATTAGGTGGGCAAACGGGATTGAATCTGGCTGTTGAACTTGCTAAATCGGGCGTTTTAGAAGAATGCGGAGTTGAAATTCTCGGGACGAAGCTTTCTGCAATCGAGAAAGCGGAAGACCGTGACTTGTTCAGGAACTTGATGAATGAAATGGGAGAACCGGTTCCGGAAAGTGAAATCATTCATTCCTTAGATGAAGCCTATCAATTTGTGAATGAAATAGGCTATCCGGTCATCGTTCGTCCTGCCTATACATTAGGTGGAACCGGTGGTGGAATTTGTCACAACGAAGACGAATTGGTCGAGATTGTAAGCTCAGGATTGAAATATAGTCCGGTAACCCAATGTTTGCTGGAGAAAAGTATTGCTGGCTTCAAAGAAATAGAATATGAGGTTATGAGAGATGCAGCCGATAACGCCATCGTGGTGTGTAATATGGAAAACATCGACCCGGTTGGAATTCATACGGGAGATTCAATTGTTGTAGCACCAAGTCAAACCTTAAGTGACCGTGAGTATCAAATGCTGCGGAATACAAGCTTAAATATCATCCGTGAATTAGGAATAGAAGGGGGCTGTAACGTCCAGCTTGCCCTTGATCCGGACAGCTTCCAGTATTACATCATCGAAGTGAACCCAAGGGTGAGCCGTTCTTCTGCACTTGCATCAAAAGCAACGGGATACCCAATTGCGAAGCTTGCAGCAAAAATTGCTGTAGGACTGACCCTGGATGAAATGATGAATCCTGTAACAGGTAAAACATATGCATCATTCGAACCTGCCCTGGACTATGTGGTGACAAAGATCCCGAGATGGCCATTTGATAAATTTGAGGCTGCCAAGCGTAACCTCGGTACGCAAATGAAAGCAACCGGTGAAGTAATGGCGATTGGGCGAACATTGGAAGAGTCACTTCTTAAAGCGATTCGTTCCCTTGAAAGCAACACGTATCATATAGAATTAAGTGATGCTGAACAATTTACAGACGAGTGGATCGAGAAGAGAATCCGCAAAGCAGGAGATGAACGCCTCTTCTATATCGGGGAAGCACTTAGAAGAGGAGTGACGATTGAAACCATTCATGATTGGAGCAAAATCGATCTTTTCTTCCTGTATAAAATGAATAGAATCGTAGAATTCGAAAAGGAATTAACTCTACATCCCTTCAATCTTGAGCTGGGCCAAAAAGCAAAGCGTATGGGCTTCTCAGATATCACGATTGCCAAGCTATGGAATAGTACAGAAGCAGAATTGTATAGCTGGAGAAAAGAAAATAAATTGACACCTGTCTATAAAATGGTAGATACATGTGCGGCTGAGTTTGAATCGGAAACTCCTTACTTCTATGGAACCTATGAGGATGAGAATGAATCCAAGGTCACTTCTCGGGAGAGTGTCATCGTTCTTGGGTCAGGACCGATCAGGATCGGTCAGGGAGTCGAATTTGATTACGCGACCGTTCACTCTGTCTGGGCCATTAAAGAAGCGGGTTATGAAGCGATCATCGTAAATAACAATCCAGAAACGGTTTCGACCGACTTCAGCATCTCGGATAAATTATACTTTGAACCTCTTACGGTAGAAGATGTGATGCACATCATTGATCTTGAAAAGCCTAAGGGAGTTGTCGTGCAGTTTGGTGGGCAAACCGCGATCAATCTTGCAGAAGAGCTAGTGAGAAGAGGAGTCACGATTCTCGGTACATCCCTTGAAGATTTAGATCGTGCAGAAAACCGGGACAAATTCGAACATACACTGAATGAACTGGGCATCCCTCAACCTGAAGGGAAAACAGCGGTATCTGTAGAAGGAGCCATTAAGATCGCAGAAAGCATCGGTTACCCGGTTCTGGTAAGACCGTCATACGTTCTTGGTGGAAGAGCGATGGAAATCGTGTATCGGGAAGAAGAACTTCTTCAATACATGAAGAATGCAGTGAAAGTGAATCCACAGCATCCGGTTCTAATCGACCGTTACCTGATCGGAAAAGAAATTGAAGTGGATGCCATTTCTGACGGAATAGACGTAGTCGTCCCTGGAATCATGGAACATATCGAACGGGCTGGAGTTCACTCGGGAGATTCCATCGCGGTCTATCCTCCACAGCAGCTCACTCAAGAACAGAAACAAACCATTGTTGATTATACAACGAGACTCGCCAAAGGCTTAAACATCGTTGGGTTACTGAATATCCAATATGTCATCTCAAAAGGAGAAATATTTGTTCTGGAAGTGAACCCACGCTCCAGCCGAACAGTACCATTCATCAGCAAGATTACGAATGTACCGATGGCGAATATTGCAACTAAGTCCATACTTGGAATCTCCCTGAAAGATCAAGGATATGAATCAGGATTAATTCCTGAAAAACATGGTGTATATGTAAAGGTTCCTGTATTCTCCTTTGCCAAGCTAAGACGGGTGGACATCACTTTAGGGCCTGAAATGAAATCAACAGGTGAAGTAATGGGGAAAGATCTTACACTGGAAAAAGCCCTCTACAAAGGAATGGTTGCAGCAGGGATGCAAATGAAAGAGTACGGCTCTGTACTCATGACCGTAGCAGATAAAGACAAAGAAGAAGCGGTTCTCCTGGCGCAACGCTTTATCGATATCGGGTATCAGATCCTTGCAACTAAGGGCACGGCTGAGCATCTGACTAAAGCAAACATCACCGTTCGTGAGGTGGATAAGATCGGATCTACCGGACCAACCCTGCTGGATATCATCCAAAGTGGAGAAACACAGCTTGTCATAAACACTTTAACAAAAGGAAAACAACCTGCCCGGGACGGATTTAGAATCCGTAGAGAATCTGTAGAGAATGGCATTCCATGTCTTACATCCCTGGACACGGCAGAAGCCATCCTGAGAGTGATTGAATCCATGACATTCTCTGCTGAGGCTCTTCCATCACAACCGAAGACGAGAGAGGCGGTTTTTCAATGATCGTAAATCAAAAGATGGTTGTGCTTTCTCATGAAAGAATAGCTGAAAACATCTTTGAATTGGTTCTACAAGGGGAATTGGTGAACGAGATCAAGGCTCCTGGGCAATTTGTCCATATTAAAGTGGGTACGGGAATAGACCCTTTACTTAGAAGGCCGATTTCCATCGCCTCTCACAACCCGGAAAACCTCACGATGACATTGATCTACCGTGCTGAAGGGAAGGGAACGATCCTTCTTTCAGAGGTGAAAATAAGAGAAACAGTCGACGTTTTAGGACCTCTTGGAAATGGTTTCCCAGTCGAAGACGCAAGTAAGACCGCACTGTTAGTAGGTGGAGGAATTGGAGTTCCTCCCCTCTACGGTCTTTCTAAAAAGCTGGTTGAAAATGGTTGGACAGTGAAACACATCCTCGGTTTTCAAACTGAATCCGTGAGCTTTTATGAAGATATGTTCAGAGAATTGGGTGAAACCTTTGTCGCCACAGTGGACGGAACCCTCGGAACTCCCGGTTTTGTAACAGATGTTATTCGAGAAAAAGCACCGGCCTTTGATGTGTTTTATTCCTGTGGTCCGACTCCGATGCTAAAAGCACTTCAAGTCGAATTAGAGGACAAACGAGGGTTTATCTCTTTAGAAGAACGAATGGGCTGCGGAATAGGTGCATGCTTCGCTTGTGTTTGTCATAAACAGGATGATCCTGAAGGGGCAAGCTACGTGAAGGTTTGTAGTGACGGACCTGTATTTCCAGTAGGGGTGGTGCTTTTATGAAATCATTAAAAATCGAATTACCGGGATTATCATTAAAAAACCCGGTCATGCCGGCATCAGGCTGCTTTGGCTTTGGTCGCGAATATAGTCAATTCTATGATTTAAGCGAGCTTGGGGCGATCATGATCAAAGCGACGACGGAAGAAGCTCGTTTTGGAAATCCTACTCCCCGCGTCGCAGAAACGAACGCCGGGATGCTGAATGCGATTGGTTTACAAAATCCAGGACTAACAGGTGTGATGGAAAACGAACTTCCATGGCTTTCCCAGTACGATGTACCAATCATTGCAAATGTGGCTGGTTCTCAAGTTGAGGATTATGTGGAGGTGGCAAGAGTCATCTCAACCGCAGAAAACGTTAAGGCCCTTGAATTGAATATCTCCTGTCCAAATGTAAAAACAGGGGGAATTGCCTTTGGTACCATTCCCGAAGTGGCAAAAGAATTGACTGAGAGAGTAAAAGAAGTCTCGCAGGTCCCACTATATGTAAAGTTATCACCGAATGTCTCCAATATTGTCGACATGGCCAAGGCTGTTGAAGCAGGGGGGGCAGACGGGCTGACAATGATCAATACACTCCTCGGGATGAGGCTGGATATGAAGACAGGAAAGCCGATCCTGGCTAATAAAACAGGTGGATTGTCAGGACCAGCCATTAAACCTGTCGCGATTCGTATGATTTATGAAGTAAGTCAACAGGTGGATCTTCCGATTATCGGAATGGGGGGCATACAAACTGCTGAAGATGTGATTGAATATTTTTACGCAGGGGCAAGTGCCATAGCCGTCGGTACAGCAAACTTCGTGGATCCATTCGTGTGTCAGCGTATCATAAAAGATTTACCGCCGTTACTTGATGAGCTGGGAGTGGACCATATATCCCAATTGACCGGAAGGAGCTGGGGGAAGCATGAATCAAAAGCCGTTTATAGCTCTTGATTTCCCAACGTGGGAGAAGACATCAATCTTCTTAGATCAATTTTCAGAGAGTTTAAATGTAAAAGTAGGTATGGAGCTATACCTTCAAAATGGACCGGTTATCATCGAAAAGATTTTAAATAAAAATCATCGTATCTTCCTGGACTTGAAGCTACATGACATTCCCAATACAGTATACGGCGCCATGAAGGGACTTGCCGGGTTCGACCTGGACCTGATCAATGTGCATGCTGCAGGTGGCAGTGTGATGATGGAAAAGGCGCTGGAAGGTCTGCATGCGGGTACTCCTGCCAATCATAAACGAGCAAAACTGATTGCCGTCACACAATTGACGTCGACAACGGAAGAACAAATGCAGAAAGAACAACTAATTATTAAATCCATTAATGAGTCTGTCTTACATTATGCCACCCTTTCGAAAGAAGCGGGACTTGATGGAGTGGTATGTTCTCCTCACGAATCACGCCTGATTAAAGAACATTGCGGTTCTGACTTTATACGTGTAACTCCTGGGATCAGATTAGCAGAAGATCATTTAGGAGATCAAAAAAGAGTCACTACACCACAAACGGCAAAAGAATTAGGATCTTCCTACATTGTCGTTGGAAGAAGTATCACAGGTGCCGATAATCCGGTACTTGCATATGAGCGGATCGTACATGAATGGGAGGACAAAGAATGAAACAAGAAATCGCAAAAAAACTATTAGACATTGAAGCTGTATTTTTAAATCCGACGGAGCCATTTACATGGTCATCCGGAATAAAGTCCCCGATCTATTGTGATAATCGACTGACCTTATCTTATCCTACAGTGCGGGATGAAATCTCTACGGGTCTTGTTGAGATTATTAAAGAGCAATTTCCTCAGGTGGAAGTCATTGCGGGGACTGCAACAGCTGGAATTCCACATGCTGCTTGGGTGAGTGAAAAATTAAACCTTCCGATGTGTTATGTCAGGTCAAAAGCGAAAGCTCACGGAAAAGGTAAACAGATTGAAGGGAAAGCGACGCCTGGACAAAAAGTGGTCGTGGTAGAAGACCTCATCTCAACGGGAGGTAGCTGTATTACGGCTGTAAACGCATTAAGAGAAGCGGGCTGTGAAGTATTAGGGGTAGCTGCCATTTTCACATACGAGTTAGAAAAAGGAAAAAGGATGCTGGGGGAACACGACATTAAAGCATATGCTCTATCCGATTACTCAAGCTTATTGGACATAGCGCTTCAAAACTCCATCATTCGTGAAGAAGATCTGGAACAATTGAAGCTTTGGAGTGAAAATCCTGAGAAGTGGGGCAGTTAAGGTGGAAAGCAACTCTTTTGTGAGTTGCTTTTTAGTTTTAATAGGAGAATGATAGTGGGGAGGCGTTTATCTGCCTTTCTGCATTTTTCGCCTGTACTATAACCAAAATACTTTCCCCAGGCCAATATCAGCCTGGGGGAAAGTACATTCTAACTAAAATTATTCTTTTAATGACCGGACCAAATCCAAATCAGGTGTCACATACACGGTTTGCTGTCCTTCATAGATGACAAACCCCGGCTTGGCTCCTTTTGGTTTCTTTACCTGTTTGACTTGAGTGAAATCAACAGGTACCGAGCTTGAATCACGTGCTTTACTAAAGTAGGCAGCAATGTTAGCCGCTTCCTTGATCGTCTCATCGGAAGGATTCTGACTCTTGATTACAACATGGGAGCCGGGAATATCCTTCGTGTGAAGCCAAATCTCTTCCCTTCCTGCGACTCTGTTTGTTAGATAGTCGTTTTGTTTATTGTTTTTCCCGACTAATATTTGTGTGCCATCACTCGATGTGTAGTTTTCCAGAACGGGCTTCACATTGGCCTTTTTCTTTTTCGTCTGCTTGCGAACCCTCAGGTAACCTTCTTCCTCAAGTTCTTCTCTGATCTCTTCTACATCTTTCGTAGAAGCCGATTCTAATTGCTGAAGTAATTGCTCTAGATACTTTATCTCATTGTCGGCTTTTTCAATTTGCTCATGTACGATTTTCACTGCATTTTTTGCTTTTTGATAGCGTGAGAAATAGTTTTGGGCATTATCCGAAGGAGACTTTTGTGGGTTGAGGGGGATCGTAATGCTTTCCCCGTTTTCATCATAGTAATTTACAACGCTAACCTCAGTCATTCCTCGTTCAACGGCATATAGATTCGACGTGAGGAGTTCACCCAGCAATTGATAGCGATCAGCCTGTCGGGCATCCTCCAACGTTTGCTTTAATTTTTCGATTTTGTTTACATTTTTATCCCTTTCGTTTCGAATGAATCGTTCCAAATCGTTTCCTTGTTGCTTGACCCGATCTCGTGCCGCCTTCTGATAGAAGAACCGGTCTAATAATGCACTTAACGAAGGAAAGGTTTGTTTCTCTCCTTGAAGATGGTCAAGATTCATCCAGTAAAACGTTTCTTTTTCTCCGCTAATGAGGGTTGGTGTTGAGTCATTCGATTTTGCATGTTGAATCAATTCTAAGAAGGATTCTGCAAAGGTCGACTGGCTTCCAATTCCTGCCCGGTGGACGACTTCCTTAGCGTAGAGAGGAGAAATTCCGGCGAAAGATTGAACGATCTGCTTATCGAGTTTGCCGGAATTAAAGTCCAGTGCTCTTAGGATATCATCACTTGTTGCTTCAAGAGGATTTCTCTTATCCTGCTGTGGGGGTAGAACATACGTATGTCCCGGTAAAACGGTACGATGGGTATTCATACTTGGTGAAATATGCTTGATACTATCCAGAATCATATTTCGTTCTTTATCAACTAAAATAATATTGCTGTGTCGGCCCATGATCTCAATAATTAATTGTTTGTATGAAATATCACCGATTTCATTTCTTCCTTTTACTTCAAATATAATCATCCGGTCCAACTCTACTTGTTTGATTCCTTCTACGATATACCCTTCCAGATGCTTACGTAAAAGCATACAAAACATAGGAGGAACAGAAGGGTTTTCGTAATTTTCGTTGGTTAATTGTACCCTGGAATAATTGGGGTGGGCGGATAATAAAACTTTGTGATTTTTTCCATTCGCCCGGATAATCATGATGATTTCATTTTTATAAGGTTGATGTATTTTATTAATGCGTCCGTGTAATAAGTTTTCATTCAATTCTTTCGTCATGCTTCTCGTAAATAATCCATCAAATGACATATAAAACATCCTCTACTTTAAACGGTTTCATTCGTTTTTAATTCTATCCGACTTTGTCAAGATCTCCGTGTTTCAAATGTAATCGATTTTACCCTTCTAAACGATAAAATGCAAAACATACATAAATCATATCATTTTTTAGGACGAGTCTGAATAAGAATGCTATGAGAAGGGACAACTTTTCGTACCGTAGGAGGAGAGTGAAATGGTTGCATGAAATTTCATGAGATGAGACAAGAGGATATAGAGCAGTCATTGAATACCAATTATCAAGAAGGTCTTTCAACAGAGGATGTAGCTAAAAGACGGAAACAATATGGGTACAATCAATTAGAAGAAGCTGAGAAGCAATCGGCTTTGTTATTATTTTTCAGTCAATTTAAGGACTTTATGGTTCTTGTGTTATTGGCAGCCACACTCATTTCAGGATTACTTGGGGAATACATCGATGCGATTGCAATCATTGCCATTGTATTAATCAACGGTTTTTTAGGTTTTTTTCAAGAGCGAAAAGCAGAAAGGTCCCTACAGGCTTTAAAGGAACTCTCAGCACCTCAGGTTTCGATATTAAGGGATGGGGAATGGGTGAAGATCGCTTCAAAAGAGGTTATTATTGGAGATATTATTCGCTTTGGAAGCGGCGATCGGATCGGGGCAGATGTACGCCTCATTGAAGCGAACAACCTGGAAATAGAGGAATCTGCCTTAACAGGGGAATCTGTACCTGTTACTAAATTAACGAACCCCGTTAATGGCGAAAATATGAGTCTCGGTGACTTAGAGAATATGGCCTTTATGGGGACGATGGTCACAAGGGGTAATGGAATTGGTGTGGTTACATCAATCGGAATGAAAACAGCGATGGGACAAATTGCTGATATGATTCAAAAAGCAGAAACGATGATAACTCCACTTCAAAGAAAGCTTGAAGAATTAGGGAAAATACTGATCACGGTTGCCCTCGTATTGACGGCATTAGTCGTAGGAATCGGTGTGATCCAAGGCCATGATATGTACACCATGTTCTTAGCGGGAGTTTCATTGGCTGTAGCCGCTATTCCTGAAGGCTTACCAGCCATTGTCACCGTTGCCCTTTCCCTCGGCGTCCAGCGGATGATCAAGAAGAAAGCGATCGTTCGAAAGCTGCCGGCTGTTGAAACATTAGGTTGTGCATCGGTAATATGCTCAGATAAAACAGGGACTCTGACCCAAAATAAGATGACGGTCACACATCTATGGAGTGGAGGGAGAACGTGGACGGTAACGGGGACCGGATATGAGCCGAACGGCCAATTCTACAACGGGGAACAAAGGGTTACACCTCACAATGAGAACGCCCTGCAACAATTATTAACTTTTGGAATGCTTTGCAATCATGCAGAACTGGTGACACGTGAAGAAAGCTTTGCAGTTGATGGAGATCCTACAGAAGGGGCTCTTCTTGTTGCAGGGTTGAAAGCTGGATTAAGCCGGGAGTCTTTGCAGAAAAAATTTAAGGTTGTAAAAGAATTCCCCTTTGATTCTACCAGAAAGATGATGAGTATTATCGTAGTCGATCAAAATGGGAAACAATTCTCTGTAACGAAAGGTGCTCCCGACGTATTGGTCGGTAAAAGCGAATCCATCTTGTGGGAAGGAAGACTTCAACATAAAACAACTGAAATGTCTCAAAAAGTAGAAGATGCAATCAGCGAGATGTCTTCCAATGCCCTACGGAACATTGCGATCGCGTATAAACCCCTCAATGAAAGTTCCATGGAAGGAATTACCGAAGAAAAAATTGAAGAAGGAGTCACCTTCATTGGCTTACAAGGTATGATTGATCCTCCCAGACCTGAAGTGAAGCAGGCGGTAAAAGAGTGCCGTGCAGCCGGTATCAAGACGGTCATGATTACTGGGGATCATATTTTAACGGCTAAAGCGATTGCTAAACAACTCGGGATCTTAAAAAACAAGGATCGCGTTCTGGATGGAAAAGCGTTAAATCAAATGGAAGTACATGAACTAGAAGAAATGGTAGAAGATGTATCCGTATTTGCACGAGTTTCTCCTGAGCATAAATTGAAAATCGTCAAAGCCCTGCAAAACAGGGGACATGTGGTGGCGATGACCGGGGATGGAGTAAATGACGCTCCTGCTATAAAATCCTCCGATATTGGAGTAGCGATGGGAATAACCGGAACGGATGTAGCCAAGGAATCTTCCTCACTGGTCCTGTTGGATGATAACTTTGCGACGATTAAATCGGCGATTCAGGAAGGCAGGAACATCTATGAAAATATCAGAAAGTTTATCCGGTACCTGCTGGCTTCGAACGTCGGGGAAATCCTCGTCATGCTCTTTGCTATGATTCTTGCACTCCCACTTCCATTGGTGCCGATTCAGATTCTATGGGTGAACCTTGTGACAGATGGGCTTCCTGCCATGGCACTGGGTCTTGATAAGCCTGAAGATGATGTCATGAAGAGAAAGCCAAGACATCCGAAAGAAGGGGTGTTTGCAAGGGGATTAGGTTGGAAAGTGGTGTCAAGGGGATTCTTAATCGGAGGAGTCACTTTACTTGCATTTATGTTGTCATATAAGACTCATCCTGATCACTTGGCTTATGCCCAAACGGTTGCCTTTGCTACATTGGTTATGGCACAGCTGATACATGTGTTCGACTGTCGAAGTGAAGTATCAGTGTTTTCAAGAAATCCGTTTGGAAATATGTATCTGGTGTGGGCCGTGTTATCTTCACTCGTATTAATGCTTCTTGTGATCTACATCCCATCATTGCAGCCGATCTTCCATACAGTACCGATCGCGCTAAAAGACTGGTTCTTAATCATCGGATTAAGCTCCGTTCCAACGTTTTTGCTGGCAGGGTCATTTTTTGCAAGAAAAAAATAGTGAAATGTGGTATAATCCTAAAGGTAATAGAGAAAAGCCTCTATTACCTTTTTTTATAGTGTGAATGCACGCATGAAATCAGTTGATCTACGTCAAAAGATTGGATGTGATCGTAATGGTTGTCAGTATGACAGGCTTTGGTAGAAGCAAAGTAGACTCTGAACAACATACTGTAACGGTAGAAATGAAATCCGTTAATCACAGATTCAGTGAATGTTACATAAGAATGCCCCGCCAATTAATGAAACTTGAGGATAAAATTAAAAAACAACTATCCCAGTCCGTTAAGAGAGGGAAAGTGGATATTTTCATCACCATTACCGGTGATGGCTTAGTACATAAAAATCTACATATTGACTGGAAGCTCATTCAAGATTATTATCAGTTAGTAAATAAAGTGAAAGAAACCTTCTCCCTAAAAGATGAAGTGCAATTAGCCCACCTCTTAAACAGGGAAGAATTTGTGTTGATTGAAGAAATGGAAGAAGAAAATGAAGAACTTGAGCATTTGGTGTTAAAAGCTGTAGAAAAAGCGGCAACTGACCTTAGGTTAATGCGGGAAAAAGAAGGACAGCTTCTCAAGAAGGATTTTCTCACCCATCTCAATCATTTTGAGAACAAAATTGTTGAACTTACCAATCATGCTCCTGAACTGGTCGATCAATATAGAGAGCGGTTAAGAAAAAGGATTCTCGAATACAATGAAACTTCCTTCGATGAAAGTCGTTTACTTATGGAAGTTGCCATTTTTGCTGATAAATCGGATATTACCGAGGAACTGACGAGATTAGAAAGTCATATCCAGTATTTTCATTCCACATTGGCTGGTGAAGGGCCTGTAGGCAGGAAGTTGGATTTCATGATCCAGGAAATGAACCGGGAAGTGAACACGATTGGTTCGAAAGCAAATGATTCCTTTATCGCCACGATTGTTGTGGAACTGAAATCAACACTCGAGAAGCTAAGAGAACAAGTGCAAAATGTAGAATAAGAAGTTTAGTTTCCCATCATTCCGGCGAAACTAAACTATTGATTAGGAGGAGCGTTATGTCGATTAAGCTCATCAATATAGGATTTGGAAATATCGTTTCAGCTAACCGGATCATCTCGATTGTTAGTCCCGAATCAGCACCGATCAAACGCTTGATTCAGGATGCAAGAGACCGGGGAACACTTGTTGATGCTACATACGGAAGAAGAACAAGAGCGGTTATTATTACGGATAGCGATCACGTTATTCTTTCAGCTGTTCAACCCGAAACCGTTGCTCATCGTTTAACGGATAAAGAGGATATAGTAGAAGAAGGGCAGGGTAAATAAATGAAAGAAAAAGGATTGCTGATCGTTCTATCCGGACCTTCAGGTGTAGGAAAAGGAACCGTTCGTAAAGCGATTTTTTCCCAAGAAGATACAAAATTTGAATATTCCATCTCCATGACCACTCGTAAACCCCGAGAAGGAGAAGTGGATGGTGTAGATTATTTCTTTAAATCAAGAGAAGAGTTTGAAGTGCTTATAAAGCAAGGAAAGCTCTTGGAGTATGCAGAGTTCGTTGGAAACTATTATGGCACTCCGGTTGATTACGTTCGAGAGACACTTGATGCAGGAAGAGATGTTTTTCTTGAAATTGAAGTGCAAGGTGCACAGCAGGTTAGAGATAAATTCCCTGAAGGTTTATTTATCTTCCTGGCACCCCCTAGTCTTTCTGAACTTCAGAATCGTCTCGTAACAAGAGGAACTGAAACGGATGATTTGATTCAGGGCAGAATGAATACTGCTAGAAAAGAAATCGAAATGATGAATTTATATGATTACATTGTTGAAAATGATCAAATTGAAAATGCAGTAAACAAGATTAAATCCATTGTTCAAGCAGAACACTGTAAACGGGAACGAGTGCAACAACGATACTTAAATATGCTGGAGGTTGAATAAATGTTAAACCCATCCATTGATTCATTAATGAAGAAGATTGATTCTAAATATTCGTTAGTCAGTATTGCGGCTAAGCGAGCGAGAAACCTGCAAGACACAGGGGATTACCGTTTGAACCGCTATGAGTCTCAAAAATTTGTAGGAAAAGCCCTTGAAGAAATTCAGGCCGGTCAATTATCTATGAAAGAAAGAGATGCCAAAGCTGTTTATTCTGATGAATAAGCATCATCATGCTTAATGAAAAACTCTAGGGGGTTGACTCGAAAGATTTCATGATCTTTTCGGGACAACCCTATTTTCTTTTTCTATCAATATCCTTCATAATAAAGGAAGTATAAAGAGTAATGGGGGAAAGCAGAATGATCAAGGGGAAAAAAATACTGCTATGTGTATCTGGTGGAATTGCTGTATACAAAGCGGCTGCTTTAACAAGCAAGCTGGTCCAAAGCGGTGCCGAAGTGAAAGTCATCATGACTGAATCAGCTCAAAAATTTGTGGCTCCACTTACCTTCCAAGCATTATCCCGTCAAGATGTATATTGGGATACCTTTGATGAAAAGGATTCGTCAAAGATTGCTCATATCGACTTAGCTGACTGGGCGGACCTTGTACTCGTAGCTCCAGCAACGGCCAACATCATCGGGAAGCTCGCGAATGGAATTGCAGATGACATGATATCTACAACTATACTGGCAACTACAACGAAAGTCTGGATTGCCCCAGCCATGAATGTACATATGTATGATCATCCAGCGGTGAAACGAAATATTAATACCCTTTTTGAGTTTGGCTACGAATTTGTCGAACCAAGTGAAGGGTATTTGGCTTGTGGATACGTTGGAAAAGGAAGATTAGAAGAACCTGAAAGAGTAGTGGAGTTGGTTGATCGCTATTTTTCAGATCTTGATAGTGAAGGAATGCTATTACAAGGGAAAAAAGTAGTGATAACAGCTGGCCCTACCAGGGAAATGGTGGATCCTGTACGCTTCTTTTCCAATCGTTCAACGGGGAAAATGGGCTATGCCCTTGCAGAAGCAGCTGTGTCTTTAGGAGCCCGGGTCGTGTTGATTTCAGGACCATCTCATTTACCGATTCCACGTGGTGTTGAATTGGTTTCCGTCATGAGTGCCGAAGACATGTACAATGCGGTTCACGCAGCTTTTCCAACGGCGGATATCGTGGTGAAGAGCGCTGCGGTGGCTGATTATCGTCCGAAAGAAATATTCGGGGATAAGTTAAAGAAAAAAGATGGAAATCTCGTGATTGAATTCGAAAGGACGAAGGATATCTTAAAAAGTCTTGGAGAGAGAAAGAATCATCAATTTCTTATCGGATTTGCTGCGGAAACAACAAATGTTGAGGAGTATGCCAAGGCTAAGCTTGAAAAAAAACAGGCAGATATGATCGTAGCAAATAATGTGAAAGAAGCGGGGTCAGGCTTTGGTACCGACACAAACCGGGTTTCAATCGTGACAAAAGGTGGGGACGTTCGGGATCTGCCGTTATTATCAAAAGTGGATGTAGCGAAAGAAATCTATAAAGAAGCAGTCCGGCAATTAAAGAAGGGTACGCCATATGAACGTAGCTAGTGTAATCGTCGACGTCCCTGCCATGCAAACGGATCGCACCTACGACTATAGTATCCCGGATGAATGGAGAGGCAGCATCCTTCCCGGCATGAGGGTGGTTGTTCCGTTTGGACCAAGGAAAATTCAAGGTTTTGTGATTGAATTAAAGGAAAAAGGCGAAGTGTCGAAACTCAAACCGGTCATTGAGCCAATGGATCTTGTACCAGTTCTCAACAACGAATTGCTTAAACTGGGGAACTGGCTGACAGAGAAAACACTTTGTTTTAAAATCTCTGCTTTTCAATCCATGCTGCCTGCAGCAATGAAAGCCAAATACGAAAAGTTCTTTCAGCTAGAAGAAAACAAGGGACCTGACGAGCTTCATCACTCTTTACAGCGCTTCTTTCAGCAGGGGAAAGAGGTTTCCTGGAAAGCGATTGAAGACAGCGGACTTCTACCTCTCATTCATAAAGAGGTTAAAAATGGTTCGGTGGAAGTGATTTACAGGGTGAAAGCGAAAGGAAATAAGAAAACGGTTCGAAAACTTTATCTTAATGTTCCAGACGATGATTTAGAAGAGGTAAAGAACAGCCTGCCCCTTCAAGCAAATAAGCAGAAACAAATCCTAGAGTACATGAGTGATTCTGCTCCGGGTGGTGACGGGATACTAGCGTCAACCCTCCTTGAAGAGATGGCAACCACTTCATCTACCGTTAAATCGTTGGTCAATAAAGGGCTTCTGATTGAAAAAAACGTTGAAATGTATCGTGACCCCTTTGAAAACAAAACATTTGAGAAAACCTCACCCCTAACGTTGACGTCCCAGCAAGACCAAGCGATTCGTCCTATACTAAACACCATCGATCAAGACAAACATCATACATTCCTTCTTTACGGAGTAACAGGGAGTGGTAAAACAGAAATTTACCTGCAGTCCATTCAACGGGTCTTACAAGAAGGGAAGGAAGCGATTGTATTAGTTCCTGAAATATCCCTTACCCCCCAAATGGTTCACCGTTTTAAGGGCCGTTTCGGAAATGATGTAGCTGTACTGCACAGCGGTTTGTCAGTTGGTGAAAAATATGATGAGTGGAGGAAAATTCAGCGTAAGGAAGTAAAAGTAGTGGTCGGTGCCCGCTCAGCCGTTTTTGCCCCTTTTGAAAATATCGGGATCATCATTATCGATGAAGAGCATGAGACAAGTTACAAGCAAGAGGAAAATCCCCGTTATCATGCTAAAGACATCGCCATTTATCGAGGGGAATATCATAAGTGCCCTGTAATTTTAGGAAGTGCTACACCTTCTTTGGAATCCTTTGCACGGGCATCGAAAGGTGTATATGAGCTTCTCACTTTGGATAAACGCATGAATGACGGTCCATTACCATCCGTTGACATTGTGGATATGAGAGAGGAACTGAGGAAGGGAAACCGTTCCATGTTTTCAACAAAACTATTCGAAAAGCTTCAGGACCGGATGGCAAAGGGAGAGCAAACCGTTCTATTCCTGAATAGAAGAGGGCATTCCTCCTTCATCATGTGCAGAGATTGCGGCTTTGTCCTTCAGTGTCCAAACTGCGACATATCTTTGACCTATCATCGTTTTTCAAATGGCATGAAGTGTCATTATTGCGGTTACGAGGAGGGAGTTCCAAGTACTTGCCCTGAATGTACGAGTGAGCATATTCGTTATTTTGGGACCGGAACTCAAAAGGTTGAAGAGGAATTGACGAAACTCATTCCAGATGCTCGAATCATTCGTATGGATGTAGATACAACTTCACGAAAAGGCTCCCATGAAAAACTGTTAACAGCCTTTGGAGAAGGGAAAGCGGATATCCTTCTTGGTACTCAAATGATTGCTAAGGGTCTCGATTTTCCGAATATCACACTTGTTGGGGTTCTCAGTGCAGATACCATGCTCCATCTTCCGGATTTCAGAGCAGCAGAAAAGACGTTTCAATTACTGACACAAGTAAGTGGGCGGGCCGGCAGACACAAGCTGCCCGGAGAAGTCGTGATTCAAACGTATACACCTGAGCATTATTCAATCGAGTTAGCGTCAAATCATGATTACAACCGTTTTTATCAGCAGGAAATGATGATGAGGAAAATGGGTTCCTATCCTCCTTTTTACTACATCACTCTGATCACATTGAGTCATGAAGATTTAATGAAAGTGGTGGATATTGCAGAGAAGATGACGAACTATATTCGTTCAAAGCTATCCGACACAACGATTATTCTTGGGCCCGTTGCATCACCAATCCCCAGGATAAAGAATAGATATCGCTATCAATGTTTGATAAAATACAAGCTGGAACCAAATCTTGGAACTACATTAAAGACAGTATTAGACCAGTACCAGCAACAATATGCATCCCAAGGGTTAACAATCTCCATAGATGTGAACCCTTATATGATGATGTAACACTATTTATACGGAAAAATGGAGGAGACTTATGGCAATACTTCCAATTGTAATGCACCCTGATCCGATCTTAGAAAAAGAATGTGAGAAGGTAACGGCATTTGATAAGAAATTAAAAAAATTACTTGCAAATATGTATGATACTATGCTTGAAGCGGACGGTGTCGGCCTTGCAGCGCCCCAAGTAGGAATCGACCTTCAGATAGCAGTGGTCGATGTCGGGGATGACACTGGAACAATCGAGCTTATCAATCCGGAAATCGTCGAGGCGGAGGGATCTCAAACCGACCTCGAAGGATGCTTAAGTTTCCCGGGCTTATATGGCGAAGTGACCCGTCCTTATTCCATCAAGGTCAAAACGCATGACCGAAAAGGAAGAATGATTGAATTTCATGCGGAGGATTTTTTAGCGAGAGCGATTCAACATGAAATCGATCATCTTCACGGTATCCTATTTACCTCAAAGGTAGAAAAATATGTTACAGAAGAAGAATTAGAAAGGTATGAAGCTTAATGACGAAAGTGATTTTTATGGGAACACCTGATTTTTCAGTTCCTGTTCTTCAATCTCTATTAGATGAAAAGTATGATGTTATTGCGGTTGTGACACAGCCTGACCGCCCGGTGGGAAGAAAAAGGATCCTCACGCCTCCTCCTGTAAAAGTAGCAGCTGAAAAACACGGGATCCCAGTCTACCAACCAGAGAAAATAAAGAATGAAGATGAGTTAAACAAAGTGCTTGCATTGAAGCCTGATCTTATAGTTACAGCGGCCTTTGGGCAAATTCTTCCTAACGAATTACTGGAAGCTCCACAATATGGATGTATCAATGTTCACGCCTCTTTACTTCCTGAACTTAGAGGGGGGGCACCCATTCATTATTCCATTCTCCAAGGAAAAGAGAAAACGGGCATTACCATTATGTATATGGTCGAAAAGCTTGATGCAGGAGACATTATAAGTCAAGTGGAAGTGGATATTGAAGAGCGGGATCATGTCGGGACGCTTCATGACAAACTAAGTGTTGCAGGTGCAGCGTTACTGATTGAAACGATGCCCAAATTATTAGCGGGGGACATTTCCCCGGTCAAGCAAGATGATTCAAAAGCGACGTTTGCACGAAACATCAAGCGGGAACAAGAAAAAATTGACTGGAAGAAAACTGGAGAAGAAATCTACAACCATATTAGAGGACTTCACCCTTGGCCGGTTGCTTACACTACATTAGAAAATTCTGTGATCAAAGTTTGGTGGGGAGAAAAAGTCGGAGGTACTTCTGCTGCACCTGGTGAAATCGTGAAGATTGAAGAGGATGGATTCGTCGTTTCTACAGGCAATTCTGTGGGAATTAAAATAACCGATTTACAGCCTTCCGGTAAAAAGAGAATGAGTGCAAAGGATTACCTGCGTGGGGCTGGCTCTCACCTAAAAGCAGGAATGATGTTAGGAGAAAATAATGAGTAAAAGAAATAAAACCGTTCGTGAAGCAGCGCTTGATGTCATTGAAGCAGTAGAGAAAAATCAATCGTATAGTAATTTATTATTGAATTCTGTGATTGAAAAAAATCAACTGCCAAGTAAAGACATTGGATTATTAACGGAGCTGACGTATGGAACCATTCAACGGAAAATGACGTTGGATTTCTATTTAGCTCCATTTATTAAAGGGAAGCTGGATGAGTGGGTTCGTCAACTTTTGCGCTTATCCCTTTATCAGCTTGTGTACTTAGATCGAATTCCTGACCGTGCTGTTTTCTTTGAAGCTGTAGAAATCGCCAAGAAGAGAGGACACAAAGGCATTTCAGGATTAGTAAACGGGGTCTTGCGTTCTGTTCAGAGGAAAGGGCTTCCTTCCCTTGACAGTATTAAAGATCCGATCGAGCGGGTGGCCATCGAAACGAGTCATCCTTATTGGTTAGTGAAGAGATGGGAAGAACAATTTGGTCTGGAGAAGACGAAAGAAATGTGTGAAACCAATTTAATCGCACCTAAACAAACGGCACGTGTCAACATGACCAAAATCAGTCGGGAAGAACTGGTTAAACGTTTAACGGATAGTGGAAATGAAGTGAAAGTAAGCGCAATTGTCCCGGAGGCTATTCAGTCACTTCGAGGTAACCTGGCAAAATCAGAAGCTTATCGTAACGGACAGTGTACCATCCAGGATGAAAGTTCCATGCTTGTCTCCTATGCTTTAAAGCTTGAACAGGGGATGAAAGTGTTAGATGCGTGTGCAGCACCTGGGGGCAAAACGACCCACATAGCCGAAAAACTCTCAGGTACCGGTGAAGTCCATGCATTGGACTTACACAAGCATAAGGTGAAATTAATTGACGAAAATGCGACTCGACTTGGATTAAATAATGTAAAGTCGGCAACCCTTGATAGTCGAAAAGCAGGAGAGAAGTTTGAAAAAGAAAGTTTCGATCGTATTTTAGTCGATGCTCCGTGCTCTGGCTTAGGTGTATTAAGAAGAAAACCGGATATTAAATATGCTAAAAAAGAGTCCGATCTTCTATCACTACAAAAGATTCAGCTGGACATCTTATCAGCGGTTGCACCACTGTTAAAAAAAGATGGACTTTTAGTTTATAGCACATGTACTGTAGACCAAAATGAGAATGAAGGTACTGTGGCGGCTTTCTTAAGTGATCATAGTGAATTTAAGCCTGATCCTCTAGATGGACTTCCGGATTCCATTACTCCTTTTATTAAAGAAAATCAATTACAAGTATTTCCACAAGATTTTGGTGGAGATGGGTTTTTCATTTCGTGTTTTAGAAAAAAATGAGTCGAAATAAATCAAATGTCGAAAGAAAAGCAGGAAAACTCACTAGAAAAGTCGTAAAAGTACAACAGCCCTTAATGAATCTTTGATTATCTAATACTTTGTAATCATATGTTTATTTCCTCAAAAGTGATAAGCCCGAAAATATTCGCTCTTTTCATTATCAACTCCATTCAGAATGAATGTGAAGCTGATCGTATATAACGAAGATAATCAAAGTGAATTCATTTTTTGAACTGAAATGCATCCAACTATGAGTATAAGGAGCTACTTGAATCAGGTGCAGAAGAAGAGACGAGGTGACCTAAGTGAAAACTGTTTATTTTACGGACAAAGGGAAAGTGCGTCAACTAAATGAAGATAGTGCCGGGGTATTTGTGAATCATCACGGCGATCATTTAGCTGTTGTAGCAGATGGAATGGGGGGCCACCGAGCAGGAGATGTTGCTAGTGGGCTCACCATTTCGATCTTAAAGGACTTATGGGAGAAAACCGAAAAATTTCACACCGCTGATGAAGCCGAAAATTGGTTAAAAACAACTATTAACGAAGTAAACAAAGAAGTATATACTTATTCTCAATCCAATTCGGAGTGCGAGGGAATGGGAACGACTCTTGTCGGAGCCATTTGCACCTCATTATTTGCAACCATTGTTAATATTGGTGACAGCAGAGGATATATTCTGAACGAAAATGGTTTTCATCAGCTAACAGAAGACCATACACTTGTGAATGAATTAGTTAGAAGCGGTGAAATTTCGAAAGAGGATGCAGAGCATCATCCAAGAAAAAATGTAATACTTAGAGCGATAGGTACGGAAGCTTCAATTACGATGGATATTAAAACGATAATGTTTGAAGAAGAAGACGTTATTTTATTGTGTTCAGACGGTCTTTCTAATAAAGTCTCCCAAAAAGAAATGAAAGAGATATTGGTTCATGACAACTCCCTAGAAAATAAAGGAGAGTCGCTTGTTCATTTAGCCAATGAATATGGCGGTGAGGATAATATTACCGTAGTAATTGTTGAGTTTGCCGCTGAAACGGAAAGCGGGTGATAACATGATGGAAGGAAAGCGCATCAGTGGGCGTTACAGAATCATTAAACTAATCGGCGGCGGAGGGATGGCCAACGTTTATTTAGCTCATGATGTGATTTTGGATCGTGAAGTGGCTATTAAAATGCTCAGAATCGATTTTGCCAATGAAGAGGAATTCATTAAACGATTCCAACGAGAAGCCCAATCTGCTACTAGCTTGACACATCCGAACATTGTGAGTATATACGATGTAGGAGAAGAAGACGATCTATACTATATTGTCATGGAATATGTTCATGGCATGACCTTAAAGCAATACATACAGCAGCATTCACCTGTTCATGTAGACAAAGCGATCGATATTATGAAGCAGTTAACCTTAGCGATGTCTCATGCTCATCAGAATCATATCGTTCACCGTGATATTAAGCCTCACAATATCCTGCTTGATGAAGATGGAAATGTGAAGATCACGGATTTCGGGATCGCGATGGCTCTTAGTGCCACTTCGATCACCCAGACCAATTCAGTCCTGGGATCGGTCCATTACCTCTCCCCTGAACAGGCGAGGGGCGGCATGGCCACAAAGAAATCAGATATCTACTCACTTGGAATCGTCATGTTTGAATTGTTAACGGGCAGACTCCCATTCTCTGGGGAATCAGCGGTTTCGATTGCTTTAAAACACTTGCAATCTGAAACTCCTTCTCTACGAAGATGGAATCCGGATATTCCACAGAGTGTTGAGAATATCGTATTAAAGGCAACGGCTAAAGACCCATTCAGACGGTATGAAAGCCTCGAGGATATGGACGAGGCATTGAGCTCAGCCTTGGACCCGGACCGGATGAATGAACCGAAATTCGCCGTTCCCCTTGATGACGAGGCAACAAAGGCCATTCCGGTCATCACCGATCAAAAGGCTTATTCGAATCTAGACGATACGATTGTTCACCATCATTCGGATACAGACAAATTACAAACGAAGCCAACTCCTCCCGTTCAAGAGGGGAAGAAGAACGGAAAGAAGAAAAATAAGAAGGGAACACCTAAGAAAAAGAGTAAAAAGAAGTGGCCGATTCTTATTATTAGTTTATTCTTTTTGCTTATTCTTTTAGGAGTTGCTGCTGTTACTTTCGTTCCTGAGCTGCTGGGGCCAAAGGAAATTCAGGTGCCCGATGTGGTCGAAAAAGATCAGACTGAAGCCATTTCCACCATCGTTTCAGAGGGGTTTGTCGTCGGAGAAACAAAAAAACAATCCCATGAAACGATTCCTGAAGGTTTTGTAATCAAGACCAACCCAAAGGCAGGACGGATGGCGAATGAAGGATCGGCTATAGATATCTATGTTAGTACAGGTAAAGAAAAAGTTCGAGTAGAGGACTATGTAGGAAAGAATTTTGAAGAGGTGTCCTCTGAACTTGAAGAAAAAGGATTCACGGTAGAGAAAGAAGAAGAGTTCAATGAATCCGAACCTGCTGGAACAATCACCGACCAGGATCCATCTCCTGGAGTAGAAGTCGTGGCAGATGAAACGACGATAACCTTTACCGTGAGTAAGGGAACTGAAAAGTTTGATTTAGAAAGCTTGGTAGGTTTCGATCAAACTGCACTTGATAAATATGAAGCTTCAAAGGAAATAAATATCATTGTACAGAGTGAAGTGTTTTCAGATGAGGTTGAAGAAGGTAGGGTGATTTCTCATAAGCCTGTGGCAGATACTCCTATTAGTAAGGGTGAGGATGTTTACGTTATCATGTCTAAGGGTCCTGAGCCACCGAAGGAAGTACCGACCAAGGAGTTTACAGAGGAAATGACCATTCCTTATACCAAGGACAATGGAGATCCTCAAGTAGTGGATATTTTTATTGAGGACAAGAATAAAAAGATTGAAGATAGTGACGAACTCATCAGCATTTATGAGGATACGACCATTACAATGAAGTTCACATTGGAAGAAGGAACTGTTGGGAAATATCGCATTCTCGTTGATGAAAAAGAGTATAAAACAGGTACTGTCGAGTATCCTAAAGAAGAATAAATGACAATTGCCAAAGGGCTGTACCGAGGTTTTTTATGAACCTGACGGGACAGTCCTCTTGTTTTCATTTATAATGATAATGATACATAACCCAGATGACTAAATTATTTAATGAATGTTTTTGAATAGGAGGTTTCGAATGCCTGAAGGAAAAATCGTTAAAGCATTAAGTGGATTTTACTATGTACTTTCAGAAGGAAGCGTTACGCAATGCCGGGGTAGAGGAAATTTCCGTAAGAATAAAATAACCCCCCTGGTGGGTGATTATGTTGAATTTCAAGCAGAGAACAAAACGGATGGATACATCCTGAAAGTCTTTCCACGTAAGAATGAGTTAGTACGTCCGCCGATTGCGAATGTCGATCAAGCGATATTGGTCTTCTCTGCAAGCGAACCAGATTTTAGCCCGGCATTACTTGACCGCTTTCTTGTGTTAGTGGAGAGTAAAGAAATAGAACCGCTTATTTGTGTTACCAAGATGGACTTGCTAACGCCTGATCAAACAAACAAGATCGAACGATATGTGAAAGATTACCGCTCATTTGGTTATGAAGTCCTGATGACGTCTTCTAAAACAGAGCATGGAGTAGAGGAATTAACACCTTATTTAAGTGATAAAATTTCTGTCTTTGCCGGCCAGTCCGGAGTTGGGAAATCATCCTTGCTTAATGCCTTGAAACCTGAACTTGAATTAAAGACGGCTATGATCTCCTCCCATTTGGGCCGGGGAAAACATACCACTCGTCACGTGGAGCTGATTGATATTGAGGATGGTTTAGTAGCGGATACCCCAGGTTTTAGTTCATTGGAGTTTTCAGAGCTTGAAATAGAAGAGCTGCCACAATGCTTCCCCGAAATGGTTGAAGTATCAGACGATTGTAAATTTAGGGGCTGTCTTCATATCAATGAACCCAAATGTGCCGTTAAAGCTGCCGTGGATGAAGGAGAAATCCCTACTTACCGCTACGATCACTACTTAACATTCCATAAAGAAATAAAAGAAAGAAAGCCGAGGTACTAAACATGAAAATCGCACCTTCCATTCTGTCTGCAAATTTTGCAGAGTTAGGGAACGAAATTAAAGATGTGGAAAAAGGGGGAGCCGACTATATCCATGTGGATGTGATGGATGGTCACTTCGTCCCGAATATCACGCTGGGGCCAATGATCGTGAAAGCGATACGTCCATTAACGACGTTACCACTGGACGTACATCTTATGATTGAAAATCCAAGTCAATATATCGAAGCTTTTGCTGATGCTGGAGCTGACTATATTACCGTCCATGTAGAAGCTGATCCCCATTTGCATAGAACGATTCAGATGATCAAAAGCAAAGGTGTAAAAGCGGGAGTCGTCCTAAATCCTGCAACACCGGCAGAAATGATCAAGCCAATTTTGCAAGATGTCGATATGGTCCTGCTTATGACAGTGAACCCTGGATTTGGTGGGCAATCATTCATCCCATCGGTCGTACCAAAAATCAAACAGATTCGTGAATGGGCACATGAAATCAATCCTACACTTGAAATCGAGGTGGACGGTGGCATTAACCCTGAAACAGCAGCTATTTGTGCTGAAGCAGGAGCAGATGTGTTTGTTGCAGGTTCTGCCATCTACAACCGCAGCGACCGAGGGGCAGCAATCGAAGAATTAAAGAAATCTCTCACATAAGAGATGACAGGCTGATCCTTTAGGGTCAGTCTATTTTTATAAAAAAGGGAGTGAAGAATATGGAAATCAATATCGTTGCCGGCGGACCAGAAAGATACATCCCTGAATTGAACGCATATTCGGATGGTGAGGCAAACTGGATTGGTGTGGACCGTGGGGTATACACGTTACTTGAACAAAATATTGAACCGAATGTCGCTTTTGGAGATTTTGATTCAGTGAACGAGAAAGAGTGGGAGCTGATCCAAGAAAAAGTTAAGGAAGTCAATCGTTTTAAGCCTGAAAAGGACGAGACGGATCTGGAGCTTGCGCTGAACTGGGCGATTGATCAGAATCCTGACAAAATCAACATTTTTGGTGCGACCGGTGGACGGCTTGATCATTTCATGGGCAACCTGCAATTATTAATGACTCCGAGACTATTAAATACGGATATTGAAGTGGAAATCATAGATGTGCAAAATCGTTTATACATAGCCAAACCTGGAGAGCATTCCGTTGAAAAAAGCCCGGAATTACAGTATATTTCCTTCGTTTCGGTAACCGAAAGTGTCGAAGGGATCACCCTCACCGGCTTTAAATATCCATTAGAAAATCGGAATATTTCCAGAGGATCCACACTATGTATTAGTAATGAACTTATACAATCATCTGGTACTTTTTCCTTTTCAAATGGCATATTAATGGTGATAAGAAGCAGTGATTAAAGCTTCTTAAACCAGGTAGAAAAGAAGACGTACTTAACTGACACTGCTTGAATAGACTGAACTGTTGTCAAGCGAAACATTACGTTCTTTAGATTGTGGGGAGGGACTAAAAATGCGCTTTTATACAATTAAATTACCAAAATTCTTGGGTGGACTTGTGAGGGCGATGTTAGGAACGTTTAAAAAAGAATAAATAGTTTGTTGGAGATGGCTTTAGTGCCATCTTCTTTTTTGTTTATGGAAGAAGTGAGGTGGTTTTTAGAAAAATGAGAGCGTAATTGTTATTTAAGGACAGGGAAATGTTGATGAGAGCTTTCAATAGTGTGCTGGAAGAGTATTTTTGGCTGTGTAGAGTCCTCCATTGGGGTAAACTTGTGCCACTTTCAAGCAAACTTGTGCCACTTGTTGGGTTTGTTGCGCCACTTTCACACAAACTTGTGCCACTTTTGGAGTTTGTTGCGCCAAATTGTGAACAGTCGTGTTCCTGCCCCAGGCCGAGCCCTTTCCGCTTTTCTGCGATGTCCAGCTCCAGGGGCTTGAGGCTCGAGGTCATAAGTCAAACTAACCAAAAAGGCAAAAAGCGCCTTTCCGGTTAGTTCGCCTTATGCTTGTCGCCTCAGGCCGAGCCCCTTCCGCTTTTCTATATGTCCAGCTCCGGCGGCTAGTCCCTCGAGGTCACAACTGAAAAATCCCATAAGGCAAAAAGCGCCTTTTGGGATTTCCCAGTTGTGCTTGTCAGGCCTACTCAAGCCGCCTCCGCTTTTCTGCCTGTAAAGTATTTTTTCTTGAAAGGTTTTAATTGTAGTATTGCATTCTAGAAAGTTGTGTGATAAATTATTAAAGTATCTTTATGATAATAAGCGAAATGTGGAACTGAAATTAACTTCAGCTTCTTGTTAGTGAGGAGGGAATATATTATGGCAAAACAATGCGTAGTAACAGGCCGTAAAGCTAGCTCAGGTAACGCTCGCTCTCACGCAATGAATGCGAACAAGCGTACTTGGGGTGCAAACCTGCAAAAAGTTCGAATTCTTGTAGACGGAAAGCCTAAGAAAGTATGGGTTTCTGCAAGAGCGTTGAAATCTGGTAAAGTTGAACGCGTATAATACTTAAAATGAGAAGACGTCTAGTTGCTAGGCGTCTTTTTTCTACCTTCTGATGGAAGAAGGGCCAGTTAATCTGTTGGAACCATAGAAAAACAGGCAGTAATTTTGATTACGTATTTGGAAAATAACAGATCATTACTTAAAAACACGATATATGATATGTCATATCCACCTGAAGAATAATTGATTAATCTTTGCATATTAAGGAAAAAATAGATGGCATAACCAACATATCACGTAGAGATAATAGTTTAGCTTTCAAAAACACCATACTTATAGTAAAATGTTTTTAGCCAAGCATGTAATTAAAGGGGGAAAACATTCCATGTCCATCGAATTAAAAACGCAGTACGGACAAATTGATATTACGAATGATGTCATTGCAATGATTGCTGGAGGTGCAGCGGTGGATTGCTACGGAATTGTTGGAATGGCTTCAAAGAACCAAATTAAAGACGGTTTCACAGATATCTTACGTAAAGAAAATTTCACTCGCGGAGTGATCGTTCGTCAAGATGAAGAGGAAGTACATATTGATATGTATATTATTGTGAGTTATGGTACAAAAATTTCTGAGATTGCTCATAACGTACAATCCAAGGTTAAATATACTCTTGATAAGACCGTCGGCTTGGCGGTAGATTCAGTAAATATTTTTGTGCAGGGGGTTCGTGTCACGAACCCGTAGTGAGGAGGAAGATTCGTGTCGATTACATCTTTGGAAGGAAAACGTTTTGCTGAAATGGTGATACAAGGTGCCACCCAATTATCTGCGAATGCGCAGTTAGTTGACGCATTAAACGTTTTTCCTGTTCCTGATGGTGATACTGGAACAAATATGAATTTATCCATGACTTCTGGTGCGAAAGAAGTCCAAAAACATATTCAAGGTCATATTGGAAATGTGGCTGCTGCTCTTTCTAAAGGGTTATTGATGGGAGCAAGAGGTAACTCAGGTGTTATCTTATCCCAATTGTTCAGAGGCTTTGGTAAAGCAATTGAAGGGAAAGAATCCTTATCGAGTGTGGAATTTGCCAATGCACTTCAAACAGGTGTGGAAACGGCTTATAAAGCGGTCATGAAACCTGTTGAAGGAACGATTTTAACGGTTGCCAAAGATGCTGCCAGAAAAGGTGTTTCTGCAGCTGAAACAGAAAGTGATTTCGTAAAGGTTATGCAGGCAATCGTCGATGAGGCACAGGCTTCATTAAATCGTACACCTGATTTACTTCCTGTTCTAAAGGAAGTAGGAGTAGTCGATAGTGGTGGTCAAGGACTATTATTCGTATATGAAGGCTTTTTAGCCGAGCTAAAGGGTGAAAAGGTTTCAAATCAAGCTTCGTTACCTTCCATGAATGATCTTGTAAGTGCTGAGCATCACAAAACAGCTCAGGATTTCATGAGTACAGAAGATATTGAGTTTGGTTATTGTACTGAATTCATGGTCAGATTTGAACAAGACAAACAATCCTTTGTGGAAGAAAACTTCCGTCAGGATTTAAGTGAATTCGGTGATTCACTGCTTGTCATTAGTGACGATGAATTAGCTAAAGTACATATCCATTCTGAACAACCTGGGGATGTATTGACGTATGGTCATAAATACGGAAGTCTCATTAATATCAAGATTGAAAACATGAGACAGCAGCACAGCAGCATTGTTGGTGAAACAAAGCCTGTGAACGCTAAAGTTCCTGCTGCAGCAAAAGAAGTTGACTTTGCCATTGTGACTGTAGCGATGGGAGAAGGGATCGCCGAGCTGTTCAAGAGCATCGGGGCTACCTCTGTGATAGAAGGTGGTCAAACGATGAATCCAAGTACGGAGGATATCGTGAAGGCTGTTGAAGAAGTGAATGCGAAGAAAGTCATTATCATGCCTAATAATAAAAATATTATTATGGCAGCTGATCAGGCGGCTGAAGTTCTGGAAATGGAAGTAGCTGTTGTCCCAACGAAGACAGTACCTCAAGGAATGGCCGCGTTACTTGCTTTTAATCCTTCAGCTTCTGTTGAAGATAACAAGCAGTTAATGACTGAAGCTTCTAAGCAGGTCAAAACCGGTCAAATCACGTTTGCTGTCAGAGATACGAATATTGATGGTGTTGCGATTGCAAAAGATGATTTTATGGGAATCGCAGAAGGGAAGATAGTCATTTCTGATCATGACCGTCAAAAGACAGCGCAAAGCTTATTAGAGAAAATGCTGGATGAAGACTCTGAAATCTTAACCATTCTTTATGGTGAGGATGTAACAGAAGAGGACGTGGATTCATTAAAAGAGTATGTAGAAGAGCATTATGAAGATGTAGAAGTGGAAGTTCATAATGGTAAACAACCACTTTACTCCTATATATTCTCAGTTGAATAAGGAATAAAGGAAGGGGACAGCTCTATATGGAGTTTGTCCCCTTCCATTATGTTAGAATGGTAGTATAGACCGGATGTTAAGTTAGGGGGAAAAGTCATGAAATACAAAAGTGTATTTGATATTATTGGTCCCGTTATGATTGGTCCATCAAGTTCTCATACTGCTGGTGCAGCGAGAATAGGAAGAGTAGCGAGAAACCTGTTTCGTCGGGAACCGAAATGGGCGACGATATCGTTTTACGGATCTTTTGCAAAAACATACAAGGGTCATGGAACAGATGTAGCCATTGTAGGTGGAATCCTTGATTATGATACATATGATGAACGAATTATCGAATCAATCAATGTAGCCAAACAAAAAGGAATAAAGATCAAGTTCCAAGAGGAGGACGCCATTACGGATCATCCGAATACTGCCCGTATCAGGATGGGAGATGAGCAGGGTGAAATCGAATTAGTGGGTATCTCCATTGGGGGCGGGAAAGTTGAAATAATAGAACTTAATGGTTTTGAGCTCAAGCTTTCAGGTCACCATCCTGCCATATTGGTTGTTCATGATGATCGATTTGGAGCCATTGCATCTGTATCCAATGTCATTGCCAAACATCAATTGAATATAGGACATATGGATGTTTCACGCAAAGAGAAAGGTCAAATGGCATTGATGACCATTGAAGTAGATCAGCCGATTGATGAGGCTGTCATCAATGAATTAACGTCTCTGCCCAATATTACTCAGGTTACCCGAATTTCCGATTAATCAATTAATATAATGATAGCGTTTACATTCAGGCGAGGAGGTCATTTTAATGTTTCGAAATGTAGCAGAGTTAGTTGAACTTGCTGAAAGTCAGAACAAGAAAATTTCTGACATTATGATTGAACAAGAAATCGAGTTTACAGGTAAAACATTCGAAGAAGTCTACAGTCAAATGGAGAAAAACCTGGAAGTGATGGAACAGGCAGTAGCCAGAGGTCTGGAAGGTGTGAAATCACATTCAGGCTTAACTGGCGGGGATGCCGTACTTTTACAAAAATATATTGAGAAAGGCCGTTCACTTTCCGGGGACACTATCCTGGATGCAGTTAGTAAAGCGGTAGCAACCAATGAAGTGAATGCTGCAATGGGAACGATTTGTGCGACGCCTACTGCGGGATCTGCAGGAGTTGTTCCGGGAACATTGTTTGCCGTGAAAAATAAGTTGAATCCTACTAAAGATGAAATGATCCGCTTTTTATTCGCGTCTGGGGCGTTCGGTTTTGTTGTAGCGAATAATGCTTCCATCTCAGGTGCAGCCGGCGGATGTCAAGCAGAGGTTGGTTCTGCCAGTGGGATGGCTGCAGCTGCCATCGTTGAAATGGCCGGGGGCACACCCAGCCAGTCAGCCGAGGCCATGGCCATTACCTTAAAGAATATGTTAGGTCTTGTGTGTGACCCTGTTGCAGGCCTCGTTGAAGTACCTTGTGTGAAAAGGAATGCAATGGGGGCGGCAAATGCAATGGTTGCAGCGGATATGGCACTTGCGGGCATAACGAGTCGGATTCCATGTGATGAAGTGATTGACGCTATGTACAAAATCGGTCAAACAATGCCAGTGGCACTAAGAGAGACAGCTCAAGGTGGCTTGGCTGCCACCCCTACAGGCAGGGAGCTGGAAGCGAAAATCTTTGGGGTTTCCCTGAATAAACGTGAAGACTCATAAAGAAGGGCTAACGATCCAGAACATAAAGGGGATTGGTGAAGAAACAGCTGTGGAACTGAATGCAATGGGGATATATTCTGTTCTGGATTTGTTAGAATATCTGCCTTACAGGTACGAAGATTACAGGCTTCGGGACTTAGAGGAAGTAGCCCATGATGAGCGTGTCACAGTGGAAGGGAAGGTCCATTCTGAACCTGCATTAATGTATTATGGGAGAAAAAAATCACGTTTGACGTTAAGAATATTGGTCGGGAGGAATTTAGTTCAGGCCGTATTCTTTAATCAGCCGTATCTAAAGAAGAAAATAAACCTTCACGATACGGTGACGGTCACAGGGAAATGGGATAAGAATAGGCAAATCATTACGGTTCAGCATTTTCAGTCGGGGCCACATGGGAAACAGGGAGACTTTGAACCTGTTTATTCGTTGAAGGGCTCTATAAAAAACAACACACTAAGAAAATTCATTAAAAAGGGTTTTCAGGATTACAGTCATTTGGTAACGGAGAACCTGCCCCACCAGTTGATGGAGAAATATAAGCTGTCCAGTCGAAAAGATGCTCTCTATCATCTCCACTTCCCAGATTCTACTGAAGACATGAAGCAGGCGAGAAGACGATTTGTGTATGAAGAGTTCTTGTTGTTTCAACTGAAAATGCAGGCGCTTAGGAAGTTTGAAAGAGAACATTCGTCTGGTCTACAACAGAATTATGATTTAAGTAAAATCAAAGAATTTATTGACTCTCTCCCGTTTCCGCTAACCGATGCACAAAAGCGGGTAGTGAATGAAATTTCGGCAGATATGAAGTCTCCTTACCGAATGAATCGGCTTTTGCAAGGGGATGTCGGATCGGGGAAAACAGTCGTATCGGCTATCGCACTCTATTCGAGTGTAACCGCAGGATTTCAAGGGGCTTTAATGGTTCCAACGGAAATCCTCGCAGAACAGCATGCAAATTCTCTGAGTGAATTATTGGAGCCGGTAGGCCTGTCTGTTGCCCTGTTAACAAGCTCCGTAAAAGGAAAAAGACGACGGCTTTTATTAGAAAAGTTAAAAGAAGGAGAAATAGATATCCTCATTGGAACACATGCACTTATCCAGGAGGATGTGCAATTTAAGTCTCTTGGACTCGTAGTAACCGATGAACAGCATCGTTTTGGGGTAAATCAAAGACGGGTTCTCAGGGAAAAAGGGGAAAGTCCTGATGTATTATTTATGACAGCGACTCCCATCCCAAGAACACTTGCTATTACGGTGTTTGGAGAGATGGATGTGAGTATAATCGACCAAATGCCAGCTGGAAGAAAGACGATTGAAACTTACTGGGCTAAAGCTGATATGCTAGCAAGGGTGCTTTCATTTATGGACAAGGAGTTGGATCAAGGCAGACAGGCCTATGTGATTTGTCCGCTGATTGAAGAGTCTGACAAACTGGATGTTCAAAATGCGATCGATGTCTACAATCAATTACTGCACTACTTTGAAGGACGATACAACGTCGGATTGATGCACGGAAGGCTTCACCCTGATGAGAAGGATGAAGTGATGAGGGAATTTAGTGCAAATCATCTCCAAGTACTCGTATCCACCACGGTTGTCGAGGTGGGCGTGAATGTTCCCAATGCCACATTTATGCTTATTTATGATGCTGAACGCTTTGGGTTGTCTCAGCTTCATCAGCTAAGAGGGAGAGTCGGACGTGGGGAACATCAGTCCTATTGCATTCTTCTTGCCGAACCGAAAACAGAGGTTGGAAAAGAGCGAATGAAGATCATGACCGAAACCAATGATGGATTTGTTCTGAGTGAAAAAGATCTGGAGCTGAGAGGCCCGGGGGATTTCTTTGGCAGAAAGCAGAGTGGGCTTCCTGAGTTTAAAGTGGCAGATATGGTGCATGACTATCGTGCGTTGGAAGTTGCAAGAGATGATGCTGCAAGCTTAATTCAATCCGATCTTTTCTGGAAGGATCCCGAGTTTGAACCTCTTCGGGCGTATCTGTCGGTTGCGGGGATATTAGAAGGTGAAAAGCTAGACTAGAAAGGCAGATTGTGAGATTATTTCTTGCAATCTGCTTTTTTAGATTATATACTACTATTAGTACCTAGTACTAATACTGGACGGTGTTGATATTGAGACTTTCAAAAAAAGAAAGACAGGGAAACCTTACAGACACGATAAAGGAAAATCCTTTTATAACAGATGAGGAATTAGCTGAACGTTTTCGGGTGAGCGTACAGACAATCCGGTTGGATCGTATGGAATTGTCTATACCGGAGCTTCGTGAACGGATTAAATATGTAGCAGAGAAATCGTTTGAAGACGAAGTGAAATCATTACCTATTGAAGAGATTATTGGAGAAATTATTGATATAGATTTAGATCAGAGTGCGATTTCCATTTTTGATGTGAAACGAGAGCATGTTTTCGTAAGAAATGGAATAGCGAGAGGGCATCATTTGTTCGCTCAAGCAAACTCTCTTGCGGTAGCAGTCATTAATGATGACTTAGCATTAACAGCTAAGTCAACAATCCGTTTTACCCGGCCTGTAAAGGAAGGGGAGCGTGTTGTCGCGAAAGCAAAAGTGATACATATGAAGGATCTAAAGGACCGAACAACGGTAGAAGTTCAAAGTTTAGTCGGTGGCGAGCTCGTTTTCACTGGTGAATTCGAAATGTATCGCTCTAAAAATTCTGCAAAGGATGAAGCGTAGATGAAGTTAGCCGTTGATGCAATGGGCGGAGATCATGCTCCTAAAGAAATTGTTCTTGGTGTAAAGAGGGCATTGAAGGAATTTAACGATATAGAAGTGCTTTTATTCGGAGATGAAAACCAAATCAAGCAGTACATCACACCCGTTGATCGTTTGACGATCGTTCATACGGATGAAGTGATAGAGGGGACAGATGAACCTGTTAGAGCCGTTAAACGCAAGAAGAATGCCTCTATGGTGCTGATGGCCCAAGCAGTCCGGAATGGGGAAGCTGATGCGTGTGTCTCTGCAGGAAACACGGGAGCCCTTATGACAGCCGGATTATTCATTGTAGGCAGAATTGATGGGATTGAACGCCCCGCTTTGGCACCAACCCTTCCGACATTGGATGGTAAAGGATTTCTCATGCTCGATTTAGGTGCAAATGTTGATGCCAAGCCTGAGCATCTCCTTCAATATGCCATCATGGGGAGCATTTATGCTGAGAAAGTAAGAGGAATCAACAATCCCCGTGTAGGCTTATTAAACATTGGGACCGAAGATAAAAAAGGGAATGAATTAACAAAGAAGTCTTTCCAACTTCTTAAGGACGCCCCTATTCATTTCGTGGGAAATGTAGAGTCCAGGGACTTACTTGAAGGCCCTGCGGATGTCGTAGTAACCGATGGTTTCACCGGGAATATGGTGTTGAAGACGATTGAAGGGACGGCTCTTTCTGTTTTCTCGATGCTCAAGAAGACCTTTACAGCCTCAACAAAAAATAAATTGGCTGCCGGGTTAGTGAAAAATGATTTAAGGCAGATGAAAGACATGCTTGATTATACAGAGTATGGAGGCGCGGGCTTATTTGGTCTAAAAGCACCGGTGATCAAAGCCCACGGCTCATCAAATGAAGTTGCTTTATATAACGCCATGAGACAAGCCAGAGAAATGGTGAAGCACGATGTCTCCAATACAATTAAAGATGCTATCAATAGGAGTGAAGAAAAGTATGAGTAAAATCGCGTTCATTTTTCCTGGACAAGGTTCCCAATCAGTCGGGATGGGAAAAGAATTGGCTGATCAATATCCTGAAGTACAGGAGTATTTCACTAAAGCGGACAAAACATTAGATACAAAGCTATCAACGGTTATATTCGAAGGACCCCAAGAGGAGCTTACCCAAACGACAAATGCCCAGCCTGCTTTATTAACGACGAGCATCGCGATTCTTGACCGTTTAAAGGCAGAAGGCATCACAGCAGATTATACGGCCGGACATAGCTTAGGTGAATATTCCGCCCTGGTAGCTGCCGGAGCCCTGGGCTTTGAAGATGCTGTGTATGCGGTTCGTAAAAGAGGGGAATTCATGGAACAAGCAGTTCCAAGTGGAGAAGGCACGATGGCTGCTATTCTTGGCATGGAAAGAGAGCCGCTAAAGGAAGTTACCGATCTTGTAACAAATGAGGGACATCCAGTGGGGCTGGCAAACTTAAATTGTCCTGGTCAAATTGTGATTTCAGGTACGGTGAAAGGAGTGGAGCTTGCTTCAGAGAAAGCGAAAGAAGCTGGAGCAAAGAGAGTCATTCCACTTCAAGTGAGTGGACCATTCCATTCTCGATTAATGAAACCTGCTGCCGACCAGTTTGTCTCAATTCTAGATTCGATCACGATTGAAGATGCAGCTGTACCGGTTGTTGCGAATGTGACGGCCAAACCTGTGACGGATCGTGAAGAAATCAAACGTTTATTAATTGAACAATTATACTCTCCTGTTCAATGGGAAGATACTGTTGAGAAGCTGCTTGAATTAGATGTGGATACGTTTATCGAAGTTGGACCCGGAAAAGTCCTTTCAGGTTTAGTGAAAAAAGTCAATAGACGAGTGAAAACGTATGCTGTTCAAGATGAAGCATCTTTAGAACAAACCATTCAAGCGTTAAAGGAGGAAGCTTAAATGAATTTAGAAGGAAAAGTTGCCCTGGTAACGGGGGCGTCCCGGGGAATAGGTAGGGAGATCGCTCTAGAGCTTGCCCGTGAAGGCTGTAATGTTGCCGTAAACTATTCAGGAAGTGAAGCGAAGGCTAATGAAGTCGTCGATGAAATTAAAGGTTTAGGCAGAGAAGCCATTGCCGTACAATGTAATGTATCGGATAGTGATGCTGTTCAAGCCATGGTAAAGGAAACGATTAGTCAATTCGGTTCAGTGGATATTCTGGTTAACAATGCTGGAATTACGAAAGATAATTTATTAATGAGAATGAAAGAAGCAGAATGGGATGATGTCATTAACATCAATCTAAAAGGTGTATTCCTTTGTACGAAGGCCGTTACCCGCCAAATGATGAAGCAAAGAAGCGGCAGAATCATCAATATTTCTTCGATTGTTGGTGTGAGTGGAAACCCTGGTCAGGCAAACTATGTAGCTGCTAAATCGGGTGTAATCGGATTAACGAAAACCACAGCAAAAGAGTTGGCACCCCGTGGCATCACGGTAAATGCGATCGCTCCTGGTTTCATTTCTACGGATATGACGGATCAGCTGCCGGAAGATGTGCGTAATGAAATGTTAAGGCAAATTCCTTTAAGCCGCTTTGGTGACCCAAAAGATATCGCCAAGGTAGTAACATTTGTGGCTTCCGACTCAGCTGCTTATATGACAGGCCAAACTCTTCATATCGATGGCGGAATGGTCATGTAACGGCAAGAAAATAATAAATTATTGATCGTTTTCATGTATACTCTTTTCATTAGAGGTCAAAATGCTCTATAATACTTGAGGGGAGGTGACAAAAATGGCAGAAGTATTAGATCGTGTAACAAAAATTATCGTTGATCGTCTAGGTGTAGATGAATCTCAAGTAACTCTTGAAGCTTCTTTCAAAGAAGATCTAGGAGCTGACTCCCTTGATGTAGTTGAGCTGGTTATGGAACTTGAAGATGAATTTGACATGGAAATTTCTGACGATGATGCTGAAAAAATCGGCACAGTAGGTGATGCTGTGAACTACATAAAAGCAAACGCTTAATCGTTAGATTGAATTAAAAGATGGGCAAACGTCCATCTTTCATTCAAAACCATTTAAAACTTGGTAGAGGTCTCACCTCTACCAAGTTTATTTGTGTTCTAACGTACGCAAGAAACTTTTGCGTAAATGATTTTTTTAGCATAAACTTGATTAGTATACAATGAGAACATATATAGAGCAAGGTGGAGTGCCTTATGCGGAAGCAAAGTAGAAATAAAGGAATAACCAGATATAAAAATGATGGAAAGTTCAAAACGTTTCAAGATGAAATCGGGATTCAATTTAATGATGAAAAACTACTTAAACAAGCTTTTACTCATTCATCCTATGTGAATGAGCATCGTCGTAAGCCTTATGAAGACAACGAACGCTTAGAATTTCTTGGAGATGCCGTCTTGGAACTAACGGTTTCTCAATTCTTATTTAAGAAGTATCCAATGATGAGTGAGGGTGAACTTACGAAATTAAGGGCAGCCATAGTATGTGAGCCATCCTTGGTTAAGTTCTCGATCGAACTGAATTTCGGCGAGCTCATCTTACTTGGTAAAGGAGAAGAAATGACAGGTGGTCGAGAAAGACCAGCACTACTCGCAGATGTCTTTGAGGCGTTTATCGGAGCGGTATATTTGGATCAAGGGTTAGATACAGTGATTTCAATCCTTGAAAAAGTTGTCTATCCAAAAATCAATGTCGGTGCTTTTTCTCATGTGATGGATTATAAGAGCCAGCTACAAGAACTAGTCCAACGAGGCAGTGCAGGAATGATTGAATACAGCATCCTTGAAGAAAGCGGGCCAGCCCATAATCGTCAGTTCATTTCCCGTGTCAGTTTAAATGACGAAGAATTAGGTATCGGAAAAGGTCGATCTAAGAAGGAAGCCGAACAACAAGCCGCACAGAAGGCTCTTGAGAAGCTAAAACAAAAGCTAGACGCTAAATAGGGGGAAAGAAGATGTTCCTCAAACAACTAGAAGTAATGGGGTTTAAATCTTTTGCAGAAAGAATATCCGTGGAATTTGTCCCGGGTGTTACAGCTGTTGTTGGACCAAACGGCAGTGGAAAAAGCAATATTATCGACGCGATTCGCTGGGTGCTGGGCGAGCAATCAGCAAAAAGTTTACGTGGATCAAAGATGGAAGATGTTATATTTGCCGGCAGTGATTCGAGAAAAGCCCTTAATATAGCAGAGGTAACACTTGTCTTGGATAATGAAGACGGAGCCCTTCCGATTGATTACAGTGAAATCAGTGTCACAAGACGAGTCTACCGTTCCGGGGATAGTGAGTATTTACTCAATAAACAGCCTTGTCGATTGAAAGACATTATTGAATTATTTATGGATTCAGGTTTGGGGAAAGAAGCGTTCTCTATCATCAGTCAGGGGAAAGTGGAAGAAATCCTTAATAGTAAGCCCGAAGAACGACGAACCATTTTTGAAGAGGCAGCGGGCGTATTGAAGTATAAATCACGCAAGAAAAAGGCTGAGAATAAGTTATTCGAAACACAGGAAAATCTTAATCGTGTAAATGACATTCTTCATGAGTTGGAAGGGCAGGTAGAACCTCTTAAGATTCAAGCTTCCATGGCACGTGACTATTTAGAGAAAAAAGAAGAGCTGGAGAAGTTCGAGGTTGCCCTGACGGTTTATGATATTGAGGATTTACATAAGCAATGGGAAAAGCTCAGTGAAGAATTCGAGCATCATGGGAAAGAAGAACTTGCACTTTCCACGCGTATACAAAAGAAAGAGGCCATTCTAACCCACACCCGGGATAAAATTGCAGCTCTTGATGAGTCGATTTCGAATCTTCAAGAGGTGCTCCTGGCTACTAGTGAAGAATTGGAGAAGCTTGAGGGCAGGAAGCAAGTATTAGTGGAGCGGAAGAGGAATTCGTCTTCCAACGAATCTCAATTAATGCAATCGATAGAAGAAACCAAGGATCAAATCCAACAACTGACTTCTGAAAAAGAAAAAGGAGAAATGGAATTCAAGTCTATCGATTCAGACGTCAAGGAACTAAAAGAGCTGCTCATAACGAAACAGAATCAATTTAAGCATTACAATGAAAATATTGAAGATGTGATTGAATCCTTCAAAAGTGATTACATTGAAAAGCTGAATCAGCAGGCGTCAGCCAAAAATGAAATTCAGTACCTTGAGCAGCAACTGGAGCAGCAATCCAATCGAAGCGGCCGATTAGAAGCAGAGAATGAAAAATATGTGATTCAGCGTGAGGAATTTCATCTGCGTCACAAAGAACTTTCGAAAGAGCTGCAAGCGCAAAAAGAGGTAATCGATGAGCACATATTCTTCTATAGGGAAGAACAGAAGAAGCTTGAATCGGTTAAAGAAAAATATGAAAAGCAAGAAAAAACCCTTTACCAAGCTATCCAATTTCTGCAACAAGCAAAATCCCGGAAAGAAATGCTTGAGGAAATGGAAGAGGACTATACAGGTTTCTTCCAAGGTGTAAAAGAAGTCCTTAAGGAACGTGACGGTCAGTTAACCGGTATTCAAGGTGCGGTTGCAGAACTGATTACCGTACCTAAAGCATATGAAACAGCTATGGAAACTGCTCTGGCAGCCTCCATGCAGCATATTGTGGTCGACACTGAAGAAGATGGTCGTAAAGCCATTGCTTTCTTAAAGAAGAACCAATATGGCCGTGCTACTTTCCTACCGATGAACGTGATCAAAGGGAAATCGATACCCGATAGTCAAAAAAACATGCTGAAGGGGCATTCTTCCTTTATAGGAGTTGGAACCGATCTCCTGAATTATGATCAGCGCTTCCAAATGGTGATCTCCAACCTGGTTGGAAATGTGATCATCACAAAGGATTTAAAGGGTGCCAATGAAATCGCGAAGCTTATACAATATCGCTACCGTCTCGTGACTCTTGATGGGGATGTGGTTAATCCCGGCGGATCCATGTCGGGTGGTACGATAAAGCAGAAAAAGAATTCTCTTCTTTCCAGAAAAGGTGAGCTTGAAGAAATGAAAGCAAAGCTTACTACAATGGAAAATCAGACTGAACAGCTTCAGTCTCAAGTGAAATCACTCAAAGAAGAGAGCAGCTTCAGAGAAAAGAAGCTTGAGGAAATGAGAGTGAAGGGAGAGCGTTTGCGACTCAAGGAGCAAGAGCTTCTTTCCCAACTTCGTGAAAATGAATTATCCCAACAGAATCTGGATGAAAGGCTTTCCCTATATGACTTGGAGAAAAAAGACTTTACGTCGGTTAAAGAAAAGCATGATTCCAGAACGAAAGAATTAAGATCGTCACTCGATGAAATTGGAGAAGAGATTACAAGACTCGATCTAAAGATCAGTGAGCTTACTCTGCAGAAGAATAGTGAACGAACGTCCAAAGACGCTTTATTGAACGAAATCAGCGATATTAAAGCGAACCTGGCTGCGCGAAACGAGCAACTGGTCAACAGTCGTAGTCAATTAAAGCGGGTGCAGGAAACAATCGTTGAATCAAAGAAGCGAAAAGCGACTTTGCAGGATGATTTAGAATGGTTGCAGACGGAAATGAAGGATAATTTTTCAGGTGAAGAGCAGCTCGGGATGAAGGCAGAAGAATGTGCAATTCAAAAGGCAGAAACGTCAAATTTGATCTCTTTGCGACGTGAAGAGCGCTTGGAGCTTCAGCATAGGGTTGAAGATGAGGAGCTTGAGTTAAAAGAATTGAAGCGTCAGCATAAAGGATTGGTTGGAGCTTTAAGGGACGAGGAAGTAAAGATCAATCGTCTTGATGTTGAACTGGAAAATCGTCTTGATCATTTACGTGATGAGTATATGCTTTCATTTGAAGCGGCTAAGTCCGACTACCCATTGACGATTGAGGTTGAAGAAGCAAGAAAGAAAGTGAAACTTGTGAAATTGGCCTTGGAAGAGCTGGGGACCGTCAATCTAGGTGCCATTGACGAATATGAACGAGTAAAAGAACGGTACGAATTTTTAGTTGAGCAAAAGAATGATTTAACTGAAGCGAAGGATACACTATATTTGGTCATTAATGAAATGGATACAGAAATGATCAAACGTTTTGATCAAACTTTTACGGCCATTCAAGTGGAATTTGAAGGTGTATTTAAAGCCTTGTTTGGTGGCGGACGAGCTCAGTTAAAGCTGACAGATCCATCAGATCTTCTTCATACCGGGGTCGATATAGTGGCACAACCACCTGGGAAGAAGCTGCAGAACCTGGGCCTGATGTCAGGTGGGGAAAGGGCCTTGACGGCCATTGCACTCCTTTTTTCAATCCTGAAGATCCGCCCTGTGCCATTCTGTATATTGGATGAGGTTGAGGCAGCTCTTGATGAAGCAAATGTGCAGAGATTCAGTCAGTATTTAAAAAAATTCAGTGATGAAACACAATTCATTGTCATCACCCATCGTAAAGGAACGATGGAAGAAGCCCACGTACTGTACGGTGTAACGATGCAGGAATCCGGTGTGTCCAAATTGGTATCTGTCAGACTGCAAGAAACAAAGGAATTACTTGAAACTTAGGTAAGGGGTGCGGAAGAATGAGTTTTTTTAAGAAACTTAAAGATAAATTTACACAGTCGAGTGATAATGTAACAGAGAAATTTAAAGATGGATTAAGTAAAACGAGGAACAACTTCACTTCAAAGATGAATGACCTGGTTGCCAGATACCGCAAAGTCGATGAAGACTTCTTTGAAGAGCTGGAAGAAATCCTGATAGGAGCGGACGTCGGCTTTGATACAGTGATGGAGCTGATTGATGAACTAAAGCTTGAAGTGAAGCGAAAGAATATTCAAGACACGGAAGATGTTCAATCTGTCATCTCAGAGAAGCTCGTAGAAATCTACCAGGGGGATCGTGAAGAAGACAGCAGCCTGAACATTCAAGACAATGCGCTAACAGTTTTATTATTCGTCGGGGTGAACGGTGTCGGAAAAACGACGACCATCGGAAAAATGGCCCATATGTTTAAGGAACAGGGTAAGAATGTTGTTCTTGCTGCAGGTGACACATTCCGAGCAGGAGCGATCGAGCAGCTTGAAGTATGGGGTGAACGTGTAGGAGTTCCGGTCATTAAGCAGGCGGCGGGAAGCGATCCTGCGGCGGTTATGTTTGATGCCGTCCAGTCTGCCAAAGCGAAAAAAGCAGACATACTCATTTGTGATACGGCAGGAAGGTTGCAAAATAAAGTGAACCTTATGAAAGAGCTTGAAAAAGTGAAGCGAGTGATTGAAAGAGAAATTCCGGGAGCTCCTCACGAAGTATTACTCGTTCTTGACGCAACCACAGGTCAAAATGCAATGGTACAGGCGAAAACCTTTAAAGAAGCAACAAACGTCTCAGGAATCGTCCTGACGAAGCTTGATGGTACAGCAAAAGGTGGTATTGTCCTTGCGATCAGAAACGAGCTCGAAATCCCTGTGAAATATGTAGGTCTTGGAGAAAAAATGGACGACCTCCAGCCGTTCGACGCTGAAAAGTATGTCTATGGCTTATTCTCAAACCTGGTTGATAAAGAAGAAGAATAGATACAAGAATCGATAGAGTAGCCTGATGAGAGACTTTGAGAAGCGGTCTTGCAGGTTACTCTTCTTTTGTTTACGGAATCAGTATGTTTTTTTAGGTTTTCTCTCTGAAAAATCTATAAGTATCCTTGACAAACGCCCGTAAAGACTGTATTCTTCATATGTAAAGGTTTTTCACTTAACAAGGAGGGATATCCGTGCTGGAGAAAACAACCAGAATGAATTATCTCTACGATTTTTATCAATCTTTGTTAACTCCTAAGCAAAGAAGCTATATGTCCCTCTATTATTTGGATGATTTCTCTTTAGGGGAAATCGCTGAAGAGTATAATGTTAGTCGACAAGCAGTGTATGATAACATTAAACGAACAGAGGCCATGATCGAGGAGTACGAAGAAAAGCTTTTATTATTTAAAAAATTTCAAGAACGCAACGAGATTCTTGATCAACTCAGACAAAAAATAGAAGAACCATCAATCGATTCTTCTCATTGTTTAAAACTCATTGATGATCTTGAAATATTGGATTAGGAGGCGGCATGAATGGCATTTGAAGGATTAGCCGACCGACTGCAAGGTACAATACAAAAAATCCGTGGAAAAGGAAAGATATCAGAAGCGGATGTTAAAGAAATGATGCGTGAAGTTCGTCTTGCTCTTTTAGAAGCAGACGTTAATTTTAAAGTGGTGAAGCAATTCGTCAAGAAAGTAAGTGAACGGGCTGTCGGACAGGAAGTCATGAAAAGTCTTACACCTGGACAACAGGTCATTAAAGTTGTTCAAGAAGAGCTTACAAACTTGATGGGTGGCGAACAAAGTCAGATTGCCGTCGCTAAACGTCCTCCGACTGTCATTATGATGGTTGGTTTACAAGGTGCAGGTAAAACGACCACCACTGGTAAGCTTGCGAACCTGCTTCGAAAGAAACATAACCGCAAACCACTCTTAGTGGCTGCTGATATTTACCGTCCTGCTGCAATCAAGCAGTTAGAAACCATCGGGAAGCAATTAAGCCTTCCTGTGTTTTCATTGGGGGATCAGGTCAGTCCGGTGGAAATTGCAAAGCAAGCCATCGAAAAGGCAAAAGAAGAACATCACGATTATGTTCTGATTGATACGGCAGGTCGACTTCACATTGATGAAAATCTAATGGGAGAGTTGAAAGAAATTAAAGAACTCTCAAATCCAGAGGAAATTTTCCTTGTGGTGGATGCCATGACTGGTCAAGATGCAGTAAATGTTGCGCAAAGCTTCAATGAAGCTCTTGGCATATCCGGTGTTGTGCTGACAAAACTTGATGGTGATACACGTGGCGGGGCCGCATTATCCATCCGTTCAGTCACTGAAAAACCAATTAAATTTGTTGGGATGGGCGAGAAGATGGATGCTTTGGAAGCATTCCATCCTGAGCGTATGGCGTCACGGATTCTCGGTATGGGGGATGTTTTATCCCTCATCGAAAAGGCTCAGGCCAATGTGGATGAAGAGAAAGCCAAAGAACTGGAACAAAAAATGCGTACCATGTCTTTCACATTTGATGATTTCCTTGAGCAATTAGGTCAAGTAAGGCAAATGGGTCCACTTGATGAGTTACTCAAAATGATGCCGGGAGCAAACAAAATGAAGGGTCTGGATAAGCTGCAAGTCGATGACAAGCAGATCAGTCATGTAGAGGCGATTATCCAATCCATGACTGGTGATGAGAAAATTCATCCGGAAACCATCAATGCTTCCCGCCGTAAACGGATTGCCAAAGGAAGTGGAACTTCTATTCAAGAGGTAAACCGGCTTCTGAAACAATTCGAGGATATGAAGAAAATGATGAAACAGATGAGCGGCATGCAAGGAAAAGGTAAGAAAAAAGGGATGAAATTCCCATTTATGTAAGCAATTCATTCTGTTTTTCATAAGAAAAATAGAACTGTTAAGAAAAAACACTTTACAAACAAAATACACATTTGATATTATACTAACTTGTGTGAAACTATTCGGAGGTGCTTTAATTATGGCAGTAAAAATCAGATTAAAACGTATGGGAGCAAAAAAATCTCCTTTCTATCGTATCGTAGTTGCAGATTCTCGTTCACCACGTGATGGACGTCAAATCGAAACAGTTGGAACGTACAACCCGGTTGCTAAACCAGCTGAAGTGAAAATCGATGAAGAGTTAGCTCTTAAATGGTTATCTAATGGTGCTAAACCATCTGACACAGTTCGTAACCTATTCTCAAAACAAGGCATTATGGAAAAATTCCACAATGCTAAAAACAGCAAGTAATCGATTAGATCGATGAAAGATCTTATTCTAACGATTGTGAAACCCTTAGTTGACCATCCTGACGCGGTCCACATCGAAACGGATGAAGGAACGAACGGCATAACGTATAAGTTATCTGTTCATCCCGAGGACATGGGGAAGGTTATTGGGAAACAAGGGAGAGTAGCTAAATCGATTCGAACTGTGGTATACGCTGCAGCAGGATCTTCACAACAGAAGAAAATCTTTTTAGAGATAGTGGAGTAAGGAAGCTTTCATCAGCTGCCTTCTCATGAGGCTTTAGACCTTCAACACTTGCTCTTTTAGAACCAGGGGACTGACCCACAAGGTTACTATATAGCCTTAAGACGTCAGTCCCCTTTTTCATAGGCTTAGGCTGCTGTATATAAAGAAAAAATGGTACAATCCAACACTCCCCGAAGAGAACACCCTAAGGATTTAATATGACAGCGTGGGGTGAATAGAAGGAGGAGGAAGAGCTTTTGAATGTGATACATACGATTACGATTAAACAAGTGCTGACAGTAAACAGTAAGGACTTGTTAATGAAACGATATGAAAATCAAAAGTTTCATTTAGCCAAGGAATGTGACCAGTTGCAGTTCGAAATGAAAAAGATCGAACGTGGGAAGAAATACCCGTCACATAAGTTAAGTCAGCATTTTGAAAGAGAATTGAATGAACGTGCTGAAAAGATCAAGCTCTTGGAATTCCAAATCGAGCAGTTAAATATCCTGCCTATCGGAAGCGAACTAAAGGAAAGGGAAGTCCAAGGTATGATGGACATTCAAGTTGGTGACAATTGGGAGGAAGAAGCACTTTCTAAGACGATTGTCGTAGAAGATGGTATTGTGAAAGAAATTCGTTAATGCAAGAGGTGAAAGCTATGGAAAAGTGGTTTAATGTAGGTAAGATCGTCAACACGCACGGAGTTAAAGGAGAGGTAAAGATCGTCTCGACTACCGACTTCCCGGAAGAACGCTATCAAAAAGGGAACACACTTTATTTGTTCCAAGGTCAAAATAATGAACCGATCAATCTCGTGATTAAATCTCATAGAAATCATAAGAGCTTTGATTTACTGACCTTTGAGGGTTATGAAAACATTAATGAGGTTGAGAAATTTAAAGAAGGCATCTTAAAGGTTCAAGAAGACCAATTACAGGAACTTGAAGAAGGGGAATACTATTTCCATGAAATCGTTGGCTGTAAGGTCGTTACGACTGAAGGAGAAGAACTGGGGACGATTAAAGAGATTCTGAGCCCCGGAGCGAATGACGTTTGGGTAGTGAAGGGTCAACGGGGGAAAGAACACCTTATTCCTTACATTGAGGATATTGTGAAAACCGTCGATATTGAGAAGCAGCTCATCACGATAGAACCTATGGAAGGCTTGTTATCATGATGCGAATTGATGTCCTATCTCTTTTCCCACCTATGTTCGAAGGAATATTAGGTGAATCGATACTTAAGAAAGCACATGAAAAAGAAGCTGTAAGCTATAATGTGATTAACTTCAGGGAATACGCTGACAATAAGCATAATCAAGTCGATGATTATCCGTATGGTGGAGGAGCAGGTATGGTTTTGAAGCCCCAGCCTATTTTTGATGCCGTCGACGCATTGAAGAGTGAACAACAATCAAAACCGAGGGTTATCCTCATGTGTCCCCAAGGTGAACGCTATACTCAACAAAAGGCTGAGGAATTGGCCAAAGAAGATCATCTCGTATTTATATGTGGGCACTATGAGGGCTACGATGAGCGAATCAGGGAGCATGTTGTCACAGATGAAATTTCGATTGGAGACTATGTTTTGACTGGTGGAGAGCTTGGCGCCATGGTGGTCATTGATAGTGTAGTACGCCTGCTTCCAGGTGTGCTTGGGAATGAGGATTCTCCCATTCTGGATTCGTTCTCGTCAGGACTCCTTGAACATCCCCATTATACCCGCCCGTCCGACTTTAGGGGGATGAAGGTACCGGAGGAGCTGATTTCAGGGAATCACCGTCTGATCGATGAATGGAGAGAGAAAGAGAGTTTGAGAAGAACCTATGAAAGAAGACCGGATCTATTGGAAAGCTATAAGCTCACAGATCGACAAAAAGCCTGGATAGAGGAATGGAGAAAGTCTAAATAGGCTATTGCATCCTGGTTGTCTGTGTGATATTATATTCTTTGTGGCTTGAGGGGTTATCCCCTGTTGCCATTGATCCCGATGTTCCGCTGCAATCAATCGCTTTTGTAAGAGCATCTGTTGGAAGGAGTTGAAAAAGATGCACAAATTAATCGAAGATATTACGAAAGAACAACTTCGCTCTGATCTACCATCTTTCCGTCCTGGTGATACAGTACGTGTACACGTTAACATCGTTGAGGGTACTCGTGAACGTATTCAGGTATACGAAGGAGTAGTAATCAAACGCCGCGGTGGCGGTATCAGCGAAACATTTACAGTTCGTAAAATTTCTTACGGTGTAGGTGTTGAACGTACGTTCCCAGTACACACACCAAAGATCGCTAAATTAGAAGTTATTCGTCGCGGTAAAGTCCGTCGTGCGAAACTTTATTACCTGCGTAACCTGCGTGGTAAAGCGGCACGTATTAAAGAAATTCGATAAGAACGTAAGAAAAGGAGCTTGGAGACAAGCTCCTTTTCCTTATTTTACAAGATTTGTTGTGAAATAAATGAAACATCCGCGGAAAAACGGCCTGACTATTTTAATGAAGCCACCTTTTTTTAATGAGAAATACAAGAATTTCTAGTAGAATAGAAAAAGATAGAAAAATACATTGGGTGGTGGAGATGTGGTTAAAGAGAAAAATGAGTGGTGGGAGTGGATGAAGGCACTGTTGATCGCAGTAGGTTTAGCTGCAATTATCAGATTCTTTTTATTTGCACCCATTGTTGTCGATGGATTATCAATGATGCCTACTTTACATAATGGAGATCGAATGATTGTAAGTAAATTAGGGGAGCCGGAGCGATTTGATATCGTCGTTTTCCATGCACCTGAACAAAAAGACTATATTAAACGCGTCATCGGGCTCCCGGGGGATGAAGTAGAGTACAAAAATGACACATTATATATTAATGGAAAAGCGTATAATGAACCATACTTACAAGAGTATAAAGATCAATTAAATGAAGGTGTGTTAACAGAAGATTTCACTTTAAATGATATCATTGAAAAAGGCACTGTTCCTGAAGGGGAAATCTTTGTGATGGGTGACAATCGCCGATTCAGTAAAGATAGTCGTCACATCGGTACAGTTCCAATGGAAGAAGTCATCGGTGATACAAAAGTGATCTATTGGCCTGTTAAAGATATAGGTTTCGTGAAATAATAGAAAAAAGTTGTTTGGAGGTGGTCATATGACAATACAATGGTTCCCAGGGCATATGGCTAAAGCTCGTAGGCAAGTTACTGAGAAGTTAAAACTTGTAGACATTGTGATTGAATTAGTAGATGCAAGAATACCGTTATCATCAAGAAATCCAATGATAGAAGAAATTATTGGACAAAAGCCGCGACTTGTTTTGTTAAATAAAGCAGACATGGCAGATACAAATAGAACGAATCAGTGGATTTCTTATTTTAAAGAGCAAGGAATAACAGCCCTTGCTGTAAATGCACAGGCTGGCAAAGGACTTCAAGTCATAGTTCAAGCCGCTAAAGAAATATTAAAAGAAAAGTTCGACCGCATGAAATCAAGAGGAATGAGACCTCGTGCCATAAGAGCCATGATTGTCGGTATTCCTAACGTAGGAAAATCCACATTAATCAATCGCCTGGCTAAGAAAAATATAGCGAAAACAGGAAATACTCCTGGAGTGACAAAAGCCCAGCAATGGATCAAAGTAGGGAAAGAGCTTGAGCTGCTCGACACGCCTGGTATATTATGGCCTAAGTTTGAAGATCCGCAAGTTGGATATAAACTGGCATTGACCGGTGCCATTAAAGATACCATCCTGAATTTACAGGATATCGCCGTTTATGGTTTGCGATTTCTTGAAGAGAACTATCCAGAGCGATTAGAAGAGCGCTACGGCCTCGAAGGAATACCTGAAGAAGTAGTGGATAGCTTCGATAAAATCGGAGCTAAAAGAGGCTGTCTGATGGCTGGTGGAGAAGTGAACTATGACAAGACATCTGAAATTATCGTCCGTGACATTCGAAATGTACAATTAGGACCCATGACGTTTGACATCATTGGTGAGACTGAGCGGGAGAGCGAATAAAAAAGAGGCTGTAAAAAGAGGGGATCTCTTTAGCGCAGCCTCTTTATTTATGTGAAGTACATCCGATATAGATAGGAGGAGCAATATGAATACAGTACATATGACCATTAAGGAAATAAGTGAAATCATCAAGTCTGCTTCTGCTCATGATCCGATTCTTGAGGGATTGAAGAAGGACAAAAGAATTGGTGTCCAAAAACTATTAAAACAGATTGAACGCGAGCAGATGAAACGAGAGAAGGAAAGAGAAGAATTTGCCGTCCTTACTCAATATGAAAGTGAACTTCGCCAGCAAGGATTCACCCTTATTGCAGGAATCGATGAAGTAGGCAGAGGTCCTTTAGCAGGTCCTGTGGTAGCGGCTGCCGTCATCCTGCCCCATGACTTCTATTTGGCGGGATTAAATGATAGCAAGAAGATAACAGAAGCAAGAAGAGAAGATTTCTATGAATACATCATGGAACACGCAACATCTGTTGGAGTAGGAATGGTACATGCGGAAGAAATTGATTCCATAAATATATATCAGGCTACAAAAAAGGCTATGAGTGAAGCGATCGACAGCCTGCCGGTTCAGCCTGAGTATTTACTGATCGATGCGATGAAAATTCAATCGCCCTTTCCGAGTCAGTCGATCATTAAAGGAGACTCGAAAAGTATATCCATCGCCGCAGCATCCATCATTGCCAAGGTGACACGTGACAGGCTGATGAAGGAGTATGCCGCTACCTATCCTGGATATGCGTTTGAGAAAAATGCAGGATATGGAACAAAGGATCACTTAGGCGGGCTGGAGAAATTAGGAGTGACGCCCATTCATCGAAAGACCTTTGCACCTGTGAAGGAGCTGCTATAGATTAGCAGCCGGTTCGCCTGTATAAACGATTAGGATTCACAATGAACGGGAGATAAGGATATGACCCATATTCATGGTATTTACAGTAACCAGCCCCTTGATCAAAAGCCCTTTTCCATTCAAAGTGGAAAAGTTCTAATTATCAGCGTCCATAAGCTGTTAGGAGAGGGCAATGCGGTGGTGTCAGCAAATGGACAACGGTTTATTGCGAAAATTGAAGCGCCTATGGAAGCTGGAGAACGTTATTGGGTAGAAGTGAAGCAATCTGAAAGTAGTGTAAGTCTACATCTGATCCCGAGCCGTGGGCAAACTGGAGTAGAAAATGGAAAGCAAATAGCAGCAAATCTATTACAGCATTTTTCCATATCAACAAGTGGAAAAGAAATGAACGAATTTGTAATGGATCTAATGAAAAAAAACATTCCCATTCATAAAGAACTGCTATTATTCGGAGAGAAACATTTGAAAGGGAAGGATTCATCGGAAAATGTGAAAACCCTGGTTGAAATGGCTAAGAGGAACATGCCGCTTTCTGACAGGGTCTTTCTCTCAATGAGAGCGGGAACTTCAACCACCAGCATTTTATCCATGTTAAATGAGCTGTCTTCAAAGTTAAGGGGAACTGGAGGGGGCACGGCCGCACTTCATTTACTTACGGGGATCCAGAAACCGTTGAATAGGCTGGCGTCTGAAAAACTTGTGATAAATGCCTTATCCAGTTTAGTTGATTCATCCCAAACCTTCTCAAATCGATTAGGCCATTTCGATCTATTGAAATCACTAGGAGTCTTTCCGAAAGACACTCCCATGAATCAGTGGAGGAAAGGGTTAAAGACAATGCTTTCAGAAGAACTGAAACAGTCTACATACGGGCAGTGGGAAAGAAAGATCGATATTCTAAGAACCCAATTGGCAAATCATCCAGGTCCAGCTCCCGTAAAGCTTCGAAATGATCTGAATCAGCTCCTATCAACGACTACCGGCAGGATCCCGGAAATTCCTAAACGATCTGGAACTCATATCGATAAATGGATTAATATACTATTGAGTTCGGAGACTGTACTAAATGGAGAAATGGATAAACCTTCCTTTGTGGCAGCTAAAGAGCTGATGGGAGTAGTTGGAGAGGGAAAATGGCGGTCCATTGAGATGAACTATATGAGGCTCTTGCAGTCTTATGGAAAAGGAGCACCTGCATCGAACATGGAACGGCTATTACAAAAACTTCACCTACAGATAGAGCAAGAAATCACTCAGACGATTCGGGGAGAAGAACTGGCAAGGATGCTGAAAAAAGTAATTGGAACGTTTGGGATTAACTTTGAAGCTCAGTTACAAAAAAACGGACAAGAGCTTCAAAATCATCCAACAATTAAGCAGTATCTCATTGGGTTAAGTCAAAATCACCCACTCGCAGATATTCGAATGTTAGCCGATGATCTTGTTCTCAAAATGAACCACCAAGTGCTTCAATCACAGGAGAGTTCTCCTTTTCTAACAATCGTACAGCAATTCCCATTTTCTCTAAATGGACAGGGCACCGATATCACCCTTCAATGGACAGGGAAAGAGAAACAAAAAGGTGTGATTGATGGAGACTACTGCCGGGTTTTATTTTATTTAGAGCTGGATATCATGAGAGAGACATTGATCGATATGCAGGTTCAAAACCGGGTGGTCTCCTTGACCGTTTGGAATGACCACCCAAACGCAGAGAGGATGTCCAGATCATTTATTCCTGGATTAAAAGAAGGTCTGGAGAAACTGGACTATCAACTATCTATGGTAAAGGTGAAAGCTCCGGATAAGCAGGTTGAGCTTTCTGATAAAATCATGGCAGAACGTTTTAAAACGTTTTCGGGAGTTGATTTAAAGATATGAAAAACCCTCATGAGAGAAAAGAAGCGATTGCTTTAGGATATAATCAAAGTAGTGAATCAGCTCCAAAGGTCCTTGCTAAAGGGAAGGGAATCATTGCTGAAAACATTTTGGCTCAAGCAAAAGACCATCAAATACCTGTACAAGAAGACAAGAGCTTACTCTCACTTCTTGGGAACCTGGATATAGGAGAATCAATACCCGAAGAATTATATGGCGCTGTAGCGGAGGTTTTTGCTTTCATCTATCGATTAGATCGGGATATAGCGGGGAAGGGATAATTCTTTGCCAATCGAATATACTTCCTGTCACTAAAAGGCATCAACACGAATTAGAATAGCAAATTATATTTTTTAAGAATAATAATTTCAAGGATAGTCACTTCAGGAACAACGGAGCATATGGAGTAATTCTACTATTTCAAGTTCAGAATTTTAAAATTAATATAATATTTTTAGCATAATGGTAGACAGATATACTGTCATTTTATACAATGAAAGCGCAGTCTATTTTTTGAAGAGTTTGATAGGAGGATGGAAAATGAATATCCATGAATATCAAGGTAAAGAAATCCTCAGAAATTACGGGGTATCCGTACCAAATGGTAAAGTGGCTTTTACAGCTGAAGAAGCAGTAGAAGCGGCGAAGACATTAGATTCCAGCGTGTATGTAGTGAAAGCCCAAATCCATGCAGGTGGTCGAGGTAAAGCTGGCGGAGTGAAAATCGCTAAAAGCCTGGACGAAGTGCGTACATATGCAGATGAGTTAATCGGCAAAACATTAGTAACTCACCAAACAGGCCCTGAAGGTAAGGAAGTAAAGCGCTTACTTATCGAAGAAGGCTGTGATATTAAGAAAGAATATTACGTAGGTCTGGTACTTGACCGTGCGACTTCCCAAGTTGTCCTGATGGCTTCTGAAGAAGGCGGAACAGAAATCGAGGAAGTAGCAGAAAAAACACCGGAAAAAATCTTTAAAGAGTACATCGATCCAGTTGTTGGATTAACAGGCTTCCAAGCCAGACGCATTGCATTCAACATCAATATCCCTCAAAAACTGGTTGGAAAAGCAGCCAAGTTCATGATGGGTCTTTATAACGTGTACATCCAAAAGGATGCATCAATCGTCGAAATCAACCCATTGGTTGTGACAGGTGACGGAGACGTCATGGCACTTGATGCGAAGTTCAACTTCGATTCAAATGCATTATACCGTCAAAAAGATGTCATTGAACTACGCGATCTTGAAGAAGAAGATGCAAAAGAAATCGAAGCTTCTAAATATGACCTGAGCTATATTTCCCTTGACGGTAATATCGGTTGTATGGTTAATGGAGCAGGTCTTGCCATGGCAACGATGGACATCGTAAAGCATTACGGCGGAGATCCCGCTAACTTCCTTGATGTTGGGGGCGGTGCGACAGCGGAAAAGGTAACAGAGGCATTTAAAATCATTCTTTCTGATGAAAACGTTAAAGGTATTTTCGTCAATATCTTCGGTGGAATCATGAAATGTGATGTTATTGCAACAGGTGTTGTAGAAGCAGCTAAGCAAATCGGTCTTCAAGTTCCTCTTGTGGTTCGTCTTGAAGGTACAAATGTTGACTTAGGGAAAGAAATCCTTAATAAATCAGGATTGAATATCATTGCAGCTGAATCTATGGCGGACGGCGCACAAAAAATCGTTGAGCAAGTAGGCTGAGAAAGGCGGGGGACTAATGAGCGTATTTATTAATAAAGATACCAAGGTTGTTGTACAAGGGATTACAGGATCAACAGCTCTTTTCCATACGAAGCAAATGCTTGAATACGGTACACAAATCGTGGCAGGTGTAACACCAGGAAAAGGCGGAACTGAGGTTGAAGGCGTACCTGTTTTCAATACAGTTGAAGAAGCAAAGAAAGCAACTGGCGTAAATGCATCCGTCATTTATGTTCCTGCTCCGTTTGCAGCAGATGCAATCATGGAAGCGGTAGATGCCGAGCTTGATTTGGCAATCTGTATTACTGAACATATCCCGGTATTGGATATGGTGAAGGTCAAGCGTTATATGGAAGGCAAGAAAACACGCCTTGTAGGACCGAACTGTCCGGGAGTCATCACACCTGAAGAGTGTAAAATCGGAATCATGCCTGGTTACATCCATACGAAAGGTCATGTAGGTGTTGTTTCACGTTCTGGTACACTTACGTATGAAGCAGTTCACCAACTTTCACAAGCGGGAATCGGACAGTCGACGGCAGTCGGTATCGGTGGAGACCCTGTGAATGGAACAGACTTTATCGATGTATTGAAAGCATTCAATGAAGATGAAGATACGTATGCCGTCATCATGATTGGTGAAATCGGCGGTACTGCTGAAGAAGAAGCTGCTGAATGGGTTAAAGCCAACATGACTAAGCCTGTAGTAGGATTCATTGGAGGACGTACAGCACCTCCAGGAAAACGTATGGGCCATGCCGGTGCGATCATTTCAGGCGGTAAAGGAACAGCTGATGAGAAGATTCGCGTTATGAATGAATGCGGAATTCAAGTTGCTCCTACACCTTCAGATATGGGAGAAACATTAATAAAGGTTCTTAAAGAAGAAGGAATCTTAGATAAATGTAAAACGCATTAATCATGGATTGAGACTGATGGCATTCAAGCTATCAGTCTCAGTTTTATATCCTCTATTAAACAATATTCAGGAGGTAATAAATGAAAGAACGTCGTCATATTCTATTTCATATTCATCATTGTCGGGGAATTGGATTGAAAGGAACAAAAAGAATACTAGAATCGCTCCCGAAATTACACTCTATCTTTGATTTATCCCCTTCCACCCTTCAAAAGATAATCCTTTCCACCAATGTCAATTCAGAACTCTTCTATAGAGATCTTCATTCATTTGATTCAGAGCGATACAAAAAGCTTTATTCGGAAAATGATATAGAATGGATCACAATTATGGACGAAGACTACCCTGCTCTATTGGGAAACGTATATGATCCCCCCTTTCTCCTCTTTTTAAAAGGAAACAGGAATCTCCTTCATGGCCAAAAAAAATTGGCCATTATCGGTTCGAGAAATGCCACCTTTTATACTGATAAAATTCTTCGCGATATGATTCCAAAGCTGGTGAAGAAAGAGGTAGTCATTGTAAGTGGACTAGCGCAAGGTGCCGATACGGTGGCTCATAACGAAACGATTCAATCAGGTGGCCAAACGATAGGTGTACTTGCTGGAGGTTTCAACCACATTTATCCGAAGCAAAATGAAGGGTTAGCCCATCATATGATGAAGCATCAGCTTCTCCTCTCTGAATATCCCCCTTATATCAAACCTGAAAAATGGCAATTTCCTTTTAGAAATAGGATCATCAGCGGTCTTTCCGACGCAGTGCTTGTTACGGAAGCAAGAAAAAAAAGCGGGACATTCATCACGGCTGATTATGCATTAAATGAAGGAAGAGAAGTATTATGTATACCAGGATCCATATTTGAGCCATTAGCAGAAGGAACCAACAGTTTAATCCAGGAAGGTGCAAGAATGGTCTTATCAATAGAAGATATTTTTTCAGAACTGGGAGTATAAAGTCAGAACATATGATATAGAATCTTTTAATAAAGTGGGATTTTTCCTGCGAATGTTTGAATAATTACAAGTAATTTATACAAAATGGTTGCAATTATTGTGAAACTGTTATACATTTTGCAACAGGTATCTAAAACTATATATAAGAGAAATAAATCGTTAAAAGTAGTGATTATCTACAATGATATCAATTCTATACCTATGTGAATGAAAGTGTAAACGTTTCCGTTACGCTAGGATCTTTATCATTCCAAGGTGCTATAAACAGTGATTATTTTCCTCTTTAAGGAGGCTTATTGGATGGCAGATTATTTAGTAATAGTGGAATCGCCGGCTAAGGCGAAAACAATTGAACGTTATTTAGGAAAGAAATATAAGGTCAGGGCTTCAATGGGACACGTCAGAGACTTACCGAAGAGTCAAATGGGCGTGGATGTTAAAAACGAATTTGAACCGAAGTATATAACGATACGTGGTAAAGGCCCTGTATTAAAAGAACTGAAAACCGCAGCAAAAAAAGTAAAGAAAATCTTCCTGGCGGCTGACCCCGACAGAGAAGGAGAAGCCATTGCGTGGCATTTGGCTCACAGCCTTGATATGGACACGAGTTCCGAGTGTCGTGTGGTCTTCAATGAAATCACGAAGGATGCGATTAAAGAATCTTTTAAGCATCCACGAGCAATCAATATGGATTTAGTCGATGCACAGCAAGCACGGAGAATTTTAGATCGATTAGTTGGGTATAACATCAGCCCTCTCCTTTGGAAAAAAGTTAAAAAAGGTCTAAGTGCAGGAAGAGTACAATCCGTCGCTGTACGATTAATCATTGACCGTGAAAATGAAATCAAAAGCTTTACTCCAGAAGAGTACTGGTCAATAGAAGCTGAATTCACAAAAGGGAACGATACATTCCAGGCATCGTTTTACGGAATGGACGGTAAGAAGGTTGAATTGAAGACCGAAGAAGATGTGAAAGAAGTGCTTGGTAAAGTAAAAGGGAAGTCCTTTGAAATTAACAAAGTGACAAAAAAGGAAAGAAAACGGAATCCGGCTCCGCCATTTACAACTTCTTCACTACAGCAGGAAGCAGCAAGAAAGTTAAACTTCCGTGCGAAGAAAACGATGATGCTTGCCCAGCAATTATATGAAGGAATTGAGATGGGGAAAGAAGGTACGGTTGGTTTTATTACTTATATGAGAACTGACTCGACTCGTATTTCAGAAGTGGCTCAAAAAGAAGCGAACGATTACATCGTTAATAAATATGGAAATGACTTCGTTAAGCAGACTGAGCGCAAAGAGAAAAAACAACAAAAGTCACAAGATGCCCACGAAGCCATCCGTCCAACCAGTACATTAAGGGATCCGGCTTCAGTGAAAGAATATCTTTCAAGAGATCAATACAGACTTTATAAATTGATTTGGGAACGATTTGTGGCAAGTGAAATGTCCCCGGCAATCATGGATACGATGAGCGTTGATATCGTAAATGGTTCAGTCATGTTTAGAGCAACCGGCTCTAAAGTGAAGTTCCCAGGCTTTATGAAAGTCTATGTTGAAGGATCTGATGATCAGAAAGAAGAAAAAGACAATCTTCTTCCTGCCTTGGAAGAAAACGATAAAGTGAAAAGTGAAAGTATTGATCCAAATCAGCATTTCACTCAACCACCACCAAGGTATACAGAAGCGAGGCTGGTTAAGACATTGGAAGAACTGGGTATTGGCCGCCCTTCCACGTATGCCCCGACTCTGGATACGATTCAACGAAGAGGCTATGTAACACTTGATAATAAGCGTTTCATTCCAACGGAACTGGGTGAAATCGTCTTAGAGTTAGTTAGAGAGTTCTTCCCGGAGATCATTGATGTAGAGTTTACGGCAAACATGGAGCGCAGCCTTGATGATATTGAAGACGGCAATGTGAAATGGGAAAGTATCATCGACCGTTTTTATCAGGATTTTGAAAAACACTTAGAAAAAGCGGAAAATGAGATGGAAAAAATCGAAATCCGCGATGAACCTGCCGGTGAAGACTGTGAAGAATGCGGACATCCAATGGTGTTCAAAATGGGCAGATATGGTAAATTCATGGCATGCAGTAATTTCCCCGATTGTAGAAATACAAAGCCGATCGTCAAGGAAATTGGTGTGAAATGTCCTAAATGTGAAAAAGGGAATATCATAGAGCGAAAAAGCAAGAAAAAGCGTATTTTCTACGGCTGTGATCAGTATCCTGAATGTGATTTCCTATCTTGGGATAAACCTATCGAACGGAAATGTCCGAAATGTTCAGAATTGCTCGTAGAGAAAAAGCTTAAAAAAGGTAATCAAATTCAATGTACGAATTGTGATTATAAAGAAGAACCTCAGAAATAGTGTGAGTTTCCTATTCCTCTGATCAATAAAAAGATTGATTGTTGAACAATGAACTTATACAATGTAACAAGGGACTGTCCCAACAGGTGATTTCTCTATTATCTGTTGGGTCAGCCCTTTTCTGTTTGCATTTAGTCAAAATGACAAATTCTCAATATGCTTTTGTCTTTTTTATCTTTGTGCATTGGTGTACAATACAATATGGTTAAGACGAAGGATCGATTTACAGGAGGTTTATATAGATGCCAGTAAATGTTATTGGAGCAGGGTTAGCGGGAAGTGAAGCCGCATGGCAGATTGCCAAGAGGGGAATAAAGGTAAACCTTTATGAAATGAGACCTGTACGCCAAACACCTGCCCATCATACAGATAAATTTGCAGAGCTTGTGTGCAGCAACTCACTTAGAGCAAATACATTAACCAATGCCGTTGGGGTATTAAAAGAAGAAATGCGTCAATTAGACTCGGTCATTATGTCAGCAGCTGATGCATGTTCAGTTCCGGCAGGGGGAGCGTTGGCAGTCGACCGCCATGAATTTGCAGCACATGTTACTGAGAAAGTAAAAAATCACCCGAATGTCACAGTATTCAATGAAGAAGTCACGGATCTACCTGAAGGAATTACCATTGTAGCCACAGGGCCGCTGACAAGTGAGAGTCTCTCTGAGAAAATTAGAAAAGTAACAGGTGAAGAGCATTTATATTTCTATGATGCTGCAGCTCCAATCATCGAGAAGGATTCCATTGATATGGACAAAGTGTATTTGAAATCCCGATATGACAAAGGGGAAGCGGCATATTTAAATTGCCCGATGACAGAGAGTGAGTTCAATCGTTTTTATGAAGCTCTTATTTCAGCTGAAACGGTGCCTTTGAAAGAGTTTGAAAAAGAAATCTTCTTTGAAGGCTGCATGCCGATAGAAGTGATGGCTTCCCGGGGAAAGAAAACCATGTTATTTGGCCCTTTAAAGCCAGTGGGATTAGAAGACCCTAAAACAGGTAAACGACCTTATGCTGTTGTTCAGTTAAGACAAGATGATGCAGCGGGCACACTTTATAATATTGTAGGCTTCCAAACACATTTAAAGTGGGGCCCTCAAAAAGAAGTTCTCCAATTAATTCCGGGACTTGAGAATGCAGATATTGTCCGTTATGGGGTCATGCACAGAAATACCTTCATCAACTCTCCAAATGTTCTAAAAGATACCTATCAATTAAAAGAACATGAGAATCTTTTTTTTGCCGGCCAAATGACAGGTGTGGAAGGTTATGTGGAATCCGCTGCCAGCGGGTTGATTGCTGGAATCAATGCTGCGAAGATAGCCAAGGGTGAATCAGCCCTAGTATTTCCACATGAAACAGCGATTGGAAGCATGGCAAGATATATAACGACTGCCAACAAAAATAACTTCCAACCGATGAATGCTAATTTCGGTCTTTTCCCTGATTTACCCAAAAAGGTAAAAGGCAAGAAAGAGCGTAATGAACAGCATGCAACTCGGGCCTTAGAAACAATTCAGAACTTTGTGAAAAAAGTGTAAAATTCATTGCAAGGGCTGCTAGGTTGTGTTACTATTTAGTAGCCCTTGTGAGGTGTTGAAAATGAAAAATCAATTATATGAACAATTACAATCCTTTACTGAATATATACAAATAGAAAAGCATTATTCTGCTCACACTTTTGAACAATATCGTCATGATATTGAAGAGTTCTACGTATTTATGAAAGAACAAGGTTTAAGTTCATTAAAAGATGTCGAGTATTCTGATGCGAGACTTTTTTTAACCAAGCTGCATGATCATGGTTTAATGAGGTCTTCCATTTCAAGGAAGGTTTCCAGTTTAAGAAGTTTTTACCGTTATTTAAATCGGGAAAAACAGCTAACTGTTAATCCATTTTCCTTTGTGAATCTTCCTAAAAAAGAACAACGATTGCCTAACTTTTTTTACGAGGAAGAAATACAAGTATTGTTAGAAGCGTGCGGTGGAGAAACACCTTTAGACATACGCAACCGAGCCATCTTTGAACTTCTTTATGCAACAGGTATTCGCGTAAGTGAATGCACAAATATGCAACTGAAGGACGTAGATTTAGGTCTTTCTACAATTCTTGTGAAAGGTAAGGGTAACAAAGAGAGATATGTACCATTTGGCAGCTTTGCTCATGATGCTATAGAACAATACATAACACAATCACGCCCCATGTTAATGAAGAATCAAACTCATACCCATTTGTTGGTCAATCATCGTGGCGGAGCATTAACCCAAAGGGGGATACGTCTTATCTTAAATAAGATTATCGAGAAGGCTTCCTTGACCGGAAAGATTCATCCCCATATGCTAAGGCATACATTTGCTACGCATTTACTTAATAATGGTGCCGATTTAAGAACGGTTCAGGAACTTCTTGGACACTCTCAGTTATCATCAACTCAAGTATATACTCATGTATCAAAGGACCAGTTAAGAAAAACGTATTTAGCACATCATCCACGTGCTTAGAAGAGTTGGAGGTCAGAATATGGAACAATTCCACGCAACCACTATTTTTGCCGTGCAACATAGAGGCAAATGTGCGATGTCTGGTGACGGACAGGTTACATTTGGCAATACAGTTGTGATGAAGCATACAGCAAAAAAAGTACGGAAGCTTTTTAATGGTAAAGTATTGGCAGGTTTTGCCGGGTCTGTTGCAGATGCATTCACACTATCGGAAATGTTCGAAGGGAAACTCCAGGAATTTAACGGGAACCTTCCGAGAGCAGCTGTTGAGTTAGCTAAAGAGTGGAGAAGCGACAAGGTGTTAAGAAAGCTTGAAGCGATGTTGATTGTAATGGATGAAAATCACTTGCTTCTAATTTCAGGAACAGGTGAAGTGATCGAGCCGGATGATGGAATTTTAGCCATTGGATCAGGTGGAAATTATGCATTGTCTGCTGGAAGAGCATTAAAGCAATACGCAGGTGACCATTTATCAGCAAGGGAAATCGCTCAATCTTCCTTACAAATTGCTGCTGATATATGTGTATATACAAATAATCAAATTATTGTTGAAGAGCTTTAAACATGGATCATTATGTAGAAATTTTATATTCTTTCACACTATAGGGAAAGTAAGGAGTGTGCCATTTGATGAAGAGTACCGATCACTTAACTCCAAGGCAAATTGTTGAACGTCTGGATCAATATATTGTAGGACAAAAAGATGCAAAGAGAGCGGTCGCTGTTGCATTACGTAACCGTTATCGCCGTAGCCTTCTTTCTGATGTATTAAAGGATGAAGTGATTCCAAAGAACATTTTAATGATGGGACCAACAGGGGTCGGAAAGACAGAGATTGCCAGAAGAATCGCGAAGCTTGTAAGAGCTCCTTTTGTAAAAGTGGAGGCTACAAAGTTTACTGAAGTAGGCTATGTTGGACGTGATGTAGAATCAATGGTAAGAGATTTAGTCGAAACGTCTGTCCGGCTGGTGAAAGAGGAGAAGATGGTAGGAGTTCGTGAAAGAGCTGCTGAAAACGCCAATCGACGCTTAGTCGAAATGGTTGTACCATCTAAGAAAAAGTCATCCTCTTACAAAAACCCATTTGAAATGATCTTTGGTGGCAGTCAGACTCAGGGCACTTCGGAAGAAGAGGAAGAAAAGCAAGAAGAGAGTTCCCTTCAAGAGCAAAGACGAAGAATGGAAACGAGGCTACAGAATGGTGAGCTTGAAGAAGAGTTCATCACCATTGAAGTAGAAGAGCAGCAGCCTTCCATGTTCGATATGCTCCAAGGATCCGGTATGGAACAGATGGGGATGAACATGCAGGATGCCATGAGCAGCTTCATGCCAAAGAAAAAGAAAAAACGCAAATTAAAGGTGAAAGAAGCGAGAATCGTTCTTACTAATGAGGAAGCTCAAAAGCTCATTGATATGGACGAAGTGACCCAGGAGGCAATCGTGCGTGCAGAGCAATCAGGAATCATTTTTATCGATGAGATTGATAAAATTGCAAGCAAGGGCTCTGGCCAATCTTCAGCCGATGTTTCAAGAGAAGGGGTTCAGCGTGACATCCTTCCAGTTGTAGAGGGATCTACGGTTGTCACGAAGCATGGTTCCGTGAAAACAGATCACGTGCTTTTTATTGCCGCAGGTGCCTTTCACATGAGTAAACCATCTGATCTTATCCCGGAATTACAAGGTCGTTTTCCAATCAGAGTGGAACTTCAGAAGCTTTCTACAGAAGACTTTGTGCGTATACTCATTGAACCTGATAATGCGATAATCAAACAATATATTGCTTTAATGGAAACAGAAGGTATACAAATTGAATTTTCTGACGATGCTATTCGTAGATTAGCTGAAATTGCATATGACGTAAATCAGAACACCGATAATATAGGAGCGAGAAGACTTCATACGATTATGGAAAAACTTCTCGAGGACTTATCTTTTGAAGCTCCGGACATTACACTAGAAACGGTTAAAATCACACCTCAGTATGTGGATGATAAGTTAGGCGCCATATCGAAGGATAAGGATCTGAGTCAGTTTATTCTATAAGTTTTCACCTTCACTCTATTGGGTAAAGATAGATGAATTAATCACAATACTAAATTAAATAATAGATACACTTAAGTTGTAGTAGGAGGAAATGAAATGAATTTATTAGGTAAAACAAGAACCATTAATGCTATGCTGCAAAAAGCAGCTGGTAAACCAGTTAACTTTAAAGAAATGTCAGAAACACTAAGCAAGGTCATCGAAGCAAATGTATTCGTTGTAAGTCGTCGAGGTAAATTACTTGGATACGCTATCAATCAGCAAATTGAAAACGAGCGCATGAAACAAATGCTTGCTGACCGTCAATTCCCCGAGGAGTATACTCAAAACCTGTTTAATGTTCAAGAAACATCACCAAACCTGGATGTTAACAGTGAATATACTGCTTTCCCTGTTGAAAATAGAGAATTCTTCAAAAATGGGTTAACAACAATCGTTCCTATTATTGGGGGAGGAGAAAGACTGGGTACATTAATTCTCGCTCGCCTGGAAGCAAGCTTCGAAGACGATGATCTAATCTTGGCTGAATATGGTGCAACAGTAGTTGGTATGGAAATTCTTCGGGAAAAAGCTGAAGAAATTGAAGTGGAAGCTAGAAGTAAAGCAGTTGTACAAATGGCGATCAGTTCATTATCATACAGTGAGCTTGAAGCGATCGAGCATATCTTTGAAGAGCTTAATGGTAATGAAGGTCTTTTGGTGGCTTCGAAAATTGCGGATAGAGTGGGAATCACTCGTTCAGTAATCGTTAATGCCCTTCGTAAATTAGAAAGTGCCGGTGTAATTGAGTCTCGTTCCCTGGGAATGAAAGGTACTTACATTAAAGTCTTAAACAATAAGTTCTTAGTTGAATTAGATAAGCTTCGTACAAATTAATACAATGAAAAGCTGTTCCCAAATGGGGAACAGCTTTTTTATTTGGTTTCCCTTATGCTTGTCGCCTCTAAGCAAAGTCCCTCCGCTTTTGTGTCATCCAGCTCCGGGACTTAGAGGCTCGAGGTCATAAGTCAAGTCCACCAAAAAGGCAATGAGCGCCTTTCCGGTGGCCTTGGCTTATGCTTGTCGCCTCTAAGCAAAGTCCCTCCGCTTTTGTGGTACGAATGGACGGAAATATCAGATTGTTTAGTGAAAATAAGCCAAATGGACTATCGATTATTATCCGTTAGGTATTGTCATAAATGACATGAATAGTACAATAAAGTTACAACAATGTTACGACTATTTTCGACAAAATGCTTCTAAACCAGTAGAGAATGAGAATTATGAGAACTTTCACCTCTTTGCAGGTGTTATTTTCATGTGTAATAAAGGTGGATTTATATTTATGTAAGAGATTCATGAAGAAAGCAACATCTTTGAATTTTGTACATTGAAAATAATTCTATTAAAAAAGCGGAAGTGTAACATGTATGTAATAAAATTAGAAAAAACATCATTTATTTGTAAAAATATCCTTGGGAATTTAAGGGTTAAATATAGATTAAAAGTCACGAATTCTTTGATTATCGAGCTCATTCTTGAAAATTTACGGAATATTCATAGACACTAATCTTGCTAAACATTACAATAAATACTGTTGCATGCTAAATTTGTAAAAAATAGTAGTATCTTGTCAAAAAAAAGGATAGAGGTGCCTTAAGTGAAATTATTTTCCAACACTTTCACAACTCTAGAAAGAGGACTTAATTACGCCTCATTAAATCAAAAAGTAATTTCTCAAAATATCGCAAATGTCGATACGCCAAATTATAAAGCAAAAGAAGTAGAATTTAAGAAAATGTTGGATCAATCAATTCAACAACTAGATGCCAAAAGAACCGATCACCGGCATTTTTCCTTTCATTCAAGCGGTCAACATCCAACAGTTAAAACAAAAACAGCTTATCAATATAATCACAATGGTAATGGTGTAGATTTAGATCAGGAAATGTCAGAAATGGCTTCGAATCAAATCTATTTTAACGCCCTGACAGATCGGATAAATGGTAAGTTCAACAGTCTTCAAACGGTTGTAAGGGGAGGTAAATGATAATGGCTATTTTTACAAGTATGAATACAACAGCTTCTGCCTTGACTGCTCAGCGTTTAAGAATGGATGTCATTTCATCTAATATGGCGAATGTGGACACTACAAGAGGAGAAATGGTGGAAGGGGAGTGGCGGCCTTATAAGAGAAAATCTGTTGTAATGGCATCTAAGGAAAATCAATTTTCATCATTATTAAATAATGCTATGAACACTGGAGACAAACATAGTGTTGGTAGCGGGGTAAAGGTTTCCAGAATCGAAGAAGATAATGAGACACCTTTTAAAATGGTCTACAATCCAGAACATCCTGATGCGAATGTCGAGGGGTATGTACAACTACCCAATGTGGATCCTTTACGAGAAATGGTTGACCTTATATCGGCTACTCGTTCTTATGAAGCAAACGTAACCGTATTTAATGCAAATAAAGCGATGTTAATGAAATCTTTAGAAATTGGTAAGTAGGGAAGAAGGTATAATTCTATGACAATACATAATATCAATTCGATTAATCCTGGAGTTATACGTCCGTCATTTGAAAAAAAAAATATTTCACCTTCAGAAAGTACAGGGAATTTCAGTCAATTACTAAAAAATTCCATTGAAGAAGTGAATGAAATGCAAGTTCAATCAGATCAAATGACAGAGAAGCTTGTACGGGGAGAAAATGTTGATCTTCATCAAATGATGATCGCCTCGCAAAAGGCCAGTATTACGCTCCAAACGACCATGGAAGTGCGAAACAAAGTAGTAGAAGCGTATCAGGAAATAATGAGAATGCCAATGTAGTAGGCTCATGCAGTCATGTACCGGAGGATTGTAATGAATGAATCGTTAAAGAAATATACAGAACTAATAAAGTCTTATTGGGCAAGCAGAACAAAAAAACAGAAGATTAGTATGGGTGCCACCTTCCTGATTATGGTCATTCTGATTAGTGTTGTGAGCTTCTTTGCAACAAGAACGTCTCTTGTGCCCCTTTACAGTAATCTATCACCATCAGAAACCGGAACCATAAAAGAAAATCTCGACGGTAGAGGAATACCATCGGAGATTTCCGATGGTGGATCAACCATCATGGTTCCTAAAGAACAAGTAGATACATTAAAGGTTGAGTTAGCGGCAGAAGGTATCCCTAACTCGGGCAGTATCGATTACTCTTTCTTCAGTCAAAATGCTGGATTTGGCATGACCGATAATGAATTTAATGTGTTAAAGCTGGATGCAATGCAAACGGAACTGGCTCAACTCATGAAAGGGATCGAGGGAGTACAAGATGCAAAAGTCATGATCAATCTTCCTGAGAAGCAGGTTTTCTTGAATGATGACGTTCAGCAAGCATCAGCGTCCATTGTATTAAATACTAATCCTGGTTTCACTTTTGATCAAAAGCAGATTAAGTCTCTTTACCATCTGGTTTCGAAAAGTGTTCCTGATCTTCCTACTGAGAATATCGTCATCATGAATCAATTTTTTGAGTATTTTGACTTGGAATCCCAAAATAATTCCATGGGTGGAGGGAACTTTGCTCAACAAATGGATGTTAAGAAAGAAATTGAACGTGATATACAACGTCAAGTTCAGAATATGCTCGGCACATTGATTGGATTTAACAAGGTGGTTGTATCGGTTACAACTGATATAGACTTTACCCAGGAAAACCGTGAAGAAAACATTGTAACCCCAGTGGATGAAGAAAATATGGAAGGAATTGCCGTTAGTGCCCAACGAATTACCGAAACCTTTTCAGGAGAAGGGGCAAATCCGGGAGGGACACCTGGAGCCGGGGATGGCAATGAACCAACGAATAGCGGAGATACTTATGGCTCTGGGTCTGAATCAAACGGTGATTATGAACGAATGGAAGAAACGATCAACAATGAGGTCAATCGTATCCGTAAAGAAGTGGTAGAGAGTCCATACAAAATACGGGACCTTGGGATTCAGGTAATGGTGGAGCCTCCAAATCCTGAAGAGGTAAATTCTCTTCCTCAAGATAGGGTGGATGATATCCGCGAAGTACTATCGACCATTGTACGAACGTCCATTGACAAGGATTCTACCCCTGAATTAACAGACGAGGCAATTGAAGACAAAGTAATCGTTTCGGTTCAACCGTTTAATGGAAAAGTCAACTTGGTCTCTGAAGAGAAATCTGTTCTTCCTTGGTGGACTTATGTAGTTGGAGGGATACTTCTTGTTGTCATCCTACTGTTAGTATTTTTCTTAATTCGTTCCAGAAAGAAAGAAGTGCTAGAAGAAATGGTTTACGAAGAAAAAAGGGAGCCTGTCCATATCCCTGATATTGAGCCTAAAGAAGAAACAGAAGGATCCATTCGCCGGAAACAGCTTGAAAAGATGGCTAGAGAAAAGCCGGAAGAATTTGCAAAATTATTACGTACCTGGTTAGCAGAGGATTAGGAGGGGTGAACATGGTTAGAAGAGAGAAAGAATTAACCGGAAAACAAAAAGCAGCCATCCTCCTGATCTCTCTTGGTCCTGATGTATCCGCGTCAGTGTACAAGCATTTGTCAGAAGAAGATATCGAAAAATTAACGTTAGAGATTTCCGGAGTCAAAAAGGTAGAGAATGAAGCGAAAGAGGATATTCTAGAGGAGTTTCACAATATTGCCATTGCTCAAGATTATATCTCTCAGGGCGGGATTGGCTATGCCAAAACAGTACTAGAAAAAGCACTCGGATCAGAACAAGCATTAGCTATCATCAATCGATTAACGTCATCTTTACAGGTAAAGCCTTTTGACTTTGCAAGGAGGGCAGATGCTGCTCAAATTCTCAACTTTATTCAAAACGAACACCCACAAACCATTGCATTGATTCTATCTTATCTTGAACCCCAGCAGGCAGGCCAAATTCTGTCAGAACTTCCTCAAGACGTTCAAGCGGATATTGCAAGGAGAATCGCAATTATGGATGGTACATCACCAGAAGTGATAAGTGAGGTAGAAGCTATCCTTGAAAGAAAGCTTTCTGCGACAGTTACCCAGGATTATACGCAAACGGGTGGAGTTGAAGCAGTGGTGGAAGTGCTGAATGGGGTAGATCGTTCTACAGAGAAAACAATCCTAGATGCATTGGAAATTCAAGATCCGGAATTAGCAGAAGAAATCAAGAAGAGAATGTTTGTGTTCGAAGATATTGTTACCCTTGATGGACGTTCCATACAACGTGTCATTCGGGATTGTGATAACGAAGACCTTCTCCTTGCCCTTAAAGTCTCCAGCGACGAGGTCAAGGAAGTTGTATATAGAAACATGTCTAATCGAATGGTGGAGACCCTTAAAGAAGAAATGGAATTCATGGGGCCGGTTCGTTTGCGCGATGTAGAAGAAGCACAGTCTAGGATTGTAGCTGTGATAAGGCGATTAGAGGATTCCGGTGAGATTATCATAGCCCGTGGTGGAGGAGACGATATCATTGTCTAGAATCATTAAGTCTTCCATTACTCAAACCATTCATGAAGATGGAAAAGTGATATCCCTTAAAAGAGTTATGCCACTAGGAAAATCCAAGCAGCATGAAGCGAATGACTTTGAACTGAACAGAGCAAATCAGGTAGATCACATTATAGAAGAAGCGAAAGAAAAAGCGGCCCGAATAATCGAAGAAGCGAAAGAAATGACTCTTCATGCTCAGAGTCAAATTGAACGTGAACGAGAAAAGTGGGTGATCGAGCGGGAGCAACTCATGCAAGAAGCCTATAATGCCGGATTTCTTCAAGGTGAAGAAGAGGGCAGAAACAAAGGTTATCAAGATTATCAACAGCTTTTAATGGAAGCCAATGAAATGACCGAGCTAAATAAACAACAATATCATGACTATATTCACAATGCAGAAAAGGTCATTGTTAGTCTGGGGATTACAAGTGCTGAGAAGATTTTGAATCGGAAACTTGAGGACGAACCCGATCATTTCCTTTCAATCGTCCAACAGGGGTTGAGGGAAGTAAGAGATTTACCCCACATTCAGATTCATGTTCATCCGTCTAAGCATAAACTTTTGGTTGAAAACAAAAACGAGCTTGAAGTCATGTTCCCCACTAATGTTCAGTGCTTTATTTATGCAAATGATGACCTTAAACCAGAGGAATGTTATATAGAAACCAATCAGGGACGTGTCATTGTGAGTGTGGATTCCCAATTAAGAGAATTAAAGCTGAAGCTTCTTCATTTTCTGGAAGGTGATGTTGAATGAAAGCCGCAGATCTAATTCACCATATCCACCGGATTCCGACTTTCAAAAAGTTTGGAAAGGTAAAGCGGGTTGTCGGGTTAATGATCGAATCTCAAGGACCTGAAAGTTCTGTTGGTGAAGTATGTCATATTCATATTTATTCCCGAGGCAAGCAGAAAGTGATTTTAGCAGAAGTGGTAGGGTTTAATGATGATTTAGTGATCCTCATGCCTTATACCAATATGCAGGATATCTCTCCCGGCAGTTTGGTTGAAGGAACCGCAAAGCCGTTAGAAATCAAAATTGGTCCATCTTTAATAGGGAAGGTGATTGATTCCCTTGGACATCCACTCGATGGAAGTAACTTGCCAAGTGGATTGAGCACAACGTATACAGAACAAGACCCTCCCAATCCTTTGGCAAGGCCGCCAATCAACGAGAAAATGGAGGTTGGTGTAAAAGCCATCGACAGCATGCTGACTGTAGGCAAAGGACAAAGGGTCGGTATATTCGCTGGAAGTGGGGTAGGAAAAAGCACATTGCTTGGGATGATTGCCCGAAATACGAAAGCGGACTTGAATGTGATTGCGTTAATCGGTGAACGGGGCAGAGAAGTCAGGGAATTCATTGAAAGAGATTTAGGAGAAGAAGGGTTAAAGCGAACGATTGTTGTGGCAGCCACTTCAGACCAACCTGCCTTAATGAGGATCAAAGGGGCATTTACGGCAACTGCCATTGCGGAATATTTTCGTGATAAAGGATTGAACGTCATGCTCATGATGGATTCCGCTACACGTGTAGCAATGGCTCAGAGGGAAATCGGGTTGGCGGTCGGGGAACCACCGACCACTAAAGGGTACACCCCTTCCGTATTCGCTATTTTACCCAAACTATTAGAAAGAACAGGAACGAATGTATTTGGAAGTATTACGGCATTTTACACCGTATTGGTAGATGGTGATGACTTAAATGAACCTATATCAGACACGGTCAGGGGAATCCTCGATGGTCATATCGTGCTTGACCGCCAAATCGCAAATAGAGGCCAATATCCTGCTATCAATATTTTAAAAAGTGTGAGCCGGTTAATGAATCATCTGGCATCAAATGAACACTTACATGCCGCCACTAGAATAAGAGAGCTATTGAGTACTTATATGAATTCCGAGGATCTTATCCAAATTGGTGCTTATAAAAAGGGTACTTCCCGTGAGGTTGATGAAGCCATCCTATACTATCCAGACATCATCTCCTTCTTGAAGCAGGATGTATACGAGAAGGTTTCCCTTCATGGAAGTGTTGATGAACTTGTAAAGCTATCGGAAAAAGGTGGATGAATCGAGTGAATTATCAATACAGGTTCGAGCGGATTTTAACATTAAAGGAAAAAGAAAAAGATGAAGTTCAAGAAATGTACAGGGGTTCCATTGAAAAATTTGAAAAAGTGGCCGAGAAGCTATATGAGTTTCTGAAGAAGAAAGAATACCTTGAACAGCACCAAGAAACCGGATTGCAAAATGGATTATCCGTACAGGATATCCGACATCATCAACAATTCATTACCAATCTCGAAAAGACCATCTCTTATTACCAGGACTTGGTGATACAAGCTAGAAATCGAATGAACTGGTACGAAGAGAAACTTGTGGACATGAATGTAGAAGTGAAGAAATACGAAAAGATGAGGGAAAAAGATCTCCATCGCTTCCTTCAAAGCAATCAACAAGTGGAAAATAAACAATTAGACGAAGTGTCGGTCGTTCAATATATGAAACGGGGAGTCAGGTGATTTCATGGCAAAGGTAATCGAAGAGGAAAAAAAAGAGCAATCAAGTCGTTTTCAAAGGGTAGTGTTTATCATCTTCATTCCTCTCTTATTTGCTATAACCTTCGCTCTTGTAATCATGACAGTAGCAGGAATAAATGTATTTGAAAAAGCTCAATCTTTAAGTTCGGATATTCCCTTTTTAGCTAAAGTCCTTCCTTCAGAGAATACACGGGATGGAGAGGAATTACATGAGCAAATGATCTCACTTCAAGCTTTAACAGAAGATCAAGAGGCGAAAATTGTTCAGCTTCAAAGTGAAGCAGAAAAAAAAGACAGTGATAATGAACAACTACAAGCAACCATTCAGCAACAAAAAGAAGAGCTTGAAGAGTTACGGCAAATTGGCGAAGAAAACAAACGTGCCTTTAAAGAGGTGGTCAATACATTTGAATCCATGTCAGCAAAGAGTGCAGCACCTGTTCTGATGAATATGAATGACGATGAGGCGATGAAGATTCTATCAAGTATCAAACCTGATACTCTAGCTGATATTTTAGAAAACATGCCTCCGGAAGATGCTGCCAAATATACGGTGCTGCTCTCGACGGAGGAAAGATAAGCTAAAGGCATGAGAGGAGGTGAAAAAGTGGAAGTCGGAATAGGTACACAAGCTTCCCACCCACTAATGGGGATGAGACAGGAATCAACGCTTTTTAAGAAAGAATTGGATGGGTTTTCAAAACTTTTAGGATTTGTATCGAATCATGTGGTTGAAAGGGAAGAAGTGAAACAGCCCGAGACACTATCTCTTCTGGTTAGCCTGCAAGGCATCTTACGCGCAACAGAGCTTGATGAAGTTGGACTATCAAGCGGACAATTAGAAGACTTATCCCGATTAAAGGAATTTGACTTTGACCAAATCGCTGAAATAGTTGGTATGGATAAAGAAACGGTCAAAACACTTTTTTCTGAGCTCCAATCCGCTCTTATTGGGACTGAGCAATCTTCGTCTTCATCAGGTGATAGTATAGAGGATCTTCATGAAACCCTGTTGGGAACGATGCAGTTACTGCAATCCGCATTAAAGAATGAGGTGGGGGGCTTAAGTGGAAGAGGGCCAGTGGAAGAAGTGGCGAGACTTGTAAAGGTCATTGAACTTCTGGCAGCTAACCGTGACTTACTTGTGATGGAAGCATCAAAAGCGTCGGAGCTGAAAGACATGATGAAGATGGTTCAAGCGGCTGTAGATCAATCCCTGTCCAGGGAGTTTAATCATGCGAAGGATTGGTCCCGGATCTTGAAAGATGCTTTTCAACGCCAAGCACCTGTGCAAACAATGGAAAAGCAGTCCTCAACAGAAAGGGTCACAGTGGAGAAGAAAAGTATTCAACCGATACTGGCAAGTCACATACACTTTGTACTTCCGAAAACAGAATCCGTTTCCATGAGTCTCTCATCAGGAAATCGCTCCGTTCAATATGAACAATTCGTGAAAGAATTTCAGAATATCCTAAGTAAATCTCAAATGGTGTCCCAGCCGAACATGAGTAAGCTGTTAATCAAGCTGTATCCAGAGCAACTGGGCTCATTAAGGATCGAACTTTTACAGCAAAACGGAGTGATGACCGCAAAAATATTAGCTTCAACGGCAACTGCGAAAGAAATGCTTGATTCTCAAATTCAAGGATTAAAGCATGCATTTACATCTCAGAACCTCCAGGTAGAGAAGATTGAAATCTCACAGGCGTTAACAGATGCTGAGCGGCAATCCAAAGGGCAGTCACAGCAACAGTCCTCACAACAACATAAGCAGAATCAACCCGAACATGGAGGAAGCGGGGGAGAAGAAAGAACTGAATCCTTTAAGGAATATCTCGTAAATACCGAAATATAGGTGATAATATGACGAAAATCGATCCGAGCTTACTATATTCAACCGTCCAAACAAAACAGCGTGAAGGTGGTAAGGATATTCTGGGAAAAGATGACTTCCTGAAGATCCTGATGACACAATTACAGAATCAAGACCCGTTAAATCCGATGCAGGACAAAGACTTCATCGCACAAATGGCTACCTTTTCATCATTAGAGCAAATGACGAACCTGACGCAAACAATGGAGAAATTTGTGGATAACCAAACCCAAACACAATTGATCTCTTACAATCAGTTTGTTGGTAAACAAGTGACATGGCATAAAATTATAGAATCTGAAGAAGGCGATACACCCGAAATACAAGAAGGACAGGGGTTTGTTAAAGGAGTCCGCTTTACAGGTGACTCTGTTGAATTCATCATGGAGGACGGCACGATCCTGACTCCCGGGAATATATCGCAAGTGAATACGACGGATATCCCTGAAGCTTCTCTCGTAAATGCATCTTTATTAATAGGAAAGAACGTAACATGGAACAGCGAAGATGGAGAGATGAGCGGAATCGTTCAATCCGTATCAACGAAAGATTCAAAAATATGGTTTCATACAGAAGCAGGGGACAAAATTTCCAGTGATAAATTAATCAAAATTGAATCTTAGGGAGTGGTTGTATGGAAAAGACATTCGTTCATCGTTCACTGCAACCAATTGCACCAAATTATAAAACGAAAGCCTTTACTAAACCTTCAATCGCATCATCTTTCGCTGCTCAATTAGATAAAGCCATTCAAGAAGTACCCCATATGCAGATCAGTAAGCATGCAAAAGTAAGGATGGAACAACGGGGAATCTCTATTACTCCACAAACATGGGAGAAGATAGGGGAGAAAGTAGATGAGGCGAAAACAAAGGGTGTTCAAGATTCACTGGTGATTTTAAAAGATGCAGCACTAATTGTAAGTGCAAAAAATAAAACAGTGATAACAGCATTAGACCGTGATGAAGCAAGTTCTCAAATTTTCACAAATATAAATGGAACCATACTAATAGACTCATAGGCTGGACCAAATAGGAAGCCTGTAGCTGTGGAATGATCGAAGCAGCTAACACGAAAGGGGAAAAATCAATGTTACGTTCAATGTATTCAGGTATAAGTGGAATGAAAAACTTTCAAACGAAGCTGGATGTAATCGGAAATAATATTGCGAATGTTAATACGTATGGATTTAAAAAAGGTCGAGTTGTATTTAAAGATATGATTAATCAAAATATCTCTGGAGCTAGCGCTAGCGGTGCCTCAAGGGGTGGTGTGAATGCTAAACAGATAGGGTTGGGTTCGCAAATTTCAACCATTGACACTATTCACACTACAGGAAGTCTGCAATCAACTGGACGAGTACTAGATTTAGCAGTTTCCGGGTCTGGTTTCTTTCAAGTAACGGACGCAACTGGTGGTGAGACTTTATATACGAGAGCTGGAAATTTTTATCTCGATGAATCTGGTGATCTGGTTACAGGTGATGGATTTTATTTGTCTCCAAAAATTAATATTCCTACTGATGCAAAGAGTATGAGTATTGGTCAAGATGGTACAGTGAACTTTGTTGATAAGGATGGTGTACTTACACCTGCTGGACAATTACAATTAGCAAAGTTCCCAAATGACGGTGGACTGGAAAAAGCCGGGGGGAACTACTTCAAAGTAACTACTAACTCAGGTGCTCCAATTGTTGATTCACCTGGAGTATCTGGAATCGGAACAATTGAATCAGGTTTCCTTGAAATGTCAAACGTAGACCTATCCGAAGAATTCACCGAAATGATTACGGCACAGCGTGGATTCCAGGCAAATACACGTATCATCACAACGTCGGATGAAATCTTGCAAGAGCTTGTAAACTTGAAACGTTAGTTCGTTAAAAAGGGAGGAAGGGACTGGCTAATCGGAGGGTACCTTTGGTAAACCCCGATGATGAAAGTCGGTCCCAAAAGCTGATGATCACGTTAACCAGACTGAATGGAAAGACGTTTACGTTGAATGCTTTATACATAGAAACAGTAGAAGCGTTTCCAGACACTACGATTCTATTAACAAATGGCAGAAGATATGTTGTGAAGGAAACGGTGGACGAGGTTCGCTGCCTTACACTTTCTTTCTTTCAAAAAGCAAATCTACTAAGCCTGCCGCATGGGGGAGGGAGTACTAGTTGAAGAGTAAAGCCCTGACAATCATGATGATCTTGTTGGTTACGATTACGCTTGTCGGTGTGATTGCGTTAGTTGTCATTCTGAAGTTTTCAGGAGATGAAGAAACGAAGGAGCCTTCCATTGAAGAAGTGATTGAAAACTCCGTGGATATCCCTGAGACGACTACCAATTTAATGAGCAATGATTTTATTCGTATTTCCTTTAAGATTCAAACGGATAGTAAAAAAGCGAAAAGTGAGTTGGAAAAGAGAAATTTTCAAGTGAATAACATCATCATAGAAGAGCTTTCAGAATTGAAAGCAGAAGAACTGCAAGGGAAAAAAGGGAAAGAATTGATCGAAACAAGGGTTAAAGACAAAGTGAACTCCCTTATGCAAGAAGGAATGGTAGAAAGAGTCTATATCACCTCTATGATGATTCAATAAAGTAGACTATAAAGAGTATTTGGAGGTGAAGGCATGGCTAGTGAAATTTTATCTCAAAGTGAAATCGATGCTCTGTTGTCTGCTCTCAATACGGGAGAGATGAGCGCAGATGATTTCAAAAAAGAAGAAGAAGAGAAAAAAGTGAAAGTGTACGATTTTAAGAGAGCTTTACGGTTTTCGAAGGATCAAATCCGAAGTTTAACGAGAATTCACGAAAACTTCGCCCGTATCTTGACTACCTACTTCTCTGCCCAACTAAGAACGTACGTTCAAATAAACGTGGCATCTGCTGACCAAATCCCATATGAGGAATTTATCCGTTCCGTTCCGAAAATGACGATTTTAAATGTCTATGAATTGCCTCCATTGGATGGAAGGATCCTCATGGAAATCAACCCTAATATCGCTTATTCGATGATGGATCGGGTGATGGGTGGTAGAGGAGTCAGCGTTAACAAAGTAGAGAATTTAACGGAAATTGAAACAAGGATCATGAGTCAGCTCTTTGAAAAGGCGTTTGAGAATTTAAGGGAAGCCTGGAGTACTGTGGCGGATGTAGACCCGTTTTTTGCAGAATTTGAAGTGAACCCGCAATTCCTTCAAATGGTGTCACCAAATGAAACGGTTGTGGTTATTTCATTAAATACAACGATTGGTGAAACAAGTGGAATGATTAACATCTGTATTCCGCACGTTGTCCTGGAGCCGATCCTTCCGAAATTATCAGGAAGCTATTGGATGGAAAGCAAACGGAAAGAGAGTAAGCCGGAAGAAACGGCACATCTTGAAAAAAGAATCAAGAAAGCCCATGTACCAATTGTAGCTGAATTAGGACGTTCTGATATTTCAATTGAAGAGTTCCTTATGCTGGATATAGGAGACGTAATAGAAATGAACACCCGAATCGATGATCCTTTAACGATCAGAGTGGGTGAGATTCCTAAATTTACTGCTCAGCCAGGGAAGTCAAATAAGAAACTGGCGGTACAAATTTTAGATTCCTTGAAGGGGGGAGACGACGATGATGAGTGATGATATGTTATCACAAGATGAAATTGATGCTCTTCTTCGTGGTTCTGCAGAACCCGAAGAGGACACAGAAGAGCGCAAAACGATAAATAGTAATGACTACATTAGTTCAATTGAAGAGGATGCCTTAGGTGAAATAGGGAACATCTCCTTTGGGAGTTCTGCAACGGCTTTGTCTACTTTGCTTAACAAAAAGGTGGAGATAACGACCCCTAAAGTAACCATCATTAATAAGAATTATTTAGAAGAGGAATTTCCTCATCCATATGTCGCCATTCAGGTTCAATATACTGAAGGATTTTCAGGAGTGAATTTGTTGGTGATCAAACAATCAGATGCATCGATCATCGCTGATTTAATGCTTGGTGGGGATGGAAGGAATCCATCTGGTGAATTGGGTGAAATTCAGCTTAGCGCCGTGCAAGAGGCCATGAATCAAATGATGGGATCTGCTGCAACCTCCATGTCCACGGTATTTAGTAAGAAAGTGGATATTTCCCCACCATCCATCGATCTGATGTACATACCTAAAGGGGAGGGGGAAGAAAACCTTCCTGATCAAGATCTATTAGTGAAGGTATCATTCTCATTGAAAATTGGGGACCTCATTGATTCGAGCATTATGCAGCTGTTGCCCCTAACTTTTGCCAAGAGCCTGGTGGATGAATTAATGAATGGTGGAGCTACTGAAGAAGTTGCAGCCGCGGTTGCACCGGGCGTCGCTCCTCCTACTGCTCCACAACCAGTGCCTGCTTATAGCGGTATGTATGAGGAAACTGTCCGTACTTCCCACCAGCACGGGTCTCCTCAACATCTGGGCGGACAAGGCGTGCATGGAGAAACCGTAAATGTACAACCGGCAACGTTTAGTCATTTTGAACCGACAACGCTGGGACAACAGGAAACGAAGAATTTAAATATGTTATTAGACATTCCTCTTCAGGTTACGGTAGAGCTCGGAAGAACGAACCGGTCTGTCAGGGACATACTTGAACTATCATCCGGTTCCATTATAGAGCTTGATAAATTAGCGGGAGAACCGGTTGATATTCTTGTGAACAGCCAATTAATGGCTAAGGGAGAAGTTGTCGTGATAGATGAGAACTTTGGTGTCAGAATTACCGACATCGTAAGTCAAAGTGATCGTATTAAAAAACTTAAATAACTTAGACAATGGAGGATGACGGTAATGGCGAATAAAATTCTGATTGTTGATGATGCAGCTTTTATGAGAATGATGATTAAAGATATTTTAACGAAAAATGGGTTCGATGTAGTTGGAGAAGCAGCCGATGGAAGTCAAGCTGTTGATAAATATAAAGAACTGAAACCTGACCTGGTCACAATGGATATTACGATGCCGGAAAAAGATGGTATTGCAGCTTTAAAGGAGATTAAAGGATTCGACTCAGGTGCGAAAATTATCATGTGCTCTGCAATGGGTCAACAAGCAATGGTGATTGATGCCATTCAAGCGGGTGCAAAGGACTTTATCGTTAAACCATTCCAAGCTGATCGTGTCATCGAAGCTATCCAGAAAGCTCTAAGCTAACAGATTAATAAGAAGGTGCATGTGTTGAAGAAGTTTCAAATTCTAGTGGGTCTGATCGTTTTCATCATTGCTGCAAATGCTGTAAACCAAACAGCATTTGCGGAAGTGAATAATGTTAAGGACTGCATAGAGCATCCTGAGAAATGCAATGAACAACAAGGTAAAGAGGCGGACAGTTCTGATTCAGGTGTCTCTACCTCGGTTACTTTTTTGGATTATCTTAAAATGATCGTTGCTCTTATCTTTGTAGTTGCACTTATTTATTTTTTATTGAAGTTTATAAATCAAAAAGGAAGATCCTTTCAACAGACGAAATTAATCAATCATTTAGGTGGAACGCCACTCGGGGGCAATCGTTCTGTCCAAATTGTTAAGGTAGGCAAGCAAGTACTTGTACTGGGTGTGGGAGAAGATATTCAGCTACTGAAAGAAATTCAGGATGAAAAAGAAAAAGAAGAGATACTATCCTATTATCAGGAAGCTCAATTTCCCGATACTAAAACAGCCGTTTCCAGTTGGTTGACAAAGGTAAAAGGCCCTTCTCCAGCGTCTTCTAAAAGCTCATTTCAATCACAGTTGAAATCACAGCTTGAGGAAATGAGCAAGGGAAGAAAGAAGATGTTTAAGGATTTAAAGAATAAGGAGAATCATTCAGATGAATGAATTCATGGAGTTTTTTAATAGTAGTTCTGCTGATAATGTATCGACAAGCGTAAAGCTGCTATTATTATTTACCGTCCTTTCACTGGCACCCAGTATTCTGATATTAATGACATCTTTCACCCGGATCATGATTGTCCTGTCCTTTGTCAGAACTTCTCTCGCCACTCAGCAAATGCCACCCAACCAGGTATTGATTGGAATTTCATTATTTCTTACGTTCTTTATCATGGCTCCAACTTTTCAAGAGGTAAACGATGAAGCATTGACCCCTCTTTTTAATGAAGAGATTAATCTTGAAGAAGCTTACGAAAAGGCTTCGATTCCGTTTAAAGAATTTATGAGTAAGCACACAAGACAAAAGGATCTAGAGTTGTTTTTACAGTATTCCGGGGCAGAACGGCCGGAGTCTGTGGAAGACATACCTCTTACATCCCTAGTGCCGGCATTTGCGTTAAGTGAAATCAAGACGGCTTTTCAAATAGGATTTATGATCTTTATTCCTTTCTTAGTCATCGACATGGTGGTAGCAAGTGTCTTGATGTCCATGGGGATGATGATGCTCCCTCCTGTAATGATTTCCTTGCCGTTCAAGATTTTACTGTTTGTGTTAGTGGATGGCTGGTATTTAGTAATAAAATCTCTTTTACAAAGTTTCTAAGTAGGTGAGCTTCAATGAATGCTGAATCTGTTATCGCAATAGCGGAGCGTGGAATATATGTAACCCTCATCGTTTCAGGTCCATTACTGCTGCTGGCCCTCGTAGTCGGGTTGGTCGTCAGTATTTTTCAAGCAACAACACAAATACAAGAACAAACCCTTGCGTTTATACCTAAGATTGTGGCGGTCTTGATCGGAATTGTTTTCTTTGGCCCTTGGATGTTAACGAAGCTTGTGACGTATACCTCACAAATCTTTTCGGATTTAACAAGGTTCGTAGGGTAAGAGAATGGAAGAACTTGTACCTATTCTATCGGTATACTTACTTGTGTTTGTAAGGGTTTCGGCTTTTTTTGTTACAATGCCCCTGTTTTCATACCGTAATATACCTGCACAGAATCGGATCGCTTTCTCGCTTGTACTCTCATGGGTGATGTATTACACGATTGATTCTGCGGCATTTGAAATCAACGGACAATACTTTTTATTGATTATGAAAGAAGCCATGATCGGTCTTCTCATTGGCTTTGTTGCCTATATGATCGTTACGGCCATTCAGATAGCAGGAGGATTCATAGATTTCCAGATGGGGTTTGCCATAGCCAATGTAATCGACCCTCAAACAGGAACCCAAAGCCCCTTGATGGGTCAATATTTATATACCTTTGCGCTTCTTTTGTTGCTTGCCCTGGATGGACATCATTTACTACTGGACGGAATTTTCTATAGTTATCAATTGATTCCCATCGATAGCCCTTGGATTCCATTTGGAGATGAGAGATTAATTGATTATGTTATTTCTTCCTTTAATTCAATGTTTATCATTGCCTTTCAAATGTCGATTCCGGTGGTTGCAACATTATTTTTAGTAGATGTGGCTTTGGGCATTGTCGCCAGGACGGTTCCACAATTAAACGTCTTTGTCGTTGGGTTTCCCATTAAGATTGCCGTTGCCTTTATCGTGTTATTTATTGTAATGGGTGTGATGTTTGCTGTCATGCAGCAGCTATTTGAGATGATGTTCGTAACCATGAGAGATTTAATGAGAATAATTGGAGGCACATAATTTGCAGTGGCTAACATTAGACCTACAGTTTTTCAGTGGGGAGAAAACAGAGAAAGCAACTCCGAAAAAGAGGGATGACGCCCGGAAAAAAGGACAAACAGCAAAAAGTCAGGATGTGAATACAGCAATCATCCTTCTTGCCGTTTTTTTATTCCTTACATTCAGTGCTTCTTATATTGGAAATATTGTGTTCGATCTCTTTAATCAAACCTTTCAGGAATATATGCTGATGGAACTGACAGAGAATACAGTTCAAGTCATAACCATGGATATTATGAAAGAGCTTGCGTTACTTCTCGGACCGATTATGTTAGTGGCCTTACTTGCCGGATTGTTTTCGAATTATATTCAAGTAGGAGTCATGTTTACCACTAAACCGCTGGAGCCGAAGCTTGAAAAGATTGATCCGATTAAAGGGTTCAAGCGTATCTTTTCTTTAAGAGCAATCGTTGAACTATTAAAATCCATTTTAAAAATTTCATTTGTTGGGGCAATCACCTTTGTCATTCTCTGGATGAATATTGATCAAGTGTTAAGCTTATCGTTTAAATCAGTGGGGGATTCATTAGCAACGATGGCGAGCTTGACTGTGCAAATGGGAATCGCTGCTTCACTTGCGCTACTATTCTTATCTCTATTCGATTTTCTTTATCAGAAATATGATTTTGAAAAAAATATTCGAATGTCAAAGCAGGATTTAAAAGATGAACATAAAAACATCGAGGGCGACCCACTAATTAAATCCAAAATTAAGCAAAGACAGCGTGAAATGGCTATGAGACGCATGATGCAGGAAGTTCCTGAAGCAGATGTAGTAATTACAAACCCTACTCACTTTGCCATTGCTCTTAAATACGATGAGAATAAAATGGATGCGCCTTATGTAGTGGCAAAAGGCGTTGATTATCTAGCACAGAAGATTAAATATATCGCCAATGAAAACGATGTGGTTATGGTGGAAAATCGGCCCTTAGCCCGGTCCCTATATGACTCGGCTGAAATAGGCGATGCAGTACCTGAAGAATTTTTCAAAGCAGTTGCAGAAATTTTAGCTTATGTTTACCGAATAAAAAATCAAATGTAAGCAGTTAGGAGAGAAACAATGTCAGCAAGAGATTTATCCGTACTAGCCAGTGTCATATTAATCGTTGCCATGCTTATCATCCCGTTCCCATCCTGGTTATTAAGCTTACTGATCATCGTTAATATTTCACTTGCACTCCTTGTACTCCTAACCTCGATGAATATGAATGAGCCATTGCAATTTTCTATATTTCCTTCCCTATTATTATTGTTAACACTTTTTCGATTAGGTCTAAATGTTTCCACAACGAGATCAATCCTTAGTAAGGGTGAAGCAGGGGACGTTGTGGAAACCTTTGGAACATTCGTTGTAGGGGGAAATATTCTCGTCGGTCTCGTAGTATTCATCATCCTCATCGTGATCCAATTTATTGTCATAACAAAAGGATCTGAGCGTGTGTCCGAGGTTGCGGCAAGATTTACCCTTGACGCAATGCCCGGTAAGCAGATGAGTATAGATGCCGATTTGAATGCCGGGATGATTTCAGAGCATGATGCCAGAAATCGTCGGGAAAAAGTAGGGCGTGAAGCAGATTTCTATGGTGCCATGGACGGGGCATCCAAGTTTGTTAAGGGAGATGCCATAGCTGGTATTGTCATTGTCATGATCAATTTAATCTTCGGTATTATAATCGGCATGACACAACAAGGGCTTCCTATTGCCGAAGCGGCAACCCGTTATTCTTTACTGACAGTCGGAGATGGAATCGTCAGTCAGATTCCTGCCCTGTTGATTTCAACAGCCACGGGCATCGTGGTAACAAGAGCCGCATCTGAAGGGAACCTGGGACAGGATATCATGAATCAGCTACTTGCTTATCCTGCGATGCTATATGTAGCAGCCTTCACGATCTTCATGCTGGGTGTAGCAACTCCTATTCACGATATCTTAACCATTCCAGTGGCAGCCTTATTAGCGATAGGGGCCTACATGCTTTCAAGGTCACCTAAGGAAACTGAATCCGACATGATGGAAATGGAAGAGGAAGTAGAGCAGGATGAAATGAAAAGTCCGGAGAGCGTCGTGAACTTACTGAATGTGGATCCGATTGAATTTGAGTTCGGCTATGGTCTGATTCCCCTTGCCGATACGAATCAGGGAGGAGATCTCCTTGACCGGATTGTGATGATACGCCGTCAATTAGCGATAGAGCTGGGGCTGGTGATACCTGTAGTAAGGATCCGGGACAACATACAACTTCAACCGAATGAATATCGTTTGAAAATTAAAGGCAATGAGATGGCCCGTGGAGAGCTTTTGCTTGATCATTATTTAGCCATGAGTCCAGGTGTGGAGGATGACTCGATCGAGGGAATTGATACGGTCGAGCCATCATTCGGTCTTCCGGCTAAGTGGATTTCAGAAGATATGAAAGAGCAGGCAGAAATATTCGGATATACAGTTGTGGATCCGCCGTCAGTGGTGTCCACCCACATAACCGAAATGATTAAAACAAATGCTCATGAACTACTTGGCAGGCAGGAGACGAAACAGCTCATTGATCACCTGCAGGAATCCTACCCGATATTAGTGGAAGAAGTGACGCCGAATCCTTTAACAGTAGGTGAAGTACAAAAAGTATTAGCCAAGTTGTTAAAGGAAAATGTGTCTATCAGAAATTTGCCGATTATTTTTGAAACACTTGCTGATTATGCCAAAATGAGTTCAGATACAGATCTTTTAGCTGAATATGTCCGGCAATCGTTGGCAAGGCAAATTACCAGTCAATATGTTCAAGGAGATGCTTCCTTAAAGGTTGTGACTATGTCAGGAAAGGTTGAAAAATTGATTGCCGACGCCATTCAACAAACGGAACATGGAAATTATTTATCAATGGATCCAAACGATTCTCAAGGAATCCTGGAGGCAGTCGCATCACAAATGGAGCAGTTGTCTCTTATGGAGGAGTCACCGATCATTCTGTGTTCCCCAGCTGTGAGAATGTACGTAAGACAATTGACAGAGAGGTATTTCCCACAAGTGCCTATCATTTCATATAACGAATTAGAAGCAACTGTAGAAGTACAAAGTTTAGGGGTGGTGAATGTCGGATGAAAGTAAAGAAATATGCAGCACCTTCCATGAATGAGGCAATGAAAAAGGTTAGAGCTGAATTAGGGGATGATGCTGTCATCCTAAACTCTAAAGTAGCGTATACGGGTGGATTTATGGGGTTATTTAAAAAGAAGATGATAGAGGTCATCGCTGCCATCGATCCAGAGGTTGAGATTGAAAAGATGGAAATGAATAAGATGAAAGCCGCATCTGCACCAATCGTTCCTACTTCCGATCCTTCCGAAAAAAAATACGACGGTCCTAATCGGTCGGTAGAGTCAGAATTAAAAGAACTAAAACACATGATTTCTACCATGAAATCAAAAAATCAATTCCAGAATTACTCTGAAGATATTCAAGAAATCTTGTTATATCTTAAAAATCATGATGTGAGTGACCCAACACTCTTCCAACTCGGTGACTATCTTGAAGGAAGGATCAAGGGTGGTTTTCTTCCAGGGAATAATCGAAATGAATGGGCCCGACAGGAAGTCACGTATTTTCTTAATGCTCTTCTGGAGGAAATCTCTTCAGGCGGTATGAGTTACAAGAAGAAATATATTAACGTAGTTGGCCCTACAGGTGTGGGTAAAACAACTACTTTAGCCAAAATGGCTGCTGAGGCAGTCATTGAGAAACGGATGAAAATAGCTTTCATCACGACGGATACGTATCGCATTGCAGCGATCGAGCAATTAAAAACGTATGCCGGTCTGTTGAATGTACCAGTTGAAGTAGTCTATAAAATGGAAGACTTTAAAAAAGCAATCGATAAATTCCGGGACTATGACCATGTGTTCATTGATACTGCCGGCCGGAATTTCAGAGAAAAGAAATATGTAGAAGATTTGCGGGGAATTATCGACTTCAAGCATCACATGGAAACGTTCTTGGTTCTATCCCTGACCAGCAAGGAGCGGGATATGAAGGAAATCATTTCACAGTTTTCTTCTATTGACATTGATCGGTTCATTTTTACGAAATTGGATGAAACATCCAGTTATGGCTCTATGATCAACATGATGTCCGAGATGAAGATCGGTGCAGCCTATGTAACAATCGGTCAGGATGTACCTGAGGATATCACCGAGGTGAACATTGAAAAAATAGGTCATTTTCTAATGAAAGGATTTCGCTATGAGAGATCAAGCATATAACCTAAGGAGGAAAATGCTCTTAGATGACTCTCCTCCTGCTAAAACGATTGCAGTTGTAAGTGGAAAGGGTGGGGTCGGAAAATCGAATATCTCAACTAACCTTTCTATTTTGCTTGGTAGAGAAAATAAGAAAGTATTATTATTTGACCTTGATATCGGGATGGGAAACATTCATATATTACTGGGAAGTCATCATACCTACTCAATCATGGATTATATCGACGAAAAAGAATCGGATATCGACACGATTATTTGTGAAAATGTTCATGGTATTTCTTACATAAGCGGTGGGAATGGCCTGAAAGACATAGTGGAGTGGAAAGAGAAGCAGATAGAACGCTTCTTTGAAGTGTTAGAGTATGCAGTTCAAAAGTATGATTATATTCTTTTCGATATGGGGGCAGGTGCTACGAAAGAAACAATAGAGTTCCTCCTGGCCATGGATGAAATCATTGTAGTCACGACACCTGAACCTACTTCAATCACAGATGCCTACTCGATGATGAAATATATTTACTTGAGAGATCAAGAGAAAAAGTTCTATCTGACATGTAATCGGGCTGAATTCAAGAAGGAAGGCCTTGAAACGATTACTAGACTGCAAGAAACGATGAGGAAATTCCTGCATAAGGAGATTGTCTCTTTAGGGGTCTTACCCGAAGATTCAACGGTCAGGAAGGCGGTCATTCAACAAACCCCCTTAGTCGTTTCTTACCCTGCTTCAGCCATGACCTTAAGTCTGCGTACGATGTTGCATCAGCTTTCCGGGGGACAACCGGTGAGTAAACAAGCAGGTTTTTTAAAGAGTATGAAAAATTTATTTTTTGGGAGGTAAAAGTCCTGAATGAAAAAGGTTCTAGTTGTAGATGATTCAGCATTTATGAGAAAACTTATTAGTGATTTTCTAACAGCCTCAAAGCAACTAGAAGTGATAGGAATTGCAAGGAATGGTGAAGACGCAATCTCGAAAATTAATAAACTTCGTCCTGACGTCGTAACCTTAGATGTTGAAATGCCAAGGATGAATGGAATAGAAGCCTTAAGGCGGATTATGGGGGAATGTCCAGTTCCTGTCGTGATGCTCTCTTCCACAACCAGAGAAGGGGCAGAGGAGACTTTTAAAGCCATGGAACTGGGAGCTGTGGATTTTATCGCTAAACCTTCAGGGACCATATCATTGGACCTTCATAAAGTTCAAGATGAAATAGTTGAAAAAGTAGTCGCGGCAAGCAAGGTGAATATGACAAAGATGACCAAAACTTATGGGAAGAGAAAGAGGTCAGAATTAAAAGGATCAAGCAGACAAGCTAATGGGACAGAACTCACGACAGCTTCAGAAAGCAACTGGAGCATGAATTCACCGAAAATAATCCTAATTGGAACTTCAACAGGAGGTCCACGCGCTTTACAGCAGGTGCTGACTGAATTACCACCTAACCTGGATGCACCAGTTGTAGTGGTGCAGCATATGCCGCCTGGTTTTACCAGATCACTCGCCAATCGGTTAGATGGTCAGTCAGTCATTAAAGTGAAGGAAGCGGAACATGAAGAAATCCTTCAAAAAGGAACAGCATATATAGCACCTGGTGGTTTTCATACAAAGGTTGTTGAGTTTGGATCACAATTATCCATTCATCTTTCAAAGGAAGAAGCACCAAGGAATGGTCACAGACCTTCCGTTGACATATTGTTCGAATCCGTAAGCTTGATTCGAGACTATGGCAAAATTGCTGTCATTATGACCGGTATGGGTTCTGATGGCTCTGAAGGATTGATCAAGCTTAAAGAACGAGGCGAAGTGAGAGCCATTGCAGAATCTGAAGAATCTTGTATTGTGTTTGGAATGCCGAAATCGGCTATCGCGACAAATTTAGTGGACAGCGTGGAAACCATCGGGGATATTTCTCAAACCATTATGAAGTACATGTTGTAGAGAGGTGTGGTGCACATGGAATTGAGTCAATATTTAGAAGTTTTTATAGAAGAGAGTAAGGAAAATCTACAAACCTGTAATGAGCAATTACTGGAATTGGAGAAAAACCCTGAAAACCTGGCGATTGTTAATGAAATTTTTCGTTCAGCTCACACGTTAAAAGGAATGTCTGCAACGATGGGATACGAGGATTTAGCAAACCTTACCCATAAAATGGAGAACGTACTGGATGCTATTCGAAACGAAAAAATAAAAGTGACGCCAGAAATTTTGGATATTGTGTTTAAATCCGTTGACGACTTAGAAGCAATGGTGTTTTCTATCGCAGACGGCGGAGATGGGAAGCGGGACGTGTCAGAAGTAGTAACTCTCCTCCAAGCGATTGAAAAGGGTGAAGTTCTACAGTCAGCTAGTAATGAAGTTGCCGCATCCTCAGCCACCGAAATACATACATTATCCATGAAGTATGAAGCATTTGAACAAACCGTTATTCAGCAATCCTATGAACAGGGATTCCATTGCTTTGAAATCACCGTATCCTTGCGGGAGGATTGCCTTTTAAAAGCAGCAAGGGTTTATATGGTTTTTGAAGTGCTGGAACAAATCGGGGAAGTCATTAAGTCTTTCCCAACTGTAGATCAGCTGGAAGAAGAACAGTTCGATCATTCCTTTGTTGTAGCCGTTGTGTCAAAAGGGGATGCAAGTGGCATAGAAAAGAGTATACGAAAGGTATCTGAGGTTGAAGAAGTCACTGTACTGGAACTCACCTCTCATCATCTTCATGATAATGAAAATAATGCTAATGAGGAACAGCATAGAGAAGGTGTTGAAAAAGAAAGGGAAGAAATGATACCCAAAACAACAAGTAATCCATCAAAACAATCGAACCCTTCGAGCAAAACGATCCGTGTGAATATTGAACGCTTAGATGTGCTGATGAATTTGTTTGAAGAGCTTGTCATTGATAGAGGCAGACTGGAACAGATCTCTAAAGATTTGAATAACCCGGAATTAAATGAAACGGTTGAAAGAATGACACGGATTTCCGGAGACTTACAAAGCATCATTCTCAATATGCGGATGGTTCCTGTAGAGACGGTATTTAACCGCTTTCCACGCATGGTAAGGCAGCTTGCAAGAGATTTAAATAAGGAAATAGAATTAGAAATCATCGGGGCAGAGACCGAACTTGATCGTACGGTCATTGATGAGATTGGAGACCCTCTCGTCCACTTAATTCGAAACGCTTTAGATCACGGAATCGAAATGCCTGATGTTCGTACTAAAAATGGTAAGCCTGAACAAGGAACCGTCAAGCTGCGAGCCTATCATAGCGGAAATCATGTATTTATTGAACTAGAAGACGATGGTGCAGGAATAAATAAACAGCGGGTACTGGAAAAAGCGATTCAAAAAGGAATTGTATCAGAAGAAGTTGCGCAAACCTTATCGGATCGGCAAATCTATGAACTCATCCTGGCATCAGGCTTTTCTACTGCTGAGCAAATCTCGGATATCTCTGGTAGGGGAGTTGGCCTTGATGTCGTCAAAGCAACGATTGAGTCATTGGGCGGTTCAATAACAATCGACTCTACTGTTGGACAAGGCTCACTGTTTTCTATCCAATTACCATTAACCTTATCGATCATATCAGTCATGCTTGTTGAAATTGAAGCTGAGAAATACGCAATTCCACTTTCTTCGATCATAGAGACGGCCATAGTGAAAAAAGAAGAGATGATGAACGCACATAATCAAAGAGTGATTGATTTCAGAGGCAAGATTGTACCATTGTTATTCCTCAAGGATGTTTTCGAAGTTCCTAAAGATTCAAAGGATGAGGACTTATATTCTGTCGTGGTTGTCCGTAAAGGTGAAAAGATGGCAGGGTTAGTGGTAGATTCCTTTATTGGTCAACAGGAAATTGTTCTAAAATCATTAGGGAATTATCTGCACGATGTATTCGCTATTTCCGGTGGCACTATATTGGGGGATGGAAAGGTAGCGCTGATTGTTGATTGTAATGCGTTGATAAAATAGGAGGTAAGGGAAATGAGTGTAGTATCAGAGACGATGGAAGACCTAAAGCTTATCGTATTTCAATTGGTGGATAAGGAATATGCGATTCCCGTCAATCAGGTTCGGTCAATTGAGAAGCTGCAATATATTACGAGAGTGCCTGGAATGCCTTCCTATGTTAGGGGAGTAATAAATTTACGTGGTGTCGTAACTCCCATTATCGATTTAAGAAGCCGATTTGGTTTATCCTCTTCAGATTCATCAGAAAGCACCCGTTTGATTATCGTTGGTTCAGAGGATAAAGAAGTAGGATTGATCGTAGATTCAGCAAATGATGTGTTAGATGTAGCGAGAGAAATGATTGAACCGCCGCCACAAGTTGTCGGAATAATGGAGGCAGAGTACATTGGTGGAGTAGTCAAGCAGAACAAACGTTTGTTGATCCTGCTCCATCTTGACAAAATTCTGGAATCCATTTAAGGGGTCAGATACGAATGGGATATGAAAAGAAAATATCGTCAATGCACTTGGATATTTTGAAAGAAATCGGAAATATTGGAGCGGGTCATGCTGCAACTGCCCTCTCCACTCTACTGGGTAAGAAGATTGATATGAAGGTTCCCAGTGTGCAGGTTGTTACATTCGATGAAATGATGGAGATGGCAGGGGGACCGGATAATGTGGTCGTAAGTGTATTCTTAAGGATTGAAGGGGAAGCACCGGGAAGCATGTTTTTTTTGTTGCCTCTTGAACAAGCCTCTATTTATATTCGGACCATGATACAGGATCGTTCCTTTTCATTTAGTGAACCGCCGTATTCAGAATTAGGATTATCAGCTATGCAAGAGTTAGGTAATATTCTCTCAGGTTCTTATTTGTCGTCCCTATCTGACTTTACGAATCTTAAGCTATTACCTTCAGTCCCCGCATTATCGGTAGATATGGCCGGAGCCATCATCGGTTTCGGATTACTTGAAATTTCTCAGGTAAGTGATTATGCGATTGTTATAGATACTGCCTTGAAAGAAGAAGAATTTCAGAAATCAGAAAGTGTGAAAGGTCATTTCTTCCTCTTACCCGATCCGGATTCATTTGAGGTCATCTTTCAATCACTTGGTGTGAAGTTATGAATGCTTTACACACCGTGGTAAAGGTGGGGATTGCAGATATGAATATCGTGGGTAATGGAAGTTCAATTCGCACATCGGGCTTGGGTTCTTGCATTGGAGTTGTACTATACGATGACCTTATCAAATTGGCAGGTATGGTCCACGTTATGCTCCCCCATTCTACGATAGGGAAAGAGCCGTTGATGAACTTAGCCAAATACGCAGACACGGGAATAGAGGAACTCATTCGACAACTGGGAATACGGGGAGCGAATATGGGGAGACTTAAGTGCAAAATGGCGGGAGGTGCACAAATGTTTCAATTTCAGGCAAAAAGCGATGTGATGAGAATAGGTCCGAGGAATGCGGATGCAGTTAAGGTGGCCCTCTTGAAGCATCGAGTTCCGATTGTAGCAGAGGACATTGGTGGTAATAAAGGGAGAACCATTGAATTCTTCACATCGACTGGAATCCTTCATGTTCGCACAGTTAATGAAGGAACTAAGGAATTGTGAGTATACGTTCAGTTTCAAAAAGTTCGTTTGCTCATACTCAAGGTGTTTTATACTTTAAAGTAGATTTCAAGAAAGAAAATAGTAAGCAAGGAGGATACTTATGTCTCAGCAACCCCCTCGAACAGATGAACAACTATATTGGGAGAGATGGATAAACAGTCGTGATACCCGGGCAGGTGACATGTTAGTGAAAAAGTATATGCCACTTGTGTCGTATCATGTTCAGCGAATTTCCGTTGGGCTGCCAAGAAACGTCTCGAGAGAAGATATAAAGAGTCTTGGGTTGATGGGATTACTGGATGCACTTCAGAAGTTTGATCCAACGAGAGATCTAAAGTTCGATACATATGCTTCCTTCAGAGTACGGGGAGCAATTCTTGACGGACTAAGAAAAGAAGACTGGCTTCCGCGATCAACAAGGGACCGGGCGAAAAAAATTGAAGCCAAAACAGTGGAACTCGAACAAATTTTATTGCGACACGTGACGGCTGAGGAAGTGGCTGCTTCGTTAGAAATCGCTCCGGAAGAAGTTTACCAAACGACCAATGAACATTTCTTTGCCAATATTCTTTCCATGGATGAGCAACTAACCGATGATGATCATGAATCTCAGAGCTATTCTATTAAAGATGATAAGACGATCTCTCCTGAAGAAGAAGTGTTGAAGGGTGAAAAAGTATCGGAGTTAGAGAAAACGATTCTAACCCTCTCTGAAAAGGAACAGCTTGTATTAAGCTTATTCTACAAAGAAGAATTAACGTTAACGGAAATCGGGGAAGTCATGAAACTATCAACATCGCGTATTTCACAAATACATTCCAAGGCCATCTTTAAACTGCGCAATTTATTAGGCTCTTGACCCTCTCGATTGACAGAACAGTAAATGAGCCAAACCAATAGATGTTGATGGACTGTTCCGACGAAATGCAGTTTAAGGGGGCAGTCCTTTATAGTTTTAAGAAAGACTAAAATCAAACTAAACTAAGGTGATTTCATGGTAACATTCCTGCTTTTTATATCTTTTCTTCTTAATATCGTTGCATTGCTGGCAATCGTCATTTTATACTCAAGGCAAAATCGTTTTCTTAACATGGAAAAAGAACAAAAGAAAATGATCAAGGAATTGGAAGATGTCATCTCTACTTATCTGATCGAAATGAAAGAAGAGAATGAAGAGTTCATGCGTACATTTAATCAACATGCTAAAAGTGAAAAACGTATCACTGACAATACGGATGATGAAAATGTAAACAGTTCCCCGCTTCAAACCAATCCCAAGTGGTCAGGAGCAGGATATAAGCAAGCTTCAAAGGCCTATCAGCAAAAATTAACACCACAAATGGGAGCCGGCGAAAAAAAGTTTGAGGTGCAACCAACAGTAAAAACCAATGAAGATCCCTTTCTTCAACAGGTTCTCTCACTAAAGAGAGAAGGATTGACCGTAGAAGAAATAGCTCAAACTGTCGGAAAAGGTCAAACAGAAATTGAGCTTCTTTTAAAATTTCGTCAAATTATGTAGGAAGTTCTTGATTGGTCTGAATAGGTATGCTATAGTATTCATGGTGTGATTACACACGTTTCTCGATTGAGGTAGATGGTGCTATTTTTGATAAATAGTTTCTACTACAAGATGACGGAAACGGAGGAGAAAACAAAAACCATTTAGGAGGAAACACACATGTCAGTAATTTCTATGAAACAATTGCTAGAAGCTGGTGTACATTTCGGACACCAAACCCGCCGTTGGAACCCAAAAATGAAGAGATACATCTTCACTGAGCGTAACGGCATCTACATCATCGACCTTCAAAAAACAGTTAAAAAGGTTGAAGAAGCTTATAACTTCGTTAAAGAATTAGCTGGTAACGGCGGTAAAGTTCTTTTCGTCGGTACGAAAAAGCAAGCACAGGAGTCTGTTAAAGAAGAAGCAGAACGTGCAGGTATGTACTACATCAACCAACGTTGGTTGGGTGGAACTCTTACTAACTTCGAAACAATCCAAAAGCGTATTTCCCGTCTTAAAGAAATTGAAAAAATGGAAGAGGACGGAACGTTTGAAGTACTACCTAAGAAAGAAGTAGTACAACTTAAAAAAGAACATGAACGCTTAGTGAAATTCTTAGGCGGAATCAAAGATATGAACACGCTACCTGATGCATTATTCATCATCGATCCTCGTAAAGAGCGTATCGCAGTAGCTGAAGCTCGTAAACTTCATATCCCTATCGTGGGTATTGTTGATACAAACTGTGATCCGGACGAAATCGATGTAGTTATTCCTGCGAATGACGATGCGATCCGTGCAGTTAAGCTTCTTACAGGTAAAATGGCAGATGCTATTTTAGAAGCTAAGCAAGGTGAAGAAGCAGCTGTAGCAGCTGAGTAATGAATGAAAGGTGATAAGAGGGTTTACCCTTATCACCTTTTTTTAAAGAGTATTCACATTTACTGTCCTCAATTATAGAGACAGTACATTTTTGACTCTCACCTATTGGTGACATAGTCTACATAGTTAATCTAAGGAGGAAACCCACTATGGCAATTACTGCACAAATGGTTAAAGAACTTCGTGAAAAAACTGGCGCTGGAATGATGGACTGTAAAAAAGCGTTAACAGAAACTGATGGAGATATGGACAAAGCAATTGACTTTTTACGTGAAAAAGGAATTGCGAAAGCAGCTAAGAAAGCTGACCGTATCGCAGCAGAAGGTACTACTTACATTGCGAGCGAAGGAAACACTGCAATTATTCTTGAAGTAAATGCAGAAACAGATTTCGTTGCGAAAAACGAAAACTTCCAAAACCTTGTAAAAGAATTATCTGACCACTTACTTGCTAACAAACCAGCTTCTGTTGAGGAAGCTCATGAGCAAAAAATGACAAATGGTTCAACTGTAAGTGAATTCATCAATGCTGCTATCGCTAAAATCGGAGAAAAAATCACTCTGCGTCGTTTTGAAATCCGTACTAAAGATGATAACGCTGCTTTCGGTGAATACCTGCACATGGGTGGCCGTATCGCTGTTCTAACAGTGGTTGAAGGCACTACAGATGCTAATGTTGCGAAAGACGTTGCTATGCACGCTGCAGCATTAAATCCTAAATATGTTTCACGTGATCAGGTTTCTGCTGAAGAAGTAGAGCGTGAGCGTGAAGTACTTAAGCAACAAGCATTAAATGAAGGAAAACCTGAAAACATCGTTGAAAAAATGGTGGAAGGTCGCCTTGGGAAATACTTCGAGGATATCTGTATCTTAGATCAAACATTCGTTAAGAATCCAGATCAAAAAGTACGTCAATACCTTGAAGCAAATAAAGCTACTTTAACTGACTTCACCCGTTACGAAGTAGGAGAAGGTCTTGAGAAGCGTCAAGAAAACTTCGCTGAAGAAGTAATGAACCAAGTAAACAAATAAGATCAGCTAAAGTTAAACATCTATAAGTAGGGAACACCTAGCGTGTTCCCTATTTTTCAAGAAAAATTCTATTTTATGGAGGTTCCCATGGGCGTTCCAAAATACAAACGTGTCGTTCTGAAACTTAGTGGAGAAGCATTAGCAGGTGATGATGGCTTCGGAATCAATCCTTCTGTCATTAAAAATGTTGCAGAAGAAGTAAAAGAAATTGCTGAACTTGATGTTGAAGTGGCAGTTGTAGTTGGTGGAGGTAATATCTGGCGTGGTAAGATAGGTAGTGAAATGGGCATGGATCGTGCATCTGCAGACTATATGGGGATGCTTGCTACCGTTATGAACTCTTTAGCCCTTCAAGACAGCCTTGAACAGCTGGGTATTGAAACAAGAGTTCAAACATCGATTGACATGCGTCAGGTGGCAGAGCCTTATATTAGACGAAGAGCGATCCGCCACTTAGAGAAGAAACGTGTTGTGATTTTTGCAGCAGGTACTGGAAATCCTTACTTCTCGACAGATACAACTGCCGCACTTAGAGCAGCTGAAATCGAAGCAGAAGTGATCCTTATGGCTAAGAACAACGTAGATGGAGTATATTCAGCAGATCCTAAGAAGGACGAAACGGCTGTTAAATATGAAGAACTTTCCTATTTAGATGTTCTGAAAGAAGGTTTAGCTGTAATGGATTCAACAGCTTCTTCCCTTTGTATGGACAATGATATTCCACTTATTGTATTCTCTATTATGGAGGATGGGAATATTAAGAGGGCCATCACTGGTGAGAATATAGGTACAATCGTTAGGGGGAAATCATAATGCCAAATACGATCATTGCAAATGCAAAAGAAAGAATGACAAAAGCAATTCAAACATTTTCTCGTGAGTTAGCAAGTATCCGTGCCGGTAGAGCTAACGCATCACTACTTGATAAGATCACAGTTGATTATTACGGTGCACCTACACCTGTGAATCAATTAGCGGGAATTTCCATTCCAGAGGCTCGTATGCTTGTAATCCAACCTTATGACAAATCTGCTTTAGGTGATATTGAGAAGGCGATTTTGAAATCAGATCTTGGAATTACACCTACCAGTGATGGGAATATTATCCGAATCGTAGTTCCTGCCTTAACGGAAGAACGTCGTAAAGAACTCGTGAAGCTTGTGAAAAGAGAAGCTGAAGATGCAAAAGTGGCGATTCGTAACATCCGTCGTGATGCAAATGACGATCTTAAGAAGAAAGAAAAGAGCGGAGACATAACAGAAGATGATCTTCGTGGATACTCTGATGATGTTCAAAAAGCAACAGACGAGAGCATCGTCAAGATCGATGGCATTGCCAAAGATAAAGAACAAGAAATGTTAGAAGTTTAATGATCATATTCTAATCCTAAGGGACTGACCTATAAGTGAACTCATATTCCTTATGGGACAGTCCCTTTGTTTATGCTTGTTTAGAGTATGCGTAATGATAGCAAGCTTCTCGTATTCTCTGATAGAACGTTTATATTAGTTGTGATGGGGCGGAACAACTTCGTATAAAACGTTCAAGATACCTATATGAATATACATAATCTATTTTCTTGAAGATATCTTCCTTATTTTTTGATATGATAGTAAGGGTAAATATTTTTTGGATTGTTGGTGGAGGATTTTTTATGCTAAACAAGCTTAAGCAATGGAAACGACAGCAAACTTCCGAGGAAGTGGATGATCGATTTCAAGAATTAATAAAACACCCTATTCCGGGTCATATAGCAATTATTATGGATGGTAATGGACGATGGGCCAAAAAAAGGGCATTGCCCAGAGTGGCCGGACACCATGAAGGCATGAAATGTGTGCGGAGAATCACTAAATTGGCAAACGAACTAGGTGTAGAGGCCTTAACACTCTATGCTTTTTCAACTGAGAACTGGAAACGCCCAAAAATGGAAGTTGAGTTTCTGATGAAGTTGCCAGAGGAGTTTCTAGGAACTTTTCTGCCTGAATTGGTAGAAGAAAATGTTCAAGTTAAAATGATGGGTTCTCCTGATGCACTGCCGAACCATACGAAGAAAGCCGTCACGAAAGCGATGGAAGCTACGAAGCATAATAACGGACTAATATTAAACTTTGCTTTAAATTATGGCAGCCGCTCAGAAATTATAGATTCCATGAAGCATGTCTTAAAAGATGTTCAGAATGGAATACTAGATGAGAACCAATTAAATGAAGAAGTGTTTTCGAGTTACTTGATGACGAAAGATTTAAAAGATCCAGACCTGCTTATTCGAACGAGTGGAGAAATCCGCTTAAGTAACTTTATGCTATGGCAATTAGCTTATACAGAGTTCTTTTTTACAGACGTACTGTGGCCGGATTTCGGCAAAGAGCATTTAATAGAAGCAATTGAAGCATATCAAGGTCGTTCAAGAAGATTTGGTGGGTTACAAAGCGAGGAATCCTAATGAAACAAAGAATTATTACAGCAGTGGTAGCTGCAGCGATATTTTTACCGATCATCATTTTTGGTGAAACACCATTTATTATTTTAATGTATCTTATTGCTTCAATCAGTTTATATGAGGCATTAAAGATGAGGGGGCAATGGATTTTTACCATTCCTGGTTTATTATCTCTGGCCCTTTTGTGGGTTTTCTTGATCCCAACCGATGCAATTGGGATCATAGCTGACTTTGGCTATTCCAAAATTGAAATGGCTTTTCTTGCCGTGCTGCTCTTTTTAACATATACAGTGGCAACCAAGAACCGTTACACATTCGATGATGTGGCATTTGCTCTATTAAGCATTTTATATGTAGGGATTGGATTCTATTACTTCATGGAGATCCGTTTGGATGAAGGAGTACAGTTTGTTTTCTATGCTTTATTTATTATATGGGCGACAGACTCAGGTGCTTATTTCATCGGAAGAGCGATGGGGAAAAAGAAGCTATGGCCTGAAATCAGTCCGAATAAAACCATTGAAGGTTTTGTAGGTGGGATCATTTGTGCCATCGTAGTCGGTGTCATCATGACATTCTTCACAGATCTTGATATGTCCATTCCCAAACTCATTATCGTGACTGGGATTCTTTCTGTCTTTGGACAAGTGGGAGACTTAGTCGAATCTGCCTTGAAAAGACATTACAAAGTAAAAGATTCTGGTCATTTATTACCTGGACATGGTGGAATGCTTGATCGTTTTGATAGTTTATTATTTGTATTTCCCCTTCTTCACTTTCTTTTATAAAAAAGGTAGAAGGCTTCTAGCGGGAGGAGTGTAGTGTTGAAAAAGATCAGCTTAATGGGGGCTACGGGTTCTATTGGAACACAATCCCTTGATGTAATTCGGGAGCATCCTGAAGAATTCAAACTGACAGCTATGTCTGTTGGCAGAAATATAGAAGAAGCAAGAAAAGTGATTGGAGAATTCAATCCTCAGCTGGTTTCTGTTCAGAATAAAGAAGATGCTGAATTATTAGCCAAAGAGGTACCTTCTTCCATTAAGGTCCTGTATGGGGAAGAAGGTCTTGTGGAGGTGGCCTGTCATCAGGAAGCTGACATACTCGTTAATGCAGTGCTGGGAAGTGTGGGACTCTATCCTACACTGCAGGCCATAGAGGCAGGAAAAATGATAGCCATCGCCAATAAGGAAACTCTTGTAACAGCTGGACACCTGGTGATGGAAGCGGCCCGGAAAAAGGGCAGCACTCTATTACCTGTTGATAGTGAACATTCTGCTATCTTCCAGGCTCTCCAGGGAGAACAAGATAAGAACATTGAAAAATTGATCATTACAGCTTCCGGGGGCAGCTTTAGAGACCGTACGAGAGAAGAATTAGTTGGTGTCACGGTTAAAGAGGCTCTGAATCATCCTAATTGGTCAATGGGAGCGAAGATCACCATCGACTCTGCTTCTATGATGAACAAGGGATTAGAGGTTATTGAAGCACATTGGTTATTTGATATTCCTTATGATCAAATTGATGTTGTACAACATAGGGAAAGCATCATCCACTCGATGATTCAATTCCATGATTCATCTGTGATGGCTCAATTGGGGACACCTGATATGCGTGTGCCGATTCAATATGCTTTAACATATCCGGACAGGTTTCGAAGACCAGGTAATAGATTGGACTTAGTTGAAATGGGTAAGCTTCATTTTGAGAAAATGGATTTAAATCGATTCCGATGTCTGGCATTTGCATATGAAGCTGGTCGGATTGGCGGTAGTATGACAACTGTTTTAAATGCTGCAAATGAAGCGGCTGTTGCCTTGTTCCTGGATAATAAAATATCATTCCTTGATATTGAAACGTATATTGAAAAGGCCTTGAATTCCCATCAAGTGATACATAGACCTGACCTTGAAACCATACATGAGATTGATCGACAGACTCGACAACTCGTTTCAAGTTGGTTGTAGAGTACTTGGGCATGTTTACATGATCTGTAACGTAGTATGATAGTGGACGTGTTTGCCTGGACTTTAAACATTTAGATCTGTTACCGACAGGTTATAAAAAAGGTGGTTTTTTATTTGCAAACGGTGATTGCCTTTGTTGTTATTTTTGGAGCTTTAGTCTTTTTCCATGAGCTTGGACATTTAATTTTTGCTAAGCGTGCAGGCATCCTATGCCGTGAATTCGCCATTGGATTTGGTCCTAAAGTGTTTTCTTACAAAAAGGATGAAACAACCTATACGATTCGCTTACTGCCTCTTGGGGGCTTTGTGCGGATGGCCGGGGAAGATCCGGAAATGGTCGAGCTAAAGGCTGGACATCGGGTTGGTCTTGTACTCGATCAGGATGAAAATATAAGAAAAATTGTCTTGAATAACAAAGATCGATATCCGAACATTCGTGTCATTGAAGTAGAAGAAGCAGATTTAGAGCATAGACTACATATTCGTGGATACGAGGAAGATGAGGAGGAACTGAAAACCTTCTCGATCTCCAGGGATGCCGTGTTCATTGAAGATGGAGTGGAAACACAAATTGCACCTTGGGATCGGCAATTTGCGTCTAAATCTCTGCCTCAAAGAGCCATGGCCATTTTTGCAGGCCCTCTTTTTAACTTTATTCTAGCCTTCTTCATTTTCATCCTTGTGGGTCTATTGCAAGGGGTTCCAACGAATGATCCCGTTCTGGGCGAACTAACAGAAGACGGGGCAGCCAAAGAAGCTGGCCTTCAGGAAAATGACGTTGTTTTAAGTATAGACGGTAAAGAGATTTCAACATGGGAAGATATTGTTACAATCATACAGAAACACCCAGGGGATGAGCTGCGATTTAATGTGGATCGTAATGGCTCTAACACTGAGATTCCTGTCACACCTAAGCCTCAAGAAATAGAAGGGGAAGAAATAGGGATCATTGGAGTTCATAGCCCTGTTGAAAAGTCCCCTCTCAAAGTGGTGACCAATAGTGCACAACAAACCTATGAATGGACCAAAATGATTTTTGTTCTACTAGGAAAGCTTGTGTCCGGTGAGTTCTCAATCGATGCTTTATCAGGACCGGTCGGAATCTATCAGTCAACAGATGTTGTGGCTAAATCAGGTATATACTACCTGATGAGATGGGCGGCCATCTTAAGTATCAACCTGGGTATTATGAACCTTCTGCCAATCCCTGCCCTTGACGGAGGCAGACTTCTTTTCTTCGCTGTTGAAGCGGTAAGAGGAAAGCCGGTGGATCGCCAAATGGAAGGAATGGTCCATTTTGTCGGGTTTGCCCTCCTCATGGTTCTGATGCTCGTTGTTACATGGAATGACATTCAACGATTTTTCTTATAAAATTTAACGTATGAATCATGAACAGGCAGTTTCTCCCTCCAGAATAAAAAAATGAGGGTGTTACTGCCTGTTAATTTAAGATAAAATAGTGAGAAGGAAATTCCCACACTACATAAATAATTTATATGGTAACTGAGGTGCTAATAGATGAAGCAACGTAATACATTCATCCCTACACTTAGAGAAACTCCGGCTGATGCAGAAATTAAGAGCCATCAGCTTCTCTTGCGTGCAGGATTTATAAGACAAAATGCCAGTGGTATTTATAGCTTTTTGCCATTGGGGAATAAAGTTTTAAAAAAAGTAGAAGAGATTATTCGTGAAGAACTGGATGCAGCGGGGGCTGTCGAAATGCTTATGCCTGCTCTTCAACCTTCTGAGCTCTGGAAAGAATCAGGACGTTGGGGAACGTATGGTCCAGAATTAATGCGAATGAATGATCGCCATGATCGCGAATTTGCCCTTGGAGCCACACATGAGGAAGTGATTACAAGTTTAGTCAGGGACGAAATTAAATCGTATAAGCGTCTGCCCCTTACGATGTATCAAATTCAGACTAAATTCCGTGATGAAAAGCGTCCACGTTTTGGTCTTCTTAGAGGAAGAGAGTTCATTATGAAGGATGCCTACTCATTTCATTCTTCCTTTGAAAGCCTGGACGAGACATACGATGCGTTATTTCAAGCGTATTCAAATATATTCAGCCGATGCGGGCTTAATTTCAGAGCAGTTATCGCCGACTCTGGAGCGATGGGTGGCAAGGATACGCATGAATTTATGGTGTTATCTGAAGTCGGAGAAGATACGATTGCATACTCCGATACATCCGATTATGCAGCGAATATAGAAATGGCAGAAGTGGTTGACTCCTATCAGAAATCGGATGAAGATATGCTTGATCTGGAAAAGGTTTCAACACCAGATAGTAAATCGATTGATGAAGTATCCTCTTTCCTATCCATGGAGAAAGCTCAGTGCATTAAGTCGCTGCTATTTAAAGTAGATGATGATTACGTACTGGTATTATCTCGTGGTGATCACGAAATTAATGATATTAAAGTGAAGAACCTTTTGAATGCAAGTGTGGTTGAATTAGCGACTGCAGAAGAAACGAAAGAGTTCATCGGATGTGAAATCGGATCGATTGGACCTTGCTCATTGGATAAAGAGGTAAGAGTTGTTGCCGATCACGCAGTTAAATACCTCCGCAACAGCGTTACCGGAGCAAACGAAGGAGGATACCATTTCATAAACGTGAATCCTGAACGTGATTTTGAGGTTTCTCAATATGCTGATCTTCGCTTTATTCAAGAAGGTGACCCTTCACCAGACGGAAATGGTAAGATCGTTTTCGCAAAAGGAATTGAAGTGGGACATGTATTCAAATTGGGGACAAGATATTCAGATGCTTTAGGTAGCTCATTCTTAGATGAAAATGGCCGATCTCAATCAATCATCATGGGCTGCTATGGCATAGGTGTATCACGTACCCTTGCAGCGGTTGCAGAGCAATTTAATGATGGTAATGGTCTGGTTTGGCCAACGAACCTTTCACCTTATGACCTTCACTTAATTCCAATTAATATGAAGGATGACGCACAGTCAAAACTCGCAAACGAATTATATGACTCATTAAAGGAAAATCGTTATGATGTATTAATGGATGACCGGGCTGAGCGTCCAGGTGTTAAATTCGCCGATTCAGACCTGATAGGACTCCCTATTCGTATAACAGTCGGGAAGAAAGCAGGGGAAGGCATCGTTGAAATAAAAGTAAGAAAATCAGGAGATATGCTGGAAGTGCACAAAGACGAGCTTCTACCAAAGCTCCAAGAACTATTCAAGACTCTTTCTTAAACATAAAAGGGCTCGACTTTGAAGGAGGCAATCCTTAGCTGTCAGCCCTTTTTCTACTGTAAATAACACGATTAGAAATGGGGGAAAAGAATCATGGAAGAAAAGCCCCTGGGCAAAAGAGAAAGGTTCCAACTGTTGCTAAAGCAATTAGGGTTAACAGAGGATGCCTTTGTAAAGTACTTTCAAAACGCTGAAATTGAAAAACTAGCGGTGTTTCGCAAGGAGAAGAAGTGGCATTTTTACTTTACTTTTGAGGAGATCATTCCGTGTAACGTGTGGAGTAAATTCTCAATTTCACTGCAAACATCCTTTAAACATATTGCAAACGTGGGATTTACCATTAAAGTGTTGAATACCCAAATCACAGAACAGCATATTTTAGATTATTGGCAGGACTGTGTGAAAGAAATCCAAGGGATATCACCGCCATTATTAAAATTATTAAATACTCAAAAGCCAAAAATCAATGGAAACAAAATCATTGTTCAGGCATCCAATGATACAGAAGCAACTCAGTTAAAGAGAAAATATGGTGACATGATCACCTCTACCTTCGAGAACTTCGGCTTCCCTAAACTGGTTCTGGATGCAGAAGTTAGTCAGGTCGAGGAACAGAGCAATGAGTATGAGAAATTTTTAGAAGAAAAGCTTAAAGAAGATCAAGAAAGAGCGAAACAGGCTCTTATTGAAATGGAAAAGGCTGAAAAAGAGGAAGCAAGTGATGCACCTAGTGGTCCATTCATGCTTGGTCTTACAATTAAAGATGATGCTGACTTCCGGAAGATTGAAGAAATTTACGATGAGGAACGAAGAATCGCTATCGAAGGATATGTCTTTGATTGTGAAACACGTGAATTACGAAGCGGTCGTACATTACTAACGTTTAAAGTAACGGATTACTCCAGTTCGATCCTGGTCAAAATGTTCTCGAGGGATAAAGAGGACGCTGCAATTATGAACATTATGAAAAAAGGTATGTGGGTTCGATGCCGTGGAAGTATTCAAAATGATACGTTCGTGCGTGACCTTGTGATGATTGCCAATGATGTAAACGAAATCAAACCTGTTCTGAGACTTGATACAGCCCCTGCCGATGAGAAAAGGGTAGAGCTTCACATGCACACACCCATGAGTCAGATGGATGCTGTATCTTCCGTATCAAGTTTAGTGTCTCAAGCAAAAAAATGGGGTCATAAAGCGGTTGCCATCACAGATCATGCCGTTGCACAATCGTTCCCTGAGGCGTATAGCGCAAGCAAGAAGAACGATATTAAACTGCTATATGGAGTAGAGGCTAATCTTGTAGATGATGGAGTACCAATTGCCTATAACGACCGGGATCTTCCTTTAGAAGATAGTACATTTATTGTCTTTGACGTTGAGACGACTGGACTTTCGGCAGTTTACGATACCGTCATTGAACTTGCCGCGGTGAAAATCAAGAATGGTGAGGTCATTGATAAATTTGAATCGTTTGCCAACCCTCATCATCCATTATCCGCTACTACCATTGAATTAACGGGGATCACAGATGATATGGTGCAAACGGCACCTGAAATAAACGATGTTCTTCACGACTATCATAAATGGGTAGGAGAAGATATATTAGTTGCTCATAATGCTTCCTTTGATATGGGGTTCTTGAATGCAGGGTATCAGAAAGCAGGACTCCCTAAAGCGACTAACCCTGTCATCGATACGCTGGAGCTTGCCAGACTATTGTATCCTCAATTCAAAAACCATCGTTTAAATACGTTAGCCAAGAAATTTGATATTGAACTGACCCAGCATCACCGAGCCATATATGATGCGGAAACAACTGGATACCTGTTATTGAAAATGCTGAAAGATGCCGTCGAAAAAGGAATCACCAATCATAATCAATTCAATGATTATATGGGGAAAGGCGATGCGTACAAGCGGTCAAGACCATATCACTGTACACTGATTGCTCAAACGGAAGAAGGTTTAAAGAACCTTTATAAACTAGTATCCATATCTCACATGAATTATTTTTTCCGTGTCCCGCGCATTCCCCGATCTCAGCTTCAAAAATATCGCACGGGAATTCTTGTTGGTTCAGGCTGTGATAAGGGCGAAGTGTTCGAAGGGATGATGCAAAAAGGGAAAGAAGAAGTTGAGGAAACGGCTCAATTCTATGATTACCTGGAAGTTCATCCAAAAGAAGTATATCAGCATTTAATAGAGTTGGATTTGGTGCAAAGTCAGAAGAACCTAGAAGATATCATAAAAAACATTGTGGATCTTGGTAAGAAATTGAATAAGCCTGTAGTGGCTACCGGTAACGTACATTACTTAAATGAGAACGACAAGATTTACCGGAAGATTCTCGTCGGTTCTCAAGGCGGTGCGAATCCGTTAAACCGACATGAACTTCCTGATGTTCATTTTAGAACAACGAATGAGATGCTGGATGCATTCTCTTTCTTAGGGAAAGAAAAAGCGAAAGAAATTGTTGTGGATAACTCCAATAAAATAGCCGATCTCGTAGACGTAATTAAACCAATCAGAGATGATCTTTATACGCCTAAAATTGAAGGGGCAGATGAAGAAATGCGGCGCATGAGTTATTCCATGGCAAAAAACATTTACGGAGAAGAGCTTCCTGAAATTGTAGAAGCGAGGCTGGAAAAGGAATTAAAGAGTATTATAGGGCATGGATTCGCAGTCATCTATTTAATTTCACATAAGCTCGTGAAAAAGTCATTGGATGATGGGTACCTTGTAGGATCCCGTGGATCAGTAGGATCTTCTTTTGTAGCCACGATGACAGAAATAACGGAAGTAAATCCTTTACCTCCCCACTATGTATGTCCATCTTGCAAGAAATCTGAGTTCTTTGATGATGGATCGGTAGGGTCCGGGTTTGATTTGCCTAATAAAGATTGTCCTGAATGTGGAATTCCTTATAAAAAGGATGGTCATGATATTCCCTTTGAAACATTCCTTGGATTTAAAGGAGACAAAGTCCCTGATATCGATTTGAACTTTTCAGGTGAATATCAGCCTAATGCCCATAACTATACGAAGGTTTTGTTCGGTGAAGACAATGTTTATCGAGCGGGTACAATCGGTACAGTGGCAGAAAAGACCGCCTACGGGTATGTAAAAGGGTACGCGAATGACCATCAGCTGCAAATCCGCGGAGCGGAAATCGATCGATTGGTAAGCGGGTGTACCGGAGTAAAAAGGACAACTGGTCAGCATCCTGGAGGTATCATTGTAGTCCCTGACTATATGGATATCTACGATTTCTCCCCTATCCAATTTCCTGCTGACGATTCAAGCTCGGAATGGAAAACAACACATTTTGATTTCCATTCTATTCATGATAATCTCTTAAAGCTTGATATCCTGGGGCACGATGATCCAACCGTGATTCGCATGCTTCAAGATTTATCTGGTGTAGACCCTAAAACCATTCCAACAGATGATCCTGAAGTAATGAAAATCTTCAGTGGGACGGAATCGCTCGGAGTGACAGAAGAACAAATCATGTGTAAGACCGGGACGCTCGGAATCCCGGAATTTGGTACACGATTTGTTCGTCAAATGCTTGAGGATACGAAACCGACTACATTTTCTGAGCTTGTTCAAATATCAGGTCTTTCGCATGGTACTGATGTATGGCTTGGCAATGCGCAAGAGCTTATCCATAATAATATTTGTAATCTGAGCGAAGTAATCGGTTGTCGTGATGATATTATGGTCTATCTCATCTATCAAGGACTCGAGCCTTCACTTGCCTTTAAAATCATGGAATTTGTACGTAAAGGGAAGGGACTCCAGGATGAATGGGTAGAAGAGATGAAGAAGAATGGGGTACCGGACTGGTATATTGATTCTTGTTTGAAGATCAAATATATGTTCCCTAAAGCACATGCAGCTGCCTATGTATTAATGGCTGTTCGTATTGCTTACTTTAAAGTGCATCATGCTCTCTTGTACTATGCTGCTTACTTCACCGTTCGTGCAGAGGATTTCGATATTGAAGCCATGGTGAGGGGATCACAAGCCGTCAGAGCTAAGATAGAAGAAATCAACAGCAAAGGCCTGGATGCATCTCCGAAAGAAAAGAACACGTTAACAGTATTGGAGTTGGCCCTTGAAATGTGTGAACGGGGATACAAATTCCAAAAGGTAGATCTGTATCGTTCACAAGCGGCTGAATTTGTTATAGATGGAGATTCATTGATCCCGCCGTTCAACTCGATTCCCGGGCTCGGGACGAATGCGGCCATCAATATTGTGAATGCAAGACAAGATGGCGAGTTTCTCTCTAAAGAGGATCTTCAACAAAGAGGTCGCGTCTCCAAGACAATTATCGAGTACCTGGATAATCACGGCTGCTTGGAAGCCTTGCCGGATAAGAACCAACTATCTCTATTCTAAGCTGATACCATGGGAATTGTTTGCATAAAAATGTTGATTATGGTATATTTTTATTGGAAATACTAAAGATAGCTCTAAAGGTAGAAGAGTGGGGTCGCACCCCACTCTTTCGTTATTACATGGAGATTTTTTGAACTATCATTTCTAGTCTTGGTGCAAGATTTTCATATAGACCAGGAGGTAAGTATGAGCAAAATAACAACACTTGTAGAAGAACTTGTTACACCAATCTTAGACGACATGTCTTTAGAACTCATTGACATGGAATATGTGAAAGAAGGTTCCAATTGGTTTCTTCGCGTATTTATTGACAAGGATTCAGGTGTGGACATTGAAGAATGCGGAATAGTAAGTGAAAGACTTAGTGAAAAGTTGGATGAAATTGACCCAATTCCTCATAATTACTTTTTAGAAGTTTCTTCACCGGGCGCTGAACGTCCTTTAAAGAAAGAAAAGGACTTTGAGAAGGCCATCGGCAAAAACGTTTATGTGAAAACATATGAGCCGTTGAACGGTGAAAAGGCCTTCGAAGGCACACTTCTTTCCTATACTTCAGACCAATTAGCATTGGAAGTAACCATTAAGACTCGAAAAAAGAAGGTTGAAATTCCAACAGATAAGATAGCCATCGCACGATTAGCTGTTACATTTTCATAGGAACTAACCGCACTATAAAGGGGGATGAAACCACCATGAGCACTCAGTTATTAGATGCTCTTACTGTTTTAGAGAAAGAGAAAGGCATTGCAAGAGATGTCATCATTGAAGCAATTGAAGCTGCACTTGTGTCGGCTTATAAACGAAATTTTAACCAAGCACAAAATGTCCGTGTAGACCTTAACCTTGAAACGGGTACGATGAGAGTCTTCGCTCGTAAAGAAGTTGTAGACGAAGTATTCGATTCCCGCCTTGAGATTTCTGTCGAGGACGCCGGGGAAATCAACCCCAGCTATGAGGTTGGAGACGTTGTTGAGTTGGAGGTTACACCAAAGGACTTTGGCCGAATCGCTGCCCAAACGGCTAAACAGGTTGTGACTCAACGAGTAAGAGAAGCTGAAAGAGGAATTATCTATTCCGAATTCGTGGATCGCGAAGAAGATATCATGACAGGTATCGTTCAACGTCAGGACAATCGCTTTATCTATGTGGCATTAGGTAAGATTGAGGCACTTTTACCTGTGAGTGAGCAGATGCCCAATGAAACTTATAAACCTCATGATCGCATTAAAGTGTTTATCACAAAGGTTGAGAAGACGACAAAAGGTCCTCAAATCTTTGTTTCAAGAACACACCCCGGATTACTGAAACGTTTATTTGAAATCGAAGTTCCTGAAATCTTTGATGGAACGGTAGAAATCAAATCTGTTGCACGTGAAGCCGGTGACCGATCTAAAATCTCTGTTCATGCAGAAAATTCAGAGGTAGACCCCGTTGGTGCTTGTGTAGGAACCAAGGGTGCGCGTGTGCAAGCAATTGTAAACGAATTAAAAGGTGAAAAAATTGACATCGTTCAATGGTCAGAAGATCCTGTAACATTCGTAGCCAATGCACTGAGTCCATCTAAAGTGCTGGATGTACAGGTAAATGAAGAAGATAAAGCAACAAGGGTAGTTGTTCCGGATTATCAACTTTCACTTGCAATCGGTAAACGTGGTCAAAACGCTCGCCTTGCAGCGAAATTGACAAACTGGAAGATTGATATCAAGAGTGAAACAGATGCACGTGAACTGGGATTATATCCTCGTGAAGATGCCTTCCTGCCTCAGGATGAAGAGGAAGAGTATGATAACGAACCTTTAAATATTGATTTCGAAAATCAAGATTAAGAGGTGACCAAGATGGGTGTAAATAAGAAGGTACCATTGCGTAAATGTGTAGCAACGGGTGAAATGAAACCTAAGAAAGAAATGATCCGGATTGTCCGCTCGAAAGAAGGGGAGGTTTCCATCGATCCTACCGGTAAGAAATCAGGACGGGGAGCTTATCTTTCAAAGGATAAAGACGTCATTTTACAAGCTAAAAAGAAAAATACTTTAGCCAATCAATTACAAGCGAAAATAGATGAATCTCTTTACGATGAATTGATTAGCCTTGTGGAGAAGGAGTAACGTTTAGCGTATGAACCAAAATCGTTGGATGTCACTTTTAGGATTGGCGAATCGGGCACGTAAGATTATTTCAGGTGAAGAGCTTGTTATTAAAGAAGTTCGTAATGGACGAGCAAAACTTGTCATTCTTTCCAAAGATGCTTCTGCTAATACGTACAAGAAAATCACGGACAAATGTAATTCCTACAATGTCCCGGTTAGTTTGGTGGATAGCAGAAATGATTTAGGTCAGGCCATTGGAAAAGAAGCCAGGGTAGTGGTGGCTATAATGGATGCAGGCTTTGCCGGGAAATTATCCGAACTGCTCGATGAATCTCAGTGGGGGTGAACATATGAGCAAGACGCGTGTTTATGAATATGCAAAAAAATACAATGTTTCAAGCAAAGATGTTATCGGGAAATTAAAGCAACTGAATATTGAGGTATCAAACCATATGGCAACTATAGAAGACGACGCAGTAACAAAATTAGACGCGATGTACAAAGGGAATTCCGGCAGTCAAGGGAATAAACCTGGCCAAAAGGATTCAAAGGCAAGTGCATCAAAGTCAGAAGAAGCTCCTAACAAGGAAAAAGTAAAATCAGCACCGAAAAGTCGTGAAGGAAAAAAACACGAACAACAGCACCAGTCAAAGGAGAAGAAGGTCTTCAATAATAACAACAACAAAAACAAAAATAACAAACAAAATAAGCAAAATAAAAATTTCAAACAGGCTCCACAGCAACAGCAGCCTGCCAAGAAAAAGGAACTACCTTCAAAAATCACTTTCTCTGAGTCATTAACGGTTTCAGAGCTTGCGAAAAAGCTTCACAAAGAGCCATCTGAAATCATTAAAAAACTATTCATGCTTGGTGTAATGGCAACAATCAACCAAGAGTTGGATAAAGACTCGATTGAGCTGATTGCAGGAGAATATGGAGTGGAAGTAGAGGAAGAGATCAAAGTAGATGCTACTGATCTTGAAGTATACTTCACTGAAGATACACAAGAGCAAGTAGAAGAGCGTCCTTCAGTTGTGACAATCATGGGTCACGTTGACCATGGTAAAACGACGCTGCTTGATTCTATCCGTAACACGAAAGTAACGGCAGGAGAAGCTGGAGGGATCACTCAGCATATCGGTGCTTATCAAGTAGAAGTAGATGGAAAGAAAATCACATTCCTTGATACTCCTGGACATGCTGCCTTCACAACAATGCGTGCCCGCGGTGCTCAAGTAACGGATATTGCGATCATCGTTGTAGCTGCTGATGATGGTGTCATGCCTCAAACAGTTGAAGCAATCAACCATGCGAAAGCTGCTGAAGTTCCGATTATCATTGCCGTTAATAAAATGGATAAGGAAGCTGCAAATCCAGATCGTGTAATGCAAGAACTGACTGAATACGAATTGGTTCCTGAAGCGTGGGGTGGGGACACAATCTTCGTTCCGCTATCTGCATTATCTGGTGAAGGTATCGATAATTTACTTGAAATGATCGTCCTTGTAAGTGAAGTGGAAGAGCTTCAAGCGAATCCAAATCGTCTTGCACAAGGTACAGTGATTGAGGCACAATTAGACAAAGGCCGAGGATCTGTAGCGACTTTACTTGTTCAAAACGGTACTTTAAAAGTTGGAGATCCAATCGTTGTAGGAAACACGTTCGGTCGTGTGCGTGCAATGGTCAATGATCTTGGTCGCCGTGTGAAAGAAGCAGGTCCATCTGCCCCTGTTGAAATCACAGGTTTAAATGATGTTCCTCAAGCAGGAGATCGATTCGTTGTATTTGAAGACGAGAAGACGGCTCGTTCTGTTGGTGAAGCTCGTGCATCTCAAGCTCTGCAAGCACAGCGTGGAGAGAAGTCTAAAGTAAGTCTTGAAAACCTGTTTGAACAAATGAAACAAGGTGAAATGAAGGACCTGAACCTTGTTCTTAAAGCAGACGTTCAAGGTTCAGTAGAAGCTCTTGCAGCTTCATTGCTGAAAATTGAAGTTGAAGGTGTAAATATTCGTATCATCCATACTGGTGTGGGAGCGATTAACGAATCAGATATTACACTGGCAGCAGCGTCCAACGCCATTGTTATAGGTTTTAATGTTCGTCCTGATGTAAATGCGAAACGTACGGCTGATACCGAGGGAGTAGAAATTCGATTACACCGTATTATCTATAAGGTAATGGAGGAAATTGAAGCTGCTATGCAAGGGATGCTGGACCCTGAATTCGAAGAAAAAATCATTGGTCAAGCAGAAGTTCGTCAAACATTTAAAGTGTCTAAAGTTGGTACGATTGCGGGAAGCTATGTAACAGAAGGTAAAATTTCTCGCGACAGCGGCGTTCGTCTGATTCGTGATGGAATTGTTATCTTTGAAGGTGAACTCGATGCCCTTAAACGCTTTAAGGATGATGCGAAAGACGTAGCCAAAGGCTACGAATGTGGTATTACGATTAAGAACTTTAATGATGTGAAAGAAGGCGACGTTATCGAAGCCTTCATCATGGAGGAAATTACACGTAAATGATCACGTATGTTGAATGTGAGTGTATGATTTATGATTCTCACTCTTTAAAAGAAAAGCGGGCGGTCCTGCAGAGGGTCTTGTCACGCCTCAAACAAAAATTTAATGTATCTGTCTCTGAAATCGGCCATCAGGATGTATGGCAACGAACCAGGATTGCCATGGTCACCGTCGCTTCTTCTAAAGGAGCCAGTGAAAGAGAAATTGAGCATGCATTGAAATTCATTGATTCTTTTCCAGAGTGGGAGAGACTGGAGACCCAAATCGAGTCGTTATAGAGAGTTGCTTATGTTCCAACATATAACTATTAACGATATATAAGAGGTGATATTGATGAGCCATCGTGCGAATCGTGTTGGCGAGCAAATGAAGAAAGAGCTCAGCGATATTATCGGACGAAAAATAAAGGATCCACGCATTGGCTTTGTAACGGTTACAGATGTGCAGGTAACTGGAGATTTACAACAGGCAAAAGTGTATATTACCGTTCTGGGTGGAGAAGACCAAAGAGAAAACACGCTTAAAGGTCTGGCGAAGGCAAAAGGGTTCATCCGTTCTGAAGTAGGACAGCGAATCCGTCTCCGCAAAACACCTGAAATTATTTTTGAGTTTGATGAATCGATTGATTATGGTAATCATATTGAATCTTTATTAAGAAAAGTTCAAGATGAACCAGAAGAGTCTAAAGATACAGAAGAGTAACTAGAAAGGGCTGATCCGGACGGAAGTACAATTCCAATGGATCGGTCCTTTTGTTTTCTATTTGTGAAATACAGAATGTATATCAGTGGAGGTAGTAAGATGAATGGAATCCTGCCCTTATGGAAGCCTCGCGGCATGACGTCCCATGATTGTGTATTTAAATTAAGAAAGCTCCTTAGAACGAAAAAGGTTGGCCATACAGGTACCCTTGATCCAGAGGTTTCTGGCGTACTGCCTATTTGTATTGGAAGGGCAACGAAGATAGCTGAATACATTACAGCATCAGGAAAAACCTATGAAGGGGAAGTCACTCTCGGTTTTTCGACTACTACGGAAGATGCCTGGGGTGAGCTCGTGGAAGAAAAGAAGGTGGACCGCACGATTACTAGGGCAGAGGTTGAGGAGATACTCCGAAGTTTAACAGGCGACATTGTTCAAACGCCTCCAATGTTTTCGGCGGTAAAGGTAAATGGCAAACGGTTATATGAATATGCAAGGCTTGGGATAGAAGTAGACAGACCATCAAGAACTGTTCATATCCATAATCTTCAATTACTGGAGAATTGGAATGAATTAGACAGTGATGATCCATCTTTTACTTTTGAAGTAGTTTGTGGCAAAGGGACCTATGTGAGAACCCTTGCAGTTGAAATTGGAAAAAGACTTGGATATCCAGCTCATATGTCCGCCCTTACCCGTACGCAATCAGCTAGTTTTAGAAAAGAGGACTGTTATACCTTAGAAGATGTAAAAGAGTTTGTTGAAAATGAAAACCCAAAGGGACTTCTTCTCCCGTTGGAAATGGGACTTTCTCATTTGCCGAAAATGGCAATTAGTGATACATTAGCAGAGAAAGTGAAGAACGGAGCACGCTTAGAAGAGCCTGAGGATTGGCCAGAAAGCAAAGAGGTAGTGATGGAGTACCATGGCAAGGTCATTGCCATCTATCAGCGTCATCCGGACAAACCTGGGATTATCAAGCCTGTTAAGGTGCTTTTCAACGACTAGTGAAAAAGGTGAAATACTGTGAAAGTAATAACTGTACATCATCCCCATTCAATTAGTAAGAATGATTTTCCTCCCCTTGTAATGGCTCTTGGATACTTCGATGGAGTACATAGAGGACATCAAAGGGTCATCACGACAGCAGTAAAAAAAGCGAAGGAACTCAATGTGAGTAGTGCGGTCATGACATTTGATCCCCATCCTTCAGTTGTACTGGGTCATAAACACAAACATATTCACTACATAACTCCTCTGGAAGATAAGAAAGAAATCATAGAGGAGCTGGGAGTAGATTATTTATTTATTGTTCGTTTTACATCAGAATTTGCAAGTCTGATTCCCCAGGACTTTGTTGATCAATATATTATTGGACTCAATGCACTGCATGTAGTAGCAGGATTCGATTACTCATATGGAAGGTTGGGAAAAGGGACGATGGAAACTCTTCCATTCCACTCCAGGGATATGTTTACATCCACTACAATTTCGAAATTGACAGACGATGATTTGAAAGTAAGTTCAACCTTAATAAGAGGAAGCCTCAAAGATGGGGACGTAAAGAAGGTTCATCAACTCCTGGGGAGACCGTTTAAAATGAAAGGGACAGTCATACACGGAGATAAGAGAGGCAGAAAAATAGGCTTTCCTACTGCCAATATTGAATTAGCCGACGACTATCTGACTCCTAAAGTGGGAGTGTATGCTGTTAAAATGAAAATTCATGATAAATGGTTTGATGGTGTATGTAATATTGGATACAAGCCCACTTTTAAAAATCCTGATGAATACTCTCTATCAATTGAAGTTCATATTTTTGATTTTCATGCTTCAATATATGGCGAAGAAGTGTATATCGAATGGTATGAAAGAATTAGAGATGAACAGAAATTTTCCGGGATAGAGGAATTAATCTCCCAAATTCAAAAAGATAAAGACAAAGCGATTCACTACTTTTCGGAAATTTGAGGATTATACTTGATTTTTGTTGAAAATAGTAGTATTCTAAATAGCGTATGAAATGAACCTTTGCTTGGCATCACGATTCACCAACGGCTGCTCAGTAACAGGGGATTTGAAAGAAATTATTAGGAGGTGAAAAGGATGGCTATCACTAAAGAGCGTAAAAACGAACTTATCAGTGAATACAAAGTACATGAGAACGATACTGGATCTCCAGAAGTTCAAATTGCTGTCCTAACTGAAGAAATTAACAACCTGAACGATCACTTACGCGTTCACAAGAAAGACCACCACTCTCGTCGCGGTCTTCTAAAAATGGTAGGTCACCGTCGTAATCTTCTATCTTACCTACGTAAGAAAGATGTACAACGCTACCGTGAGTTAATTAACAAATTAGGTTTACGTCGATAAACAGACAAAGGAAGCGGGATTATTTCCCGCTTTTTCTTTAGCTTTCATAAGTGGAAATCTTTGTATGATTCGCCACTTCTTTTTAAACATTTTCTTCATTTTAAGTATTCAATTTTATCGTTTTTGTCTAAAATACATAATATGTACATAAATGTTGAGGCCAGGCCTACTTGCGAAGATTAAGGATCTGCCGAACGTCCTATATTTACATAGTCACTTATGTGATTCATTCAAACGAATATAACAGCGCAAATGTGCATGATATAGATTATTTAAGTTTTATCCGGGTTGGGTACAGACCGAACCCTTTAGTGATATATAAAGAGAGGGGTACACTTTATGGAACAAACTAAACAAACCTTTTCCATTGAATGGGCCGGAAGAGAATTAACGGTCGAAGTTGGTCAATTTGCCAAACAAGCGAATGGAGCGGTAATGGTACGCTATGGAGATACTGCGGTACTGAGCAGTGCCACAGCTTCTAAAGAACCAAAACCTTTGGATTTCTTTCCGTTAACTGTAAATTATGAAGAAAGATTATATGCGGTGGGTAAAATTCCCGGAGGATTTATTAAACGTGAAGGACGCCCTAGTGAGAAAGCGATCCTTGCGAGCCGTTTGATCGACCGTCCTATTCGTCCACTGTTCGCTGATGGATTCCGTAATGAAGTACAAGTAATCAGTATAGTGATGAGTGTAGACCAAAACTGTTCATCTGAAATGGCAGCTATGTTTGGATCTTCACTAGCACTATCTGTTTCTGATATCCCGTTTGAGGGCCCAATTGCTGGGGTCATTGTTGGTTTGATTGATGGAGAATTCATCATTAACCCTTCAGTAGAGCAACTTGAAAAGAGCGAAATCCATTTATCTGTAGCTGGTACTAAAGATGCTATCAACATGGTTGAAGCAGGTGCAGACGAAGTACCGGAAGAGACAATGCTTGAGGCAATCATGTTTGGTCATGAAGAAATTAAGCGTTTAGTTGCTTTCCAAGAGGAAATCGTCGCTAAAGTCGGTAAAGAAAAATCAGAAATTCAACTTGTGGAATTGGATCAAGACATCGAAGCAGAGGTTCGTTCATTATGTGAAAGTGAACTGATTCCAGCGATTCAAGTTCAAGAAAAACATGCTCGTGAAGAAGCAATTAAAGCAGTAAAGAATAAAGTGATGGCTGTATATGAAGAAGAGAAGGAAGCCGATGAAGCTACCCTGAAGCAAGTGAAGAAAGTGTTAGACAAGCTTGTGAAAAATGAAGTCCGTCGCTTGATTACTGAAGATAAAGTCCGTCCTGATGGCCGTAAAGTTGACGAAATCCGTCCACTTTCTTCAGAGGTTGGATTACTGCCTAGAACACATGGTTCGGGACTATTCACACGTGGACAAACTCAAGCACTAAGCATTTGTACATTAGGGGCTCTGGGAGATGTTCAGGTTCTTGATGGTTTAGGAATTGAAGAATCAAAACGATTCATGCATCATTATAATTTCCCTCAATTCAGTGTAGGGGAAACAGGACCAATCAGAGGACCGGGCCGTCGTGAAATTGGACATGGAGCACTGGGAGAAAAAGCTCTGGATCCAATTATTCCAAACGAAAAAGACTTCCCTTATACAATCCGTCTTGTATCGGAAGTACTTGAATCAAACGGTTCAACTTCTCAAGCAAGCATTTGTGCAAGTACCCTCGCGATGATGGATGCCGGTGTTCCTATTAAAGCACCTGTAGCCGGGATTGCAATGGGTCTGATCAAGTCTGGTGAAAACTACTCCATCTTAACGGACATTCAAGGAATGGAAGATCACCTTGGTGACATGGACTTTAAAGTAGCAGGGACTTCTAAGGGTGTAACCGCTCTTCAAATGGATATCAAAATTGATGGGTTATCTCGAGAGATTCTTGAAGAAGCACTTCAACAAGCCAAAAAAGGAAGAATGCAGATTCTTGATAGCATGCTAGCAACAATCGGTGAAGCAAGAACGAGCCTTTCTCAATACGCTCCGAAAATCTTAACCATGCATATTAATCCTGATAAGATCCGTGATGTTATTGGACCAAGTGGTAAACAAATCAATAAAATCATCGACGAAACAGGCGTTAAGATTGATATTGAGCAGGACGGCACAATCTTTATCTCATCTACTGATGAAGAGATGAACAAAGTGGCCAAGAAAACAATCGAAGATATCGTAAGAGAAGTTGAAGCTGGACAAATGTACCTTGGTAAAGTAAAACGAATTGAAAAATTCGGTGCATTTGTAGAAATCTTCAGTGGTAAAGATGGACTTGTCCACATTTCTGAACTTGCAGAAGAGCGTATTCGCAAAGTTGAAGATGTGGTAGCGATCGGCGATGAGATCCTTGTTAAGGTTCTGGATATCGATAACCAGGGAAGAGTCAACTTGTCAAGAAAAGCCGTTCTTAAAGAGCAGCGCGAAAAGGAAGAACAAAACCAGGCATAATCTTTTAAGATTGGCAGGCTGTCCTGTAAGGAGCAAACTCTCCTCCGGGATGGCTTTTTTTATCTTTGGTTGGCTGGAGGAGTATCATCCAGCTCCGGGGCTTAGAGGCTCGAGGTCATAAGTCAAAGATATCAAAAAGGCAAAAAACGCCTTTCCGATATCTTCGCCTTATGCTTGTCGCCTCTCGAGCAAAGCCCCTCCGCTTTTGTTCTACCTTTTCCCTTCCTAACATATGTTTTTAGGAGAAGGAAGGTGGACAGGTATGGAAAAAAGATACTTGATTGGAATTAGTCTCATTGCTATTCTGACTTTAGTAGTTGTTGAAAATCCGTTAACAGATCAGTATGTGACAGGACTAAAACAAGAATCACTAGAAGTAAATGGAATTAGCGAACCCAATGATCTAACTCGCAAAATAAAAGAAGAAGCAAAATTGAGAGAAATCCCAGCTCAAGATGCTGTAATAGATACAGTTTGGAAAGCTACACCAGGCTATAACGGTTTAAAAGTGGATGTAGAAGCGTCCCTTCAAAACATGAAAAAAGAGAAATCATTTGATGAAGATAAACTGATCTACAAACAGATCCCTCCTGAAAAGCATTTACCGGATTTGCCCGCATCTCCTGTATACAGAGGGAATCCAGATAAACCCATGGTTTCATTTATCATAAATGTAGCATGGGGAAATGAATATATTCCAGATATGCTTGCAACTTTGAAAAAGCATCAAGTGTATGCTACCTTCTTTTTAGAGGGGAGATGGGTTAAAAATAACCCGGACTTAGCAAAGATGATTGTTGATGCGGGACATGAAGTAGGTAATCATTCATATTCTCACCCGGATATGAAAACGTTGGAGTCAGCCAAAGTAAGGGAAGAATTGAAAAAGACGAATGAGATTATTGAGGTCACTACTGGTGAAAAAGTGAAGTGGTTTGCACCGCCTAGCGGAAGCTATCGTGATGAAGTTGTAAATATTGCAGACGAAATGCACATGAGAACAATAATGTGGAGTGTGGATACCATTGACTGGCAAAAACCACAGCCTCATGTGTTAGTGGAACGTGTGATGGGTAAGATGCATAAGGGAGCAATAGTTCTCATGCACCCTACAGCTTCTACAGCCAATTCATTAAATTCGTTAATCCTTCTAGTAAAAGAAAAAGATTTGAGACTGGGTACGATTTCAAGTCTGGTTAAAGAAGAGCGAATCGTAGAAGACGTCGATAATTCATCCCGGGCAAGGAAATAGTAAGGAGAAGCAGTAACTTTGCATCATGAATAGGAGGAAGTTTTTTTGATAAAGAAATATACTTGCCAAAATGGACTACGAATCGTGCTGGAAGAAATTCCGCATGTTCGCTCAGTAGCGATAGGGGTCTGGATTGCAACAGGCTCACGAAATGAAACGGAACAAAATAATGGTATTTCCCATTTTCTGGAGCATATGTTTTTCAAAGGGACTAAAACAAAAACAGCACGTGAAATTGCAGAGTCCTTTGATAGCATTGGCGGACAAGTAAATGCATTTACTTCAAAGGAATACACCTGCTACTATGCAAAGGTTTTGGACAATCATGCAGATTATGCACTACATACACTTTCTGACATGTTCTTTAATTCTACCTATGTAGAAGAGGAATTGAATAAGGAAAAAAATGTAGTGTATGAAGAAATTAAAATGTATGAGGATACGCCGGACGATATCGTTCATGACCTGCTCAGCAAGGCAGTCTATGAAGAGCATCCCCTTGGCTATCCGATTCTGGGAACGGAAGAAACCCTGAACTCATTCAATCAAGCTAAATTAAAGGAATATATGCATGACATGTACACACCAGAGCAAGTAGTGGTCTCTGTGGCAGGAAATGTAGATGAAACTTTTATCAAAGAAGTAGAGAAGCTATTCGGATCTTATGAAGGCGGTAAAGGACCTGAGGACCGTGTTAAGCCTGCCTTTCACAACAATAAGCTTGCCCGTAAAAAAGATACAGAACAAGCTCATTTATGCTTAGGATTTGACGGTCTGCAGATTGGGCATCCAGACATCTATAACCTGATTGTATTAAACAACGTGTTAGGTGGCAGTATGTCATCCCGTCTGTTTCAGGAGGTTCGAGAGCAAAGAGGACTTGCTTACTCCGTATTTTCATATCACTCCGCTTATGAAGATAGTGGAATGGTAACCATCTATGGAGGGACAGGGGCAAATCAGTTAGATCAGTTATTCGATACAATCGACAGTACCCTGCAAGCCTTAAAAGCTGATGGTATAACCTCTAAAGAATTACTTAACAGCAAAGAGCAATTAAAGGGTAACCTTATGCTCAGCTTAGAAAGCACCAATAGCCGCATGAGTCGTAATGGTAAAAATGAGCTGTTACTAAAACGACACCGGACGCTTGATGAGATCGTCGAAGAAATCGACGGAGTTACGATGGATAAAGTGAATCAGTTGGCCCTGGACATCTTTAAAGATGATTATGCAATATCCCTCATCAGTCCCGATGGGAATCTTCCTCAAAATATGAGAAAATAACAGGAGAAAGCAGACTATTTTAGTCTGCTTTTTTTTGAATGATTCATCACATTGGAGGAAATAGCGAAGAAATCCTTCTAAAAAAAGTGGACAGTGTATACATTGTAATACAGAGCTTTTTAAGGGGGAAACCTTCATGAGATTAAGCGAGTTAAGCGGAAAAGAAATCGTCGATTATAAAAAAGCAGAACGACTAGGAATTCTTGGGCAAACCGATCTTGAATTTAATGATAAGTCAGGAAATATCAATGCGCTTATCATTCCAACCGGAAAATGGCTGCGGAAGCAAGGCGGGGAAATTCGAGTACCCTGGCATCAAATAAGAACCATCGGAGCTGATATGATCATTCTGGAAGTATCGAATGATTAACGGAAGAAGAAGTTTGATGAAACGGGGCTTCCCCGTTTTTTTTATTGGACTTTCATTTAAATTATGAACAACCCACACCCTCCCGCAAAATTCCCCCTTCAAAACAATCCTACACCCTAAACATCCTTCCATCGCTTTTGTTCTCACCCATTAGGTATGAGCAACATACACTGTTGAAGTGAAAAGGGATTTAGAATAGCGATTATGTAAAAAGTAGGTGAAATCAGTGATGCTGACCGGAATGCAGATCGCAGTTCTAGGCGGAGATGCTCGTCAACTTGAGATTATTCGGAAGCTTACGGAGTTGGATGCTAAGATCTCACTCGTAGGTTTTGAACAACTAGATCATGCCTTTACAGGGGCTACGAAAGAAAAGCTGAGTGAAGTGGACTTTTCGATGATTGATGCCATTATCTTACCTGTACCCGGCACGAATCTACAAGGAGAAATTGATACGATTTTTTCCAACGAGAAAATCATTTTAACAGAAGAAATCGTGTCACAGACGCCAGAGCACTGTACGATCTATTCAGGAATTAGTAATAAGTACTTGGATCAAGTGATGTCTTCAACGCACCGGAAACTTGTTCAGTTGTTTGAGAGAGATGATGTTGCCATTTATAATTCCATCCCTACAGTAGAGGGAACGATTATGATGGCTATTCAACATACAGACTTTACCATTCACGGATCTACCATTGTCATATTAGGTCTGGGTAGGGTAGGTATGAGTGTAGCTAGAACGTTTCATCATTTAGGGGGAAAGGTGAAGGTAGGTGTTCGCAGAAGTGAGCATCTGGCCAGGGTGACCGAAATGGGTCTAGAGCCATTCCACTTGGATAACTTAGAAAAAGAGGTTGAGAATTGTGATATATGTATAAACACAATTCCAGTGCATATAGTCAAGGCTGCTGTGATAGCAAAAATGCCAGCTCATACATTAATTATTGATTTGGCTTCAAAGCCTGGAGGTACAGATTTTCGTTATGCAGAAAAGCGGGGCATTAAAGCATTGTTAGCCCCAGGGTTGCCTGGAATCGTGGCACCTAAGACAGCCGGGCAGATTCTGGCGAATGTTCTTTGTCAATTGCTAGAGGACGATTTTGATTTAGGAAAGGAGAGTTCATCATGAGCGTAAAAGGAAAACGAATCGGGTTTGGTCTGACAGGGTCTCATTGTACGTACGATGCCGTATTCCCCGAAATCGAACGATTAGTGAATAACGGTGCGGAAGTGATGCCGATTGTTACTTCGACCGTTATGAATACGGAAACGAGATTTGGTAAGGGAGAAGACTGGATCAAGCGGATTGAGGACGTGACGGGTCATAAGGTGATCGATTCAATCGTAAAGGCGGAGCCACTCGGTCCTAAAATTCCATTGGATTGCATGGTGATCGCTCCCCTTACAGGAAATTCAATGAGTAAATTCGCAAATGCAATGACAGATTCTCCGGTATTAATGGCTGCCAAAGCGACTCTTCGTAATCACCGACCGGTAGTACTGGGGATTTCAACAAATGATGCTCTTGGTTTAAATGGTGTAAATCTAATGAGATTAATATCAACGAAAGATATTTACTTTATCCCATTCGGTCAGGATGCGCCTGTTAGTAAACCAAAATCGATGGTAGCTAGAATGACGTTAATTCAGGAAACCATTGAAGAGGCAATTGAAGGAAGACAGCTTCAGCCTGTCGTAATCGAAAGATATTTAGATTAATACTTTAGAAGGCTATCACCTTGCACTGTTAAGATGGCCTTCTTTTCATGCATATAGAAGGATATGGCTCTCATTAAATTAAAATAATCAAAACTTATATAAAGAATTCCCTATTGTCGAATAATTGTTTATGTTAAAATATTCTTTATTATAGTAATAGACTAAAAGGTTATACCTACTATGAGAATACTGAATGGTTGGAAGGAGAGAAGAATTTGAATACAACGGGATTTCATGTAGCGGTTGTCGGTGCTACTGGTGCAGTGGGACAGCAAATGCTACAAACATTAGAAAAAAGGGATTTTCCAATAAAACAATTAACATTATTATCTTCAGCACGCTCTGCCGGGTCTACAGTTAGCTTCAAAGGGAAAGAATGGACGGTTGAAGAAGCGAAGCCTGAAAGTTTTGAAGGAGTCGACATTGCTTTATTTAGTGCAGGTGGGAGTGTATCCAAACTTCTTGCTCCTGAAGCCGTTAAACGTGGGGCGATTGTCGTCGACAACACAAGTGCATACCGAATGGATCCAGATGTTCCTCTAGTTGTTCCAGAAGTGAATGAAGAAGATATCAAACTTCATAACGGAATCATTGCGAATCCTAACTGTTCTACTATTCAGATGGTGGCAGCACTTGAACCGATTCGTAAAAAATATGGCTTATCGAAAGTTATCGTGTCAACTTATCAGGCAGTTTCAGGGGCAGGTGCAGTGGCAATCGATGAGCTTCACGCGCAATCACAAGCCATACTGTCAGGTGAATCATTTGAGCCAAGTGTCCTGCCTGTAAAAGGGGATAAAAAGCATTATCAAATTGCTTATAATGCCATACCACAAATTGATAAATTCCAGGAGAACGGCTTTACATTTGAAGAAATGAAAATGATCAATGAAACGAAAAAAATTATGCACATGCCATCTTTAAAGGTGTCTGCAACATGTGTTAGATTACCTGTTGTAACAGGTCACTCTGAAAGTGTATATATTGAAATTGAGAAGGATTCTGTTTCAGTGAAAGATATACACTCACTGTTAAAAGATGCTCCCGGGGTAACCTTGGAAGACGCCCCGGATGAACAAATTTATCCGATGCCTGCACATGCTGTAGGAAAACCGGATGTATTTGTAGGTAGAGTGCGTAAGGATCTTGACGAAGACAAGGGTTTCCATATGTGGGTTGTGTCTGACAACTTACTTAAGGGAGCGGCTTGGAACTCTGTTCAAATCGCAGAAAGTTTAATGAAACTTGGTTTAATTAAGTAACTAAGAGGGACCATGCCAGCAATTGATCTGTATATTTCCACTATTCGTTCTCACATACCTCTTGAACATATGACAATGAGGTGTAGTCATGAAAGTGATCGTTCAAAAATTTGGTGGAACGTCTGTACGTGATGAGGCAAGTCGCTTAAAGGCACTTGCCCACACAAAGCAAGCGATTGATAAGGGATATAAAGTGGTGGTAGTTGTTTCAGCTATGGGTAGAAAAGGCGAACCTTACGCTACTGACTCCCTGTTATCCTTAATCGGTGGCAGAAATACTTCAATTAGTAAGAGAGAGCAAGACTTATTATTATCTTGTGGAGAAATCATTTCTAGCCTGGTCTTCTCTAACATGCTGCTTGAACATGGAATCCGATCTACCGCTTTAACGGGTGCTCAAGCTGGGTTCCGAACAAATAATGATTTTAACAATGCGAAGATTATGGAAATGAAATGCAGCCGTTTGGTAAAAGAGCTGGAAATTCACGATGCAGTGGTCGTTGCCGGGTTTCAAGGTGCAACGAAAGATGGTGATGTCACCACGATAGGCAGAGGGGGGAGTGATACTTCCGCTTCTGCTTTAGGAGTGGCATTAAAGGCTGAATTCATCGATATTTTTACCGATGTTGAAGGGGTCATGACTGCAGATCCCCGCATTTCATCGAAAGCAAGACCGATAACGGTTGTTTCCTATAATGAAGTATGTAATATGGCATATCAGGGAGCAAAGGTGATTCATCCAAGAGCCGTTGAAATTGCAATGAATTCGAACGTTCCAATTCGAATCCGTTCCACATACTCAAATGGTGAAGGCACGCTTGTGACCACACTTGAAAATTCGAAAGCACATAAAGAATTTCGGAGTCATCCCGTAACAGGAATCGCTCATGTTCCCAATCTTACCCAAATTAAAGTATTCGCTAAGGAAGATCAATACAATCTTCAAGCCGAAGTCTTTAAAGCGATGGCTAAAGAGGGAATAAGCGTTGATTTCATTAACATTTCACCACGGGGAGTTGTTTACACTGTTGCCTCATCGGTTGCAGAAGAAGCGATTACCGTTCTGAAAAATATAGGTCATAAACCGATTGTAGAGTCTGAATGTGCTAAGATTTCAGTAGTGGGAGCGGGGATGACAGGGGTTCCTGGGGTGACTTCAGCCATTGTATCGTCGCTTTCCAACGAAGGAATCCGAATCCTCCAGTCAGCAGATAGTCATACGACTATTTGGGTTCTGGTGAAAGAGATGGACCTGATTAATGCGATTAATGCACTTCATGATACATTTCAACTACAAGAGAGAACCGCTACATTCAGGGTAGGATAAACATAAGAGGAGAGTGACAAGATTGAATTTTGGCCGCGTTTCTACGGCGATGGTTACCCCATTTGACCGTAAAGGAAATATTGATTTCATCAAGACGACCCAATTAATTCAGTATTTGATTGAAAATGGATCAGATTCGTTAGTAGTAGCCGGGACGACGGGTGAGTCTCCTACTTTAACAAAAGAAGAAAAGATTGCTTTATTTCGACATGTAGTAAAAGTAGTAAACGGAAGAGTACCTGTGATTGCCGGGACGGGAAGCAATAACACGCATGCCTCAATCGAGCTTACCAAAAAGGCAGTAGATGCAGGCGTAGATGCCATCATGCTGGTGACTCCATACTATAATAAGCCGAGTCAGGAAGGCTTATTCCAGCATTTCAAGGCGATTGCCGAATCAACAAGCTTACCTGTCATGCTGTATAATATCCCTGGACGTTCAAGCGTCAATGTTTCTCCTGAAACCATCATTCGATTGTCAGAGATTGAAAACATCGTAGCTGTTAAAGAAGCAAGCGGTGACTTAGATAGCATGACTGAAATCATTTCACATACGCCAGACGATTTTATGCTGTATAGTGGCGATGACGGTCTTACCCTGCCTGTATTGTCTATAGGTGGAACTGGTATCGTGTCTGTTGCCTCACATATCATCGGAAACGAAATGCAGGAAATGGTTACTGCATTCATAGGTGGAAATCCAATGCAGGCAGCCGGTCTGCATCAAAAACTTCTTCCGATCATGAAAGGGTTATTCACAAGTCCAAACCCTACCCCAGTAAAAACAGCCCTGCAGATGAAGGGCATGGACGTTGGATCTGTCCGTTTACCATTAATTCCACTAACTGAAGTGGAAAGAGCAAAGCTGTCTCAACTGCTGAACGTATTATCTTAGAAAATTTTTTTCAGAAAGCCCTTTGTTACTGAAAGTGAATTTGTATAAGTTGATTGGAGCCGAAATCAACCAATGCTCGCTTATCAACACCGTTTACAAAATATCCAATGAAAAAGACTGTGGAGGCCATTCCCCCACAGTCTTTTCATATGAAAAAGGAAAATTATGCCCAAAAATCAGTAATAGATTAATTTATTTTAAAGAAGAAGGATTTAGTCACATTGTATCGAAATAGTAATGTAGTAAAAATGAATGCAGTCTTTTTCCTAATCTTGTTATAGGTAGGATAAAATTGGTTGTACTCCCAAAATATTATCAAGTATAATAAATGTAACTGATTGAAGATCGGGAAAGGCACAGCATAGGAGGACATAATGTGAGTAAGACAAAGAATGAAAGTATTAAGATCATTCCGCTCGGAGGAGTGGGAGAAATTGGTAAGAATATGTACGTGATTGAAGTGGATCATGAAATTTTCGTGGTTGACGCCGGGCTGATGTTCCCTGAAAATGAAATGCTCGGAATTGATATCGTGATTCCTGACATTCAATACCTCATTGAAAATAAAGAACGTGTGAAAGGAATCTTCTTGACTCATGGGCATGAGGATAGCATTGGAGCAATTTCATACGTACTTAATAAGATAAAGGCACCTGTTTATGGCACACGGTTAACCAATGCCCTCGTAAAGGCACGATTGAAGGATGATAATATCCGGGAAGATGTGAAATTCTATACGATTCACTCTGATAGCCATCTCACCTTTGATGGAGTGAATGTAACGTTCTTTAAAACCACACATAGTATTCCAGATTCTGTTGGTGTTTGTATACATACATCTGAAGGGGGCATCGTCCATACCGGGGAATTCAAATTTGATCAATCAGCTAAACACCTTTATCGCCCGGATTTAGGCAAAATGGCTCAAATCGGTGAGAAAGGTGTACTTTGTTTATTGTCTGACAGCACCGAAGCGGAGAGACCCGGCTACACAACTTCCGAGGCCGTCATTGAACAGCATATAACAGACGCTTTACGGAAGGCATCCGGAAGAGTGATTGTAGCTTGCTTTGCATCTAATTTAATTCGGCTTCAGCAAGTTTTTGATGCAGCAGAGCAAAATAATCGTAAAGTGGCGGTAGTGGGTAAGAGTTTGAAGAGAGTATATGATGTAGCATTAAAATTAGGCTATCTTCACGTACGGGATGAGATGATCATCGGAATTGATGAGATTGGTGAATATCCTAAAGATGAAGTCGTCATCATCGCAACCGGGACACAAGGAGAACCGTTTGAAGCACTGCAGCGGATGTCAAAACGCTCCCATCGTCTTGTGAATATCGAAGAAGGTGATACAGTCCTTATTACCGCCTCCCCTTCACCTGGAATGGAAGTCATTGTAGGGAAGACAATTGACATGCTTTACAGAGCAGGAGCAAACGTCTTGACGGCTAATAAGAAGGTTCATGTTTCAGGGCATGGGAGTCAGGAAGATCTAAAGTTCATGTTAAATATCATGAAGCCGAAGTATTTCATTCCAATACAAGGTGAGTATAAAATGCTGGTGGCGCATACCCAGATCGCACACGATATCGGTCTTCCGTATAAGCAAATTTTCATTTTGGATAAGGGAGATGTGCTTCAATACAAGGACGGCAAGATGAGAATGAGCGGACGGGTACAGGCAGGGAATGTGTTAATCGATGGAATTGGTGTAGGGGACGTAGGGAATATCGTCCTTCGCGACCGTAAGCTATTATCAGAAGACGGTGTATTTACAGTCGTTGTGACGATCAACCGCAGATCCAAATCGATTGTGTCCGGTCCTGAAATCATTTCACGCGGCTTCGTTTACGTGAGGGAATCAGAAGAGTTGATTGAAGGAGCAGGAGGTATCGTGACTGATGTGGTACATTCCTATTTACAAAAAGGCTCTTTTGAATGGACAACCATCAAACAAGATATCAGAGATCAACTCAATTACTATCTATTCAATAAAACACGGAGAAGACCAATGATTTTACCGATCATCATGGAAGTATAATACGTGAGGCTATTTGTTTGAGTATGTTTGAACAAATAGCCTCACTTTTATTATTTGGACTAAACTATAAAGTATGAAAACACTCCCTTATTAAAATAATAACAAGAGAATGGAAATGAAAAGGAGATGTTTTCATGGAAGAAAATCATGAACGTATGCAGGATCAGCCAAATAAAGGCCAGGATGATAATAAAGATAAACCATCAGGATTAATGGAAAAGATTCAGCAATTAGGGCAAACCAATGTCCCGCAACTCTCTCAGGATTCCAATATCCATTGCTTAACGATAGTGGGTCAAATAGAAGGGCATATGCAACTTCCACCTCAAAATAAAACAACGAAGTATGAACATGTTATTCCTCAACTTGTAGCAATCGAACAAAACCCGAAAATAGAGGGTTTGGTAGTGATTTTAAATACGGTAGGCGGTGATGTGGAAGCCGGACTCGCCATTTCTGAAATGATCTCTTCCCTTTCTAAACCTACAGTTTCCGTTGTATTAGGAGGAGGGCATAGTATTGGTGTACCGATTGCCGTCTCTTGCGATTTCTCCTACATTGCGAGCACTGCAACAATGACCATTCACCCGGTTCGCTTGACGGGATTAGTGATCGGGGTTCCGCAGACATTTGAGTACTTAGATAAAATGCAGGATAGGGTAGTTAGTTTCGTAACGAAGCATAGTAATATTTCGGAAGAAGATTTTAAAGACCTGATGTTTGCAAAAGGTAACCTTACACGGGATATCGGTACGAATGTGGTCGGTGACGATGCCGTTGAATACGGCCTGATAGATGGGATAGGTGGCATTGGGACAGCCATTAAAAAGATTAACGAGTTAATTGAGATGAAAAAGCAATCGGATCAACAAGAAGGGTTAGTACAATGATCCTTTATACAGTTGTTCCCAATGATGTTGTATTTCCAACAGATGCAAGTGAATTCAGTGGTCAAATGATGATGGAATATCAGGGTGTTCCGGTCCTCGTTCAGCAGGAGGAGAACCGGTATCGAATTGTGAGGGTCATGAGTAGTGACCCTGCACATTATCTCGATAATCAGATTTGCCCGGGTGAATTTATCAACAATTAAGAGAGAAAGAGGATTTTCCCGAAATAGTGGATATGCTATAATATTACTGGAAGAGATAATCATAATGATACTTTAAGTTAACGGGAAGGGTCTGACACCTTAGGCACATAGATTGCCCCAAAGGATCAGCCCTTTCTTCATCTTTATGTACATAAGAAGAAAGACTTCAATAGAATTTAGGTGAATTGGATTGGCAAAACGAAAAAGAAGAAAAAAACGATCTGCAACAAGTTCAACCTTAAAACAAACCATCAAGTATGAAATTACAGGAATGATCCTTGCTGCCCTCAGTTTGATTTCAATCATAGAGCTTGGAGCTGTAGGGAAAGCAGTGGTATATTTCTATCGATTCTTTCTGGGTGAATGGTATATGGTTGCCCTCCTGTGGATGCTGTATGTGGCCGGGTACCTCATGATTAAACGAGAGACTCCTATGTTATTTAGTCGCAGGCTTATTGGGATTTATATCATCATTGCGAGCTTCTTACTATTGAGTCATGTGAAATTATTTGATTTGCTCTCAAATGATGGTTCTTTCGATAATCCAAGTGTCATCATGAATACGTGGGATTTGTATTGGATGGATGTAGGCGGGGAAACGAGTACATCTGATCTTGGTGGTGGAATGATAGGGAGCGTTTTATTTGCCGTTTCTTATTTTCTATTTGACTCGCAAGGAGCAAGAATTGTTAGTGCAACATTCATATTGATCGGAATCATACTAGTGACAGGTAAATCCATCGGGGATGTGCTGGGAAGAGCAGGAAAGCGCTTTGGTGCATTCTTAAGCGGACAATGGTCCGCATTCAAACAGGATATGAATGACTGGAGAGAAGATCAGTTAAAGAAAAAAGAAGTGAAAGAAAAGAAAAAGAAAGAAGCTCCAGTGAAGCAGGAGAAAGCGGTTGAAACCCAGGTGCCTCAGCAAGAGGAAACAAGTGAACCGATTATCTCAAACTTCGCGGAACGTGCATACGGAGGGGCTCAGACGAAAGAAGAACCATCCTCTTCAGGAGCGGAAATGAATGGTGAAAAAGACGATGCTGCCGCTAACGAAAAGTCCGATTCAGAAGGGGAAGCGGACTCTGCACCACCAATTACATTTACTGAAATAGAAAATAAGGATTATAAACTACCGTCTATTTCGTTATTAAAGAGTCCTAGAAAAACAGATCAGAGTAATGAATATCAACTGATTCATGCCAACGCAGCCAAACTTGAAAGAACCTTCCAAAGCTTCGGAGTAAAAGCGAAAGTGACACAAGTTCACTTGGGTCCAGCCGTCACCAAATATGAAGTACACCCGGATGTAGGTGTGAAAGTAAGCCGCATCGTGAATCTTAGTGATGATTTAGCCTTGGCTCTTGCGGCTAAAGATATCCGAATCGAAGCTCCTATTCCAGGAAAATCGGCTATCGGTATTGAAGTTCCTAACTCAGAGGTTGCCATGGTCTCTTTACGAGAGGTACTTGAAGCCAAGGAACATAATAAACCGGATGCCAAGCTCCAAATTGGATTAGGAAGGGATATTACGGGTGAAGCCGTACTTGCAGAACTGAATAAAATGCCTCACTTACTTGTGGCCGGGGCCACAGGAAGTGGAAAGAGTGTCTGTATTAATGGAATTATCACCAGTATACTTATGAGAGCTAAACCACATGAAGTCAAGCTCATGATGATTGATCCAAAAATGGTGGAACTAAATGTATATAATGGGGTGCCGCACCTATTAGCTCCCGTAGTAACGGATGCGAAGAAAGCTTCACAGGCATTAAAAAAGGTTGTAAGCGAAATGGAACGGAGATATGAATTGTTCTCCCACACAGGAACAAGAAATATTGAAGGCTACAACGACTACGTCAAGAGACAGAATCTCGAGAACGAAGAAAAGCAGCCGCTGCTTCCTTACATTGTGGTCATAGTAGATGAATTAGCCGACTTAATGATGGTTGCTTCTAACGATGTTGAAGATGCCATCACAAGACTCGCACAGATGGCCCGTGCCGCAGGGATACATTTGATCATTGCGACACAGCGTCCTTCAGTGGATGTTATTACAGGGGTCATCAAAGCGAATATACCATCAAGGATTGCGTTTGCCGTATCATCTCAGACCGACTCCAGAACCATTCTGGATTCCGGGGGTGCTGAAAAACTATTGGGCAGAGGAGACATGCTCTTCATGCCTGTAGGGGCTTCAAAGCCAACAAGGGTTCAAGGCGCCTTCTTATCTGATGAAGAAGTAGAAGAAATCGTTGATTTTGTTATCTCCCAACAAAAGGCACAGTATCAGGAAGAAATGATTCCAGATGAAATTCAGGAAGATGAGAAAACGGGCGAAGCAGAAGACGAACTATATAATGATGCAGTTCAATTAATCGCTGAAATGCAGACGGCATCCGTATCCATGCTTCAAAGGAGATTTAGGATCGGTTATACGAGAGCTGCCAGGTTGATTGATGAAATGGAAATAAGAGGTGTTGTAGGACCCTATGAAGGAAGTAAGCCAAGAACCGTCTTAATCGGTAAGCCTTCAGAAGAGCAAAGCTCTTAATAAAAGGTGTGTTACCCTATTAAAAACAAATGGGGTTACACACCTTTTTTTGTAAGTAATTAAGGGGGAAAGCTTAAAATGAATGCGATTCATTTTATCTTATTCTAGTTTATCCACCAATGTGTTATACTATTAAAAGCGTTTACAAATGTAATGTCATTGTATAACTATTGTAAAGAATGAAAATGAACACACTCTCTATTGTAAAATATTTGTAAAAATACACCATGTAAACCTATTCATCACAATGAAATTACTACTTATTAACAAAAAAGGATTTTAAATTGTCTTTCTAATCATTTTTTTCGACAAAATCACACAATGCTATTTATTTATGAAAAGAAAAGTGTTATAGTATTTTCGATTAGTAGGAAAGATATACATCAGAGGTCTGATGTCTTGAGAAAATTTGGTGGTGGTTCCAGTGACAATAAAAACAGACAATCGACATTTATACTTACAAGTGATTGACCGTTTGAAGAAAGACATTGAGGCGGGAGTTTACAAAGAAAAAGAAAAACTTCCATCTGAATTCGATCTCTCCAAACAACTAGGTGTGAGTAGGGCTACTCTCCGTGAAGCTCTCAGGATTCTTGAGGAAGAAAGTGTCATCGTAAGACGTCATGGGGTAGGTACATTTGTAAATGCTAAACCGCTCTTTACTTCTGGTATTGAGCAACTGAACAGTGTAACGAACATGATTAAGCAGGCTGGTATGGAGCCAGGGACCATTTTCTTAAGCTCAACAACTCAAGAAGCTACTGAGGATGATGTGAAGAGGTTTACTTGCAATGAAGAGGACGACGTGATTCTGATTGAACGGGTTCGTACGGCAAACGGGGAACCGGTTGTGTATTGTGTGGACAAAATTCCTGAAAAGGTTATGCCACGTAATTTCACCCATGAAGATAACTCTATTTTCACTGTTTTAGAAAAACGAGAGAATAAGAGAATTACCCATGCCGTTGCACAAATTGAACCTATGGGGTATCACGATAAAATCTCCCCTATACTAAATTGTGAACCAGAAACGGCACTACTCGTTTTAAAGCAAATGCATTTTGATGAAAACGATGAGCCGATTCTGTACTCAGTAAACTATTTCAGATCCGACAAATTTAGCTTCCACGTATTAAGAAAGCGTGTATAACAACAATCAATCTTTCTACTAATTATTACAATATTAGGGGGTACTCTAGGTGAAAAAACGTAAATTTGGTTTAGCGTTGTCATTTGTTCTAGCTGCAGGTACATTATTAGGTGCTTGTGGAACAAGCGAGGACAAAGAAGGTGCATCTAGTGGTGAAGGTAACAAGAAAGAAGATCAATTTACAGTAGCAATGGTTACAGATGTCGGTGGAGTAGATGACAAATCTTTCAACCAATCGGCTTGGGAAGGTTTAAAAGCTTTCGGTGAAGAAAATGATTTAGAAAAAGGTAAAGAAGGATATGACTACCTTCAATCACAATCTGATGCTGACTATGCTACTAACTTAAACACATTAGCTCGTCAAGACTTTGACTTAGTATATGGTATCGGCTTCCTTATGGAAGGTGCAATCAATGACATTGCACAACAACAAAAAGATTCTCATTTTGCAATCGTTGATGCTGTTGTAGATCAGCCAAACGTTGCAAGCATCATGTTTAAAGAACAAGAAGCTTCTTTCTTGGCTGGAGTTGCAGCTGGATTAGCTACAAAAACGAATAAAATTGGATTCATCGGTGGTATGGAGATTCCGGTAATCGAACGTTTCCATGCTGGTTTCATCGCTGGTGTTAAATCAGTTAACCCGGATGCGGAAATCGTTGCAGACTATGCAGGAGCTTTTGATAAAGCTGAACTTGGTCAAACGATCGCTTCTAAAATGTACTCTCAAGATGTAGATGTTATTTTCCATGCAGCTGGTGGTACTGGTAATGGCTTATTCAAAGAAGCGCGTGACTTAAAAGAAAAAGATCCTTCCCGTGAGCTTTGGGCAATCGGTGTTGACTCTGATCAAGCTGCAGAAGGTAAAGTTGGCGACCATAACATTGTTCTGACATCTGCATTGAAACGCGTTGACAACGCGGTTAAAGACCTTGCAACAAAAGCTCAAGACGGAAATTTCCCTGGTGGAGAACAAATCTTATACGGTCTTAAAGAAGACGGTGTAGGACTTGCTGAATTAAATGAAGAGCTTTCTAACAAAGATGAAGTAATGCAAAAAGTTGATGAATGGAAAGAGAAAATTAATAGCGGAGATGTGACAGTTCCAGAATCTGTTAAAGAAGCGGAGTCTTTCTCAGCTAACTAATTTTAAATGGGATAAGCGGGCCAAGGATAGCCGGTCTCTTATCCCTTTTTTAAAAGGAATATTCATAATAATTAAAAATCTAATTGAAGTATAGAAATATTTTTCTATCTTTCATTTAGATTTTTATCCGGGGAAACCCTTTTTTTCTAGCAAGTTAAGGTCTGACCTCTAACTACTAGATAAATATCCCTAGCCTACGCAAGGAGTGAATAGCAATGGATTATGTAATTGAGATGCTGAATATTCGTAAAGAGTTTCCAGGCATCGTAGCAAACGATAATATTACCCTCCAGCTCAAAAAAGGTGAAATTCATGCGCTTCTTGGTGAAAATGGAGCAGGTAAGTCCACACTGATGAATGTATTATTTGGACTTTACCAACCTGAGCAAGGAGAAATTCGTGTAAAGGGTCAGAAAGTAAACATCACCAATCCCAATATCGCCAACGACTTGGGAATCGGAATGGTCCATCAGCATTTTATGCTTGTGGATACTTTTACAGTAACAGAAAACATTATTCTCGGAAGAGAGCCTAAGTCCGGTGCAACGGTGGATATTAAAAAGGCAGAGAAGGATATTTTGGAAATATCAGAAAGATATGGTTTAAAAGTGGATCCGACGGCTAAAATTTCTGAAATTTCAGTAGGTATGCAGCAGCGTGTGGAAATCTTGAAAACACTTTATCGCGGGGCGGAAATTTTGATCTTTGATGAGCCAACGGCGGTACTGACCCCTCAAGAAATCAAAGAACTTATTCAAATTATGAAAACTCTCATTCAAGAAGGTAAATCTATTATTCTTATCACCCATAAGCTTAAAGAGATTATGGAAGTGTGTGATAATGTAACCGTTATCAGAAAAGGTAAAGGGATTGGGACAGTGAAAGTATCAGAGACTGACCCGAACCATCTTGCGAGTCTGATGGTAGGGCGTGAAGTAACCTTCAAAACTGAGAAAATAGAAGCAAATCCTGCAGGCAATGTACTTGAGATACGTGATTTAAACGTGAAAGATCATCGGAATGTACCAGTAGTAAAAGGATTGAACCTTGAAGTGAAGGCCGGGGAAATACTGGGTATTGCAGGGGTCGACGGCAACGGGCAAAGTGAACTGATAGAAGCCATTACAGGGTTACACAAAACCGATGGTGGCTCGATTAAGCTGAATGGAAAAGATATAGTCAATATGAAGCCGCGTAAGATATACGAAACAGGTGTAGGTCATATTCCTCAGGATCGTCACAAGCACGGATTAGTATTAGATTTTCCAATAGGTGAAAATATGGTTCTACAAACCTATTACAAAAAGCCTTATTCAAATAAAGGGATATTAAGCTATAAAAACATCTACAATCAAGCGAGAAAGCTAATCTCAGAGTTTGATGTAAGAACACCTTCGGAATATACTCTTGCCCGGGCATTGTCCGGTGGTAATCAACAAAAGGCGATTATCGGCAGGGAAGTCGATCGTGACCCGGACTTGTTGATTGCAGCTCAACCGACTCGTGGTTTGGATGTAGGGGCCATTGAGTTCATCCACAAACGTCTGATCGAGCAGCGGGATAACGGGAAAGCCGTGCTATTACTTTCATTTGAACTAGATGAAATCATGAATGTAAGTGATCGTATCGCCGTTATTTATGAAGGCCAAATCGTAGCGATTGTGAATCCGAAAGAAACGACCGAACAAGAGCTTGGACTGCTGATGGCTGGATCAAAGAGGAAGGAAACGGGGGAAAACAAACATGTCTAATCGATTAACAAATATATTAATCCCGATTATTTCAGTCCTTTTGGGTATTATTGTCGGAACCATTATCATGCTTGTAAGCGGGTATGATCCGATTGCCGGATATTCTGCATTATGGCAAGGTATTTTCGGCGAAATCTACTATGTAGGGGAAACGGTACGTCAAGTTACACCGTACATTTTAGCGGGATTGGCTGTGGCCTTTGCCTTTAGAACCGGTTTATTCAATATCGGGGTCGAAGGACAATTGATTGTAGGCTGGCTTGCTGCTGTATGGGTGGGGGTTGCTTTCGATGAGTTACCAAAAATCATTCATTTGCCCCTTGCCATCATTGCAGCAGCACTAGCTGGAGCGTTATGGGGCTTTATTCCTGGGTTGCTTAAAGCAAGATTTCGTGTGCACGAAGTAATTGTAACAATCATGATGAACTATATTGCTCTTCACGTCACCAATGCGATTATCCGTGATGTCCTAACTGAGCGTAAAGATCGTACGGATTATATCGCTGAAACGGCATCACTTAAGTCTCCGTTCTTCGAAAGCTTAACGGATTACTCTCGCCTGCATTGGGGAGTTTTCATTGCCCTTCTTTGTGTATTCATCATGTGGTTCCTATTAGAGAAAACAACACGTGGATATGAACTGCGTTCTGTTGGTTTTAACCAGCACGCTTCTCAATATGCCGGGATGAACGTAAACGGAAACATTATTCTTTCCATGGTCATCTCAGGAGCGTTTGCTGGACTGGCTGGTGCTATGGAAGGCTTAGGGACATTTGGTTATGCTTCTATTAAAGGAGGATTTACAGGGGTCGGATTCGACGGGATTGCTGTAGCTCTATTGGGAGGAAATGTTGCCATTGGTGTTGTGTTCGCAGCACTATTATTTGGAGGGCTAAAAGTCGGTGCATTGAATATGCCTCTTGAAGCAGGTATTCCAAATGAACTAGTAGACATTATTATTGCCCTTATTATTTTCTTTGTAGCATCTGGTTATATGATTCGTTATCTAATTCAACGATTTAGTAAAAAGGGGGTGAAGTAAGTGGGCTTTATTGATATCTTGACAATCCTTATTCCATCAACATTATTGTGGGCATCACCACTTATTTTCACTGCTTTGGGCGGAGCATTCTCTGAACGTTCTGGTGTCGTTAATATTGGACTTGAAGGTTTAATGGTCATAGGCGCTTTCGCAAGTATCGTTTTCAACCTTGCTTTCGCAGATGTATTCGGTGATGCAACTCCTTGGGTAGCACTGCTTATAGCCATGGCAATGGGAGCGTTACTAGCTGTCTTACATGCAGTTGCTTCTATCACCTTTAGAGCTGATCAAGTAGTATCAGGTGTGGCAATCAACCTGCTTGCTATTGGATTAACCCTTTTCTTAGTGAAACGTATTTACGGGAAAGGTCAAACTGATATTATTTCTGAAGGATTCGGGAAAGTGGATGTGCCATTACTGAATAAAATTCCGGTGATTGGAAATATTTTCTTCTCTAACACATACTGGCCACCATTTGTAGCCATTCTAGTATCCATCATTGTTTGGTTCATTATGTTTAAGACACCATTCGGGCTGAGACTTCGTTCAGTCGGTGAGCATCCAATGGCAGCAGACACAATGGGAATCAACGTTACGAAAATGCGCTATATCGGTGTCATCATTTCTGGGGCTTTTGCAGGAATTGGCGGGGGAGTATATGCTCAATCGATTTCTTCAGATTTTAGTCACGCCACGATCAGTGGACAAGGTTTCATGGCCTTAGCCGCTTTGATCTTCGGTAAGTGGCATCCATTAGGTGCCATGGGTGCAGCATTATTCTTTGGATTCGCTCAAAGTTTAAGTATCATCGGATCGAGCATTCCATTATTTGAGAACATTCCAAGTGTATATCTGTTAATCGCTCCTTACGTGTTAACAATCCTTGCACTTACCGGCTTCATCGGCCGTGCAGATGCGCCAAAAGCGCTTGGCACACCATACATCAAAGGAAATCGTTAATTTTCATGAGCAATACACGAAAAAGGTATCTCGGCATTCGAGGTACCTTTTTTGGTGAAACAAAAGAATGAGACATATTGAATATTTTCCATACATATAATAGTTTACTCTATGGGTATTTTTCCAATAGAGGAAGATGCTTGAAATCAACATCTCAGTACATGTATAGTTATACATAAATACCGCACAATAAGGGTGTTTATATCTTTTATTGATTTCAAAAATGACGGAAGTGTGGAACTAAGGAGGACGGTACGATGACAGCCATAAATGAAATAGTAAAAAAGAAACAAGGGTACACGCTACATATCGTTCAAACGGATAAGTTTAAAACCAACAGTCTGATTTTGAAAATGAAAGCTCCTTTAGATCAAGAAACAGTGACCTTACGCGGATTACTCCCTCATGTGATGCAAAGCAGTACAAAGACCTATCCGAGTACAACGGAATTAAGGTCCTACCTGGATGAATTATATGGTGCTAACTTTTTTACGGATTTAGGTAAAAAAGGTGAATACCACGTGGTCAGCATGTCCGTGGAAATCGCCAACGAAAAATTTTTAAGGGACTCAGATCCTTTACTTCAAAAAGGATTAGAATTTTTAGCAGATGTCCTTCAAAATCCACATATTGAAAATAACGAATTCGATCAGAAAACAGTCGAGAAAGAAAAACGAAACCAGAAGGTAAGAATACAGGCAGTTTATGACGATAAAATGCGCTATGCTAATTCACGGCTTGTAGAAGAAATGTGTAAGGGGGAGCGATTTGCCCTACATGTTAATGGAATTAGTGAAGAAGTAGAGTCCATAACGGCCAAGAGTTTGTATGAGTATTATCAAAAAGTCATGAATGAAGATCAATTTGATCTTTATGTCATCGGCGATGTAGATGTTGCAGAAGTTGAAACTCTGTGTGATCAACTCCTCCAATTAAACGAACGTACCCCTCTTGAAGTCGATTCATCGGAAGTGGAACAAAAAGAAAGGGAAAACGTCGTGAAAGAAAAGCAGGATGTGAAGCAGGGTAAGCTTAATATGGGATACCGGACTCATACACAATATGGCGATGATGATTACTTTGCCCTCCAAGTGTTCAATGGCATATTCGGTGGATTTTCTCATTCTAAATTGTTCATAAATGTGAGAGAAAAAGCGAGCTTAGCCTACTATGCAGCAAGTAGACTGGAAAGTCATAAAGGATTATTGATGGTTATGTCCGGAATAGAATTTGAGAAATATGATCAAGCAGTCGGAATCATCAATGATCAGCTGCAAGCCATGAAGGATGGAGACTTTACGGATGGTGAAATCGAACAAACGAAAGCGGTCATCCGCAATCAACTGCTTGAAACCATTGATACGTCCCGTGGTTTGGTTGAGGTCCTCTATCATAATGCAGTCGCCCATGAAGAAATAGATTTAAAACACTGGCTTGATGAAATAGAGAAGACGACGAAAGAAGACATCGTGAAAGCAGCAAATAAAGTTGAGCTTGATACCATCTACTTTTTAACAGGAATGGAGGGATAAAGATGAAGAAAATTTCCTTCGATCAACTACAGGAAAACTTATATTATGAAAAAATGTCAAATGGATTGGACGTCTATATACTCCCGAAAAAAGGGTTCAATAAGACATATGCCACGTTTACGACGAAGTACGGAAGCATTGACAATCATTTTGTCCCTCTGAACGAAGAAGAATTCGTTAAGGTACCAGATGGAATCGCCCACTTCTTGGAGCATAAATTGTTTGAAAAGGAAGACGGTGATGTATTCCAGCAATTCAGCCGCCAGGGAGCGTCGGCTAATGCGTTCACATCATTTACACGAACCGCCTATCTATTTTCAAGTACTACCAATGTAGAACGAAATCTAGAAACGCTTATAGATTTTGTTCAAGACCCATATTTTACAGAAAAGACAGTCGAAAAAGAAAAAGGCATCATAGGACAGGAAATCACAATGTATGATGATAACCCTGACTGGCGATTATACTTTGGTGTGATCCAGAATATGTACAAAAATCACCCTGTGAAGATTGATATTGCAGGAACGATTGATTCCATCACACCAATCACGAAGGACATGTTGTATCAGTGCTACAACACATTCTACCATCCAAGCAACATGCTTCTCTTTGTAGTGGGATCTGTAGACCCGGATCAAATCATGAAACAAATTCGTTCGAATCAAGAAAAGAAGGATTATGAAAAAATGCCTGAGATCAAGCGGAGATTTGATGATGAACCAGAAACGGTTGCTGAGAAGAAGCAGGTCCTTAAGATGAATGTGCAAAGCCCTAAGTGCCTGGTAGGTCTTAAAGCACCTGAACCGCATCAGCAAGGCAAGGAAATGCTTAGACAAGAGCTTTCGATGAACGTTTTCCTGGATATGTTATTTGGGAAAAGCTCAACGTATTATTCTGACTTATACAATGATGGATTGATCGATGAGACATTCCACTATGACTATACACAAGAAAATGGCTTTGGGTTCTTAACCGTCGGAGGGGATACGGAAAAGCCGGATGAGTTGGCCGAGAAGGTACAATCGCTGTTACTTAAAGCCAAGAAAGAATCACTCTTTACAGAAGAAGGATTAGAAAGAACAAAGAAAAAGAAAATTGGTGCGTTTTTACGTGCCATTAATTCTCCAGAGTTTATTGCAAATCAATTCACACGCTATGCTTTTAATGAAATGGATCTATTTGAAGTTGTACCTACACTTGAATCATTGAAGTATGATGATATTCAAACCGTTGCAAGTACCATTATCAGTGAAGAGCGCTTTACCGTGTGTCAGGTAGTACCAAAATCATAATATCGGAGGGAGCTGCTTTAGGGTAGTTCCTCTCTTTATGTGGACATTGAGGTGGAAATAGATGAAATATGCTTTAATAACGGGGGCTTCAGGGGGAATTGGAAGCAGTACGGCATTAAGCTTGGCAGAAGAGGGATGGAATTTATATTTACATTACTATTCGAATGAAGAAGCTATGAAAGAATTACTACATAAAATTGAAAAGTATGGGGTTGAGGCAACCCCCATTCGAGCAAATCTTGCCCTCCCAGAAGAAGTGGGGAATGTTGTAGACAATATCTTTCAACTTGATGCAATTATTTATTGCAGCGGAAATTCAAACTGGGGGATGTTTCAAGATCAGACTGAAGAAGAGATGGACTATATGATTAACGTGCATGTGAAAAGTCCTTTGCTTCTCGTTCAAAAATTATTGCCTAAGCTTATTGAGCGTAAGGGGAATATTGTAATGATAAGTTCCATTTGGGGACAAATAGGTGGAGCCTGTGAGGTTATATATTCAACCGTAAAGGGTGCTCAATTGGCATTTGTGAAATCATTAAGTAAAGAGCTTGCCTTAAGTGGGGTAAGGATTAATGCAATTGCTCCAGGAGCCGTCGATACATCAATGATGAGCATTTTTTCTGAAGGAGATTTAAAAGCGCTGACCGAAGAGATACCAATGGGACGTCTCGCCCAAGCGGAAGAAATCGCTGACTCAATCCAGTTTCTTATTTCACCTAAAGCTTCCTATATTACAGGTCAAACACTTTCCATCAATGGTGGTTGGCATACTTAAAAAGTTTTTTCAGTCATAAGATTAGGGCGCATAATTTTCTTTCCGGGATACAAACTAAGGTTGTATTTCAATAAAGGAGGTCATGACACATGTCTGTATTAGATAATTGGTCTGATTGGAAAAACTTCTTAGGCGATCGTCTTCACCAAGCTCAACATGGTGGGATGGAAAATGAAACGGTATCTGATTTAGCTTACCAAATTGGTGACTACTTAGCGAATCAAGTCGAAGCTAAGAACGATCAGGAAAAAGTGTTAGCGGATTTATGGTCTGTCGCTTCTCCTGAAGAACAACATGCCATTGCGAACATGATGGTTAAACTTGTAAATAACAATGGTACTCGTTAAGGAGAGGGATTTTTCCTCTCCTTTTTCTTATATATACTCTTTCAAAAAAATCACTTGGAGTCATTTTTTCGCGTGAAGACTTATACATCATAACTATAATCAGCTTATAAGGCATAAAATGAGAAATTGTACATATTTATGTAGGTTTTGCTTTTCTATTACCGGAAAATCATTTATTATAATACCTAGATGTTTAAAAGATTTTTCGAATTATGTCAATTTTTATCGAATTGAAATGTCACGGATCTTTCAGGAGGTAACCAATGGAACGCAAAGAATGGTATTTAGAATATGAAATTCAAAAAAATCGTCCTGGCCTCTTAGGTGATATTTCCTCATTATTAGGAATGCTTTCTATAAATATAGTGACGATAAATGGAGTAGATGAAGGAAGAAGGGGAATGCTTCTTCTTGCGAATAATGATGAACAGATCACAAGGTTAGAGTCCATTTTACAAACGATGGATACAATTAATGTGACAAAGCTCAGAGAACCGAAATTAAGGGATCGTCTTGCCGTTCGTCACGGCCGTTATATTCAGCGTGATGCCGATGACAAGAAAACGTTTCGGTTTGTTCGTGATGAACTGGGTTTATTAGTAGACTTTATGGCTGAGCTATTTAAGCAAGAGGGACATAAGCTTGTTGGGATCAGAGGGATGCCCCGGGTAGGGAAGACCGAATCCATCGTGGCATCAAGTGTATGTGCAAATAAGAAATGGCTCTTTGTCTCCTCTACATTATTGAAGCAAACAATAAGAAGTAAGCTGATTGAAGACGAGTACTCATCCGAGAATTTATTTATTATCGACGGTATCGTTTCAACACGCCGTGCAAGTGAGAAGCACTGGCAGCTTGTAAGGGAAATCATGAGATTACCAGCAGTGAAAGTAATTGAACATCCTGATGTATTCGTTCAAAACTCTGAATATTCACTTGAAGATTTTGATTATATCATTGAACTTAGAAACGATCCTGATGAAGAAATTACATACGAACTAGTAGAACAAAATAATCTATTTCAAAATTCCGATTTTGGAGGTTTTGATTTTTAATATTGGAAGGTGTTAAGTGGTGACGGAATTAGGAAATCGTTTAAAGGAAGCTCGTGAATCTAAAGGTTATAGCCTCGATGATTTGCAAAAGATAACAAAGATTCAAAAACGCTATTTGATTGGAATCGAAGAAGGCTCGTATGATGCGATGCCTGGGAAGTTCTATGTGCGTGCATTTATTAAACAGTATTGTGAAGCGGTCGGTCTTCCTCCTGAAGTGATTTTTGAGGAGCATAAAGATGAAATTCCGACAACTTATGAAGATGAAATACCGGTTTCACTTTCCAGGGTCCAATCGAGAAAGTCTGTTTCAGAAAGCTCTACCAAGGTGTTTGACTTCCTTCCTAAGCTCCTTATAGCATTATTCGTCATTGGTGCGTTGATTGCAGTATGGGTGTTTTGGCAAGGGAAAGTAGGAGATAAAGCTCCGGAAACACAAGGGTCTGAAAATCAAGAGCAAGTAGCGGTAGATGAAAATAAAACCGCTGAAGGCGATAAGCCTGAAGAAGAAACCGAAGATAAAGAAGAAAGCAAACCTTCAGATGATGAAAAAGCTGATGAAGAACAAGAGCAAAAGCCTGAACAATCTCTGGAGGCAGTTAATACAGCTGGTAAGAAAACAACCTATGACCTTAAAAATGCTGATGAATTCAAGTTGCAATTATCGGCTAAGGGCGATACATGGATTGGGGTTTATAACACCAAGGATGAATTATTGTTCGAAGGTTTACTAAAAGAGGGAAATAAAAAGGACTTTGATTTTTCATCGGATAAACTTGCTTATCTTGTAATTGGAAATGCTGCGAACACAGACATTTTGGTAAACGGCAAACAGCTTGAGTATAAAGTATCAGCCACTGATGTTGTAAGGCAGGATATTGTCATTAACTATGAACCGCAAGCAACACAATAATTAAGATGGAGGGAGTTTTAATAACTCCTTTTTCTTACATACTATAGGTAGAACGTGTTTTTTAAGTATTGGAGGTAGAAAGGTGAACTTACCTAATAAGATTACAGTTTCAAGGATATTTTTAATTCCATTGTTTTTAATCATTATGCTTGCTCCATTAAATTGGGGTGACATGATGTTTCTTGGGGCAGAAATGCCAGTCAAACATTTTGTAGGAGCTTTAATATTCATTATTGCAGCAACAACTGATTGGATCGACGGTTATTATGCCCGAAAGCTTGACCTTGTGACTAACCTTGGGAAATTCTTAGATCCATTAGCGGACAAATTGCTTGTATCCGCTGCCTTGATTGTGCTTGTTGAGCTCGGTCTTGCTCCTTCATGGATTGTTATTATCATTATCAGCCGGGAGTTTGCTGTAACCGGCCTTCGCCTTGTATTAGCCGGTGAAGGGGAAGTGGTTGCTGCGGGCCAACTAGGGAAAATCAAAACATGGGCACAGATTATCGCTATTTCAGCATTGCTTCTGCATAATGCCATTTTTGAACTGATCAACCTCCCATTTGCGACCATTGCCCTATGGGTAGCCATGTTCTTTACTATTTGGTCAGGCTGGGATTATTTCAAACATAACAAAAAAGCATTTGTAAATTCGAAATAAGGCGTTTTAACAAGGGGAATGATTCAACTAGAATCATTCCCTTCTTCACATCACCAACAGGGGGAATAAGGATGAATGCAGAAATCATAGCGGTCGGATCTGAACTACTATTAGGTCAAATCGTCAATTCTAATGCTCAATACATATCAGAGCAACTAGCTGAAATGGGTGTGAATGTCTATTACCACACTAGTGTGGGAGACAACCCAGAGCGGTTGCATCATGCGATTACAGTAGCTCAAGAAAGAGCAGACCTGTTAATTTTCACGGGTGGACTTGGACCGACGAAGGATGATTTAACGAAAGAAACAATAGCGAAGTCATTAGGTACAACATTGACCATGGACGAAGATGCGTTGGAATCAATAAAAAGCTACTTTAACAAAGTAAATCGGGAGATGACCCCCAACAATGAAAAGCAGGCTCTCATTTTAGCGGGTTCCAGAGTATTGAAGAACGAACACGGTATGGCTCCTGGCATGTTATTGAAAAAGGATGGTAAAGCATACATGCTTTTACCCGGTCCCCCATCTGAAATGAAACCTATGTTTAGTAAATACGGCAAGCAAGCGATTTTTACTTTATTAAAGAAGAGAGAAATCATCCATTCCCGGGTACTGCGCTTTTTCGGCATTGGGGAAGCTCAGTTGGAAACAGAACTGGAAGACTTGATTGACAAACAAACCAATCCGACCATCGCGCCATTGGCGGCCGATGGGGAAGTGACCCTGAGGTTGACGGCGAAGCACGAGTCAAAGGATATTGCCACCTCCCTTTTGGATACAGTAGAAAAAAAAATTATGGTTATTGCAGGAGATTACTTCTACGGCTATAATCAGGATTCTCTCGTTGAGGTAGGATTCAAGTTGCTAAAAGAGAAAGGTCTCACCTTATCCTGTGCAGAAAGCTTAACCGGTGGACTCTTTCAAGCTCAATTAGCATCGTTACCTGGAGCTTCCTCTATCCTGAATGGAGGGGTGGTTTGTTACCAGGATGAAGTTAAGACGACGATTTTATCCGTGAAAGAGAGTACATTGAACGAACATACAACAGTAAGTGAACAGTGTGCACGTGAACTTGCTGAAAATGTAAGGGCGCTATTCTCATCAGATATTGGAATCAGCTTTACAGGAGTAGCCGGCCCGGGACCACACGAAGGTCAGCCTGCAGGAACCGTGTGGATTGGATTGTCTATAAAAGATCAACCAACTAAAGCGTTTCTATTAAATCTCGGCGGTGGAAGGAATGCTAATCGAAAGAGAACGGCGAAATACGGGTGGCATTATTTGATCAAGGAATTGAGTTAGGTGCAAGACAGGCTGTCTTCAAGCATAGGGAAGGCAGTTTTTTTATGGGTGGAGAAAAGTTTTGATATCCCGGGATAGGATATCAAAGCTTAACATATACCGACCACCTCCATTCACCTTCAATTACTCTAGTGAAATCACTCTCAATTCAATTGAATAGACCCTTGAAAAAAACCGAATGAATGTTCGATTTTTTTCTTGTTTTCTATTAAAAAAACGTTTATAGTATAGATAGGTTGGATTTGAGACAAGCTGATAAGTTGTCTATCTCAAGTTATATATTCAAAGGAGGAAGATTTGTGAGCGATCGTAAAGCAGCCTTAGATATGGCGTTAAAACAAATAGAAAAACAGTTTGGTAAAGGCTCTATAATGAAACTGGGGGAGCAAACTGATAGAAAAGTAGTAACATGCCCAAGTGGTTCATTAGCGTTGGACGCAGCTTTGGGAGTTGGCGGATATCCTCGAGGAAGAATTATAGAGGTATATGGTCCGGAATCGTCTGGTAAAACAACAGTAGCACTTCATGCCATTGCAGAAGTTCAAGCTCAAGGCGGTCAGGCTGCATTTATCGATGCAGAGCACGCACTTGATCCTGAATATGCTCAAAAGCTTGGGGTAAACATAGATGAATTATTACTTTCTCAACCGGATACAGGTGAGCAGGCACTGGAAATTGCTGAAGCTTTAGTACGTAGTGGAGCGGTAGACGCAATCGTTATTGACTCGGTTGCGGCGCTTGTACCGAAAGCAGAAATTGAAGGAGAGATGGGAGATGCTCACGTAGGTCTTCAAGCCCGTTTAATGTCACAGGCTCTTCGTAAGCTTTCAGGTGCAATTAACAAATCGAAAACCATCGCGATTTTCATTAACCAAATTCGTGAAAAGGTTGGAGTCATGTTTGGAAATCCTGAGACGACTCCTGGTGGACGCGCACTGAAATTCTATTCATCTGTACGTTTAGAAGTCCGTCGCGCTGAAACACTTAAGCAAGGGAATGAAATGGTAGGGAATAAAACGAAGATCAAAGTCGTTAAAAATAAAGTAGCTCCACCATTCCGTGTAGCTGAAGTAGATATCATGTACGGAGAGGGGATTTCTAAAGAAGGTGAAATCGTCGATCTTGGGTCTGAGCTGGACATTGTTCAAAAGAGTGGTGCCTGGTACTCTTATAACGAAGAGCGTCTGGGTCAAGGTCGCGAGAACGCGAAGATTTTCCTTAAAGAAAATCCTGAGATCCGCAGTGAAATCATGTTGAAAATCCGTGAACATTACGGTTTGGACACAGGTCGTGCCGAAACGGATGATCAAAGTGAATTAAGTCTTTTAGAGGACTGATCCACAAATAAGAGAAGCAGCCACTTTGGTTTGCTTCTCTTTATTATGTATGTCAAACAACTTATTTGTAGAAAATAGTGACTATCCCTTTTCACAAAGACTATTTTTGATTGGTATTAATGAACCAATGCGAATCCAGGTTTTTGGAGTAGTACTTACAACCAAACAAAAAAATTGAAAAAGATGGTTTTGCTTGAAAATCATTCATAACCCCAGAGCGACAGTGTCAATTCATGTCGATTGGAAAAAATCCCTTGAGAAATCTAGTGATAGAGGGCTCTACCCCTTGACAATAAATTTTCAGAGATTTAAAATTAACATGTATATTTTACAAATTTTTCGAATGAATATTTGAAAGCCTAGCGCTGTATATTTTGTTCTAGTGAGCAATGTACAAGCCGACATGTAAAAGACATGATGACAGTTCATAGCAAGAGGAGGTGAAATAATGCAACCTATTACAATCATCTTCATTTTGCTTGGCCTAATCGTCGGTGTAGTTGTTGGATACCTAATTCGTAAGTCCATTGCTGAAGCAAAGATTGCTGGTGCTAAAGGTTCAGCGGAGCAGATTTTAGAAGATGCGAAGCGCGAGGCAGATGCTCTGAAGAAAGAAGCACTTTTGGAAGCAAAGGATGAAAATCATAAACTTCGCACTGAAATGGAAAATGACCTTCGTGAACGAAGAAATGAATTGCAAAAACAAGAAAATCGTTTGATGCAAAAAGAGGAAAACCTCGATCGGAAAGATGAAACGCTTGATAAGCGTGAAGCTTTACTTGAAAGAAAAGAGGGAACTCTTAACGAGAGACAACAACATATTGAAGAGATGGAAAGCAAAGTGGACGAGATGGTACGATCACAGCAAACTGAGCTAGAACGTATCTCGAGCTTGACTCGTGACGAAGCGAAAGGAATTATTCTTGACCGCGTTGAGAATGAACTCTCCCATGATATCGCCATTATGGTCAGAGAGCATGAAACACGTGCGAAAGAAGAGGCAGATAAGAAAGCGAAAGAAGTCCTTTCACTGGCTATACAACGTTGTGCTGCAGAACATGTGGCTGAAACAACGGTTAGTGTTGTGAACCTACCGAATGATGAGATGAAAGGTCGAATTATTGGGCGAGAAGGACGTAACATTCGTACGCTGGAAACTTTAACAGGAATTGATCTGATTATTGATGATACTCCTGAAGCAGTTATTCTTTCTGGTTTTGATCCGATTCGTAGAGAAACGGCTCGAATTGCATTAGAGAAATTAGTACAGGATGGACGTATCCACCCTGCACGAATTGAAGAGATGGTAGATAAATCTCGACGTGAAGTGGACGAATACATTCGTGAAATTGGTGAACAAACAACGTTTGAAGTTGGCGTTCACGGACTTCACCCGGATTTAATTAAAATCCTGGGACGTTTGAAGTATCGTACTAGTTATGGTCAAAACGTTTTAAAACACTCAATGGAAGTGGCGTATCTTTCTGGACTACTGGCAGCTGAGCTTGGTGAAGACGAAAGACTCGCTAAACGTGCCGGATTACTTCACGATATCGGAAAAGCGATTGACCATGAAGTAGAAGGAAGTCACGTAGAAATTGGTGTAGAACTTGCAACGAAGTATAAAGAACACCCTGTGGTCATTAACAGTATTGCTTCACACCACGGAGATACAGAGCCTACGTCAATCATTGCTGTTCTGGTAGCTGCAGCTGATGCTTTATCTGCTGCAAGACCCGGAGCAAGAAGCGAGACGTTAGAGAACTATATCCGTCGATTGGAGAAGCTGGAAGAAATCTCAGAGTCTTATGAAGGCGTTGAGAAATCCTTTGCCATTCAAGCGGGACGTGAAGTACGTATTATGGTAAGACCGGAAGCCATTGACGATTTGGAATCTCACCGTTTGGCTAGAGATATCCGTAAACGAATCGAAGATGAACTTGATTATCCAGGCCATATTAAAGTAACGGTCATCCGTGAAACAAGGGCTGTCGAATACGCTAAATAAGAGGTTGACTCGAAAAGGGATATCCCCTTTTTGAGTCAGCTTTTTTTATCATTTCTCCCATCAGTGCCATGGAATCATTCGGGAGAACCCTCATTGATGAATAGACCCAAAGGATTTTGTGATACAATAACTACAGGACTCAATACATATAGAGAAGGGATTTTTCATGAAAATATTATTTGTTGGAGACGTTGTCGGTTCAATGGGCCGGGAAATGATCACAGAATACCTGCCGAAGTTAAAGAAGAAGCATTCACCGGATTTTACGATCGTTAATGGGGAGAATGCTGCATCAGGCAGAGGGATAACGGAGAAGATTTATAAACAATTCTTACAGGATGGCGCCAATATGGTGACCTTAGGAAATCATACATGGGATAATAAAGATATCTTCAATTTTATCGACTCATCTAAACAAATGGTTAGACCGGCGAATTTCCCGGAAGGGACACCGGGAAGCGGTCTAGTGTTCGCTGAAGTGTACGGAAAAGAAGTTGCCGTCATCAATGCTCAAGGAAGAACCTTTATGCCTCCCCTTGATGATCCGTTTAAGGCACTTGATGAACTCGTATACGAAGCAAAGAAAAGAACGTCCATTATCTTCGTAGACTTTCACGCAGAAGCAACAAGTGAAAAGCAGGCGGTTGGCTGGTTTTTAGATGGCCGTGTGTCTGCCGTAATAGGAACCCATACACATGTTCAAACGGCAGATAATCGCATCCTTCCTAATGGAACCGCATTTATGTGCGATGTCGGTATGACGGGACCATATGATGAAGTATTGGGAATGAGCAAGGATTCTGTTCTCAAGAGATTCCAGACTAGTTTACCAGTTCGTTTTGAAGTCCCGAAGACAGGACGCAAAATTTTGAGTGCCTGTTTAATTGAAGTTGATCAAAGAACTGGTAAAGCGAAAAAAATCGATCGTATTTTAATCAACGAAGACCATCCATTTATGGCAGAATATTAAATGTTTTCTTTCCTTTTTTCGGTGTTACCGGAATGATTTGTCCATTTCCTGAATATAGTATCAGTGGAATCATTTATACCAAGTTTGTTCTTTACCACGGACATACGGTATGGGGGAAATGACAAGGAGGAAAAGGAATGGAAATATTAAAAGTTTCAGCAAAATCTAATCCTAATTCTGTAGCTGGTGCACTCGCCGGTGTTCTTCGTGAGAGAGGAGGAGCTGAGATTCAAGCAATTGGTGCAGGAGCTTTAAATCAAGCAGTTAAAGCAGTAGCCATTGCCAGAGGCTTTGTGGCTCCTAGTGGTTTAGATTTAATATGTATCCCGGCATTTACAGATATTTTGATTGATGGAGAAGAACGTACGGCGATAAAGTTAATCGTAGAACCAAGATAATAATCAATAGGCTGTTCATTAAAGAGGATTCTTTAGTGGACAGCCTTTATACTATTAATCGAAATACATATAAGATAGATGCCCTGAAAGGATGAAGTATTATGTTATTTGATGCACACTGTGATGTGTTAATGAAGTTATACCTGGAACCAGGGAAGGGAGCATTTCAATCCAAACATACATTGCATATTACCTACCCCCAGCTTCTTGAAAGCAGAAGTAAGGTACAATTGTTTGCGATCTACATTCCTTCATACTTGAAACCTGGTCAAAGATTCCAAGCTGCGTTAGAAATGGTCAACTTGTTTCATAATGAAATTTTAAAACCCAACCCAAAACTTAAATTTGTGACTTCAAAGCAGGAAGTAGAAAGACTGGCCGATGATGAAATTGGTGCGATGCTGACACTGGAAGGTGCTGAGGCTATAGAAGAGGACATCACGAAGCTTGAAATTCTTTACCGGCTTGGGGTACGTTCTGTAGGATTGACGTGGAATTGGGCCAATGCTGCAGCGGATGGTGCACTGGAGCCGAGGGGTGGGGGATTAACCAATTTTGGACGTGAGCTAGTATCATTCTTAAACGAGAAAAGACTTTGGACGGATGTCTCCCATCTATGCGAGAAAGCATTCTGGGATACAATCGAAATGGCTGATCACCCGATTGCTTCTCACTCAAACGCTTATTCTATATGTCCCAACCCCCGTAATTTAAAAAACGATCAAATTGAAGCGCTGATAAAAAGAGATAGTGTCATGGGAATCACTTTTGTTCCTCCTTTTTTAAATAAAAAAGGATCAGCGATAATTTCAGATGTGATAAGACATATCGAGCATATATGCAGTTTGGGTGGTGAGAGTCATATTGGCTTTGGATCCGATTTTGATGGTATATCTGAAACGGTACAAGGATTATCCTCATTCGAACAATATGATAACTTAATCAATACGCTTCAACGATACTATAGTGAAAAGCAAGTGAAGAAATTCTTATATGAAAACTTTTTTGTCAGATTACCAGATTGATCATTAAACCAGCCATTAAAGGTATAACCTTTAGTGGTTTTTTTTGGCTAGTATGAACGTGTTTACATTCATAATTTCTTCAATACAGTAGTGAATTAAATAGAAAAGTGATAAACTGATAGAGTGAACGCAAGTTGCAACAATCCTATGTAATAATAGATTGTTTGAACGAAATGAAGAGAATGTGCTTCTCTAATAGATGTTACAAAAAATTGATTGAAGGGGTGTAATAAATGAAGGAACAACTTTCATGGAAAGTTGGTGGCCAGCAAGGTGAAGGAATAGAGAGTACGGGTGAAATCTTTTCTATGGCTCTCAATCGCCTTGGATATTACTTATACGGTTACCGTCATTTCTCCTCTCGTATTAAGGGAGGCCATACAAATAACAAAATTCGGGTAAGCACTACACAAGTGCGTGCGATTGCTGATGACTTAGATATTTTAGTTGCATTTGACCAAGAAACGATTGATGTGAATTATAAAGAATTACATAGCAATGGTGTCATTATAGCTGATGCGAAGTTTAAGCCTGAGAAGCCTGAAGATACAGATGCTTCTCTCTATATCATTCCATTCACTCAGTTAGCCACGGAACTTGGAACGTCATTAATGAAGAACATGGTAGCGGTAGGTGCCACATGTGCCGTTCTTAATCTTGATCCAGAAGTTTTTAAGGAAGTTGTGGAAGAAATCTTCGGCCGTAAAGGTGAAACGGTAGTAGAGAAAAACATGGAAGCGGTTAAACAGGGATTCCAAACGATGAAAGAAGAACTTGGAAGCAATGTTGGTTCCTTACAGCTGAAAGAAGCTGACGGGAATAAACGTATGTTTATGATCGGAAATGACGCAATTGCTCTTGGCGCACTAGCAGGTGGCGTTCGTTTAATGGCCGCATACCCAATCACTCCAGCCTCTGAAATTATGGAATACCTTATTAAAAAGCTCCCGATGGTTGGAGGAACCGTTATTCAAACAGAGGATGAAATTGCAGCCGCAACGATGGCAATCGGAGCTAACTACGGAGGAATCCGTTCATTTACTGCATCGGCCGGACCAGGTCTTTCACTTATGATGGAAGCAATCGGTTTATCTGGAATGACTGAACAGCCATTAGTTGTAGTAGATACTCAACGTGGAGGGCCGTCCACAGGACTTCCAACAAAACAGGAGCAGTCTGATTTAATGGCCATGATTTATGGTACGCACGGTGAGATTCCAAAAATCGTCCTGGCTCCAAGTACAGTACAGGAAGCATTCTATGACACAGTCGAGGCATTTAACTTGGCCGAAGAGTATCAATGTCCAGTCATCATTCTTTCAGATCTCCAACTTTCATTAGGGAAACAAACTGTTGAACCTCTTGATTACAGCAAAGTGGAAATTCGTAGAGGAAAGCTTGTTGGAAATGAATCAGAACTAAATGAATTAGAACCGAAAAAATACTTTAAACGTTTTGAAGTGACTGAAGATGGGGTATCACCACGTGTCATTCCTGGAATGAAGAATGGGATTCATCATGTAACAGGAGTAGAACATGATGAAACAGGGAAGCCTTCTGAATCCCCAGTAAACAGGCAGGCGCAGATGGATAAACGTATGCGAAAGGTGGAAAGTATCCGCTTTACTAATCCAATCCACACTCATGCACCACATGAAGAAGCCGATTTACTATTAATTGGTTTTAACTCGACGCGTGGAGTAATTGAAGAAGCAATGGAACGACTTGATGCCGATGGGCTGAAAGTGAACCACGCGCATGTTCGCTTAATCCATCCGTTCCCGGCAGATGAACTGGAACCACTTATGCAATCAGCGAAGAAAGTGGTCGTGATTGAACATAATGCTACTGGACAACTGGCAAATATAATAAAAATGAATGTAGGGTATGGGAATAAAATCACGAAAATGACAAAGTATGATGGAACACCATATTTACCAAATGAAATTCATTCTAGATGTAAGGAGTTGATCTGATCCATGGCTACCTTTAAAGATTTCAGAAATAATGTTAAACCCAACTGGTGTCCTGGGTGTGGCGACTTCTCTGTACAAGCAGCGATTCAACGGGCATCGGCGAATGTGGGACTGGACCCTGAACAATTAGCTGTCGTTTCCGGAATCGGTTGTTCCGGACGTATTTCAGGTTACATTAACTCATACGGTTTTCATGGCATTCATGGGCGTTCCCTTCCTATCGCTCAAGGATTAAAAATGGCGAATAAGGACTTAACCGTTATCGCTTCAGGTGGGGATGGAGATGGATTTGCCATCGGACTTGGCCATACGATCCATGCTATCCGTCGCAATGTTGATGTCACTTACATCGTTATGGATAACCAGATTTATGGGCTGACAAAGGGCCAAACTTCACCCCGCTCATCATCTGGTTTTAAGACAAAGTCTACGCCTCAGGGAAGTATCGAACCGGCACTGGCACCTATGGAAATGGCATTGACAGCCGGTGCAACATTCGTTGCCCAAAGCTTCTCTTCTGACTTGAAAGAGCTGACGGCGATAATTGAAGCAGGCCTTAATCATAAAGGCTTCTCATTGATCAACGTATTTAGTCCTTGCGTAACATATAACAAGATTAATACGTACGACTGGTTTAAAGAGAACCTGACAAAGCTTTCAGATCTTGAAGACTATGATCCATCAAATCGCGAACAAGCAATGAATATGCTCATGGAAAAGGATGGACTGGTTACTGGTTTGATTTATCAAAACAAAGAACAGCCATCGTACCAAGAGCTTGTAGCAGGTTATTCTGATGAACCTCTAAGCACTCATGATTTAAGGTTGGATGAAAGTAAATTTGATGAATTAGTGAAAGAATTCATGTAATTGTAATTCTGATTGTAGAAAGGACTTCCAATTTGGAAGTCCTTTCTATCTTTGTTGTATTTGCATCGCAATTTTCTATCTTGTTTTATCGCTGATTATAGGCGTGCTTTCTCTTGCTTCAATTCTATAAACGCCTTTTTTGGTCGTCACAAGTTTATTCAAGTCTTGAGTTTTACTAGAATCGATCATTGTTCTTAGAGAATCAATTCCGTGGAATATAGACGACTCGGTTTGATAAAGTGTGTTCATCTGCTGGATAATATGTGAAAGCTGGGAATCGAATTTTTCAAGTTCGTTCAACATATTGTCTTTTTTACTTAGCACTCTTTCAAATGAATCATTCATAACAGATTCAAGTGAGTCCATTTTTTCTTCCTGCTTCTTAGATGACCGATCAATGTCAGCGAATTGATTTGTCAGCCACCATTCATTCTCCTCGATCTGCTGTTGAACGGTTACAATCATTTTTTCGAAATAATCCACTTTCATTTTTTCAGACTCCATTAATTTTTGTTTGGATTCTTCAAATCGAAGCATTAATTGATCTCTTTCAACTGAAAGCCCTTCTAATTTCTCGGCTTTTGTCAATAACTCCTGGAAGAGGTCTTTTTTTGTTTCTTCCGATTGTGAGAGTGCTTGGTTTAATTCTTGTAGATGAGTATCCTTAATAGCTATTTCATTTTCAAAGGAATAGATCATCCTATCTCTTTCAACTAAACCAGAATGTAAAGTATCTATTTCGCGTAGTAAAACATTATTAGACTCTTTTAATGAAATTCTTTCTGCTTGTATTTCCTCCAGCTGTTTTCTAACTTCATTGAATTTATATTTTTCTTTTAAAAGAGATTGCTCTAATTCTTTTTTTTCAGATTCAAGTGTTTGAATATGAGCCCCATTATTGATGATTATCTGGTTTGCATTTTTTAACTCGGATTCTACTTTTTCATTAGCTTCTGTTAATGTGTTTCTATCCTTCAACAGTTCTATTTCGTGCAAATCATTTACTTTAATTTGTTCATACGCAAGCTCTAATTCATGATTCTTATGACTTATCTCTTCTCTTAAATGTTCATTCTCAGCGTAAAGGTATCCGTCTTTTAACTTTTTTATAGTCTGTTTTAGGTTATTAATCTCCGATAGTAAAAAGAAGCTTTCTTGATTAGAAATGTTATATAGTGGGTAAACCACTTTTTCCTCATTGATTGTAATCTCCTCCTGGTCAGTTTCTGATACATTAGTCTATGTATAAGTATCGACGATTGTTACAAGCACCCATTTAGACTTATAAGGCTGCTGAAAGAAAGATGTATCCATTTTTCAACACTTAAGCGCCTCTATTGTATGTAGACCAGAAAACCTTTATACTATTATAATGTGCAAGAATGTATCTCTTGTTAGATCTTATTATAGAAGATAAGCGGTTTGGTTTTAGAGGTAGAAAGGGGATTTTTCATGAACGAAGAACAACGAAAACATGGACAACAATCGAAGTCTGTTACTCCATCGGACCAAAAATCCGTAAAGGATTACAGTAAATACTTCGAAAGTGTCTATATCCCGCCTTCGTTGAAAGATGCAAAAAAGCGTGGGAAAGAAGAAATTAAATATCATAACGATTTTACGATTGATGATCAATACAGGGGACTCGGGGAAGGCAAGAAGTTCTATATCCGTACGTATGGTTGTCAAATGAATGAACATGATACGGAAGTAATGGCAGGGATTTTCATGGCACTAGGCTATGAAGCGACGAATTCGACAGATGACGCAGATGTTATCCTTTTAAATACATGTGCCATTCGTGAAAATGCTGAGAATAAGGTGTTCGGCGAATTAGGACACTTGAAACATCTAAAACGTGAAAAGCCAGAGCTTTTAATAGGTGTCTGCGGATGTATGTCCCAGGAAGAATCAGTTGTAAATAAAATCCTGAAAACATATCAACAAGTTGATATGATTTTTGGAACGCATAATATCCATCGCCTTCCTAAAATCCTTTCTGATGCTTATATGTCTAAAGCGATGGTCGTAGAAGTTTGGTCTAAAGAAGGGGACGTCATAGAGAACCTTCCGAAGGTTCGTCGTGGCAACATAAAAGCATGGGTTAACATCATGTACGGCTGTGACAAGTTCTGTACCTACTGTATTGTTCCATACACACGTGGTAAGGAACGGAGCCGCCGTCCTGAAGAAATCATTCACGAGGTACGTCATCTGGCCGCCCAGGGTTACCAAGAGATCACTCTTCTTGGTCAGAACGTAAATGCATATGGTAAAGATATTGAGGATCTTGAATATGGCCTAGGTGATTTAATGGATGACCTTCGTAAAGTGGACATTCCACGTATTCGTTTTACGACTAGTCACCCTAGAGATTTTGATGATCATTTAATCGAAGTACTTGCGAAAAAAGGGAATCTGGTTGAGCATATTCATTTACCGGTTCAATCCGGTTCGACAGATGTTCTGAAGATTATGGCCCGTAAATATTCGAGGGAGCAATTCTTAGAATTAGTACGGAAAATAAAAACAGCGATGCCAGACGTGGCTCTTACAACTGACATCATCGTTGGATATCCGAATGAGACCAACGAACAGTTTGAAGAAACACTTTCACTATACAGAGAAGTCGGGTTTGAATCTGCTTTCACGTACATCTATTCTCCAAGGGAAGGTACCCCTGCGGCGAAGATGAATGACAATGTACCGATGGAAGTGAAAAAAGAGCGACTTCAACGATTAAATGCACTTGTGAAAGAGTACTCGGCTGAAGCGATGAAGAACTATAAAGGACAGATCGTTGAGGTGCTGGTAGACGGGGAGAGTAAGAAAAATCCTGACATTCTTGCCGGTTATACTCGACGCAGTAAGCTTGTGAACTTCAAGGCTCCTAAAACAGCCATTGGAAAAATCGTGAAAGTTAAGATCACAGATGCTAAATCTTGGTCACTGGATGGGGAAATGGTCGAAGAAGGCCTAATTGGATCAGAATTTCAAGAACCGGTAGAGGTGAATTAATATGGCAAAGTATACTAAAGACGATATCATGAAACGAGCGGAAGAGCTTGCAACAATGATTGCTGAAACAGAAGAAGTGGATTTCTTTAAACGAGCAGAGGCACAGATTCATGAAAATCAAAAAGTACGAGAAATGATCGCAAGTATTAAGAGTTTACAAAAACAGGCTGTGAACTTTCAGCATTATGGAAAAATAGAAGCTCTAAAAATGGTTGAAGCAAAAATCGAAAACCTGGAAAAGGAAATCGATGCCATTCCAGTAGTACAACAATTCAAAGAGTCACAAACAGATGTAAATGATTTACTTCAAATTGTTGCGTCCGTTATTTCAAATAATGTGACAGATCATATCATCGAAACCACCGGGGGAGACTTACTTCGTGGAGAAACTGGATCACAAGTGAAAAACTCAACGCCTGGCAGCTGTTCTTAATAGAAAAAACAATGACATTATAAAAAACGATCTCTGCTTAAGGGAATTTCCCTTTCATGCAGAGATCGTTTTTTTTGCATGCTCTTTTTGATAATGCTTCCTTTTTCGTATTCGTTGAGTTCATCGTTTTTTCTATGAGGGAGAAAGTGCATTCCGGAACATTCAATGGGTATTCGCATACAATACATTATCTCGCAACAATCCCATTATGTAATTAAATTTACTCGCACAAACACCTAGATAGTCGCATAAGATGAATTGAAAATGAATGAGGAGGTTCGCTCGAATGGCAGAATATAGAGAGATTATTACTAAAGCGGTCGTAGCGAAGGGACGTAAATTCACACAGTCTCATCATACGATTAGCCCGCCGCATAATCCATCGAGCATTTTAGGCTGCTGGATCATTAATCATCAGTATGAAGCACACAAAGTAGGCAAGAAGGTTGAAATTCACGGTTCATACGATATCAACGTATGGTACTCCCACAGTGACAACACAAAGACATCCGTTGTAACAGAGAGAGTACAGTATACAGATTGCATTAAGCTGAAATACCGTGATCCTGATTGCTTAGATGATATTGAAGTATGTGCTCGAGTACTGCAACAGCCGAATTGCTGCGAAGCGGTTATTTCACCAAATGGAAACAAAATCATTGTTCACGTCGAACGTGAATTCTTAGTGGAAGTTATAGGAGAAACGAAAGTATGTGTCCTTGTAAATCCTGAAGGTTGTGACGATGAAGACTGGGATTGTGACTTAGATGATGAAGAATTTGAAGAGTTAGATCCAGACTTCTTAGAAGGAGACGAAGAATAGCATTTACTAGGAAGACGGCCTCTTCCTAGTTTTTTCTTCTTCAGAGTTTAAAGGAATTTATCGCATAAGGGATGGTAAAACAGTACAGGGGGCATCTCACTAGATGCTCTTTTTTTCATGAGAAAACCAATCACATGTAAGAGTGATTGGTTATAGAATAAGGAATAAACTGATGACAGCGCATGTAATAGAAGCAATGAAACCAGTAAGGAGGGGTTTGAATCCTAATTGGGTGATATCCTTTATTCTGACTTGAAGACCCACCGCTGCCATTACCATGATAATCATGAATTTTGACGAAATCTCAAGGTATGATTCGATGGTTACTGGAATTAAACCAAATGTATGAAGTAAAGATACCCCCAAAAATAAGAAAACAAACCAAGGGAATACCTTATTGTATGAAGGTTCACCTTCATTTTTCTTTCTCAAAATAAAAGGTAAGCAAAACATGACGGGAATCAAGAATAATGTACGGGCAAGCTTTACTGTTGTTGCAACCTCTCCCGCTTCATCCCCAAATGCATATCCCACAGCAATTGCTGAAGATGTGTCATGTACAGCGGTTCCTGCCCAAATGCCAAACGATAATTCGGACATATGAAGGAGGTAGCCAATGATAGGATAGGTAATAAAAGCAATTAAATTAAAGAATACAATCGTCGATAAAGCATAGGCGGTTTCATTTTCTTTCGCGCCGATAATTCCTTTTACGGCTGAAATGGCCGTTGCCCCGCAAATACTTGTACCGATTCCTATTAACAAGCTTAACCGTTTGTCGATACGAAGCCATTTGCCAATGAAATATGTCACAGTAATACCAATGGAAACCGAAAGAAATATAACCCATAAAGCTCTCTGTCCAATATCAAGGATATCGTACAGGCTCAAGCCGACACCAAGAAATACGATGGCCACTTTCAATACTGTCTTCAGGGTAAATTGTATACCTGAATCGAATGATGAAGGAAGCCTGGTTGTATTCTGAAGAATTACTCCAATTACAATCGCAAATAACAAACTCCCGATGAGAGGGAAGAGAGTTCCTAAACCTTTAGATAATAAACTGATTAAAACAATGATGAAGATGCCCAAAGCTTCTTTGGGAAGAAAGGAATCTTTTAGTATGTCATGATGCAATGTCCTATAACCCCTTTGTGTAAATCAACTATTCCTAAGTATAGTATAACCTTTGATAGACGTGAACTCTAAAGGACTAATCGTTTTATTGTATGTTAAAATAAAAAAGATATTGAAACTTTAGCTGTGAAAGGATTTTTTACATGAAAAAGATTTTAGTCCTGGCAGAAAAGCCTTCTGTCGGTAGAGATATTGCCAGAGTACTTCAGTGTACGAAAAAAGGAAATGGATTCCTGGAAGGGAACGAATATATTGTTACCTGGGCCCTGGGGCATTTAGTCACATTAGCAGAACCTGAGAGCTACGATGACCGCTACAAATCATGGAACCTTGAGGATTTACCTATGCTTCCCCCATCCCTCAACCTCGTGGTCATTAAGAAGACAGGGAAGCAATTTAGTTCAGTCAAAGCGCAAATGAACCGTCCGGACGTAAAAGAGATTGTCATTGCCACTGATGCCGGTCGGGAAGGGGAGCTTGTTGCCCGCTGGATCATTGAAAAGGCCCGGGTAAATAAACCGCTGAAACGATTATGGATTTCATCTGTCACCGACAGAGCGATTAAAGACGGATTCAATAAACTGAAAGATGCCCAAAAATACGAAAACCTATATGCTGCTGCCCAAGCGAGATCTGAAGCCGATTGGTATGTGGGAATGAATGCAACCAGGGCTCTGACTACCAAGCACAATGCACAGTTATCATGTGGACGTGTACAAACACCTACGTTAAGCATCATTGCTCAAAGGGAAGAAGAAATCAGGAACTTTAAACCACAAACTTATTATGGGGCACAAGCCACAACGGAATGCGGTACGTTCATTTGGACAAACCGTAAAAATAAAGATACAAAAACATTTTCTAAAGAAGAAATAACAAACGTCATGAATTTATTGAAAGACAAAAAGGAAATCACTATTCAGTCAGTAAAAAAATCCCTAAAGAAGAATTACGCTCCTTCTTTATATGATTTAACTGAACTCCAAAGGGATGCCCATAAGATTTTTGGCTTCTCAGCTAAAGAAACACTATCCATTATGCAGAAATTGTACGAGCAGCATAAATTAGTAACCTATCCTAGAACAGATAGCAAGCATTTATCCAGTGATATGGTATCTACATTGAAGGACCGATTGAAAGCAGTGAGCGTCCAACCTTATCGCAAAATGGCTCATTTAGCGTTGCAGAGCTCAATGCAGCTTTCAAAAGCATATGTCGATGACCAAAAGGTGACAGATCACCATGCCATTATCCCGACGGAGGAGACACCGTTCCTCCAAAAGTTACAGGACCGTGAAAGAAAGATCTATGAATTAATCGTGAAACGCTTCTTAGCCGCATTCTACCCTCCATACCTGTATGAGCAAACGACAATAGAAGCAAGGATAGGTACTGAAACCTTTCAGACAAAAGGAAAGCGGATTTTAGAAAACGGTTGGAAAGAAGTATATGATTTTGATTCCGAAAAAGATCAATTGCTATCAAAAATGGAAGAAGGGGATATGTTTACTGTTCTGGCAATGAAAGAAACAGAAGGAAAAACGGACCCTCCCGGCCGTTTCAATGAAGGAACACTTCTATCTGCTATGGAAAATCCTAAAAAGTTCATGAAAGATAGCAACAAAGATCTTCTCAATACCATACATGAAGCGGGGGGACTGGGTACAGTTGCGACAAGGGCAGATATAATAGAAAAGCTTTTTAACTCAGGAGTGATTGAGCCGAAAGGAAAAGAAATTGTTATAACCTCTAAAGGAAAGCAATTATTGGATTTGGCCCCTCTTGAATTACAATCCCCGACACTCACAGCAGAGTGGGAGCAAAAACTTGAGAAAATCGCGAACGGTTCCCTTAATAAACAGGAATTTTTAAAAGAAATTAAAGACTACACGAAGAAATCAGTAAGTGAAATCAAGAATTCCACTAAGAAGTTCTCTCATGATAATCTAACGGGTACGAAATGTCCAGACTGTGGGAATCTGATGCTGGAGATAAAAAACAAGCATGGAAAAAAACTGGTCTGTCAAGATCGTGAATGCGGTCATCGGAAAAATATCAGTAAAAAGACGAATGCCCGTTGCCCTAACTGCCATAAGCGCTTGGATTTAAGAGGAGAAGGGGAAGGGCAGATGTTCACCTGTGTATGTGGACATAGAGAAAAACTATCAACGTTCAATGATCGTAGGAAAAAAGCAAAGAACAGTAAAGCTACAAAACGAGATGTAAATAAGTATTTGAAAACACAACAGAAGGAAGAGCCTGTCAATACCGCATTAGCTGATGCTTTAGCCAAATTAAAACTGGATCAGTAATTTTTTATAGGGAAGACTCCCTATTTTGGGAGTCTTCCCTATCTTTTTTTGATTTGAATTGGTAGAATATTTGTAATTATGAAAAAATGAGGTGAAAGTGATGACAACCTTTACAATTGAAGAATTTTTTATAGCAATTGAAACCGGTGATAAAGTGACAGTAGAAAAGTCATTGAGAAATGACACAAACCTCTGTAATGCAGATAATGAACATGGATTAACGGCTTTGGGAGTGGCTGCACATTATGGACATATGGAGATTGTCGAACTTCTTTTGAATTTTGGTGCGGATATCAATTCCCTATCGAATTCGAAAGTTTCCTACATACCTTCCAACACAGCTTTGCATGCAGGGATAGCAGGGAAAGCCTCTAAAGAACTTGTGGAATTTTTACTAAAGCAAGGAGCGAATGTAAATCAACCGGATTCATCTGGTCACACACCTTTACATATCGCTGCTTTCGACGGAAGTGAAGAGATTGTGTCCCTATTACTGGTTCACGGAGAAGGGCAAGAGCTACATTCAGGAAATGAACGTACTCCATTGGAAATTGCAAAGGAAAGGAATAATAAAGAATTTTTAAAAGCGCATGAAAAATTTGCAAAAGGAAAGATACAGTAGCTTCCAGCGCGTGTCATGCACCTCTTATAAGGGGTGTTTTTTATTTTTGCCTTTTCAAAAGGGTCTTTTCTGAAAGAGTGTTGATTTTGTCAACATGATTCACTGAATATGTATTATGTTATAAAACTTTTTTAAAATAATGATATCCCTTACAACATTGTTTTAAACGTCTTAAGTACATAAGATATATTTCATTTTATTCTAAAAAAATAATATTTTTAGAAAATTCTGTTGTTTTTTGTCGTTTATCGTATTAGAATAAACGTTAAATTCATTTACTGAAGGGAGGACATCGTGATGCTAACATTTCTTGCATCCATCTGTATTCTAGTAGTAGGTTATTTCATTTATTCAAAGGTGGTAGAAAAGATTTTCGGTGTTGATGATTCCAATGTGACACCTGCATATAAAAAGAAAGACGGCTTGGATTATATGCCCATGAGCTGGTGGAAAGCGAGCCTGGTTCAATTGTTAAACATTGCGGGGTTAGGTCCGATCTTCGGGGCAATTTTAGGTGCTTTATATGGACCTGTAGCATTTCTATGGATCGTGATCGGCACTCTGTTTGCAGGAGCGGTTCATGATTACTTTTCAGGAATGTTATCACTTAGGCATAATGGAGCACAGTTTCCTTCTATCGTGGGAAAATACTTAGGAAAGCCCGTGCAATCCGTTATGAACATTTTATCGATCGTGTTGATGGTTCTCGTAGCCGCTGCTTTTACGTCGGGACCTGCACAATTAATGGCTGAGGTAACACCTCTGAATTTTATGACGTCTCTTATCCTTATTTTTACATACTTTCTTATTGCGACTATCTTACCGATCAATAAGATTATTGGAAAGGTTTATCCGTTCTTTGGAGCAATCCTTATCTTTATGGCAGTGGCGATCGGAATTGGCTTGTTCTTCTTTGAGCATCCAGTCCCAAATCTAACATTTGAAAATTTACATCCAAATGAACTGCCTCTATGGCCTTTACTGATGGTTACTGTATCATGTGGAGCAATCTCTGGATTCCATTCCACTCAAAGTCCCATCTTAGCCAGAACCTTAAAAAGAGAAAGTGAAGGTCGGAAAGTATTCTATGGGGCGATGGTAGCTGAAGGGATCATTGCCTTGATCTGGGCTGCAGCAGGTATGGCATTCTTCAATGGAACGGCGGGGCTTCAAGAAGCGTTGGCCGCAGGCGGACCTGCTGGAGTGGTAAATGAGATCAGCAATACGACGTTAGGAACTTTAGGTGGAATACTGGCTGTCCTTGGTGTAATCATCCTTCCAGTTACAACAGGCGATACCGCTTTAAGATCCTCTAGAATGATGCTTGCAGATTTACTGAAAGATCTGCGGAAGAAAGATGTAGAAGGGAAATGGTTGCCGGTCTTGTTGGTCATTCCTGTGGCAATCCCGACGTTTTTACTTACTCAAATCGACTATACCTTCCTGTGGAGATATGTAGGCTGGTCTAACCAGGTAGTAGCAACCGTCATGTTGTGGACCGCTGCCATTTATTTATTACAGCAGGCAAGGTTCCACTGGATTTGCAGCATCCCTGCATTGTTTATGACAGGAGTTGTGAGTTCGTATATTTTTTACGCTCCAGAAGGTTTTGGTCTACCTTATTCAACAGCGATGATAATTGGATCCGTCATTTGGTTGGCTGTCTTGATTTGGTTTGTAGGACAAGTAGTAAAATACAAACCCCGCAGACAAAAATTACTAGAGATGAACTCAGTAAATTCATAACGATTATCGACAAAAACAGCCTTTTCAATAGAGAAGGCTGTTTTTTATTTGGAAAGTTCAAATGGTTCAAGTGCAGTTGCACAGACTCTTAGGAATGAAAATAAATGAATCCAGAGAATAGGCAGATTTTATTGTCGAATGAAAACTGAATTTTTAAAAGATTATAACAAATCATTCTACAAATTTCGTAAAATAAGTATGCTACCTTAAGAGAAACGATCAAGATGATCAGAATGTTTCAAGAATGTACATAGTGACAAATAAGATAGGAAGTTAGTGTTACAGAATGTATAGTGCATTCTGTAAATGTACGAGTTAAAATAAAGTGAAAATACTTAAAATTCAGACTTTAATTTCAGCCAGTGAAATCTAGTAAGTGTGAAACAATGGAGCAAAAAACAATGAAAGCGCTTACTATTTTATAAAATCTATTTGTGTAGGGGGTAATGAAATGTCAGACTTGGTGAAAATTGGACTTATTCAAGCTTCTCATGATGTGGATGGCAGTGAAGGAGTAGACGTCCATAAGGAGCAAGCGATCAAGAAACATGTGGAACTGGTCCGAGACGCAGCAAAAAAGGGAGCTCAAATCATTTGTTTACAGGAAATTTTCTATGGTCCTTATTTTTGCTCCGAACAAAATCCAAAGTGGTATGACTCTGCCGAAGAAATACCCAATGGTCCAACCACAAAACAGTTTCAGGCGTTAGCCAAAGAGCTTAGTGTCGTCATCGTTCTACCAATCTATGAGAGAGAAGGAATAGCCACTTACTATAATACAGCAGCGGTCATCGATGCAGATGGATCCTATCTCGGAAAATATCGGAAACAGCATATTCCACATGTGGGAGTTGGAGAGGAAGGTTACGGATTCTGGGAGAAATATTATTTTAAACCTGGTAACCTTGGGTACCCGGTATTCGATACTGCTTATGCAAAAGTGGGAGTTTATATTTGTTATGACCGTCATTTCCCTGAAGGAGCCCGCTTATTAGGATTAAAAGGGGCAGAAATTGTGTTCAATCCATCTGCAACCGTAGCTGGTTTATCTGAATACTTATGGAAGCTTGAGCAGCCTGCCCATGCGGTGGCAAACGGCTACTACTTAGGAGCTATTAATCGTGTTGGTTTTGAGGGTCCCTGGAATATGGGTGAATTTTACGGACAGTCTTATTTAGTCGATCCGAGAGGCAGCTTTGTTTCCATTGGAGGCAGAGATAGTGATGAGGTTATCATAGGTGAAATGAATAAGAAATTATTACGAGAAGTCCGGGATACATGGCAGTTCTATCGTGATCGCAGGCCTGAAACCTATAACGATATGACGGCTTTACTTCCTTGATAAATTGAGGCTGACGGTGAACCATCATTGTCAGCCGTGGTGTGTTTAATAGGTAATGAAAATCAATTGGAAATAAAGAGGGGGAAGTCAGTTTGTCTAACACACTTTCGTTACTCAATCTTGAGAAGAATTTTCTCGAAGCCCATGAAGGATTGACCAATAGGGAAGCATTGGAGGAAGCGAATCGCTGTTTGTATTGTTATGATGCTCCGTGCATACAAGCTTGTCCCACAAGCATAGATATACCTTCTTTTATTAAAAAAATCGCATCAGGAAACTTGAAAGGATCGGCCAAAACAATCATGACTGCAAATCCCGTGGGAGCGAGCTGCTCACGTGTCTGTCCGACAGAAGAGCTGTGTGAAGGGGCTTGTGTACTGAATCATTCTACCAAGCCAATCATGATTGGTGACCTGCAGCGATATGCAACAGATTGGGCGAGACATAACGACACTGTGCTATTTCAAGCAGGAGAACCAAACGGGATTAGAGTTGGGATTATCGGAGGGGGACCAGCCGGTCTATCTGCTGCAAGGGAACTTGCACGTTTCGGTTATGAAGTGACCATTTATGAAGCTGAAAAAGAAGCGGGAGGCTTGAATACTTATGGTATCGTATCTTTCCGCCTACCCCAGAGCGTATCCTTTTGGGAAGTGGACCAGGTAAAGAAATTGAATGTCGATATTCGAACCAATGTAAAAGTTGGTCAAGACATATCTGCAGATGAAATCGTAGAGAGCCATGATTTTGTCATCCTGGCAGCAGGAATGTCCCATGTTCCAGATTTGAAAATTGAAGGGGAAAACTTAAAAGGAGTTCATGACGCCATTGAATTTGTTAAGGCAACGAAAAGTGGCAAGCTGACGCAAGACTATGTGGGCAAAAAAGTGGTGGTGATTGGGGCGGGAAATACAGCCATCGATGGAGCTACCTGTTCTGTCCGCTTAGGAGCAGACAATGTAAAAATCTTATACCGACGTACACAAGAAGAGATGACGGCTTATGATTTTGAGTACGAATTTGCAAAGCAGGATGGAGTAGAATTCCGCTGGCTAACGGCACCTAAGCGAATTATAGGAAATGATGCGGGAGAAGTAACGGGAATCGAATGCATCAAGATGGAGTTAGGAGAGCCCGGGGAAGATGGAAGAAGACGTCCGATTCCTGTAAAAGACTCACTGTTTGTGCTTCCTGTTGACGCAGTCATTAAAGCGATTGGGCAAACTCGTCATCTATCGCTTATTGAACAGTTCGGACTGGAGCATTCAGACGGGGTTGTACAGGTTAATCGGGAAACCTTCCAAACCTCTAATCCAAAGATTTTCGCCTGTGGAGACGTTGTTTTTGGTAAGGGAGTAGGAGAGGCGATGGTCGTTACGGCTGCAGAGCAAGGGAAACTTGCCGCCTATCATTTACATGCACAATTGGAGAAAGTCCACGTGAATTAAGATTGTCCTAGGGGGGGAACTCATGGCAAATTTAAACATTGATTTAGCAGGAATAAAATCACCTAATCCATTTTGGCTGGCGTCCGCGCCGCCAACAAATTCAGGCTACCAGGTTCAGAGAGCATTCGAAGCCGGTTGGGGTGGAGCTGTGTGGAAAACATTAGGGGAGCCTATTATAAATGTATCTTCAAGGTTTGCAGCGGTAAGCTTTAACGGTCAAAGGGTAGCTGGATTTAATAATATAGAGCTTATTACAGATCGTCCATTAGAAGTGAATTTGAAGGAAATCTATGAAACAAAGAAACGGTTTCCGAATCATGCAATCATTGCATCATTAATGGTAGAGCCTAAACAAGAAAAGTGGCATGAGATCGTAAAGAAGGTTGAAGATGTCGGTGTTGATGGACTGGAACTGAATTTCGGATGTCCACACGGAATGGCTGAACGGGGGATGGGATCTGCGTCCGGTCAGGTACCTGAACTTGTTGAGAAACAAACCCATTGGGCGAAAGAGGTAGCCAGGACACCTGTAATTGTAAAGCTTACACCAAACATTACCGACATTACAGTCACAGCTGAAGCGGCTGTCCGCGGTGGAGCGGATGCAGTAAGTATGATCAATACAATCAACAGTTTAGCGGGGGTTGATCTGGATTCCTGGAACACCATTCCTCATGTAGCCGGAAAAGGTGCTCATGGAGGTTATTGCGGACCTGCAGTGAAGCCGATTTCATTGAATATGGTTGCCGAATGCGCCAGAAATCCACGTATCAACGTTCCGATTTCAGGGATGGGAGGAGTCTCAAATTGGCAGGATGCCGTCGAATTTATGCTAATGGGAGCATCGGGGGTTCAGGTATGCACTGCTGCTATGCATCACGGTTTTAGAATTGTCGAAGATATGCTTGATGGCTTAAATAATTATTTGGATGAAAAAGGGATTGCTTCAGTCCAGGATATCGTCGGGAAATCAGTACCGAGATTTTCTGATTGGGGAAATCTTGATCTAAATTATAGTGTTGTGGCAAAAATCAACACGGATGTATGTATTAACTGTAATAAATGTCATATTGCCTGTGAAGATACATCTCATCAATGCATTGACATGCTGAAAGACCCTAAAGGAAACAGCTATTTAAAAGTGCGGGAAGAAGATTGTGTCGGTTGTAATTTATGTTCGATTGTATGTCCAGTTGATGGAGCTATTGACATGATAGAGGTTCCAAGCGGACATATGCCAATGACATGGAATGAACGTCAAGCGGTGGTAGGGAACCTATCCGAAGCTAGAGCAAACACGGCGAAATAATTCTGGAGGTATGAAAATGAATAAAATAATTCAAAATGGAACCGTTGTTACGGCAACAGACACATATAAAGCGGATGTGCTTATACAAAATGGGAAGATCGCAGCTATAGGTAAAGGATTCGATACTAGCAGTGCAGAAGTAATTGACGCGAAGGGAAAGTACATTTTTCCCGGTGGGATCGACCCCCATACTCATCTGGAAATGCCCTTCGGTGGGACGGTATCAAAGGATGATTTCGAGAGTGGAACCATTGCAGCAGCGTTTGGAGGAACGACGACACTCATTGATTTCTGTTTGACCAATAAGGGAGAACCTCTTCAAAATGCAATTGATACTTGGCATGCGAAGTCTAAGGATAAAGCAGTCATCGATTATAGTTTCCATTTAATGATCGGGGAAATCAATCAAGATGTTCTATCACAGCTTCCTGAGGTGATGGATAAAGAGGGGATTACATCATTCAAAGTCTTTATGGCATATAAGAATGTGTTCCAGGCAGACGATGAAACGCTATTTAGAACCTTAATAGCCGCGAAGGAATTAGGGGCACTGGTAATGGTACATGCTGAGAATGGCGACGTTATTGAGTATTTAACCGAAAAGGCTTTAGAGGAAGGGAAAACGGAACCAATTTATCACGCGTTGACGAGACCTCCTGAACTGGAGGGTGAAGCGACTGGCCGCGCAGCTAAACTAACCGGATTGGCAGATTCCCAATTATATGTTGTACATGTATCCTGCTCTGATGCCGTTGAACAGATTTCAGCAGCACGAAGTAAAGGATTGAATGTTTGGGGAGAAACATGTCCTCAGTATCTTGTGCTTGATCAAACCTATTTAGAGCGTCCGAATTTTGAGGGAGCTAAATACGTTTGGTCTCCGCCCCTTCGTGAGAAGTGGCACCAAGATGTTCTCTGGAATGCCTTGAAAAGTGGCCAGCTGCAAACGTTAGGGTCTGATCAATGCTCATTTGATTTCCAAGGGCAGAAGGATCTTGGGAAAGATGATTTCACTAAAATCCCGAATGGCGGACCGATTGTTGAGGACCGAGTATCCATATTATTCTCAGAAGGAGTTGAGAAAGGGCGGATAAGCTTAAACCAGTTTGTTGATATCATGTCTACTCGAAGTGCAAAGCTGTTTGGTCTTTATCCTCAGAAAGGAACCATTGCAGTGGGTTCTGATGCAGATGTGGTCATTTTCGATCCAAGTGCTGAGAGAGTGATAAGCGCTGAAACTCATCATATGGCAGCAGATTATAACCCGTTTGAAGGCATGAATATAAAAGGTGAACCTGTTTCTGTATTGTCCAGAGGTGAATATGTCATTAAAGATAAACAGTTCGTCGGTAAGCTGGGAACCGGAAAGTATATTAAGAGAGCGAAATACGGTAAGCTTCTTGCAAGTGAAGAGAGTGAAGCACTCCAATCCTCTAAGTCTTAAAAACTTTAGAAAACAATGCACCTTAACTGTAGAACAACTCCTGCCGGGGGAGGGGAGACTGCCTTCCTCTGGCCTCTCTTGTCAAAGATTTGGTTTTGCCATTCGATGCAAACAAATAAGGGGTGTTCAAGATGAAGAAAAGTTATTTAAAGTCTCCTGATTTATTACCGATTAAAGAGAGCGAAAGAAAAATCACCAAGCTTGGCTATTCATTTATGTGGGTAGGAATGGTTGTGGTCCTTGCAACCTTCGCCATTGGAGGAGCCGGGGTCGTATCCCTGCCTCTGCCTCTTGTTGTGCTTGCCACCATTATTGGGTCACTTGCGATCGGTCTATTTATTACATTGACCGGGGATATCGGGATTGAGCATGGGGTGTCATTTCCAGTTTATATGAGAGCACCTTTTGGAACCCTTGGTACCCATATTCCTTCTGTAGTGCGAGGTCTGGCTGCATCAATGTGGTTTGGAATAAACACTTACTTTGGTGCAACAGCAATGAATGGTATTTTAAATATTTTATTTGGTTTTGATAATTGGTTTGTATGTTTCTTGATTTTTGCTGTCCTTCAATTAGTAAATACTGCTCTGGGGATCAAAGCGGTAGAAAGATTTGCCGACCTTGCTGCACCTGTCATCATTCTTATTTCTGTATGGATGTATTCTTCCCTGTCTGATTCAGCTGCTTCTCAAGGGAGAGACATTTGGAGCTGGGTTGAAAGTCCGGTAACAGGTGCTGCCACGTTTACGGCTTTCCTGGTTGTCATATTCAGTAATATGGGATTTTGGGCAACTCTATCTGCTGACATTCCGTCCATTTCCCGATTCATGAAAGCTCCAAAAAATGAGCGGAATTGGTTTAAGAGAAATAAAAGCTCGTTAATTGGTAACCTTGTAGCTCTTCCTATCACTCAATCATTTATGGTGTTAATTGGTGGGATTTCATATATTGCCGTACTAAATTATGATCCCGTTGTAGCTCTTCAAGAAGCAGCGAGCGGATTCGTATTAGGGGTCCTTCTCCTGATGATCGTCCTGGCTCAATGGTCAACGAATATTGCTGCGAATATCGTTCCGGCTGCAACCATATTCTCTAATGTCGGGGGACCGAGATTTCCGTTCTGGGCAGGGGTTATTACAGCAGGTATCGTTGGGACACTTGTACAGCCATGGAATTTATTTGGTGTCATCATTCCGGTTCTCCTTTTTGTAGGGGGAATTCTGTCAGCAATCGTTGGAATTTTGATTTCAGACTATTACTTTATCAGGAAACGAAGAGTCAATGTACCTGCATTATATGAAGACAAAGGACAATTCAAGTATATGAAAGGAGTGAATCTTGCAGGGTTCATTTCATGGATTATTGGAGGGATTGCCTCCTATTACGTTCCAAACTTCTCATTTTTAGTCGGCTTCGGGGTTGGAGCTATTTGCTATTATGTATTGGCTAAATTCTGGTGGTTTAAGAAATACGCGCAGGCAGAACTGATTGATCCGAGTGATGAGAAATATCTTGGCTTGTCTGTCGGCCGCGATTGGGAAATTCAAGTCGACGAAGAAGTCATTGTATCAGACGAATCGCCAACAGGCACAAGTTTTTCTTAGAATCATGGAAGCAAGGTAGTTAAGGTAGTTATCTGAAGATACGATAGAAAGGGTGTCGTCATGTCTGATTATCAAGAGTTTTTAAGTGAACGGGATAAAATTGATTTTCTCATTCAAAAAGGCTTTAAAATTGAGAAAATAACAGAGAACCTAAGTGGGGCATTTGTTCTGTTTAAGCATACTGAAAATAAAAGAAGTGCCACTCTTCATGTGAAAACGGCAAATGCACGAAAATATTTCTCAAATCTATTACTTCAAAACTAAAAGTTGAAGGGGGAAACTTGGATGAGTGACGTTATGGGACCTCATGAAGGAAAGGAACTGACACTCTTTCCTGGAAATATGCAAACGTCTGATGAGCTAATCGATTGGGTGTTAGCCGTTTTATCTTCACAAAAGCTATCAGATGAAGAAATAATGAAATGGTGGAGTGAAGAGATCCAGTTTGCAATCCCCTATATAGAAGAATAGAAGCAAAATGAAGGATTGGTTCCGCCAATCCTTTTTCTCCATTTTCCTAAGGCAGAACAAGAGGAGAGAAAAATGAAAAGTAATTACTATTTCTCAGTAGAAGATATTCTAGTAAGAAGGTACTTTGAACATGCTAAAGTGATTGCTGGGCACAATGGTCTCAGCCGTCAAGTTAAGTGGGTCCATGTAGTCGAAGTAACATCGATAAAGAATCTTCTTAATGGAAATGAACTGATCCTTTCTACAGGAATCGCTTTACAAGAGGAGGAGACCTTTCTTTCACTCCTTCATCAGTTAATTGAGAGTGAAGCAGCGGCCATTTGCATTGAACTTGATACAAATATTTCTACGATTCCAATTTCTGTATTAAAGTGTGCAGATGCATTTGATTTTCCTATTATCGTGTTTCAAAGGGAAGTTCCGTTTGTTAGTATAACTCAGGATATTCACTCCGTACTCATCAATCAGCAATACGACATGATAAAAAAACTGGATTCATATGCACAGGAGTTAAACAGGAGGCTCCTCGGCGTAAATCACTTCAGAGAGATCCTTCAGGTTTTACATAAGGAGCTTGCTGTCCCTGTACTATTTCAGCTAAAAGAGCAAGAGGTGGAAATCTATCCTCTCATGTGCTCACCTGATGAAGAGAGAATACGAAAATGTTATCACAGTCATAAAGATTCCCGTAATCATCATTTTGCCTCCACTAAAGTTATTCTATTTGACCAGGAATACGCAGAGTTATGTATATACAGAAGCGATCATCCTTTTAGCGAATACGAGCTCCTCATATTGGACAGAACTTCAACGGCGTTAGCACAGTATTTAATGAGAGAATTGTATTTTAACGAGCAAAAACGTTTAGAAGACTCTAAATGGATTACCTGTTGGCTAAAAGGAGAACAGTCCTATGAGAGACTATCCGCATTTTTAGGAGACTTAAATGTACAGGTCAATGGTGGTGTCGTCTGTATTTGCCAGACGAATAGGCTGAATCAACAAGAGCCGATTGATTTAACCTTTTTTAACCTTGTCACCAGAAGCATTTTTGAACAACAGGGTTTTCGTGTGTTACCCGAAAGAATAGGAAATGATCTCATTTTCATTCTTCTGGACACCAGGAGGACTGGAGATTGGAAATCGAGAGTCACCACTGCCTACGAAAAGATTCTTCAGTCTGATTTCTTTAAAGATTCTTCACAAACAGTATTTGCAACTGGCAAGTACCAAATGGAGACGATGGAAATTCACAAGAGCTATGAAACAGCTAAAGATAGTCTCATGTTTCAGTCAAAGGTGGATGCATCAAAAGCGTATTTTTTCTTTGATGATTTGCATTTATACAGGCTGATTTCAATTGTTAACAACAATGTTAATCTGTGGGAAATGATCGAAGAGTACCTCACTCCGCTCCTGGATTATGATCGTAAACATGATGGCAGTCTATTGAAGACGTTGAAGGTTTTCCTTGCATGTCAGGGATCAAAACAGGAAACATCCAAACAACTATTTATTGTAAGACAAACACTCTACCATCGCCTCAAAAAAATTGAAGATTTACTTGGAGATGATTTCATGACCTCTGATAAACGTGTGGCCATCGAGTTTCTCCTTGCTGCCCATGACTATTTGCAACCACTTAGCTCTTTGAAAAAGTCGAAGATTAATTAATTGTAAAATGTCAAATTGAGATATCAGGTTATTTTACACAATGTCTAATGAAACCACTTACAATTTCTTTCATAATAAAACTATAAGCTATACGACAGGTTCTACACCAATCAGAAAATTCCGATGAAAAAATAAGGAGGAACTGAGTATGACGATCATAAAAAAAGACGTAGCTGTGTTAAAGAATTACATTGGAGGTGAATGGGTTGATTCTCTTAGCTCGCAGACCTTACAAGTAGTGAATCCTGCTACAAATGAAGAGATTGCAAGAGTTCCGATTTCTACTAAAGAAGACGTCGCTATGGCTGTGAAGGCTGCTAAGCAAGCCTCACAAACGTGGAAGAAGACGCCGGTTCCAAAACGTGCCCGTATTCTATATAAATACCATTCCTTACTTTCTGACAATCATGAGGAGTTGGCCAAACTGGTTGTACAGGAAAATGGTAAATCATTTAAAGAGGCGTATGGTGAAGTGCAGCGGGGGCTTGAGTGTGTGGAATTCGCTTGTGGTGCACCGACTTTAATGATGGGTGAAACGCTTAGTGGTATTGCAGAGGATATAGATTCAGAAATGTTCCGCTATCCACTTGGTGTAGTGGGGGGGATCACGCCTTTTAACTTTCCTATGATGGTACCCCTATGGATGTTCCCGCTTGCAATTGCGTGTGGAAATACTTTCGTGTTGAAGCCATCTGAAAGAACCCCGATTTTAGCCAATAGGCTTGCAGAGTTATTAACAGATGCGGGAATGCCCGATGGTGTACTAAATGTCGTGCATGGTGCACATGATGTCGTAAATGGATTGATCGAGCATAAAGATGTCGCAGCCATATCCTTCGTCGGGTCTCAGCCGGTGGCTAAATATGTATACCAACAGGCTGCCTCTCATGGGAAAAGGGTGCAGGCATTATCCGGTGCGAAGAATCATCATGTTGTCATGCCTGATGCAGATATGAATAAAGCGGCTGAGCATATTATCAGTTCAGCGTTTGGCAGCGCTGGCCAGCGATGTATGGCGTGCAGTGCCGTAGTGGTTGTAGGGGATAATGAACCGTTTGTTAAAGCTTTAAGTAAAAAAGCAGATGAATTATGTATTGGTAACGGAATGGACGAAGAAGTGCTTCTCACTCCCGTCATTCGAAAAGAACATCGAGAGAAGACACTGGGGTATATTGACAAAGGCCTGCAGGAAGGCGCTTCCCTCATACGAGATGGGCGTAAAGAAATGGATGACTTCAAGGAAGGAAACTTCTTGGGTGCAACGATCTTTGACCATGTTTCACCGGATATGACCATTGCAAAAGAAGAAATGTTTGCCCCTATCCTCAGTTTGCTGAGAGCCAAGGATTTGGATGAAGGACTTGATTATATTCGTCAATCAAGATATGGAAATGGTGCTACGATTTACACAAAAGATGCAAAGGCTGTCCGACAGTTCAGAGAAGAAGCAGACGCTGGAATGCTGGGTATCAACGTTGGTGTTCCTGCGACAATGGCGTTCTTCCCATTTTCAGGGTGGAAGGATTCTTTCTATGGGGATATGCATGTAAACGGTAAGGACGGAGTAAATTTCTATACTAGGAAGAAAATGATCACTTCTCGATTTGATTTTTAATCTGAGTTAGGGGGAACTTTCATGGTGAAAGCAGGTCAATCTCAAGATGTATGGTTAAGGAATGATGAAAAGCTCATTTGGCATTCCATGAAACCATACAATCCTGATGGAACAATGGTCGTTACAGAGTCTGCCGGGTCTTGGATTACAGATAAAGATGGTCAAAAATTTCTGGATGGCATGGCAGGGCTATGGTGTGTAAACGTAGGATATGGTCGACAGGAATTAGCAGAGGCAGCTTATCTTCAGCTTAAAAAAATGGCTTACTTTCCACTAACACAAAGTCATCAGCCGGCTATTGAGCTTGCTGAGAAATTAAATCATTTACTAGGGGATGACTATGTCATTTTCTTTTCCAACAGTGGCTCAGAAGCCAATGAAACCGCCTTTAAGATAGCAAGGCAGTATCATCAGCAAAAAGGGGAACACGGACGGTATAAAATCTTCTCCAGATATAGAGGGTATCACGGGAATTCCATGGGGGCCCTGGCCGCAACAGGTCAGGCTCAGCGGAAATATAAGTATGAGCCGTTAGCTCCCGGATTTATCCATATCGCTCCACCCGATAGCTATCGCGATGAAACATCGGGGGGAAGTCCACATGAACTTCCTGGAGTGAAGGCAATTGATCAAGCAATGACCTGGGAATTAAGTGAAACAGTGGCTGCGTTAATCATGGAACCGATCATCACAGGGGGTGGGATACTCGTTCCACAAGATGAATATATGAAAGCGGCGAAAGAAGTCTGTGAGAAGCATGGTGCACTCATGATTGTCGATGAAGTGATTTGTGGGTTTGGACGTACAGGCAAGCCTTTTGGTTTCATGAATTATGATGTGAAGCCGGATATCATTACGATGGCTAAGGGGATTACCAGTGCGTACCTTCCACTGTCTGCAACAGCCGTGAAGCGAGAGATATATGAAGCGTTTAAAGGATCTGAGGAATATGATTACTTCCGTCATATTAATACATTTGGCGGAAATCCGGCAGCATGTGCTCTTGCCTTGAAAAACATTGAAATCATGGAGAGTGAGAAGCTTTTTGAACGCTCCGCTGATCTCGGTGAAAAGGCTTTGAACACGTTGAAAAATCATTTGCAAGATCATCAATATGTTGGAGATGTCAGAGGGAAAGGTCTGCTAATTGGAATTGAAATGGTAAGTAATAAGGATACAAAAGAACCTTTAGATATTTCTATGGTCAATGGAGTGATTGGGTACTGTAAGCAAAAAGGGGTAATCATTGGGAAAAATGGTGCAACGGTTGCCGGTTACAATAATGTGCTAACATTATCACCTCCATTAAACATTGAGGAGGAAGATTTGGATCTGTTAGTATCAACCGTTATGAATGGAATCCGACAACTTCAATAATTTATAATTCCAGGGAAACATCTGCTTTGCAGATGTTTTCCTTTTTTCTCTTAAATTGAATTTTATGGTAAAATGAACGAGTAAGAATCAAAGGGGAGAGATACATAATGAGCATCATTTTCAAAGGTATTGACCATATTCAGTTTGCTGCACCAAAAGGCAGCGAAGGGGAAGCTAGAAAGTTCTTTGGTGAAATTCTTGGTCTGAAAGAAATACCGAAACCTGAAAACCTTCAAGGGAGAGGCGGTTGTTGGTTCCAATATGGACCACAAGAAATTCATGTAGGGGTACAAAATGATTTTGTGCCAGCAACAAAAGCACATCCAGGATTACTTGTTACAGATTTAGATGCACTTAGGCGTACCCTGATGGAGAAAGGTATCAGGATAAAAGAAGATACTCCGATTAACGGCAGAGATCGCTTTTTCGTCTCTGATCCATTTGGTAATCGAATTGAATTTCTAGAATACAATTAATAAGGAAAGCACCTCATGAATAAGGAGGTGCATTTTCATTCTAAGAACACTATTCTTGAATAGATTTATTCACATCTTTCTCGGAAGATAATTCTTGTGAAGCGCTAGGCACCTTCCTTTTTTCTACATTGATAAGATCGGAAGAATAAATCGAAGTGATAACTTGCCCACCAATTACTTTTGCACGGATGAGCAGTGGCTGGTTATAAGCGTTTCTAAAAGTGAAGTCGGGTCCATACCAGCTAACTGTAGCATCTCTTCCCAGAGGCACGTAAGGAACCCTCTTTGAATGATGATACCGTTCTAATATTTTTACACCTGCCTGGTCAACCGCATTAAATAAAGTGGATGATACCTGACAAATACCACCCCCAATATCTTCTGAGAGTTCCCCTTTTACAATCACGGGGGCTTTTTTATATCCCTTTTCTTTCGTTCTTTTTCCTACCACACCGTTAAAGGAGAATACTTCTCCAGGGAACACAACCGTATTATTGATCTTCTCTGTCGCTAGAACGATATTTTGAGTCCGTTCCTCATTATGCTTATTGAAATATGTGACGTATCTTCCAATAAGCTGTGTTCGGATGTGAGAAAGGATCTCACTGTCGACTTTGGGATGTATTGTCATAAGGGGTGCTTCCGTATTGATTGACCCTCTAGAAAAGAAGAAGGAATAAACCAGATCACGAAATCGCCGTTCATTAAGTTTGTAACCGGCTCTTTCTGAAATAATTTGATTTTTTTCATTGATATAAGCATTCTGAGGAGGGGTATAGACCTGATTTTGCACTTCTGAAACAAATTCCTCATATTGCTTTTCGTCCATTATTGGTTCATCCACCAATGGTATAATCAATGAATTTCGTTCTATCGAAATTGTCGCATGATTTTGAAATTGAATATGTAATTGATCTTGACCATTCATCACAGGAAACAGTAAAAGACCAATTGAACTAAGTTTAATCCAGAGCATATGAACCCTTCCTTTCGTATGTAGTATCGGTGGAAAAGGCTTCTTTCATGTTAAATCCTAATTGCCAAAAATTGATGGTTATGTATTTGCAGTTGTGATTAGAAACTAAGGAAAAAAAAGAGGTCTTTACATGCTTTATTTATTCAGGTTCATGATGGTTGTGTCTTTACTTTTTGCCTGCAGTGCTAAACCTGCGGGGGCAATGCCTAGTTTTACTGTAGAAATACTTCCGTGGGATCAAGTGAAAGAAATCATTCCTAAACAATCGTATTTTACGATCATTGATGTAGAAACCGGCCTTTCTTTCGAGGTACAAAGAAGAGCAGGAAGCAAACATGCGGATGTACAACCAATTACAAAAAAAGACACGAAAATCATGAAATCCATCTATGGAGGAAAATGGAGTTGGGACCGTCGTGCAATTCTCGTTTTAGTACATGATCAACTAATATCTGCCTCAATGAACGGAATGCCGCACGGAGCAGGCGCTCTCCAAAACAATTTTCCGGGACATTTCTGCGTGCATTTTTATGGCAGTACAACCCATAAGACACCAACACCTGATTTGGCCCATAAGATCATGATTTTAAAAGCGGGTGGAAAACTGGATGGGTTTCTATACAAATTAGACCCCTATGAGTTGATCAGCGTTATGGAGATTGCTTTCAATCAGCATGATCAAAAGTTACTTTCACAAGTGATGTTTGGAAGTAATGGGTCTGTGAAGGAGGCCCTTAAGAAAGTGAAACATATTGATATTACTCAAAGATCGATACTTCCTGTAGAGGATTTACCTGCACTGGTTGGGATGAAGATTCAGGTTAGAGTGAAATGGGTACGTTCCGATCAATCTCAGGACGAAAATGACGTTCAATTCATCATTCGGAAAGATGCGATTGAAGATCAATGGAAAATAGACGGTCATGCATTTCTTGAGGAAATGGAATAAGGGTCAATTCGAATACATTATTTCCCTCCAGTGGATGAATTCTTATTCTTTGTGAGCGTTTTTAATATGCAAAATAGGGAAAAGGATATATAAATGAATCGTGGAGGGAACACACCGATGTTTGATTTTGTAATAAATTTAATTAAGGAGCTTGGGATGTGGGGATTATTCGCTGGAAATGCAATTGAAGCGTCATCCTTACCATTTCCAGGAGCTCTCGTGACGCTGACATATGGTTACCTTTTAGATCCATCATGGACGAAGCTGATCATATTAGCATTCACAAGCAGCTTGGTTTATACGTTATTTAGTTATATCCCTTATGGAATAGGATATAAATTAAAAGATAAAATCAAAGAAAAAACCAGCTCAAAGAAAATGGCTAAAGGTCAGAAATGGTTTCGGAAATGTGGCTTGTGGAGTATTGCCATCACGAGACCACTTGGCATTGGTAACTATATCTCTTATGTTGCAGGTATTAGTAAAGTGAACAAATGGAAGTTTGGCGGACTGACGTTTATCGGAATCTTTCCCATCACCCTCACGATGTTAATAGTCGGGAAGAATGGAAATCTCAAACATGTACAATCTTTGATGAGTAACATACAAACCTACCTTCTCATTGGAGGGGCTATACTGTTGATTGGTTTCTTTTCTTATAAATATTTTTTCAAGTTTAAGGAAAAAAACTCCAGCTGTTTGGACGATGAGTCAAGCATAGCAAAACAAGCCAAGTAAGTAAGAAATAGATCCGCTTCTCATTCTAGAAGCGGATCTATTTTTTTGAGTGAGTAAAGGAGGTACACACTAATCTTGAAGTTACCAGATCTGGTTTCCTCAATCTACTACATGCTCCAAACCTTTTACGTGTGATATAATGAATAGTCGAGAGATTAGTAGATTTACTTGGAAAGGTTTGAATGAAACCATGACACAATATACTCCAATGATAAAACAATACTTACAAGTAAAGGCAGAATACCAAGATGCCTTTTTATTTTTTCGTTTAGGAGATTTTTATGAAATGTTTTTTGATGATGCCATTGCTGCATCTCAAGAACTTGAAATAACGTTAACAAGTCGTGATGGGGGAGGAAAGGAACGTATTCCCATGTGTGGTGTTCCTTATCACTCTGCTCCTAACTACATAGAGCAGCTCATCGATAAAGGCTTTAAAGTAGCAATTTGTGAACAAACCGAAGACCCGAAACAAGCTAAGGGAGTTGTACGGAGAGAAGTTGTTCAGCTCATTACACCCGGTACGGTAATGGATGGGAAAGGCTTAAATGATAAAGAGAACAATTATATTGCTTCTGTGTCCGATTTTAATGACCAAACATACGGATTGTCTTATAGTGACTTAACAACAGGGGAATCAAAAGTGACATTAGTGACAGATGGCCTTCAAGCATTGTTGAATGAATTATCTACGATTGGTGCGAAGGAAGTTGTCATTCACCCGGATCTTAGTGAAGCGGTACAAGGCAAGATCAAAGAACGAAACGATGTTACCTTATCCTATGAGAAAGAAGCTGAAGCAAGAGAAGATTTCGCTCATCTCGTTGCCCCTTTAAAACAAGATAAACTAATAGAAGCTTCATCCATCCTTTTTCACTACCTCTTCCGTACACAGAAGAGAAGCCTTGATCATTTACAAGTAGTTGAGACATATCAGCTGCATCAATTTATGAAAATGGATTACTACTCAAAACGAAATCTGGAATTGACAGAAACGATCCGATCAAAAGGAAAGAAAGGTTCGCTTCTTTGGCTATTAGATGAAACGATGACGGCTATGGGAGCCCGATTACTAAAGCAGTGGATTGATCGACCACTTATTCATAAACAGGACATCGAAAAGCGTCAAACGGTTGTTGAAGTGCTATTGGAGCGATTCTTCGAGAGGCAGGACCTTAGAGAACGTTTAAAGGAAGTGTATGATCTTGAGAGACTGGCAGGAAGGGTTGCGTTCGGTAATGTGAATGCACGGGATCTGATTCAGCTGAAAAAATCGCTTCAGCAAGTACCCCTTTTAAAACATCTGGTGGAATCACTCGAAAATGAAGCAACCGATGACATCGTAAGCAAGCTTGATCCGTGTGAAGAATTAACAGACCTCCTCGAACAAGCGCTTGTAGAAAATCCTCCACTATCCATTAAAGAGGGAAGCTTAATTCGAGATGGGTATCATGAGGAGCTTGATCAATTCCGCGATGCAAGTAAAAACGGGAAGTCCTGGATTGCTCAACTCGAACGGGACGAGAGGGAACGAACGGGAATTAGGTCCCTTAAAGTAGGATTTAACCGAGTCTTTGGCTATTATATAGAAGTAACGAGAGCAAACCTTCAACACCTGGAAGAAGACCGCTATGAAAGAAAACAAACATTAACAAATGCGGAGCGATTCATCACCCCTGAGTTAAAGGAGAAAGAAGCGCTTATCCTTCAGGCTGATGAAAAAAGCGTTGATTTGGAATATGAACTGTTCATTGGAATTCGTGAAAGAGTGAAAGAATTCATTCCCCGCCTTCAGAAGCTTGCGAAGCTCGTAAGTGAATTGGACGTTCTTCAATGTTTTGCAACGGTCAGTGAAAAGCGTCATTACACCCGCCCTGTTTTTAATGACGAAAGAAGAATCCTGCTGAGGGATGGACGTCATCCAGTTGTGGAAAAGGTTATGGGTGCTCAGGAATATGTTCCGAATGACTGCTATATGGATCAAGAAAGAGAAGTCTTTCTTATTACAGGACCGAATATGTCGGGGAAAAGTACCTATATGAGACAGGTAGCTTTAACCAGTATTCTTGCTCAAATTGGCTGTTATGTTCCTGCGAGTGAGGCAAACCTGCCAATCTTCGATCAAGTATTCACACGCATCGGGGCAGCCGATGATCTGATTTCAGGTCAAAGTACGTTTATGGTTGAGATGTTAGAGGCGAGAAATGCGATCATCCACGCGACTCAGCAAAGTTTGATATTATTTGATGAAATTGGTCGCGGTACCTCCACTTATGATGGAATGGCACTTGCCCAGGCGATTATTGAATACATTCATGATCATATAGGAGCGAAAACCTTATTCTCTACTCACTATCATGAATTGACCGTTCTTGAAGAAGAACTACAAAAAGTGAAAAATGTGCATGTAAGTGCCATGGAACAGAACGGAAAGCTCGTTTTCCTTCATAAAATCAAGGAGGGGGCAGCCGACAAAAGTTACGGAATTCATGTTGCCGAGCTTGCTGAGCTGCCTAAGGTCCTGATAGAGAGAGCGAACGAAATCCTTCTTGAACTCGAGCGAAAGGAAGTGCCATCTTTTTCTAAAGAAGTGGCTGTAGCTAGGGAAACAGCTATTGATAAACAAAAACCAAATGAAGAAGAACTTGCCCAGCTTTCCTTCTTTACCGCAGAGAAACAGGAGAAAAAAGAAAATTTTACTTCTAAAGAGAAGAAATGCTTAGATGAGCTTAAAAAGCTGGATATTCTGGAGATGACTCCATTAGATGCAATGAACACCCTTTACGGAATCCAGAAAAAATTAAAAAACTAAAGGAGGTGAAACTGTGGTGAAAATATTTCAGCTTGATGATTCCCTCTCAAATAAAATTGCCGCCGGTGAAGTAGTGGAAAGACCGGCTTCTGTTGTGAAAGAGCTCCTTGAAAATAGCATAGATGCAGGCGGAACTGTGATCGAAATTCATATTGAAGAAGCAGGTTTACATTCGATACGAATCATTGATAATGGTGACGGAATTGAAGCAGACGATGTGAAGACAGCATTCAAACGCCATGCAACGAGTAAAATTAAAGACGAAAATGATTTATTCCGTATCCGTACTTTGGGATTTAGAGGTGAAGCCCTGCCCAGTATTGCTTCCGTTTCCCATTTTGTCCTGAAAACGAGCACGGGAGATGGTCCGGGTACATGTATCGAGCTTGAAGGTGGAGAAATTCATTCCCTTGAGAAAACGTCGTCAAGAAAAGGGACGGATATCACAGTTTCCCAACTGTTTTTCAATACACCTGCACGATTGAAATATATGAAAACCATTCATACTGAACTGGGAAACATTACGGATGTAGTGAACCGGATTGCCCTGGCGCATCCTAACGTTTCAATCAAGCTTCTGCATAACGGTAAATCTTTGTTACACACCAATGGTAATGGGGATGTCCTGCAAGTTCTGGCCGCTATCTATGGGATCGGAATAGCCAAGAAGATGGTGCCAATCCAAGTGAGCTCACTTGATTTCAAGGTAAAGGGCTATATCTCCCTGCCGGAGGTTACACGTGCCTCCAGAAATTATATTTCAACGATGATCAATGGGAGGTTTATAAAGAACTATGCTTTGGCGAAAGCGATCGGGGAGGGGTATCACACACTTCTTCCGATTGGGCGTCACCCTATCGTCCTTCTTAGCATAGAAATGGATCCGATACTGGTAGATGTGAATGTACATCCTTCCAAAATGGAAGTCCGCATAAGTAAAGAAAGTGAATTAAATACATTAGTTACTGAAGGAATCAAAAAGGTGTTTAAAAGAAGAGAATTGATTCCTTCAGGGTCCGTGGCACCAAGGGTTGTACAACCGAAATCAGAGCAAACGTTTATGAGCCTAGACCATTCGCATAAACCTCAACCGAAAGAAGAAAGTACGGGATTCAGAGGTGAGGTCCGTGAACGATTGCTTCCTAAGGAAGAGTTGGAAAAGCTTTATGAACCAGAACCACCAAGGGACGAATCCCATGAGGCAAAAATTCCTGTATCCGGTGAACCAGCAGTTCCGGACTTAATGGATTCCCTTGAGGAAGCAGTGGGATTCCAGGATACAAATGTGGAAGAAGTACTTGAAAAGGAAGGCCGCTCTCCTGGAGTTCCCCCGCTTTATCCTGTCGGCCAAATGCATGGTACGTATATCTTCGCCCAAAATGATCGTGGCCTATATATTATTGACCAACATGCAGCTCAAGAACGAATAAAATATGAGTTCTTTAAAGAAAAAGTGGGAGAGGTTGCGAAAGAGCTCCAAGAACTCCTGGTCCCACTTACTCTTGAATTTTCTACAGACGAGTATATTAAAATTAATGAATACCGCCATCTTCTGGAAGACGTTGGTGTGTTTCTGGAAGAGTTCGGCTACAATAGCTTTATTGTCAGGGCTCATCCTCAATGGTTTCCAAAAGGGGAAGAACAGCAAACCATCGAAGATATGATCGAACAGGTGTTAAAAATGAACCGGGTGGATATCAAAAAGCTCAGGGAAGAAGCAGCGATTATGATGAGTTGCAAAGGTTCGATCAAGGCAAACCATCATTTGCGAAATGAGGACATGCAAGCTTTACTGGATGAACTTAGAAGGACCAGTGATCCATATACCTGTCCCCACGGTCGACCGATACTTATCCACTATTCAACGTATGAAATGGAAAAGATGTTTAAACGTATAATGTAGGATCAGAACAGGGGGATGAACCAGCAGTAGTTCACCCCTGTTCTTTTTGTCTTTAACCAAAGTTGCTTTGGTGTTCTTTTTTAAGATGAAGATACTCTTCATCCTCTCTGGCAAGCTTCCACTTTGTTTCGAATACTGCTGCAGATGCAGCTTTCTCTTCGTCTATCTTTCTCTTCTTTAAATCTCCTTCTTTATTATACTTTTTCCCTCCTGGATAGTTGGCGTAACGTCGAGCTCTTGTATACCCCATTTGAAGAAACTTTCTGGCCATGTCCATTCCTACAAAATCATTTTCCAGTTTGTATTGGATAAACAACTCATATATCTTATTTGAAGATTCTTTGGCAATATCGGTGTTTTTAAAGCGCCAGTGGGGAAGGATTTCACTCTTATATGGTTCGACAAGTAATACACCCTGTTCCCCTCGTCCCACCCGATATTTTTCAGGCTGCTCCCGAAAATCAATCGTCTCGAAATCAAGATCATAATCAAATGCCATGTTCATCACCTTCTGAATATCTTGTACCCCACATGCTCTATCACCTAAACGAAGTGGTGTGCAGGGAATTTCTTGTCAGTAATAATATTATGGTAACTAATTTAATTCTTCTCTTTTTTTAATAATAATGGAGTAGATATAAGTATGGTTACAAAAAAAGTTCATAATGGAATTTTTGCAAAGCCCTGTTAAGTATAAATAACTTGTGATTGAAATGATAATTCATCACAAGCTTTTTTATTTTGGCTAAAATATATTGAAAAATAACTAATATTGTGTAAAATTACACTAAAAGGGTAAGTTTGGAGGAGAGGAAATGATTATTGGGTCCAAGAGAAAAAACAGGTTATGTTTGCTGATCCTTATTCTGATTTCCTACATAGTGATATTCCAGTGGATGATAACTAATACTGACTCGGGCAATGTCATTTCAGATGTAGGTAGATTGATGCCAATGAAAATCAAAAAAATGGTAAAAGGCAAGGAAGAGAATAGTATAGTAAATACGATAAATGAAGCCCAAAAAGAGGACCTTAAAGTTTCGATTGCGGGGAAGAGACACAGTCAAGGAGGACATACATATTACCCAGATGCCGTCGTGTTGGACATGACGGGATTTAACAAAGTGCTTAAAGTTGATCCCGTTCATAAAACTATCCATGTGCAAAGCGGTGTAACATGGAATGATATTCAAAAAGCGATTAACCCCTATGGTCTTTCAGTGAAAGTGATGCAGTCCCAAAATATTTTTACTGTAGGAGGGTCTTTATCTGTAAATGTGCATGGGAGAGACATACGAAATGGTGCTTTAATTGAAACCGTGAATTGGTTTAGACTAATGAAGCATGATGGCGAAATCATAACCGTATCGAGAGAAGAAAACTCAGAATATTTTCCGTTGGTTATCGGGGGATACGGATTGTTCGGAGTCATAATGGATGCGGAACTTCAGCTTACTTCAGATGAATTATATTATATAAAAACAGAAGAACTGAACTATGATGAATATGAGAACTATTTTAAAGGGAATGTCTTACAAAATGACAAGGTGAAAATGCATCTGGCCCGATTGTCTACAGCACCTGACACGTTCCTCCAAGACATGTATGTGACAGACTATTTGATAAGTCCAAAGCATGAAGAGTACTCTAATCATAATGAACTGAAAGAAGATAAATTTACGTTCTTAACGAAATTCTTGTTAGGACTCTCAAGAGATTTTGATTGGGGAAAAGATGCATTTTGGACCATGCAGAAATCTTTTTTTCGGGATCGAGACGGTCATTTGGAAACGAGAAATAATGTGATGCGTTCTGAATCAGAGTTTCTAGAGCACGAGGGAAAGAATGACACAGATATATTACAAGAGTATTTTATCCCAGTGGATAAGTATGAAGAATATATAGATGATTTACGAAAGTTCTTAGCTGATAAGGACATTAATTTAATGAATATTACGGTTCGATATGTTAAACACAATGAAGAAGCCCTTATGTCTTACGCCAAGGACGATATGTTTGCACTTGTTCTGTTAATCAATCAGGGAATGGATGAAAAGGAAAAGAAGAAGACAGGAGAGATCATTAGAGGCATGGTTGACGTGACACTGAAACACAGCGGCAGCTATTATCTTCCTTATTACGAATATCCTACAGTAAAACAAATGCATGTTGCCTATCCGAATGCAGAAGAATTCTTCAGTAAGAAGAGACAGCTTGATCCCGATGAACGTTTTGTGAATCTATTTTATGAGGAGTATGGCCAATGAAGTGGTTGATCGTTTCCCAAAGTTTTGCCATGGTAGCTGCAAGTGTGTCCTTTCCTTTTTATCTATTGTTCATACAAAATATCGGTAGTTCATTTTCAAGCTTTGGTTTTGCTTATGGATTGTTTACGTTAAGTGCTGCCATTAGTCATCGTTTCATTGGAAGGCTGTCTGATTTAATCGGAGGACCGAGTCTTCTAGTCATTTACTCCGTAGGAATGAGTTTTCTGTTCCTTTTTATACCCTCAGCAGGATCCATTCATGAGGTATACTTCATTCAGGTAGGTCTGGGAGTACTGGGGGCTTTGCAGAAAACGTCAGAGAAGGTAGTGATAAGTGAAGTGACAGACCATGCCTCAAGAGGTAAGAGTATCGGGGTGTACCATTTTTGGACGTCTCTATTCTCAAGTGGAGCCGTTATGGGAACTGGATTTCTATTAGACTACTTTACCATCAACGTTATTTTTTATTCCTGCTCCATTTTCTTTTTAACGAGTGGAATATTGATCATGACTTTCTGGTCCAGATTGAAACATACTGTACCTCTATAAAGAGGCTGGGACATAAGTGTTTTAGTCTAAGTGGAACCCGAACAAATCTACCTTCTAGGAAGCGGATTTTTCGGGTTTATTATTTATTTCGATACATTTGATTTTAGCTGTTTCCAGCGGTTGATTGGAGTGCAAGACGAAGACTCCTGCGGGAAAAGTAGCTTATGTGAGACCCCGCAGGCTTGCCGAGGAGGCTCACGGGCTACCCGCGGAAAGCGTAGTCTTGCACGGAAATCATTAGCGGTATTAAGAACCTACACTTTTATTGTTCGTCTTTACATCGTGGCATTTTAGTTTTGTCCCAGGCTCTTTTTACATATAGAATTTTTCAGAATGCATTTTAGTAGAAGGAATTCTTCTCACAAAAAGCTAATACTAAGATATAGTTATATTCAGAAAATTCAATATATGAAATAGGGGGAAATGGAATGAATGGAGGCATAGAGCTTCTAAGGGAGAAAAAGAATAAACGCCTTAAAATTATATTATGGACAGCGGGAACCATTCTGTTTATCATGCTTGGAGTCCTTATTTTTGCAAATTATTACATTGACAGATCGCTGCCTGTTACATCGGGTGCTATTTCATTAAAAGGTTTATCCCAAGATGTAGAAGTGATCAGGGATAAAGACGGCGTGCCCCATATTCTTGCTCAAAATGAAAAAGACCTTTATATGGCACAGGGTTATGTACAGGCGCAGGATCGTCTATTTCAAATGGACCTAAGCAGAAGACAGGCTTCGGGGCGATTGAGTGAAGTGGTCGGTGAGAAAGCAATTGATCGGGACAAGTTCTTCCGGACATTTGGTTTGCGGAGGGCAGCGGAGGTTTCATTTGCCGCATATCCGGATGAAGCCAAGCAGCTTCTCGAATGGTATGCCGATGGGGTAAACGCTTTTATGCAAGAAGCCACAGATGAAGGAAGGCTCCCTATTGAATTCACTCTGCTTGGCTATAAACCTGAAAGATGGACTCCCATCGATTCATTAACCATCGGTAAGTATATGGCATTTGATTTAGGGGGCCACTGGCAAGGACAGGCTTTCCGGTACTGGGCATTAGAAAACCTGCCAAAAGATAATGCGTATGATTTGTTCCCTTCATACCCTGAAGACGCTCCTACCATCCTATCAGAAATAGGAGAAGTTCAGGTTGATATGGAGCAATCATTTGCCAGTGCTGTCATTCCACCGGAGTTTAATGGGAGCAACAACTGGGTGGTAAGCGGAGAGAAAACAGCCAGTGGTAAGCCCTTTCTAGCAGACGATCCCCACCTCTCATTGGGAACTCCTTCCATATGGTATCAGATGCACCTGGAATCACCACAAGTCAATGTGAGTGGAGTGATTTTTGCCGGTATTCCAGGGATCATCCTTGGTCATAATGAGCAAATTGCGTGGGGGGTAACAAATACGGGACCTGATGTTCAGGACTTATATGTAGAAAAACAAAATGATGAAGATCCTTCTCTGTTTTTATATGATGAAAAGTGGGAAAGGGCAACGATCATAGAAGAGCCCATTAAAGTAAAAGATGGTGACACCATTCCTTATGAAGTCACAATCACAAGACATGGACCGGTGATTTCAGAGTTTTCTCATCAAAATGAGAGTGGAAAGGTGCTTTCAATGAGATGGACAGCACTTGATCCAAGTCTGGAACTTCTCGCAATCCTTAACATCAATAAGGCAAAGGATTGGGATGAATTTGAAGAAGCCTTAAAGGACTTCCATGTTCCTACCCAAAATTTCGTATTTGCCTCAGAGGATGGGACGATTGCGTATAAGGCAAATGGGAAAATTCCAATCAGGAAAAAAGGGGACGGACTTCTCCCTGTTCCCGGGTGGGATCCTGATTATGAATGGGAAGGATTTATACCATTCGAAGAGCTTCCCAAAGTCATCAATCCAGAATCGGGTTTCATTGCAACAGCAAATAATAAAGTGGTTTCCGAAGAATATCCATATCACATTAGTCATCACTGGGCTCAGCCATATCGGTACATGAGAATATCTGAGTATTTAGAAGCAAAAAAGGATATCGCTCTTTCCGATATGAAAGACCTTCAAATGGATCAGATGAATTTACATGCACGTGAAATGGTTCCTATTCTGATTGAAGATATGGAAAGCGGCTCATTAACAGCTAAAGAAAAAGAAGCTGTTGAGTTGCTGAAGTCCTGGAACAATAAAGATGATAAAAAACTAGCTGCTCCACTCGTTTTTCACCAATGGATGAACGAAATTTCCACTGGTCTATTTAAAAAGGAAATTCCAAAAGATATGATGAAACTGTTTGAAGGCCGTCAAAGTGTCGTGGATGAACTCATTCGGAAGGCTCATAACGGAGAGGAATCTCAGTGGTTTGTGGACAGTGGAGGATACAAGACTTTCCTGACAGCTTCACTTACCCAAGCATTAGACGAGCTGGAAGAAGAATATGGTTCTTCAATGAACGAGTGGGAGTGGGGAATGTATCATAGAGTATACTTTGAACATCCTTTATCGGGAGCATCTTCAGTATTGAAATGGTTCTTAAATGACAGAGATCCTGTGGCAGTGGGAGGAAGTAGAGTGACGGTGGGGGCTGCAAGCTACAATGAGAGTGGAATCGTCAATCATGGTGCTTCATGGAGATTTGTTATCGATACAGAGAACATGAACAATGGCTTTCATATTGTAGGCCCTGGACAAGCGGGTCATTATAAGAGTGAATGGTATCATAATCAAATTAATGCATGGATTAATGGTGACTATCATGGAACCTCAATCTCCAACCCAAGTGGAGACACGTTAAAATTAAAAGCAGAATAACTAACTAAAACTGCTTGAAGGATTCCTTCAAGCAGTTTTACCTGTTCCATAAACGGGTACATTGACATCAATAAAGAAGGGAGGCAGAAAAGTTTAATCTCTGGGAATAATAATAAAAGAAATGGACAAACTAGCAAGATGTGATTTCACAACATCTATCATTATGGTACGATAATATGTAAAGAATCATTTACATAGAAAGCAGTGAACGTATGACAAGATATGAGAAAGAGAAAGTGATTGTTCTTATTGGTCCGACTGCTGTAGGGAAAACCAATACAAGTATAGAACTTGCAAAGAGGTTTAAAGGGGAAATCATCAGTGGTGACTCCATGCAAATCTATAAAAGAATGGATATCGGTACCGCTAAAATCACCCCCGAAGAAATGGAAGGCGTCCAGCATCATTTACTTGATATTAAAGATCCTGATGAATCCTTTTCTGTAGCTGAATTTCAGCAGCTTGTCCGAAAGAAAATATCGGAAATACACTCTCATGGGAAAATCCCTCTTATTGTAGGGGGGACAGGACTTTATATTCAGTCTGTCCTATACGATTATCAATTCACTGAAACTCCAGGTGATGAACACTATCGCGAGGGGCTGGAAGCAAGCCTAGAGAAGAATGGTTCCGGGTGGCTTCACGATCAGTTATTATCCGTGGATCCCGTTTCAGCAGGGAATATTCACCGGAATAATACCCGCCGAGTTATTCGAGCATTGGAAATCTATCATTGTACTGGGAAGACAATGTCTGAGTATCAAGAAGCGCAATCCCAGGAGCTGCAGTACGATGTTGCTTTAATTGGATTAACCATGGATCGGGATAAACTTTATAAAAGAATAAACCTTCGTGTTGACTTAATGATGAAACAGGGTCTATTAGAAGAAGTTAAAGGGTTATACGATGAAGGTATAAGGGATGTTCAGTCTGTTCAGGCCATCGGATACAAGGAGCTTTATGATTATTTTGATGGTGAAGTCAGCTTGGAACGAGCAACAGAAAACCTAAAGCAAAATTCCAGAAGGTATGCAAAGCGTCAACTGACATGGTTCAGAAATAAAATGGATGTGGCCTGGTTCGATATGACAGATGAGAATCAGCACGCCGAAATTATCGAGGATATTTCAGAATTTATTGCAGGAAAGCTTCAATTAAAGTCGAATAAGTAATGTAGAGATAGAAGAGGAGGACTAACCATGAAACAATCCATTAATATCCAAGATCAATTCCTTAATCAATTGAGAAAAGAAAGCTCACTATGTACGGTATTTTTATTAAATGGCTTCCAAATCCGTGGTCAAGTGAAAGGTTTTGATAACTTTACCGTGCTGTTTGAATGCGATGGAAAACAGCAGCTTGTATATAAACATGCCATTTCAACATTCGCTCCACAGCGTAATGTCCAAATAAATTTTGAAGAGACAACCAATTAATTGTGAAAAAGCTTTCGAAAGCTGCCTCTAGGGGCAGCTTTTTTTGTAGTTATTATCGGATCCTTTTCTCATAAACGCCATGAATCTGAGTAAGGATTAACAGAATTAGTTAATGAAAAGAAATGTAATTGAATAGGATGATAAGAGAGGCTTTTTTTACGTCCCTCACTTACAATGCTACAAACTAGTTTTTAACAGCTATATAATGATGAACCTGTTGTAACATAAACGAAGCAAAACACTCCGTATTTCTTTTTATTTCTCGGGAAAGCGCAGGAATAGACAGAATTCTTCATATTTGTCGAAAAAATAGGTGAAGTATAGGCGTTTGTCACCCTAAAATCCTCAGGAGCGTATACTGTCTTTAGAATAGTGAGGTGAAACCTTTGGATCAACCAATGAGAATGAAAAATAATGGTCAAATCAGCATTGTATTGAATTCTCAAAAACGGAGTTCAGTACGAGATACGTTGAGGCATGAATCTCTTCCTCAGTCTCTCCCTCAAGAGCATGTCGCTTTAAAAGAAATAGAAGAAGAACTCGGATCTCTTGTGGGAATGGAAGAAATGAAAAAAATGGTGAAAGAAATTTATGCATGGATATATGTCAATAAGAAACGTGAAGCAATGGGGTTGAAAGCAGGAAAACAAGCACTTCATATGATGTTCAAAGGAAACCCCGGTACAGGTAAGACGACCGTAGCAAGAATCATTGGAAAACTGTTCTTGAAAATGAATGTACTTTCTAAAGGACATTTAATAGAAGCAGAGAGAGCTGATCTGGTCGGTGAATATATTGGACACACAGCTCAAAAAACAAGAGACCTTGTCAAAAAAGCCCTAGGAGGCATTTTATTTATTGATGAAGCGTATTCTCTCGGCAGAGGCGGAGAAAAGGATTTCGGGAAAGAAGCGATTGATACACTTGTCAAACATATGGAAGATAAGCAGCATGAATTTATCTTGATTCTGGCAGGATATTCGAGGGAAATGGATCACTTTCTCACCTTGAATCCAGGACTGCAATCACGATTTCCTCTCGTATTTCATTTTCCTGATTATTCAGTTGATCAGCTGATGGAAATTGGAAGAAGGATGTTAGAAGAGAAGGAGTATTTATTAAGTCACGATGCAGAAAGAAAGATAAGGGAGCATCTTCATTCAGCTAAAAATACACTATCTCCCATGGCATTTTCAAACGGAAGATATGTACGGAATGTATTAGAAAAGTCAATCCGTGCTCAGGCAATGCGCCTCCTAATGGAAAATTGTTATGATCGACATGATTTATTAACCATTCGCAGCAATGATCTGGTGTTTAACAAAGCTTCTTCTGAATGACCATACTTAGTAAACAATAAGAATCTAAGAATCTATGAAAAAAATGCATTCATAAAAGAATGCATTTTTTCATTAAACATGTGCTCTTAAGCTCCTATTCGGCAACCTCCATTTATATAAGTAGGAAAGTACTCGCAACGTCGTGGTAATGATGAATAAAGAGTACAGTTCAAAGGCTGAATGGACAATTCCCAGTCCAATGGCCGCTCCACAAAGAACCGCCCACACAGCATAAATCTCTGATCGAAGCACTAACGGTTTCCGGCCGGCAAGAAGATCGCGAATGATTCCACCGCCGCTTCCCGTCAATACGGCTGCCACAATGACAGCACTTATCGGGTGATTCATTTCAGAAGCGTATAGTGCTCCTTGGATGGCGAAGGCTGATAGACCTATTGCATCAAAGAAATTCCCCCATTTTCTCCAATGCTTAAGGAGATTATTAGGGAAAAGAAAGACGGCTGTTATAGATAGAAGGGCTATCTGAAATAACATGCCTTGTTCCCACAGAGCGGAAACAGGGACGCCGATCAATAAGTTCCGAATGGCACCTCCACCAAATGCTGTGACAATTCCTAATATATAAACACCAAGTATATCGTATTCCTCTTCCATGGCAATGATAGCTCCTGAAATAGCAAAAGCAATGGTACCAATAATGCTCAATACTTCCCATGTCATACACATTCCTCCTAACCCTATTACAATATGCTACATGCCAGTATGTAGAATGTGAGCGATGTTTTGTTTATTCAAACATACTGATTTTAACACGTTTGCACTTAATTGCAACCATTTTTCATTACCTTTTACATAGAGTTTACGAGACGAATTTGGTATGATGAAAATGATAATGAAACGTACAGAAAGAAGGATGTTTATTGAAGAATGAAGTGAAGGAAAAAGTCATTCTTGTTGGGTGTCAACTGGAGGAAGAAGACTTGCGTTTTCAGTATAGTCTAGACGAGCTTGAAGAGTTGACGGAAACGGCTCAAGGTCAGGTTGTGGCTATATTAACTCAAAAGCGGGATCGCGTTCATCCTGGTACATATATAGGAAAAGGTAAAGTGGAAGAGCTGGCCCTTTTAGAAGAACAATTAGAACCGGATATTATCATTTTTAATGGTGAACTATCTCCGAGTCAAATCAGGAATTTATCAAAAGATTTAAATGCAAGGGTGATTGATCGTACTCAGCTGATCCTGGATATTTTCGCTGGGCGCGCCCGTTCAAGAGAAGGGAAATTACAAGTAGAACTTGCTCAACTTCAATACCTTCTTCCTCGATTAATCGGTCAAGGGGCGTCTCTCTCAAGGTTGGGAGGAGGAATTGGTACAAGAGGGCCGGGTGAAACAAAGCTGGAAAGTGACCGTCGTCATATTCATCGCAGAATTGATGACATTAAGAAACAACTGCAGATCATAGTTGAACACAGAGAAAGGTATCGTGAACGGAGAAAGCGTAACAAAGCCTTTCAAATAGCATTGGTCGGCTATACAAACGCAGGCAAATCGACTTTGTTTAATAGAATCTCATTAGCAGATTCTTATGAAGAGAATCAACTCTTTGCTACATTGGACCCGATGACAAGGAAGATGCCCTTGCCCAGCGGATACACGGCATTACTTACGGATACTGTCGGATTTATCCAAGATCTCCCGACTACATTAGTAGCGGCGTTTCGCTCTACGCTGGAAGAGGTAAAGGAAGCGGATCTTCTTCTCCATGTTGTGGATAGTTCAAATCCGGATTACAGTCAGCACGAAAAGACCGTTCAAGCTTTATTAGAAGACTTGGACATGAATGGACTGCCTCAGCTAACGGTATACAATAAGAAAGATGTAATGGACCCTGACTTTGTTCCGAGTAGTGAATGGGATCATATAATGATCAGTGCCTTAAACGAACACGATCGCGGGCAGCTTTTATTAAAAATAGAAGAAATCGTGAAAAAACATATGACATCTTATCATGTATTCATTCCAGCGAGTGAAGGGAAGGCCCTTTCACAATTAAAGAATGAAACCATCTTAAGAAAACTGGAATTTATAGAGGAAAGCCAGGTTTATGAATTGACGGGCTATCACTTGGAAGATCATCCAATCGCAGGAAACATCAAGAAATTTCAAAGGTAGAAGGGAAACAAAAATCTCATGTATGAACAATTAGTGCACGGAACCATTCTAAAGCCACTGGTAACAAAAGTTGAAGCAAGCATTAAAGAAATTCATAAACAAATAGAAGAAAGAGCGGAAAAAAACCAGTTTAATGTACTTAGATCTTTTCAAAAGCATCGTGTAAGTGATTCTCATTTTATTCCTTCCACAGGATATGGGTATGATGATGCAGGGAGAGACACATTAGAAAGTATTTATGCAGATGTATTTGGGGGAGAAGCGGGACTGGTGAGACCTCAGATCATATCAGGCACTCATGCAATCTCAATCGCCTTATTTGGTGTACTTCGACCTGGGGACGAACTGGTGTATATAACGGGAAAACCATATGATACGTTAGAAGAAATTGTTGGTATTCGCGGAGAAGGGACCGGTTCTCTGAAAGACTTTCAGATTGGCTATCAAAGTGTTGATTTACTCGAATCAGGAAAAATCGATTTTGAAAAAGTGGCTAAAACGATTTCTTCCAAGACAAAAATGGTAGGGATACAGCGGTCTAAAGGATATGCCAATAGACCTTCATTTACTCTAGATGAAATCAAAGAAATGATTGATTTCGTTAAAGAAATTAACCCTGAAATCGTCGTCTTTGTAGATAATTGCTACGGAGAATTTGTTGAAGAAAGAGAGCCTTGTCACGTAGGTGCAGACTTAATGGCCGGTTCCCTTATTAAAAATCCTGGTGGCGGCCTTGCTAAAACAGGAGGATATATCGTTGGGAAAAAAGGATACGTAGATGCATGTTCATATCGAATGACCTCACCTGGCATAGGGGCCGAGGCCGGGGCATCTCTTTACAGTTTGCAAGAAATGTATCAAGGCTTCTTTTTGGCGCCACATGTGGTGGCACAGTCATTAAAGGGTGCCGTCTTCACATCCGCTTTCTTAACGGAGCTTGGCATGGATACAAATCCAAGTCCTTATGCACAACGAACAGATTTAATCCAGTCGGTACAATTCAATGACAGAGATAAGATGGTTGCATTTTGTCAGGCAATCCAGTTTGCATCCCCTATAAATTCTCATTTCACTCCATATCCCAACTATATGCCTGGCTATGAAGATGACGTCATTATGGCCGCAGGAACATTCATACAAGGTTCCAGCATTGAATTATCTGCAGACGGACCGATAAGACCACCTTACGTAGCGTATGTCCAAGGGGGGTTAACTTACGCCCATGTAAAAATCGCCGTTTGCATAGCAGTAGATAATTTGATTGAAAAAGGTTTAATCACTGTTGCGAACGGATAATAAAGTAGTAATTGGATAGTCTAATTTTGACTATCCCTTTCTTTTGATTTCTTATGTAAGAAAATCTAACATATGATTGACAGATCTCCTTACATTACATATAATAAGGTCAAGAAGGAAAGAAAAGGAGGAATCAAGATGAGCGGAAGTGAAATTCGTCGAACGATGGCATTATTTCCTATCAGTATTGTCATGCAGCTCACGGACTTAACGGCTCGTCAGATTCGCTACTATGAAGAGCATCAGCTGATCAACCCTGCACGTACTGAGGGGAATCGCAGGCTCTTTTCCTTGAATGACATTGATAAGTTATTGGAAGTAAAGGATCTGTTAGATCAAGGCATCAACATGGCTGGGATTAAGAAGATATTTGCTGTATCCAGTCATAATGAAAGTAAAGTGGTATCTGACGTAAGTAATGAAAAGGAAGAAAAAGCACGACAAGATCTATCTGATGACGAGCTGCGTAAATTACTCCGAAATGAATTGATGCATTCTGGTCGATTTACTAAAGCATCTTTGCGTCAAGGTGACATGTCTCGCTTTTTTCATTAAATAAAACCTTTAATAATCTTGAGGAGGAAATACGTAAATGGCAAAGTATACTAGAGAAGATGTTCTAAGATTAGCGAATGAAGAAGGTGTAAAGTTCATTCGACTGCAATTCACTGACATTCTGGGGACGATTAAGAACGTAGAAATCCCTCTGAGTCAACTTGAAAAGGCATTAGATAACAAGATGATGTTTGACGGATCTTCAATTGAAGGATTCGTTCGTATCGAAGAATCAGATATGTACCTATTCCCTGATTTAGATACTTGGTTAGTATTCCCATGGACAGCTGAAAAAGGAAAAGTAGCCCGTCTAATCTGTGATATCTACAATCCAGATGGCACTCCATTCGAAGGAGATCCGCGTAACAACTTAAAGCGCATCTTAAGCCAAATGGAAGAGCTGGGGTTTACTGACTTCAATCTAGGACCTGAGCCAGAATTCTTCCTCTTTAAATTAGACGTAAACGGTGAGCCGACATTAGAATTAAACGATAACGGTGGTTATTTCGATTTAGCTCCTACAGATTTAGGGGAGAACTGCCGTCGTGATATCGCATTAGAACTAGAAGAAATGGGCTTTGAAATCGAAGCATCTCACCACGAAGTTGCTCCTGGTCAACATGAGATCGACTTTAAATATGCAAGTGCATTAAGAGCATGTGATGATATCCAAACATTTAAACTAGTAGTTAAAACGATTGCACGTAAGCATGGTTTGCACGCTACATTCATGCCAAAACCACTATTTGGTGTAAATGGATCAGGAATGCACTGTAACATGTCCCTATTCAAAAATGGGGAAAACTCTTTCTTTGATGAAAAGGGAGATTTGCAATTAAGCGATACAGCTCGTCAATTCCTTGCAGGTATCATTAAACATGCCACTGACTTTACAGCGATCACGAACCCGACTGTAAACTCATACAAACGTTTAGTACCTGGATATGAAGCTCCTTGTTATGTTGCATGGTCTGCTCGTAACCGCAGCCCATTAATCCGTATCCCTGCTTCTCGTGGATTAAGCACACGTGTAGAAGTTCGTAGTGTTGACCCGGCGGCTAACCCATACCTGGCGATGGCTGTATTACTGGCAGCTGGATTAGATGGAATCAAAAATAATCTTCCAGCTCCTAAGCCAATCGACCGCAACATTTATGTCATGGACAAAAAAGAGCGTGAAGAAGCAGGAATCGTAGATCTTCCAGCAACATTACACGCTGCATTAGAAAACCTTAAAACAAATGAAGTAATCGTTAAATCCCTTGGAGAACACATCTTCGAACACTTCGTTGAAGCGAAAGAAATCGAATGGGATATGTTCCGTACACAAGTACACCCATGGGAGCGCGAGCAATACATTCAAATGTATTAATCCTTAAACAGTGGGTCGTAGCAAAAACGCTACGACCCACTGCTTTTTTATTCTTTAATAGTCTTCCAAATTACATAAAAAATTAAGCCGCTATTAAACATAGCGGCTTAAACCTATTAATGTACTTGACGATAAACTCCGACAACTTTTCCTAAAATGGATACATTTCGTAAAATGATCGGATCCATTGTTGAATTCTCTGGTTGTAATCGAACATAATCCTTTTCTTTAAAGAAACGTTTTACAGTCGCTTCATCTTCCTCGGTCATCGCTACGACGATATCTCCATTGTTCGCTGTTTGCTGCTGACGCACGATAACGAAATCCCCATCCAAGATCCCGGCTTCTATCATACTATCACCCATGATTTCCAGCATGAAGACCTGTTCATCAGAAGGTGCCATACGCTCAGGCAGTGGAAAGAATTCTTCTACATTCTCGACAGCAGTGATGGGTTGACCTGCTGTAACCTTACCGATTAAAGGAACGTTCACAACTCGCTGGCGTGGAATCGTATCCTCTTCAAGATTTAAAATTTCGATGGCTCTTGGTTTGGTGGGATCCCGGCGAATGAGGCCTTTACTCTCTAACCTGGCCAGATGTCCGTGTACGGTGGAACTAGAAGCAAGACCAACGGCTTCCCCGATTTCCCGGACGGAAGGTGGATATCCTTTTTCTCTTACTGCAATTTTAATATATTCTAGTATGTCTTGCTGTCTTTTAGACAATTTTGTCATGTTCACGCACCTCTATTATAGATCTTATGTTCCCATTATAGCATGTCTTTCCAGCTGATACAAACATAAGTTCGAATTTCTGTTGACACCAAACGAATGTTCGTATTACAATAAAAATAACAAAACAGAACAAACATTCGTATGGAGGTATTTTTTATGTTATCACACATTTGGAATCGTTTCTCTTACATTATTATATTATTTGTTTTAGCGCTTTTTTCTGCAGCCTATTTACTATTTGTCATGGCAGATCAACCGTCTTATCAAAGTATCACCGTTCAGGATGGAGACACGCTCTGGACTATTGCCAAACAATATAATGAAGAATACTCTATGACAGTGGAAGAATTTATCGCTTGGGTAGGAGAGGAAAATAATCTCACATCATTCTCGATCAAGCCCGGTGAATCACTTGTGTTACCTATAGAAAATCCGACATTATCCACCCATTCAGATTATGAATTGGTAATGAACGAAGAATAGAGGGATAGAAGATGAAGGCAGTAATTTACTGCAGAGTAAGTACAAAGAAAGACACACAGGAAACATCTTTGGAACGTCAAGAAGAGGAATTAGTGAAATTAGCACAAGAACACCAATACGAAGTGGCTGCTATCATAAAAGATCAAGCAAGCGGTTTTGAATTAGATCGTCCTGGTGTTCTGGAACTTCTTGATTTGATTAAAGGTGAGTCGATTGCGGCTGTTCTCATACAGGACGAAACAAGGATTGGCAGGGGAAATGCAAAAATTGCCCTCATTCATTGTCTATTAAAAGAGGAAGTTAAGATTATTAGTCAAACACATAGTGGCGAGCTTCACTTATCTGAATCAGATTCCATGGTGATTAATATCGTGAGCATGGTTGAAGAATACCAAAGGAAACTCCATAATTTGAAAATCAGACGAGGAATGAAAAGGGCAGTGGAAAATGGTTTTCAACCTCATAAAAATCTAAAGAATAAAGGGAATCTAGATGGAAGAGAGCGGATTGAAGTACCCGTTGAGGAAATTGTCAGGTTAAGAAAGAATGAACTGACTTTTGCTGAAATTGCAGCTACACTAAGAGGGTTTGGGTATGACGTCTCCAAAGCTACCGTACATAGGCGTTTTAAAGAATATATGGCTTCATTGGAAAATGCGTAACTCTTGTTTTATCTCCTTTAATCTAGTAACATGACGATAGTATGACGCTTAACTTTCAGTTGTGTTTTAGATTTTGCCGACTATGCAATAAAGGAGTTTTTATAGATGCTTTCAAAAACGAAAATGAATCGAATCAATGAACTTGCCAAAAAGTCTAAAAGCACTGGACTAACAGAACAAGAAGCAAAAGAGCAGTCCAAGTTGAGAAAAGAATACCTGGAAACGTTTCGTCAATCGATGAAAGGGACCATTGAAAATACAAGAATCTTTGATCCGGAAGGTAATGAGGTGACCCCTAAGAAGATCCAGGATATCCAAAGTAAAAAGAAAATGCATTAAGTTAACGAGCTGTCAGGTCTGATATAAATGGACCTGGCGTTTTTTGTTGCGGGGTGACGACAAAACTTAAAAGTAGAGCGATAAAGTACTTGCCAATTCCTTAAGTATCATTCTGCTACGGCCTCTACCCCCTCGTCATGCTGCATGCTTGTCGTGTCTGATAAAGCCGTCTCCGTTCCTGAAATTTAAGGGTTTTTATTTTCAACCTCTATAAAGTCATGTTATCATTCAAGATAGTTGTATAAACTATCAAAGAAGATTAATATTAATAAGGTACATTAAAAGGAAGGATGTCTGACATATGTTTGATAACACAGATCAATTAGCAATTAATACAATCCGTACATTATCTATCGATGCAATTGAAAAAGCGGGTTCCGGACACCCTGGAATGCCTATGGGAGCAGCTCCGATGGCGTATGCTCTTTGGACAAAATTCATGAATCATAATCCGAAAAATCCTGAGTGGTTCAACCGCGATCGCTTCGTTTTATCTGCGGGTCATGGATCCATGCTCTTGTATAGCCTGCTCCATTTATCAGGTTATGATGTTTCAATGGATGATCTTAAAGACTTCCGTCAATGGGGAAGTAAAACTCCAGGACACCCTGAATACAAACATACTCCAGGAGTAGAAGCTACGACTGGGCCGCTTGGTCAAGGAATTGGTATGGCAGTTGGTATGGCATTAGCTGAAAGACATTTAGCTTCTACATACAATAAAGATCAATACGATATTGTGGATCATTTTACATATTCTATCTGTGGAGATGGAGACTTGATGGAGGGTGTATCCTCTGAAGCAGCTTCATTAGCAGCACATTTAAAATTAGGCCGTCTAGTCGTTCTTTATGATTCAAATGATATTTCACTTGATGGGGATTTAGATAAATCTTTCTCTGAAAGTGTGAAAGGTCGCTTTGAAGCTTATGGTTGGCAATATATCCGCGTTGAAGACGGTAATGATCTTGAGGAAATTTCTAAAGCAATCGAAGAAGCTCAAGGTGATACAACTCGTCCTACAATGATCGAAGTGAAGACGGTCATCGGATATGGTGCGCCTAATAAATCAGGGAAATCAGATGTTCACGGTGCTCCACTGGGTGAAGACGAAATGAAGCTTACGAAAGAAGCTTACCAATGGACATTTGAACAAGATTTCCATGTTCCTGATGAAGTGTACAGCCGCTTCGAGGAAAAAATCCAACAAACCGGTTCTCAAAAAGAAGAAGAGTGGGCTAACCTTTTCATTAAATACCAAGAAGAACATCCAGAACTTGCTACTCAATTAGAAGCTGCCATTAAAGGCGATCTTCCACAAGGATGGGATCGTGACATTCCTGTCTATGAAGAAGGTAAAGCATTAGCAAGCAGAGCTTCTTCCGGTGAAGTCTTGAATGCGATTGCTAAGAATCTTCCTTCATTCATCGGGGGATCAGCAGACTTAGCGGGATCCAATAAAACGATGATCAAAGATGAAGCAGATTTTATGCCTGAATCGTATGAAGGACGCAATATCTGGTTCGGAGTTCGTGAATTTGGTATGGGTGCTGCCATGAATGGTATGGCTCTCCATGGTGGACTGCACGTATTCGGGGGAACATTCTTCGTATTCAGTGATTATTTAAGACCGGCTATCCGTTTAGCTGCATTAATGGGCTTACCGGTAACGTATGTTTTCACTCATGATAGTATCGCTGTCGGAGAAGATGGACCGACACATGAACCTGTAGAACAGCTTGCTTCACTACGTGCAATGCCTAACCTTTGTGTCATCAGACCTGGTGATGGAAATGAAGTAGCTGCAGCATGGAAGTTATCTTTGGAGTCCAAGGATCAGCCAACGATGTTAGTTCTATCTCGTCAGGATCTTCCAACTCTTAAAGGTACTGCAGATAAAGCATATAACGGAGTAGATAAAGGAGCATATGTGGTATCAGCTTCCGGCAAAGATCAGCCTGATGCACTACTGATTGCGACTGGTTCTGAAGTGCATTTAGCGGTAGAAGCTCAAAATGTACTGGAAAAAGACGGAATCAGCGTATCTGTCGTAAGTATGCCGTCTTGGGATCGCTTCGAGAAACAGTCAAAAGAGTATAAAGAATCGATCTTACCTAAGAGTGTGAAAAAACGCCTTGCTATTGAGATGGGATCTCCAATGGGCTGGGATCGCTATGTTGGAGACGAAGGCGATATCTTAGCGATTGATGGATATGGCGCATCAGCTCCTGGGGCAAGAGTTATAGAAGAATATGGATTCACTTCAGACAATGTAGTGTCAAGAATCAAGGCATTGCTTCAGAAATAAATAAAGATTTGATAGGTCAACTCCTTAATACTCTTTAAGGAGTTGACCTTTTTTAGAACGGAAAAATGAATGATTGTTAAAGGGAGTATGTATGGTAGATAATGGGTATAGTGATGATAGTCAGTTTCATATAGTAACTCAGGAGAATTCAGTAGAGTGTATGAGTTAAAATAAACTTCGACAAAACTAGTGTAGATTTTCAACAATTTCTGACAATGACTCCCTTCTAGTTGATTTATACTATATGAAAGAAAGGCAGGAGGGAGAAAAGGTGCGAAACTATCAAATCTATTGGATTGAAGAAACGTTTGTTCAGCACTATTATGGTCGAGAAAGAATGTTCTATCAATTGTTTTCCGATTGGGAAGCAAGTTCAGGAGATCTTCATGATATCATCTCTAAGCAAGTAGAATATATTACTAAACCTATCCCTTACCTTCCTACTCAAAGACTCCTCCAGCATGAATTAATGAAGGTTGAAGGAGCGGCCTGGGTTGACTCTGTAGCGACAATCGAAAGAGGGGCCTCAGGGGCTACCCTGGTTCTAAATGAAAAATGGATGACGCTGAACACCTGGGGGCAAGATGAATCAGAATATATTTTCTTTGAAATTTTGCGAAAGAATATGGGTCAATTACTGGCAATCGATATACAAAATGAACGTTTTGGTTGGTTAAAGCCAATAAAACAAAGAAAATTTATATATTAATAAGAAATTATGACTGAAATATTGTATAATGTTTCATGGTTTAGTACACTTTTATAAGGACAACATGAAGGAGGAAGTAAGAGTATGTCAACGACTGGGTTACTTATTCTAGTTGGAGTTCTAGCATTACTTGCTGGAGTTGCACTAGGATTTTTCATTGCTCGTAAATATATGATGAGCTATCTTAAGAAAAATCCACCAATTAACGAGCAAATGTTACGCATGATGATGATGCAAATGGGCCAAAAACCATCCCAAAAGAAAATCAATCAAATGATGAATGCAATGAATAAGAACATGAAGTAATAGGTAGAAGCACAAGCCTATTACATCAAGGTTCATTGACCATCTGATGATTGGTTTACTAAAAAGATAAGCCATAAAAATGTTGTTTGGTTAATCTTTCTTAGCAAATTTCATTCAAATTGGTTTATCTTTCACGTTTTCAAAAATAAGACCACTTTTCCTGTAGAAAAATTAAGCAGGGGGAGTGGTCTTTTTTGTTGTTGCTTGATGATGTAATTCAGGAATATTTATACCACTGCATGGCAAAAGGTTTCACTAAGAAAACAATGATTAATAAACGATTCGAATTAAATCAGGCGAAAGAGTATTTACATAACAAAAGGGGCTTAACAACACTTGAGAGTGTCACCATTCATGATCTAAAAGCTTATGTGAGGTATAAACATCAATCTGGACTCAAACCTCAGAGTATTGTTTCCCTTTTTAAAATGGTTAGAGCGTTCTTTTCTTGGTGCGAGAAGGAAGAGTACATACAAGATAACATAGCCAAGAAAGTAGAGTTACCAAAAGTACCAAAGCGAGTATTCGAAGGACTGAGTACTTCTGAGGTTCAAGCCATGATCAATTCCTTCTCTTATAAAAGCTACTTGGAGGCTAGGAATAAAGCGATTATTGCTATGATGGCTGATTGTGGTCTACGTGCAATGGAAGTCCGTGGGATAACAAATGAAGACATTAAAGAAACAGCAATCTTGGTACATGGGAAAGGAAACAAGGAAAGATTTGTTTATATTAGTCCTGCACTCAAAAAGATCCTTATTCGCTATGAGCGATTAAAGAAAGAATATTTTCAAGAACGGTTGATCGAGGAGGATTTTTACTTTTTGAATTATGTCGGTAGGGGATTATCTCATATTGGTTTAGATAATTTAGTCAAAGAGGCTGGTAGGAGAGCTGGAATTGATAAACACAAAGTTAAACCGCATAACCTACGTCATTATTATTCGGTTACCACTTTATCCGATGGTCACTTAGACTTGCATAGCTTATCAAGACTCTTGGGTCATTCTGAAATTCAAACTACACAAATATATTTAGCTTCTCTCAGTGAGGAGCAGTTATCAAATAAAGCCATCTCAAGCAGTCCGCTAATGAATACTGGAAGAACTAGAAAAGGTAAGCTCAGATAAGCCACCAGACCATTCTACACATCTAGGAGAGCAATTACACCATGAAGAGTGAAAAAGAGGTATTAGATCGTGTTAAACGACTCTGTGAAGCTATTGTCAGGTTAGAGCCTATCATTGGTGTTCCTGATGATTCACATATCGAATTATCGCACCTAATTTTAAATGAAATCAGAAATAATTGAGAACAAAAAAAGAGCCAGTGACGGCATTCACTGAACTCTTTCTTACCTTATAGCATCCCATAATTAAATATGGAATTTCCCTGTCTTTATTTTACTAAAAAAAATAGTATGATACAAGGCTTAGTTCTTCATTGCCTAAAACAGGTGATTCCGGGTCGTGGACTGCCAACTTACACGACTATAATCTAAACTGGAAAGGTAGTGACTCAGCCGATGCAGATAAATGAGGATAGGATACAATGAACATTTCCCTATTTGTGTTTGTATCTGAATAGTGAAAGCTACTTCAGTGCTGATCGAAGGAAGGGTAGTGTCCATATGGACAGTAGGACAAGTTATAAGTACCGAAAGGGAACCTGTTAGGGCTACTTGATACAGTAAGCTTGTTTAAGATGAAAATTCTTATCGACAAATAGGGTTCACACTAAAACGGATACCTTAGCATGATGTACCATGAAGTCGCCTATCTATGATTGATTGTTTTTTTACATTCAATCATAGGTAGTCGACTTTTCCCCTAGCCGTATTTCCTTGCAATCACCCCATGAAGCCAGAAGTTCAATACCAATGTCAAGTAAGTTTTAACCTGATAATTTAAAATATTAGAAAATATATCCATAAATTCAAATGTAGTGATAAAATATAACTATCTTATTATTGGAGGCTTTATTCCATGAATGAAAAATTAGCTAATCTAAAACTTAGAGGCTACTATTGGTACGGAAAGGGCTTGCCTACAAAACAACCATTTAATGATACAGATAATGTAGGTAAGTTTACGACTTTTACAAATGAAATTACTGAAGATCTTCAAGGGAAAATTGTTAAGGCTGTACATGAGGGTTCAGCTAAATTAGTTAAGCACAGTGACCCAACCATTGATAAGAGTATGTATCGTGGTGCAGGTCAAGGGGAAGCGGTCATCTGGTACTCAACGGATAAGAAAGAGGATCTAACTAAGTTGGTTGAATACTTAATTGAAAATAATCTAATTCAAAAAACTAAGACAGGGAAGCTCTACAACATTTCATTTAAATATGACACACAAACTAGAAATAATGAGTACGGTGATAACTTTGTTGCTCAAATTAAGTTAGCCGACTTAGTAAATTTAGCTACTGGTGAGATCCTTTAGGGGTCATCCTTGGAAATAATAGTGATATATACGGATATGATACGAACTTTACTGTAATAGTTCCTTGGTCAGCAGCCGGAATTATCTCTGGTATGCTGATCATAGGTTTTTCGGAAGTAATACTACATGAAATTAACTTAAGACTGAAAATGAGTAAAGATAGCAAAGAATCAATTGCTAATCAATCTGATAAAATTTATACTCGTCAAGAATCATCCCAAACCCAAAATAATAAATAATACAAAAAAAGCACTCTCAAAATAATGAGGGTGTATTTTTTTGTAGTAAAAAAGAAGCCGATTATTCATCGGCTTCTTGATTTATTCGTTATGATTTTGAATTAATACAAAAAACTTATATCTAGTCCTTTGATGAATTGAAATTGGAATTTTTCTTGCTGATGTTATAGGAAGTGAACACAGTGAAAAATAAAATTGCACCTAATAAAGCAGAAATAGAATGTGGAAAAACTAAGACTGATAGAATTCCCCCAAAAATTAACCCAAGAAATGTAATAAGGATACGCAAAGAATCATCTCCAATAAAATTATATTAAGAATGATATCGTCTTTTAAAAAATCTGTAAAGATAGTTAAATAACACCAGTAAAATATTCACCTTTTATAATCCTTAATTTGGAATTTGCCGGTGATTAACTTCTTAAATTTGAGGAAAATGTCGATTTGACACTATTAATATGCTATTCTAATTTTTGTTGTTTTTATTAAATTTTGGAAAGGGTGGTTAATTTGAGAAATTTAAAGTTTATTATTGCGGCTTTATTATTCTCTGTATCAATGGTAGTGCTCACAGATAAAGAAGCATCAGCAGCACCAACTATTGAAGGTACCTATGATTTGAAATTGAAGGATTTAGGAGTTCCAGAAGAAGTGATTAACAATATGTCAGTTTCAAAGAAAGAGCACATTGTTAATTCAAATCCTAAAGAATACCTAGGTGGGGAGAAAGGCATCTTAACTACTGATTCAGAACCACAAAAAGAAGGTGAATTTACAACATTTGGAGTAATTCCTCAAGATGAAATGGAATTTAGAGTTGATATTTTTAATAATGGATATACATCTGATGGAAGAGATATGTACATGGTTATAGTTGGATATACCTGGTTGCAGGAGCCATTCTGGAAACTACAAGATCCTTTTGGAGTGAAGTGGGATGAATCGAAGTTTAGATATCAAGACGGCAGTTCTTACAGTAAGATAGATTATTGCCATGGTGGGGACTTACAAACATGTATTAATTGGAATACTGAATCTTCAACAATATATCCATACAGTGGTGACGGTGGATTAGGTTGGAATGCGGATTTGAAAGGTCATGCAACCCTATCATCTGCTAACTCTGGCTTTGGGAGTTTAATTTTAGAAACTAAAGATGGTGTGTCTTTACCGAGTGGAGGAAGTTCACAAGTACATGCATATTATGCGCATGATATTGATTCATGGGGATCTATAGGATTAGAATTTAAAGGTTTCTCAGTTTCATTTTCTGGCTCTAGTAGTGTTGACGAAAGAGCACTTACAAAAACATTCTATTATTAATAAATACAAAATGGACAGTATTCAATTTGAATACTGTCCATTTTTCATTAGTGATTTTCAAAAATAATATCTAACTAAATCATCAATTGTATAAGTACGATCTATGTTCTTCACTTTTGCTGTCTCATTTAATACGTCTAGAATTCGGTGGATGGTGTCTAGTTCTAGACGTTTAGCATCGCCCTTAGCAAGTGAAATTACTGTGCCTGAACGCACTTTAGACTCAACACTCAGCTTATTCATTGTCAGCTCCAATTCCTTTAATATGTTCTCTAAATTAAACCTGTAAGCCATTAACTTCAACTCCTATTGTCTTCTCTACATTTAGTTATTTTGATTATAACATAACTTTTCAAATCAGAAGTAGAACTTTTCGAGAAATACTATTGACGTACTACTTCTGCGGTTGTACTATAGAGTTAAGAAATGTAAAACGAGGTGATTATATGATTAAAGCTATTCTAATAGGAGCAACAATCTTTATTAGTTTTGGTTACGTATTATTTTTTGGAATGTGTAAAACGAAGCAAACTTAGGTTGAAGAAGTTGGTAATTGTCCGAACTTACTTTAATAAGTAATGAATGAGTAATATTACTCTAATTATTTATGTTTTATCCATTGTATTCATTGGAATTGCTTGTAAATTATAATAGCACGAATGAAGTGCTTACATAAAAGGGAGAGAGTTAAATGGAAAATAATAAATTAGTTGTGGGAAATTTGGAACTTACTGTATCTGGGGAAACAAATATGGATTTTAAAGCTTTTTTGAGTCATATGATCTGCAGCATTTTGTACTAGGTCAATTACAACTTTTCATGCCTAATGGCGAAACTATTAATCTTAAGGTGGAAAATGTTGATCACCATGACTGGGAAACTGAAGAACTCGAAGAAGAGTTAGACTAACAAAAAAATAATCCCTGATGAACACTGCCAGATAGAGATTGACTCCCTGCTTCTTGAGGAGTCCTTTTTTATTGGAAAAATAAGTACATTAATTTATTTTACATAATTTTGACAATATTTCATTTCCTTTATACAATCATCTTTTGTGAAGGAGGGACACCATGGACAACAAATTAACAAGAGAAGAGCTTCCTGATGTGATGACAGTGAAGGATGTGCAGCATTTTTTAGAAATAGGGAGAAGGCAGTCATACGAGTTGATGGAAAATCCATCGTTTCATGTGGTTAAGGTTGGGAAACTATATAAGATATCGAAAATCAGCTTCCTACGGTGGTTTGATGGTGAAAAGTAAAATTAACCATATATAATAGAAGAGTTTATTTTTCAGTGGACAATCATCCTTTCTCATGGTATATTTTCCATAATAGGAAAAGTGATCGGGAACTTTTGATAAACGTTGATATACCAATGAATTGGGCTGTTTTTCTTTTAACCATCCCAAAAGAAAATCAATCAAATGATGAATGCAATGAATAAGAACATGAAGTAATAGGTAGAAGCACTCAGATGATGAGTGCTTTTTCTATTTGTAATATATATATTTGGAGAGATGGGTTTAAAGATTGCATTCCTTTAGTAATGCAGGATAAATTGATTATTTTCATGTATTCATAAAAACTTGAGAATTATCATTCAGTTTGAAATTGAATTTATGATAGAATATAGTCCGGAGGGAGTCATATGAAAAAATGGATGATTGTTTCACTGTCTCTCTTGATTCTTGTTGCAGGATGCAGCAATAAGCCTCAAGAAGTGATGGATGAAGAAACACTTGAAATTCAAAATAGTGCAGCTGGAGACGCTCGCGAATATTTAAATTATAAAGTGAACAAAGAGAAGAAGTCGGTCAATCGTGGACTAATTACGATGATGATTAACAATCGCAGTGATATGGATGAAATCGAGACAGGCCTTATGTCTTTATCAACCGAGCATTTTTCCCCTGAGGATTATGTATACGAAGAAGGCCAATACCTTAAAGGTCTAAATACATGGTTGCGAAGAAAGTCAGAATCTAATAAATTGGGACTTAATCCTGTTCTGGAGATTACGGATGATATGGGCTGGGAACAGCAGATGGAGCTGGAAAAAAAGAATCCCATGTATCTCGCATATATCCATGAGCAGAACTACGTTGATTCAAAAGGGAAAATTAAAGGGATCTCCCTGGGTCTTGCTATGAATACGGTAGATTATATTCGAGTCGAAGATGAAAATAAGCTCATGCACTTTGATGAGGCGAAGATTGATGACAAACAGTTAAAGGAATACGGACAGAAAATAGCTAACACCGTTGTCAGTCGAGTGAGAGCCAATAAAGAACTGAAAGATGTTCCTATAATGATTTCCTTATATAAACTTCAACCATTAAATAGTGTCGTGTCAGGAAACTATATTTCAGCTGGATATGTAGACGGTAATGACAAAAGTGTAAAAAAATGGACTGATGTTACTGATAAATACTATTATTTTCCTAGTGACGAAGGGGAAGAGAAAGACCGTGATCTACATAATCGGATTCGTGATCTAGAAGATTATGTTTCGAAATATTTCTCTCATCAAGATATTGAGTTTGTTGGGAAAGGCTTATACAAAAAGGACACGTTGAATAAACTTGTGATCGATGTACATACAGGTATGGTGAAAGAAACAGAACTAATTGGTTTTTCTCAGGCGATTGGCCCCGAGATCGTCGATTACTTCCCTCATACCCCCGTTTACCTTTATGTGAAGACACCAAAGGGTCTTAAAGCAACCATCGTAAAAGAAGTGGACCAAGAACCATTTGTTCAAATCCATTAGTATAACACCAACTATTAGAACATCTCTTAAGACATTAAGAGGTGTTTTTTTTTGGTTTATTTATCTTATAAAAAAGATTTCTCATTTTTTTGAAATTTGGTAAAATAAAGAGTCGATGTATTAGGATACGGGGGAGAGAGTATGAAAGTCTTTTTAGATTTAAAATGGTTTTTTCTGCAAGAGAAAAAGTCTTATATCACAGGAACCATTCTACTTTTATTTGTAGCATTCCTTCAATTGATTCCACCAAAGGTTGTTGGAATAATTGTAGATAGTATGAAAGAAAATTCATTAACTCGGGAAGACATGATGAAATGGATTCTTATTCTGATCATCACAGCTCTATCGATGTATGGACTGAGATTTGTGTGGAGGATCATGATTTTTGGTTCGGCAACCAAGCTTTCCCGCTTGCTTCGGAATCGGTTATATCATCATTTTACCAAGATGTCGCCATCCTTTTACCAAAAAAGGCGAGTCGGTGATTTGATGGCGCATGCAACAAATGATCTTCAGGCGATACAACAAACGGCCGGAGTAGGAGTATTAACGTTCGTGGATTCCATATCTACAGGAGGTTTTGTGATACTGGCCATGGCTTTTACAATCAGTTGGAAGCTTACCCTTATTGCTTTGATCCCCATGCCATTCATGGCAATCCTGACAAGTTATTATGGAACTCTTCTACATAAACGATTTCATAAAGCTCAAGAAGCCTTCTCATCCTTAAATGATAAAACGCAGGAAAGTGTAACGGGGATTAAGGTTCTTAAAACGTTTGGGCAAGAAAAAGAGGATATCGAATCATTTAGAAAGCAATCTGAAGATGTGGTGCAAAAGAATATATCCGTTGCAAAAGTGGATTCCTTATTTGATCCCACCATTTCCATAATAGTAGGCATTTCTTTCTTTTTATCGATTGTATTTGGTTCACGGTTTGTCGTGAGTGGAGAACTGACGATTGGAGAACTGATCTCTTTTACTACCTATCTGGGACTTCTCATTTGGCCAATGCTCGCATTCGGATGGTTATTCAACATTGTGGAGAGAGGACGTGCTTCTTACGAACGTGTATCTCAACTCTTGAATGAAAGGGTGAACATTGAAGATCATGAAAGAGCACTGGATGTATGCCCCTCAGGAGATATTGAGTATAAGATTGAGTCATTTTCTTATCCGGATGAAGAAGTCCATGCTTTAGAAGATATTCAATTTTCCTTAAAGAAAGGTCAAACGATTGGAATTGTAGGGAAAACGGGAGCAGGTAAAACAACCCTCTTAAAACTATTGCTAAGGGAATTCGAAGGGTATAAGGGAGAGATAACGTTTGGGGGGCATATGATCCAAGATTATAAATTAACCCGCCTGCGTGAAAGTATTGGATATGTGCCTCAAGATCATTTTCTTTTTTCTGCCACGATTCTTGAGAATATAGCTTTCACTTATCCACTTACCCCGAAAGAAAAAGTGGAGGAGGCGGCAGCACTTGCGCATATCCATGATGATATTGTCCATTTCAGCGACGGATACAATACTGTGGTCGGTGAAAGAGGGGTTTCCTTGTCTGGTGGACAAAAGCAAAGGATATCGATTGCAAGAGCTCTTCTAATGAATTCGGAGGTACTTATTCTTGATGATTCCTTGTCAGCCGTTGATGCGAGGACGGAGGAATCCATCTTGACTTCCTTGAAGGAAAATCGGGCAGGAAAAACGACCATGATTACTTCTCATCGATTAAGCGCCATTCAACATGCAGACCTGATCATCGTTCTCGAAGAAGGGAAGATCATGGAGAGAGGCACTCATAGTGAATTGATGAAGAAAAAGGGATGGTATCGGGAAATGTATCTGCGTCAACAGTTAGAAGAATTAGTGGAGTATGGAGGGTGAGATATGGATACTATACCGACTTTAACAGCCAAGGAGCAGAGGAACATATTTTTTCGTCTATTGAAATATACAAAGCCTCACAAAAAAACAATATTTTATGCATTTTCATTACTGTTGTTGACCACGATCGGTGATGTCTTTGGACCGATCATTATTAAGGTGTTTATAGACGATTATTTAACTCCAAGAGAGTTTCCATATGGACCGCTTATAGGGCTCTCAGCAACTTATTTATTCATTCAGATTGGAAATGTGTTGATCTCCTACTTTCAATTACTGAAGTTTCAGGAAATAGCCCTGAAGATCATTCAGCAACTGCGTGTGGATGTTTTTTCGAAGGTTCAAGGTTTAGGTATGAAGTATTTTGATAAGACCCCGGCGGGAAGTATTGTCTCCCGTGTTACGAATGATACGGAAGCGATTAAAGATATGTTTGTGAGCGTGTTAGTATCCTTCATTCAAGGAGCATTCTTATTAACGGGTATCTTTATTGCCATGTTTGCACTCAATAGCCAGTTGGCCATCTTCTGTTTATTCATCTTGCCAGTCATTTTTATGATAATGAAGCTATATCGCAAATTTAGTGCCATCTTCTATCAGGATATGCGTGAGAGATTAAGTCAGCTTAATGCAAAGCTTAGTGAGTCACTCCAGGGGATGTCCATCATTCAAGTGTTCAGGCAGGAAAAAAGACTAAGAGAAGAATTCGGAGATATTAATAAAAAACATTATTTGGCAGGCATGAAGAATATTAAAGTGGATGGATTATTATTAAGGCCCGCCATTGATCTGGTTTATGTGGCTGCCTTGATTGTTGTGCTAAGTTATTTTGGCGTAACCTCATTGAATCAGCCTATCGAAATAGGGGTTTTATATGCCTTTGTTAATTATCTGGACAGATTTTTTGAGCCAGTCAATCAAATCATGATGAGGCTTTCCATGTTTCAACAGGCAATCATTGCGTCTTCCCGTGTTTTTACGCTGCTGGATGAGGAAGAGCTTTCCCCTGTACAGAATTTGAAGAATCGTTCAAAAGAAACAATCAGTGAAGGGGAAATAACATTTGACAATGTTTCATTCTCTTATGATGGGCAGAGAGAGGTTCTTAAGAATATTTCATTTACTGCAAGACCTGGTGAAACGGTCGCTCTGGTCGGACATACAGGAAGCGGGAAGAGCTCAATCATCAATTTACTCATGAGGTTCTATGAATTCGAACGTGGCAATATTCTCATAGACGGTCAAAACATTAAATCTTATTCATTAGAAGAGCTTCGTGGAAAAATGGGGCTTGTCCTACAGGATCCATTTCTCTTCTTCGGAACGATCAGGGATAATATTAAGCTTCACTGTGAAGAGATGTCGGATAAAGAAGTGGAGGAAGCTGCCACATTCGTTCAAGCCAATACCTTTATTAGAAAACTACCGGGAGCATATGGGCATCCAGTGGTTGAGAGGGGGTCGACGCTTTCGAGTGGACAAAGACAATTAATCGCTTTTGCGCGTACCATTGCGACCAGACCTAAAATTCTAGTACTGGATGAAGCAACCGCCAATATTGATACGGAAACGGAGGAAGCCATTCAAGGAGCATTATCAAGGATGAGAAAGGGAAGAACAACGATTGCCATTGCCCACAGGCTTTCTACCATTCAAGATGCAGACCTGATCCTGGTCCTTCATCAAGGGGAGATTGTAGAGAGAGGAAGTCATCAGGAATTACTTGTTCAAAAAGGCATTTATCATAAAATGTATCTTCTTCAAAATGGTCTGGTAGATGGTATGGAAGATGCCATATCGGGCTCTTGAATGTATGAAAGGCAGACTCTATAGATGAAAGAGCCTGCCTTTTGGTCGTTGTTATTTATATGAGAATAGTATAATTGTATTCATTAAGGTCTTAGCTCATTTGAGGGGAGCGTTTTTTTATGTATAAGGAGTTGTAGCTATTTAACAGACGATCAAGTTCCTGACTAAATTGAATAGCTTGAGGTGACGTGAGTCCATTTTCAGCAACAATATCGATTAATTGAGCACGCTGTTTTTCAATTCGTTCGAGAAGCTCTTTTTTAGACACGGCTGTTTCCTTTCTTTTGTATGTCCTTACAGATGGAATACAAAACTAGTAATAACTGTAACTTTTTATTAGTATAACGAAAATGGAACTGTTTTTCAAAGCAAAATTATTGGTTTTTTAAAAAAGAAAAGAGAGTTTAATACATTTGAAAAAGTAAAATGTTCATGTAATATAATGGTCACAAATCTTTCACACAATCATTCCTCATAGAATCGGGATTTGTTTGATAGAATAGAGATATATACAAAAATGTAGGAGTTGTAAAAATGTCTGATATTAATATTTTCTTAGCATTTGGAGCGGGTTTCCTAAGCTTTATATCTCCATGCTGCCTGCCATTATATCCCGCTTTTCTTTCTTACATAACAGGAATGAGTGTCAATGAGCTCAAAACGGATAATGCAATGCTCCAAAGGAGAAGTTTATTACATACGTTATTTTTCTTAGTGGGCTTCTCGGCAATCTTTATCGCCATCGGTTTTGGAACTTCCCTTATCGGAAACTTCTTTTTGGATTATAAGGATCTCATTCGTCAGCTTGGAGCTATCTTCATTGTCTTATTTGGCTTGGTAGTCATTGGCGTGTTTACCCCGGAAACATTGATGAAGGACCGTCGTTTTGAGTTCAAGAATAGACCGGCAGGATTTTTTGGTTCCGTGTTAATCGGAATGGCATTCGCTGCAGGCTGGACTCCTTGTACCGGACCGATTCTTGCTTCCGTTCTGGCCCTTGCCGCCTCTAATCCAGGTTCAGGTGTTATATATATGACAGCTTACGTGTTAGGGTTTGCCATTCCGTTTTTCATTCTGTCATTCTTTATTGGAAGAATGCAATGGATCAGAAAAAACAGTGGAAAGATCGTAAAGGTAGGAGGATATGTGATGATTGCAGTAGGGATCATGCTATTCTTTGATTGGATGACAGTCATCCTTGCCTATCTTACTTCCATATTTGGGGGATTCACGGGATTTTAACCCTATAATATGAGTATAGAACATACAGATTAAATTGAACGATCATTACGTTTTATGGTATAGTTTAATTGGATGAATTAGGAAATATGGTTCGATAGACATCGGGTAGCGTATATGAGGAGGAAACATCTGTGGCAACGATACTTGTAGTGGATGATGCGAAATTTATGAGAATGACTCTTGGAAGCATGCTTTCCTCCAGCGGTCACGAAGTTGTAGGGGAAGCTGAGAATGGACTCACAGCCGTAAAAAAGTTTCGTGAGCTTCAGCCGGATTTAGTGACGATGGACATCACGATGCCTGAGCTGGACGGAATTGAAGCGGTTAGAAGAATATTATCGGAGTTTCCTCAAGCAAAAGTTATCATGTGTTCGGCCATGGGACAACAAAAGGTCGTGGTGGAAGCCATTGAAGCGGGAGCAAAGGACTTTATAGTGAAACCTTTTGACGATGTGCGTGTGGAGGAAGCCATCAAAAGAGTTTTAGGATGATCAAATGGAACGGGAGAGTGAAGACTAGATTCATTCTCTCTTTTTTGTGTTTTCGTTTTTCTTTCATTTAGGCTATAATAGGGTAGGTATGAAAGTAGAAATTAAAAGGATGATGATGGTTTATGATGATTGCTTCATCCATTGTGGCGATTTTTATGGGGTTTATGGTGATATTTATTAGAATGAAGGCTCAGAAAAGGCCTGTAAGTGGTAAGAAGATTATTTTACCACCTTTGTTTATGAGTACTGGTGCCTTAATGTTCTTATTCCCTGTCTTTCGAGTTACTTTAGGAGAATTTCTAGAAGCGATTACGGTAGGAATGATTTTTTCTGTATTGTTGATCAAGACCTCCAAATTCGAAATTCGTGAGAATGATATTTATTTAAAACGATCTAAGGCGTTCGCATTTATTTTGATTGGGCTTTTGTTAATACGGATTGTAGCCAAGTCTATCCTCAGTGCATCGATTGATTATGGTGAACTAAGCGGGATGTTCTGGATACTTGCCTTTGGAATGATTGTACCATGGAGAATCGCCATGTATCTTCAATATAGAAAGCTGCACCAAGAGCAACAAGATTTAACAACGAATTCAATTTAATTCACTGGGTAAATAGCAGGGTGATTCCTATCACCCTGCTATTTCTATTTTAGAAATTTCTTAATCTCAGATTACGATTTCTTTACAAAGGAGACCCATACGCTTAGAGAATAGTTATTTAGGGCAAAGAGAGAGATGAAGAAAATAACAAGAGATATTGGTGGGATAAGTATTGTTTACGCTAGCAGATATTTGGACGTTTTTTCTGGCATTTTTTTTAACACTGCCTTTGGTCACCATTGTCCATGAAGCAGGACATATTTTCATTGCTCGCATATTTGGTGCAAAGATAAAATTCTGCATTGGAACCGGTAAGCATTTAATCAACATTGGTCCATTAGAAGTGAGAAGAATGTATTTTATGGAAGGCTGGTGTCAATATACAGAATTGAAGTATAACAAGGTTTGGGTTCATGTCCTTATTTATATTTCCGGAAGTTTATTTAACCTGATTGCGATTTTAGCTATTAATTTCCTGATTTATGAAGGGGTCATTCCTGTTCACATCTTTTTCTATCAATTTGTATATTTCTCCGTTTACTTTATTTTCTTTTCATTATTTCCGTTTAGAAATGGAGAAGGGAAACCAAGCGATGGACAAGCGATACTCGATGTCATTCGATACGGTAAGGCAGAGGATCCCATTGATTAATCATATAAAAAGTGAATGAAAAAAAGGTAAACGACTATTGTTTACCTTTTTTTGCTTTCTTCCATTTAATGTACAGAAATGCCGCACCTATAATAAAAATTAAATATAGCACAATCGGAATAATTAGTATCGATCCCATTCTCTTTCCTTCCTGTCACCTAGAATAAATGTTCGTATGGGGTTACATCTATTTGCATTTCGTTTAGTTTTCTTCGAAGAAACTTATGATCCCGTTTCGGAGTCGCCAGGATATACCCTCTTATGACTAATTCCTGAGTAATGGAAGAGGCTCTGTCTTTTAAAGCCAATTCACCAATTTTACCTGCAATTTTTTGCTTCGCTACGTCCCTGAATAATTCGGGTACGGGTGTGACTAACTCATTGAGCATTTTCTTTTCCTCATCACCCCATAAATGGATGGTTTCATTCACATAATGTTCTTCCCAATCCAAATCGGATTTTCCATCTTCTTTAGGAAATCTCTTTAAGAATTTCCTAAACATAAAGAATCCACCAATAGCAAATGAAGCTACTAAAAAAACGACCCAAAATAGTATGAAATATAAGAACCAACCTTCAAGCATGCTTTCACCTCAATTTTTCAAAAAGCGATTGTATCGTATTCATTATAGACAAGGGAAAAGCTTGTGACAAGAATATCGCTGTTTTTACAAAAGAAGTCTATACTGTTCTCAATTACAAATGATATACTAATAAATAACAAATATCGCGAAAATTCTTTCTATTTCGATTCTCACGTTTGGATGGATAGGGGGGCTCATAGGATGAAATATAGGGGGAGAATAGTATCAGTGCTGTTTGGACTTTTACTAGTCTTAACATGGGATTTTATTTATTACTTTGTTCTGCATTATCCAGTGGATTTGAAGGTGGATTTGGTGTTCACTCTATTGATTCTCTTTATCAGCTACTATATGGGGAAAAATCATGACACCAGCCATAAAACATTAGCTGCCTTACGAAAGAGTGAAGAGAGAGTAAAGCGTCTCAATGAAGAAATGCAGCATGTACTTCAGAGTATCGATGAAGTTGTCTTTCATACCAATTCCAAAGGAGAGTTTCAATTTCTGAATCAATCCTGGGAAGACTATACGGGTTATACGGTTAAAGAAAGTTTACATAAGAATGCACTTCATTTTATATCTCTTCATGAACGTCATGAAATTCTTAGAATGGTGAGACAAAGTATAAGCTTGAAAAAGGAGAAAATGAAAATGGACTTCTCTTATCAAAAGAGGGAGGGTCAGTTTCGTTGGGGTGAAGTGAATGTTAAGTTAAATTATAACGTAAATGGTGAGCTTCTTGGTACGGTAGGAACCATATCAGACATTACCGAAAGAGTACATAATGAAGAAGAATTGATCGAAATGAATGAAACGTTAGCCATCGAATCTCAAAAACTATCTGTGGCAGGGCAATTAGCAGCCGGGATTGCACATGAGGTTCGAAATCCCCTAACGTCGATTAACGGCTTTCTGCAGTTATTAAGAGATGATGCAGATGAGAAGACGAAGGAATACTTAGGGATTGTCTTTTCTGAAATTAAGAGGATTGAACTTGTGCTGAGTGAGTTATTGATACTCGCAAAGCCGCAATCTGTTACATACAAACGAATTAATATTATTGAGACCCTCGATCATGTCGCGAAATTGTTAAATACGAATGCCATATTATATAATATTGAAATCCAGACCGATTTTCATGAAAGGGAGCTTCATATACGTGGAGATGAAAATCAGTTAAAACAAGTATTTATTAACTTACTTAAAAACGCCATAGAAGCAATGCCACATGGAGGAACGATTACGATAAGGGCAGACTTGTCCTCTCATAACAAGGTTCAATTAACCTTTAAAGATGAGGGGGTAGGAATGAAAAAAGAAACGCTGGATAAACTCGGGGAGCCTTTCTTCACAACGAAGACAAAAGGCACGGGCTTAGGGCTCACCATATGTCTGAGAATTCTTCGTGATCATGGAGCGGATATCAGGGTGCAGAGCGAGCAGGGAGAAGGAACCACCTTCCATATCATGTTTGATTCAGTTCAAGCTTCAGAGAGAAGAAGGAGGGAAACCTTACAAAACCAATGAAATAAGAGCCCTTATGGAATGAACATTAGGGCTCTTTCATGTGTAAGGATATAAAAAATTTAAAGTGGCGGGACTGCCTGGGAATCGAACCCAGCGGAGACGGCACGCGCCTCCCAGGAGGTTTTGAAGACCTAGGCAAGCACCAGCTCAACAATCAGCCCCGGAATTACGTATAGATAAGTTATACCATGGAAGAAAAATTTGTTCAAATGGTTTAGAAGATAATCGTACCATTGACCCGTGAGTAAAGTGTGATAATCAGATAGAAAATAGGCTTTATATTTTAAATATTTATAAGATTTAAACTTTGGAGAAATTAGAAAATTCTTCTTTACCAGTCGATTCTCCCCGTGATAAGATACTTTTTGCCGGCTTATCATAAATTGAAGAAAGCGATTTCCTAAAGGAATTGCTTACCTTCTATACTTGAACATGTTGATTGAGACAGAGAGGGGAAAACAAGTATGAAAAAAGTATGGTTTTTAGGTCTGGGTCTATCCTTAGCTTTAGTTGGGTGTTCTGATTCAGGTACTGACGAAGCTAAAAAAGATGAAACATCAAATGCAACGGAAGAGAACACAAATGTTGCTGGAGATTTAATGGATTTTTATTTGAATTTAACAACAACCGTCAATGGTGTTGATATTGATCTTAATGGATATGAAGAAGCAATGGCAGGGGAAGCGCCTCCTGCAGGAGAAGAGTTGGAAAAAATGAAGGAAGCCGCTGCAGCATCAGCAACAGAATCTGCGAAAGCAGTAGAAGGCATGGAGATCCCTGAAGGTCTTGATGATCAAAAAGAAGCGGTGGAATCATTCAAATCCACTCTGAAAGAATCATTTGATATGAAAGCTGAAGCTCTCTCTAAAGAGGGCGAAACAGATTTAGCGGCAGCTAATGAGAAATTAAATGAAGCAGAAAACCAAATCAAAGAAATTCTTGATGAAGCAGGTTTAGTAAGCTCAAGCTTAATAAGTGATTTAAACGGATGATAAATTTAAAAAGCGATTCCATGAAAATAATGGATTCGCTTTTTCTTTTTATATAGTCTCCTTTTTCTCTCATTTTACCTATATAAAAGATGAGAGGAGGGAAAAGGGTGGAAACTATTATTTCATTCGTTTCTGAAGTAGGCTTTCCGATTGTTGTCACGATGTATCTCCTATATCGTATTGAGACGAAGCTGGAGGCCGTGATAACGTCGATACAAACACTACCTCAGCAGTTAAAAGAATAATAGAAAGGAGGCGCCTCATTTCATATGAGTGGCCTCCTTTTCCTTTCTAATTATCGACGTTCAATAATAATTAAAGTGATATAGGAACAATCGTTCTATTAGGTGACATTTCTTTTCACCTATAACTTCTTAGTTTGATATAATTTAGGGAGAAACGCAATGACCGGAGAGGAGACAACAGCAGTGAAATTCATTCATACCGCCGATTGGCACTTAGGTAAACTGGTTCATGGCATTTATATGACAGAAGAACAACGCTATATATTAGAGCAATTGATAGAGCTCGTGAAAGAGGAGGAGCCCGATGCAGTCGTGATTGCAGGTGATCTTTATGACCGTTCCGTTCCTCCTACTGAAGCTGTAGAGTTATTGGATGAGGTTTTATTCCGGATTAATGTAGAGTTAAACACACCTATAGTAGCTGTTTCGGGCAATCACGATAGTGCAGAACGATTATCATTTGGGTCATCATGGTACAAGCATAGTCACTTTTACTTGAAAGGGAAGCTGACAAAGGATTTTACTCCAATCACGATTAATGGGGTTAATTTCCACTGCGTTCCCTATGCTGAGCCTGGTAATGTCAGACAAGTCCTTGAAGACGATTCAATCAATTCTCATCACGCTGCAATGGAAGCGATTGTGAAACGGATTGAAGAAACCATGGATCCGAATGAACCACATGTCTTTGTAGGCCATGCATTTGTACTGGGGGGTAAAACCACAGATTCAGAGCGCACTCTTTCTGTTGGAGGATCCGGCTGTGTAGGTGCCGATGTGTTTAAGTCTTTTCATTACACAGCCTTGGGGCACCTTCATAGTCCAGATGCTATTAAGCATGAAACGATTCGTTATTCAGGATCTCTATTAAAGTACTCTTTTTCTGAAGCGAATCAGCGAAAATCAGTGAGCATAGTAGAAATAGAAGGGGACGGGTCCTTCCATTTACGGGAAAAAGTGCTTCAACCGAAACAAGATATGAGAGAACTCGAGGGTCTTATGGAAGAACTTCTGGATCCCCAATTCTATCAATCCCAGAAAGTGGATGACTATTTAAAGATTATGTTACATGATGAAGGAACGTTAATCGATCCCATCAACCAACTGCGCCAAATTTATCCGAATGTCCTTCATTTGGAGAGAAAATTGGATCTCACCGATGCAAAAAAGAAAAATACGTTCCGCGTACTAGAGGATAAGAAAAGGTCGGAGCTTGACTTGTTTAAAGAATTCTACGGTGATATGACGACAGGTGAATTTACCGATGAAAAGGAACAAGTCCTGCAAAACGTTATTGAAAAATCGAGAAAGGAGGTCGATCAAGCATGAAGCCTCTTCAATTAGTGATGCAAGCCTTCGGACCCTATGCAGGAAGAGAAACGATTGATTTTCGTTCGTTGGGGAACCGCACAATGTTCGTGATATCAGGTAAGACAGGATCAGGCAAAACGACTATCTTTGATGGAATATCCTATTCCATCTACGGAAAGGCAAGTGGTGAAGATCGCAGTCCGACTGAACTGAGAAGTCAATTTGCTAGTAATGATGTTATTACGGAGGTAGAGCTTACATTCAGTTTAAGAGGCAGATTGTATCGTATTTGGCGCTCCCCTCAGCAGGATAAAAAGAAAGCAAGAGGAGAAGGCTACACAACCATCAATGCCCGATCCGAATTATACGTATACGATGAAGATGGGAAAGAACAGCTGCTGGCGGCTAACGTCAGAGACGTGGATGAGAAGATCAAAGAGTTGATTCAACTGGATGCCAATCAATTCAGACAGATTCTTATGATTCCTCAAGGGGAGTTTCGAAAGCTCTTAACTTCAGACAGTAAAGATAAGGAGCTTATCCTGCAACGCCTATTTCATACAGAGCTCTATAAGACCATCCAGGAAAAACTGAAATCTGAGGCAGACGACTTAAAAAAGTCAGTAGAAACCTCTATTGAAGAACGAACAAGGGAATTACTTAGAATTCATTTTGAAGAAAATGAAGAGCTTCAATCACTACTATTGGAAAATCCATTGAATGACCACCGTATTCTTCAACTTCTTCCTGCTCATATAGAGAGCATGGAAATAAGGGAGAAAGAATTGCAGCTTACCTATGAAAGTGTGCAGGAAAAAAGAGATGCCCTTCAGAAACGGCTTCAAGAGGCAGAAGGATTGGCCGATCAGTACGAGCTTCAAGAAAAACTAAGAGTTCAGAAAGAATCCCTTTTAAAATTAAAGCCTGAAATTGAATCAATCGATCGAGACATTTTATTAGCCCAGCGAGCCTCCCGTTTAGTTCCACAAGATGAGTATTGCCATAAACTCAATCGAAACTTGAAGGAACTGAAGGGTCAATTGGCTCACCTTACGGAGGAAAAGAATGCAATCTTGGAAAAGCTTATAGCAGCTAAAGAAACACTAAAAGAAGAAAAGAATAACGAAAATCTCAGGGACGCCGTTTCAAAGAAAATTACTCAACTCGAAGAAATGGAAAAAGATATAGATTCTTTGGATGTGTTGATGGAAGATACCAAAGAAATGAAAGAAAGATATGAACAGCAGCAAGACATTGTCAAAAAACAGACAGAGCAGATATCATTTTTACAAGAAGGCATAAAATCCCGGGAGAAACGACTTGAAGAAGCGGAAAATGGTCAAGCAGATTTATTTCAATTAGAAAAATCTTTGCAAGAGAATCAATCTTTTTTAGAACAGGTAAATGAGATAGAGAGGATAGATCAAAAATTTCAACTTGTCCATAAGCAAGAGCAAAAATTAAAAGAACAGTATCGTCACCTTCAGAAACAAAGTTTGGATGCGTCTGAAACTCTGGCCCATTTAGAAGAAAAGTGGCACTCTGCTCAAGCTGCACACCTTGCAAAAGGCCTGGTTGATCACGCTCCTTGCCCCGTTTGTGGCTCAGAGTATCATCCACATCCAGCCGCCAGGGTCGATTCATTACCTTCTCAGGAAGATTTGAAAGCGGCGAAGGAAAAGCAGGAGGAACTCAACCAGGAAGAGAAAAGGATGGGCCTCGCAATCGTTCAAGAGGAAACCAAAATGCAGGGTATTCAGGATCAGATAGACGATATCGTTCGGAACATTCGTGAAAAGAAAAGCGACTTTAAGCGGGAAGAAATAGATGATACTCTTTCTCAAATGACTTCAGAGATTGAAGCCTTAAAACGTAAAATGGAGGAAAAGAAAAGGGAAGTCGAACAAGCAAAGGTAATGAGGGAGGAAGTAAGAAAAGGAAAGGAAAAGCTAGAAGAACTGGACGGCTCAAGGTTGAAAAATCTAGACAAGCTACAGGAGTTGAATACTCTGTTCCTTACGAAGGATACTACCCTTCAAAAGGTGAAGGAAGCTATTCCTTATGAGCTCAGATCAAAAGATCAATTTAACAAAGTGTTAAAGGAGCAGAAGCAAAGAAAAGAAGAGTTGAAGACGGCATACGAGCGCGCCCAGAAGCAATACTATGAGCTTGAGAACATGTACAGCGTAAAAGAGTCACAAGTGGGTGACAAAGATACGCAGATACAAAAAGTAGATGCCGAGATGAAAACAGAACGTGAAGCATTCCTTAAGCTTCTTACAGAACAGGGTTTTCCCCACTATAAAGCATTTCAGGAAGCGAAAAAGTCTGAAGCAGAAGTGTTGGGTCTTCAAGAGAAGATCAAGAAATATGGTGAAGACTTGCGTTCCGTTTCCGATCGTCTTAATGACATCGATAAGCACTTAGAGGATAAACATAAGCCTGATGTGAAAAGCATTGAAGATAACATATCACGGGTTACCGGTGAACTTAGACTTGTAAATGATGAACTTAATAAAATCATGACAAATACGAAAGAGAATAAGCTTATCCTTTCACGGGTGACAAGCATAAACGACGGCATAAAGCATTTAGAATCCAGATATCAAATGGTGGGACATCTGGCAGAAGTGGCCCGTGGTCAAAATGCAAATCGAATTACATTTGAAAGATATGTGCTGGCATCATTCCTTGAAGATATTCTTCAAGTGGCAAATGAACGATTAATCAAAATGACGTCGGGGAGGTATCAGCTGATTCGAAAAACAGATAGAAGCAAAGGAAACGTCCAGAGCGGTTTAGAGCTTCTCATATTTGATCAATACACGGGTCAGGAACGACACGTTAAAACGTTATCCGGAGGGGAGAGTTTCAAAGCATCGTTGGCATTGGCCCTCGGACTTGCTGATGTCGTTCAGCAGTACGCAGGTGGCGTCTCACTTGAAACGATGTTTATCGATGAAGGATTTGGAACGCTGGATCCAGAATCTCTGGACCATGCAATTGAAGCATTGATGGATATTCAAAGCAGTGGCCGACTTGTAGGGTTAATTTCACATGTTCCAGAGTTAAAAGAGAGAATCGACGCACGATTAGAAGTCATATCCTCTCAAAGCGGAAGCAGGACAGAATTTCAATTTCTTGCATAGTCCTATTAGCACTTTGGATCATCACAATTCATTTAAAAAGGTCAAAGAGAATAGCTCTTTGACCTTTTTATTTCTATAAGGAAAAGAAACGGTCGTACTCGATCCTTAATTGGGAAAGGAGGTTTGATTTCTTATATGTAGGACATAAATAGAGATAAAACTACCTAACTTTGGAGATAAACTATGAAAAGCATTCGTCCTATTTTAATTCCTCGACAGCTTATATTATTGCTCATCCTTTCAACCGGTTTATTAAATCATGTCATGCTTATACCAAGTATCCTAAAAGCAGCCGGACGAGATGGATGGATCAGTATTATCTTAACCTATCCAATATTTTTTATCGTCACATTCCTCATTTATTACATAGTAAAGAATTCTCCACCGGAAGGGTTCTATCATCTACTTAATCAAAAGTGGAACAAATGGCTTGTTTTCCTATTCTCACTACCTATATGTTTATTTTTGTTATCAGGTGCATATATAACCTTTGTTGATTTAATAATATGGTTAAGCGCATATTTTTTAGCAGATGTTCCATCATTATTAGTGGTAGGAAGCATCTACATTATTTGCTTCTTAATCAGTTGGTCAGGGATCAAACATATGGCCATCGCGAGTGGGATATTATTGCCATTAGTTATGTTATTTGGTTTTTTCATTGCTTTTACAAACACAAATATGAAAGATCCCAGTTTATTATTGCCAATTTTCAGTCAAGGATATGAGCCTGTCTTAAAAGGAATGATTTATGTATTATCTGGTTTACTTGAATTATATTTGATTGTATTAATACAGCCTTATAGTGAAGGGAAGATTAAATTTCATCATTTAATCGTTCTTGGGCTAATACTTATGGGCTTGATGTTCGGGCCATTAACCGCTTCTATCATGGAATTTGGACATGTAGAATCAGCGAATATGAGATATCCAGCTTATGAACAATGGAGAATATTAGCCATTGGGGAATTTATTACGCATTTAGATTTCTTTGCTCTCTATCAGTGGTTATGTGGGGCACTTATCAGGATTAGTTTATTCATGTTTCTGCTAGCCGTGTTTTTTACGAAAAAGAAGGCTCGTTATCGAATGTCACTAAAAGTGTTGGTGCCAATTTTTCTAGTGCTGTTAGTACTTATTTTCATTGATGTTGATTCTTATTTTTTTTATAAGTTCTTATATATCTACTTTTTCCCTGCAACCGTTGTCCTTTTCATCGTACAAATTATTACGTCAGCAGTAATCCTCCGATTTATAAAGTAAAGGATGTTCAAAATGAAGAAGTCTTCGAAAGAAAAGCGGATAGTGGAAGAAAAAGAGGACACTTTGAAAGAGTTAACGCAATTATTTTCAAAGAGTCATGATTTACTTATTCGAGAACATTTTTTTCACGATGAAGTCGTCACCCTGGTGTATTTTGAGAGTTTGGTCGATCGACATTATCTCGATCAATTCATTCTCCCAAAATTAGAAGAGTCTCCTGAAAAGTCCTATGCAAAAAAGATGGAGGGGAATTTCCAAGCAGTAGATGAAACGGGAAAGTCCCTGGATAAGCTCTCTACTGCTCTATTCAATGGGTATATTTTGTTTTTCATCGATGAAAAAATTATCTCCTTACATGCAGGCAATTTTCCTAAACGGCTGCCGGAAGAATCATCGCTTGAAACATCCATCCGCGGGCCAAAAGATGGATTTGTTGAAGACTTAAATACAAATATATCTTTAATTAGGAGAAGGCTTTTCACTCCAACGCTCTCCGTGGAAAAATATAAGATAGGGACCCGCAGTCATACAGAAATCGCCATCATGTACCTGAGTGATGTAATCGATGAGCGTATTCTCAATGAGCTATATACCAGGTTAGAAAAAGTGGATATAGATGTTCTAACCAGCAATCAACAGCTGGAATCAATGCTGGATGACAACCCTAATTCAATTTTCACTAATTTCGATTATACAGGTCGCCCCGATTTTATCATTGATTCATTAGTTCAGGGAAGATTTGCCCTCTTGGTGGATGGGTACCCAACTGTTTCAATTGCGCCAATAAATCTTCTGTTACAAACGAAATCACCAGAAGACTCTAGTATCAATTACGTATATGTATCTTTGGAAAGGATCCTGCGAGTAGCCGGGATCTTGATTTCAGCTTATTTACCAGGATTATGGGTGGCATTTTCGGCTTATAATATTGAACAAATTCCCTATCTGCTCGTGGCTACGATTTCCATGTCCAGGTTCGGCTTGCCCCTTTCCGCTCCTGTTGAGATGTTTATCGTCCTATTTTTGTTTGAGTTTTTTAATGAAGCGGGTGTCAGGCTACCCAGGGCAATTGGACAGACGGTTTCTGTACTTGGGGGGCTGATTGTGGGAGATGCCGCCATACGTGCCGGGTTGACATCGCCAACCATGCTTGTTATTGGTGCCATTACATATATTTCGTCGTTTACACTCGTCAATCAAACATTGAAATATGGAACAACGATATTAAGGTTCATTGTATTGCTCATTAGCACTTTTTTTGGATTATTCGGTGTTGTGATGAGCTTTATTCTGACGGTTCTCTATTTAGCGACGAAATCTTCCTATGGTACTCCATTCCTTGGTTCTGTAGCTCCAATCAGTTGGAATGAATTCATTCGGTCATTGTTCCGGTTGCCTATTCAGTTTTATAAGAAGCGCACCCCTACAACGAGCCCGGATGATGATACAAGGAAGGGATAGATCATTATGATCAATATGATAAGTAAGCTCATCTTAGTTGCTGCAGCACTTTTATTAACAGGATGCACGGGGTCAAAAAACATTCAGGACCTAACTTATATCGTCTCGATCGGATTGGATTATAATGAAGAGAACGAGTTATATACTGCATATCTTCAAGGCTTGAATTTTGCCAATGTAGCCAAGCAGGAGGGGAGTAAGCCGACAGAGCCTGTTCCGACTTTTGTCGGTTCTGCTTCCGGTAAAACCCTGAATATGGCTGTAAGAAACCTATATAAAGCATCGAGGCCGTCATTGTTTTTTGGACATACAAAAACTCTCGTCGTCTCAAAAAATTTGATCAAGTTTAAATTCAAAGAAGTTCTGGAGGATGTGGGCAGAAATCGATCATTAAGGCCCAATCTTCTATTGTTTACAACTGACGAGAGCATGGAGGAAATCTTTAAGTTGAATGGTTTATTTCAATATCCTCCCGTTTATACAGTCCTTTTGACAGAAGAAACCGTAGAGGCTTTACAAGATGATATTAGTGCAACAAGTTTAATGCATTTTCTTCGGGAGTACTATGAACCGATGGGGACAGCGTTCATCCCAAATATCAGTATCGATAAAAAATCCTGGCAAACCGATCAACCATACCCTGTACTTTATCTGAGCGGTTATAGTCTGTTTCAACAATCACAATTCAAAGGAGACCTCCCTTCTAAACCCTCCATCATCGTTGATTGGTTGCTTACCAAAAAGAATCAAATCGATTATCCTCTATATATTGATGATGAATTGGTATCTACATTTAAACTATTGACGAAAGAGCCTAAAATAAAGTACAAGGAAGAAAGAGGTGATTTCTCCACCTTTTCACTTGAAGTCAGCGTGAAAGCTGAGCTAATTGAAAAATTAGTGGATTCTCCATATAAAGATGTGAAAAGTACATTGGAAAAGTCTTTGGAAAATGAAATTAAAAAAGTGTATAATATTGGGTTGGAAAAGCAAGTGGATTTACTGAATGTAGGTGAAAAATGGTATAGATACCATCCACTAAAGTTTAGAAAGCTTGAAGAACAGCCTTCATTCTATTTAACAGACCATTCATTAGACGAAGTGAAAGTAAAAGTGGATATTACACATTTCAACGCCTATCGTTACGATCACAAAAGCATGGAATAGGATCAGTGTAGAAAAACACCAAAATAAATTGGTGTTTTTCCCTTTTTCTCTTTCATTTTCCAGGTCATTTGAATAACATGGAAATAGTATGAATTTGAATGGAGGCATCACTGATGAAAATAAGTATCTACATATTACTATTGTTAGTATCTGCCGTAGTGGCGATTGGATGGAGCTGGAAAAGGCTTTTGGATTTTAATACCTATAAAAAACCATTCTTGGAGGGAGTCGCACTTCAATTTCTTTTTCTTCTCTTTGCATCCGTATGGTGGCTCATAACAGAGGATACTTCAGATGGGGTCATAGGTGTTTTCTATTATTTTCTTGCTTTCCTTACGATAATGGTCGTTCATGGATTTACGCTGCACTATTTATTTTCCAAGAAAAAAATGGAGGAACGGGAAGAATGAGTGTAGTCGGGGTAGATGCTGGCGGCACGTTAACCAAGATCGTGTATGAAGAAACTGGCCGAATGCATTTTAAAACATTTACCAGTGAGCAGCAAGAGAATGTGCAGCAGTGGCTTACACTCTTGGCCCAAAATCATAAACTCTTCATTACGGGAGGAAAAGCAGAGAAGTGGGGAGAGATCTTTCCACATGCACATATTGTTCGTGAATTCGAAGCAGTTTGCAGTGGAGCTAAACTGCTCCTTAAAGAGGAAAATAGTGACCTGAAACAGTTCATCCTCATAAATATAGGTACAGGGACGTCTATTTTTAAGGTTGATGAAAACGGATGTGAGAGATTACTCGGTAGTGGGTTAGGTGGCGGAACCTTTATGGGATTGGGAGGTCTGCTAACTGGAGAGTCTGACTATTACGAGCTGGTACGGTTATCAAAAGTAGGCAAACGAGAGCAAGTTGATTTAACAGTAAGAGACGTTTATGAGGCAATGAATTCTCCAGTTCCTGAACATTTGACAGCTGCAAATTTTGCTAAAGGGGATGCATCTTCTAAGAAAGCAGACAAACTGCGGGCTCTAACAAATATGATAGCAGAAACCATTATTCTGCTTACATCTCAAGCATCTCAAGTTCTTAAGTTAGAGCATTTCGTATTTATTGGAAGTACGTTGAAATCAAATCCTGCTTTAAAAGAGGACCTTACACAATTTCAAGATATGTTATCCTACACCCCTATTTTTCCAGAGAAAGGTGCATACGCTGGAAGTCTGGGAGCGTTTGATATTGGAAGGGAAGCAGAGCTTTCACAAAATAGACAATGAATATTGCCTCTGCTGATTGTTTTTTTATCCTCTTTTTACTAACATAGAATGGGAGAGATAGATAAAGTCGGAGGAGATAAAGATGTCAAAAACCAAACCATTCATTGTGGTGATGACCATCATCGGTATTCTCCTTGCAGGTTGCAGTAATAGTGACTTTCAAGCAGAAACAGATTATGAAGTGAAAGAATTTTCTTATACCAATCAAAATAATCAAGAAGTCGGTTTGAATGATTTGAAAGGACAAGTCTGGATCGCAGATTTCATATTCACTAATTGTGAAACAGTTTGTCCACCTATGACATTTAATTTAACGAAGCTTCAAGAAAAGCTGAAAGAAGAAGGAGTAGAGGAATACAAAATCGTCTCCTTCAGCGTAGATCCTGAAAATGATACACCGGACGCATTAAAAGAATATATTTCAAACTTTGAAGCAGACACGAGTAAATGGGAACTGCTTACAGGCTATGAATTTGACGAGGTAAAGAATTTGGCCGAACGTTCCTTCCGCTCGATCGTAGCCGACGATCCTAATTCCGATCAGATGATTCATGGTACCAGCTTCTACCTGGTGAATCAAAAAGGTACTGTCGTAAAAACGTATAGTGGCAATAGTGATGTCCCATACGATGAAATTGTCCAAGATATGAAAACATTGATTAAAGAAGGATCGAAATAGACTAGGAAGGAGAATCACAGAATGTCAGGTGATTCTCTTTTTTATTATTGAAATCCATTCCAAAATCAGGGTTTTAAGGATTATAATGATAAAAAGGGGAACCGCTATGATTGGGAATATTGTATGCCAAGGTTTATACCTAATGGAACGGTAAACCGGGATTATGATAAAGTGAAAGTAGCGCAACTAAATTAGAGGGTAGCAGGTGAATTAACATTCGAAACTCAAAAGGTATGTTGATGATTGATATAGCCATAACTTTATTTATATTATTATGGGTATTGAAATCTATTTCAGATGGAGATGTATGGAAGGGAATCCTATTCGCCATTTGTTTTGCCATAATGGCAGGCGTCCTATTTTTCCGCTTCCAAAAGAAAAGGTAAAGGGAAGGTGAGAGGATGGGGAAACAATATTATACGATTGGAATGGCCGGACATATTGATCATGGAAAAACCACTCTCACAAAAGCCCTTACTTCTGTTGATACTGATCGATTAAAGGAGGAAAAGGATCGCAGCATCTCGATTGAACCCGGGTTTGCCCCATTATATAATGATGAAGAAATGGAGATTTCCGTAGTGGATGTTCCTGGTCATGAGCGGTTTATTCGCCAGATGATCGCAGGTGTGGCCGGGATCGATCTCATTGTGTTAGTGGTAGCTGCAGACGAAGGTGTGATGCCGCAAACGAAGGAACATCTTGATATCCTGTCGTTACTAGGAGTTACTCACGGTATTGTCGTGCTGACGAAAATTTCGAAAGTTGATGAAGAACTACGGGATATGGCTCTTGAAGAAGTGATAGATGAGTTGAAAGGAACGGTATTTGAAAGGGCCAGTGTCTTGGTGGCAGATAGTATTTCAGGAGAGGGTGTCGAAGAGTTAAAACAGAAAATCATTACTACATTAAGAGGCATGGCTTCAAGAAGTATCAGAGGCGATTTTCGTTTACCGATTGATCAAGTTTTTACTTTAAAGGGTCAAGGGACAGTCGTAAGAGGGACCGTTTTTGAAGGAACCTTGGACACTGGAGAAGAAATAATCATATTACCTCAAGGAATACATACAAAAGCGAAACAAATTCAAGCCCATCATAGGAAAGAGAGTCGTGCTTTTGCCGGTCAACGTGCAGCGATAAACCTTTCTGGAGTGGACTACAAAGAATTGAAAAGAGGAAATGTACTCGTCACATCCACTCATCTTACCGTGACCAACACGATTGATGTGTGTCTCGAAGTAATACATGCAGTAAACCATCCTATAAAACAAAGAATGCCTGTTGTGCTCCATGTAGGAACTTCCGAAGTGATGGGGAAGCTCGTATTTTTTGATCGAAATAAAGTGGAGTCGGAAACCGAGCTTATTTTATGCCAGATCCGGCTTGATGAATCGATTGTTGTCAAAAGAGGCGATCGTTTTATACTAAGAAGACCCTCTCCAATGGAAACCATCGGAGGAGGCTGGATTATTCAGCCGAATGGTGGGAAATACAAGTTCGGAGAGGAAACGATGGCCCTTCTTCAGTCTGAACGGCACGGGACGCCTCAGGAAAGAGTTCTAAGGCTACTTGAACAATATAAATGTGTAGATGAAGATTTCATCTTAAGTGAAGCCTCTTTATCGCATAGAGAACTGCATGATTTGCTACAGGGTGATGATCAATGGGTTGTACTTTCAGAATCCAAGATCTCTCATATGAAAATAGTTGAAGAATGTGTGAAATCGATCGAACAGATTCTTCGAGAGTTTCACGAGGAGTTTCCGTTATTGCGAGGGATCAATAGTGGTGAGTTGAAACAAACTTTAAAAAGGTACACAGAAGATTTAGTGGACTATGTGATTGAACAAAAACATTGGAAGCGAAACAGTGGCTTTCTTTGTTTAGAGGGATTCATTCCTCACTTACCTACTGAATGGGAGAAACGATGCAAACAGCTCATTATCTTATTAGAGGCTGATGGGACACACGTAAAAGACATGGAAGAGTATTTTCATCAAGTAGGTATTCCTCAAAAATGGCAGTCTGATTTTTATCACTTTTTTATCCAGGAAAAGAAAATCGTGCAATTGGATAATAAAAAAGCCTATTCTTATCAAATTTTTATGAAAGCTGTTGAAGGCTTAAAAGAAAAGACCGGCGAAACATTCGATATAGCTGATGCCAAAGCTGCTCTGGGATTATCCAGAAAATATATGATACCGTTTCTAGAAAAGCTGGATAAGGATGGTCTGACTTTAAGGATTCAGGGGCATCGTAAGTGGATTGGAACAAGTATGAAGGAATGAGGAATGAATGAAAGTAGATACAGTGATGTATTCGTTAGTAATGATACAGCGTGGGGACAAAGTGCTGTTATTAAATAGGCCGGAGCGGAAAGATTATCCCGGTTATATTGCCCCGGGAGGTAAAATTGACTTCCCCGAAAGCCCGGCAGCAGGTGCAATCCGAGAGGTAAGAGAAGAGACAGGTTTACAGGTGGAAAAATTAAGGTATAAAGGGTTAGATGAATACGTTGTACCTGGAAAGGGATTTCGATATATCGTGTATAATTACCTTGCCTATGAAACCACAGGTGAGCTCCTTGAAAACCCGAAGGTGAATTGGTTTGGGTCTTAAAGTCAGCAGCCTTAAATTTACCGATGCAGCCTTTTTTTAAACGAAAATTCCCTTTGTTTTTTGAAGAAGGAACTTTTGAAATCCACACCTCCTGGAATGGAATCGATAAAGAGACTGCTGAGGTGACGATTCGCCAGTTGTCATAATGCTTCTCTTTCAAACATATATCATCGTAAATAAACTAAATCATCGTTGTAGCCTAGAGGAAAGTAGGAAAAGGAATCATGAAAGAATTATGGAGCGCATTTGGTTGGGTTCTTCCAATTATTGTGGTTGTGACGATTTCCCTTATCTTTGCGGTCTCCTTTTGGAAGAAGAGAAAGGGGAAGGGCAGATGGATGAATTTACTGCCTGTTCTGTTTACGTGTATAACGATTGGAGCAATCTGTTTAATCACAATGACCCCATTGACGGGTGGAAATGTTTCAGAGGGATCTGTGAATTTTGATCCATTTTCTAATTTGAAGTTGAATTTAATTTACCGGAATCATTTAGATGTGCCCATTCGAAACTTGATGGCCAATATATTATTGTTCATTCCATTAGCCTTTTTTATTGCTTGGTGGATGAGGCAGTCAAAGCAGATTATTCTGATGGTGACATTTATCGGAGCACTTTTCTCCTTTGGAATAGAGTTTGCTCAATACTATCTTCCATTAGGAAGAGCAACGGATATTGATGATTGGATAATGAATACATTGGGTTCATTTATTGGTGGCCTCCTTTTTGTGTTCGCACGCTTAATCTATAATCTGTTGAGAATCAATAAAAAAATCAACTGAGAGTATTAACGTTATGTTAATGCTCTTTTTTTCGGTAAATTGTAAAATAGGAACAAAAGATGCCTGGAACTTTGATATATTTTGAATGGAAATGTATAGTCCTTCTCCTTAAACAAAAGCTAACACTACATAAAAAGGAGGTGAGTTCTCTTGCTGAAAAAAGGACTTAAAGGAATCCTGATAACGGCTGCATTCATCGTGATTTTGTTTCTCATCATGCACTGGGATGTGAAACAAGGTGTAAAAAACTATGCGAGAACTCACCCAATGACGGAAACCCTTTCTCGTAAAGCTGAAATCAACGTCTATAATACAGGGAAGGACTTATATAAAAAATTGTTTGCGGATATTAAAACAGCAGATGAGCTGGTTTGGATTCATTTTTTTATTATCAGGGATGATCAGATTTCCAACGAGTTTTTTGATTTGCTGATTGAAAAGGCTAAGGAAGGTATAGATGTTCGATTGTCTGTCGACTTCCTTGGTTCAGACATTAAGAAGGAAAGTATAAATAGGATGGGAGAAGGAGGGGTGAAAATTGTCAAAAGCAGGTCTCTATCCCTGAAGAACATTTTCTATTCCCTTCATCATCGGAACCATCGCAGGCTCGTTTCCATTGATCAAAGAATTGCCTATATTGGAGGCTTCAATATGGGGGATGAATATTTAGGGAAAGACCCGAAGCTTGGGTACTGGAGGGACTATCACATACGGTTGGAGGGTGAGGCAGGAAAAGAGGTGGCACAGCAGTTTAAAAGGGACTGGGTCGAGGATGGAGCAGAAAGTATGGAGAGCGTGCATCCTACTCGTACTTCAAGTGAAAATGAGGGGAGCAACGTTCATTTCTTGTTTTCTACAGGAGACAGTATTGTAGATAAGACAGTAAACTGGATTAACAGTTCGGAAGAGAGTATCACAATTACAACGCCATACTTTTTACCAAATGGGAAACTGGTATCAGCTTTAAAGAAAGCAGTGAAGCGTGGGGTAAAAGTGAAAATACTCATCCCGGACAATACAGATGCATGGTTTACGAAGCCGCCAAGTTACAGGATAGAGAAAACTTTGTTAGAGAGCGGAGTGGATCTCTATTTATATGAAAAAGGATTTTTCCACGGTAAAGTGCTGGTCATCGATCATAAATGGGCTGATATAGGTACAGCCAATTGGGATCCACGCAGCTTCTACTTAAATGATGAAAGCAACTGCATCATACGCGATGCAAAAGTTGCCGCCGAATTAGAATCACTCATCCATAATGACATTAAGCATAGTAAAAAGCTGACCATGAAGGCTTTTAGTGAACTCCCTGCCTGGGAAAAAGCGCTTCGCAAAACGCCTGATTGGATATATTTTTATTTCTAAGAATAAATATTTTTACTGAATAAGAAAATATGGTAAAGTGATTTCATATCTTAAAAAGAATACACCTTACTGAAGAAAGGGATTGTCCATGAGCGAGCTCTTGTTTGTATCTTTGTTCATTCTTTCGTTATTGGCTTTTAAGTTTATTAACGTGTTAAAGAAGAAACATGTGTCAAAGTCTCATAAGTCTGTAGCAGTTAGTATCGTGATCTTTTCTGTTATCGGCATGATGTTGACGGTCCTCTTTTATCTTCCAAATGCATCTTAAAGAAAGCAAGTTATACACCGATTTAAGGACTTAACACACGAGAGAAGCGTTCTTGTGTGTTTTTTTGTTAAAAAAGATTGGTGGTCACAAATGGACAGCTATACTCAGTAAGAAGTTGTTCATCTAAACGTAGCTGCTTTCTTTCGACCGTAGATTTGATATGATTGTAGAAGGTTATTTCATGTAAGCAAGATTGTAATTTAAGCTTAAATCGTCGAACATATAAATGTACGAAGGGCAATAAAGGAGAATATAGATGAAAGCTGCAATGATTTTTGACATGGATGGAACGTTATTTCAAACGGATCGTATTCTTGAAGCTTCACTTCATGATACGTTTCAACGACTAAGAGATGAAGGAACGTGGAAAGAGGATACACCTCTTGAAATATACAGAGAAATTATGGGTGTCCCTCTTTCTGTTGTGTGGAAAACACTTTTACCTCATCATCCCTTACATATACATGGGAAAGTGAATGATCTATTTCATGAAAAACTGATTGAAAATATTCAGAAGGGAAATGGATCTCTCTATCCACATACGGAGGAAATATTAGCTTACTTATCAGGGAGAGGTTTTCCGATCTTTGTGGCAAGCAACGGCTATCCTCATTATTTAAAGACGGTCGTGGAGTACTTTCATTTGGATCAATGGATTTTAGAGTGCTACAGCATTCAGGAAATACATTCAGATGACAAAGGGGAGTTGATTCGAAAAATCAAAGAGGATCATAATCTGACACATGGGATTGTGATTGGTGATAGATTGTCTGACTTCAAAGGAGCAGAGGCAAATCACTTTCTTTCGATAGGTTGTGCTTTTGATTTTTCTCAGGAAAATGAATTGCGTGAAGCGGATATTGTGGTTGAAGATCTCTTGGAGGTTAAAGATTATCTGGAGGAAATGAAATAAAGGAGGGATACGGGTGGAGGAAGAACAACTAGCCGTCTTTGATGAATACGGTAATAGGATTGGAGTAGCGAGTCGTTCCGAGGTTCATTTAAAGGGATATTGGCATGAAACTTTTCACTGTTGGCTTGCGCATTATGATGAGAGTAGTGGAGAGACCTATATTTACTTCCAACTGAGAAGTGATAAGAAAAAGGATTTCCCTGGCTTGCTTGATATTACCGCCGCTGGACATATCTTGTCAGAAGAGAAGATTGAAGACGGCGTAAGAGAAGTTCATGAAGAGCTTGGACTTCTTATTAAGATAGATGAACTGCAATCATTAGGAATTGTAAAAGGGGAATTAGATCAACGGGATATGATCGATCGGGAACTAACTCACGTATTCCTGTATTCCAAGCCGGTTGCATATGACGAGTTTCAACTTCAGTTAGAAGAAGTGTCCGGTATTTTCCGTACGACTCTTCAAGACTTTAAAGCCCTCGTTCAACAAACGAAAGCGGAAATAGAAGTAGAAGGATTTCATATTAATGAAACAGGAAAAACGGACTTCATTAAGCAAAGGGTGAGTTACCATCACTATGTTCCTCATGAAAGGTCCTACCTTCTTGAAATAATTGCGCGCATATCGGCTCATCTTTAGAAATTAATTCGTACTTCCCATAGTCAATATGGATAATAAAGGCTATCATAGTAATCTGGTACATACATAATGAGATACGAAAGTAGGAGGACACACTTGAACGGCACAGCACATATGGCTATTGGAGCAGCAACGGGATTTATTGTGGCGAACTCATTTGGATCTGGTCCTGACATAACCGCCACACTTGTGGCAATAGGCGGGGTATCCGGACTCATGCCTGATATGGATATTGACGGAAAGCTTAGTAACAAGGTTACTTTTTCACCCAAAATGATCAGAGCAGTGGCACAAATCATTGGTTTTTTAATGATGGTGTACAGCTATCTTGAAGGAATTGGGAAAGAACAATGGCTCGGGATTGGATATGGTGCAGGAATGATGATTCTCTCGAGTTTCATTACCCAGAGAAGGATGCTGATGATTACCGGCATCGGTGTGACAGCATGCGGTTGGCAGTTGAATGAAACGTGGTTATGGTTGTTGGGCATTTATATTTTCGTTGCCTCATTCGTTTCACATCGCAGTTATACTCACTCTGTTCTTGGAATTGTATATTATGGCATGATTGCCCATTATCTGGAGTCATCAATAATGATTGATGGAGTTTTTGAAGCGTGTGTAATCGGATATGCAAGTCATCTGATCGCGGATATGAAATTTCTCCCTTTTAATAAGAGAGGCATAAAACTTTTCCTTCCTCTTTCATCTAAAGAAATCTAAAATGTGTTTTCGCCTACTTGACCATTATTTCCTGATACATTAAAATAATGGAAACACTAAAATAGTTAAATGCGATGAGGAAGAAGAGTAGACGAACGAAACATTTCAGAGAGCTGATGGATAGTGAGAATCAGTATGGTGAAATCGTTGAATGGGCTTTTGAGCATCCAGGCTGAAATGAAGTAGGTTATGGCGGAGGGTCTCACCGATAAAAGAGACGATGTATCGAAGGCGACTTCTGTACATATGAGTGCGTTTACTAAAGTGTAAGCGAATGAAGGTGGCACCACGGGTTTCTCGTCCTTTTTTAGGGGATGAGAAGCCCTTTTTGTGTTTGGTTTTATTATTTTAGACGGGGGGATTGTTATGAAAAAACAAGTTCTGACTGGTATCAAACCAACAGGCAGGATTCATTTAGGGAATTATATTGGCGCCATTAAACCGGCATTACGATTGGCAGAGAATCAATCCTACAACACCGCTTATTTTGTTGCGGATTATCATGGGTTAACGAAGATACATGATCAGCATGAAATGAAAGAACTATCTTATGGAGTGGCGGCAGCTTGGTTAGCATTAGGGTTGGATCCTGATCGAGCGATTTTTTACCGTCAATCTGATGTACCTGAGATTTTTGAATTAAGCTGGATCCTCGCTTGCTTTGCACCGAAAGGATTAATGAACCGGGCCCATGCATATAAATCAATAGTTGAAGATAATCAAAAAAGGGGCAGAGAAGTAGATGCAGGGGTCAACATGGGCTTATTCACCTACCCGATATTGATGGCGGCGGATATCCTTCTATTCCAAACGGAACTGGTTCCTGTCGGTAAAGATCAAATTCAGCATGTCGAAATTGCAAGGGACATTGCAGAAAACTTTAATAAGCAATATGGCGAAACATTTGTTCTTCCCGATTATGTGATACAGGAAGAAACATCTGTTCTACCGGGACTTGATGGACGAAAAATGAGTAAAAGCTATAACAATACCATCCCATTATTTGAAGAATCAAAAAAGCTTCAAAAACTAATCAATAAAATCAAAACAGATTCTTCACCCCCTGAGGAGCCTAAGGATCCTGAATCGTCCGTCATATTTTCGCTTTATAAGGAATTTGCAACATCCGATCAAGTTGAAGAAATGAGAAGGAGATTTCAAGGCGGAATAGGGTGGGGAGAAGCGAAAAAAGAGCTATTCCAAGTCATGAATTCATTTATCGAGGAACCTCGATCCAAATATGAAGAACTAATAGCCAACCCCAAGAGGCTGGATGCCATTTTAAAAGAAGGAGCCGATAAAGCAAGAGAAAAGACGATTCCATTTATGAAAGAAATTAAAAGGAAAATGGGTATCTTTCATTAAATAAAATGAATCGCTCTATTTTTTGAATTCAGCCATTCATCTGGAGTTGATTGGAGGGAATGTGCGGACCTCTGCAAGAATATAGAAGCAGACGAAAAACGGCTCAAAAAGTTGCGTCACTATGTATGCTTCATTTTCGGATAATTCATAATTCTCATTGACATTTGTTCTTCTTTGTTATAAGTTATGGGAAAGTTATTTTTCACAAAATCATATAGTTTCTTATCAAGAGAGGTAGAGGGACTGGCCCGAAGACACCTCAGCAACCAGCCACAGTTTTAGGTATGGTGCTAATTCCAGCAAGTTGATGTCAACTTGGACGATAAGAGGGAGAACGAACGTACAAAACCTTCTTATTTTCATTAAGAAGGTTTTTTTGTTTTTTCCCTTTTCGTTTACAGGGAAAGAAAAGGAGAGAAGAATATTGAAAAAACATATTGATACTTTGCTTGTCCAGGCGGGAAACCGGAAAGATCCTGCAACGGGTGCTGTGAGCCTACCCATTCATTTATCGACTGCTTATGAACATAAGGGGATTGGGCAATCGACAGGCTATGATTACACAAGAACAGGAAATCCAACCCGCGCAACCTTAGAAGACACCCTCACTCAATTGGAAGAAGGGCACAGAGGGTTTGCCTTCAGCTCGGGGATGGCAGCGATTCAGGCAATCCTTAGCTTATTTTCCAGCGGGGATGAATTGATTGTTTCGAAAGACCTATACGGCGGGAGCTACCGTTTGTTCGTACAGTATGAAGCACAATATAGTATCAAATTTCATTTCGTCGATACAAGTGATGCCGGCTCCATAGAAGAACAAATTTCTAAGAGAACAAAGGCCATCTTTCTTGAAACGCCAACCAATCCATTAATGAATGAAGCAAGCATTTCTGAGGTTGCTGGAATCGCAAAGTGTAACGGGTTGCTTTTAATTGTCGATAATACCTTCTACACACCTGTTCTTCAAAAGCCACTCACTGAAGGAGCAGACATAGTTATTCACAGCGCCACGAAATACTTAGGGGGCCATAATGACGTGCTGGCAGGTGTTGTGGTTGTAAACACAGAGGAGCTGGCGGGAAAAATCTGCACCATTCAAAATTCCATCGGCGCGGTTCTCTCACCATTTGATTGTTGGCTTTTATTAAGAGGGATGAAAACCCTTAGTCTCCGAATGGCTCAACATGAAAAAAACGCAAGAAAACTAGCAAAATATCTTGAAGGGCACGAATGTGTAACGGACGTTTTATATCCGGGAAAAGGCGGCATGCTTTCCTTTCGAATCGCAAAGGAAGAATGGGTGGATCCCTTTCTCAAACACTTAAAAGTTATTACGTTTGCTGAAAGTTTAGGAGGGGTTGAAAGCTTTATCACCTACCCCGCAACCCAAACACATGCAGACATTCCCGAAGAAGAAAGAAATAGGTTGGGTATCTGCAACAGGCTCCTGCGGTTCTCTGTAGGAATTGAATTTATTGATGACCTGATTGAAGACCTGGAGAATGTATTTCAACAATTGGAAAAAGAGGTGCTTACGTATGAGTAAAAAACCATTTTCACTTCAGACGTCACTCATTCATTCTCACGGATTTGATAAAGAAACAGGAGCGGTCTCTACACCGTTACATCATGCTACAACCTTTCACCAACAGGATTTTGATCAATATGGAACATATGACTACAGCCGTTCGGGAAATCCGACGAGGGAAACTGTTGAAGAAACGATAGCGGAATTGGAAGGTGGAGTAAGAGGCTTTGCCTTTTCATCAGGGATGGCGGCAATCTCCACAAGCTTTTTATTATTATCGAGTGGCGACCACGTTCTAGTATCAGAAGAAGTGTACGGTGGGACATACAGAATGATTACAGAGGTCCTCACTAAATTTGGGATTGAATATTCATTTGTGAACATGAAGGATCTTCATGAAGTGGCTTGTTCAATTAAACACAATACGAAAGTGATTTATATGGAGACACCTTCCAATCCGCTTCTGAACATCACCGATATTGAAGGAGTCGTGAAGCTTGCCAAGGCGAATGGATGTTTAACGTTTCTGGATAATACCTTCATGACTCCCCTGCTGCAAAGACCGATCAGCTTAGGTGTTGATGTTGTTCTTCACAGTGCCACTAAGTTTCTTGCCGGACATAGTGACGTCTTGGCGGGGCTCGCGGTAACGGGAAATGAAGAGATTGCCAGGAAGCTTGCTTTCTTGCAGAATTCTTTCGGTGCGGTCCTCGGTGTCCAGGATTGCTGGTTGCTCTTAAGAGGGCTGAAAACACTGCATGTACGATTGAAGGAATCATCAGAATCCGCTTATAAGATTGCGAGCTTCTTAGAAAAGAGAAAGGAAGTAGAAGAAGTGTATTATCCAGGCTTGAGCTATCATCCCGGTCGTGAAATTCAAGTCCGACAAGCAGAGGGTCCTGGAGCGGTTCTTTCCTTCCGGTTAAAGGGTGCAGAGGAAGTGAAGCAACTCATACAAAATGTAAACATTCCCGTATTCGCCGTAAGTTTAGGAGCTGTTGAATCAATTCTATCCTATCCATCAAGGATGTCACATGCTTCTATGCCGAAAGCTGAACGGGAAAGGAGAGGGATTACTGATGGTTTATTACGATTATCAGTAGGACTTGAAAACGTGGATGAATTGATTAACGATCTTCATAAAGGTTTAGATAGTATTCAAAAGACCAACCGAAACAACGTTATAAATTTATAAAAAGGAGGGAATGTCATGAAGCCGTTGCTAGAAGCACTGAAAGAGAGAATCTTGATTGCAGATGGGGCCATTGGAACGTTGTTGTATTCATATGGAGTGGACAGATGCTTTGAAGAATTGAATCTTTCCCACCCAAATGAAGTGTTGAAAGTCCATAAGGAGTATATTGATGCAGGAGCAGATATCATTCAGACCAATACGTATGGAGCCAATTATCAAAAGCTTTCCAGATACGGATTGGAGGATTCGGTTAAGGAAATAAATACAGCTGCAGTGCGTCTAGCAAGAAAAGCCGCTGGTGTTAACACCTATATTCTGGGGACCATCGGGGGAATCAGGGGCATTAAACAAAATGTGTCGCTGGAAGAAATCAAAAGAAGCTTTCGGGAACAGCTTTACTGTTTATTATTAGAAGGTGTAGATGGCATCTTGCTTGAGACCTATTATGATTTCGAGGAATTAACCACGGTTTTAAACATTGTCAAACGTGAAACGGACATTCCTGTCATTGCTCAAGTTTCTCTACATGAAACAGGAGTTCTTCAAAATGGAATGGAGATAAAAGACGCACTTCAGCAATTAGAATTATTAGGGGCCGATGTTGTCGGTATCAATTGCCGCATGGGGCCATTTCATATGGTGAACTCATTAGAGGAAGTTCCATTACCTAAAAGGGCATTTCTTTCCGTCTATCCAAACGCCAGTCTGCCAAACTATGAAGAAGGTCGATTCTATTACTCTGCTGAGCCTGATTACTTTGGGGATATAAGCAATGAGTTGCGACTGCAAGGTGCAAGAATCATTGGAGGCTGCTGTGGAACCACACCTGATCACATTCGTTCTGTAGCAAGCAGATTAAAAAGCCGTGAGCCTGTTAAAGAGAAAGTGGTGAAAGCAAAAAAGGTTGTTCAGTTATCATCACCTTCAATCAGGGGAAACTTGCTGCATGAGCATGTAAGAGAAAAGAAAACACTCATTGTTGAACTCGATCCACCTAAACATCTCGACACAAAGCTGTTCTTCCAAGGGGCTGAGGCATTAAAGAAAGCTGGAATTGACGCACTCACGCTTGCTGATAATCCGTTAGCATCTCCTCGTATTAGTAATGACGCCATTGGGAGTCTGGTCAGGTCCAAATTTGATCTTACACCTTTAGTTCACATCACTTGCAGGGACCGTAACCTGATAGGACTTCAATCCCATCTTATGGGATTGCACACGTTGGGCATTCACAATATTTTAGCGATTACGGGTGACCCGGCGAAGATTGGAGACTTTCCTGGGGCAGCATCCGTTTATGATTTATCTTCCCTTGAACTTATTGAACTCATCAAACAAAACAATGAGGGGATATCCTTTTCCGGTAAGTCACTCCGGGAACGTACTCAATTTTCAGTAGGAGCGGCCTTTAATCCAAATTTCCGTCATTTAGACGCTTCTGTAAAAAGGCTTGAAAAGAAAAAGAAAGCCGGAGCTGACTATTTCATTTCTCAACCGATCTTTGGGAAAGAACAGCTGATTCAAGTACATGAAGCTACGAAGCATTTAGATGTTCCGATCTTTATCGGAATCATGCCATTAATCAGTTCGAGAAATGCTGAGTTTCTCCATCATGAAGTACCGGGAATCAATGTTCCAGAAGAAACAAGAAAAAGAATGAAGGAAGCGGGAAGTGATCCTGTAGTTGCAAGAGCAGTTGGAATGGATATTGCAAAAGACTTACTTGATACAGCAATAGATCTTTTTAATGGGATTTATCTTATCACGCCTTTTGTCAGGTACGATATGAGCATTGAACTGATTCATCATATACAAGAGAAAACCAGCACAGAAAGAGAGGTTCCCTATGGCCATCACTTTGTTTGAAGAACAGCTTAGGAAAAAAATACTCGTACTCGATGGAGCAATGGGAACGATGCTTCAACAAGCGAATTTATCCCCAGAGGATTTTGGTGGAGAAGAGCTTGAAGGATGTAATGAAAATCTGGTTTTAACAGCGCCGGAGGTCATCTATCAGATTCACCTGGAATATTTGAAAGCAGGGGCTGATGTGATTGAAACGAATACGTTTGGGGCAACCCCCATTGTGTTGGACGAATATGATATAGGATCTAAAGCATACGAAATCAATAAAGTAGCAGCTGAAATCGCCAAAAAAGCAGTAGAAGATGTCTCAACTTCCGAGTGGCCCAGGTTTGTTGCAGGATCTCTCGGTCCCACTACCAAAACCTTATCTGTTACAGGAGGGGTAAGCTTCGATGACTTAGTAGACAACTACCGGGTTCAAGCAGAAGGTCTTCTCGATGGAGGAGTCGATGTCCTGTTACTTGAAACGAGTCAGGATGCGTTAAATGTAAAAGCAGCAAACCTCGGAATTCGAACTGCTTTTGAATCAAGAGGGAAAGTGATCCCCATTTTGTTATCCGGAACCATTGAGCCTATGGGCACTACACTCGCCGGCCAGAACATCGAAGCATTTTATTTATCCCTTGAACATTTAAACCCTTTGGTAGTTGGTCTAAACTGCGCAACAGGACCTGAATTTATGCGTGACCATATCCGTTCCTTATCAAGCTTAGCCACTACCTATGTAAGCTGTTATCCGAATGCAGGACTTCCTGATGAAGAAGGAAATTACAATGAGACGGCTGATTCACTCAGTATAAAGATGAAAGGTTTTGCTGAGAAAGGCTGGGTGAATCTTGTTGGAGGGTGCTGTGGAACGACACCGGAGCATATTCGTGCCCTTTCAAATGTGGTAAAGGGATTACCTCCTCGTAAACCCAATGAGTCTCACCCTCATGCGGTGTCGGGAATTGAAGCGTTCGTCTATGAGGATGCAGACAGAAGACCGATTCTGGTCGGAGAGCGGACGAATGTCATCGGTTCACGTAAATTTAAACGATTGATTGCAGAAAATAAGATAGAAGAAGCGTCAGAGATTGCGAGAGCACAAGTGAAAAATGGAGCTCAGGTGATCGATATCTGCCTTGCAGATCCCGATCGTGAAGAAGTAGATGATATGAATGTATTTATCCAGGAGGTTGTGAAAAAAGTAAAAGTTCCACTTGTCATTGATTCAACGGATGAGAAAGTGCTAGAGACCGCTTTAAAATATTCTCAAGGGAAAGTAATCATTAACTCGATTAATCTTGAAGACGGAGAGGAGCGGTTTGAGAAGATTACAAAGCTGATGAAGGAATACGGAGCGGCGGTTGTAGTAGGGACGATTGATGAAAAAGGAATGGGTGTATCAGTCGCACGTAAGGTAGACATTGCCCTTCGTTCACATAAACTGTTAACAGAGAAATATGGGGTTGCCTCAGAAGACATCATCTTTGACCCTCTCGTATTCCCTGTGGGAACAGGGGATCAGCAATATATCGGTTCAGCCAATGCCACCGTTGAAGGGATAAGACGGATTAAGGAAGCCTTACCTGAATGCCCTCATATCTTAGGGGTTAGTAATGTTTCTTTTGGACTGCCTCCTGTCGGAAGAGAAGTCCTCAATGCTGTGTATCTTTATCACTGTACAAAAGCGGGCCTTGATTATGCCATAGTCAATACGGAAAAACTAGAGCGCTTTGCCTCTATTCCTGAAGAAGAAGTTCGAATGGCGGAGAAACTCTTATTTGAAACGACGGATGAAACCCTGGCTGAATTTACAGCATTTTATAGAGGGAAAAAGAAAGAAGTAAAGGTACCCGTCAATACTATGAATCTAGAGGAGAGACTGGCTCATTATGTGGTGGAAGGGACGAAGGAGGGACTGATTGCCGATTTAAATATCGCCTTGGAGAAATATGATGCTCCCCTGGATATCATCAATGGCCCCCTTATGGCCGGAATGAGTGAAGTCGGAAGATTATTTAATGATAACCAGCTGATTGTAGCGGAGGTATTACAGAGTGCCGAAGTCATGAAAGCATCCGTTGCTCATTTGGAACCACATATGGAACAAACGGAAAGTTCATCTTCGAAAGGCAAAGTGATCTTAGCTACGGTTAAGGGGGATGTTCATGATATCGGTAAGAATCTCGTTGATATTATTCTCAGTAATAATGGATATAAAGTGATTGATTTAGGCATTAAAGTGACCCCTCAGGAACTGATAGAAGTTATACGGGAAGAAAAGCCGGATATCGTAGGTTTGTCCGGGCTCCTTGTGAAGTCTGCCCAACAAATGGTCATTACTGCTCAAGATTTAAAACAGTCTGATATTTCAGTTCCTCTTGTAGTAGGTGGTGCGGCACTCACCCGAAAATTCACTACGAATAAAATTGGCCGGGAATACGATGGGCTGGTTCTTTATGCGAAGGATGCAATGGATGGACTTGGCATCATGAATAAGATTCAAAATGAAGAAACAAGATTGCAGTTGGAAGAAGAGTGTCGCGATAAGTTAAGTAAGGTCGTTTCGAATGAAGATTCACCGAATCGAAATACAGCTTCTGTTGCGGTGAAAGTACGTTCAACAGTTGCAAAAGATGTAAAGGTTCATGTCCCTTCTGACTTGATTCCACATACCATAAAAGAATTTTCACTTGATCAAATTCATCCCTACATTAATCAGCAAATGCTGCTTGGGCATCATCTGGGGATTAAAGGGAAAATTTCAAGATTACTGGAAGAGGGAGACGAGCGGACGGTCGGTCTAAAAGCAGTAACAGATGAATTGTTCCAAAAAGCAAATAGGGAAGGGATGATTCAGGCAGCTGCAAGATATCAATTTTTCCCTGCTCAATCAGATGGAGAAGATGTTGTTATTTATCACCCGGATGATTCTTCCACAGAAATAGAACGATTTCATTTTCCAAGACAAGCAGGAAATCAGCATTTATGTTTAGCAGATTACTTGCGGCCGGTAGAAAGTGGAGAAATGGATTATGTCGGTTTCTTTGCGGTAACGGCCGGTGTGAAAATCAGGCAGTGGGCAAGTGAGATGAAGGAAGATGGCCGATTCCTTGAAAGTCACGCCCTGCAGGCTCTTGCCTTAGAAACAGCAGAAGGACTGGCTGAAAGAGTGCATGAAATGATGAGAAGCAGATGGGGGTTCCCTGATCCCGTTGATTTTACGATGCAGGACCGGTTCCGGACTCTCTATCAAGGACAGCGTTTTTCATTTGGTTATCCCGCCTGTCCCGAACTTGAGGATCAGAAAAAGCTGTTTAAGCTAATTCAACCTGAAAGAATTGGAATCCATTTAACAGACGGATGTATGATGGAACCAGAAGCATCGGTAACAGCGATGGTCTTCGCTCACCCTGAAGCAAGGTATTTTAATGTATTATAAAATTCATATTAAAAAGGCAACTTCCAAAGTGGAGTTGCCTTATTTACTTATGGCGATAAGTTCAAAAGTCTATTCTTATTAAGCTGCTGGTAAGATCGGCAAGGACCCACTGTTTCAAAATAAAAATGGAATTTTTTGGTGATGAAAGAACTTAAAGTTAAAGGTTAGGGGATGAAGGACAATCGGCTTGTAGAGTAATAAAGGGGAAACACAGAGTTAGAAAGAGTGATCTTCTGTTTTAACACTTTGATTACTAAACTTCGTTTCGAGTATTTCCAGTATTCTTTCTTCTGAGAATCCTGTAATCATCGTCAGATTGACTAAACTGGGTTTGATTCCTATAGTCTCACAGAAATGATAGGCACTTTGGATAGCAAGTGATTCAATACACCTTCTTGTCAAATTGTTTTTCATTCTCTCATCAGCTCCCAACTATTTTGACAAATGACTAAGTAGTAGGATTACGACATCATATTAAGATTTGCGGTTGGTTTCTAGTAGGAGATTCATATACATCGAAATAGTATATCGAGACATACCTGCTGTCTGTTTCTCAGTTAATACCCCCATTATACACTTTATATTGTGAATTGTAGAGTTGATTTTACAAAATAATGTAATGTTTTTAGAATATACTCATAATTGATCTGGATTTTTATTAAATTTGAATAGTGTAGTAAATGGTATTACTTGGGGCCGGACCTGGAATGCTCACAGATAAGTGTGTCTGAATGGAAATTTGGTATGAATGTGATATAGAATGAGGGATAGTATAAGAAAATGTCGAGAATTACAGTGAATTGATTAACTTGAACCTGTACGAAAAGTCAAATTTTTTATACGAAGTTACATGAGAAAAGAGTATGATTTCCCAACTACTCATTGCGTCAGACAGGGAAGAAGAATAATATCATAGGAGGAATCATACATGCACAGAAATCGGGAACTACATACATTTTTATTAAGTAAGGCTCGTCAATTAACGGAAGATTGGTATAACTCCCTGGATAAAAACACAACAAGTGGTGTTTATTCTTCCTCAGATCCCAAGGTGATAGAAACTTTAAAAAAACAAAACTTTGAGTTTCACGGCATTCTTTGTAGTGTGTTTGCTGAGGATAAAGAAACGTTTAACCAGAGGATCGATGAATGGGTCTTGACCATTGCAGAGGACAAAGAACATCTAGAAACGCCAAATCACTATATTCTTAAAGAATTCATGAGGGTTAGACATCAATACCTGGAATTCTTGAAAGAATATGCGGAAACTCATATGGAAGAAAACATATTCGAACAATTCAGCCGTTGGAATCAAGTAATCATTGAAGCATTTGACCGGGCTATGTTGCGATTTGTTGAGCTGCAAACGAAAGTGGTGGAAGAGCAGATTCAATCCCAGCAGGAAGTGATCAATGAATTAAGTTCACCTGTCATATCCTTAAATGGACATACAGCACTTTTACCCCTTGTTGGTAATATTGATCCTTCACGAGCGGAATTAATATTAGAGAATGCGTTAGAACAATGTGTTAACAAGGAAGTTTCTCAATTGTTCATCGACTTATCTGGAGTTGTATTAATAGATACGATGGTTGCCCATCAAATCTTTCAGCTAATAGATGCACTTCAGTTGATCGGTGTTAAGCCGATTCTATCTGGGCTACGCCCAGAGATAGCACAAACAGCCGTTCAGCTTGGAGTGAATTTTGAAAACCTTACGATTACCTCAACTCTGTCACAGGCTCTGACCATTAAGAATAATGAAGTCGTATAATTGAATAGAATGAAAAGCATTCGTACAAGGTGTACGGATGCTTTTTTTTGGTGGATTTCCTTCGAATAGTGACAAGGTTTACGAAAAACAGGCTTATTGAAACAGCGTACACAAGAAAAGAGAATAGAAAAAGCAATAGCTAACACTTTGAAATAAAATATCTTGAATTAAAGATAATTTTTGTGTATGATGTAGATAGTAAGTAAGCAAGCATATCACAAAGGAGTGAATCTGCTATGAACTTAAAACCACTTAAAGGGCAGCATCACGTTTCTGCGATTACAGCAAATGCAAAGAAAAATTACGAATTCTATACAAAAATACTAGGGCTTCGACTCGTGAAAAAATCGATCAACCAAGACGATACATCCGTCTACCATCTTTTCTATGCAGATGAAAGAGGAAATCCAGGGACGGACCTGACATTTTTCGAAATTCCACATGCGGGGCATACGTATAAAGGGACGAATAGTATTTCATTAACGGCACTGCGAGTGAACACGGATGAGTCTCTTGCTTTTTGGCAAAACCGCTTTGAAGAGAAAGGTGTCGAGCATGACGGGATTTCTCACAATAGTGGGAGGGCAACACTGAGCTTCCGTGATTTTGAAGGACAGCGTCTCATGCTTGTGTCAGATGAAAAGAACGAAGGAGTTCCTGGCGGCAAGCCTTGGGACAAGAGCCCTGTACCAGTTGAGCATGGCATTGTAGGCCTGGGTCCTGTTACGCTGACGGTCGCCCGTGGGGAAAACACGGCAATGGTATTGAGAGACGTATTAGGTTTTAGAGAAACAAGGACTTTTCCTTCAGATGTAGATGGACAACCCGATATCCGCGTGTTTGAAACAGGGGATGGCGGTACTGGTGGAGAGGTATATATAGAAGAACGGAGCGATATTCCGCAAGAAAGACCGGGAAGAGGAAGTGTTCACCACGTCGCTTTCCGTGTTGAAGATGAAAATGAATTGCGAAAGTGGGTAGAGTGGATCACTCAAAACCGCCTGCCGAATTCAGGCTTTGTTGAAAGATACTATTTCCGTTCCCTCTACTTCCGTGAACCAAATGGCATTCTTTTCGAGCTGGCTACAGACGGACCTGGCTTTGAGACCGATGAAGATTTTGATACTTTAGGTGAAAATTTATCACTTCCACCATATTTTGAAGCACAAAGAGATTCCATAGAAGCTAAATTAAAACCCTTAGATACAAAAGAATAAAGGAGGAAGGCAGCATGAAACATCTTTTTAAACAAGGAAATAAAGACTTACCCATACTTCTACTCCTTCATGGAACAGGTGGAGATGAGCGGGACCTATTACCGCTGGCTGAGATGATTGAGCCCGATGCTACGGTATTAAGCGTAAAAGGGAATGTGGATGAAAATGGAATGGCCCGCTTCTTTGCCCGCTTACGGGAAGGAGTGTTTGATGAAGAGGATTTAGTATTCCGAACGAAGGAATTAAATGAATTCATCGACGAGAGCGCTAATAACTATGGATTCGATCGTCACAATATCGTTGCGTTAGGCTACTCCAATGGAGCGAATATCGCGGCTAGTTTAATGTATCATTACAAGGATGCATTAAAAGGTGGAATCCTGTTTCATGCCATGGTTCCAAGACGAAATGTCGAGCTTCCCGATTTAAGTGATGTTAATGTATTCATTGGGGCTGGTAAGCGAGATCCACTCATTCCCCTACAAGAGACAAAAGAACTTGTGAAAAATCTTCATGATGCCGGAACACAGGTGAAAGAGTTCTGGACTGAAGGCGGTCACGAGCTTCGTCGTGACGAAGTAGATGAAGCAAAAAGATGGTTTGAAGACAACTTTAAATAATTTTTAGAATCCGGAAGGGAAGTCTTCCGGATTTTTTATTATTAATTAACATTCTACCCTACCATAGGTCTTTAAAATCCGTAGCATACCAAGGGTCAATATTCCTCTCCATTCCTTTTCAGCAACTGGCCATGTCTCGTCAAATTGACCGAACCAGGACCAACTGGGATGCCAATAACCTTTCTGGTGTTGTGCTTCAATTTCGACATTCAATTGCATATATACCTCCGCTTTTAACGCTTCATAAAACGGGGAAGCAGGATGACTGGCTATCTGCAATGGTTTGGCTACATATTCATTCCAGCGTGATGGATCGGTACAAACCGTCTTTCGTACGGAAGAAGAAAGAATTCTATAGAGATTGGATTCCGTTTCTTCTTTCACCTCAAAAAGGAGTCGTTGATAACAGAGAAAATCATGCATTTCTATCGGATGTGGAAGATTCTTTAATTCTGTGACCGCTCTTTCAGTCCACTCTTGTAAGCGTGGATGTTCTGGGTGGAATAAGTGGAAATAACCTACTATTTCAGCGTTAGGGTTCGCCCAAGTCGTTTGAACGCGGCAATATCCCTTATCAGAATCAAAATGCCACCAGGGAGCGTGGGGAATAGAATTAACCTCTTCAGGCACAGCATGCCAGCCGTTGATTTGCTCATCGTATGTGTCATGTAGATAGCTCATCGCTTTTTGAACGATAGGATGGCTGGCTGAAAGCTTTAAGTCTTTGGCAAACTGTAATCCAACGGTTGTTGCCATTGGAGATGAACTATCCAAGCGGAAATCTGGCTCTAAAGAGCGGCCGAATCCTCCGTCAGCATTTTGGAAACGAGATAATTCTATGATTGCTTCCTCTTTACTTCCTTCTTCAAAAAAATAGCTGAATATCTTTTGATCAATTGGTCTTGCATGGGTTTTGATATAGGTAGCTGCAGTATTCCATTGTTGTGTTGTCAGTTTCATAAGGGATTCTCCTTTATAGTAATTTAGGTTGAATGATAAATATTCGCTACTTTAATACTTTATCTATTGGGTTATAGAATCCCTGCTTGTTACAATATTTTGTTGGAATCCATAGGTCCGTCCCTCAGTATTCGTAGAGATGAATGGAACTTCAATAATTCTAAAAAAACGATGCCTGATTTTCGGCGGCAGCGTTTTTTGATTGGAGCTATAATAAGACTAGGATAATAAAATGGAGGAATGAGGATGATTTCAGTCGAATTACAAAGGGAGTATTATCAAGCTTTAATTGAAAAAAGAACGGAATATGATGGGGTTTTTTATGTAGGGGTTAAAACGACAGGTGTATTTTGCCGCCCGACTTGTCCTGCAAGAAAACCTAAATTTGAGAACTGTGAATTCTATGAAACAGCTCAACAAGCCCTTCTGGCGTCGTTTCGACCATGTAAAAGATGCCAACCGTTAACGTACCCAAATAGTATTTCGGATGTCGTGAAAAAGCTGGTAGAGGCTGTTGAATCAAATCCTGAAAAACGTTGGAAGGATAAGGATTTTCAGGAGCTATCCATTGATGCATCAACTGCTCGGCGTCAATTTAAGAAGCGGTTCGGTATGACCTTTGTGGAATATGCCAGAGCCCGCAGGATGGGGCTTGCCATGAAGCACATCAGGTCAGGGTCGATGGTCATAGATGCTCAACTTACAACGGGATATGAATCAAGCAGTGGATTTAGAGATGCTTTTTCGAGAATTATGGGAACAGCACCCGCTATGTCACATCAACATCAAATACTTAAAGCAGCTTGGGTTGATACGAAACTTGGACCGATGATTGGAATTTCCGACGAAGAGGCACTTTACCTGTTGGAGTTTGTTGACCGACGCGGTCTAGAAAAAGAAGTGGAAAGAATGCGGGAGAAAACAAAGGCAGCAATCATTCCCGGTACTACAGAGCCACTTCGTTCCATTGAAAAGGAATTAAATGCCTATTTTGAAGGCGCTTTATCAATCTTCCAAACCCCTTTGAAAATCACCGGAACGCCTTTTCAAGAAAACGTTTGGAGAGAATTGCAAAGGATACCTTGTGGACAAACCAGATCCTATACTGAAATCGCTGAAAATATTTGCAGCCCAGCAGCTGTTCGAGCAGTTGCAAGGGCCAATGGGTGTAATCAGCTTGCCATCATCATTCCTTGTCATCGAGTGATCAGAACAAATGGAGATCTTGCCGGCTATGCAGGAGGTCTTACCCGGAAAAAATGGTTGATCGAACATGAAAGGAAGATGAATGAAGGAAAGAAGTAACTATTCATGTATAGGAAGAAACAAGTGAACAATTAATGTTGAAGAGGTGGTTAAACATGAATTTTGATGAAGTGATGGCAGCACTTGAAGAAATGGGGAACGAGCAGACCAAGAATACATATTTACGTCATGGCGCACATGAACCATTATTCGGAGTGAAAATTGGTGACTTAAAAAAACTGGTTAAACATGTGAAAAATGATCAAGGGCTTGTACTAAGCCTGTACGAATCGGGCAACTTCGATGCCATGTACCTGGCGGGGCTATCTGTAAATCCCAAAAATATGAATAAGGAAATGCTACAGGATTGGGTCGATAAAGCAGATTGGTATATGCTGGCTGAATACACTGTCGCTAATGTAACCGCGGAGAGCGCCTACGCTATTGAATTAGCAAACGAGTGGATCAAATCGGAATATGAAATGGTGGCAACGGCTGGTTGGAGTGCCTATGCAGGGTATATTAGTATAACCTCAGATCAAGAAATCAATATAGACGAAATCAAACAGTATCTGAAACATATTGAAAATACGATTCATGAAGAGAGAAATAGAGTACGTTACGTAATGAATGGATTTGTCATTTCTGTTGGAGCACATGTAGCTCCTTTGTTAGATGAGGCAAAACAAGTGGCGAAAAAAATTGGGAGGGTACATGTCGATGTTGGAGATACAGCATGTAAAGTACCGGTAGCTACAAGCTACATAAAGAAGATAGAAGATAAAGGCAGGGTCGGTGTGAAAAGGAAGACATGCATTTGTTAAATGAAAGATAAAGTGGGTTGGAAAAGATTTAATTGTCCGAGTTAATAGTACTAAACCATTGCTTTACCTGAAAATATGCCTGTAATTTGTGAAGGATATTAAGTGGTCCATCTATCCATTTTCATTTCTCTGTTGCACAGGGGGTAAAGAGCTACTAGACTATGAAATAGAGTCCTATACAGAATCGGGAGCAATGTACATATGAATGTTGTAAGAAAAGGTACTATTTTAGGTGTAGCAGCAAGCATTCAAGGATTGGCCATGTCGGTTTTTTTGTTTCCTCACTTCATTCCCTCAGGTGGAGCCGCAAGTGTAAGTGTACTACTAAACTATTTGATGAATGTTCCATTTGCCATTACGCTGTGGGCATTAAATGCAGGTTTATTATTAGCGGCAGTTAAATGGTTAGGAAAAGAAAATACCATATGGACCATGTATTGTGTGACAGTCACATCGGGTGTGGTGAATCTCACATCGTCCTTAATCACGAGTACAGTTTCAATTGTTTTCTTTGATCTCCTCATTGGCAGCATCCTTTTCGGAATAGGAATAGGCATCCTTTTCAGAATGGGAGCATCCTCAGGTGGGATGGATATTTTAGCCCTAATCATTTCAAAGCTTAGAGGATACACCCCTGGAAAAACACTGTTTGTCATTAATGGTAATCTGTTACTTCTGACAGGAATCGTGGTAGATTTGAAAATCATCCTATTTGCTATTGCCTGCCAATTCATCGGAACAAGAATCTTGGATGTCATTTGTCAGCTTGAACTCAAACGAAACTTCACCAGCATCGAAGATCATTAAAAGGAAGGTCCGTCCCTCGTACGTGAAGAGGGACGGACCTTCCTTTTTAGGATATTTCTTTGATGATTGATTTGACTGTGTGTGTAGGCGAGTTTTCAAAGAGTGAGATGTATTGAAAGAGTTTGTTTTTTGGCAGCAGGTGATTACGAATTTCTTTAGGCGATTTTCCCTCCAGGTGGGCTTTGGTGACGGCTTCTTGAAGGTTGATAAGATAGTCTCGTTTTTTCTCTAAAAGCTTTCTCCCATGCTTCAAGTACCCCTGATGTGAACAATACACTTCTTGAAAGGAATACTGCAGTGTTTTGTCTATTGATCGAATGAGCTCTGGTACAGACTCGAATGAAAAATTAGAAGTAGGAGAATGGAATAAATATAAATCCCCAGAAAAGCAAATGCCCTTCTCTTCATCAATGAGAACAATGTGATCCTCAGCGTGTCCAGGTGTATGAACAATTCTAAAGGAGTGTTTCGACGTTTTAAATACTTCCTTCTGAAGTGGTAAAGGGTGAAACGCTGGACGATTATGCCAGAACATAGCTCTGTAAAAAGGAAGTTTAGTATTGTCATTGCACTTTTCCACCCCTAAAGGATGAATCCATTGAGGAATGGAGTAAAACCTTTCAATCCAAGAACTATTACCAGTATGATCCTCGTGGTGATGAGTGTGAATGACTTCTTTAATCTGGAGCTCTTTAAAAATAGTACGTACTTCATTTTTCATACTGTATGGTCCCGTATCAACAAGAACATCATCGACTTTAAAAATATAAACGGGCATCTTCTGACCTAATGTTTGAACGTTTAATTTAAATGATTGTATCAATGCAGTTACCCCTTATGTATAAGTGTTATAGTACATAATTCGAATGAAAGTTTTAAATTCCTGCATGAATATATATTTAAGTGCGAATTTCCTTGTATAGGTCAATTCGGAGGGTGGATATGGTATAATTCCCTATAAGTGGAATATCAGGCGTTTTTTAAAGGGGTTTTCAATGTATGAAGGTGAAACAGAAGTCTTTACTTGTAATCCTTACGATTCTGATGGTGATTACCATCGTAATGCTAGATAAAATGGGTTTAAAAAAGGCAATTGAAGCGTGTGAGAGCAACGAGGGTTTAGCAGAGGTGGAAGAAGGGATCCTCTCTTGGAATGTTTCATGTGAAGAAAAGTAACTCCTCAAGTGTTAAAAATGGTACACTAGAGAGTAGAGTAGATGTTTTACATAGGGGGAAATGCTTTGCAGAAGTGTAATGTATGTAAGAATCAGTTTCAATGGAAAGAGTTATTATTCTCCATTTGGAGATCTTATAAACCTATTGAGTGCAGTCAATGTGGTAAAAAGCATACAATAAATTTTGCCTCAAAATTTTTTGTTTCATTTCTAATCATCGTTCCAGCAGTTGTATTCGGATTATTGATTGCACCTGAACAAGGGTTATCAAAACCGATGACTTTTGGTGTGATCGTAGGTTTGGCGTTTGTGATCTCGTTGATTCTACCGTTGTTCGTTAAATACGAGTATAAAAAATAATAGTAAAGAGAGCTGCCGACCTGGGTAGCTCTTTTTTTGGAAATTGATTAATGTCCGTTATTTAATTCTTCTAACACTTCTTTAGTGCGGTAGTAAGGCATATGAAAGAAAATGTATCCCAATCTCATAATTAGGTTTGGATCTACATTTTGTTTTAGTACATTCTTGAGAGGGAATTTATTCATAAGTTACACTGTTAATATGGGAATTGTGTGCAAAGTGAAATTTGAAGATTGGCGTTCCATAATTGAGGAAAAGGTTGAAGTGAATGAAGCCCAAATCAAAATGATGGAAGAATACTATTCATCCGTTGACTTTGACTTTTCCATTGCGTTTTTTTACGAGGAACAGATGATTGGCGTCATGGGCATAACGTTACGTGAAGATACAAAGTATAGTGAAGTATTGTCATTTGGGGTTTTACAAGAATTCAAGACTCATAAGGGTAAAATGATTTGTGTGTTGATGAACGAGGCAAGGTCAAGGGGAGCCGAAACCATTACGTTTCATGCGTCAGATATTCCTGAAAAGGATATCCAAAAGGAATTGGGTTTAAGTGAGCTCACGAAAGATGTCATGATGGTGAAGGAAGTATAGGCTTCTTGTTACCGAGCTGAAAATTAGATGGCCACATGTCGATAAATGTAAGGGATTTCTAAAAATGGCAGGTATTCTCCCATTCATCACAAAATGTTCGGAATTTCTTCAGCTATTATATGACAAAGCGACTTCATATAGTTTAGAATGATAGATAATTAAGGTAAGGCTTCAAGAGTTTAGAGTGCATCAAGCAATTGTATTGAAAATCGATTTTTACATTAAAGAATAGTTAATAGAAGTAAAACGGTTCTCGAATAATTGGCTGATTCATTCATTCTTTTGGTAGGTTATGCTGTTTTAAGGAGAGAATTGATGCTAGAATACAATGTTCATCAAGGAGTCGGCAAAGAATATGTGGTGTTTCTTCATGGAATTGGAGGAAACTCGAGAATTTTCGGTAAGCAGCTCGATATATTCAAAAAATATTATAATGTAATAACGATTCATTTGCCCGGGCATGGGGAGTCCCCAAGCGTAGAATCATATAATGAAAAGTTTACAATTGATTTAAATGTGCGTGAAGTTCTTAAGGTATTAGATCATCTTAAAGTGGAACGTGCTCATTTTATTGGAATTTCTTTAGGATCGGTTCTAATTCACGCTTTATTACAAGCTGCTCCAAACAGAGTAAAAAGTGCCGTCTTAGGGGGATGTATCACTAGATTCAATTTATTATCCAATACACTACTTAAAATTGGTGATGCAGTGAAAAACATGATCCCATTCATGTGGTTGTATAAAATTTTCGCCTACATCATGATGCCTAAAAGCAATCACAGAATTTCGAGAAAGTTATTCATTCGCGAAGCAAAGAAAATGAATCGTAATGATTTTCTCGGATGGTATCGTCTGACACCCTTTGTGAAATCAACGTACGCTTCTGTGCAGGAAAGGGCTTCTCATGTTCCTAAGCTTTATATTTCCGGGAAAGAAGATCATCTATTTGTTCAGTCACTTGATCAGGATACAAAGGGAGATCCCTCAGCTACGAAAGTGTTCATTGAGGATTGTGGACATGTGTGCAATGTAGAGAAGCCAAGTGAATTTAATCGACTGGCTCTTGATTTCATTTATAAGAACCAAGACGTTCCATTGCGTAAGGTTCAATAAAGCAAAAAATTTCCCATTTCCTTATTGAGATGGGAGTTTTTTTATAGATGTATGTTAGTTGCAAACTTGATTTATATAGTTATAGAGTGGAGAAATCTCTGTTAAGTAATCTGATTGATTCTTAACGGGGATTTTTTTGTCATGGGGTTAAATACTTAGAGCAAGGGAATGGGGAGGGATGGAATATTTCGATTGTGTTAAGGGCGATGATTGCTAGATATCTTTGGGGAGGTCCGTCCCTTAAAGGAATTGAGGAAGGATTAAGAGAATATAGTATAGATGGGTGTTCGAAGGGGAGTTGAGGGGTTTGGTGAAAGAGATGATGAATTTTAGATATGAGGAGTATCCTTTTGAGTTGTTTTCGGTATCCCATGTGGTAGCAATGATTGTCTCGTTTGGATGTATGATCGGTTTGTATGTGTTCAGAAATCAACTAAACGGCAGGGGTAAGAGTGTGTTTAAATGGCTTCTGGTGGTGCTTATGGTTTTGAGTGAAGCATTATTTCAGATTTGGTACTTTATCAATGATCATTGGGATGTAGCCATTAATTTGCCGTTTCAATTATGTTCCATCTCATTGTATCTGTGCACGATCATGCTCATAACGAAAAGCTATAGAATCTTTGAAATCAGTTTTTTTGCCAGTATGACGGGTGCTTTTATTGCCATCGTGACACCTGAGTTGTTTTTTGGTTTTCCTCATTTTCGTTATTTTCAATTTTTCTTAGCACATCTGACGATCGTTATATCCTGTTTGTACATGGTATGGATAGAAGGCTTCACAATAACGTTCCGATCTATGGTTAGGGCATTCATCGCTTTAAATCTGATCGCTGTTATCGTGTTTTTGTTGAACAGACTGGTTGGAGCAAATTATATGTTTCTTTCTCATAAACCGTATAATGCAAGTCCCATAGATTATTTAGGCGAGTATCCCTGGTACCTCCTTGCTCTTGAAGGTGTCGCCCTTATATTATTCATCCTCCTTTATTTACCGTTCTATCTCTTAAGAAAAAGGAAGAGTGTAGGGGAATTGTAAATATATGAAACTTTCTCGGGTATCAATCCGTCTATTAACATATAAGAAAAGACAGGTGTAGGTATGATGAGTAATAGTATGATCATAAGTATTATCATTTTGGTTTCTTATGGACTGGGAAGTATAACAGGTGCTTATTATATAGTGAAAATGTTTACCGGTGAAGATATCCGTAAACTGGGAAGCGGAAATGTCGGTGCGACGAACGCAGGTAGAGCAATAGGGAAAAAAGGATTTCTTCTGACGCTCCTGATTGATGCCGGGAAAGTGATTCTTGCAATCATGATCACGGCACAACTGGCAGAAGGCGAGAGTTACTTAGTTCTCAGTTCGATATTTGCCATGATCGGACATTTGTTTCCAATCCAGCTTGGATTTCACGGTGGAAAGGGAGTAGTTGCTTATTTAGCATCTGCCTTATTTCTTAGTCCCCTTACCATTGGGATTTTCGCCATCACTATGGGAATCTTATATCTAATTTTGAGAAGATACCCCATAGCCGGTTTTCTTTCAATGGCAAGCATTCCGATTACGGCGTATGTGCTTGAGGGTTCATTCACCATTTCAATCGGATTATTGTCACTATTTGTTTTTGTACTATGGGCTCATAAACGATGAAGCAGCAATCTGTCGATACATAGGAGGTACGAGAATGGACAACCTTTCTCTTCAGTATAAAATAGCAAGTGAATCATATGAGTTTCAACAAATTTATACATTGAATTATGAGACCTTTGTAGAAGAAATACCTCAGCACGAAGGAAATCAAGAACGCAAACTGATTGATAAGTTTCACGATGAAAATACATATGTGATTGCTAAAGATCAAGGTGAAGTGGTGGGCATGATTGCAGTTCGTGACAAGCGTCCCTTCTCATTGGATTTAAAACTGAGAAATCTTAATGAATATTTGCCGACTGATGCTGTCCCTTGTGAAATTCGCTTATTATCTGTAAAGGAAGCGTATAGAAGTACGAGGGTTTTTTATCAATTATGTGAGCGTTTAGTATCTTATTGTTTGGAGAAAGGATATACGATGGCTCTCATTTCAGGGACGGTTCGTCAGCTGAAATTGTATAAACGAATAGGTTTCCAGCCCTTTGCCGATCTAGTAGGGGAGGAAGGGGCAAAATTCCAGCCAATGTATTTAACCCGTCATAGCTTCGAAAATTCGACGAAAGCCTTTCAGCGATTAATGATTCGCAAAACAGAAAAATCAGTTCCGCTTTCTTTCCTTCCAGGGCCGGTTCCACTTCATGGAAAGGTAGAAGAAGCTTTCAAAAGAGAACCCGTTTCTCATAGAAGCACGATGTTTATTCATGAAATGGAAGAAGTAAAAAGATCATTATGCGAGATAACAAACGCAAACTATACAGAAGTTGCAGTGGGAACGGGTACCCTATCTAATGACATGGTTGCAGCTCAGCTGAAATGTTTGTCAGGCAGCGGCCTTATCCTGGCAAACGGAGAATTTGGGTACCGGTTGATTGATCACGCATACCGGTTTGATTTACATTTTCAAACGTTTGAAAAGGATTGGAATGAACCCATTTCATTGGTCGAAGTGGAAAGCCTACTCCAGAAAAATCAGAACATAAAATGGCTTTGGACGGTTCATTGTGAAACGTCGACAGGCTATTTGTATGACTTGGACGGGCTACTTTCTTTGTGTAAAACGTATGGAGTAGAGCTATGCGTCGATGCCTGTAGTTCTGTTGGGACCATTCCAGTGAACTTCAAGGAAGTGTACTTTGCCACAACAGTCAGTGGGAAGGGGTTAGGCTCTTATCCCGGCCTCGCTATTGTATTTCATAGGGACGATATACAATCCAGCACATCAATTCCAAGGTACTTGGATATGGGAATGTACGAGGTGAATGGAAGCATCCCATTTACCCACTCATCTAACCTAGTAAGGGCACTAAAGGAGGCACTGCATTTTATTGAGTATGAAATGCATGAAAAATTAGCTCATAAAGTACGGTGTGTGTTAACACTAGGAGGATTTCATATACTAGGTGATAAAAACTATTCCCCAGGAGTGATTACAATTGCACTAGAGAGGGAACAGTGTAGTAGACAGTTTGGAGATGTTTGTAAAGATAGAGGTATTTTATTAAGCTACGAAAGTGACTATTTGGTTAAGAGGAACTGGGTGCAGGTGGCACTCATGGGAACACAAAACGAACGAAAGGTTTTGAAAGCAATGAACATACTCAACAAAGAATATCAAAGCAATGTCGATTCAAGGGCTGTTAAATGAGTCGGATTACCCTTTTTTTCTCCCGTTTTAAAACATATAAACTAGTAGGGTTTGCCCTTGTAACCCTATGGTTAAAGACCGCTTTAGTTTCCCTTATTGGATTTAATTTGCATATAGAATCCTTCTTGGACTTATTACTTATCTTATTCAATTCCATTGGTTCGTTAATGATATTAGTCGGGTTCAGTTTTTATTTCTCAAAAAAGATAAAACCCTCTGTTGTCGTCCTTGCCATGGGGATTGCAACTGGTCTACTATACGGTGATCTATTGTATTTTAGGTTTTACTCCGATTTTGTAACCGTTCCGATTCTATTTCAGTTTAAAAATGTAGGGGGCATCGGGCCAAGTACATTTGAACTGATGAGTCCTTGGGACCTTCTCTTAATTACAGATTTCCTTCTGCTCGGATGGTTATTAAAGAAAAAGTGGACTCATCCCGTTAATGTGTCAAAAAGGTGGAAGCTTTCATATATCGGATTAAGCCTCCTGTTACTACTCGTTACAGTTGGATTAGGGCTAGTGAAATCACCGTATTTATTTGCTGAATCCTACGACAGAGAGCAAATGGTCAAATCAGTGGGACCTTATAATTATCATTTATATGATATTGGGGTCGAATCTACGGTTCCATTCACTAAGATGCTTGCCAGTAAATCAGATACAGAAGCATCCCTTAAATATACACAATCCAAGAAGCGAAATGAGTCAGACTTATTTGGAGTTGCAGAAGGAAAAAATCTCGTATTAATCAGTATGGAATCTACACAGAATTTTGTCATCAATCAAAAAGTCAACGGAGAAGAAATCACACCGTTCTTGAATTCTTTAATTAAGGATAGTTTTTATTTCAATCAAATTTATGACCAGACTGCACAAGGAAAGACGTCAGACTCTGAGTTTATGATTGATACAGGATTATATCCCTTAGCTAGTGGATCAGCTTTTGTTCGTAAACCTGATAACCGTTATAAAAGCATGCCCCATATTTTGAAACAGAAAGAAGATTATTATGCCGCTGTTTTTCATGGGAATGATCGTTCGTTTTGGAATCGTGATGTGATGTACGAATCGTTAGGATATGATCGCTACTTTTCGAAAAGAGACTTCAATGTATCTGAAGATAACTCAGTCAATTATGGAATAAAGGATATTCCGTTCTTCCAACAATCTATTTCATATCTTGAAAAATTGCCGCAACCATTTTATACGCGTCTCATAATGCTGACGAATCACTTTCCCTTTTTATTAGAAGAAGAAGATAAACTTATTCCAGAGGCTTCCACAGGGGAGGATGTTGTTAACCGTTATGTCACCACGGTACGTTACGAGGATGAAGCGATAAAGACATTATTTAACAAGCTTAAAGCAAACGGAATGTATGAGAACACTGTATTTGTACTTTATGGAGACCATTATGGCATCTCAGAAAAATATGAAAATGGAGTGTTCGAGCTTTTGGGGCAGGAAGATACCCCGGTGAATCATGTGAAGCTTCAGCAGGTACCCCTCATTATCCATGTCCCGGGAGAAAAAGGGAAAACGATTGAGACCATAGGGGGAGAAATCGATATTCGTCCAACCATTCTTCACTTATTGGGGATTAAGATGAAAGATAATCTTTCATTTGGTCATAACCTGTTCACTAGAAAGGAAGATCATCCAGTCATTTTCAGGGATGGAGATTTTGTTACAGAAAAGTACGTCTTTAAAGACAATGTTTGCTATGACAAGAATAGTGAAACATCCGCTACTGAATCATTATGCGAGCCGTTCAAAGAAACGGTAAGAAAAGAGTTGGCGATGTCGGATGATATCATTTATGGAGATTTGTTGAGGTTTTTGGAATAGCAGGCAGAAACCCCGGCTCTATTGTAGAGTCGGGTTTTGTAATGGGTATACACTTATCAATAATATAATTATGTAAACTGTATTGCGTTCTTTATTCATTCCCGATTTTCTAACAGACCGTATTTCTCAATCCGATTTTCGGAATTCATTTTGTAGAATCTTCCATTAAATCCGATGACTTCTAGACTAAATATGCGGTTCGGGTCATACAGGCTTATGTAGTGTCTATTTATATGTAATGTAAATAGTCCAGGAGAAAAGGCCCCGTTTCCATTTGCAAGCTTAATCCTCTCTGTGATGTTGCCATTACCACTTTCCAATTCAATGATAGAGCAGTCTTTATTGCAATCAATAGTGTATTCTTCTTGCAGCCAAAGGGTAAAATCTTTTTCTGTCGGCTTATTGAGAATGGTTATACTGCAAAGTGTTACGATTAGACCTATTAGAAATAGGAATGTCCATCTTTTGCTCATTGTATTTAGCCTCCCATCAGGTTGTGAAAGAACTGGAAAATCTTGATGAATTAAGTGTATCATAGATTAAGAGAGATGAGATTTTTTAATAAAAAAGCTTAGGTTAAAATACCCTAAGCTTTTGGTGAGAATTATTGTTTAGTTGTGAGAGGTAGACGGATCTTCACGACGGTGCCATTATTCAACTCACTTTCGTACTCAATCATTCCACCCATTTCACGAATGATTTTATTCGTCACCATGCTTCCAAGGCCGGTGCCCTTTGTTTTCGTGGTGTAAAAAGGTAACCCGATCTTTTTCAACTCATCCCCAGTCATTCCTTTTCCCGTGTCTGAAATATTGATTACCACATTGTCCCTGGAAGAGTCTTCTTTTAAAAAGATGATGATTTCCCCATTTTCATCAATGGATTCAATACCGTTCTTTATGACGTTCATAATCGCTTGCTTCATATGATGCTCATCACCCTTAATATAATGGGTGCCATTTTGATGGAATAGTATCGATGTATTCGAATAGGAGGCAAATGGTCTTAGTAAGTCGACACAGTCCTGAATCACTCTTTCCAGGTTGATTGTAGACAGCTGAAATTCACCAGGTCTTGCTACGCTAAGATAATCTGTGATGATTTTATTCGTACGATCTAATTCATTTAGAATAAGAGGAGAGTACCTTTTAAACTGTTCATCCTCAGTGTCCTCGCTTAGATGCTGGATGAACCCTCTGACGGTTGCAAGGGGATTTCGAATCTCATGGGCGATGGAAGCTGCCATCTGGCCCACCATATTCAATTTATCGAGATACACCATTTCTTCGATCTGTTTGTTCGTTCGAATCAAATGTTCAATAATGAACACCAGAGCTAGAAAAGTAAAATAGAAAACAGAGAAATAAATAAAATAAAACGGCAAATGAAGAATAGGAATATAGTTGTTTATAATCGTGATGTAAAACAATGAATGAACCAGGAAGATGATTGTACTCCCCAATAATTTATATTGTGTATCTAATAACAGCCTACGAAAGAGAATGCCTATTACAAATGCCAGAACTGAGACCGCTATTCCAACCATGACATATGGACCGCCTATTAAATAGCGGAAGATGATCACGCATCCTAAAACGATCGATCCTGATAATAAACCGGCATAGATTGTCGCAATTAAAATGGCGATCATGCGTAAGTCAAAGTGAGTTTCTCCAAGGGTTTCAATCGGATAGAGCATACACAGTAAAGCCCCAAAGGATGCGATAAGACCATAAGTGATTTTATGTTTAAAATGTGGAACTTGTTTCTCTTTAAATGGAAATAATACGTTAGCATTATACGTAAATGAAAACAATATTGTAATATTGACCAACAAAGTTTTGATTAATGTAATCAAAGAAAAGCCTCCAAAACCTAATTTACCTGGAAACAGAAAACAGTTCCAGCTTATCCAAAATATGAATATACAAGTATTAAAAATACTTCATTTTCCCCTTCGAGTCAAATTTAATGGCAGAGGGACGGACCTTGAAATGTTAAATAGAGAATGGCTGGATAACTTGATTAGAAGGATTAAAACCAAGTATTCGTTAAGCCAATGGAAGTTGGACTGTGCTCATTTAGAGGTCCGTCCCTTACTATAAGCAGGTATTTTGGAGGGGATAATAGAATATATAAGTTATACAAGCTTGTTTTAGGGAACTTAAGGGTATTGGTTTTCTGTTTGTTACATAGATCATTTTGATTCCAGTGAGATGAGTTCAGTAGTTGTCGCGTGATGTTTATCTTTGGAGGAGGAATGAAGATGATTGAAGGACAGGTAATAAATCAATTGCAGCAAGTGAAAGTAAAGCATAAAAAGATTCCCCTTAAAGAGGTAGTGAAAAGAGCTGTCCTCATTACCATCGGGGCGATGATTATGGCAGTTGGTCTTGAAATATTTCTAGTCCCGAATCAGGTCATTGATGGAGGAATCGTTGGCGTCTCCATTATGCTCTCCCATATTACAGGCGTTAAACTTGGTCTTTTCATCTTTATTCTCAACATCCCCTTTTTCTTCATCGGTTATAAACAAATCGGAAAAACCTTCGCATTCTCTACACTTTACGGCATTATTATACTGTCGATTTCAACTACTTTTCTTCATCCGGTAGCTGCCTTCACACAAGACATTCTACTGGCTTCTTTATTCGGAGGAATCGTTCTTGGAATAGGAGTGGGTATGGTCATTCGTTACGGTGGATCCCTGGATGGTACGGAAATTCTTGCTATCTTATCAAGTAAAAAGCTGCCCTTCTCTGTAGGTGAAATTATTATGTTTGTCAATCTATTCATTTTGGCTTCCGCCGGATTTGTATTTAGCTGGGATAGAGCCATGTATTCACTTCTGGCCTATTACGTAGCTTTTAAAATGATTGATATTACCATTAAAGGGTTGGACGAATCCAAATCGGTTTGGATCATAAGTGAAAATTATAAGGAAATCGGTGATGCTCTCTTACACAGACTGGGGAGAGGAGTGACCTATTTGAAGGGGGAAGGAGCCTTCTCAGGAGATGACAAAAAAGTGATATTCTGCGTCATCACACGTCTGGAGGAAGCCAAACTTAAAGACATCGTCGCTGAACATGATCCATCCGCTTTTCTAGCTATTGCTGATATAGCAGAGGTAAGGGGGGGGAGGTTCAAAAAGAAAGATATTCATTAGGTCAGAAGCACAGTATAGGGAAGCCCTTTACTGTGCTTTTTGTTGATTTGACTCAGAAAATTGATTTTAGACTCCTTTCGTGAACATTTTGGCTGATGATTCATTGGAAGTGCTCTGATCAATAGCGTACATTTCCTTATTGTCGTCCCCTGTCGGTTATAGTATGATAAGCTAGATTATCACGGGAGGGGAGGGGAAAAGTGTGAAGAAAATCATGTTGCTTGTGCTATTTTGCTGTTGTGGAATTTTTCAGCAGATAGACGCCATACAGGCTCATAGTGGAGAAGAAGTCATTCAGGATCAAGCGCAGATGGCCTTTCTTGACGATGATTCTTTCTCATTAACTCCTCCTCTAGTGACGAAGAAAATAGAAGATAAAAGTAGAATTCCTTTTAAAAGAATTCTACCTCTAACTTCTCCCATTCATTCCAATGACAGACTCTATTCCCATTACCGTGGGGATTCAACCGGCTTTGAGGTCATCGTGAAATATCACTCCAACTATCTTTCGTGACTGTCCTATAAACAGAATGAATAAAAGATAGAGGAGAATTGATAAATGGACGTCATCATGTTAATAAAAGCATTCATCTTAGGTTTGGTTGAGGGGTTAACGGAGTTTGCCCCTGTATCTTCTACTGGTCATATGATTGTAGTAGACGATTTATGGATCAAATCAAAAGAGATATTGGGTAAATATCCGGCAAATACGTTTAAAGTTGTGATTCAATTAGGATCAATTTTAGCAGTTGTCATTGTATTTAGAGAAAGATTTAAAGATTTGCTCGGATTTAAACACCGTACCGCAAATAAATCATCCAATTTAAAATTAACCCATATTCTGGCTGGATTAATTCCTGCAGTGATCCTGGGCTTGTTATTTGAGGATTATATCGATGAGCATCTTTTTTCGCTTAATACAGTTCTGGCTGGTTTAACAATCGGTGCTTTCCTCATGATTGCAGCGGATTTGTTTCGTCCCAAGATTGTCACAGTGGAGAATGTCGATCAGATAACCCATAAAAAAGCGCTGATGATTGGGCTTATTCAATGCTTATCATTATGGCCAGGTTTTTCTCGGTCGGGTTCGACCATTTCTGGAGGGGTTTTACTTGGGTTAAGCTACCGGGCAGCATCAGATTTCACATTTATTATGGCGGTTCCGATCATGTTGGGAGCAAGTTCGCTTTCTCTTATGAAGAACTGGATGTATTTTACCCCTGAGTTTTTACCGTTTCTATTGGTTGGGTTCTTAAGTGCATTTCTTTTTGCTTATCTGTCGATACACTTTTTTCTGAAGGTGATTAATAAAATCAAACTAATTCCTTTTGCGATCTATCGGCTTGTTCTAGTCGCGATTATTTTTCTTTTTTTTATTTAAACACTCTTGACAGTTAGAAAATACTACCATATAATTTCAATAACAAATTTAACAAAATTGAATATACTATACGAAAGCGAAGATGAGGACATGATTCATTCCGTTTTTTCTTGATCAGAGAGCAGGGTCACCGGCTGAGAGCCCTGAAGAGAAAGGAATGCCTTACCACCTCGGAGCTATTATGGTGAAATGTCAGTATCCATAATCGGGAAAACCGTTATCTTACTTAAGCGAAGAGTAATATTTACACTTCTGAATTAGGGTGGAACCACGACCGCACTCGTCCCTTGGTTAGGGATGGGTGCGGTTTTTTTATTAATTGAATAAAAAGTGATGAAGAGGACACGAATCATTTGCTGTTTTTCTTACCAGAGAACAGGGTCACATGGCTGAGAGCCCTGAAGAAAAGGAAATGATTTACCACCTTGGAGCTATTATGGTGAAATGTCAGTATCCATAATCGGGAAAACCGTTATCAACTTTGAGCGGAGGGCTTCTGTTTAGCACTTCGGAATTAGGGTGGTACCACGACCGCATTCGTCCCTTGACAGGGATGAATGCGGTTTTTTATATGAAAAAATGATTAGGAGGAGACAAAATGTCAATTCAATCTGAAGTGGAAAAGCGAAATCACAGGAAATTAGGTCAGGAGCTGGAGCTGTTTGTATCGATGGAGGAAGCACCAGGGATGCCCTTTTATTTACCGAAAGGGATGCTACTACGTAATGAGTTAGAAGACTTTTGGAAGAGGGAACATCGGAAAGCAGCATACCAGGAGATTAGGACTCCCATTATGATGAAGCAGGAGCTATGGGAAAAGTCGGGGCACTGGGATCATTACCATGAGAATATGTATTTCTCAGAGGTAGATGATCAGAAATATGCAATCAAGCCAATGAGTTGCCCAGGGGCAGTCTTGATCTATAAAAGCAAGAGAAGAAGTTATCGTGAATTACCCCTTCGTTACGCTGAACTGGGATTAGTTCATCGACATGAGCTATCGGGTTCATTAAGCGGATTATTGAGAGTCCGTTCCTTCACTCAGGATGATGCTCATCTATTTGTTAGGGAAGATCAAATTCGGTCGGAGCTTCATAAAGTATTGGATCTTATCGATCTTTTCTATAGTAAATTCGGGTTTGACTATAAGGTCGAGCTTTCGACTCGGCCGGAAGATTTTATGGGCTCCGTCGAATTATGGGATCAAGCCGAAGGAGATCTGGAAGCTGTATTGAAAGAGAGAGGAGTCAATTATCAGATCAATAAAGGAGACGGTGCTTTCTACGGGCCTAAAATAGACTTTCATATACTGGACGTTCTTGGGCGAAGCTGGCAATGTGGTACGGTCCAACTTGATTTCCAAATGCCTGAAAAATTCGAGTGTGAATATATTGGCGAAGACAATGGAGCAGTCAGACCGATTATGATTCACCGAGCCATTTACGGTTCAATCGAACGCTTTATGGCAATCATCATTGAACATTTCGGAGGAGATTTTCCCCTTTGGTTAGCTCCCCACCAGGTCAAAATCCTTCCGATCTCCGACGCACATCTCCAATATGCTCAAAGTGTGAAGTCTCAATTAGAAAGAGAAGGGTTTAGGGTAGAAATCGATGATCGTGTAGAAAAAGTCGGTATGAAAATCAGAGAAGCAGAGATGCAAAAAGTTCCATATATGATGATAATAGGGGATAAGGAGGTCGAAAGTGATACTATTTCGTTACGTAAGAGAAAGGAAGGAAACGTAGGTGTGTTGGAGTTAAATGAGGTTATGGTGAAATTACAAGAAGAGGTAAATGGCTTGGGTAGTAAGGCCAACTAATTCAAAAATCCACTTGAACATTTCCTGTATTTTCTATACAATGAGAGAAGGAAAATTCTGAATAGTGCGAGAGGGGGAGAAGGAATGTTAATCAATCATCAATCATATTTCAGCATTTCTTCTCCTATAAAAAGAACTAAAAGGGTATTCATTCCCTTTTTAGTTCTTTTTTTATGTCCAGGGGAGGAATAGTGATGAGATACAAGCGTGTGTTAATTAAATTAAGTGGTGGAGCGTTGGCGGATAAGGAAGGAAATAATTTTGGCACTGAAGAGCTTGATCACATTGCAGGCGAAATCATGTCGATCGTCAATATGGGGATTGAAGTTTCCATAGTTGTGGGCGGGGGCAATATATTTCGAGGAAGTCTGGCAGATACTTGGGGGATTGAGCGGGTAGAAGCTGATAGCATTGGTACTCTTGGAACGATCATCAACAGTTTAATGCTTAGAGGTGTGCTGAAAAGTAAGACCGACAAAGAAGTTCGAGTGATGACCTCTATCCCAGTATCAACGGTTGCCGAACCTTATATTCGCCTTCGTGCCGTTCACCATCTTGACAAAGGATACATTGTCATATTCGGTGGAGGAAACGGTCAACCTTTCGTAACGACGGATTACCCCAGCGTTCAGCGAGCAATCGAAACGAATAGTGAGGCCATCCTGGTAGCAAAGCAGGGAGTAGATGGTGTTTTCACAAGTGACCCAAAACGGGATAAAAAGGCGAAGATGTACCATAATTTAAATTATGATGACGTTGTAACGAATAATATTAAAGTCATGGATCAATCAGCTCTGCTTTTAGCAAGGGACTATAAACTCCCTGTACACATTTTTAATTTCGACCAGGCAGGAATCATGGAGAAAATATGCTCAGGTCAGAAGCGGGGAACACTTATTAATCATGAAGAGACAAGACTTTGAGAAGATGAAGATAACTATGATTTTATGAAAATGATCGGATTGGGATAGGTAAGGTGAAAAATAATGGAGATCAATATTTATCACAAATTTGATTCGAATAAGCTGGATGAGATATGTGAAGTGTACCAGTCAGCAGGATGGTTGAAGCACTCAAATGAAGTAATTACCAAGGTTTTTCAAAGAAGTGATATAGTATCTTTCGCTATAAGTGATGGTAGGATCATTGGAGTTGGAAGAGCCCTTACGGATGGCGTATTCAATGCCGCAATATATGATGTGGTCGTTCATCTAGAGTATCAAAAAATCGGAATCGGAAGTCTCATAATGAGTGACCTATTAGAGCAGTTAAAAGATGTTTCTTGCGTTCAATTAATCTCAACAACCGGTAATGAAGAGTTTTATAGAAAACATGGAATGAAGAAACTGAAAACGGGTATGGCTAGATATTTGAATTCAAGTTTGACGGGTGAGTATTTGGATTAGGGGGCATTGAAGAAAAGAGACAGCCACGTGTGACTGTCTCTTTGTTTACACCATTTCCTTATAGAGCTTTTCAAACTGAGTGGCCACATCGAAGTCCAAATCTGTCAGACCATTTTCACTCCAGGAAGTCAACTCTACAATAACCAATTTGTATTGAATCGTTATAAAAGGATGGTGATTCACTTGCTCGGCTGCCTCTGCCAGTTTGTTGACGAACCGTATTCCTTCAAGGTAATCTTTGAACCGATAGCGCCGTTCAATCCATTTCTCTTCTTTAATGCGCCATTTCTCAAGAGTTTCAAGTTTATGAGAAATGGCAGCTTCACTTAACTTCTTCATACCATAACTCCTTTCCTTCCATACATGACATCTAGGCCATTTTGAATGAGACGTGCAAACCGATCCTGCTTACTTAAAGCATATAAGTCTTTCAGAAGCTCTTCCTTTAACTGAGACCCCGGCTCGTGAATCTGCAGTAGTTCGATAACTTCAAGTCTAAGCAGCCACTCTTCAGGGAAATCCTCTTTCAGCCTTCCTACTATACTATGAATAAGATCTCTGGAAAAGGCTACCTCTCTCAGTTCTCTGACCTCTCTGAAGAGACTGTCCAATGGTGTAAAATCATGACATCTGCCATCCTCTTCTTTGATAAGAGGGTCTTCTCCGAAGAAAGCATCATAATCTGCCGCATGTGGCCGTGCTGAAACAATTTCACTGCCTACTGCCAAATCGTATGTTCCCCATGAAGGATGGAATAAAACGTGTTCACCCAAAGTCACCATACATTCATCAATTGATATGAGAACAAGATGATGATGGTGAAAGACGAGATTCGTCACATGTCCAGAGACTTCAATTCCACCATCAAATGTGATTTGCATTATTTTATTCATCTCAATGCCAAGCTTCCTTAAATCCGCTTCGGTCTGATTCTCAAGAATGGTACCATCCTGAAGGATACCAATAGGTGCACCGAAGCCATCAGCATGATGATCTGTCCCGTGATGATCCAGTTGCTCGTTTTGGATGGAAAGTGAAGTAGGTCCTGCGGTTTTGACGTAGATAGCTTCACCATGCTCATTTTTTATGACTTCTTTGAAGATACCGGTGACTTGTAATCCTGAATTGTATTCGAAATGAGCAAGTTGATTAGAATGAATCGCTTTCTCTATAGCTTCTGTTCCACCTTTACGGAAAGCCATGGTCTCTCCGAATTTCTCGACTTCTTCAATGAGTTGTTCGAAACTTTCACAAACAAATAATTGAGTTTGCATGGAGGTAACATCATAGCTAGTATGGATGGCATCTTCGATGGTGAATGGCCTTTTGATCACTTCACTTGATAAACAGTGCTTGCTTTCTCCAACCGATGAAAGCAGTCCTGCACCGAAGATCTTCGGTTGATGAAAATTACCAATTAAACCGAATTCCACTGTCCACCAAAAGATTCGTGAAATTTGTTCTGCTTCAGATAGACCGGAAACGGCCTCTTGCTTTTTAATTAACATCTGCTTTGCTTCTTCAATTTCTTTCTCAGTGGAGCTTGGATCCTCCATTACAATGGATAAATGCCTGGTTGCTTCAAATGCTTCGTGTTCTTCTTCAGAGGCAAAAGCGTTTGCTCCTATATTGCCGATTATCTTTACAAATCGGGAATAGGTTTCATCAAACAGAATGGGAGCGTGTCCGGCTGCTTCATGCAATATATCAGGAGCAGGGGTGTATTCGATATTCGATTTTTGACGAATATCTGTAGCTATCGGAAGAATACCGTGAGCTTGGAAATCAAAGAACGCTGTGCCAGGGATCAAACCGTCTACAATTGCAGCCCCCCAGCCAATTTTCCCTAAGTGCCTGTTCATATCACTTACCTTAGGAATTTCGTCTATGTTAATACCGGAGGCTTTTAATCCTTCAGTGAAAGCTTCATGTGCGGTATCTTCAAGAAAGTGATGATTCTGTCTCATCACATAACGCCACACGGCGTGATCGATAGGAGTGTATGAATGATAATGCTGTTCAGCTACAAATTGGCGTAAATGACTTGGAATGGTTTGGTTCATATTAAATTCTCCTTATTTCAAGATGTTATTTAGCGCTTAAACGCTTTTATGCGCGAAAGTAGAAACATACAAAAAATCCCTGCTGAATAAATCAGCAGGGACGAAAAAGATCGCGGTACCACCCTTGTTGTAAGCAAATTGCCTACCACTCGAATTGATAACGGACAATAACCGTCTTGTTCCACTACAGAACAAGAAGCTCAAGAAACGTAATTCATGATTTTCCTATGTACTAGTTCCCAGCACCACTAGCTCTCTATAACAGGGAGGAGATCACTACTTCAAATCCATCACAGCTCTTCACAAATATGTATGATCAAGATGCTTTATATCTTAAATGCTTTTAAGCGTTAAAGTCAAGCGGCATTTTTAAGGAGTATAAATAATATAACTCAAGTGGCCTTGAATCAATAATGCCAGATAGATAAAAACGCCAGGAAATACTGGCGTTTTTAATTTATAGAATTTGCGTTTTTTCCTTCGGGTCCTGAAGTTTCATTTGTTCTAATTCGAGTCTCATTTTCTGCGTTTCAATCACAAAATTTTCGTGTTTCAGTTTTTCCAGTTCGAGTTGGTCTTCTATCATTTTTTGTTTTAGCTTGGATTGTTTTTGGAAATGATCCGTTATGATTCCGAGGATGGGTATTGAAAAGATCATGATAACAGCAATGGTTCCAGTCATGACAATCCTCCTTTTTCTCCTAATCGTTTTCGTTACTTAATAGTTAAATTATAACAAAACACGAGGTGGATTAGTATATAGTGTGGTAATGTTAAGATAGAATCTTTATACAAGAATATACGAATATAAACCTGAAAGAGTTTCATCATTTTATATAAAAGAAGGATTAGAGTGAGACATTTTCCTGATTTGGAAACAAGCCGTTTATCTTTAAATGAACTTCACTTAAAAGATGCACCTTTTATCTTGGATTTGTATTCTAATGAAACGTATGTAAGTATCCCTATGACGAGGAGTTGTTTTATAGAGCAACCAAGAACTATATAGAGTGGAATACATATGATGATGAAAACAAAAACCATAATCGCTGGGGGATCATAAGAAAAGTGGATGGAGGTTATAGTGGGAACCGTGGGATTTCATTTATGGGATCACTATAATCATATTGCTGAAATCGGGTACGATTTGGCTGAGGAATTTCTGGGGGGCAGGGTATATGAGTAAAGCCGTGGGAAAATGTTTAAAACATGGCTTTCTTTACGACTTAATCGAATTCACGCTTATGGAGCACCGAAAAATCATTCCTCCATCGGTTTACTTGAGAAGCTCAGATTTGAAAAATAGGGAATATTCAGGGACAAGCATTATTTCATGGGAGAGTACTACGATCTTTACTGTTACTGGTTGTTAAAGAGAGAATTGAAATAATTATAAATCCCATTTCTTCTGAACGAATGTAAGCATAGACTCACGGTATCTTCTAACGATGGAATTCATGACCAAATAGGTAAAGGTACCAAATAAAGGAATATTAATGAACATCCCAATAAAGAACGCCTTCCCAATTTGCAGACCATAGCCTACTGCTTCACTTGCGGAGTCAACAGTTTCAACAGAAGGAACGACTACATTAATAGGGTAGAATAGATGGCCTACAAGAAAATTCAGATAGAAAAATAAAGGGAACGCCCAAATCAAGGAGACTCCACCTACTAATCCAGCGAATGGATTTCCTTTAAAAATCTTTGCACACGCCGTTGATATGACTGGACCTATACCAAAGGAAGGAACAAAATTCACTAATAAACCGACCGTGAATCCTAATGCAATACTGTGAGCATTATCTTTTAGACGTAAAAGTTTTAAAGTAAGGCATTTGAATTCTCTAAGCTTTTTTCTAATCATGAAATCATCACCAGTAATCGTTTACTTTGTTACTCATTTTATAGTATGGCTTAATTAGCAAGATTGTAAATGGAAAAAAGTACTTTTATAAAAAGTTTTAATCAATTTTTTAAGACAATCCTTTATGATTTTGAGGAACATGATATGCTAGTAGTAACAGAATTTTTGGCAGAGCGAGGATAAAAGATGAAACTAACGAAAAAAATACCCAATATGGTCACGTTGGGAAATCTGTATTGCGGTTTCTTATCAATTGGGTTTGCCGCAAGCGGACAATTTAAAAACGCAGCAATACTAATTATCATTGGCATGATGCTAGATAGTATGGACGGCAGATTGGCGAGAATGCTGCAAGCTGATAGTGTACTAGGAAAGGAATTAGATTCATTAGCTGATATTGTCACGTTTGGAGTCGCACCTTCCTTTCTTGTGTATTATACATATTTCTTTCAATTTGGATTATTAGGGTTTATCGTAGCAGGGTTATTTCCATTATTCGGTGCTTATCGACTGGCGAGATTTAATACCAGTCCGCCGAAATCTTCTCTTCATTATTTCGTAGGTGTCCCGATTACGGCAGCAGGTGGAATCCTTGCGATTCTCACCCTTTTTGGAAACTTTATTCCAAATATCGTGACAACGGTCATTTTCACAGCAATGTGTTTTCTCATGGTGAGCCGTATACGAATCCCCAGTCTCAAGGAAGTGCCTTTACCTAAATACGGAACAATCGTGACGCTCTTCATTGGAGCATTACTATTCGTCATTTACAAAGGGACTTATGAGGAGTTTCCCTATTTGATTTACATCGCCACACCACTGTATATCGCATATCTGACGTATCGATTTATTAAGAGATAAAAAAATGATCCAGGCATTCATTGCCTGGATCATTTTTTATTTACCACTGTGCAAAACCGTTTCCTTAAAACCATAATATCAAAATGCTAGGACCAGGTCCCTTACAAAGTCAACTTAATGAATTATATAAAACCCATAACGAGTCCACCCACTGCTCCTGTCACCACGACGATCCAAGGTGGAAGTTTCCAAAAGACCAGCATGCTAAACAAAACCGCAGCAAAGGCAAAGTCTTGGGGAGCAAGAATGGAGGAAGTCCATATCGGATGGTAGAAGGCTGCAATCAGGATTCCAACAACAGCAGCGTTCACTCCCATAAGAGCTCCTTTTATCTTAGGATTCCTACGGAGAGAATCCCAGAATGGGAGAGTCCCTAAAATGAGTAGGAAAGCCGGTAGAAAAATAGCGAAAGTAGCAAGTATTCCGCCTTTCCATCCATTAATTACAGCACCAATATAAGCTGCAAAGGTGAAGAGAGGACCTGGAACCGCCTGGGCTGCACCATACCCTGCCAAAAACGCTTCTTCCGTTAACCATCCGGTAGGAACAAACTCCCGTTCAAGCAGAGGCAAGACAACATGACCTCCACCAAAAACCAATGACCCGGAACGATAGAAGCTATCGAATAAAGCGATCCATTCAAGGGAGGTCAATTCCCTTAAGAACGGAAGAAGAAATAGTAATCCGAAGAATATAACTAAACAAATCACTGCGAATCTACGAGTAATCGGGAAGTCAATTCCGGCTTCTTCGTCGGGTTTATGTTGTTTAAAGAGTAAAAATCCAATGAAAGCTGAAAGAAGAATGACCCCGATTTGTGAAAACGCTGTTTGCCATAATAAAATAACCACTAAAGTAAACAATGCAATCGCTTTTCGTTTTAAATCAGGCGTCAACTTTTTTGCCATTCCTAAAATAGCATGAGCAACGACTGCAACTGCGACAATCTTTAACCCGTGTATCCACCCGGCATCTGCCACATCCAATTCTCGAAGAATGATGGCGAATAGAATCAATGCAATGACAGAAGGGAGTGTAAAGCCTAAAAATGAAACAATTCCTCCAAGCACTCCTGCCCGCATGATACCAATGCCCATTCCAACTTGAGAGCTAGCAGGACCCGGGAGAAATTGGCAAAGAGCGACCAGATCTGCGTAACTTTTTTCATCCATCCATTTTCGTCTGCGAACATATTCTTCATGAAAGTATCCTAAGTGGGCAACCGGCCCACCAAATGAAGTAAGGCCCAGTCTTGTTGAAATAATCAGTATTTCAATCAGGGTCTTTAAACTTCTAGATGTTTTCATTATCATTTCACCTTCTTTGTTAGTCTTTAATTTCTTTAAATAGCTCATAAGCTTTATCTCGTGCTTCACTGAGTACTTTATTGCCTCTATCTGTAGTGGAATAATACTTCCTGATCTTTCCCTCCACGTTTTTCTCTTCTTTTGTTAGTAGTCCGTCAGTCTCCATTGAGTGAAGAATAGGGTACAGTGTACCGGAGCTTATGCTATATCCATGTTCTCTTAATTCTTCTAACATCCACGTCCCATAAATAGGCTCTTCTTTGGCATGATGGAGTATATGGATCTGGATAAACCCTAGAAAGAGTTTCCGTAATACTTTGTCTTCCAAGTAAACACCTCCTACTATTCAAATCGAAATTCAATATCGAAAGTCGATATCAAAATTCTACACAAAGACTGTAACATAAAAAGCGTGCTGATTCAAAGGTTTGACGGCAAATTTACAAACTCTTAACAAAAGGTATTTACGAATATAAAAAGCCATATCCGCAATGGATACAGCTAACGTTCACCAATATCTCTATCATGATAAAAAAATGAATAGGTCTTGACTAAGCCAATCAAAAATAAGCCAATGGCAAAGTAGGCGGGCAGAAGATGGGTAAACGAGGTGTACCCGATAGCAAAATGAATATATATGCCCGAAATAAAGGCAGGAAGCCCCCCTATCAGAAGGGTCTGCCAAACCCACTTATTTCCTTGCTGAAAGCCCCAAAGTGAGAGAGTTAAGACTAGTAATCCCACACTTAGTAAAGCACTGCCGAATCCCGCTCGATCATGTGCAATAACGGGAATGAGGTTCTGATTGAACTCATGAAGAATCTCCGGTGGCATACAGAGGTAAAGAAGATCCGTGGGAACAAAAACAGAAGTAACCCCAAAGTAAGAAATGACAAGACCACCAAGAACAAAAGAAAATCCAAGTACGACAAATGCAAGCTGACCATACAGGGATTGCATCCATATATTATGATTTCTTCGATTTCGGGATGAGGGAGTTCCATTTATCCCCCTTGTATGAATCCAGCCATATACGTAAAAAGGTAGCAAAACGAACCAAAATAAAAGGTGAAGCCAGTCAAAATAGCCATACCCTATAAATAAGAAAATTCCCAGAAATCCTGTAATGGCAGCAATGTCTATTGATCGTTTGGCCCATAGGAGACCTCTTTTAACACCATGGAAGGAGAGCTGCATATACACTATCCCTCCAGAAATCATTGTACCTGCTAACGTCATCCGATCATGAGCCATAAATTTTACAATCCGGTCGTTGAATCCAGCAATCGATTCCCTCTTCATCCCCAAATAATGTTCATCATAGGGCAGAATCACTGACGTTAAACTAAATAGGAAGGCTAAGAGTCCACCTATAAAAATAAATAAACCAAAATACCAGTAAGATTTCCATCCCTTTTGAGGGGGGATCTGATCGTTCAAATCATCCAGCAATGCTTCGTTAATGCGTTTGGTCAAGCCCGGACCTGAAAAGACATATCCATCTGAAAGAAGAAGGAGGCTTGCCCCTGCATCCAGTAGAGATAGCGCCTGACCTGGTTCATGAACTCCACCTGAAGTGATGATTGAGAGAGTTGGGATTGCCTTTTTATACGTACGAATAGTTGAGAGGAGAGTCTTGAATTCATCTTCTTCCACAACGATTCCTGAAATATCTTCAACGCTCAATTTATAGAGTAGATCTAAAGTTGGATTTGAGATGAAAATCGGTTTGTTACTTTGTATTGTAGGGTGAATTTCATCACCTTCGACAATATAACCATCTGCCAATACATCTAATTGTTCCATCATAATGGTTATTTCTTGAGGTGTCCCCGACAAGCGTAAGATGAATGGCTGTCTTTTTCTAATCTTCCTTAATTTCTCTATAGTCTTCTTTAATCCAATGGATTCGGGGGGATGCGAAAACTGAATACGCTGCTCATTATGATTCGTAATGGGATGGTACGATTCTGTTGGCTGTATCGTTACCGGACCAACCTCAATAAAGCCAAATCCCAAATGGGTAAATGCAGATGTACCGGTTAGTAACGGGTCAATTTTACCGGATAGACCAACAGGATTGGCAAACTCTATCCCATTAAATTGTATTTTAAGTTGAGGGGGGCACTCTTCTCGTCCCAAAAAATTGATAATGTGAGGACCAAGGGGGAGAGAAGCGATTGTACTCATTCCTCTATGTATAAACTCTCTCGACATATGAGCAGGGAGTTTGGATAAAACGGGTTTGAATATTCTGTGATAGGACCAATCAGGCATAACACATTCCTCGCAATTTATTGTAATACCATCATTTTAACAGGGATTTTCATAGAGTGGGGGGGATTTAGAGAAGAAGTTGGTTACGTGGACATACGAATTACTATTATGATTCAAATATTGGTGAAAGCTATTGGAAGGAAATAGCGTGATATAGAAATGACTAAGATTCAGGATCTTAATCATGATTGTTTATGTGAAAAAACAGACTCGTGAACATATTTTAGTTCTTTCTTCCCGAATTCTGTTACATCAGTTATATCTTCTAGATTCCGTCGATATACTTTACAGGTTTATTTCAATGGAAAAGGAGAGAGTGTATGATTAAAAAGATTTGTATGAGCGTTTTTGCACTATTTTTATTGCTGCCGTCCTGGAGCCAGGCAGGTTCATTCGGGGGTGATGATCCTTCTGGAGTTCCCGGACAGTGGTATGTAGGTACAACTCCCTCGTATGTGGCCCCTTCCAAGCATCCAATCCTCTTTGTTCACGGATTAAATAGCTCTTCTAACACATGGTGGAATGGAAATAATATGTATGACACAGCCTTTCAAAATGGTTATGAAACCGCTTTTATCGATCTGTATCCAACAAAGAATATGTGGGATAACGGTGCCCTCCTGGCCCAGAAAATACGCAACATATACGATTATTACGGTGAAAAGGTAGTAGTTGTGGCCCACAGTAAAGGGGGCATCGATACGCAATCAGCACTTGTACACTATGGCGCCTATCCGTATGTCTCAAGGGTGATCACCCTTTCCACGCCACATTATGGTTCTCAACTGGCAGATCTTGCTTATAGCAGTTGGGCAGGATGGTTGACAGGTATTCTGGGAAGTAAGAATGACGCCACCTATTCACTGCAAACAGGATATATGAGTTATTTTCGCTCTGAAACGGATCATCATCCTAATGTAAATAGAAATCCGATCTATACGTTTGGCGGGACAAAATGGGGAAGCTTCGGAAGCTCTCTTTATTGGGGTGGATTGTATCTTAGTGCTTATGGAAGCAACGATGGTGCCGTTACAGTAAATAGTTCGAGACTTCCCTATGGCACAGAATTGAGAGTTGGGGGCTGGGATCACTTCACTATCAAAGAAGGTTCCTCTACCTTTAATTTGTTCAAAGATTATTTGAATGAAGCGACCAAAACGTCAGGCTTTAACGCTCAAAGTGTTGTGGAGAGAAAAGGTGCAGAAAGCGCTGCCTCTTATATTAGGGGAGGCGAATATAGTGGAAAGAAACTAGAAAAGGTCTTAGTTGAACAGGGGGCTAAGTCCGTAACATTTGATTGGATAAGCAATAGCTCTTCATCACAATTAATCCTTAAAGATCCTGGTCAAAAAGCAAATTCAATCTTCAAGGTAAAAAAGGATGAAAGTGAATACTTTAACGGTGCGTATCATCATACTGTTACTGTTAAAGATCCGGCACCAGGGGAATGGACGGTTGACGCATCGTCGTCTTCAGCAGAAAAATATCTCTTACATGTGTCTTTTGAAAGCGTGATGAATGATGCTTTGAGTATCCATTTAGCACAGGATGAAATCAGCTTGAAAGCCAAGGAAAGTAAGCTAAACCTTAGACCAGTCATGACTATTGAATATTATAAGGATGGTAAGTTGAAGAAGAGTAAGGTGAAAACAAAGAACGACTCATTAAAACTTCCGAAACTTGGAGAAGGAGTTTATAATGTGACCATTGATGTAAAAGGAAGCGGTGACAAAAATACGTTCCAAAGAACCTTCATTAAAACCATTTACGTTGATGCTTCAGGGGCCGTTTATGGACAGTAGGATAGGTTGAAATACTTTAGGTGAGAAGCTGATGTTCCATTAGCTTCTTTTTTAATGGAAAAGCAGGACTGAACATATAGTCTCCCTCCATTAGTTTGACAAAAGTCAACAATTTCAGAAAAGTAATAGGAACTTTTATCCACACGCAGTTCCGTATTTCAGTTCTAATGTTTCATTTTTGCAAATGGAAAAGGGTTTCAATCCATTAATCTCTAAATAAATTAGGGAGTCGAAATAAAAGGAGGAATACATAATGAAAAAGAAATTAATGGTTGGTGCACTTTCGGGTGTGTTAGTAGCATCAGGAATCGCTTTCTCTGCACCGGGCGCATCTGCACTTGCAAATGGTCCAGGATATAATGGGAACGAGACGATCAAAAACGAGCGACTTCATAATTATGAAGAAATGGTGAGCATGCTTCAACAATTAGATCAGAGATCAAATGCTCTATCATTAGAAGTGTATGGTCAATCCGTCAAAGGACGAGATCTTTATCTTGCGAAATTTGGAACCAATGATAACAACCCTACAATCCTTTACTTAACTCAGCAGCATGGGAACGAAACATTGACGACTGAAGGTGCCCTTCAGTTCATCAAGCATCTTACTTCGAACTCAAAAGAAGTAAAAGAAATGCTTGAGAACGTAAATATATTGGTTGCTCCGCGATTAAATGTGGATGGAGCAGAAGGGGACGTTAATTTCTCCTTGGAGGATTATGTATCGGGAACTCACACCCGCTACAATGCGAACGAAGTCGATTTAAATCGTGATCATGTGGACCGGAAACAACCGGAAACACAAGCTCTTCATAAAAACGTTCTTCAAAAATACAAGCCTGATTATATGATCGATCTTCATCATCAAGGAGCCGAAACAACGCTTGGAGATACAGATGAACTCGTATCAGGATCTATCCTTTATCCTACAAATGATGAAGTGGATCCTGAAGTAGTGGAGAAATCAAAACAGCTTGGTACAGTCCTTTATAACACGGTGGAAAGCCGTGGATTCGGTACGTTATCAAAATACATCGGTGGCACAGCACCGACGATTAGCCGCAACGGACTGGCGGTAGAATATGGGATTGCAACCCTTCTTTTTGAAATGAGGGGAATGGCTGATCATTACCGCGATGATTATGTTCTGGGTCAAAAGAGTAATGGTTACCTTATCAAGCAAGCTGTTATTAGTTTAGAAGCTACGGCAAAAGCCATTGCTGACGGGTCAATTGAAAATGCGGATACTTCTTTCTGGGATACGCTTCCTGAAAGCTCATATAATCGTAGTGAAAGTGAATAAAAATATAAGTAAATAGAAAAAGACTTCCTATTAGGAAGTCTTTTTCTATTTCACGATCATCACTGGACATTTAGCCCTTTTAGCGACTTTATGGCTTACACTTCCCAAGACCATTTCTTGAAATACATTTAATCCACGGCTTCCAATCACTACTGCATCGAAGTTGTTTTTGTTCGCATGCTCAACAATGGCTGGACCTGGTTCTCCGTGTAAAAAGATAATCTCATAGTCGATGCCTTCACGTTTGGCTTTTTGTTCTATCAATTGCAGTTTCTGCTTCCGTTTGTCTGTTGCATCAAGTCCCCAATGGTTAAGAACATCTTCCTTTGATTGCTTCCCGTCTACTACATAAACAATAGCTATTTTAGAGCCTTCATGGCATCTTGCGAGAGCGATCGCTTTTTCTCCTGCTCTTAAAGAGTGTTCAGACCCGTCTGTTGCGAGAAGAATGTGTTTGAACATTGCATTTCCTCCATCCGATGAAAGCGTTTCGTATTAAGTTCTATATTTTTATTCAATTTCCTTTATAGATATCTAAGATATATTTTACACGTATTTGAACTGGATCAGATTATGGATGAAATCCAGAGTAATAGGAAGATAAAACTGTATGATTGCGCTTTCATTATCATTTCACAAATCAAATGATCCATTATATAATGTCCTTTGTGTTAAACGGCCCCGACTTTCATGAGAGTTGAAAGTCATAGATAATTAGGAAGAGGTGCATTATGAGTTTAAGTAAAAAAATTAAATATGAATGGTTTGGAAATGTTAGAGGAGATGTACTGTCCGGTATCGTCGTTGCGATGGCATTGATCCCGGAAGCGATTGCCTTCTCAATTATTGCAGGAGTAGACCCGATGATAGGATTGTACGCTTCCTTCTGTATCGCAGTAGTCATTGCATTTGTGGGTGGACGTCCAGGAATGATTTCAGCTGCAACGGGTGCTACAGCCTTGCTTATGACGACTCTGGTAGCTGATCATGGTCTCCAGTATTTACTTGCTGCTACGATCCTGACGGGTGTGATTCAAATTGTCATGGGTGTCCTGAAGCTAGGGCGTTTAATGAAATTTGTACCACGCTCCGTTATGATAGGATTCGTCAACGCTTTGGCAATCCTTATTTTCTCGGCACAATTACCTCATTTTGTTGGTGAATCATGGATCATGTATGCAATGGTTGCAGCAGCACTTGGAGTCATTTACATCCTTCCACGTTTCACAAAAGCTGTGCCTTCAGCATTGGTGGCCATTATCGCGGTTACGATTTTTGCTGTTGTAACAGGAAGTGGGGTTCGTACCGTGGGAGACATGGGTGAACTAACTCAAACATTGCCCATATTCTTGATTCCTGACATCCCATTTACATTTGAAACTCTGCAAATCATCTTTCCTTATTCTTTATCGATCGCGATTGTTGGATTGGTCGAGTCACTCTTAACTGCGTCTATTGTAGATGACATGACTGATACAACGAGTAATAAAAATAAGGAGGCAAGAGGGCAAGGTATTGCCAACATTGTGTCAGGTTTCTTTGGTGGTATGGCAGGCTGTGCGATGATCGGACAATCCGTCATCAATGTAAAATCAGGCGGGCGAGGGAGATTGTCTGCTTTTGTTGCGGGAGTTTTCTTAATGATCCTTATTATCGTCCTGAATGATTTCTTAGTTCAAATTCCAATGGCTGCCCTTGTTGGGGTAATGTTTATGGTGTCATTTGGGACATTTGACTGGTCTTCTTTAAAGAATATTCATAAAACACCAATAACCGATACGGTTGTAATGTTAGCGACCGTAATAACTGTCCTATTGACACATGATTTATCAAAAGGAGTTCTAGTCGGAATTATCTTGAGTGCCATCTTCTTTGCATCAAAAATTTCAAAAGTGAAGATTACGAGCATGATATCCGATGATAAGCATAAAAAAGTCTATCGTGTTTCAGGACAATTGTTCTTTGCTTCTGTAACAGAATTTGTTGAAAGCTTCAACTTCAATGAAGATGTAAAAGAAGTAACTCTAGATTTAACTCATGCACACTTATGGGATGACTCAGCGGTAGGGGCAATTGATAAAATCGTCATTAAATATCATCAAAATGGTGTAAGGGCAAATGTAACAGGTTTAAATGCTGAAAGTAATAGGCTAATAGAAAAACTGGCTGTGCATAACAAGCCGGGTGGACTAGGTAAAGTGGTTAATCATTAGTGGGATATTTAGAAAAACTCTTGGTCATTTTGATTAAGAGTTTTTCTACTTTACTAAACTTTCACTTGAAATAAGCATATAAGCATTTTATTATATAAGAAACAACTTATATATGAACCTTTTAAATGGTTCTTATTGTCCTTAATATAAGTAAATAATAATATGCTAATAATATTGGCACTTGAGGAGGTGTTTACATGCTTACATCAATGCTAGAAATAGAAAGGGCGGCAACAATGTTAAAGCTTCTAGGGGATAAAACCCGTCTTACTATGGTGAAACTATTAGAGTCCAATGACTGCTGCGTGTGTGAATTTGTCGAGATATTCAAAATGAGTCAGCCTGCCATCTCACAGCATGTTCGTAAATTGAAAGATGCAGGACTTGTGAAGGAATTAAGAAGGGGTCAATGGGTCTTTTACTCTCTTAACAAAGAAAGTGAAGCGTATCCGTTTGTTCAAAGCTTGTTAGAACACTTGCCTAATCAGGATGATCGATTAACAACTTTAGAAAAGCAAGGATTACGCATTTCTTGTCATTAGGAGGAGGGTTTCCCATGTTTTCAGTATTTTTAGCTACCATGATTTTTATCGCCACATTGATACTTGTGATTTGGCAGCCAAAAGGATTGTCCATTGGCTGGTCTGCCTGTGGAGGAGCGGTTCTAGCCTTAATTGTAGGGGTTGTCGACTTCCAGGATGTTATGGCTGTGACAGGAATAGTATGGAATGCTACTTTAGCATTCATTGCTATTATCATTATCTCTTTAATTTTAGATGAAATTGGATTCTTTGAATGGTCTGCTTTACATATGGCGAGGGCAGCAAAAGGGAATGGCGTCAAAATGTTTGTGTACGTTTCCCTATTAGGAGCGGTTGTCGCAGCATTTTTTGCGAATGATGGAGCTGCGTTGATATTGACTCCGATTGTTTTGGCAATGGTGAGAAACTTGAATTTTGAAGAAAAAATGGTGTTTCCATTTATCATGGCAAGTGGATTCATTGCCGACACGACTTCATTGCCGCTTGTCGTCAGCAACCTTGTGAACATCGTGTCGGCCGATTTCTTTGATATCGGGTTTGTGGAATATGCATCAAGAATGATCATTCCAAACTTCTTCTCATTGTTTGCAAGCATCCTGGTGCTGTATCTGTTCTTTAGAAAAAGCATTCCAAAAAATTATGATTCCAGCCAGCTAAAAAAACCGGTTGAAGCGATTAAAGATCAGCGTATGTTTAAGCTATCCTGGATTGTGCTTGGTATCTTGCTTGTTGGTTACTTTATCAGTGAATCACTGCACATTCCAGTATCGATCATCGCAGGTATTGTGTCGTTTTTCTTCTTACTAATGGCTAGGAGAAGCTCAGCCGTCAACACGAAAGATGTCATTAAAGGTGCTCCATGGGCGATTGTATTCTTCTCGATTGGAATGTACGTGGTAGTGTATGGTTTGCGCAATGTAGGACTGACGAATGTGTTAACGGACGTTATCCAAGTTGCAGCTGATCAAGGGCTTTTCGTCGCTACGATTTCCATGGGCTTCATTGCAGCGATACTGTCATCGGTCATGAACAATATGCCGACCGTTATGATCGATGCGATTGCGATTATGGATACAGACACTAGAGGAGTTATTCGTGAGTCCCTTATTTATTCCAATGTCATCGGTTCTGATCTTGGTCCGAAAATTACCCCGATCGGTTCACTGGCAACCCTCTTATGGTTACACGTTTTATCATTAAAAGGCGTAAAAATCTCATGGGGGCAATATTTTAAAACAGGAATTATTTTAACCGTACCAACATTACTCATTACCCTTATTGGTTTATATATCTGGTTAATGATCATATCTTAAAACTTACAACAAAAGGAGCTCGATTATTATGTCTAAAAAAACACTATACTTCTTATGTACAGGTAACTCATGCCGCAGCCAAATGGCAGAAGGTTGGGCAAAGCATCATTTAGGAGAAGAGTGGGATGTGAAAAGTGCAGGTATTGAAGCGCACGGATTAAATCCTAATGCAGTAAAAGCAATGAAAGAAGCGGGTATTGATATTTCAAACCAAACTTCTGACATTATCGATCCTGAAATTTTGAACAATGCGGATTTAGTCGTCACTCTTTGTGGTGATGCAGCTGATAAATGTCCAATGACCCCTCCTCATGTCAAGCGTGAGCACTGGGGCTTTGATGACCCGGCAAAAGCGGAAGGAACGGATGAAGAGAAATGGGCATTCTTCCAACGCGTTCGTGATGAAATCAGCGATCGCATCAAAACATTCGCTGAGACTGGGAAGTGAACAGAAATAGAGGGACTGACCTCATGGCATTCTTTAATGACCTGCCCAATAGGAAATAGCGGCTGTTGTTAAGGTCTTCCTAAATAGAATAAGCCTGTTCTGGGTGCTTTTTGTACTTAGTAACAGGCTTTTTTTGATGATGAATGAACAATTTCCAACGAAGAAAACCAGCAAAGGACAAAATCCCTGCTGGTCTGGCAAACTCTTTAGTTAATTCCTACTGCATCAAATGATAGCTTCACAGCATTTACTTCTGCAGACGTGCTTCCATATAAATCGGTTGCAGACTGGACAGCTGCAGCTCTTGCCTGGCTGAAGGTTGAGGAAGCTGTCAGGTACACTGTATTCATACGGTAATAAATATCCCCAAGCTTTTCACGGCCAATTCCGGGAACGATTATTCCATAATGATTACCACCTTCACTTAATAGGTAAGCCTGCTTGTTGATAATTCCACTGTTTGTATGAACACCTCCATTATCCCCTGTACCGGTATAACGTTTAGAGTAGTGGTCAGGGTCACCATATTTAGCAGGGTTGCTCATGGAGCGGAGGGCATCACCGGATGTGCCAGGTGTATAAATATCTTCCCCAATCTCGAAATCCGGATTCGATCCATTCTCGTATTCTACCAATGTTCCAAAAATATCTGAAATCGCTTCGTTTAAGGCTCCCGATTCGTTCTGATACACAAGGTCAGAAGTAAAGTCTGTCACCGCATGAGTTAATTCATGGGCCACAACGTCGATGCCTCCTGAAAGTGGGGCAAATGTTGTGCCATCCCCGTCACCATACACCATTTGAGATCCGTTCCAGAAGGCGTTATTGTAGCCGCTGCTGTAGTGAACTGAAGAGACCAGGCGTGCGCCTTGATTATCATAGGAATTACGATTGTAGTTATCCTTATAGAAGTCATACGTGACACCTGCGAAATAATGAGCATCAACAGCAGGAGCATCATATGAAGCATTTAGTATATTATCGCTATCTGACCACAAAGTGCCCGGTAAGAAGAATTGAGGGAAGAAGGTACGGTTGTTCATGTTGTATGTATACACACCATTGCCCCGGGTATTATCCTGCAAATAGTACTTGCCACTTGAAAGGGTTGTGTTCAACGGTTTTGTGTCACCTATTACGCCCTTGCCGGTTCCTACTTGATTTGTTCCGCTTACTTCATGCATGTCATTGTATTTATTTAATATCTTTCCAGATTTCGCATCAATAAAATAGTTCCAGTTACCAGGAGACGGTTCTAAATAATTCAGGTTTACGAAATATGCAAAGGAAGCAGAATCACCATCTGTGTAGACGACCAGTTCCGGTTTAGCCTCTTTCTCTAATTTTGGATCGATTCCAAGATCTTTCTTAGCGATCGTTAAGGCTTTTTTCGCGTTCACTTTCCTATTTGATAAGGTGATCTTTTGATCCAGGTCAGCTACGACAGTACCGGAAAAAGCTTGAAGTGTACCATCTTCCTTTACGACTGCTGACTGTGTGGACCCCCAAACAGGTACCCCATGGTAAGTTTGCTGAATGCGAACGACTCTATTTCCAAGTTCATCATTTTCAACAGTCAACACCTTGAACTGCTCGTCCGATTTCTCATCAGAAAGCTTGAATTTTGCCTTGTTCTTCTCTAAAAAGGAAAGAACGATGGTCTCTGCCTTTTTTCCGGATGGAGCAGATAATAGTCCCGAAACAAATTCCGGTGTTCCTTCTTTTTTATTCATTTGAAAGAGAGCATTTTCCGATGGTGCAGCTAAACTCCCAGTTGCCATCATTCCAGACAGTAGACCGACGGATAACCCCATGCTAATGATTTTATTCTTTCTCAAACCGATTCCTCCTCTTTTTTTCTAAAAATTCTGTCAAAAATAGAGTATCATAGGTAAGAAGAATACGGTATTGAGAAAATGCAGGACTTTTTGAGGGTGTAGAGTAGACAACTAATGGTCCTATTCAGGAAAATTTTCATAAAAACGAAACTTTTTATAAGATAAAATACTTTTATTTAAATTTGGGGCATATTTCATATAGTCGGTCGGGTTATAAAAGGTGAGGGGTTTAGTCCAGGCCATCCAGGAGATTATCAATCTTGTTAACTTTCAAGTCTCATAGCATTTGACTTCTTTAATTTTGTTGGGGAAGTAGATTCAATAATTGTAAAACACCCCTCAACCAATAGGTTTAGGGGTGCTTTACTACTTATTAGTATCTTACAGCATCATAAGAGTTAATTCTTCCGTGCTGGAAGTAAGAACCTGTACCGCTGATCGGATCAGCCGTTTGTTCAATCGCTTGACGGATCTGAACATTGTTTCGTCCTTGCCCTGCAAGTAATCCTGCTAAACCTGCAACGTGAGGGGAAGCCATCGATGTACCTGACATGTATGAGTAGCCATTGTTAGGTACGGTAGAAGCAATGTCAACTCCAGGTGCGGTTACATCCACCCATGTTCCATAGTTTGAGAAAGAAGCTTTACGGTCTCTGGAATCAACTGCTCCTACAGCAATTGCGTTAGGATAAGAAGCTGGCTCAAACGTTGTTGATACTCCGTCATTTCCAGCAGCGGCAATGACGACGGATCCTTTGTTCCAAGCATAATCAACTGCACTTTTTAACGTTGTAGTATTACAGTCACAACCCAGGGAAAGGTTCAGAACTTCTGCGCCTTGATCTGCAGCGTAGCGAATACCTGCCGCGATATCATCAAGCGATCCACTTCCGTTAGCGTCTAATACACGAACGGCAAGTATCTTTGTATTAGGGGCCATACCGGCAACCCCGGTTCCGTTGTTCGTTTCAGCAGCAGCCGTACCAGCTACATGTGTACCATGTCCGTTTAAATCCATTGGATAATAATCATTGTCGACGAAATCATAACCACGAATCGTCTTACCATCTAAATCAGGGTGATTGTAATCTACACCTGTATCAAGAACGGCGATTTCCTGTCCGCTGCTCCCGCGTGCAAGATCCCATGCACTAGGTGTATACGTGTTTTGGGGTCCGTATTGATAGCCTTGGTAGTAATAATCATTTGGGGTCCAGGTAGCCGAGAAGGTATAGTTCGGTTCTGCGTATTCTACATTTGGGTTTTTGCTTAATGCTTTTACAGTTGCTTCAACATTTCCTACTTTTAATACCTCAAATGGCTTTTTCGAAGTATCTTTTTCCTTTACTGCAGATGCATTCACTTTTTTAAGGGTATTTCCTTTTTCAGACTTGGTCACACCATCTTTGAATTTAACAATAACTTCACCTTTTACATAACTGCCTTTTTCAAGGCTTTTATTGACAGATGTCTTCTGAGGAGCTTTCTCGAGAGGGTTTTGATCTTGTGCAAAGGCACTTCCTCCGAAGCTAGGGACTAGAGCAAGTGATGCAGCTAAAGATAAAGCAGCAATTTTTTTAAACTTCATAATAGCATTCCTCCGTTTTTCTTTTTTGAATGAATGTGGTTCAACGACAAATGAATTGAGTGTCAAAACGCCTGCTTGCGAAAATACCCCCTTTTATGAAATTTCACAAGAATTGTTAAGAATGTGTGAAAGAAAACTATGTATATGATTCTTGCTAACTAGGATTCTAGCAAACCCTTCAAAAAAAAAGAATAGGGCGAAAATTCAGTATTTGTAAATATAAGGAAAGTGAATCAAAGCAAATACAAAAAACACCTGGAATCAAGAAAACTTTCCTCAATACTCCCTAAAAAACAAAAATGCCCATAGGAAAACAGTCACGTATTTTCCCAACATCAATTTTAAAATTATTGAGGAACGGACCTGTTTTTTAATGGAAATAGATGGAGGAGGATAGTCATCAAGAAGGAGGGGGCGGAGGGCAACATCATTAATATGAAAAGGACTTCGGTGAATGAAGTCCTTTCTTTCATGCATGATCATTTTTAATGAGCTTCTACTGCTTTATTTAATGATTGATAGATTTTCATATTTGAAATATTTATACCCATCTGGACAAATTCGATACTCATTTCTGGGCGCATTCCCGATAAAATCGGCTCGATTCCAAGTAATTTAAGACTATCAATCAACTTCATGATACCTTGTTGAAACAAAGGATTCACTTCATACACACCGGATAAATCGATGATAAGTTTATGAATGGAAAGCTTTTTGCACTCCAGAAGGACATGCTCTGCCATCATTTCTCCACGTACTTCATCCACTTGACCAATGAGAGGCAATACTGCCAAGTCGGAGAAGATGGGAACGACTGGAGTGGATAGGGACAAATACTTCTCTTCGGATATTTTCAGCTGCTCTTCCGCATACTCACTATAAGCTTCACAGAAAGCAGAAATCATTGTGGTGAATGTGTGATCGATATCATTCGTGATTTGAAGTAAGGTTTCTTTAGATATTGCTGCTTCATTGTTCAAAACGATATCTTCTAAAATAACTTTTTTATATAATGAAGATTTACTTATGGACATCTGCAAAGGCACCCCTTGTCCTGAAGCAAGTCTTCCAACTTCTTTTCCCCACTGACTTGATTTATCTAAGTTATTTTCTCCCCTTAACAAGCCTTCACCTATAAGTTCGATAAGCTGCTCAAAATAAGGAAGGCTTTCAGTTCTTCTTGCTTCTATGTAATGTGTTGGATAAGAAGCTATAAGATCTGAGAAAATGGTATTGGCGACTTCATGTTTTCTCTCAATCAATTGATTACCAATTGATGTAGTAATTGTGTGGTGAGTCATTTTTCTCCTCCAGGTGTATGATTTTCCTTTATTATAAAGTATTATTAATTTTTAGTATAGGCTGGAAAGACTAGAGTAATAGTATACCAGGTATATTGACAATAAGATGTCATCACCTTATAATTTCATTAATTTAAAAATTTTCCAATTAGACGATGAAGAGAGAATCATAATGAAGAAATTGATGAACAGAGAGCTCTATTAGCTGAAAAAGGGCCATCATGATCATTATGGTAAAAGACTTGGAGTTATGTATGAAGCTATTTTACTCAGTGAATACATCGGGATCTCCCGTTATAGAGATAGGATATACGTATATCCGAAAAGGTTGGTATGGTGACATGTCAACGAACTGAGGTGGTACCGCGAAAGACATACTCTCGTCCTCAAGAATTATTTCTTGAGAATGAGAGTTTTTTATTTTGATAAAAGGAGTGTTTTATATGAACCCTGTATTACTTGAAGTTCAACCAGTGTTAGAAACGGAAAGATTAGAACTACGAATGCCTCAGCCAGGTGACGGCAGAGCAGTGAATGCAGCCATCAAGGCTTCTCTATCTGAGTTGAAACCTTGGTTAGGATTTGCACAAAATGAGCCTTCAGTGGAAGATACGGAAACAAACACCCGTGAAGCTCACGCGAAATTTTTAACAAGGGAAAGTCTGAGGTATCTCATCTTCCGAAAAGATACAAAGGAATTTGTCGGTTCAACAGGCTTTCATAACATCGATTGGAGTGTACCTAAATTCGAAATCGGTTATTGGATTGATACAAGATTGAGTGGGCATGGTTACATGGTGGAAGCGGTTGGGAAATTGACCGATTTTGCTTTAACCGAATTAAAGGGAAAGAGAGTAGAGATCAGATGTGAATCCACAAATGCGAGGAGCAGGGCGGTTCCTGAAAGGCTTGGTTATATGCTGGAAGGGATTCTGCGAAATGAGGATCTTTCGGTAGATGGGGAACGGTTAACGGATACGTGTGTTTATGGGAAAATATAAATAGATGAAGCATGGTCTTCATTAAGACCATGCTTCATCTATTGTAACCGTCTTTTTATCAACTACTTATATTTAAGCAGCTTCGGATTCTTTAGAATGAACTTTTTTCATGAATTCGTTTACATCTCCAGGTACTCTGCGATCGATCTTTGAAACGATATACACAGAAAGGAATCCAACCGGCACCGTTATTAATCCGGGTACATTAAACTGTAGAAATTCAGGTAGGGTAGTTTTAAAGAAAATCATGTACATAGAAGCAATTAGACCTATAACAAGACCGGCAATTGCACCTTTCTCTGTCATACCCCTCCACCATATACCCAGGATGAAGATTGGTGTAAACGTACTCGCTGCAACAGTAAACGCCAATGCCACCAGATGGCCGATGGAAGCTTCTTTTACCATTAGACCAAGAGCACCGTATAGAATACCAAGAATGATAATCGAAACCTTTCCGGCTAAAACACGTTCTTTCTCTGTAATGTTTTTTCGGAAGAATGTTGCATATAAATCATGCGCCAATGCACCGGAGCTTGCAATGAATAAACCAGAAAGGTTTGAAAAGACGGCAGCAAATGCCCCTGCAATAACAAGACCAAGCAGCCACTCCCCACCAAGGGCCTGGGCAGTAGAAGGAACAACCATATTGTTTCCTCCGGCTAAAAGGTCTTTCATAACACCTGGATCTGTGTCTCCGCTTAGAAAAATCGAGCGCCCGACCACTCCGAGATATACGGCAAAGAAAAAGAATACACTTGCAATACCTATTGCCATAAGAGCGGACTTACGAGCTGCTTTAGCACTAGGGTTTGTGTAGAAACGAAGCAAAATATGCGGAAGTCCAATCGTACCGAGTGAAAGTCCGATGGTCATTGATATGGTTTGCCAGAATGATGGAAAGTAATTACCGGTACCTGTCCAAGCAGCACCATCAAAAGGTATATCCTTTCCATCAGTAGTAAAACCAGCAGTTCCTGAAATAACCCCTTTAAATTCATTAATCGAAGCCAGGATTTCCTGGTAATGGAGTCCACCATAGATAGCAGCACCAACCATAAGAAGAAAGGCACCAAGACGAATCCATAGTTCGAGAGCCTGGTTAAGTGTAGTACCCTTCATACCACCGGTTCCAACGTAAAAAATCATGACAGAACAAGTGAAAATGATACCAAATTCATAGCTTGTCCCAAAGAACATACTTAAAATTTGCGCAGCACCAAGTAACTGTGGGGCTGCATAGAAGCCTGAAATGGCTAAAACCACAGCAACAGCTGCGAGGCGTGCACGTTTGCTGTGAAAACGATACGCTAAAAAGTCTGCCACTGTATAGGCGCCGAATCGACGAAGTGGACCTGCTACGAAAATAGCCAAAAGAGTCAAACCGATAGAAAAGCAAAATGCATAATAAGCTCCATCATACCCAAGCTGATAGGTTAAACCGGCAATACCAAGAAATGTGGCTGCGCTTAAATAGTCTCCACCTATAGCTGAACCGTTAGTAAACCAGCCAAAGCTTCTACCACCAACAAAATAATCAGAAGCGGTAGCATTTCTTTTTGATAAATAGGTGATATAAACAATCGTCCCCATTAAGAGGAGCGTTAATAGGAATTTTGGTTCTAGTAAAACACCCATCAATTGATTCTCCTTTCCTCAGAAGATGTGCTGGAGTGAGTGGGAATGTGGCGATGATTCTTTAAACGTTTCTCATAAAGAGTAGTATGTACATAGGCAATGATGAAAGCCATCGCCATGGCCACGATACTTGTGAAAAACCAGCTATACGTCATACCACCCCACATACGTGAGAACATAAAACCATCTGCATACCAATTCAATATCGGGATTGATAAGATAAAAACATAATAAAATAGCGTAAGTTTAATTCCAGTACTGAATTCACCCTTCATGATTTTTCTTGTTTCCGGATCGAGTGGTTCAAGTTCGCTGACATCTATAGTGTCTGCAGCAACATAGTCATATTCTGAATACTCTCCAGCCATTAAAGACCCCTCCTTAAGGTTTGTGCTTTTGCTGATTATTGATAACTGATTACTGTCCTCCTTTACCAATAAGATAGTATAAAATTGATTTTACGATATAAGAAGAATATATACCTTACAATAAATTATCAGAAATATACAAATATTTAATATAATCTAATTTTTATTCTATAATTGAAACTAGAATAAGACATCATTATGTATCATAGAAAGGCAGGATATAAGCCAAAGTGTATTCAATGAAGCTAGTCGTAAAAGATCAAATGGAATATGAAAAGCTGGAAGACTGGATTACCGAAGAATTTATGGGAAGCATTGCACTGGTGGAGGAGGAAGTGAAACCGTCTCATATACATATAGCAATTTTTGAAGTAAGCACATGGCTTGATTGGGTAAAAATACATCGATTTCAAAAACGTCATAAAGAATGTAAAATCATTCCTTTACTGGAACCATCATTATTATATACTTCACCCCTTGCAATGGAGTTAAAATTAAGCAGTTTACTAGTCAAGGCTGTAAAGAAACATAAATTCATTCGAATGTTAAAGCAAGTTATAGGGGGTATTTCAAGTGAGGGTCATATATTGAATAGTGATAATGTCTTGGGTCATCATCCGGAACCAAAGAAAGGGAACCACACGTTTCCTTTTCAAGAAGCATTTTTACGAAGATTACTTTCTGGGGAAATAAATTCTGAGGAGGAATTGATTCAATCCCGACCTCTCTTTCCAATGGATGGGCTGCCAAATGTGGTGTGTTTTATTCAGGGGTTCACTAGATGCACATCCTGGAAAGAAGAGCAAGAGTGGCAAGCATCTATGGTTATTCAAGGTCATTTAAGAAAGCGCTTTCAGGAAGAAGGGGTTTCTTTTCTATCATATCGTAAACACTTACTAATGCTCATTCGGATTCCTTCAAAGTACGGATCCTTAAAACACTGGAAACAAGGGGAAGCCAGAATACTTGATGCGATTGGGGAATTAGAAAGGGAGTATGGGATCCATCTTTATATTGGTGTAGGATCCATCTATCGAGAACCACTTCTCCTTCATCATTCATACAGGGAAGCATATAAAGCACGGCGTACGTCACCATATGAGAGACTAACCCTTCGTTATTATGAAGAAATCACAAAGGACCAGCAGATTCAAAAATGTACGGACTATATAGCTCATTGTTGTACAGATAATCTTTCAATAAAACAAGTAGCTGAACAGATTAATTTTAGTGTACCGTATTTCAGCAGGATTTTTAAACAAGAAACAGGACGGAATTTTGTTGAATATGTCACCTTTGTTCGTCTTCAGCGTGCTGTGTGGCTTTTGCGTCATACCAACCATACAATTGAGTATATTGCTGAAGAGCTTGGTTTCAATACACCTAATTATTTTAGTGGTACGTTTAAAAAATATGTAGGGCTTTCTCCAAGAGAATACAGAGGGACGGAAGAAATTATTTTTATTTAATACGGCAGGGTAGGAATCGATCCATTCATATAAAGCTTTGAATATGGGTGAGGCAATTTAGTCTTACCCTAGGTTGTGTGTGAAGATAATAGAAGGGCGATTTCAATGAGGAGTATCGCCCTCGGAAAGATTGGCTCCTTAAGACTTAACCCAATCTCTCCTTAATAAACTATACGTTACAAGATCCTCATAATGATCATATAGCCATTGTCCATCTCTAGAGATTCCTTCTTTGGTAAATCCTAATCGTTTCGGGATGTCGATGCTTTTCTTATTGTTGATGGCACATTGGATTTCTACCTTGTTGAGGCCCATTTCAATAAATAGATAGTTTAATAGAGAGGACACGGCTCGGGTAATGATCCCTTTTCCTTGTGCTTCTTCCGAAAGAAGGTAACCAATACTGGTGCTCTTGCTTTTCCAATCAATATAATGCAGCCCGATCATGCCGACTAATTCCCCTCGATAACGTATCCCGGCATCGAATCCGTTATTATCCGCGTAATTCCGAATCCAAAGGGGGATGATCGGTTCTAAATCCTGAGGAGACCGGCGTTTATCAACCCATAGAAGCCACTTGCGAAGATGATCCCGGTTTGAATCAATCAGTTCGTATAACTCCTCTTTGTGATGCTGTTGAAATAGCTCGATCGAGATTTCTTGATCTACTGTGAATGAAAACATGGGAACAACTCCTTTAAGATATTTAGAAGATTATACCATATGTTGTGTTTTTAGGGAGGAGTCAAAGTAAGGCTGTTTATCATAATGTGATTCAACCGCATTTGTTTTATAATAGAATAAAATGAAGGAGACCTTAAAGGAGGTGGTGACATGGTAATGAGAACAATCTTGCCAGAGTCCCAAGCGTCTCATGCAAAGCCTATTATTAGAAAGGCGATACTTTGCATGGGGTGGACGCTGACTGATCGCCCTTAAAGTACATTTCTAGTAAGTCGGCTTTGCACCTTATTTACTTTATTTATCAGAAAATAAGGGGCTGACTGAAATGAAATATGTAAAAGCGGAGAGTGTTTTACCACAATCCCTTCTTGTTGAAATCCAGAAATATGTACAGGGGGAAACCCTTTATATACCTAAACCTAAGGTGAAATACCGAAAATGGGGCAGCCGTTCTGGTAGTAGAAAAGCAATTGATGAACGAAATGTTAAGATCCAAGAGGATTTTTTGAATGGAAAGACGATTCAAGAATTAGCCGCTCATCATTATCTTTCACCAGAAACAATTAAGAAAATCGTGTACAAAAAGCGCTGATGTTTATGTCAGTGCTTTTTTATGTATTGTTTGATTCTGAACCAAACTCAACATATCTTTCTGCCATGAATCGTTATATATTATTAATGAGGTTGCACGGAATGCCCGTGCTCCTTGACTCATCTTGAACATACCATTTAAGATGATGAGACAAATGTTTCTAGGAGCGATTAATATGGAACCATTTATTCGAAATGATCAATATAATTTCATTGCGTATCAGACTCAGGTGCTGATCAATGGATATTCAACAGTGAATGATCTAGGTGTACTTCAAGCGTTGAAAGGACTTGTGAAAGATAAGGTGACAAATTTGTTTGATGGGTTGTCTCAAGCTCAACAGGACATACTTGATCCAATCGGGGATATCAGTGATACTGACCACGCGGAGGATTTATTAATTGGATTAAAGTCTTATGTGATTCCATTTCCATCTGTTTCTGATGCCTCATTGAAAAAGTTATTCCCGAAAGTGAAAAAGCTAAAGACACCTGATTGGGCAAATATCGATTTCAGGGATCTCTCCTATTTAGGCTGGAATGATTACGGACAGGAGCGAAAATATATCGTTGCTGAGTATGAAGGTAAATTAAAAGGATTCAAAGGTACCTTCAAAAGCAGCAGCAAAAAAGGAATTTGTACGATTTGCAATAGCTTCGGAAGCATCGGGTTTTATATGTCTGAATCGAAAACGTCATCTCAAGGAACCTTTGTGAAGAAAGGAAATTACATCTGCCAGGATAGTGATGAGTGTAATGAAAAGCTCAAAGACAAAGAAAAATTGGATGATTTCATTCAAAGGATCAATCATTAGAAGGATGCGCTGGGCAGAGTCTCGGCGTATTTTTTCATTGTATTTATACTATATTACGGAATTCCAATTCTTCTCAACACTTATAAATCCCTTGAAACATTGCCATACTTTAAGTAGTATAGATAAGTAGAAAATTGTAGAGTTTCGAAATGAGGGTTTTAAATGGAAAAGAAATCCATATATGGATTAACATTAGATCAACTGACAACATGGCTGGTCGAGCACGGTCAAAAGAAGTTCCGTGCGGCTCAGGTATGGGATTGGTTATATAAAAAGAGAGTGACAAACTTTACCGATATGAAGAATCTGAACGCTGACTGTGTACAGTTGCTCGACGATCACTTCTATCTTCATACACTCACTCAAGAGGTTAAACAGGAATCTAAGGACGGCACAATCAAATTCTTGTTCAAACTTGAGGATGGTAACCTAATAGAAACAGTTCTTATGCGTTTCAATTACGGACTGAGTGTATGTGTGACGACTCAAGTCGGATGCAACATCGGTTGTACATTCTGTGCGAGTGGACTACTCAAGAAGAACCGGGACCTATCAAGCGGTGAAATTGTTGAACAAATCATGAACGTCCAACATCACTTGGATGAAGCAGGAAATGGAGAACGAGTCAGTCATATCGTTGTAATGGGAATTGGTGAACCATTCGATAACTACGATAACATGATGGACTTCTTCCGGGTGGTGAATGACCAAAAAGGTCTTTCCATCGGAGCGCGTCATATCACCGTATCAACAAGTGGTCTGGCAGATAAGATTTACAAATTTGCCGACGAAAACATTCAAATCAACCTGGCCGTTTCCTTGCACGCACCAAACAATGAATTGCGTACGAAGATTATGAAGATCAACCGTGCATACCCGTTAGAGAAATTAATGCCAGCTATTGATTACTATTTAGAAAAAACAAATCGACGCATTACCTTTGAGTATATCTTGTTAAGTGATGTGAATGATCATAAAGAAGAAGCCATTCAGCTGGCCAAACTGCTGAAAAACAAGCGTCACCTTTCTTATGTGAACTTGATACCTTATAACCCGGTTGACGAACACAACCAATATCAAAGAAGTACGAAAGAAGCGATTGTCGAATTCTACGGTACATTACTTGAACATGGAATCAACTGTGGGGTCCGAGTGGAACAAGGAACGGACATTGATGCAGCTTGCGGTCAGTTAAGAAGTAAGCAAATTAAAAAAGACAAAGTGAAATCTTAATACTTTTTTAAATGAAGCACATGAATTCCTGAGTGGAATTTGTGTGTTTTTTTGATTGTTGAGACTGAATATGAGATTCTATTCCATATTTTGTTAAAATACGCAATTAACCACTATTTTGGCGCAATTCCACTCGATCCTGACGCAATTTCCGTTTAATAGACGCAATAAAATTAATTTTGACGCAATTAAGAAAGAAAACGACGCAATTCTTCTATCGAACGACTTTAATATTAATGAATGCCAGTACGAAAAGCCATATTTGGTAACAACAGCTAATAATCACATAAGATTTGAGTCATTTTATCCAATAAGCAGCGAAGAAACAATGTTTTATTAAAAATATGCTACTTTTCCAGAAAATATTCAACATATGTTGAATTTATCGTTCTATAAATATAGAATAAATGGTAGGAAGAAATTTTTGGGATTGAGGTGTTCCAATTTGGATGTATTCCATACGACCAGCCGAAAAAGAGAGACATACGAAGTAAGAATTGAGGCTTCTCTTCTTTGGGAATGCGCTTTGGGGATTGCTGCCATCACAAATACAAGGCTTATCGATACGTTTGAAAAACCAAAAGAGTCATGGGACAAGTTAATGAGATCTTTATCTGAACCGTTGATAGGGGATTTGAAATACGCTGAAAAGAATAATACCTGGAAATCCCTACTTCTCTTGTTGCATCAAAAAGAGTTTCGGGATTTATCTGAATTTATCATGTTTCTGGATGGGTTGGAAGATAAAAGACTAAGATTCATCTGCATTCCATACATAGGGATGAAATTTCAAGAACTTCGAACGCATGCTTCAGAAGGAGATGAGTCATCAAGAAACAGATTGAAAAAGCAGACAGAGGATAACCCGTTTTTTCCGGATTATATTGAATTCATCTGCACCACAAATGTTCATGACCTTAGGAACCACCTGAAGAGTGTCATGACCGGGTGGTATAAAGAAGTGATCATTCCTCATAAAGAGACACTATCTCAAATACTGGAAAGGGATAAACAATCCAAGGAAAAGATGAGTGGAAATCTAAAGTCCGAAGCGTTAGTAGAATGGGCAACGGGAGGTATCACTTATTTGCCCGAGCCAAGAGTGCATACAGTTTTGTTGATCCCCCAATCGATTTATCGTCCTTGGAACGTAGAAGGAGATGTTGAAGGAGTCAAGGTGTTTTATTACCCCGTAGCCAATGAAAGCATTTATCCGGATGATAAGGATATGCCAAGCTATTTTCTGGTCCAAAAGCATAAAGCCCTTGGGGATGAAGCGCGCCTCAGAATGGTGAAATTGCTGAAGGGGTCAGATCGTACACTTCAGGAAATCACGAATGAGCTGAACATGGGGAAGTCGACGGTCCATCATCATTTGAAAATACTCAGGTCCGCAAGGCTGGTCGAAACTCTGGATGGGAAGTATCGCCTGAAGGAGAATGCGGTTCAATCTTTATCGAATGAATTAATGCAGTATTTAGCCGAGGATTAAAAGGGGGAAATGATATGGGTGAGCGTGCGGTCAGACTAAATCAAGTGGAAGATTTCCCGCCCTTAAAGAAAAACTATCCTGTTTTCCGATTCATGGGTGGGAATCTGATTTCATTTTTCGGAGATCAAATCTATTTAATCGCAATTCCTCTAATGGTATTATCCCTCACTGGATCACCTGTGAGTATGGGTATTGTGGCGGCACTTGAACGTCTGCCGATTCTATTGCAGCCCTTCGCCGGTATCATGTCCGATAAATTCAACCGGAAGCACCTCCTGCTTTTATGCGATCTAGGAAGATGTTTACTTGTCGGGATGATTGGGGTTCTATTTATCTTGAAGGTACTGGAGATGTGGATGGTATATCCCATTGTGTTTGGTATCGGATGTTTAAGCCAAATATACAATACATCTCAATTTGCTTCAGTACCAAGCCTGGTGAGAAGAGAAGACCTTCAAGCTGTGAATTCACTAAATTCCGGGATATTTAATTTAGCGGTCTTTCTGGCACCAGGTTTGGGAGGGCTGATTATATCCTTTTTGAATCCAGGATATGCCCTGGTAGTGAACAGCGTCAGCTTCCTGGTATCTTTTCTTGCCATTGCGAGTCTCCGGATGAAGATAAATGAGAGAGATTTATCAAGGCATTCCATATGGGGAGAGATCAGGGAGGGATTTGAATTCGTTGTAAAGACCAAGCCAATCTTGTACACCAATCTAGCCATGGTATCTTCTGTGTTCGGAACTACATTGTTTCTCACATTACTGGTATTTCACTTAAAAGATTCCATCAGTTTAAATACGGTCATGATTGGTGGGTTATTATCAATGGGTGGAGTAGGTGCCATTCTTGGCGCGGTTACGTCAAACCTTTTTCGGAAGCGGTTTTCTTATCGGAGCATATTATTTACGGCCTCTGTCATTGGAGGACTTTCGATTCTCTATTTCGGGCTGGCAGAAACCTATTTCTGGCTTGTGACCATGAACGCAATAGGGACCTTTTGTGCTTCAATGATGAGTCCTTGTATCATCACAATCCGGCAAACGCTGACACCAGATCACTTATTGGGAAGGGTGCAGGCTACAAGCCGCCTCATGACTTGGGTATCCATGCCCCTCGCTGCATTCCTAGCAGGAATATTGGCTAAAGAAATAGGTACAGATCTGACCATCGTTCTAGCTGGAGCCATCTCGACACTTGCTTCCATTCCATACCTTCATCACAGTTTGAAAGATAAATAGAGGGACGGACCTCCCACAACTCTGTTTTATGGTACGATGGAAATGGAGACCACATTGGTGGGGAGAATTCAGATAGAATCACTGAAAGTCAATTGAATGAGAAATTAAAAAAGATCGATTTTAACCGTTTTAATATAAAGTGGCATAAGCACGATTACAACTAAGAAAGGGGAGCAGAGGATGCAATCGAATCATTATGACATCACGATCATCGGAGCAGGAGTGAGCAGTGTGTTTCTCGCTTACACCTTGATGAAGCACAATGAACATATCTCCATCCACATGATTGATCTCGGCAAAAAGCTGAGTGAACGTACATGCGGTTTAGATGATGGGCGCGTGTGTACGTGTGAAGGAGTGTGCAGTAAATACATTGGGTTTGCGGGTCTTGGAAAATCAGAGGGGAAATTTAATTACACGAATGATTTCGGAGGAGAGCTCGGCAGGAAAATCGGAGACCAAACCACACTTGATTTGATGAAGGAAGTAGACGATATTCTCTGTGAGTTTGGCGGTGACATCATCCCGTCCTATAGCACGAAAAATGATACGCTTTCAAAACGAGCCAGTATGGTGGACGTGAAGGTTCTTTCAACTGAGGTCCGTCATTTAGGAACACGTTTAGCGAGTGATATTTTTCAAAGAATGTATGAAGTGCTCAAAAATCACATTACGTTTAGTTTTGAAACACGAGTTGAGACAATTTCAAAACATGATGCGGGCTTTCACTTGAAAGCTAATAGCGTTGACTTTACGACAGAGAAATTAGTGATCGGTACAGGAATGAGCGGCAGCACGTGGATGAAAAAACAAGCAGCATCACTTGGACTTTTTCCAGGAAAGACACGTCTGGATATGGGGGTTCGGGTGGAAATGAAAGGTGATCAGCTTCAATCGATATTAGAAGATACGTTTGAAACGAAGCTGAAAATCGAAAGGCATTCATTCAGCGCGACGACCTATTGTATGAATCCGCGAGGGAGGATCATACGGAAGCACCAGCATGGCGTAGTGATGCCTGATGGACAAAATGCCCGTGAAGAAGATATACCAAGTGCAAATTTGAACTTCAGTTTGTTCGTTCCGCGTTATTTTCATTCCCATGGTGAGGCAATGGACTATGCAGTGAGCACTATAGGAGGGATCAATCAAGGAAAAGAGCGGATTGTCGTTCAGAGATTGGAAGATTTCAAATTACATAGGAATACAGAATCGCTAGAGGGGAATCTGGTAGATCCGTCCCTCAAAGCGGAATGTGGGAATCTTAGGGAAGAGGTTCCGGAATTATATAGTATTGCGCTTAAGGAATTTTTTGCTTCTTTGGAAAGCCTTATTGGGGAACCGATACACCATGATACGCTTCTTTACGGGTTGGATGCGAAGTATTATGAACCGAAATTACCGACGGATAAGAACTTTGAAACAGATGTGTCAAATCTGTATCTTATTGGTGACTGCTCGGGGGAAACCCATTCCTTATCGCAGGCAGCTGCAAGTGGTATTTATTTGGGGAAACATCTGGGAGATAGGGTTTTTACCAGTTAATAATATATTTGGAATAATTTGAAACCTTTCTGTTTGTTTTTTCGTATTACTAGAAAAGAACAGGCAGAAAGGATTTTTTTATGGGATTGCGAGTACAAAAAAACATTTTGGAATATGAATCGATTGTAGATAATCATCCAAAAAAGGAGATGAGTATGTACTCGCTCATTCGTTTATTGGGAATTTTTAATTTGTTGGGTGGGGATTCATGTTCTTCTCTATCCATCTGGATCTCAATCATAAATTTGAATGGGTTCGTGTGGAGGGCATTCATGTAGATGGGAAAATGATGGGAGAATTCTTTTTATGTCTGATCACGGTAGGATTCATATTTTTGGATTGTTATATTTATATTTTAAAAAAATGTGGGGAAGAACGTTTTTACTGATCACTTTGTTAAGTCTGGGAGTAATCAATGGCATCTTATTTTTCCTTTCACTTAAATCTTTCTAAGCTGAAATTGAGGGGATCATCTATGAATAGAGGCAAGCCCCTTTTAAGTTGGGGGGGCCATTTGGATGCGTATATTAAGAGGAAATAAGGAGGGGTTTTTTGTCTGATTGGGGCGTCTTATTTCTGTTCTTCATGATCATTATGGCGATTTTAGCTTTCACCAACTTTATGGTTATGAAGCTGGCAGGGAAGAATAAAAAGAAGAGAATTTGGTATGGAGTCGTATGTTTACTTCTCACACCCGTGGTTTTTATCCTGACTGGTTTATCCGTAAGTCCATTTGATCCTTCTGGTTTTGGAACAGGCATGGTCATGATGATATACGGGACTTTTTTTGCATTGAATGCCATAGGAATCATTGTGGTTGGATTGTTCACTGAATAAGGAAGTACGGCTTTAAGAATTCTTAAAATACAAAGGAGAGGTTGAGGGCATGTTAGAACTTTTTTCTTATAATTGGCAAATACGGGAAGAATGGTTTGATTGGTGCAGGGAAATTGATCCGGATGAACTGACGAAAGAGCGTATAGGCGGGATGGGGAGCATCCTGAAGAATCTCTTTCATGTAGCGGACTGTGAGCAAATTTGGATGAATCAATTACAAGGGAAACCCGTGATGAAAAAGGATTTACATACTATTTCGACACTTGACGAAGTCATTGAGTTTTCAGGAACGACCAGGCAGCAAACGGAAAACTTTCTGTCATTATGGACTCCCGCCTATGGAAAGAAAGAACTCAATATGACATCAAGGTCAGGTAAAACATACCTACTTACATACAAAAAAGTTATGCAGCATGTAGTGACCCATGAGATCCATCATATTGGTCAATTATCCGTGTGGGCAAGGGAAGTCGGAAAAAAACCGGTGTCGAGTGATTTTATTTTCAGATGATGAATATGTAGCAGATAGAAAAGGAGGACTATACATTGAATAAACATCAAAAGCCATTCATCGAAAAAATAAAAATCATTCAAGGTAACGACTATGCGACCATTGAGAATACGAATGATTTGACCACTGTAGAACTGAAAGAACTCGTCAGTTACCTGGATCAGACAACGCCCTATCATTCCCTATCTAACTTGAAGATTCTTGTGAATCAAACATTCTCCCGAGAAGTGGATGAGTATCTAGAGGGAAATGGATATGACCTGGTTGATGAATTTGTGACTGTGCATAAAAAGCTTGAGAAGTCGGAAATCAAACACTCTTTTACATTGAAAAATTTACATATGATTTCAGAAAAAGAGTTTGCTCATATTTGGATGCATTCTATGGAGGGCTCTCTTAATGCTCCATCTCGTTTAACTATGCCAGAACAAATGAAAAGTGTCGCAATCGAACTGGGTGACAGCTATAAGGATTCCTGTATTGCGATTTATGAAGGTGATCAGCCAATTGGCGTCATGATACCACATATAGAACCGGGCACGGTAGATGAGGGAAGGCTGTTTTATTTCGGATTGATTCCTGATGAAAGAAGCAAGGGAAAGAGCAAGATTCTACATAAACTGGCACTTAGTCTGTTAGCTAGTGTGTTTCATGCAAAAAAATATATTGGGGGGACGAGTAAAAATAACGCTCCGATGATCCGGACATTTCTTGCCAATGGGTGTGAAGTGAAGGATGTGAACAGGGTATTCCTTAAGAAATCCCTTTAGTACTGTGATAAGCAATGTTATACTTGATGAATTGTTCAACTAGAAAAGGGGAGTTAAAGCCTTATGAAATATATGAAATCACAAATGAAACTGTTAATCAAAGATAATAAAGAATTGCAAGCGCGCCTGAAAGTATTGATGGATGAGATGAATTTAGAGCGTACATTTGCTCTTAAAGCATTGTATCATTCAGAGGTTGCAGAAGGTGGAAAATACCAGGCTGCCTACCAAGCGTTAGACCAACCAAAGGAGTAAGTCTTTTTCTGTGAAATTCCGTATGGTAAATTCACACAAATGACATAATTAGTGTTTTTATAGTGCATATAGACGGCAAGGTAAGAGAGGAGATTCCCTCATTACCTTGCCTTTTCCTTTTTCATTCAGAAAAAATCTCCTGTTTTAACTCATTTCAGACTTTCCGCATTTGTATGTAGGATTCCTTCAAAATCATTAGGGTTTTCTCCCAAGAACTATATGTTTGACTTATAAAACCTTATGTATTATATTAATTGACAGGTCAATGATTGACCCCTCAATTAAAGTGGAGGAGGAGGATGCTTTGTCCAACTCGTGTCGTGAAGAAGAGAAGATAATCGTTCAATTAAATGATATATATAAGCAAATGAGTCCTAAGTTTGAGCGCTGTACCGGAATTAGTCAGTCTCGTTTGGATCTTTTGCACAAGTTGTTTGAAGTGGAAGAAATCAGTCAAACGGCTCTACAAAGAGAAGTGAATATTGATAGTGCAGCCGTGACGAGACACTTAAAGCAGCTTGAAGGAAAAGGGATGGTCTCCCGCCGTAAAAATCCTGATGATAACAGGTTTACATTTGTCCGGCTGACAGAGGAAGGCCGTCAGAAAATAGAAGCTTATCGTGAAGAGAAAGAGATCTTTATCTCTAAAGTTTTTAAAGGCTTTACAAAAGAAGAACGTTCGGTTTTATCCGACATGCTTAATCGTATTCAGGATAATGTTCAGGATATTGAATACTAAATTTTACTCATAAAGGAGAATGCATCATGAATCAAACAAAAATCAATGATTTTAACCAAATCATCACAGGGCGCCGTTCCATCCGTAATTATGACCCGTCTGTGAAAATCAGTAAAGAAGAAATGACAGAGATACTAACCGAAGCCACTCTTGCACCATCATCTGTAAACTTGCAGCCATGGCGTTTTGTAGTCATCGATAGTCCAGAAGGGAAAGAAAAACTTGCACCACTTGCGAAATTCAATCAGACGCAAGTCCAAACTTCATCTGCAGTGATTGCGGTATTTGTAGATATGAACAGCCTTGACTATGCGGATGAGATTTACAATAAAGCAGTAGAAGAAGGGTATATGCCTGCAGAAGTAAGAGACAGACAGCTACCATCTATTAAAGGATTACTACAAATGATGACAACTGAACAGTTCAGGGAAATGAACCTCATCGACGCAGGTTTAGTATCCATGCAGCTCATGCTTTCTGCACGTGCTCACGGATTTGATACAAATCCGATTGGTGGATATGAAAAAGATCAAATTGCTGAAGCATACGGTATGGACAAAGACCGTTACTATCCAGTCATGCTGATTTCAATCGGAAAAGCGGCAGATGCAGGCTACAAATCTGTTCGCCTGCCAGTAGAGTCCATCACAGAATGGAAATAAAAATAAGAAAAGAGGAGAAAGTATATGATTATTATTCATGCAGAATTTCAAATTAATCCAACCAAAGAACAAGCATTTTTAGAAGAGATTCGCCCACTTGTAGCAGCATCGAGAGCAGAAGAGGGAAACATTTCATATGACTTGATGAAAGATACTGAAAGAGAAAGTGTCTATACAATGGTAGAGGCGTGGAGGGATGCTGCTGCCGTTGAGACTCACAATGCGAGTGAGCATTTCTCTTCATTTGTTGGGAGAGCACCGGAGTATTTAGCGGCTCCTTTAGATGTGAAGATTTATGAAGGAAACAAGGTAGCGAAATAATCGATCGGATAGCACCTGACTTTTGTTGGGTGCTTTTTTTATTAAAAACTGCCAGGCACATAAGCACCCGGCAGTTCCAACTACACCTCAATAATGATTGGCAAAATCATTGGTTTCCTCTTCAAATGTTTGAATAGGTATTGACCTACGTCTTTTTTGATTGCCTGTTTCATTTCTTTCCAGTCCCGAATATTTTCTGCAGACAATTCATCTACTACTTTCCTGACGAGATGGTTTACGTCCTTTAAGAGGTCTTCTGAGTTTCGTACAAACACGAATCCCCTTGAAATGGTATCAGGTCCAGAAATAATCGTGTGTTCCGATTTACTAAGGGTAATGACAATGATAAGCATTCCATCTTCAGAAAGTTGTTTTCGATCCCGTAAAACTATGGATCCGATATCTCCGACGCTTAAGCCATCTACAAAGGTATCCCCTGCAGGAATGGCACGGGTTTGGCGGGCAGTGGAATTCTGAATATCGACGACTTCACCGTTTTTTATTATAAAAGTATTTCCTGCTTCTACTCCTACCGATTCAGCGAGTATTCGATGATGATGCAGCATTCGGTATTCACCATGTATAGGAATGAAATAGGTCGGCTTCATTAATGTGAGCATGAGTTTTAAGTCTTCTTGATACCCGTGTCCTGATACATGCATGCCTGTTGTGCTTCCACTTCCGTAAATTACGTTGGCACCAAGTTGAAACAAATTATCCAGAATTCGAGATACGTCCTTTTCATTTCCAGGTATAGGTGAAGCAGCCAGAATGATCGTATCACCTGGATAAACGTATACGTCCCGGAAGCTTCCAGTCGATAGGCGACCAAGTGCGGCCATAGGCTCACCTTGACTTCCCGTACATAAAATCGCTACCTTTTCGGGAGGTAATGCATCAATTTCACGGGCATCTATCAGCATCCCGTCAGGCACCGATAAATACCCGCGTTCCATGGCTACTGAAACCACATTGATCATGCTTCTTCCTAATAATGCCAGCTTTCTGTTTGTCTTGATGGAAGCATCTACTACCTGCTGGACCCGGTTGACATTGGAAGCAAAGGTTGAGACGAAGATCTTTCCAGTGGCTTTCAAGAACGCTTCATCCATGTGGTTCCCCACCATTTGTTCAGAAGGGGTCAAGCCGCTGCGCTCCGCATTCGTGCTTTCAGAAAGCAAAACTAACACTCCTTCATCACCGATCCTCGCCATTTTATGAATGTCTGAGTATTGATGATTGGCAGGGGTTAAGTCGAACTTAAAGTCTCCAGTATGTACGACATTTCCTTCCGGTGTATGAAATACGATACCTAAACAATCCGGAATACTGTGACTGACCTTGAAGAACGAAACATCGATTGTTCCGAAATTCAGGTTTGAATTTGAGTCGATGGTTACAAGTTTTGTATCTCTTATCAGCCTATGCTCTTCTAATTTTAGTTCGATCAGTCCCAGGGTGAAATGTGTAGCATAAATAGGCATGTTCATTTTTTTTAGAAGATAAGGAATGCCGCCTATGTGGTCCTCGTGGCCATGCGTGACGATTAACCCACGAATTTTATCTTTGTTTTTCTCCAAATAAGAGACATCAGGAATGATTAAGTCGATTCCCAAAAGACTTTCATCAGGAAACTTACCTCCACAATCAATGATGACAATATCATCACGATGATGTATGACATACATATTTTTTCCGATTTCATTGATTCCACCAAGTGCAAAAATGGATAATGCCTGTTCATTGGTATGCAAGAATGAACCCTCCAAGACAAATTGTTTTGGTTATTATGCCCGAATAGGATGATTTCATTAAGGTAAACTTTGTTTTGAGAGATAAAAAGTTACGTGATATAAATATTTATATGGTAAATTATGCTATTATTATTTATGAATGATACATACTAAGGAGTGATGATGTTGGCATCAACAAATGCATGGACAGAAGTAGATCAATATTTTACGAGTAAACTTCAAGTATCAGATCCACTTATGGACACGGTATTGAAAGCAAATAGTGAAGCAGAACTGCCTGCAATCAGTGTTTCTCCGAATCAAGGGAAGTTTCTCTCATTGCTTGCACAGCTTAAAGGAGCGAAACGAATATTGGAAATCGGGACCCTTGGTGGCTATAGTACGGTCTGGCTTGCCCGTGCACTGCCAGAGGACGGCCATCTTGTAACCTTGGAATATAGTGAAAAACATGCAAAAGTCGCTGCAAAAAACATACAAAACGCTGGAATGGATCGAAAGGTGGAAATTAAGGTAGGTGCTGCCTTGGATACGTTGCCGACTATTGGAGGTGAATTTGATTTCATTTTTATTGATGCAGACAAACAAAACAATGCAAATTATTTAAAATGGGCACTCGAGCTTTCTCAACCTGGAGCTGTGATCATTACAGATAATGTGGTACGAGATGGAAGAGTAATCGATGAAAACAGTGAAGATGAAAGTGTTCAAGGTGTTCGCCACTTTGTTGATATGTTGTCTAAAGAGCCCCGTATTGATTCAACGGTTGTTCAAACCGTCGGATCTAAAGGCTACGACGGGTTTGTAATGGGTATTGTGAAGGGATAAAAAATAATTATTGTATTTTATGGCATTATTCTGTAAAATAAATGAAAATTCATAATCTTACATGTCATGATAGGAACGAGTAGTGACTTATCTCCCTGGTGAAGAGAGCTGATGGCTGGTGGGAATCAGTACAAAGATAAGCGCGAATTACCTCCTTAAACATTCTCTGTGAACCATTAGTAGCAGAGAACGGCCGGTCCGTTATCCGTATGAAGTGGAAGAGAAATCTTCAATTAGGGTGGTACCGCGTTAACCACGTCCCTTTTTTTAGGGGCGTGGTTTTTTGGTGTGATTTTTAGTTGAGGAGAGTGGATAATGGCCACATGTGAAAAATAACGTAGAAATTCTCGTTTTAACGGCGAAATCGGAAATATAACGGCGAAGTCACAAATTAGTCGTCTGTAATCAGAATATATCAGCGGAATTTTCGTTTTATCAGCGAAATCCAGGATATATCAGCGAACTCGACCAAACTCACATTAATTCATTCAAACTCAAGGAGGAATGATCATGCAACACAAATGGGACTCACTTTCACAAGAACAACAGGCAGAAGTAGGAAGGCAGTTAACCGTCTACAAAAATGGAGTGCATGAAATCATTCCAGAAGCAGAATTAAGGCAAAAACTAGTCAAGTCAATTGCAACAGGAGTACCATTGAAAATCAAGCTTGGCCTAGACCCAACCGCTCCCGATGTTCACCTGGGTCATACGGTTGTTCTGAACAAATTAAGGCAGTTCCAAGAAAACGGTCATATCATTCAGCTTATTATCGGGGATTTCACCGGTAAAATCGGTGATCCAACTGGCAAGTCTGTTGCAAGGAAGCAGCTGACTGATGAAGAGGTGAAGAGAAATGCCCAAACTTACTTTGAGCAATTTGGTAAAGTCCTCGACAAAGAGAAGGTAGAGCTACATTACAATTCCGAATGGCTGTCATCGTTGAATCTTGAAGATGTGATTCATTTATCATCGAAAATCACGGTTGCTCGATTAATTGAAAGAAACGATTTTTCTAATCGGTTGTCAACAGGGAAGCCAGTTTCGCTTCATGAGTTTTTCTACCCGTTAATGCAAGGATACGATTCCGTGGCATTAGAAAGTGATGTGGAGATCGGCGGAACTGACCAGCAGTTTAATGTGTTGATGGGAAGACATCTTCAGGAGCATTACAACCAGGAGAAACAAGTGGTGATATTACTTCCTTTACTTGAAGGCCTTGACGGGGTAGATAAAATGTCAAAATCAAAACATAATTACATTGGAATTGATGAAGATCCTAACCAAATGTTTGGGAAGACGATGTCGATTCCCGATGAATTGATCATGAAATACTTCAACCTGATCACGGACTTATCTTTAGATGAGAAATCGAAAATAAAGAAGGAATTATTCGAAGGGACACTCCACCCCAGAGATGCCAAAATACGTTTAGGAAAAACCATCGTGTCCATGTACCACGGCGAAGAAGCAGCCGGGCAAGCTGAAAACAATTTTAAGGAAATATTTCAAAAAGGAGCACTGCCTGATGATATTCCAGAGATAAAGTGGACAGGTGAAAGTAGAGTGTCCATTATCGACTTACTTGTTGAGCTGAATATGCAAGCTTCAAAGAGTGAAGCGCGGCGGATGATTCAAAATGGAGGAATCAGAATCAATTCAGAAAAGGTACTGGATATGCATTTAGAAGTAGAGATTGAAGAAGGGATGATTGTGCAGGTAGGGAAGAGGAAGTATAAAAAGCTGAGAATAATGTAACTCCGTATGAAAGTCGTCTAATCAGCAAGAATAGATGACTTTCAAATTTTTTAATAAATCAAATATATTTGATTTATTAGTTGACTTAATGGAAGTTCTTGCATATAGTGAGGATATATCAAATAAATTTGATTTAAAAGGAGCAGATAGCATGAATAAACAAAGTCCATTAAAAAATATATCACTGGATTCAACCTTCAGTAAATACGAAAAAAAATTCAAGGCACTTGCAGATCAAAAAAGGTTATTTATCCTGCACCAAATTACTGAAATGGGAGAAGTGTGCGTATGTGACTTATCGGATAAATTAGACTTACCCCAATCTAAACTTTCCTACCATCTGAAGGTTTTAATGGAAGCTGAGTTGATCTTGAAAGAAACGCGTGGCACGTGGAGTTACTATACATTAAATCACACTGAATTGAATCACTTGTTATCAGAACAACTTTGCTGTTTGTTTAGGAAGGAATAAGATGCTCAATCTCTTTATGATTAATTAATCAAGAAAAATTGATTTAGGGTAAGGCAGATGTTTTGAGAAAGAGATTGTTTTAATTCGATTTATTAATCAAAAAAAGTTGATAAATAATATTCGATATTTAATCAAAAAAAATTGATTAAACAAAATGGAGGTAGTCAAAATGACTATATTAAAAGATTTCATCAGTATTGCCCTTGAACTAACTGTGCTGTTTGTCGGAATTTCCTTTGTTATTCATCTACTGCAAGGATTTGTTCCCTATAAAAGGATGGAGGTATTGATGGATAGAAGCCATCCTCTGTTGAGTGCTCTGATTGCTGTTGGTTTTGCGTTCGTCACACCATTTTGCTCCTGTTCAACAATCCCTATTGTCGCAAATCTATTGCGAAACAAAGTCCGATTTCCCATTGTGATGATTTTTCTTTTTGCCTCACCTGTTCTGGATTTAACGATATTGACCTTGATGACCTACCTACTGGGTTGGAAAGTAGCCATTGCCTATACGATTTTAACCACTTCTTTTTCTATTATCATCGGATTTGCGCTGAGTGCATTTGGATTTGAAAGACAACTAAAAAATGTCATGGTAGAAAATTTCTCAGCCCCTGAGAGTGGTATCGACATTAAGAAAGCAATAAGAGAAACACTCACACTTATGAGAAATGTCTATCCATTTCTTATTATCGGGGCAGGGATCGGTTCGGTTATTCACGGTTCTGTTCCAACAGAATGGATTACAACCTATTTAGGAGGAGAGAATTGGTGGCTTGTGCCAATAGCTGCGATTATTGGAATTCCGTTATACATCCGACTTTCTACAATGATTCCCATTTCGCAAATTCTCGTTGCTAAAGGAATGGCACTGGGACCAGTAATGGCCCTAATGATTGCATCAGCTGGAGCTAGCCTTCCTGAGGTAACTTTACTCCATAGCATTTTTAAGAAAAAGCTTGTCTTTGCATTTATTGGCTCTGTCCTCATGATGTCTACTATGTCGGGATTCTTATTTTACTTTATATAAGGAGGTGGTCAATATGAAATGGTTAAAGAGTTTGATGGGTCAGAAAGAAAAGATGGATTGCTGCAAAGTGAAGTTGGTTGAAGTAAAAGATGAAAATGTGAAAAAAGAATGTTGTCAAAAATAAAAATGAAGCCCTCGTTTTCTAACGCAGGGCTTAAACTTCTTTTATTGATATGGTAATAAAGAGAGTTTGCGAAGATCTACTTTCAAATCAATGAGTCGGGGTTTCGGTTAAATGAAAGCCAATATACTTCAACGCAGATTCTAAATTGCGTACCTTAACAATAGGTAGTTGAGATAATTGTCCGTTCTCCTCTTCATGAATCGCAATATTTAAGTTATAATTTTCCATATATTGAAATTCGAAGAGAAGAAATGAAGGGGGCAATCCGTTATTTGAAAAACAATGCAGATCTGTTACCTAATGACCAATTAATTTGAGATAAAGAGGAGAAACAAAATGAGTACAATCACTATAGAAAAAGCACGAATAGAAGATGCAGAAATCCTTACAGATATAAAGAGAAAAGTGTTCAATGCTGAAAAGGAAAGATGGCTTTCATATGCAGAGAATATCGTCGATTACAATATTCAGCCACCTGGCTACGACTCCATAGAGATGGGAAAGTATATGATCTGTGAATTGGATTATTTCAAAATCCTATATCAAGAAGAGCTTGTTGGAGGCGTGATTGTCACATTGGCAGGAAAGCACCGTGCGAGAGTCGATCGGATTTTTGTCGATCCGGATTTCCAGGGGAAAGGAATTGGTTCTTCTACGATAAGATTAATAGAAGAGGAGTTTCCACAGGTGATATCGTGGGAACTTGAGACATCCAGCCGGCAGCTGAATAATCATGCCTTTTATCAGAAGATGGGGTACAAGAAAATCTTTGAATCAGAAGATGAATTCTGTTATGAGAAATGTATCCAAGTCGATGCTACAGTAGAAGTTGATACGAGGGAGATTCTCATTCAAGGTGATACATTGAGACAAGGGAACCTTTCTCGGCTGCAAGTAGAACAGAGCAATATGACGGAGACGGATTTCTATGGAATCAACGGCAGTCACTTAACATTCAGCAACAGTAACCTAAAGGGAGCTCAATTTAGCAATTGCAATCTCAGTGAAACCCGCTTTCAAAATATTAATTTTAAAAAATCCCTGATTCCTGATTTGAATTTTTCACATAGTGAATTCGCCCATGTGTCTTTAGGGGGCGTGTATGTTCATGACACGACTCTTGGAGAAGAAGGTGAACCTGTACGTTTTGAGCGCTGTGATCTTAAAGGAAGCCATTTTAAAAGTTGCAATCTGAATGATGTTAGGTTAATAGATTGTGAGATGGAGGGAATGAGGATCAATAATATTTTGGTGAAAGATCTTCTGGAGGCGTATGAAGTAGTACATAAGAAGAGGTAAAGTGAAAATATCCAGACACCCGATTTAGGCTGAAGTCATAAGATACTTAATGACAGACCGAAAAGAGAGGTGTCTTTCTATATGAATCCTTATCAATTTTATCGTCAATTCAAACCTTTTTATTTAGATGGTTACTCGCGGGTTCAGGAGAATCATTCACTGATAAAAGATATACAAAAGGCAATTAACGGAGAATATAGTGCGATCGCTTGTTATAAAAAACTTGCTAAATTGGCGCCAACCGAAGAAGAGAAAAATCGCATTCGAGAAATCCGAAATGATGAAATGCGCCATTTCAAAGCTTTCAGTGATATCTATACGAATATAACAGGAGTCCCGCCCACTCCTCAATTGCAAGAAGGTTGTCCTGATTCATACAAAATAGGTCTTGAGTTTGCCATAAAAGACGAGCAAGAAACGGTTGATTTCTATCTAGAGATTGCCGATGGAGCCAAAGATACCTATATTAAGGAAACATTCCGTCGTGCTGCTGCCGATGAACAGAATCATGCCGTTTGGTTTTTGTTTTACTTTATCAAGAACCAAGGAAGCTGGAGACAGGAGAGGCAGATGAATTACGGCGCAAAAGGAGCACTTGAGGCAACTTCACTCACTGTTCCTCAAATGCTCGTTTATGCCTTGCAGGACGAATATCTCGCTCAGGCTAGATACGATCGAATCATACAGAATTTCGGTAATGTTCGAACCTTCTTAAGAATAAAGGAAGCCGAGCTGCGACATATTACAGCTTTGCAAACCCTATTCCAGCGCTATGGTGTGTCATTGCCTGAAGATCATTCTCAAGCTTATACTTTAACTCCAGATTCGATTAAGAGTGCATACGCAGCAGGAGTACAGGGTGAAATTGATAATATAGCTATGTATAATAAATTCCTGACTTACAATCTTCCTCAAGATGTAAGGTTTGTTTTTACACAATTGAGAGATGCTTCACAGAATCATTTAGCAGCTTTTGAGAGAGGGTTAGCCAGATGAAGTGACCGCCTGGATGGGTGTTTTTTTGTGGAGTGGGTTTGAGGAGGGAAAGGACCCACCATAAAAAAGCGAAGATATGGGCCATACGTATCATCGTATTTATCGATGGTTCAAAGAGAGCGAATACCAACCTTATAGAGAACCGAATGTTGAATATTTCGATGATCTTCCCATCAAGCATGAAAGATACCCCCAGTGACCGGGATTTAGAGGAGCCTCATTTCGGCATCCTGATTCCCGTATTGAAAAAATAATGGAAAAAGAGATAGATGAGCATTTCATCTATCTCTTTTTCCAGTTACTTAAATATCCCGAATGGCTTTCCTACTGGAAGTGTTTCTCTCCCAAAGTGGGTGTTCAACACACTTGCAGCAGAGCCGTAAAAGCTGAATAATGCAATGAACAACTCAGAAATGGCCGCTAATTTATGCATGGCTTCAGGTGCAATTCCAAGTGTAGACAGCGAAAGCCCGATAAATAGGAAATCAATCAGGACAAAAATAATGAACAAGACCTTATGTGTTTCCATGGCGCCAACGGTCATGAAAATACTGAAAATCAGATAGCCGATATATGCAATCCCCAGTTGGCGTGGGTCGACTGCAGCAGCCGCTGCATCTCCAAACACACCGAATGAAATTAACCAGGATGTTCCTACTCCAAGCCAAAATAAGCCGAATGCTCCAAATGCAGTGAATCCGAATGTATTATTATGTTTTGCATCTCCAAAGCATGCAATCAGCTGTGCAATTCCACCAAGGAAAATTGCCCATGGTAATACAAATGAAACTCCATCCGTCCATCCAAGTTTCGCTGAAGAAGCGACAAGAGTAACCATAGCTAGTCCAAAAAGTCCAATAGCAGATGGATCGGCTGATGCTATTTGAACTCGCTGAGTATTTTGTATTTGATTCATGATGATACCTCCTATTAAACATACTTGACTAATTTACATAAAAAAGTCTCCATATGCAATAGAAAATATTATGTAAGCATAACTTTCATTAAAAAGACGGTATTTTGGGTGTGGTTTAGGTATAAAATTGGGTTTCGCTGATAAAATGAAGATTCCGCTGATATATTTTGGATTTCGCTGATAAAATGAAAATTTCGCTGATAAAATTTTCTCATTCGCTAATCCAGCTAACAAAACTTCATCAAAAGAGTCGATTTCAACAAGATTACGACTCATCCAATAAAAATTCATCAAAAACCTCCTAACTAATGAAAAAACTCCCGGATTATCCGTAAAAAGATAATCCGGGAGTTCCTCCTTCTGACCGTACACACAATTCACAACAAAAAAACGCATGAATTGAGTCTATCCTACATACATATCAACAGGGGACAAATATTTTACTCGAGCGTTCCTCTAGAAGGGGGTGAGGACGGTGGAGAACTACTTTATTTTCATGCTCATATTTCAAGCAGGAAGTTTCATCATTTCGTTGTTGAATCATATTGAAAAGTAGAGGGCTCCTTATAAGTTTTTCCGGACTATGACTGGCCTCATAGTTCGGTTTTTTTTTCTGTCGGATCGCTTCCCTTATAGTCTATGTAGATCACCTCGGGAATATACGTTTCTATTAAAATAGCAATCGATGATGTACTGTTTCTAAATTTGCCTATTGTTGTTATCATAAGAATATTGAAGAAATCCAATCAGGGAACATACATATAAACATTTCCAGGAAGGAACCAGACAATTGAAGGTCATACAACAAAAACTCATAAAAGAACGATGCGGTACCGTTTCTTTCAAAAGGGGAGTGGGCTATTACCGTTCTAATAAAGTCAAGATAGTCGAGTTCAGTTCAAATTATTGTGGAGCGACCGTTATGGGAGAGGAAGATTTCCACGTAACCGTTACAGGGAGAGCTAATGGAGAAATCCAAGCAAAGTGCAGCTGCCCCAAACTGGCATCTTTCGATAAAGATTGTCAACATATCGCAGCTGTCCTACTCGCCATTCAATATAAGCAACGTAATGGAAATAGCCAAGAACGGGCAGTAACAGAAGAATTTTTCACCTTGTTTCACGATGAACCCATACGATCCACTGGTCACCAGAGGCATTTTGAAAACAGACAAGTTTTGCAATGTGAAATAATGATTAAGCCTGTACCCTTAATAACAGGTGGAGCTATGATCGGGATTGAATTAACGATACACTCTATCATGGTTCAACAGGTTAGAGGGTTTCTTCAGAGCATTAAAGAAGGAGTTCCCTTTCATCTTTCAGAATCATTTATTTTCAATCAACAACTTCATTGCTTTGCAATCGAAACCGATGATGTGATTCAACAGCTTATAAAAGTGTCCCAGGAAGAAACAATATACTCTTCGTCTGAAATGAACAATAGTGAACAATTACTTATACCACCATCATCATGGGAGCGGCTTTTACCATTACTTATAAAGGCGCCAGGGGTCAAAGTAGAGCAAAGCCAGGACACAGTTGAGGGGATCAAACTATTGAAGACCCCGCTTCCATTAAAGTTCCAATTTGGTCAAATTGAGAATGGAAGCTATCGATTACACATAACCGGGTTAAACAATATGGTCGTCCTGGATGAATATCAAGTCGTTCTTCATAAAGGAACATTGACCCAACTGGACACCAGGGATTGCAAGCGTCTATCCGAATTAAAGCGACTTCTCACCGAATCAGGAACAGACTCGATTCCCATTCCTCAAACCCAAATAGGCGTCTTTCTAGAGAAAGTAGCGATTGGATTAAAGAAATTGGGAGAGGTAACAATCTCGGACGACATTTCCAGAAAGTTGGAAAGTGCACCGCTTGTTGCAAAGCTGTATCTTGACCGGGTGAAGAATCGCTTGCTCGCCGGACTTGAATTTCATTACGAAAATGTAGTGATTTACCCGTTGGAAAATAGGGAACCCCCTTCAAGTTCTGTGTTAATCAGGGATGTTGAAAAAGAAGATGCCATCCTTGAATTAATGGAAGAGTTCTCTTTTGGAAAAACAGAAGGCGGTTACTTTTTACACAATGAAGATTTAGAATATGAGTTTTTAACCTATGGTGTGGCGAAGGTTCAGAAGCTTGTCCAAATCTATGCAACTACAGCAGTGAGAAACCGTGTCTTTAAAGGAAATAAAGGTCCGAAAATCCAGGTCAAGGTGAAGAAAGAACGAATGAACTGGCTGGAATTCAAGTTTGAAATGGATGGGATTCCTGACCGACAGATCATGGAGATCCTTGAGGCATTAGAAGAAAAACGTAAATATTACCGGATGAGAAACGGGTCTCTTCTGTCACTGGAATCCAATGAGTTTCAAGACATCCAGCGATTTCTTCATACGTCACAAGCGGAAAAAAATGATTTAATCAAGGGACTTGAGCTGCCATTGCATCAAAGTCTTCAACTAATGGATTCAGTTGATGTGAGCCACACGTTCAAATTAGGGGAATCATATAAAGAGTTCCTACAACATATCATGAACCCCGGCAGTATGGAGTTTTCCGTTCCACCAAACTTGAACACACTTTTGAGGGATTATCAAAAAACCGGCTATCTATGGATGAAAACGCTGGCCTTTTATGGTTTGGGGGGGATATTAGCCGACGATATGGGGTTAGGGAAAACCATTCAAAGCATTTCTTATATCGTTTCGGAGTTAGAAGAGATTAGGACGCTGAAACTTCCGGTTCTGATTGTTTGTCCTTCGTCCCTCACGTATAACTGGCAAAGTGAATTTATGAAGTTTGCTCCTGAAATACAAGCAGTGATTCTGGATGGAAATCAATCAGAACGAAGGAAGAAGCAGAAAGGGTTAAAGGATGTCGATGTGATCATCACTTCCTATCCGTTACTTCGAAGTGACATCAAGTGGTACGAGCAACAGAAATTTCACACGGTGTTTTATGATGAGGCTCAGGCGTTCAAAAATCCAATAACGCAAACTGCAAGAAGTGTAAAGAAGATTATAGCCAATCACCGTTTTGCATTAACCGGCACCCCTGTTGAGAATTCACTCGAAGAGTTGTGGTCAATCTTTCACGTAGTATTTCCGGGATTATTTCGAGGACTTAAGGATTATAGTCGTCTTACAAAAAAAGATATCGCCAAAAGAACACGCCCGTTTGTCCTGCGCAGGATGAAGGAAGATGTCTTGTCAGAACTTCCGGAAAAACAGGAGATCATGGAATCGGCGGAACTGCTGCCTCCTCAAAAGGAATTGTACGCTGCTTATTTAGCCAAGCTGCGTCACGATACACTTAAGCATTTGGATAAAAATACTTTGAGGAAAAACAGAATCAAAATTCTGGCTGGTATTACGCGGCTTCGACAAATATGCTGTCATCCAGGTTTATTTGTCGAGGGCTACGAGGGAACATCGGCTAAATTTATTCAGCTCATGGAGATTTTGGAAGAATCAAGGCTTTCAGGCAGAAGGGTATTGATTTTTTCACAGTTTACTAAAATGCTTGAGTTCATCGGTAGAGAGCTTTCGGAGAAGGGACAGACCTTCTTTTACCTTAATGGATCAACTCCTTCTGAAGAGCGGGTAGGCATGTGCAACAGATTTAATGAAGGCGAGCGCGACCTGTTCCTTATTTCGTTGAAAGCGGGAGGTACGGGACTTAACTTAACAAGTGCCGATACCGTCATCCTCTATGATACATGGTGGAATCCTGCTGTCGAAGAGCAAGCAGCCGATAGAGCCCACCGCATGGGTCAAAAAAATGAGGTGCAAGTCATCAAGCTCATCGCCCGCGGCACCATTGAAGAAAAAATGAATGAGCTGCAAGAAAAAAAGAGACACCTCATTCAAGAGGTGATCGATCCTGATGAAAAAATCGTTTCTTCCATCACGGAAGATGAGCTTAGAGGAATATTATCAGTTTAAAACGTTGGATGATAAAGGTGGGGCTTCTATAATGAAGCCCCACCTTTTATATTTATACTCATGCTGAATTTTACAATGAGGGTACGAGCATACGAATAAATAAGAAATAAATAAGCATGATAAATGGGAAAGAATAGAAAGTTTCATGCGATGAAGATATGGTTGTTTTTTTCAAAGTGCTTGTGATTTATTAAGAGAAATGATGTAAGATTTTTCTTGCCGAAACATGTTGAAAATTTGTACATAAAGTCAGGTGTAATTCATGCGACGCAGTTCAAAAACTAATAAGGAAGAAAAGATAGATTCGACCTCCACAATAAACGAGGATTCCTCAAAAGTGAATCAATTACATGCAAACCTAGAAGAAAATCTACATTCCATCTCAAAAGCAATTGGAAATAGTGATGATGTAGTCATAAGGAAAATTAAAATAGGAAAAGAAAGATGTATGGATGCAGGAATCATTTATACAGATGGAATTGTTGACACAAAATCAATCAATGATTTTATCTTAGAATCTCTTATGATCGATTTTGATTATGAAATAAATGATCATTCTGAGATGGATTTGGTGGATCGTTTGAGAGATTCTGTTGTTGCTGTTGGAAATATTCAAGATTTAAATGACTTTGAGACATTATATTCTTCACTCTTTTCTGGGCACGTCATCGTATTAATGAATGGATTTAAGAGAGGAGTCACGATTGATTTAAGTGGAGGAAAGGACAGGGAGGTATCAGAAGCCACTCAGGAAACTGTTGTTAGAGGTCCGAGGGAAGCGTTCACGGAGTCTTTACGGACAAATACAGCTTTGATAAGACGAAAAATCAATGATTATAATCTTTGGGTAGAGTCTAAAAGGATTGGTAAAGTCACAAAAACGCAGGTATCTGTTATGTACATTAAAGGGATCGTCAATGACAAAGTGCTGGAAGAGGTAAGAGAACGTCTTGATCGAATAGAGATCGATGGGATTTTAGAAAGCGGCTATATTGAAGAATTGATTGAAGATAAGACATTCTCTCCATTCCCTACAATATATAACACAGAACGCCCAGACGTAGTTGCCGCTTGCCTATTAGAAGGACGTGTAGCCATCTTGGTAAATGGTACTCCCTTTGTTTTAGTGGTGCCTTCATTATTCACACAGTTTTTCCAAGCTGCTGAAGACTATTATCAAAGGTGGGATTTTAGTACCCTCATACGTTTTCTTCGTTTAATTAGCTTTTTTATTGCTTTATTAGCTCCTTCAATTTTTATTGCTGTTACTACGTATCATCATGAAATGATACCCACCCCACTCCTTATTAGTCTCGCATCTCAGCGTGAAGGTGTTCCATTTCCTGCTTTTGTGGAAGCACTAATGATGGAAGTGACGTTTGAAATATTACGGGAAGGCGGTATAAGAATGCCGAGAGCCATCGGGCAAGCCGTCTCGATTGTTGGCACATTGGTCATTGGAACAGCAGCGGTAGAAGCGGGAATCGTGTCCGCTGCAATGGTCATTGTAGTATCTATTACAGCAATCGCGAGTTTCGTTGTACCATCTAACAATATGGGTATCTCCATCAGGATGATTCGTTTTATATTTATGGGGCTGGCTGCGTCATTTGGTATTTTCGGGATTACCGCTGCATTTATAGCAATGATACTCCATTTATGCAGTTTACGTTCGTTCGGCGTTCCTTATATGAGTCCTTTTGGGCCGTTCAATGTTGAAGATCAAAAGGATTCCCTATTCAGATTCCCGCACTGGGGATTGGTTTCACGTCCACATTTAATGAATCAGCAAAATGTGAATCGCGAAGATAGTCCGGCTCCAACCCCGCCAGATAATCAATAAAAGATAGATGGAGGTTGTTAGATGATTGGGAAAACAATAACTCTCCTTTGCATTTGTCTTTTGATTCTTTTTACTACAGGTTGTTGGAACCGGGTTGAGTTAAATGAACTGGCCATAAGTGTAGGACAAGGAATCGATAAAGAGGATGATAAATACAAAGTATCTACACAAATTGTTATTCCAAGTGAAGTTGCTTTAAAAGCAGGTGCGACTTCTGGAATACCCGTAACCCTCTTTACAGGGACAGAAGAAACCGTATTTGAAGCAATGCGGGAAATAACGACCGTCAGTCCGAGAAAGATTTATCATTCTCATCTCCGAATCCTTGTCATCGGGGAAGAACTGGCCAAAGAAGGAATAGGGAAAGTGTTGGATTTTTATGCAAGGGACCATGAATATCGGACGGATTTCTATATCGTCATTGCCAAGGAAACGACTGCTGAGAATATATTATCTATGTTAACTACAATTGAGAAAATACCCTCAAATAATATGCTGTCTTCTCTGGAAACTTCAGAGAAGACATGGGCACCAACAACTTCCGTTACCTTACATGAACTTATCCGGAGCTTGGTGACAGAAGGAAAGAGTCCTATACTGACAGGTATTGAAATTATTGGTGATCCTTCTATTGGAGATAATGTTCAGAACATTGAACAAATTAATCCTGCAGCCTATTTAAAATATTCCGGAATAGCGGTATTCAAGAGAGATCGAATGTTGGGATGGTTAAACGAGGAACAGAGCAGAGGGTATAACATCATAACGGATAATGTAAAAAACACGGTGGCTAATGTCCAGTGTCCGAGTGAAGGGGAATTGAATTTCGAAGTTATACATTCAAAAACGAAAGTGAAAGGAGACGTAGAAAATGGAATACCCAAGATTGATGTTTCGATCGAGGCAGAAGGAAATATAGGGGAAGTGAAATGTGCAATTGATTTAACAAAACCTAAAACTATTTATGAGTTAGAGAAGCTAGCAGAGGAAAGTTTTATAAAACTTACTAAAGGAACAATCAAAACGGTTCAGGAAGATTTCGGAGTGGATATTTTCGGATTCGGGGATATCATTCATCGTTCTGACCCTGAATTATGGAAAAAGCTTAAAAAGGATTGGAATGAAAAACACTTCACAGACCTTGAAGTGAATGTGAAAGCTGATATAAAAATTCGCCGTTTAGGTAAGATAGGAAACTCATTTTTACCTGAAATGAAGGAGTGACCATAATGTGGTCAACGCTGGGAATTGTTATTGTAGCTATCCTCATTATTATGGCTGAAGTACCTTCCCTTTTAAAAAATAAAGCTAAAAGAGAGCTATGGGTATTTTCTGTTCTACTCGTTATAGGAGTTGGATTAAGCATAGCAAGAGGTTTAAATATCAGTATCCCAAATCCCTTGGACGTACTCAGCATTGTATATAAACCTTTCAGTGATTTGCTCACGTCGATGTTAAATTCATAGTAAATGAGGTGTAAATTCTTTTGGATAACAAAAAAATAGATCTTCCTCAGTTTACTATACTTGTAACACTCATTACCATTGGAGATTCTATTCTGGTATTACCTGCAATACCAGCTGCATTAGCTAAACAAGACGCCTGGATATCAGCGATTCTCGGATTACTAATTGGTTTACTTGTCGTCTATTTATTGGGTACGGTAGGGAAACTATATCCTCATTTAACATTAGTGGAATATAACGAAAAAATCCTTGGAAAGTGGCCTGGAATTGTTGTTTCGATTCTATTTATTTTTTACCCGCTCCTTTCTGTTGCAGCACATGTAAGAGAAATCGGGGATTTTACAACAACACATATCATGACTAATACACCTGTGTTAATGGTTAACCTGTTATTTGTAGTCATTATCGTCATGGGGGCACGACTGGGTATCGAAGTGATTGCGAGATCAGGAGAAATTTTTTTCTTTTTCTTTACGCTCCTATTTATAGTATTTGTTATAGCACTTGTTCCATTAATTGATTTGAAGAATGTGCAGCCTATTCTTGAGGGCGGGATAAAACCCGTCATTAACGGTGCCTTTACAGTGGTGGCCTTCCCTTTTATGGAGTTAGTAGTGTTTTTAATGGTATTACCCTATGTAAATCATCAAAAAAAGATCAGAAAAAGCTTTCTCATAGGTTCTTTATGTGGGGGGCTTGTATTAGTCATTATCATTGCTTTTACGATTCTAATTCTGGGATACGATCTTACACAAAGGTCTTTTTATCCTACATTTGCTTTAGCCAAAATAATCAGGATTGGTGATTTTTTGGAAAGGATAGAAGTGATATTAGCCGTCATGTGGATTTTAACCACTTATTATAAGATTACGTTCTATTTTTATATTTTGAACGTAGCATTAGCCCAAATTGTAAGAATAAAGGAATACAAGGTACTCCTCTATCCTATGGGTATGATTATCACTGTACTTTCAATCGTCATTTCTCCAAATGCAGCCTATTTTAATGATACGATTTCAAAATACTGGCCATTTTATGACAGTACATTTAGCGTATTATTACCTTTGCTTCTATTGATTGTTGCATTCTTAAGAAAAAAACATGAAAAGATAGGTTATAACTAAGAGAAGAGTAATACACATCATTGAACAAGGCAAAAGAAACGTTTAGTTATTGAGTAGTTGTAATCTTTTTACTGTGTGGGTGTAAGGGAGGGATGTCATATCACAACATATAAAATAAATTCAATCCAGTTATTCGTATTGATTTTCTTGTTTGAATTGGGAAGTTCAATCATCGTCGGACTAGGATTTGATGCAAATCAGGATGCATGGTTGGTGATTCTATTGGCGATGATAGGGGGAATCATTCTTTTCCTTTTGTATGAATACCTTTTTAAACAGTATCCCAATCTTCCACTAACCGAATATGTGGAAAAGATAGTAGGGAAATACCCTGGAAAAGTTATTGCTTTTATGTATATTCTTTATTTTTTCTACATTGCGGGAAGGGTATTGCGGGATTTCGGAGACCTCCTCATCACAACCACACTTAGTCAAACACCATTAATGGTGATCAATTTACTCATGGTACTTTTGGTGGTATACGCTTACTACTTAGGAATCGAGGTTATTGCGAGAACAGGCAATATATTTTTCATTATCTTAACGATCCTCGCTTCATTGTTTTTTATATTCGTATTTATCGATCGCCTCCCGCAATTGGAGCATCTTCAGCCTGTACTTGAGCAAGGATGGATTCCCGTTTTAAAAACAGCATTTCCCTTAACCTTAACATTCCCTTTCGGCGAAATAATCGTGTTTACAATGATTTTCCCATTCTTAAATCGAAAGGAAAAGGTATTGAAGACAGGGCTTTTTGCAGTAATATTTAGTGGTACAGTACTCATCGTAACCATGAGTGTCATCTTAGGTGTACTCGGGCCAACTATAGGAAAAAACACAGAATTCCCCCTTATGGAAGCAATAGAAAAAGTGAATATTGCCCAAATAATCCAACGTTTAGATCCTATCGCCCTGGGGATTTTCATTATAGGTGTCTATTTTAAAATCACCCTTTTCTTTTTTGCAGGAATGTACGGGTTTGAGAGATTGTTTCGAATCAAGAAGCAAAAATTCTTTTTATTGCTAACCGGTACAGCCCTTCTTTCAAGCTCGGTTTTTATGGCTGAAGGGTTTACACAGCATCTACAAATAGGACTGAAAGTTGTTCCGTTATATGTACATATGCCATTTCAGGTATATATTCCATTATTATTATTTCTAATTTTGGTAGTGAAAAGAGCATACAAACAATGGAGTCGTTCATTGCAATAGGTCAATGTAAGTTAATCCAAATCAAAAACATGAAAAGGTGTTAAGGTGAGCAGCAATAAACTCTATAGCAAGGAGTAAACATATGACGTTGTCGATGACTGAAAATGAAATCACACTTGCCATTATCCAAAGCCTCAAAGACGGTAAAAAAAATGCGTTTCTCGAAATAATAGAAGAATTGCAGCCTTATGACATAGCTCAGCAATACTCAAATGTACCTTCTAAACACCAAAACAAATTCCTATTATTTTTAACATTAGAGCAATTAACTGAATTCATTCAGGAAATCGATAAAGAAAATCAATTAGTGGTGTTACAAAAGCTGGGGATTGAAAAATCAACCAAAGTCCTGGACTTAATGGAAAACGATAATCTGGCTACTTTATTAACAGACCTTGAACCTGAGAAGATTGAAGAACTCTTGTCAGAGATGAATCAAGAGGAATCTCAAGTCGTTATGAATTTAATGAATTACCCCCCAGAAACGGCTGGTAGAATAATGAACAACCGCTATGTATGGATTCCGAAGGACTATACAGTCCGTGAGGCGGTTGATAAACTGAAGGATTTCGCCGAATTGGCTGAATACCTTAACTACCTGTATGTGATCGATGAAGAAAAAAAACTAATCGGCGTTATTTCTTACAAAGATTTGTTACTAGGGGAACTGCAGGATAAAATTGAAACGATTATGTACAGCAGAGTGGTAAAAGTAGATGTCTATACTGACCAGGAAGAAGTAGCAAAAATGATTAGTCGATATGATTTCATTACGATCCCGGTCATTGAGGAAGATGGGAAATTGGCTGGTGTCATTACCGTTGACGATATTATCGATGTGGTCATTCAAGAAGCAAATGAAGACATAGAAAAGTTATCAGCTTCAGGAAAATCAATTGACTTCAATACCAAACCATTAGTAGCTGCCTATCGTCGATTACCCTGGTTGATTCTGTTATTATTCATTGGACTCGTTTCAGGAAGCATTATAAATATGTTTTCCGCAACACTAGAGCAAGTCGTGGCACTCGCTTTCTTTATGCCCATGATTGCTGGTATGACGGGCAATACCGGAACTCAATCACTTGCTGTAGTCGTAAGGGGCCTGGTTTCAAATGACTTAGATTTCGGGCAAGTGCTGAAGCTGATCATCCGTGAGCTATCGGTTGGCATCATCATTGGAGTGACATGCGCGGTGATGATATCCATCATTGCATTTGTTTGGCAAGGAAATGTCATATTGGGTGCAGTAGTAGGGAGCTCCTTACTCATCACACTAGTTATTGGAACGTTGGCAGGTACAATTATTCCACTGATTCTATACAAGTTTAATGTTGACCCTGCTGTAGCTTCCGGTCCTTTAATTACAACAATCAACGATATCTTGTCTCTTATGATCTATTTTGGGATTGCTACCATGTTTATTACGAGATTAATGTAAGTTTTCTCAAATAGTTGAGAATCATCAAGAATTAGCACGTAACGATTACAAAAAGCTCTTAAATCATGAGCTTTTTTTTTATTTGAGGAGACTAATAAGGAATAGCTTCTCTAATTCTTCAAATGACCTTTTTTGAAAATGCTACTATTATACAAAAATAACATTGACCAAATTGGTCAAAAATGACTATAATGAAATTGACCAATATGGTCAAACGCCTGTCCCTTTATAGGAGGATGAGAAAGTATTGTTTAAAACATTGAACTTAGATCCTGAGAAAGAAGAAAGGATCATTAATGCAGCAACTCAAGTTTTTGCGAAGAATGGTTACCAAAATGCCTCAACAAACGAGATCGTCAAGGAAGCAAAGATATCAAAGGGAATTTTATTTCATTATTTTAATAGCAAAAAGGATTTGTATGTTTCACTGTATGAACATCTAGCTGACTTATTCACTGAGAAGATTTATGAGCGTATTGACTGGAACGAGCGCGATATTTTCGTTACGATTCGCGCAGTAACGTTGATAAAGTTTGAGCTTTTTGCCGTTTACCCACATCTGATAAATTTTCTTACTAGTGCATTTATCGAAGAAGCACCGGAAGTAAAAGATGATATCGAACAGATTAAAGCCAAAATGGTGGAGAACAGCTTTGCAAAATTATTTTCGAACATAGATACAACTAAATTCAAAGAAGGCGTCGATGTGAAAAAAGCGATTCAAATTATTTATTGGACGTTTGAAGGAATTGCCAATCAACAACAGCAAAAAGCTAAGACACTATCCGTAGAAGAAATTAAACAAGAAGAAGTGCTGGCTGAAGTTGATTCCTACATCGAATTATTGAAGGCATCATTTTACAAATAGACAGTTGGAAAGTGAGGATGAGATTCATGAATGTGATTGAAATTAATGAATTAACGAAAACGTATGGAAAGTCGAGAGGGATTACGGATATCAGTTTCCAAGTAAAAGAAGGGGAAATCTTTGGCTTTATCGGTCCTAACGGGGCAGGGAAATCTACGACGATTCGAACCCTCCTTTCGCTGATTCATCCGACGAGCGGCAGTGCGAAAATATTTGGAAAAGATTGTGTTGAGTTCGCTCCAGAGATTGCGAAGGAAGTTGGATATCTACCATCTGAAGTATTCTATTACGACAATATGAAGGTGATGGACCTCCTCAAGTATTCTGCCAGTTTCTACAAGAAAGACTGCACGAAGAGGATTAAAGAATTGGCCGAAGTGCTGAACTTAGATTTAACGAAGAAGATTGATGATCTCTCACTTGGAAACAAAAAGAAAGTGGGAATCATTCAAGGGTTGCTTCATGAACCTAAACTCATTATCCTCGATGAGCCAACATCAGGACTGGATCCATTAATGCAGCAAAAATTCTTCGAACTGCTTCAAGCTGAAAATAAGAAGGGAGTCACCATTCTATTTTCTTCTCATATATTAAGTGAAGTTCAGCGACTATGCGATCGAGTAGCGATCATTAAAGAAGGAAAAATCGTTCAAGTCGAAAAGATCAGTACGTTAAAAGAAAACAACCATAAAAAATTCAAACTTGAATTAATAAGTGATGTAGATCAATCATACTTCGAGCTTGAAGGCGTGAGCAATCTTGAAGTGAATCAAAATCATGTCAGCTTCCTGTTCAGGGGGGATATCAACTCGGTGATGAAGAAGATTTCCTCTATCCAAATTGCCAATCTATGGATAGAGGAGCCGGATTTAGAAGAAATCTTCATGCACTATTACGAAAAGGAGGCTTGATACTCTATGAATATCTTTCTGTATGAACTGAAGGCTTATCGTAAGTCAACGTTTATTTGGACCGTTTCACTCGTTGTGTTAGTGATCCTGTTTATGTCGATGTTTCCTTCTATATCTAAAGAAATTGATGAATTTAAGAAACTCCTGGAAGGATTCCCAGAAGGAGTGAGAAAAGCGTTAGGTATTCAGGTCGACAGTATCGGTTCTCTAAATGGTTATTATTCGTATATCTTTTTGTACATCACACTATGCGGTGCGATTCAAGCCATGAATCTTGGAATCTCAATTAGTTCTAAGGAAATTCGTGAAAAGACAGCCGACTTTCTATTGACCAAACCAGTTACCCGGACGAAGATCCTTGCGTCTAAAATACTCGCAGCTTTAACATCGCTGCTTTTTACAAATATCGTGTATGTGGTTGCAGCAGTCATTGTGGCGAACGTGGTAAAAGTGGAGAATTTCAGTCTGTATGTATTCTTGCTGATTTCTCTAACTCTACTATTCACCCAATTGATTATGTTTGCCATCGGAATCATCATTGCCGTAGTATTTCCAAAGGTGAAATCGGTAATCAGCTTATCGCTTGGCGTCGTGTTTGCCTTTTTTCTAATTGGTATGGTTGCAGCTGCTGAGGAGACAACTCGTTATTTTTCTCCATTTAAATACTTTGACTATAGCTATATCTTGAACCAAGAGGGATATGAATGGTCATTCCTGATCTTAGGGATCTTCTTGATTGTCCTTTCACTGATCGGAAGCTTCGTTATTTACAACAAAAAAGATATCCATACGGTATAAGGGGAGGGGAACAAGATGAACGTATATATTAGAGAAATGAAGGCTCACCGCAAATCCCTCATCATTTGGTGCATAGGGATGGTAGCGTTGATCGGTTCGGGGATGGGGAAGTTTGCAGGATTCTCTTCTTCAGGTCAATCCATGAATGAGCTAATGGCCCAAATGCCTAAATCACTCCAAGCATTTCTAGGCGTAGGTAGTCTCGATATGTCGACGGCCAGTGGATTTTATGGAGTGCTCTTTCTGTATATAGTGTTGCTCTCTACCATTCATGCTGCAATGATTGGTGCAACAATCATCTCAAAGGAAGAAAGGGATAAAACCGTAGAGTTTTTGTTTGTTAAACCCCTGCCCAGGAAGAAAATCATAGTGATTAAATTGTTGGCAGCTCTCACGCAAGTCGGGATTCTGTTGATCATCACATGGTCAGCTTCTTTATTCATAGTAGGAAGCTATAGTGATGGAGAGCACATCATCAGCGATATTGGAATGACCATGGTAGGAATGTTTATATTACAAGTACTATTTTTAGTAATCGGAACAGCGATTGCAGCTTTGACCAAAATGCCTGGAAAAGCCGCTACATTAGCAACAGGTGTTTTATTAGCCACCTTCATCCTTTCCTTTGCCATAGACTTGAGCGGAAAACTCGAAGGCTTGAAATATCTCACACCATTCAAATACTTTGAAGCGAAGAATGTGATGGATGGTGGTTTGGAATCGGGATTCGTAGGAATATCAGTTGTTTTGATAGGCGTGCTGGCAGTATCTACGTTTGTGTTTTATGATAAGCGGGATTTGAATGTGTAGGCAAAGAAGCCCATCCTTATTTAAAAGGATGGGCTTTTTTATATAGTCTGAATTTGAAGTAGAGTCAACGTCACTGGTAAGAACCCACAAGTATAAAAACTTTTCGACTAAAGCTATAAATATATTTATACTAATAACCAAATTAACTAATTTGTATTATGTATCATCCCCCATTACAATTAACTTCGTAAGGTAAACAAATATAAATTTGGAGGGATAAATAATGAGTAAAAATATATTAATGGTCGTTACAACGGCTGACAAGATGAATGAGGATCATAAAACAGGACTTTGGTTATCGGAATTTGGTGAAGCATATGTTGAATTTGCTCGTTTAGGGTATTCCGTTACAGTAGCAAGTCCACTGGGTGGAAAAGCACCGGTTGATGCCCGCAGCTTAGAGGGGGATACCCCTCAAGACATATTAGACACAGCGAAGTATCTGGAAAACACGTTGAAACTTGAAGATATCATAGATCATTCTCAATTTGATGCTATTTTCTTACCAGGTGGGCACGGGACGATGTTTGATCTGCCGGATAATTCAAAACTTCAAGATATCATTCGAGAATTATACGAAGGGGATAAAGTGGTAGCGGCTGTATGTCACGGACCCGCTGGACTAGTCGGAGTGAAATTATCAGATGGAACCCCATTAGTAGCAGGGAAAGCAGTTACAGCTTTTACAGATGAAGAAGAGAAGGAAACGACACTAGATCGCTTTATGCCTTTCCTTTTAGAAACACGATTGCGCGAGCTTGGAGCAGAATTTGTTGCTACAGCAAATTGGACCGATCATATCCAAGTGGCCGGAAACATTATCACAGGTCAAAATCCACAATCAACTGTGAGTGTAGCAAAAGAAGTTGTAAAGAGATTAAGCTAACAGGTATAGGTTCATTACTTTTACAATAATATGTTGGTAGAATAATGATTGGCAGGAGGGCTAAAATGTCATCAATTACGATTACCGCAATCCTGACTGCAAAGCCTGGTAGGGAACAGCAACTATATCAAGAATTAATCCAAGTGATAACACCTTCTCGCCGGGAAGATGGATGCATCGAATATTCGCTTCATCAATCATTAGCAAATAACGCGACCTTTGTTTTTTATGAAACATGGGAGAGTGAAGAAGCTCTGGCATCTCATATTGAATCTGAGCATTACAATCGTTATCGACAAAACACAGAAACACTGGTTGAGAAAAGAGAAGTATATCGGCTGCAGAAAGTAGATATATAAGATGAGCACCGTCCTTTTGTGGACGGTGCTTTCAAATAAATTCTGTTATAGATATACTAAAAAAAGAATTAGCTGAGGATATAAAAATTTTATCGAAGGGAGTGATCACTATGATTGATTTTGAATGGTATCGCAGTTTTATTAGTATTTATAAGCATCGTTCCGTATCCGCTGCAGCGAAAGCGCGTATTTTGACTCAGCCAGCGATGAGCCAGCATCTATCGGCATTAGAGTCTGAAGTGGGCGAACCACTGTTTATCCGTGCACCACGTAAAATGATTCCCACGCTTAAGGGGAAAGAATTATATACGAAAATTGTGCCTCTCATTGAAAACCTAGAAAGCGCGACCCTTGAGATCAGACACGCTTCTTCTAAAACGTCCCTTGCGCCCATCGTTCGGTTTGGTTCCCCTGCTGAATACTTCACGAAAGCAGTCATCCCTCAGTTGAAGGATATCGACATACGTTTTATCGTTCAATTTAGTACCGCCGGTTTATTATTGGAAAAGTTGGAGAAAGATGAACTCGACTTTACCATAACAACTCAAAAGCTGAACACGTCTTCGATTGAGTATGTCAAGATAGTAGAAGAAGAATTTGTTGTTGTCACACCGGCTAGCTATTCTTCAAGTGCCGTTGAAATTTCAGATATTGAAGTGTGGTTAATGGAACAGAAGTGGTTAAGCTATGGAGTCGAGCTCCCGATTGTTAGAAGATACTGGAGAGAACATTTCGGCAAGAGACCTGAAGTGCCACCGATTCACATTGTACCGGATCTTCGGACGATTCTAGAAGCGATTGAAAACGGTATGGGAGTAAGTATTCTTCCAACGTATTTATTAAAAGATAGTCTGGAGGCAAAGAGGTCAAAGGTAATGTTCCCTCATCTTTCCGTAAACAATACGATTTATGCTGCATATAAGATCGAACATCGGAGTAATCCAGTGATAGAGGGTATAGTCAAAAAGTTAAAGGGAGAAGAGTGATGAAAAAGGATCTTTTCCATAAGGGAAAAGATCCTTTTTCGAATAGATTTATAATTTTCCCTTTAGTTCTTCAATCTGCTCTAAATGCCTCTTCTCATGATATCCAATAAACGGTACCCATTCATCTAAACGGATAAGTCCGAAAACGGGATGGGGATATGCTTTTTTTTGTAGAGCTTCTTTATGTGTTGTATCCAGAAATGTTAGAAGGTCTTTTCGTGATTCTTCAAGTTTGTCCTTCATTTCTTGAAGTGTAAGGTTTTCTTCAGTAGGAACGACAAATGGAGGTGCATCTACTTTCGTCGACCGATTTACCGTATAGTGAATCGGCTTCGACGATACTTCCTGCTCTTCACCTCTAGCTAAAGTTGTTTGAATCGCTTTCGTCAACGATTTCTCCATTAGATACAGGTGATCAAGCACTTGCATGATTGTCCATCGGCCTTCTTCAATTCTTTTGTTCAATTCATCATTCGTTAAATCGCTCACACTATTCAATAGGTCAGAACGGATGTCCTCAATCATGGTAATCTCTTTATCCAAATAAGTTCCTCCTCATGGGTGGTTTCACCATCATTTTACTCTTTTAGAGAGATTAACGTACAGTAATAGCACTTTTTCAAAAAAAGCTCAGGAATCTGAGCTTTTCAGGTAATATGGTGTTTTGTTAACGTACTTTAACTTTCACTTCCAGTCTTTTCTCCTTCTCCATCAAAATCAGGAGCAACAGCTTTCCGGATAAATAACGAAATAAAGAAAGCGACAGCAGCTAAGGCAAGAGCAAACCAATAAGCATGATGTACACCGTAGGTCATGGCCTTGTTTAAGAGTCCTTCTGTTAACTCACCCGATTGCCCTTCAATATACCCGGCCTGACTTTGAGTCATGATGCTGACAAAGATTGAAACACCTAAAGCTCCAGCGACTGGCTGCAGGGTGTTTGCAATGGCGGTACCATGTGGATATAAATGTTTCGGTAGTTCATTTAAACCATTCGTTTGTGCAGGCATCATGATGGCTGAAATGGAAAGCATCAAAACCATATAGAAAAGAACGAATAACCAGATCGGTGTAGATGGGTTAATTGTGCTAAAGAATATCATTACCCCGACTAATGTTAAGGTTCCTGGAATGATCAGTTTTCTTGGGCCGTACTTATCAAAAAGCGATCCCATCGTTGGAGACATTAGCCCATTTAAAAGTGCCCCGGGAAGTAATAATAATCCGGCTGCTTTTGCAGAGTATCCGAGAGGTCCTTGTAAATACATAGGCATGACGATTTCCGATGCAAACATAGCCATGATGACGATGACGAAAATCGATACTCCTCTCGCATAGCTTTTATAACGGAAAACACGAACATCGAGAAGTGGTTCATCAAGCTTTAACTGCCGTAAGACGAATAGAATCAAGCTTATTATCGCAATTGAAATAATCACAATGATTTTCAGAGACGTAAACCCTGCAGATTCTTCTCCCGCCGAACTAAATCCGTAAACAATTCCTCCAATACCAATCGAAGAAAGGATAATGGACAAGATATCCACACTTGGTCGAGTGATTTCGCCGACATTTTGTAAATATTTTAGAGCGAATAGAATAGAGAATACGGCGAAGGGAATGACCGTTATGAATAACCATCTCCACCCTAACAAGTCGACAATCACGCCAGAAAGAGTCGGTCCGATCGCTGGTGCAAACATAATCACCAGTCCAAACGTACCCATGATTTTACCACGGACTTCAGGCCTGTAAATAAGTAATAAGGCATTCATGATGACAGGAATGAGTAAACCGGTACCAACGGCCTGGATCATCCGGCCAGCAAGTAACATAGGGAAATTCAGGGCACATGCAGCAATCACCGTGCCTAGAAGAAACACACTCATTACACCAATAAACATTTGACGAGTCGTGAACCATTGGATAAGAAGGGCGGAGATTGGCATCAGCACACCCATCACGAGCATGAATCCTGTTGCTAACCACTGAACCGTGGGAGCATCGACGTTAAATACGGCCATTAATTCGGTTAGGGCGATATTTAACAACGTTTCATTTAATATAGCAAAAAAAGCACCTATCATAAAAGTAATGAGGATCGCTTTTGAATTGATATTTGATGACATGTTGTTCCTCCATTAAAGATTAAAATAAAATACTTATCTATAATGCTTGATTTTGAATGATTTCTCAAGTGAATTGTTCCATATACCACGAAAAAGAGGGGTGTCACATGGACATCCCTCTAGACCATTCTTATGCTTCGCGCTTTCTTCTTCTAAAGCGGTGAAAGACAAGATACATCATCGGAACTATGATCAGCGTTAATACAGCTGAGAACAGGATACCTGAAATAATGGTAACAGCAAGTGGTGTAAAAAGGGCATCTCCACTGACTGCAACTGGAATAAGTGCAACAATTGATGTGAGAGCCGTTAATAGAATTGGGCGAATTCGGGTCCGTCCTGATTCCACGACAGCTTCTTTCACACCCATACCATTCTTCAATCCTTGCTCAATAAACTCAATTAACACGACAGAGTTCCTCACAACAATACCGGTTAATGATACCATACCCATAACACCCAGGAAGCTGATTGGGGTTTGAGTAACGAATAACCCTAGAATCGCACCTGCAATGGCAAGATAAACCGCGACAAGAACTAAGAACGGAAGTGATAAAGAATTAAATTGAAGGGCAATGACTAGATACACAAGGAAAATGACGATTGTAAATAGGACTGTAATCTCCGCAAAGAAGTCATTCTGAGCTTCATTCTCTCCACCTAATGTAATGGAATAATTGTTGTCGTCAAGGTTTTCTCGTACATCTTTCACGATATCCTGGACATTTTCTTTATAGTTCTCTTCATTCTCAGGGAAAGCACGAATCGTGATTGCACGCTCTCCGTCTTTATGAGGGATGAGTTGAAGCTCTTCTTTCTTCTCAGGAGTCACTAGCTCATCAAGTGAAATCAGCTTTGGTGGTCCAGCAGGATTAGCTATTTCAGCGGGAACCTCTAGAGAAGACAGGTCGACTTCTTCATCATTTCCTTCTAAAACCAGTGTCATATCACGTTTCGTAACACCATTATCAAAGGCTTTCATAGGAATGCCTTCTGTTGCCAATCGAAGCTGTTGGCTGATCTGATTGATTGTAATTCCATTTTCCTCAAGAAGCTCGCGGTTTGGAACATATTCAATCGTTGGCTCCATTTCTCCAACATTATCAACCACTAGATCAGTTTCCAGTTTTTCAATTTCAGATGAAATCGTGTCACGAAGTTCAATTAATTGTTCCATCTCAGGACCAGAAACCGTAACTGTAACGGGAGCTCCTGCAGGAGGACCTTGTTGGATCGTTTCCATGAAGATCTTCGCATCTGGATATTCTTCCCTCAGTTTGTCAGTCCACTCGTCAATCAGTCCTTGAGCCGTTTGGTTTTCACGATCGACTCTCGCGACCAATTGACCTGTATTTTGACCGGAATTTGAAAGAGAGCTGTTAAATAAGTTAGGTAGTCCCGTACCTGCAAACGCTGAAGTTTCATATACACCTTCGTCTGTTTTTAACAGTTGTTCCATGTCTTCTAAGGTGATCGCTGTTTCTTCAATCGTTGTACCGATTGGTAACGTTACATCAATCGTTACTTCTTCACGGTCAGCTGACGGGAAGAATTCAAACGGTGTAAGGGCAATGAGACCAAAGATGGCGGTTGTGAATACAAGGCCGATGAAAGATACCACGAAAGGTCTTTTTGAAAACTTTTTCAATACACTGTCAGCATAAAAATCAGCGAGCTTATTCAATGGCTTCCCTAATAAACCAGGAGCATCAGAAACTTTTTTCGTTGTTTTACTGTAAAGCAGATATCTCAAGATTGGAACGAATATCAGCGCTACAAGTGTTGAAGCAATAATAGTCGTAATTAATACTGTAGGTAATGCCCTTATAAATGCCCCATTCCCCCCTGATAAGAAAACAAGTGGAAGGAAGGTGAACACTATGGCTAGAGAAGATGTCAGGATCGATACCCAAATTTCTTTTACCCCATTTATGGCTCCCATTAGTGCACGGTCGCCAAGCTTGTAACGACGTTGAATATTATCATTTACTACAATCGAGTCATCAACCAATATACCAAGAGCAATGATGGCACCGATGACAGATATTTGGTTTAAGTCCACGCCTGAAAACGGAAGTGGAATTAGACCTATAAGTACGGAAATCGGAACGGCTAAAGCAACGACGAACGCACCAGAAACCGTAAGTCCAAGAGCCGTAGTCAGGATGACCGCAACAACTGAAATGGCAAGTGACATAAATAATCCATCAAAAATGTCTGTTACAATCGATGCCTGAGAGTAATAAGGTTCAAGTTTCACATCAGATGGAAGAGACTTTGCCAGTTCATCCACTTTGTCGCTTACTTTCTCATCCACAGAAGGGATATCTTCCCCAGCCTGAACAAATGCTGTAAAGGATAGGGATGGCTTACCTTCAAATGTAACAATATCTTTTACTTCTTTAGACGAAACGTTAATGTTGGCTATATCTTGTAAATAGACCGATTCTCCTTGAGGGTTCTTACCAACAAAAAGCTCGTTCATTTCATCAAGAGTCGAGTAGTGATCTACCGTTAATTGAACGACTTCGTTATCGACTTCTTGCTTTCCTAGAGGAGTGGGATAGTATTCATCATTAATCGCACTCATGACAGTGGAAGGATTAAGTCCGGACTCTTTTAGTTCATCCTGTTTTAATTCAATGACAATTTCTTCTTCGGGTAATCCTTTTACCGTTACACTGGAGACACCAGTGATTTCCTTGACTTCTTCCTGCCAACGAGTCAATTCTTCACGAAGAGCGAAAAGTGTCTCTTCACTATCACTTGTAAGGTGATACGAAACAATCGGCATTTTTACAGTGGATTCGTTAATTTCCGGATCGAATACCTCGTCAGGAAAAGAGGTGGAAGCATCTGAAACCGCTTGTCGAACATCTCCAAACACTTCTTTTTTGTTTTCTCCATCTTCAACCTCTACAATAATAGTAGAGAAACCGGCTGAAGAGGAGGAACTGATTTCTTTAATTCCATCAATGGATTGCAGAGAAGATTCGATGGGATTGGTCACTGTCCTCTCAACAGAGTCAACGGTTGCACCAGGATAAACGGTGCTGACCGTTCCAATGTTCACGCTTGTTTCAGGTATTTCTCTCTGTGGTAATTGTAGAAAAGTGAAAATACCGATAATCACAAATAATAAGATAAAAATCAGTGTGATTTTGGAACGGTTTAAAATAGCCTTCAACATAGATGTTGTCCTCCTTTAAAAATATTTGACTCATGGGTCAAATTATTTTTTATTAATTTGATTATTCGCTGTTATAACAGTTATTTATTTGGTTGACTCACTAGTCATTTTACCTGTATTTTTTCTGTAGTCAAGAAATAATGCTCTTCTATTTTTGGGGGAGTATGGTTAAAATGGTAGAGTGAATTTTTCTTTGGATATAGAGGTGTGAAAAATGGATAAACGTAAATCAATACTCGAATCAGCCGTGGAGCTCTTTGCAGAACACGGATATAATCAAACGTCCATGCAGCAAATCGCCGAAAGTGTCGGCATATCAAAGGGCTCCCTGTACTCATTCTTTCAATCAAAAGAAGATTTAATCATATCGATTTATGAACATTATCAGCAACTTGTCTTCGAACGGGCTTTTGTCGTCGGACTAGAAGGGAATTTACCACCTCTTGAACGATTCGCAAAACAGTTCCAAGTACAATTTGAAGGGATACTCGAATACAAATCTTATATGAAAATGCACATGCGGGGAGAGTCCGCGAAGAACAGTGAGAAATTGGCTGCAATGGAACACCGTATGAGAGGACGGTTGTTTAGCTGGCTTGAGCATAATCTATTAGAAGTATTTGGTGGTAAGATCAAGCCATACAAATGGGACCTCATGTGGATGACACAATCCATCTATGCATCATATATGATGCTTTTGATTTCTACTGATGATGCCCTGGACCCTTCTATTCTCGGGAAACATTTAGTGAGACAGATTTCTCTCCTTGCTGGAGACTTTCTTGAAGGAAAGAGCAAGCCATTGTTGGATGATGAGATGATGAAATCATTTTCCGTTAGCATGGACCGGGAAGGAGCCTTCATTTCATTTGAAGAGAGGGAGAACGCTTGGAAGAGTTTGTATGAGAAAATAAGGGGGTTGAGTGAAGATCGTGTAAAGTATTACATGAACATTGCCAATCGGATCTCACAAGAATGCCGCCAGTCTAATCAAGATGAGTTGATTATAAGAGGGTTGTTCAGATTGATGATGGATGAAGAGAATTTGAAAAATGAAGCGATAGAGTTAGAAAAGCAACTCCTTCCTGAGAGTGTATAGGGAAGGAGTTTTTTTATTTGTCATTGTTTTTTTAGGTAGTGTGATCAGAAGTGAGGAAGGAAGGTTTGCTTTAAGAGGGATGAGAAGAGCGGGGGATACCTGGTTTTTTATATACCTTCTTTCATCGTTAAAGGTGAGCACACCTCGATAGATAAATAGACATAAAATCAAGTCTGTACTTTCTGAATATTCTACATCTTTAGACATGTATGTCCATATTACTTCTCCTTAATATTTCCTGTTTTACGTAATGTTGAAGGTGATCCTCATGTAAAGGCAGAAACTGTTTAGGGTACCGAAACATATGGGAGGGAATATATTTATGAAAAAGAAAAAAGTAGTCTCAAGTTTAGCAGCAATTCTTCTTTGTACCAGCATGGCATCAACAAGCTTAGCGTCCAGTTCTCCAAATGGAAATTTAACAAATGATCGGGCAAATTTACCAATCTCCGGTTTTACTGATCATGCAGAATTAACGAAGGCTTTACAGAAAATTGCACAGACAAGCCAAGGAAGAGTAGCGCTGGATGTGGCAGGTCGTTCACATAATGGATTAGAGATATATAAAGCAAGGGTGGGAACCGGGGACCGCGTAGTGATGATTCAAAGTGAAATCCACGGGAATGAAAAAACAGGAACGGAAGCTCTTCTGAATATCCTTCAGTACCTCGGGTCGAGTAATTCACCAGAGGCACAGAACATTCGTGAAGAAATTACACTAGTCGTTCTCCCTATGATGAATCCTGACGCAAGTGAATTGAACCGACGTGCGAATGATATGACATGGAGTGAGGTGGTGGAAAAGTTTCCATCATTAGCAGAAGCTACGCCCTCCTGGAATTATTACACTAGGACTCTTCAAGATGTTGATTATAGTGAACGCCCTGGATTTGACGTAAATCGTGACTTTAATCCGGATTTGAATTATAGCGCTCAACCTGCTGATTTTCCCGGAAGTTCAGATCAACCTGGTTGGTATATTACACCTGAATCCCAGACAGTTAGAGATGTTTATAAGAGCTTGAGAGAGGAGTTTGGGAATGTAGATACATTTATTGACTTGCATCATCAAGGTCAATATTACGTCGAGGGGACGGATGATATTGTAACAATGTCCCTATCCGGACAGTTTGTTCCAGATCCTGGTTCACCTGAAGGAAGTGATTATGCTGAGTACGCTGAGAATTATCGATATGATTATTCCAGGCAGTTAAATGTTGCAGCGTATAATGCCTTACAATCCATCGGAAATTCACCGTTTACTAACATTACCCTGTATCAGCAAGACTTAGATCTTCCTGGGACAGCCCTTGGATCATTCGCCCTTAATGGTAGCGGTACTGTGCTGTTCGAAGTAAGAGGACAAACATGGACTCTGGGACAAAAGAAAAAAGGTCAATTAGTAAAAGCAGTTGAGACGGGATTAAATTCAATTATCACCGGTGTGGCTAACGACAGCATTGATGACCTCAATCCAGAAGATTATGAAGATATTCCAGAAACGGCATATAGACCTGGTTTATAGTAATAGAACAGCTGACTCCAATCAGGGGAGTCAGCTTCTTTTGTTCTATTTATACTGTGATTTTTTCACCTGGTCCTGGTGGAAGGGAGAATCTTCAACTTCATTCACTACGCTAAATGGATTATGATCCAAATCGAAAAACTCAAATCCTTTCATTCCTCCAAAGTCTTCAATTTCAGAAGTGACAACTCCAGAGTTCTTTAAATCCTTATGAACCTCCTCAATGTCTTCTACCAAGAAATTAAAGTACACATTCTTCTTTTTCCCACTGATGACAAATTCAGTAGGCTGAGGGGAATCCACTTGAACCAATCCTAATTGAGTGTCACTATTTGGGAAATAAAAACCTGCACCACCATCCCAGGTATCAATCTTTCTTACACCTAAATGCTTTTCATACCATTTCATCGATTTCTCCATGTCCGTCACAGGTATAAATACACTACCCACTTTAAACAAAACACTCACTCCTCCTATTTGGAATTCATTGGTATAACGATTATACTAGAATAAAAGTTACAAATGTTTTTAAATTTTTTTGAAAGGACGAAAAAGTTGATTTTTGAGGAACTGGAAACTACGATTCTAAAACTTTATAAGTATTGTGTAAAGCTCTCTGCTTCTACACCAGAGGCAGAAGACCTTGTTCAGGAGACTCTTTTAAAAACGTACAAATTGAAGAAATCAGAACCTGAACGAGACTTATCCATGTCCTTTCTCTATACCATCGCCAAAAACCTTTTTATTGATGGAAAAAGAAAAAGAAACGGGCTTGTTTTAATCAATGAGGATTATCATTTCCAATCAAAAGACTTTATCGAATATGACGCTCTGTTGGAATGTCTATTTACAGCTTTACCCCTTAAGCAAGCTATGCTTCTCACATTGAAAGATGTGTTTGGCTACTCATCTAAAGAAATCGCCTCTATGCTTCGAATCAGCGATGCATCCGTAAAAACCGCTCTTCATCGAGCTAGGAATAAAATAGTGAAGGGTGTACCTTATGAAAATTCAGATGAAAAGATCCTTCGTGAAATAACAAACTCCATCAAAGAATCAAATTCCTTACGATTATTTCAGTATTATCGCCTACTAGAAACCAAGTATTACAATACCTCGAGAAGCGCAGTGAATACCCTTTGTTATGTGGTTGATCCAGATGGAAATGTGTTAGAAATCATCAATTAAGGAGGTTTAAGAAAATGATTACGCGTAACATAAAAGTGAAAGAAATTGGTGGATTGAACTTAGTAGGGTTTCGAGTCGTATGTCCTGGTGACGAGTACATCATAGAAATCCCAAAAGCTGCTGCTAAATTGAAAGAAAGGGTCGATGAGATTCAACATCTTGTAAATAAGCAGATTCAACTAGGTGCGTTTGTAGCAGAGGATGCTACTGTCGATTTGGATGGATACTGGGTAGGGATGGAAGTGGAGAAGATTGAAGTTATTCCCCCAGGCATGGTGTCATTAACTATTCCTCCCCAAGCCTATGTAAGCACCTTTTATCAAGGGACGAATCATGGAATTAGAGATGCATATCGTGACATGCATGAATGGGCAGAGATAAACGGATATGCAAGAAGAAGAGATTTATGGCATGTAGAGAGATTTTATCGTTTTGATAATAGTGATCAGGTTGAAGTGGAATTGTTGGATACAGTTGATTTGAAGTGATTAGATGACTGACTCTGATAGTGGAGTCGTTTTTTTTGATTGGATGTAAGTTGGTAAGGGATTTTGTTTTATTCATGTAGAAAAATTGGTTGCAACGCCTTTTAATTTTAAATATGAAAATAAATATCTGCATCGAAATAGTTATAGGCGGGAGTGTGCTAATACCTTTGGAGGAATCTCCGTTTAGTGAGAAATTTGCCTGGGTTGAGGACAGGTTTGGTGTGTCATGGCAGTTGAATTTATCGAAGAGAGAGGAATGATTGGATCCTTACACTAGGTGAGGGAGTGTTTTGTTGATATATTTTTTTTAGAAAAAGAGATAGAATAGGGTTCTGGTATTGTCACTACAAAAGATGGAGGCACACATATGAAAACTGAAAAACAGAAAATGCTCGATGGAGAACTTTACGAACCATGGGATCCTCAATTAATGGAAGAGAGAAAACAAGCACGTTTTTTAACACGCATGCTTAATCAAACGACAGAAGAAGAAGAAGGGGATAGAGTAGTTGCCATAAAAAAATTGTTCGGATCTACTGGGGAAAGCGTTTATTTAGAGCCTAACTTCAGATGTGATTATGGATATAACATTCACGTGGGCAACCACTTCTTTGCTAATTTTAACTGTGTGATATTAGATGTGTGTGAAGTCCGCATCGGTGAAAATTGTATGCTCGCACCTGGAGTACATATTTACACAGCGACTCATCCAATGAATCCGGTTGAGAGAAACAAAGGACCGGAATTTGGGAAGCCTGTCAAAATAGGAGACAACTGCTGGATTGGTGGAGGCGCAATCATTAATCCCGGAGTGACGATAGGTGATAATGTGGTTATAGCTTCAGGCGCTGTTGTGACAAAGAATGTCCCTTCTAATGTCGTGGTGGGTGGAAATCCTGCCCGTATCATCAAGGAGATTGACTTGGAAGAGAAGAGATAAGCGTATTTATAAAGCAGAGTAAAGCAGCTGGAATCAATCTATCCCAGCTGCCATGATTAGAACTTCTCTGGAAACTGCTTGACAATTCCGCCCGATAGGACATCAGCCAGGTGAAGAATATGTGCTTTCCCTTTATCAAAGCTTGTTATGTTTCCTTTCCAGTCTTTCTTGATTCGTGCAATCGCTTCATCGGTGACGAATTGCAAGTGCATATATAACAGGTCTTTAAGCGCATTTTCAGACCAGTAAGGATTTGCTTTTGCTAAGAATCCTGCAATGTCATCTGCATTTTGATACCATTCTTTGTTAAATTTCTCCACTTCTGCTTGCTTTCCATTTTTAGCAGCATCAACGATTTTTCCTGCCAATACAATATGCTCAGTCAACAAATCAGCTAGCTTATTCCCAGCCTCTTCACCATAATAAGGTTTAATTGCATTTCCGATGTCTTTCTGGTTTTGAAGTAATCTTGCAAGAACCACATCTTGATCCTCTAATTCATCAACGGCACTAATAATATAATTCCTGGTATAGATAACATGATCGTTCCATAAAATTCTAATGTCTTCTTTTGCTTTCATGCTGGCTTCACTCACACATTCAGCCTGCTTTGCTTCAGCTGAAGCACCGATCCCAGGAAAGTAAGAAAGAGTGATCAGCACAACCATTACAAGAAATCCAATCTTTTTCATTAAAAAACCTCCATTCATTTAGCTTTGCCCCATTATTATTTACTTCTTTTCCCCATTCACTCATAAAAACTCAATCGGAAAAATATGTTAATTTAAAAATTGAGAGGGACGGACCTTGAATCTTCAAACGTACGAAACCTACATTTACGCTTAGGGAGCAGGTGCGCTGTAGTTGAAAAGAGGGAGGTAAGTGGCATGTCGGCAAACCTCTCACTTTTTGGATGCGCAATACATTGGGAAAAATAAAAAAGGCTGCCAATTTTCAAAAAAACCGTTGCTTGTCCTCACCAATTAGCCACTTTCGACATAAAGTGTTCTATGGAGGTGATGCTTTGGCAAGAAAATTATTAGAATATCTTTTTATCAGGACCTCAGATACACATGCCAAGATTGACTTGGGATCTCCTTCCCTCTCTAATATGCACGTTGCACAGTTCGGGGTTACTCTTCGACCCCTCGTTAAGCAAGAGAACAATGGTTATAAGATCAACAGTTCATACTGAAAAAAATGAAGCGAGCACCAGTATGAAACTCCGCCGATCAATTAAATCAATGATGATGAATAAAGTGAATAAGAACGTGTTTACAGAAATACAATAGAGATAAAAATCTAAGCCCCATAAGAAAGTCACCTCCATTTGATATAGATAAAAAAGAGTTTCCTGTTGTTGAACAGGGAACTCTTTTTTTCACAATGAGGTGATCATAAACATTGAAAATCCAATCAGGCTAGTCCTTCCGTGAATATAGTACTATATATCTAATTTTAGGAGGAATTAAAGTGAAAACACTTATGATTGATCCCGGACATGGGGGATTGGATCCAGGTGCTACTTATAGAGGGTTTGAAGAGAAAGTCTTCAATCTATCGACAGCCCGAATTGTACAAAACTATTTAATGGAAAATTATAAAGTGAATATCATTATGACTAGAACAGAAGACAAAACGCTATCCTTATCAGATCGTTCTACACTTGCTAATGTCTCACAGCCCGATTTCTTCCTATCTATTCATCATAATGCTGGTGGTGGAAGCGGCTTTGAAAGTTATGTTTATAGTGGCAGCGTACCAGCTCAAACCTTTATTTATCAGAATATAATTCATGATGCAGTAATGACTGCAATTAAGCCTTTCAATGTGGTGGACAGAGGGAAAAAGAGAGACAATTTTCATGTATTGAGGGAAACGAACATGCCATCCTTACTGGTGGAGGTTCTTTTTGTAGACAATCCAAGAGATATCTCTTTATTGAACAATGCTGAATTTAGAAATGCCGTTGCTGTGGCCATTGCACGTGGTATCGCGAAGGCGTTAGAATTACCGCCAAAATCGGATAATAAAAAGTCTCTATTTAAGGTGATCGCTGGTTCTTTTACGGAAAGAAAAAATGCAGAAAACAGAGTGAATGAGCTTAAAAAAAATTCCATTGAATCGGTTATCGACATTCTATCAGAATCCAGTAATACCTACTATCGAGTACAGGCCGGTGCTTTTGCAATCAGGGATAATGCTGAAAGCCAAGTGGCTAAATTGAAAATGTTTGGAATCGATTCATTTATTAGTGTTGAGGTGGTAAGTACTAATTTACCCCTGACTCAACCAAAAGAAACTGATTCTTAAGAGTCTCATTAAAGTCAGGCATCAATAATCTGCTCAATAATACATTGGAAGATATTAATAATTCCTGAACTTCCCGCTAATAATAATTATACGTTCGGGAGGTGAATCTTATGGTTGAAAAAAGTTTTGAACAAATTTACGAGGAATACAAACAGCAAGGTAAATTTCAAGCTAAAGTAGAAATGGCTCAGGAGCTGGCATCTGGCGCGGAACAGATTGTAGCCGTTCGCCGAAATGCGGAAGACGATCTCATCGCTTTTAAAACCGAAAGTGGGAGAGAGCTTGATTATATCACTGCACTCAAAGAAGCAAAGTCAGGAAAACTGGCTCATGTAGATGTGATTCATCGATATGGAAGAGATGTTCTTCGCAGTGAACCTGACGGCCTGAAAGAGAATAACCTTAGTGAACTTCCTTCTTTTTAAAAAGTATAAAATAGAGCATAAAACCAGGGTTGGTTTTATGCTCTATTTTATTATTAGGGAAATGCTTTATCAATTAACAACATAATGAATAAATCCTATTTCCACCTTCAATCTTGTACTTTCAATAAATGCTATATCATTCGTTCCCGTTCAACAAAAAATTGCTTCATAACCTTATAATGGCTCGTTTCTACCAATGAAGATTCGAATATATGTCTGAGAAGATAAAGACATAATGTCCCGGCATAATTAAAATCCGGGTACAAAAAAATGCCATCACGATTTACGTAATGGCATCCCATTTTATAACCTTATCTTGAAGGTTCGAGAAGAACAACACTTTCTATGGTTGTAGCCAAAAGGCTGAGGTCTGTAAATTCTTCAACTTTCATTGAATCAACATATGTGATTTGAAAGCATTCTTTGTCCAAATGGTAGGTGACGGTCATAACAGGTGAGTGATCATGACTTGAAATCGTATGAACAATCTCACTATCCTTGAATTCCTTAAGAGTATTGAGCATGGTTACGATATTTTCTAGTGACATATAACATGTCTCCCTTCTACTTGCTCGAGGGATTGACTAAATACAGTCTCGTAGACCCAATGAAATTTAAGTATAACACATAAACGTATAAATAGAAACACTTGTTCTTAAAATCAGTGGAAATGAGCTCTTCGCCACAGAGATCATACGTATACCTCCTTTTTTGACGTCATATGATGTAAGAAAAAGGGAGGTGGGTGATGAGATGGTAAATCAACTTTCAAGAGATGATCCCTACAAATTGAACTATCCAGACGATATGCTGGCCATTATCCGGAATGGATTAAATCCAACTAAGTCTAAAAAAGTGATAATCGTTGGAGCAGGAATGAGTGGTTTAGTCGCAGCTTCTCTACTGAAAAAAGCCGGGCATGACGTAACGATTTTAGAAGGAAATAAACGAATCGGCGGCAGGGTATATACTGTTCGCAAGCCATTCACACCCGGTAATTATTTGGACCTGGGAGCTATGAGGATCCCCGATAACCACAAATTAGTGTTCGAATATATAAGAAAATTCAACCTGCCCTTTCAAGAATTCATCAATAATTCCCCAAGAGATTTACTATTTGTAAACAATATCCTTACAACAAGGGAGATCTATGAAAATAATCCAGGCATTCTACAGTATCCTTTACCAGAAGGTGAGCAGGGAAAAACGGCTTCGGAATTATTCCTTGAAGCAACCAGACCCTTTATCGAATTATATAGAAACAGTGACCATGAGGAACAGCAAAAATTAATAAAAAAATACTCTGGCTATTCGATGGGACAATTTTTAGCAAATAACCCATACGGTAAATCATTATCATTTAATGCAATCCGAAAAATCAATGTCATTCTCGGGATAGAAGGATTCCCTGAATTCTCCTTCGTAGACATTTTAAAAGACATCATTTTCCCTATATTTAGGAAAGAAACCAAATTTTATCAAATAACAGGAGGTAACGACCACTTACCTTATGGATTTGTTCAAGAACTTGGGTCACACATTCTACTGAATCAAAAAGTGAGCCACATTATTCAATCCAATAGAGGAGTAAGTGTTCGATCAAGAGATTCCATTGACGGATTGGTGCGTGAATACAATGCCGATTATGTCATCGTAACCGTACCATTTACTGTCTTTCAGTTTATCGAGGTAGTACCTTATAATTCAATATCCTTTAAAAAGTGGCAGGCGATTCGGGAAGTAACGAATGTTCCAGCCGTGAAAATAGGAATTGAATTTCGTCGTCGCTTCTGGGAAGACTTGAACTACGGAAACATCGTGTCAGATCTTCCCACCCGCTTTACGTATATGCCAAGTCACGAAAAAGGCAGCAACAAACCAGGGGTTATGTTAGCGAGTTACAGCTGGGGCCAGAATGCACTCTTATGGAACAGCAAACCAAAAGAAGAAATCATCAAAGAGGTTTTAGAAGACCTTTCTAAAGTATATGGTGAACAAGTGTATACTGAAATGCTGAATTATGTAGTCTACAACTGGAGTGAAAATCCATTCTCGGCTGGATGTTTTACCCTTTATACCCCTGGTCAGGCAAGTGATATTGGGGATTATATTAAGATACCTGAAGGCAGAATTCATTTTGCTGGAGAGCACACTTCCTCCTTTCATGGTTGGATGGAAGGGGCGGTTGAGTCGGGGGTGAGGGCAGCCAATGAAGTGAATAACAGATAAGGATTTAACGCATGAGAAAACTCATGCGTTTGTTTTTATAGGAAACTTTTAATAGAGAATAAAAAATCAATCAAATTTTATTGGAAAACAATAAATCTCATTATATAATTTAGAAAAACATGGTATCAGAGGTGTGTTATGAAACGAGGAACGACGACTTTTTTAAAAGGGGCAGTAATGGCAATAGGAGCGATTGTATTCATCCTTTGTGTTGTCTGGTTGCCAACCATGGCAAAGCATTCTGCTGATCTATTTCCCGAATTCGCTTATTTGAAATGGCCGATTCTAATAGGGGTATACTTAACATCGGTTCCATTTAATTTAGCGCTGTATCAAGCTTTTAAGCTTTTAAAGTATATTGAAGAGAACGCTTTTTCAGCGAAAGCAATAGTGGCTCTTCACCGAATAAAACTGAATGCCTTACTAATCACTGCCATTTATGTGGCAGGTATAATGTTTCTATTAATCCAAAATGCTCTACATCCTGGTATTGCCATGGTAGGGATCATCATTAGTTTTGCGTCTGTCACCATTTCGATTTTCGCAGCAGTCCTTCAAGAATTACTGCGAAATGCACTTAAACTTAAATCTGAAAATGATTTCACGGTATAAGGTGAAGTAGGAAATCCGACCGAATCCCTGAAAAAACCTTCTACTCTATCAACCTCCTGCATAAAGTTAACTATTAAATACTTTATATAGGGGTACTGATGATGTCGTATAAGTCTCGAAACAACAATAGCATAGTCCCACTAGTATTCGTCTCTATGAAGGCCATCATTCGGGTAGTATTGATCGGTATTGTCCTCATGTATTTGACCGTATGGTTGATCTCGTCAACAGCGATTAAATTGAGGGTGGATAGTTTATTGTATTCATCGGTGTCTGAACTCGTCCCGAAGGAAACGTTTCTCATGCTGCTGTCACAGGAAATGACTGGACTCCGGGTCACTAATGAATCAGCATTAAACAATGATTTTGATTGGTTAGAGAGTGTCACGAACGTATCACTACTTGATCCACGAAGTTTATTTGGACGGGAAATCCCCGGGATAGAAAATTATCACACTCATATAGCAGTTGCAGGGAAAGGGACGGACATTACGAACCTTCCGAACGAATCGCCGGCGCCTACAGAAGATCAGTTGAAAGATCAAGAAATTGACCAGAGTCAAATCGATCAAGCAAACAACAACTCAGGAGACGGTATTCAGGAAATCGATGAAAAATCTGTCTTCATTTATCATTCTCACAGCTGGGAAGCCTTTAGTCCACTGATTAAAAACAACGACTCTAAAGATCCGGCGAGTACAAATGAGAAGGTTAATGTCATTGCTGTTGGATCAAAGTTGAAGCAAGAGCTTGAATCAAGAGGAATTGGTGCGGTTCAAGATAAGACGGATGTAAATAAAGCACTTAAAGATAAGTCATGGACGTATTTCGAATCGTATCAACTATCTAGGGGACTGGTCCAGGAAGCCATCGCTCAAGACAATGACCTAACCTACCTGATCGATATCCACCGGGATTCCCAGCCAAGAAACATCACAACCAAAACCATTAACGGCAAAAACTATGCCCGCTTATTTTTTATTGTAGGAAAAGAAAACAAAAACTTCGAAAAGAACCTGAAAATCGCTAAAGAATTAAATGCTAAATTAGAAGAAAAGTATCCTGGCATAAGCCGCGGAGTCTTTATCAAAACAAGAGCAGAAGGTAACGGGGTTTACAATCAGGACCTAACTGAGAGAGCCATGCTTCTTGAGTTTGGCGGAGTGGAAAATAATTTAGTGGAATTGTATAACTCAACAGAAGCATTTGCGGAGATCTTTGCAGAATATTACAAGAAGGATGCTGTCGAGGTGAATGCACAATAAGTAATGGGGGAGAAAGGACGTGTACCATGTGGTGGACGTCTTTTTTTCAGTTCCGGAGGAGAGTGGTTTCCGTAACTGCGACAATCATGATCTTGAGTTCTTCCTCCAACGACATCCCAAATAAAACATCCCGACTACCACCGAACCTCCTAACAAAATAGCCTTCCCCTTATCCGCACCCAACACATTCACCACCACGAATGCCTCAATCAACAACGAAGGAATCTTGCCGACGGAACTGATCACAGAAAAAACCACAATTGAAATAGAGCTAAAGGCAGCCGCAACGGTTACCACACTTGAAGGAACAAATGGGACCATGCGAAATAAGATTAGAAGTATGATCCATTCGGTACCTGAGGCCTCTTTTAATTTGAGAAAATAATTGTTTGAAAGAATCTGATCAATGCGAGCAAACTTAATTCCTTTTCGATATAAATAAAAACTAACAATGGCTCCTAATGATTCACCAAGGGTGGAAATTCCGATTCCAGGCCACAACCCGAATACGGAAATGTTAAAGGCCGTCAAGAAGACACTAGGTAGAAAACCAAGGATACTGATGACAACATTAATGAAAATACTGATAAAAAAGAGAGACCAATTATCGAGGCCGATGAATTCGTTCATAAAATGCTGCAGATTGAGGGACATATGTATATTCCTTTGTAAGAGATTAGACTAACCTTGAAAGATATATGAAATCCGGGGGAGGTGGAAACTATATGATATAAATTAAATAGTATCATACATGAATTTCATCCAGAACAATCCTTTGTCATTTTAGAAAAGGACTGACCACTTGTCAATGTAGCGTGCGAAAATGAGTGCAGGTAACATGTTTACGACCATTGGCATACATGCACAGATATATGCTTTAAGTGTCCGGGTTAATGCAGAAAGTTAGCTTAAATTCCTAAATATAGGAAAGTAAGGAAGCCCCAATCCACTTCCATGGATGGGGGCTTTTTTAGCTGGTTAACTTCGCACAGTTTTTCCATTTAATCGATCCTACATCGCTGTGCGGATGGCTTTCCTGCTGAATGTATTTAAATTCGTCCTCTAATTCCTGCAGCGTCAACTCGAATAATTGTTTGTGGCCTTTTTTGAAAATGTTATGGATAATCAATTTGTTAATTAATTCATTTCGTCGATTTTGAATCGCTTCTTGTAGGATTTCTCCCATTGTGATCACTCCTCTTATAATGTGTCCGAATTGAGGAAGGGTCATTGAAAAAAGCCCGCTTCCCATTAGATAAGAAGAAGGCTTTATGTAACAAAACTTCAACTCATCTTCCAAGCAAATTGCTTGTGGAATTAGCACAGTGTTCTATGATGTAGAATCTGTTGCTGAGGCATCATCGGGCCAGTCCCTCTGCCTCTCTGGATAAGTGATTATATAGTTGTCATGAATTACATCTATTATATAGGTGAGTATTCATAGTTGTCAACTTGGTATTTATATAAAGTGGTGCATCATTAGAGGTAGAATAGGGTGTTGGAGTAAGTTGAAATAAAAAATTTGAAGTTGAAAAGAAACGGTTTAGCTTGGCAGATTATGCTCCCAAATCAGCCTTCAACCCCTTATTCCCGATACTTTTTCCCAATTCAGACACAGATTTTTTTTCTAATCAACAAAAAACATGATAATCTGTATACATAAACGCAATTATTGGAGTGAATCGTATGAAGACAGTGGTTGTCGTAGGTGGAGGAATTACAGGATTAACAACGCTGTACCATCTTCAAAAAATGTCCAAAGAACGAGAAATAGATATCAAGTTAATACTAATCGAGCGTAATCAGCAGCTCGGCGGCAAAATTAGAAGTGTAAGAGAAGCGGAATTCATTATGGAAGCAGGAGCCGATTCCATCGTGGCCCGTAATGAAGGGGTTCTCCCTCTCATTAATGAGCTTCATCTTCAAGATGAACTTGTCTATAATGAAACAGGCACATCTTACATATATACCAATGGAGAATTGCATAAGATTCCACATGACACGATTTTCGGAATTCCTATGAGCGTTGAGTCCCTTCAAAATAGCAGCTTGGTGTCAGAAAAAGGTAAGAATGCAGCACTTAAAGATCTTGAAACTGAAAACACACAATTTACAAAAGAAAGTTCAATCGGTGAATTTTTAGAAGCATTCCTAGGTAAAGAACTGGTAGAGAATCAAGTTGCCCCAGTATTATCAGGCGTCTATTCTGGAAATTTGCATAAACTTACTTTGGCTTCGACACTCCCATACTTACTTGATTATAAAAATGAATACGGCAGTATTATTAAAGGTTTATCTAAAAACAAACAAAAATTCCAAGGTCCATCCAATAAAAAGTTCATATCGTTTAAAAATGGTTTATCAACCATCATTGAACGTTTAGAAGAAAAATGTTCCAGTGCGACAATCATAAAGGGAGTGGAAACTACTAAGCTCCAAAAAACAGGAGACAAATATGAGCTGACTCTCAGTGGTCAAGGGAGCATTCAAGCGGATTATGCAATATTCGCAACACCTCATGATGTAGCCCAAAAGATTCTGACTCATGAAAAACTTGATCCTGATTTCAATAAACTGAAAAACTCTTCACTGATTTCGATCTACCTCGGATTTAATATACCGGCTGAGGAACTTCCTGCTGATGGCACAGGATTCATCGTCTCCAAAGGCAACGAAGTGAAATGTGATGCCTGCACATGGACGAGTCGGAAGTGGAAGCACACGTCCAATGACCAAAATCTTTTATTGCGACTTTTTTATAAAAGCACAAATCCTCATTATAAAGTGTTGAAAGAATTTAGCGAGGCAGAACTGGTTCGCACGGCACTTGACGATATCAGAAAAAGTGTCGGCATAGACGGAGACCCGATTTCTGTCGAAGTGACAAATTGGAAAGACCTTATGCCAAACTATCATCTTGAGCATAGTCAGTCTGTTCAATCGTTAGATAAAAATCTCGCAACCGAACTACCACGAGTGAAGCTGGCTGGAGCTTCGTATTTCGGAGTGGGCATTGGTGCGTGTATTCAAAACGGTAAGAAAACTGCAGAAAGTATTATAGATGAGTTAGAGGAGAACGTTTGAGGAAGATAAATAATAAAAGAAAAGAGTTTGGAATTTACCAAGCTCTTTTCCTTTATATTTGCACGAGTTATGAAATCATTCTTCATTCTCCATTTTCTTATTGAAATATTCAACTGTCCTGGATCAGTTTATTCTCCTTCTCATTTCTTCATAAATACCTTTGATAAATCTGTTCAATTTTTCTCGTCATAACTTGACTGGTTAAGTGTTGACGAGCATAGGATTCAGCAGCGTTAGCAAAACGGTCACGTTCTTCCTTATTTGTAATGAAACGCTTTATCGCATGTGCAAGTTGTTCGACGTTACCAGGTTCACAAAGGATGCCTGTTTCTTCATGCTGAACCATTTCCGGAAGTCCGCCACATGTGGTGGAGATGACCGCTTGCCGGGAAAACATCGCTTCCATGACGGATAAGGGAAAGTTGTCATTCACAGTTGCTAACACATAGATGTCCGACATGGAAAGAATAGAGGGTATATCGTGACGTTTTCCAAAAAAGATTACGTTATTTAGCTTAAGTTCTTCCGCCTGTTTTATCAGTCTATCCTTCATGACACCATCTCCGACAATCCATACTTCTACATTAGTCAGGTGTTCACGAAGCTTGGACAATGCTTCTAAGAGAAACCCATGACCTTTACGAGGGGACAGTCGGGAGACACATGTTAGGATAATGTTTTCATGATTTTTATGAGGAAGTGGTTCAAAATCGATGCCCGTATGAACGGTGGTCATCCTTTCATCTTTTGCACCGAAATCCATTAAGTTAGGCCGGAAGGAATCTGAGATCATCACGATTTCAGTACTTGCTTCAATACCTACTTTCTCAAGTTCAGTAAAATAGACTTCTTCGATGGATCCTATCTGTATTTTATTGAATTTTAAGCGGCTTTTCGTAAAGAACCCATGTGGCGTAAAGAGTAATGGTTTTTGATACATTTGGTTCAAATGGCCGAGAATGAAGATAGCAAATAGGTCTTGAGCGTGAATGATGTCATACTGCTGGAGATTTTTTTCTTTAAGAAACAGTTCGAATACATGAAGAAAACTGAGATTTTTGACGATTTTTTCATTGGCGATTCCATAGCGGCCGAGCATAAAGGTACGTGCTTCAGAGGCAGCTTGAGGAATCCATTCATCAAGCTGTTCTGAAGTCATGTGGTTAGGCGCTAGTACATCTACACTATGACCGAGCTCTTCAAATCCGTTTTTTATAGAGGTGATGTAATGAGACAATCCACCTGTATGAGGATATTGAAAAAATGTGACGTATAAAATTTTCATCGGCTTTAAATCGTCACCTGTTGTTTTCTGACAGAATGGTTGTAGAGTGAGAGACTCCTCAAAGTCTCCTTTCACTCCATAATACTGATCCATTATGGCCAGAAGAGAGGGGTGAATGTTGAGAGCGGGCATTCGACTCAAATTTTCTCATCCTTTCTTCTATTTATAGATTCCCAGTTCACTTCCCCAGGTTGATATTTTCTCTAAATGGTAAGGGAGAAGCTCACCGCCTCGATTGTCAAAGATACGTCTAAGCTGAGTGTGTAATCCTTTTTCGAGAGTTCGTTGAAGGTACGCCATTTTGTACAGATGAATCGGTTTGGTATAAAAGTCGATTCCATATTTCTTCATTTCATTCGTATACACGTCAACCGCATGGGTACGAATCTCTTCAGCATTGCTTTGCCAATCCTTCCTGAAGGCTAGTAAAATCTCTACCAATACAATCATGTCAAACCATGTCGGGGAAAATTTGGCTGATTCCCAATCGATGAATTGAATCTCCCAAGGTTGATTTTTGCTTACATCTTTTGAACAGATATTCTGCATATGAAGATCTCCATGGGTAATCGAGAAGCCGCTGTCCATTAATTCCGGGAAAAAGTCGGGACCGTGGCTGTACAGATTTTTTAATGATTTGTAATGTGGTTTGATGATGTCTTTCAATTGTTTATCCTTCTTGGCATCGTCAAGAAATGTCATCGTATTAGAGATGAATTTTTCCCGGTCTTTTTTCATTTTTATCGAGCTGTAGATGGGAAACCAAGACTGAAAAATGTTTTTTTCTTTCGTGAATTTTCCTTCGTACGTGTGGGCATGAAGTTTGGCAAGTGTTGGGATAATGTAATCAAAGTGCTTAGGTGTAAAGGTAAGCTGCCCCCGGATTTGACGAACAAACTCCATGAATACCCAGGTGTCACTTCCCTGTTTCTCCATCAAGTAGATTTCAGGAAGAAACTCTTTTAAGAATGGGTAGGCTTGGCTGTAAACATTGATTTCGACTTCATTTTTGTATTTGGTAGAATGGTAGATTTTAAAGATGATGGGGAAGATGTCTGTTTGTTTCTGTAGCTGAAGCTGATAAATGCTGCTCCTTTTTGTTGATTTAAGGTTTTGGATTGATGCAGCATGAATGGACACTTTATTCCCAAGTGATGTTGAGAGTTTTTCTTCGATGCCATGCTTATGAAACATGGCATACACTTCTTGTGGTGTGTACAAACTAAAGTCACTCCTTTCGTTTTCTTTTCCAAGCATTCCACAGGTGAGACGTGGTACTCCTGATGAATGGCATAGGGTCATCAAAGGCAAGAAGGGCGAATACCTTTTTACCTCTGAACCCATTAAAGAAGTCTTTAATGCTCATTTCACCATTCTTTCGTTTTTCAAGAAAGGTGAGGAAGTAACGTACAATGTAAATCCATTGAACCCCGTCAATTTGCTGCAGTTGAGGAGTAGGATGTTGACCAGTAAGGTACAGATAATACTGATGGGCAAAGTCGACTCCGGAATGACCTGTTAAACTATGAGTCAACCAGAACCTGGGATTGATTTCAATGAGCTTATATTGTCCATCCCGGGGATCCTTTTTATATTCGATCATGCTTACTCCGTTTAGTCCTAACTCTTTCAAAAGTGGAACACCGACTTCAACCAGATCAGGTATTCGTTTGCTCACAATATGTGCTCCCGTTCCAAATTGTGCAGGGAACTGGTGGTTTTTTTGAAGAGTGAAAAGGGCTAGTAATTCCATTTCATCATCAAAAAATGTAGCCACTTTATAGAAACATTGGTTGTCTCCGGGTATGATTTCTTGAATAATAAGCTCTCCAAACTTCCGATAGATAGGAAAGACTTTCTTTAATTGAATGGCGTCCTGGATATGAATGGCCTTTTTATTCACATGTTTTCTGAATTCATGTCCGAACACAGGTTTTAAAATACACGGGAATTCTAATTGAGTAATCGCATCATCAAGCTGCTCTTCGTTTTCCACAAAAAAGGTCTTTGCGGTTGGGATATTATATTGTAATGCTAATTCATAGGTTTTCTTCTTATCTAATAAATCCATAATTAGAGAGTGATCCGGATATAGAAACAAATAGTACTGAGATAATTCGTTTCTGTATTTAGAGATAAAGACAACATAATCATCTGCACCTGCGTATAGCACGGGTTTCTCATCAAGATTCTTCGCTACTCCTTTTAAAAAAGAAAGCAGCTCGGCTTCTTGATGTAAGGGGCTTGGACATACCCCACAAGTGGCAAGTCTGGATTTCCCTCTAGAATAGGGACCTTCTGTATCAAATGCATATACATCAATTCCTTTTCGAGAAAGAGCATGAATGATACCAACTCCATTGGCACTTAAATCAAGAACAACAGCTGGGTGTGATGACATCATTATTCTCCTCCCGAAGCTAATAGATCTTGGTAAATCTCTTCAATTTTGTCAACCATGGCTTGACGTGTGAGATGGTTCTTGGCATATTGATACGCATTGTTGCCAAGTTTCTTTCGCAATGCCTCATTTCCAATTAGGTTCTTTAGTTGAGTTGCTAACTGATTTACATTACCCGGCTCTACAATGATTCCGGTTTCATTATGGTGAATGATTTCTGTAATTCCACCACAATTGGTTGTAAGTATCGCTGCACCGCTATGCATGGCTTCAATGATGGAAATCGGTAAATTGTCATTGATGGTTGGCAGAACAAAAATATCAGTTTTACTTAATATGGAAGGGACATCATCTCGTTTACCTAAGAAGTGTACGTTGGATAGTCTTAACGATTGGACTTGAGCTTCCAGGGCTTCACGCATTTCTCCATCTCCAACAATTTGCACTTCGACACCATGAATTGCTCCATTTATTCGAGAAAGAGCATTTAATAAATCTGAATGTCCTTTTCTTGGTCCAAGCCTTGCTATACATGAAATCACAATTTTCCCTCTCGTTTCACTCCGGGCAACGGATTTAAAATCAATCCCCGTGTTGACGGTGGTAAGTTTTGCAGATTTCGCACCCAGTAAGCTTAATGGATCACGGAAAGAGTCACTTAAAATGACCATATGAGTTGCATATTCAATCGCTTTTCTCTCAATTTCTTTGTAATAAACCTCCTCCTCAGAACCTCTTTCAATTCGGTTGAACTTGACCCTGCTAAAGGTGAACATACCATGAGGGGTGAAAAGAAGTGGTTTACCTAAGTCTTCATTAAATCTACCTAATATATTGGCTGTGAATAAATCCTGAGCATGGAGAATGTCGTATTTCTCCAACTTAACGGTTTGCATCATCTGCTCATAAATGTAGAGGAGACGGCAGCTTTGAATAATTTTACTTGTGTACGTTCCATACCGTTCCTTGAAAAAGGTCTTTAATTCAGGAACAACCACTTCACGAATTTTCTCTGCTTTTATTTGAGTAAAATGGTTTGGAGCAATGATATCCACTTTGTGTCCTAAAGCCCGCAAGCCTTCTCGCAAAGTAGTGATATAGTTGGAAAGACCCCCTGTGTGGGGATAGTCCCAAAATGTCGCTATCAGAATGGATAGTTTCTTTCCGCCGCCGCGTTTACCTTTCAGCTTTTTAGTCTTTACTTTCGATTTGCGCTCTTTCTTTTTTCGTTTTGAATCCGTACCTGAATCCATGGTTTTTGCCGTTATTGGTTTTGCCTTTACTCCATAATATTTATCGAGTGCAGAAACAAGGTAAGGATAGGGAAAATATAGTTCCTTCATTTCCAGACCCTCCTAATGACTTCAAATGCTTCCGCATACGGTACCCCGACCGTCATTCCGCGGACACTTGCTAAATGTTTGACTCCCTCATAGGAACGTGGATGTGGAAATTCTCTCATTTCAACATCATAATGTTTTAAGGAAGCAATTTTCTGATCAATCACTGTTGAAATGTTCACATAATAATTCGGTTTGAATTGCTTGTCATTTGTCTGAGTGTTCCATTCACTTGAGGAAACCGTTTCAAATGTGATCAGTTCAATCGGTTGTTTATTTGGCACCGGACGAACTGCTGTTAATACAGCTTGAAAGGTGATTTGGTGATCTCGATTCACATCACCGTAATGGTGGGTAAAAATCTTGCTTGGTTGATAGATATCAATTAATTTTTCAATTTCTTTTGTAAAAAGATGAAGAGCCATCATTTCTAATTCCAGATTTGGATGCTCCAAAAAAATAACTTCTTTTATCCCGATTTCTTTGTTTGCTTTCCGGGCAAGCTGCTGAATATGATGAGCTTCTTCCTTTCTTCCGTTTGCTGTAATGATCGAGACGACTCTATTACCTTGATCCACTAGCCTTTTTAGCGTACCCGCTGTACCAAGTAGTTCATCATCTGGATGTGCTGCTATGACCAATACAGTTTCTTTCATTCCCTTCACCCCATTCTAATCTCTATTACATTACTATATGTATCCTTCTATATTGTCGAAACAGACACTAGCACAGGGCTAATGTCTGTTTCTTATTTTTTCCTTGCCGTTTGACCAATGCTAATTCCGCCGCTGATAATTTGTAACCGTACATACCCATCACCATCAATCCATATGAAGAAATCAGGTCCGGCTATTAAAAATGTTCCTTGCTGATCAAGTAATTTACTTCCCGCATATACATTGATTTTGTCACCCAGTGTGAAATATTTATTCAAGATCGTTGTATGCGAGTAATTGTCTGTATCCATGTCAAGAGGAGCAGGAGAGACTCGTTTACCAGCCTCTTTATTAGTAGTTTGGTAGAATGGTTCTTTTTTCGGTTGGTTAGATGAGGTGTTGTCGTTTAAAATGTCAAAATCGTGTTCTTTGGTCGTTTTTTCATCGTCTTTTACGATTGTTTTTGGTTTATTACTGTATTTGACTTGGTTTTTAACATTTCCTGAGTGAGAGCTTAGAATCTCGAATTGGTTATCTTTGGGACTCTGTGTAATTTTTGTCTTTTCACTAATGATTTTATTAGGCATGACGTCAGAGCGTTTTAGGTGGTATTTCACTTCTTTAGCTGGGGAATGAGAGTGTAAGATATCAAATTGGGTTTCATCAGTAGATGTAGCAGATTTTTTTTCGTCTTTTGCTATTTTATTAGGTGAGTGCTCTGTACGTTTAATGCCGTTTTTCACTTCTTTAGTTGGTGACTTAGAGTGTAAGATATCAAATTGGGCTTCATTAGTAGACGTAGTAGATTTTTTTTCGTCTTTTGCTATTTCAATAGGTGAGTGCTCTGTACGTTTAATGCCGTTTTTCATTTCTTTAGTCAGTGACTTAGAGTGTAAGATATCAAATTGGGCTTCATAAGTAGATGTAGTAGATTTTTTTTCGTCTTTTGCTATTTCAATAGGTGAGTGCTCTGTACATTTGATGTCCTTTTTTACTTCTTCAGCTGGCGGATTCGAGCTAAGAATATCGAAATTGAAATCTGCAGCCTTCTCCTTATCTTCATTAACGATCTTTTTGGGCCGGAAGTCAGTGCGATTTAGATGATATTTCACTTCTTTGGCTGGCGGTTTCGAGCTAAGGATGTCGAAATTGAAATCTGCAGCCTTCTCCTTATCTTCATTAACGATCTTTTTGGGCCGGAAGTCAGTGCGATTTAGATGATATTTCACTTCTTTGGCTGGCGGTTTCGAGCTAAGGATGTCGAAATTGAAATCTGCAGCCTTCTTATCTTCATTAACGATCTTTTTGGGCCGGAAGTCAGTGCGATTCAGGTGATATTTCACTTCTTCGGCTAGCGGGTTCGAGCTAAGGATGTCGAAATTGAAATCTGCAGACTTCTTATCTTCATTAACGATCTTTTTTGGCCGGAAGTCAGTGCGATTTAGATGGTATTTGACTTCATTAGCCGGTGAGTTCGAGCCTAGGAAATCAAATTCAGTAGGAGATTTTGATTTTACATTTTTTTGTAGGATTTTTTCAGATGGAATATCTCCTTTTGCTACGTAGGGGTGTGATTTTTCGTGCGAATTCTTCGGTTGTATTACGTCAGTACCAATCTCCATCGAGGAGTGGATATGAATGTCTTTATCCACTTCATTTTTCTTTAAACTGGTATAAAGATTGACTTCTTTTTCAATCAGATTAGAGTCACATTTTATATTTTCAATGGATGAACCAGCAGTGGAAGTTTGTTTAGGAACATCTGATTTTAAAGAGGAGGTAGGATGCTTAGTTTTCAGTTCATGCTCCTTATGATTATGTGTTTTTTCCTCATGAGATATCTTATCGTTAACCGATTGATCATAGTGACCCTTTGTATAGGATTTTTGTTTTATTTGATATATATCTTTTCTCGATGGCTTCTCCTGATCAAGTTTCTTTTGGATAAAATCATCTTTATTTTTACCTTTGTCAGAGTGGGTATTGGGTGAATGATTTTTCTGAATATGTTGTACTGGTGGCGCATTAGCTTGATATTTTGATTGGTGAAGACTGTTATTGTGATCTATATAATTGATTCTTTCGAATGATTGTACCTCACGTGATAGTAACCGCGGACATTTCCCACGCCTTTTACGGCGACGAGGCTTAGATATTCGAGAGATAATCAGGCTGGGTTGATCTTCATTTTGAAGAGTGATGTCGAAGGTAGGCCGTTCAATTGTTTGATGATGAGTAGTAGTTACGTTTAAGCTGCTCATCATATTTTGTATCATTTGAGAAATATGAGTTTGATCAATATAAACAGCACTTTGCAGTTGTTCTACAGAATAAGTTACATGTTCCTTTTTGTGATTTTGATAGCTCACAAAGATGGATTGATTGTGACAAGGGATCAGAAAGTCATCGTAATAAATGGAGGAAAAGATCCTTGGCAGAATATGTTCATTTATAAAAAGATAACAATTGGGCATGTGCTTCACTCCACGTCTTTGTATCTATTTATAACCTATTCAAAAGCCCGATTAGAGTGAGCGGAATTTGGGATTATACCACAAAAATAGGCTATACATTCCTTTTTCACATACATATATTGATTATGAATTGTAGACAAAATGTAAAGGAGTGGGAACACATATGGTAAACGAGTTTGATGATTTCTCGAGAAGATATTATGATCATTACGACGATGAAGAGAATTGTGAAGGAGATCCTGATGAACAAGATGAGTTGTGCGTTGGAGAACCTGATGAGCAAGAGAAATTATGTATAGGAGATCCTCATGAAACAGATGAGTACTGTGAAGGAGATCCAAACGATCATGACGAATGTTCAAATGATCATGAAAAGCATTGTCATGAAAAGCATTGTCCAGATCCAGATTTTGACTGCCTTCCGTGTAAATCCGTTGAAGGGGTCTTGAATTCAATGTTCAATCTTGGAGATCATCTTGAAGTTTTCTTTGAGGATGAAATGATTGGCTGCGGAGGAACATTTGTAGCAGCTTTCGATAATATTCTCATCTGGATGGATCATAAAGCAAACGTCAACTTCACAGATTTATGCGGTCCGATCAGTGTAAGGAAAATTGGTTCCAAGCGGAAGAAAAAGCAGAAAGAAAATGATAAGAATCATAAAGATGATAACGAAATCGATAAGAAGCAAAAGGGTAAGAAACACAGAGATGATAACAAAAACGATAAAAAGCAAAAAGATAAGAAACACAGAGATGATAAGCAAAAAGATAAGAAAGAAAAAGCTCCACAGAAAAAGGCTGGAAAGAAAGAACGATCCGGCGTTAATGAAGAAGTCGTGAATTTTGTAAAGCTTGAAAAAGAAGAACATGAGATTGAGGAAAGATACCAGTTGAATCTAAATCTTCTACAAGTAAACAGTGAAAATGAAGAAATTGAAGATGAGAATTCCACTGAAGAAAATTCCTATGGATCCGGTAATGAATTGGAACACTCATTACACAGTTCCTCTGATGAAAAGGCAGACGTAGAAGATGACGGTTCAGATGGGGAAGAGGAGTATACTCTTCAATTGGACACGGTTGAGAATCATACTGATGTAACAGATGAAGAGATGATTTTCGAAAACAATAATGAATCTGATGAGTTTTCAAAGGAAGACGAAGACATTGAAACATCTGAGGAGCACCAGGCTCCTTCACTAGTAGATGAAGAAGGTGATTTGTTTGGAGATTCCGAGGTGGTTGAAATACCCGAAAAACAAGATGAGGGTTTACTGTTTGCGGAGGAAAGCTTCTTAGAAAATGACTCGGAACATTCACCTATCAACTCAATGTCAGAAGATAATAAAGAATGAAATTAGTCTAGTAATTGACTTAAAAACGAAATTTTTTTATGGAATCTAGTTATCTGCCTTTACGCATTTAGCGATTCAGCATAAAAATAGAGTAAATACAGAAAGGAGGAAACATAATGTCTCATTTGTTTAATGGTGGAAGTATGGCAGATTTTCTTAATAAAATTTTATCTCTAGGTGATAAAATCGAGGTCCTATCTGGTGACGAAGAAATCGAAGAAGGTTCTTATATTTACGCAAGCGATAACTTCGTTGTTTGGTCTGACGATGATGGCCATATCAACACTTCTAATCTAGATAATGTAACTGTTCGTAAGATTTAGTGAACATTATTTAGAACACAAAAAATGACTGGATGCTCTCCAGTCATTTTTTTTTAAAAAAGAAAATGATAGGTAATAGCCCTATCAAATTCCTTATTTATTAATATAAATATATAGACTGATGAATCACAGGGAAGAAAGGAGGAGGCAATATGGGATTTTCCGATAAACTTAATAAAGTACTCAAGCTTGGTGATAAAATCGAGGTTTTGTCTGGAGCAGAAAAAATAGACTGCGACGGAACATTCATTAAAGCTGAAGATCACTATTTAGTATGGTCTAATGGTAACGGTGACGTTTTATTCACTCACTTGGATAGGGTAACGGTGAAAAAAGTTTAATCATTTGAAAAATAAATCGGTTTGGGGGTAGTACTTTTTAGGGAAAGTACTACCCTTTTTTTGGTTCTTATGGGTCCTTGTCCTAAACAATTTCTTTGAAAACGAAAACGTCCTATCCCGATCTTTATTAATGGAAAGAACGTTTTCATCTCTATGATATTCTACTAAGACCTTCATCATGTATGGAACTACTTATGCTTCTTCCAAGCATCATGGAGCTTTGGGTTTAAATTCTTAACATGTTCCAGGAACTCTCCTGTTAAACCAAATTTCTTCATCCCTTTGAACAGTTTTGTTGGAACAGGAGAGTCAGATGTAAACGCTCGCTTGTGATCAATCACTTTGAATTCGCCTTCTTCATTCATTAACATATGGCGAACCTCTGTATCCCATCTCGTAAAGCCTAATCTCTTAAACTCATCTAGAACGAATAAAATCTTTTTAGTCATGTCTTCATCAATGTGGCCCTGTCGTTTCATGTGACGGGCAAGGGATATTCCTTTAACAAACTCCATGACAATATAATTATCACCGAATTCATAAAGACGAGGCATAATGGACGAAGTCTGACCTATTTGCATCGCCTCAAGTTCACGCTGATGTGTTTCTTCTTTAAAGAAGTACTTTACAACTTTGTCATCTGCTACCTTGTAGATTTCTCCATCTTTCCCGTCACCAATCATTTCAAAGGCTGCCAGGTCTTTCTTAGTAATTTTCAAATTTCCGTTAAAAAGATTTTCCACCGGTAATCACCCCTTTACTTGGTAGACATTTTACTTTTTTTATATTGTATGGAGATAGATCCCCTTTTGTAACCGAGCCAAATGCTGAAATTTCGTAAAGGAGATATGAGTCCAGTAAGACGCTTTAAATGTGATAAAAGACTACAAGATCCCATGACAAAAAGTTCTATCAAGAGATTGGTGAAAAAGGCGGAGAAGCTACTTCTGCTAATCGTCTCCATTTCAAGACTGTGTAAATATTTATTGATTGCGTTATTTACCGTTTTCCATAACACTTAAATTCCCAACTACCTTTCCCCACTAAAAAGTCCATCTTATCCCTCATAGTAATTTACTAATATATAGTATAGTTCAAATACATAGGACTATCGTTGATTTATGGAACAAAAGGATGTTTGTCTACACCTGCTCTCATTATTTCTCATATACTATAGTAATTCTGTTTAGTTATTCATCATTTGATTAATAGGATTAATTTATCGATATATGAAAAGAAGGTGAGTAAATTGGCATCTAAAAGGGAAGACAAGCGTGATAAATCTAAGAAAAAAAGCGATCAAAAAGAAAAGGATAAAGACTGTAAGAAAAAAAGCGATAAACGAGGAAAGAGAGTAGCTCAAGGAGATTTAGTTTCTCAAGAAGTCCCAATTATACAAGGGGAAAAAGGGCCTCAGGGGGATCAAGGTTCTCAAGGTCCTCAAGGAGAACAAGGACCTCGTGGAGAACAGGGTCCTCATGGTGAACCAGGTACCCAGGGTGAACAAGGTCCTCAAGGAGAACAAGGGCTTCGTGGAGAGCAGGGTCCTCAAGGAGAACAAGGGCTTCGTGGAGAGCAAGGTCCTCAAGGTGAACAAGGTCCTCAAGGAGAACAAGGTCCTCAAGGAGAACAAGGGCTTCGTGGAGAGCAGGGTCCTCAAGGTGAACAAGGACTTCGTGGAGAACAAGGGCTTCAAGGAGAACAGGGACCTCGTGGAAAGCAGGGTCCTCAAGGAGGACAAGGACCTCGTGGAGAACAGGGTCCTCATGGTGAACCAGGACCTCAGGGTGAACAAGGTCCTCAAGGAGAACAAGGGCTTCGTGGAGAGCAGGGTCCTCAAGGAGAACAAGGACCTCGTGGAGAGCAAGGTCCTCATGGTGAACCAGGACAAGGGCTTCAAGGAGAGCAGGGTCCTCAAGGAGAACCAGGGCTTCGTGGAGAGCAAGGTCCTCAAGGAGAACCAGGGCTTCGTGGAGAGCAAGGACCTCAAGGAGAACCAGGGCTTCGTGGAGAGCAAGGTCCTCAAGGAGAACAAGGGCTTCGTGGAGAGCAAGGTCCTCAAGGTGAACGGGGACTTCAAGGAGAGCAAGGACCTCAAGGAGAACCAGGGCTTCGTGGAGAGCAAGGTCCTCAAGGTGAACGGGGACTTCAAGGAGAGCAAGGACCTCAAGGAGAACCAGGACTTCAAGGTGAGCAAGGACTTCGTGGAGAGCAGGGACCTCAAGGAGAACCAGGGCTTCGTGGAGAGCAAGGGCCTCAAGGTGAACAGGGGCTTAAAGGAGAGCAAGGGCCTCAAGGCGAACGGGGTGTTCAAGGAGAACCGGGACCTCAGGGTGTACAAGGTCTTCAAGGAGAATGCGCTTGCAATCGAAAATACTGTAATGTATATAGAACTGGCGGAGATCTCGTAATACCTGACCAACCTGTTTTCTTTAATCATACTGGTATTAGTTCTGCAGGAGACTTTATTCATACTGGAACTTCTATAATAGTAGTAAACGAGGGAGACTATATAATAAACTATAATGTCATATTTACTAGTGGAAAGATTGGATTTAGTAGAGGAGGAGCATACGCATTATTCATGAACGGTTCAATAGTAACCTCCAGCAGGTATGGTAACCAGCTGGGAATATTCACAAGCGCCCCTGTTACCCTGGATTCGATTTTTCAAGTTAATGGAGAAGCGATTGTTTCTATACCAGCAGGTGGAATAGTAGAACTTAGAAACATTGGCCACACAGCGGATAACCTTATCAGTAATGTCGATAATATTCCCATTAATAGTGCAGGATTAACTATTTTAAAACTTAATTAATATGATGAATCAAGAGATATAGAGGACGCTAACCTGTGATGATTTGGTAAGCGTCTCTTTTTCAATCTTAATTGACTCTACAATAAAATGGGATTAAGTGTTAACATGGTTCGTAGTAATAAATATCCCATTAAAGGAATTATATAACATATATTCAACAATTAAAGGGATCTACACATGTTGATCAGAGATTGCGGACAGTATAAAATTCAAGAAATCGAGAAAATTAGGTAATTTTCGAATAGAACATTGAATTGATTAAGGAGGTAAATGCATTGTCAAGATTTCCGAAGATGGTGGAAGCAGTTTTACAAGATTACTTAGCCTTATGTAATAAATATCAACCAAGAACGATTGAAGGCTTGTATTTACATGGGTCCATCGTTCTGGATGCGTACGTAAATAATTCAAGTGATATTGACTTTATCTCGGTTACACGCCGTCGAATGACAGAAAAGGATTCTGATATCTTAACTCTAATACATAAAGAATTAGCTCTGAAATATCCTAAACCGGAAATGGATGGGGTGTATATCATTCAGGATGATATATGCAATATAGACGAAAAGCAAGACTATGCTTACTACAATAATGGTGTATTGAATTTTGGTGAGTATTTTAATTTTAATCCAATCACTTGGTATTTGTTTAAGGATAAGGGTATTAGCGTCATTGGCCCAGACACTACTTCTTTTAAGGTAGACATTTCATCACAACAAATATATTCTTACGTTCTTACCAATATGAATACCTACTGGGCAGAAAGGGTGCATGTGATGGAAAATTCGATTAAAGAGTTAAAGAGATTCCGATCTGACATGATAGATGCTGAAATAGAATGGTCCGTACTTGGATTGCTCCGTCAATACTACACGTTAAGTGAATACGACATTATCTCCAAGCAAAATGCGGGTGAATATGGATTGCAGCATCTTCCTGAAGAATGGCACAGCATTATAAAGGAAGCAATGAATATCCGTAGTGGATTGAAGGTGAGCCTATTTAATACGGAACACGAGCGTATCCATAAAACAATAAAATTTTTAAAGTATTTAATTTCTCACTGTAATGAAATGAAAAATAGTCAAAGTGTTAAAAATGTCTGATGGATTAATAATGATCAATTATAGGTCCATTTGTGATAATACATAAATTTCAACCTATTTCAAGATGTTTGCACTTCCTTCTTGTTAGAGGATATTTAGATTAGATATAATAAGCGATTGCCATTCAGGTAATCGTTCTTTTTCTTGGTGTTACTTCTTTATTTCTTTTGGGTGAGTATTTTCATTCATCTTTTAATCAGACATAAGGTTCCACTCCTCTAAATCAGGGTAAAGATACCGTATACATATTAAAAGGAGGAATCGGTGTGAAACAAGCCATGCTAATCGTAAACCCCTCTTCTGGAAAGGAAAAAGGGCAGGAATATCGTGATTATGCTCTTGAGACCATTAATGAAATGGGATATAAAACAGAGGTTCGCATGACAGAAGGGGAAGGGGATGCAATGGATTTCGCCAGGGAAGCTTGTGAACGAAAGTTTGATTTTATCGCAGCCATGGGTGGTGATGGAACAATCAATGAAGCCATTAATGGAATAGCTGAGCAGGATCACCGTCCTCTATTTGGTCTGATTCCGCTCGGAACAGTCAACGATTTCGCACGAGCTTTAAATATTCCTATGGACCCTGAAGAGGCCATCGACATATTCAAGCAAAATCATGTACAGAAGACCGATGTTGGAAGAATCAATGACAGATATTTCATCAATATTATCGCAGTCGGCGCTTTGGCAGAAGCATCGTTCTCAACATCCATCGAACAGAAGTCGAAGCTCGGTCCTCTTGCATATATAATAGAGGGAATGAAGAAAATGAAGGAGAAGCAGCCGTTCGAGCTCAAGGTCCATTCCGACCATGACTGGGAAGGGGACGCGCTCCTCATGCTTGTTGCCCTGACAAACTCTGTCGGAGGTATGGAAACCATTGCACCCGAGGCCAAAGTGAATGACGGTAAGCTACATGTCTTTATCATCAAAGACATGGCCCTGCCACATTTTCTATTGCTACTGCCAAAGATCCTTTCAGGAGAACTCGCAGAAAGCGAACACGTCCATTATATGAAAGTCACAAACCTGGAAGCATCATCCACCTATGAGATGATTGCCAATATCGATGGAGACGAGGGAGATAAGCTACCAATCACCGTTGAAAATCTAAAGCAGCATCTAGACATACTTGTTCCACTAACAGACTAGGAGGAATGTAAAATGAAATTAGAAATAACACAACCTGCTATAGAAAAACTAAACCAAATCCCTGATGGCAAAATGATTCAGCTATCACTTGACCGGGGAAGCTGCGATATAGTAAATAATCTTTATGAAATAAAAGTGATAGATAATAGAGAACCTCATTCATCTGAGAAAATCATCCAATCTGATCATTTTGATTTCATCGTCGACGATGACTTTGAAGATACCTATGAACACGAACTCACGATTGATTTTAAAGATAATTTCTTCGTGTTTAAAAATAAGAATCAGACGTTTAATAATCGTATCGGGCTCCGCTACGCATAAAGAGGGCGGAGAAGACTATCTTTTTTTAAATGGTACGTTGTATAGTAATTCTATCCTTTATGTGTTACCATTACTTCTTACAGTAAACAAAGGACGTGACCATTCATGATAAAAATTCAGATCCCACAAGCGGATATCTCCATAACGGAACGCAAACAATCAAGAGACTCAGAAGAACCAAAGATCAAGAGCATCCAAGGCTTCATCGATCTCCACGAAATCCCAAGAGATAAAGGCGGCATCATCTTATTTTACAACATCAACGACGAACTTCTCTTCGTTGGTAAAGCACGAAAGCTAAGACAAAGAGTCAAGAAGCATCTTGAAGATACCGTTTCACCACTACGTAACCACAGAGGTGAAATCTACCGAATCGATGTGGCCATTGTAGAAGACGCTATGGATCGTGACATCTACGAAACGTACATCATCAATAAGCTACAAGCTAAATATAATGTAGATAAAGTATTCTACAAATAAATCTAAAGAAGGTGCCAGAGTCCGATTATGGACTCTGGCACCTTTATTGTTTATCATTAATAAATTTCAACTCTAAACAGCATATTCCGGATTCCACCTCACCAACAACTCTTCCCGGACTCCAAAATACGTCGTATCTGTCAGGTCCGTCACCCCATAAGACACCACCCAGTCATTATCAGACCAAGTGATGTTGATCGCCACTATGACAGAATTTCTCTTCATTCCAGCAATCTCAATATCCACCTGCTGATTCAGCTCAAATAACGTTTTAAAACTAATCTCTTCTCGTTGAATCGAGGGTGGGGATGGGGCATCCTTAATATTCACATACTTCTTATCCCTGTCAATTATATCATAGGTGATAAATGATTTCCCTGGCCTTATCCAGTAGATAATTTGAGTCACTTGTCCTGCCTTTAACGATGTTCCCTTAAAAGCTTCGTGAAATAGATCTTCATATTCAATGACTTCATTCAATTTAATGGGATTGATGGTTCCGTTCACTGGTGTACCTCCTTAGTATTGGTCTATAAAAGGTTATAGTTATACTTATTAGAGGGGGAGATATGGTAGAACATATTGTTGTGGAAAGAAATTGGGGCTTGTTTAGAGAAGATGTATAGTAATAAATCCCAAATGCTTTCCTGTTAGAAGTAAGTTATTACTTTTGTTAGCATTGAATAGTTTTCTTATTCATTTATATGTCTCAAAAAATCTTAAATACATTTTTGCTAATAATAACAATAGCCAACCTCTTATAACATATACATCAATAGTAAAGAATTCATTACATTTTTGATCGGAGGCGACAGTATGACGACCCTATCCATCATGAACTACAAAGGCGGTGTTGCTAAGACGTCATTAAAGGCCGATATTGCATCAGAATATGCTTATCCCGGGAAGAAAGTACTGTTGATTGTAAGTTTGGCAGTGTCTGGTCCCCACGTAGTGTTAAGTAAGAATCCCCAACGTATTCTTAAGAGAAAAAGCCTTGGGTTGAGGAGATTGCGTCTCTTGCTCCCCTAGAAGGAGGATCCTATGTCTAAACAAGAAACGATAATCGTCTTGAACCGACTTATGAAGTTTATTGAAAGCCTTCCTTCTAATCAGTACGATACGTTTATCAACGGAGGAGGGAAAATTCAATTCATAGAAGCCAAGCCGAAAAGCCACCTCCAATTTGAAAAGCTCAGAGACAAAATCCAAAGAGAAGCGGAGAAGGAAGAATATGTAGAGTCACTTCTAAAGAAATATTCCAAAAAAGATCTCGTCTCATTTTGTGAATATATCAATATCACAACAGGGAAGCGAGATACCAAAGAAATCCTTTATAAGAAGATTTCCTGTTTCTTTTCCATGATGGAGAGAAGAGTTCATGAAATAGATCCATTAGAAAGGATAGCTTCCATACTTAGAGAGTTTGAGAACGTTAAAGAGGTGAGAGAGTATTTACTCAGAGAAGAGACAGTAAAGAAAAAAACCGATTTAATGAGCCTTGCAAAGTGTTTGGAGGTCCACGTTACGCAGAAGCAGACAAAGCAGGAGATATTTGATCGGATTGTTGAATCGGTTGAAGGTTCGAGAATGAAGGGGAAAGCGATTAGGGAGAAGGTGTAAATGAAATGAGTATGAGACCTTAGGGAATTCATATTCGTTTTATCTTTTATGATAACCGAAATATCATTCATAATTATTAGTAAGAATGTTAAAATATTATGCATATATTGTGGATAGGTATAAGTGCTGGGGGGTGAAGTGGAACTGTTTAATTTATGTTTGTAAATAGAGATGGGTGTCTTCTCTCTAGAATAGTTTTATTTCCTCGCAAATTTAAACGACGAGAGCTAATTGGTATTAATGCCTTCTGGTCAACAGATTTTTGTTACAGATAAGAAGTAAAGTTATTTGATTTTAGTAGATAAGCATCATTATAAACGTAAAAAGAGACCCTACAGAAATACGAATCTCTATTTAAATGATTTTACTCTTTTTCATAAACCCTGGACTATCCAAGGGTATCATCAGTCATCACATACATATGTACCTGTTCGAGAGTGTTTATCAAAGCGTCTGATAAAACGTTTTAGAATAGGCATAGACGGAAAGTATACCCTCTTGTAAGACGTAATCATCTGTGCTGGATTCAAACTTCTTGAGTACTTCAGCATCTGGTTCAGTAGAGGTCCACTCTACATGTCCGCAATATCTTTTTTGAAATGATTAAGAATATTTCGAGTATTAAAGTCACCATTTAAAAAGTAGTAGTCAAAGTTATCAACCAAATAGATGAAGGATTGCTGTTCCTTTCTACATATCCTGTTTATTCTATTTCTGACCTTGTTGATATTTCTCATGCTTTCGATGACCAGCATATGCTGATTTTTCTCCAATCCAGAGCGAATAAATAACATCAGGTTGTTTAAGTAGGCTTCTTTTGCCTGAAATTGATAAAAGACATGGCCTTTTTTTAACGTTACTAATTTAACACCATTTAACGCTTCCATAACCTCACCTCTCATCAACTGGGAACCAGATTTTCACTGGCCGGAATGCCTAAGCGTTCAGAAAATTGGATTAACTAAAGCGTAACATAATAATTTGCCTATCCATACAGATTTAGTCAGTAGAATGTTTGAAAGATGATTATAATTGCCGATATTACTCAATATAAACCGTACGAAAGGAACAGACCATCCAATGGATATATATTTTACAAAACTAATCGAACCTAATACAGCAATAATAGAATCGATGAACCAATGGGAAAACAATCCAGATTTAATTCGGTTAACACGCCCGAATAAAAACCAGGAAGAATTGGACTTGCGTGGGACCTTGACATTTCTGGATTTAAAACAACGTTTAGAACATCATCATATATACTTGATCCACCTTAATAACCAGCTGATAGGAGAAATGAATTACATGGTCGATCCAAAGCATCTTTATAAAAAGGAAAAAGGAACTGCCTGGATCGGGATAACGATTGGTGAATCTGAAGGACGTGGAAAAGGAATTGGTTTAGAAGCAATAAATTATTTAGAACATCAGGTTAGAAAGGAAGGGCTTAATCGAATAGAATTGGGAGTGTTTGAATTTAATACTAATGCTCGAAAGCTTTATCAAAAACTCGGCTATAAGGAAATTGGCCGGATTGCAGACTTTACATATTGGAACAGTCGTATGTGGTCTGATATTCGCATGGAAAAGTATTTAAAATAAGATAAAAATAATGAAAATCCAGTAACAAAGGAGGGCTAGGATGGTAAATTCGGTGCAGCTGGAACTTATTAAGCCTAGTGACAGGTCACTATACTTACCCTATTTGCTTTTAGCAGATGAAAGCGAAAAAATCGTAAAACAATACATGAATGCCGGAGATATGTACTCCATTTGTTATGGAATAAATATTGCCGGTGTAGTACTGTTTACTTTTCATTCCAAACAAGTTGTAGAACTTAAGAATATTGCATTAGATACTGCATATCGGAGCAAAGGAATAGGAAAGCTTGTTCTAAATGAAGCATGTGAAAACTATAGAAGGAAAGGATTACATAAGATGATCGTTGGAACAGCCAACTCAAGTATCGGCAATCTGGCATTCTATCAAAAAGCTGGTTTTCGAATGGCTGAAATCAAGAGAGACTTCTTTAAGGATTACCCAGAACCGATTTTCGAAGATGGGATCAGAGCATTGGATATGGTGATGTTTGAGAAGGAGTTAATAAACTATTGATTGCTGATCCCTGCTGTATTTATACGCTGAAACGTGATAAAAAACTCAAAAATTCCTTCTGTTTTTTATGAGTATATTTTGTAATGGCGAATGTTTTAGCTTCGGGCAATGGAAAAGCATTCGTTTCAACTTCCAATAGCCATCCTTCAAGCAGCTCCCTTCTCACGGTTGAAGAAGGGAGGTACGATACGCCAAGGCCCTCCGCAATAAATCGTTTGGTAATATGAGTTTGAGAAACTTTCATCATCCTGGTTTTCGGATAGAACAATTTAATCGTGTTGCATAGTTCATCCCAGTATGCAGGGTGATTATGTGTTAATAAGTAATTGGAGGCTAATAACTCCTCTTCGTCTAAAGGGAAAGCCGACTCAAAATCTCTTCCGTCATGGGGGGCTACCAGAATAACTTTGTCAGTAAATAGTAATGTATGATCAAGCTCAGGACTAAAACAAGGAAGACATGAGAGACCAATATCAACTTTTTCAGCAAGAACAGCTTTCTCAATATCTACCGATTCAATAATTTCAACAGAAATCTCTACTTGAGGATGGCTTTCTATATACTGTTTTAAAACAAAAGGTAATACGTTGTCAGCAATCAATGGAGATATAGCGATCCTTAGTTTTGTTGTATACCCCTGATTAAAAGTCTGAAGCTCAGTGATACCTTCTTCATAAACGGAAATGATTCTACGGGCATGCTTTAAATAGTACCTTCCTGCTTCTGTTAGCTTTATTTTCCTTCCGTCTCTTTCAAACAATAAAACTCCGAGTTCCTTTTCTAATTGTTTAATATGTACAGTAACGGATGGCTGCGATATGTATAATCTTTCAGCGGTCTTCCTGAAATTATTGCATTCAGCTGCCGTAATAAATGTCTTTAATAAATTTAGTTCCATTTCCTCCACCCTTATTAATAGTATTAATCAAAACATTTAAATATATTTAATTTTCTTAATTATAAAATCATTATACAATAATTGTAATAAAGGAAAAGGGGATGATTGAAATGTTTACTGAAGGGTTAAAGGGAATCGTGGCAGCACAAACGACAATCAGTCATATTGACGGCAGAATGGGGTTGCTTATCTACAGGGGATATGACATTAGTGATCTAACCAACTTGTCATTTGAACAGGTCGCATTCTTATTATGGTATGGTCACTTACCAACAAAGGAGGAAAAGAATGATATAAAAAGGAAATTGGTGATTAATAGATCCTTATCACGAACCATGAAAGAGGTTATTAAGACGCTTCCCAAGGATATGGATATGATGAGTGTATTAAGAACGGCTATTTCTTCTGAAGGAGTACCTGCTTACAAATGGACACCAACCATTGATCAAGCTATAAGATTAACAGCAGTTATTCCAACCATCATTGCTTATCGACAATCTTTAGTAGAAGACAAACCATTTACTGAACCGAATGATAATATTAACCACGTAGAAAATTATTTATCCATGTTAACTGGCAGCAAGCCCTCTAAAGCAGTCATTGATGCACTGGAGACATACATGATCCTTACACTTGAACATGGTATGAATGCTTCTGCCTTCTCAGCAAGAGTCACATCTTCAACTGAATCTGACATGGTATCTGCCATTACTGCGGCGATCGGGACAATGAAAGGACCCCTTCACGGAGGGGCACCATCCGGCGTTATCGACTTACTTAATGAGATAGGTACGGCAGAAAATGCGGAAAAAGTCATCAGAAAGAAAGTACTCAATGGAGAGAAACTGATGGGGTTCGGTCATCGTGTGTATAAAACACATGATCCAAGAGCAGCTGCTTTGAGAAAGAAATTAGTCGAATCTAAGGGGGAAGATGGCTCGCTGGACCTTGCATTACATGTGGAACATACGGCTATTGATGTGTTAAATGAATTGAAACCAGGGAGAGCCCTCTACACGAATGTAGAGTTCTATGCAGCAGCCATTATGAAATCAATCGCACTTAAACCTGAACTTTTCACACCAACCTTTACGGCCAGTCGTATCGTAGGGTGGACGGCTCATGTTCTAGAACAAGCTGAAAACAATACAATATACCGGCCTCAATCTGAATATATTGGTAGACTGAAAATATAAATCTACGGAGCTACATTCCATGTAATGTGGGTTTAATAATTTGTAAAATATTCCTTTATTTAGTGATATAATTGAAACATACTTTAAAAGGAGGGTTTGGAATGATCAGCAAAGTCGGTCAAATTATGGTGTACGTGAATAACCAGGATGAAGCCGTGAATTTTTGGATTGAAAAAGTAGGTTTCACTGTCATAGCGGAAAAAGGTAATGGTCAAGGAATGAGGTGGATTGAAATTGCTCCCTCTAAAGATGCGGAAACAAGTATTGTTCTCCATAATAAGGAATTAATCGCTCAAATGGAGCCTGAATTAAATCTTGGCACGCCTTCCTTAATGCTGTTCTCAAACAATCTGGATGAATTATATAATAGCTTATCAAATAAAAATATAACAGTCGGAGAAATAGTGGAAATGCCTTCTGGAAGAGTGTTCAACTTTGCAGACCATGAAGGTAATTACTTTGCGGTTATGGAGAAAAGTAACTAGAGTTTGAAGAAACTAATTAAATGGTGATGCATCTCTTTGCTTTATCTAAAAAGAGCCTGGGACAAAACTAAAATGCCACGATGTAATGACGAACAATAGAAGTATAGGCTCTTAATAACGCTAATGATTTCCGTGCAAGACTACGCTTTCCGCGGGTAGCTCGTGAGCCTCCTCGGCAAGCCTGCGGGAAGAAAAGCGGAGGGGCTTTGTTCAGAGGCGGGGGGCATAAGGCGAAGCGTCCAAGAAGGCGTTCTTTGCCTTCTTGGACGATTTGACTTATGACATGTGCCTCTAAGCCCCGGAGCTGGACGGGTCTCACATAAGTTACTTTTCCCGCAGGAGTCTTCGTCTTGCACTCCAATCAACCGCTGGAACAGCTAAAATCAAATGTATCGAAATAAATAATAAACCCGAACAAATCCACTTTCTAGGGAGCAGATTTGTTCGGGTTTTATTTAGACTAAAACACTTTTGTCCCGGCCTTTTTTTATTAACAATATTATGCAAGTAATCAACAGCGCTTCTGGTTCGATCATTAAACACAAGTTCTTAACCCGTGTATGGATCTCCTGGTTGCACTAACTGCCTTGTGACATTTTTCTATCTTAAATACTAGGTGTCTAAACCATATTTTTTCAGTTCTTCTGTATCATTTGGAAGAGTCACGTAACCTTCATGGTGCATACCCAGTTTTTCTAACAATCTAGAAGACGAATCATTGTCCTTCGTCGTGATCGCTGCGAGTCGTTTTATACCTAGTTTCTTGGCAAATTCCAATGTACCCGTCGCGGCTTCATAGGCATATCCCTGTGATTGATAGTGTGAGAGAAATGCAAAACCGATATCCACATCTTCAAGACCTTCCCGTTTAATTAACCCGCACAAGCCAATCGGAGCCTTCTCTTCCTTGTGTTCCGTCAAGAATAGCCCGAATCCTTCCCGCTCATACATTGCTCTCGGTCCATTCATAATATAGTCCATGGCATCATCCAGTGTACGAATCCCCTTGTCACCTATGTACTGCAGCCATCCAGGTTCATTTAGTAATTTCATAATGAATTCAGCATCTCTGATTTCTACCCATCGGAGGATGAGTCTTTTTGTTTCTATTACTTTCATATAGGTCACCTCTTCTAGTATCTTTTACATTTATTTTAACTTGAATGATGAAAAGAATCTATTTCAACTCAATGAATAAAAAGTTTTAATGCTCGGATTCTTTTTGAATGATAATGAAGAGAAGTGCTGCCTCCAATATTATTTTGCGAGACACACTCACACCAAAAATCCAAGACTACCATTCAAGTTTGTACATGCTATAGTTTCCTTATAACGAATGAGATAGATGAGGTGTAATCATGACAAAAAATTTCAAAATGGAAGCTCCTAAAATCCCAGCTCGATTGGAATCAGCTAATTTTCAAGATGTATATTATGAAGAAGATCCATTTCTATCTAATTGCAGGATAGAAACTGCAAGGCTTGATCAAGAAGAAATCGATCAGCTCGTTTTATCTAAAATTGTCTTCAAAAATGTGTCTTTCATAGGTGCGTCTTTTCCAAGAGTGGATATGACCGATGTCGTGTTTGAGAACTGCGATCTATCAAATGCAAACTTCCGTGAGGGGATCATACATCGAGTGACGTTCAAAGAATGCAAGTTAATGGGGGTTGATTTTTCTGAAACCAATCTGGTGAATGTCACTTTTGATGAATGCCTTGCGAATATGACTGACTTTGTCGAAGCACGTTTAAAACAGGTGAAGTTCATTCAAAGCTCCTTGCAGCATGCAAACTATGCAGACTGCAAGCTTGTGAAAGTGAAATTTGATCTATGCGATCTGAATGAGATTGAATTTACTCAAACAATACTTAAAGGAATTGATATAAGTACTTGTACATATACACGAATCAATGTTTCACCTGAAAACTTGTTTGGTTGTGAGGTTTCACCTGAGCAGGCCATTGGGTTTGCAAGTTTGTTGGGGTTGAAGGTGAGAGAATAAAAAAACTGCCTTCCATATAGAAAATAATGGTATAATATCAAGTCTGAAAATTCCAAAAAACTTTCTTGGTTTGAGGAGGGCTTCAATATGACAATAACAGAAAGCCTGATTTAGGTGGAACAACATGGGGATGTCGCCTAATTAACAGGCTTGCTCCCCGCATATTGGAAGGGGAAAATGAATGAATACAAACAGTGTTAAAATAGTAGAATTAAACACAGATAATTGGTACGATTGCTGTCAGTTAGAAATATGTGAGGATCAGCAGGCTTTCATCGAGTCAAATGCGGTATCAATTGCACAATCAAAATTCGAGCATACCTTAAAACCATTTGCCATCTGTTTTGATCATCAAGTGGTTGGATTTTTAATGTACAACTCAGTACCAGAAGAACTCGATGCTCACTGGGTTTACAGAATCATGGTGGATAAAAACTATCAAGGGATGGGAATCGGTAAGGCGGCAACTATCCTGATGATGGCTGAAATGACTAAAACCCTTGATGCAACTAAGATTGTTGTGGGGTATCACCCTGATAATAAAGGTGCCCATCGATTATATGCCAGTCTGGGATTTATTGACCAAGGAGATAGATTTGGCAGGGAAATGGCTGTTGTGAAGGATTTGAAAATCTAAATAAAACATTTTGGAAAGGCCAAGTTTAGAAAAGTGGCCTTTCTTCATTACCCAAAAAAAGTACAATCGTTTAATCTTTAGTAATCTTTTATATCCAGCATTCCCTGAATCTTCTCCTTCGCTCCCTTTCGCCACTTTTTTACAGCGGAAATCGATACATTTTCTGCCTTGGCAATTTCACTAACGGTCAACATATGCATACATGTATACAACACCCATTTTCTCTGATTTTCAGTTAAACCATGACAGTAGGAGAGAAGCACTTCATGGGCCAGCTGAACATTCGCTTGCTCATCCTCGATAATCTCAAAAAAGTCCGCCTCTTTGAAAATACTTTTCTCTTCATTCCGATATTCACTGGTTAATTGAGATAATAATCTTCCGCGTACAAATGAATAAGCATAAGCTGGGAAGGCACCCTTTTCAGGATCAAAATTTTCATGGGCCTCCCAAAGAGCTATGAGTCCGGTTTGATAATATTCAGACTTATTTTTGTATATGTGCAAAGAATGAATCAATTTATGAATCATTAAATCATATTTTGCATGAAGCTCTTCAAATGGTTCCATTACAGTTTCCTTCTGATCGACGCGCCTCTCTATGAATTCCTAGGTAGGTTAACCTTACAAAGGAAAAGGGGGGCGGACAAAAGAGAAAGATAGCCGTTTCACCGTGATGAACTTACAGAAACTGGTAGGTCAAAAACTATTTTCACTTTAGGAAACATCCTATTTTCTCCAAGTTTGTTATGGAAATGTAGATTGATACGGGTTAATCAACAGGTGAAGGCAGATGCAGGTAACTTAAATATGGAATGAAAAAATGATGAGTTTATTTGGAAAAGATTCGTGATCACGGACGAACTTTCACGTTTACCTCATACACTTCTTAGGCAATACTAGAATCAATAAAACCCTTAAGGGGGGATACAATGCCACGCAAAAGTGCTTCCTCAACTGAGAAAACGGAAGAACAGATACAGGAAAAAGAAAATGTCGATAGACTTGAACGGATGCTGGCAGCTGTACTGAACTATTTATCCGATGACGAGATTGAGGAAATTGACATTGAATACCTCCTGACAAATACGGAAGATCTTCGTGACTGGTGGGAACATTACAAGGAGAAAAACAAAAAACAGATTGAAGACGAAATAAAAAAGTCTCTAAACAAGTTGACTCTTGAAGAATTAGAAAATATCCGGATGCAAATCCGGGAGAAAAATGGCTGAGCCATCTTGATTCAGCCCTCAAAAAAACGCTCAGATAATCCTCTGGGCGTTTTTCTTTAATTAAATTGGAAATTTATTTATCACACTCAAAAACTTCTCGATACAACTGACCCGCAATCGAAACAACCCCAACTGGCATCTGATTTACGGTTACGGTCAAAAGCACTTCATGATCAGGATAATAGAGTGTCACTGATTCGTATCCATGAATTACACCCTGATGACCAACTGCTTGTACCCCATTAGCAAATGTAAATTGTTGCAACCCGAGTCCATAGGATTGCATCGTATCATCGGTTTCGTGAAAATGCAGCATCTCTTTCCTAGATTCCTCTGATAAAAGCGTGCCATTGAAAACAGCCTTCATAAACGTTTGTATTTCAAAAGGGGTAGAAACAAGAGCTCCTGCAGTCCAAGTGATGGATATATTGAGTTTATTTATTTCTGTCACTTCTTCAGAAAGCTCTGTCATATCTGGAGTTGCTTTAGAATGACCAGTCGCAAATGGATGTCTTAGTTCATTCGTTAGAGGAAAATACGTCCTTTTTAGTTGAAGCGGTTGGATAATCCATTGATCGATTACGTCTTCAATTGACTTCCCTGATAATTTTTCCACAATCATACCAAGCACGATATATCCTGTATTGGAGTAGTGATATTCAGTGTCGGGTTCAAATTCGAGATCAAAGTTGGCAATCAGTCTAACGAGACTTCGAGGTGGAAAGATATCTTGAAGACTGGAAACGGCATGTTGGATAGATTTCGTTCCTGCAACATCCACCCAGATGTAATCCTTTAAACCACTTCTATGTTGAAGCAAATGACGTACGGTTATTCGACTGCCATGGGTGAGGGTACCTGGTAAGATGGATTCCACCGTTTGGTCAAGTGAGAGTTGTCTATTTTCCTGTAGTTTCAAAATAAGCGTGCTGATAAAAATTTTTGTAATGCTTCCCACACGTTGATGATCATCAGGCTCCAACTGTAAATATGACTCGGATTGTCGAACTCCAACTGCTATTAAATGGTCCTCACCAGTTGAATCAGTCAAACAAACTGACATGCCGGGAAGCTGGTGTTTCTCACATAGTGAGTGGACCGTATTTTCAAGAATACTGTGATCTATCAAAGAAATCATCCTTTCTAGCAATATTTTCTAAGGAACTCTTTATAAAAACGGATATATCTTCCCCCATGAGGAAAAATCCTGGACGCAAGCAGGATTTGTGCCTGTACATATTGAAATTTATTCTAGTAATGTAACAGAAATGGAGGGAATCACTATGATAAAAAGCCCTATAAAGAACAAAGTGAAATTGGTGTTTATTCCTGTAAGTAATATAGAAAAGTCTAAAGAATGGTACTCCAAAATGCTCGGAATTGATGAGGGAAAAGAACATTTCGATCATCTATTTGTAGCCGATATGGATGGGGCAGGTATGATCCTTGACACCATGCCCATGTGGAGAGACGAAACTGGTAAACTTCCAAGGCTGAATTTCCCGGCCATTCAATTTGCTACGGACGATATTCATGAATCGTATCAATTTATGAAAGACAACGGTGTGGAATTGGTAACGGCTATTGAAAATAATCAGTACTTCGTGTTTAAAGATCCTGATGGGAATTTGCTGATGGTTTGTAAGTAGGAATACGTTTAATAGGTCGGGAGGTTCATGGTATAATTTCCCGACAAGATACCAATCACTATATTCCATCGTTTATTAACGATGTTTTATACATATGAGAAACTATGACAAATAGAAGGGAAAATAGTCCATGCCGATTCGAAATTCTGCAAAAGCGATCATCATGAAAGATAACAAAATCCTGCTAACCAAAAACAAAGACGAAAATGAATTCTTTTATCTCTTTCCAGGAGGTGGGCAGGAACACGGTGAAACGCTTCATGAAGCTTTAAAGAGAGAATGTATCGAGGAGATTGGAAGTGAAGTGGAGATAGGAGAACTCGTACATATTCGGGAGTATATCGGCAAGAACCATGAGCATGCTTCATTTGACTATGATGTTCATCAAATGGAATTTTATTTTAAGTGTACCTTAATGAATTCAGAAGAAAAGGATCCGATTCCAACAAATCCCGATAGCCATCAAGTGGATGTCGAATGGATTGATTTGAATGAGCTGATGCAGTATAGGTTGTACCCTAAAAGGATCATTGACTATCTTGGTAACGATCAAAATTCATTAATATATCTTGGAGATATCAACTAAAGAATCATGCTCTTGATGACAAACTCTGAGCATGGATTTACTCACCCATTAAATGATCAGTCGTTACTGTATCCAAACGAAAGAGGGAGACCATGATGATCATCAAAAATCTTGTCTCACTTGAATTCTACAATGAAAATCATCATATTCGATTAACAGACTATCACCTATCTGAAGAACAGCTTCAATACACTTCGTTGCCGTTACCTGCAATTGCTAAGTGCAATGAAGAAACAGAAAGATACCCGATCGTTATTCTTTATAAGGGGGAACCTGCTGGTTTCTTTGTTCTCCATGGTTGGGATGGAGTTAAAGCATACTGGGATAACCAGGATGCCATCTTAATCAGAGCTTATTCAATTAACCCGAAATTTCAAGGCAAAGGGATTGCTTCTGAATCACTAAAAGCCCTTGATCCTTTCATAAATCAACACTTCCTTAACAAAAAAGAAATAATATTAGCTGTCAATCATCAGAATGTTCGGGCTCAGCATGTATATAAAAAAGCAGGATTTCATGATACAGGGATAAGAGTGATAGGCAGGAATGGGGAGATGTTTATTATGCATAAGATACTGGAATAGTGTCAATTCGCTGATATATTTGAATTTCCGCTGATAAAATCGGGATTTCGAAAATATATTGAAAATAACGCTGATAAAAATTGATTTTCGCTGATAAATGAACAGGTAAGCCTAAAATATATAGTTTAAGGAAGGAATCGGCGCCACGAAATCATTAATTACCAAAAAAAAAGCTGAGATGACGTAATAACCCCTTTCTTTGGACGAATCTGCTACCTCTTTGAGGAAATATAACCTATATTGAATAAGACGATAGGAATGGAGGATACCCCATCATGATCCAAGCGGCCATCTTCGATCTGGACGGAACCCTGCTGAACAGAGACGCCTCTGTATATGAATTCATCAGTAACCAATATGAACGCCTGGATAAATGGCTAAGACATATCCCGAAAGAATCGTACATAACCAGATTCATTGAATTAGACAAGCGCGGATACGTCTGGAAAGATGAGGTGTACAAGCGGCTTATCGAGGAATTCACCATCCCTGAATTAACCTGGGAAGGACTGCTTGAGGATTACATCAGTGAATTTAAGCATAGCTGTGTACCTTTTCCACATTTACATAATATGTTGGATGAATTAAAAAAGAAAAATATCAAACTCGGAATGATCACAAATGGCTTTGGTCAGTTTCAAATGGACAACATCCTAGCTCTTGAAATAAAAGCTTACTTTGACGAAATTCTTGTTTCAGAATGGGAAGGCTTGAAAAAGCCTGACCCAAAAATTTTTAAGCGGGCATTAGTAAGGTTGAATTTAAAACCTCATGAATGCATCTTTATCGGGGATCACCCTGAATATGATGTGTATGGTGCTCAAAAGGTGGGGATGAAAGGTATCTGGAAGAAAGACCCTCACTTAAGCCATGCGGAATCAGCAGATGGGGTGATTGATGATTTGATGGAGTTGCCGGAATATATTGATCATCTAAATAACAATAGAAGGTGAAATCATCCGTCCAATTAACTCCATACAACCCAAATTGGAAAACCTTATATATACAAGAAGAAGCGAAAATCATCCATGCAATAGGTCCGTCCCTCATAGGAATAGACGTCATTTTGGTAAATGGCGTCTAAATTAAATTTGTTTATTCGCCACAATTGCAACGGTATTATACCCTCTGGAAAGGGGTCCTTCTAATAAATCAATATTTTTAAATCCCCTGACTTTCATAATAGGGATAAGTTCTTCTAATATCATTCTTTGAATATTCGTCCAAGGTATACCGTTTTTACCGTCACTTAAAGGAATGATCAAGGAACCTCCTGGTTTCAACACTCGATATATTTCATTGATTGAGTCTTGGAAAGAGTCCCAAAAGTAAACTGATTGAATGCTATAGACCTTGGAATACATCCCGTCTTGAAAAGGAAGACTTTTAACATTTCCAAACACAAATTCTGCACGACTATTGTTTATGTTTACTCTATTTCGAAATCATGCGGATGCAAGTGCGGTCTGGGATAAATCAAAACCGACTACTTTGTTAACGTTTGAATCCCTTAATGCCTTTTTCACGGCATATCCAGCACCACAGCCAAGTTCCAATACACAATCGTTATCCTTCAATTTAAGCAATTCCAACGTCCACAATGTCTCAATTCTATGTTGATGAACCATTTTTTCACCAAAATAAACTCCGAGTAAACCCTTCGGTGTTCTATATTGTTCATCAACCAGAGCAATTAGTCGTTTTTTCATCAAATGTGTTCCTCCTTTTATATGAGTAACTAAATTATAATGTCCGATTCATTTATTACACAATACAATATAAGTTATATTTAGTATTAGTAATTCTTATATGAGGTGAAAAGATGGACCTTAATCAATTACAGGCATTCGATCATGTGGTAAGGCTCGGAAGTATCAGCAAGGCTGCGCGGTATCTCGATCTTTCTCAACCGACTATCACACTAAGAATACAGGGCTTAGAGAAGAAAGTAGGGGGCCCGCTTTTCACTCGAGTTGGAAGAACGGTTGAATTAAGTGAATTAGGAAAAGGATTTCTACCTTATGCTAGACAAGCGTTAGAATCTCTTCAAAAAGTGGTGGAAAGAGTACAGTCTATTCGAGATGGAAAGGTAGGGCACGTAATGATAGGGACTCTTCCAACCTTCACGACAGGTATATTTTCTTCATTTATACAGAAAGCACATGCATAATTTCCTGATATTTCAGTTGAAATCCACACTGGACATAACCAACAAATCATTGAAATGCTTTATGACGGTTCCGTTAAGATGGGATTTATAACACATCCATACTTTAATACAGACTTGAATAAATATTGGATTTGGCGGGCACCTCTAAAACTTGCAGCTCATTACGCTCATCCGCTAGTTAATATGATGAAGAATAAAACTCTCTCTATTATAGATGTATTCCTGGGTAGTAAGCCTTTTATTGTGGTTGATTGGAATCACGAAAGCATTCATTGGCCAAAAGCACAGTTGCAACCTAGAACAGACTATATCGAACTACCGCCTTTATCCGCATTGGATTTTTTGGAAAATGGAATAGGGGTTGCTTTATTAACAGAAGAAATAATCTCAAAATCCGATACTATTGTTGAATTAGAAGTCGAAGAATTCCCAGGAGTAAGCAGAGAAATTGCAGTCGTCGGTTTAGTCTCAGCAGAATCATTACCAACTTCATATAATACTTTCTTAAAACTTTTAACAAAATACGTATCCAAGGAAGAATATCAATTTTTCTATTAAGATTCACGATAATATGCTATGTACAAGTTATGGATATAAGCAATTGAATTTCGGTTAGCTGGCATTAATTTCATAAAAGATATTAAAACGGGAGAATGAGGCTGGGACAAAAGTGTTTTAGTCTAAGTAAAAGCCGAACAACCATGCCTGCTATCTAGCAGGCATGGTTGTTCGGCTTTACATCGTGGGATTTTAGTTTTATCCCAGGCTCATTTTCCCTTCTATTTTTTAATAAAACGTATATATTCTTCTCTGTAACTCAATAATACTCACCTCATCCAAAAGTCGTACTTGACTTTCAACCGATCTTACCATGAAGACTTTCCGATATAACCGTATATTGAAAATAAGAAAAGTATACGATTTCCCTTGAAAATATGTAGAAATTTCTTTATATTTAGTAAATATAATTTTACCAAATGTTGGAGGGTTCAACTTATGAAGGACATAAAGAAACTGTGTAACTCCATTAATAATTGTTTTGTAAGAGATGACTCTCATACTGGCAAATTACATATGGGTGAAATCGTTCAAATTCTGCGTGTGAAATCTCAATTAACACAAGAAGAATTAGCTCAGAAAGCAAACGTGTGTGCTCAAACGATTAAAAGACTTGAAGGAGGAAAGGGAAAAGTAAGTGACATCACTTGTCGATCCATATTTGAAGCACTTGGAGTGAAAATTACTTTATTAACAGAGCTTTTAGATAAATAAAGTAACTAGATGTGTAATAGACAGAGAGAAGGAATAGTATGAGATTTAGAGATTTCCATAAAAATATAAAAATACGCATAATTGAAACATTTATGAGCCGTTTTATTGGGAGTATGATTTTCCCGTTTATGTCCATCTACTTAGCTGTTCACTTTGGAGCGAAGGTGGCCGGGCTTCTACTTCTGATCAACGTGTTTGTTGGAATAGGAATCAATTTTCTTGGAGGGTACTTTGCAGATCAATTTGGTCGGAAGAAGATCATGTTATTTGCAGAGACACTCAGGTTTCTAGCCTTTCTAACCATGATGGTTTGTAATTCTCCATGGTTTGAATCTGCACCGATCACCTTTAGCATGATGACGATTAACAGCATTTGTTGGGGACTCGCTGGACCAGCTAATCAGGCAATGATGATTGATGTAAGTACACCCCCTCAACGAAAGCTGATGTATTCGATTACGTATTGGGCAAATAACCTGTCCATCGCGATCGGTGGAATCATTGGTGCCTTTTTATTTAAAGATTACCTGTTCGAGCTGTTCCTTGCCCTAAGTGTAGCATCTGCCATAACCGCTTCAATGGTTGCCTTCTTTATTAGTGAAAGCTATGCACCAGTGAATTCTGAGCTGACACCTCCCCAACACGTTAAGCAATTAATATCAAACTACGGGAAAGTAATGCATGACAAGCTATTTGTCCTCTTTACGATCGCAGGCATTCTTATTCTATCAATGGAGTTCCAGCTAACCAATTATATCGGAATTCGATTAACCGAAGAAATGCCCTCTCAACAATTCCTTTTATGGCAAATTGACGGAGTACAGACGATGGGAATTCTCAGAAGTGAAAATACGATTCTAGTCGTAATTCTCATGTTGTTTGTGACAAGGATCCCACACTCGTTACAAGACAAAACTGTTTTAGTTTGGAGCTGCTTCCTATTCACGGTTGGGTATGCTTCTCTCGCTTATTCCAATAATTTATTTATCCTGTTCCTGATGATGAGCATTCTAACGATTGGAGAAGTATTCCGAGTGCCTGTCGAACAATCTTATATGGCTGCCATTCCACCTGACGATGCCCGTAGTTCTTATATGGCCTTCAATGGATTGAAGTTTAACTTATCCATGCTGATTGCCTCTGTGACGGTCACGCTTGGTGCAATACTACCATCAAGCATCATGGCGGGAATCATCCTTGCAATCGGTCTTGTCGGGACACTCATATTAAAGATCATTTCACCTGAATTGGATAGAAGAAAAGAAGGTGTGGAGTTGAAACAACAGGCTGATGCTGCGAAAGTAGGTTAATGTAATGTATGGGAGGCGTGATTTTGGCCACCTACAAGCTTCTAACAAAAGTTAACTGTAATGATGAATCTCTGCCATTACATACAGCTGTCTAAAATTTCTAGCAAATTATGAAGGTGCAAAATTGATATCATGGCTTAGTAGGTGCTATATTATTCTGAATAAGGTATCGATTCCAATCATACCTTTAATAGAGTTCAACTTAACGAAGGGAGAACATATGGATAATATATGGGAAGCAGCCATACCATCTCTATCTCAAGTTACCGTATCTTCCAATCTTAATAATGAACCTGTCACGATCCACGGTGGCGATGATAGTCTAAGATGCATCGGTGTCGGGACGGATGCAGCGGTCTTTCAATCCATCTATGCTCCAGATTATGCATTTAAACTGTACGCCGAGGATAAAGGATCGAAAATTAAAATAGAAGAAAAAGTGTATAATGCAATTGGAGGTTCCCCATACTTCTCTACATGCTATGCAGCTTATGACAAGTTTCTCGTTCTAAGTTACGAACAAGGGCCAACTTTATTCGATTGTCTGCTCCAAGGAATTCATATTCCAAAACAAGCAGTTCAAGACGTGGAGGATGCTAGAAAATATGTTCGTGATCAAGGTTTGAATCCCCGTGATATCCATTTAAAGAATATATTGCTTCAAAATGGAAGAGCGAAAATTATAGATGTGTCAGAGTACGTCCTCCCTGGAAATGATTTCAGATGGGAGCATCTAAAGAAAGCATATGAGGATCATTACAACCTCATAGACGGAAAAGCCGTTCCATTTTGGTTACTTGAAACGATTCGAAAATGGTATAACTCCTGGAACAAGCATTTCACCTCCTATGAGGAATTCATGAAAATTGTGTTAAAGTTTACTTCATTTAAAAAAGACTAAAAAGCGCTCAGAGCTATTCGTGGGTGGAATTATTGTAGACGGGATCGGGCTCATCCACACTCCATGGATCGGAAGCATCATGGTTTTAGGAGCCGTGCTGCTAACTGCTTGTTTGCGTGGGTTAGAAAGAAGATCTGCTTAATGAAAAAACATCACTATTTATTGTAAGGCGGCATTCATTGCCGCCTCTTTCTATAGAAGAAAGAAAGAGAGAAATCAATTGTACATGAAGGATCAATTTGACATAATTTATTTATGCTTCAATTTTATGTATTACAAGAATAAGGAGTGGAAACCATGTGGAATCAAAACAGCGTTTCTAAAATTCTGGGCACTCACTATCCCATCATCCAAGCAGGAATGGCTGGTGGAGTCACTACTACAAATCTGGTATCTGCCGTCTCAAACTCGGGAGGATTAGGAACCTTGGGAGCAGGATATATGTCCGCTGATGATATGAGACTAGCGATCAAAGAAATAAAAGATCATACGAATCAGCCTTTTGGGGTGAACTTATTCATACCTGAATCACCGATAGTCAATGATGAACAAATTACCAACGCCCAAAGATTAATAGAGCCTTTTAAAAAGGAATTACACCTAACGGACAACAGCTCATTTTCAGAGATGCAAATCGATTTTGAAAAGCAGCTAGAAGTCATTTTCAATGAAAAGGTACCTGTTTGCAGCTTCACGTTCGGCGCCCCATCTAAAGAACTTGTGTTAGAGTTAAAAAAGGAAGGAACCATCGTGATCGGCACCGCGACGACTGTTGAAGAGGCAGTGATCAATGAAGAGAGCGGAGTAGACATCGTTGTCGCTCAAGGGAGTGAAGCTGGTGGGCATCGAGGCACGTTTCTAGGCTCATGTGAACACTCAATGATCGGTACCTTTTCTCTTGTTCCCCAAGTGGTGGATGCCGCAAGCATACCTGTGATAGCTGCAGGAGGGATTATGGATGGAAGAGGCGTTATTGCAGCACTTGCTTTAGGGGCAAAAGGAGTCCAAATGGGAACTGCTTTTCTTACATGTAAAGAGAGTGGGGCTGGGGCTATTCATAAAAGGGTTGTTTTAGAATCATCAGAAACCCATACGGTCATCACAGCTGCCTTTAGCGGGAAACCTGCTCGAGGGATCGAAAATAGATTTACTAGGGAAATGCAGGAATTCGAGAGCCTATTACCTCCGTACCCCATACAAAATGCGTTAACGAAAAAAATGAGAAAGGAAGCTGGGAAACAAGGAAATCCAGAATTCATGTCCTTGTGGTCTGGACAAAGCCCAAGGCTTAGCAGGGATATATCTACTAAAGATCTGCTTGAATCCATCGTAAGTCAAGTAGGAAAAACAATTGGAGAATTGAAAAAATAAACATTTTCCATTTCTGTTACTACTTATAAACTCTCCATAGTCCCAATTTCACAAATCCTATTTTCCAAATATTAAACCTTGTAATCATTTCTAGCAAAGGTATAATTTTGATATAAGGAAAGCGTTTTTATATTTATCTTAAATTTTCCGAATAGTTAAAATGCATAAGGCGCGTTTTTTAGGAGGTTCAAATGAGAGAAATATTACCAGGTTCTGTACTGTCTCATATTCAGTATGGTTACCAAAAAGTTCCTAAGAAAGTCAAAAGTCAATGTCCAAGCTGTTCTAAGACAAGTGAATTTCTTCTGAAGGCCAATTTTTATCAAGTGAACAAAACAGGATTGTTTGCAGATGCAAATTGTTCAGAATGTAAGAAACCTGCTCTATTCGTTATTATGCTTAATGATGACTCGCTCAATCGGAGAGAGGAAGCTGGCCTTTATATTTATGATCCCCTGGCAACGAACGGACCGTTGGATCAGATTCAAGGAAACAAACGCATTCCACAAGACCTCGTCCGATCATTTCGATCCGCATTAAATGTCAGCCAGTCGAAGGATAACTCTGCTACAGCCGTCATGTCTAAGCGTGTCCTCGAGAGTGTTCTGAAGAATTTTAATGGGGACAAAGTAAACGGGCAATCCTTATCGGAACAATTCGATCAGTTACCCAAAAATGTCGACCTTACAAAGCCAATCCAGGCGCTGAGTCACCTTGTTCATCCAAACTCTCCCTTTTATGAAATGCTTGAATTGGAGAGAGAAATTGACGATGAAACAGCCGGCTTATTGATGGAATTATTAGAAGGCCTCATTGAATACTTATTTGTTCTTCCAGAAAAAATCGAAACATTACAAGAAAAAATCGAAAAGAAATATTAGTAGAAGTAGAGTGCCTTTTCTAGCACTCTACTTTTTTATAGTGGTTTTAACTTAAGGGAATACAGTGCCTGATTCACGTCATCGATGTCATAGATTTTCTTCTCTAAACAAAACTGAATCACGAGATCGAATCGGTCGCTGTCTGAAAGGGTGAAACCGGCGGCACTCAACATATCAAATGTTTCTTCCTCCGACAGTTCAAGAGAGAGACACAGGGCTACCACTGTCCGTTTACTCGGCTTGTAATCAGGGATCGATCTGATTTTCGAAAAGTGCTTGCGGTCGACTCCTGCTTTTTTGTAGATGGAAGCATCTGTCTGACCCTTGCCATCGATGTGCTGAAACAACCTCTCTGAAAAAGACGTTGATTGATGCAGCTCAATAAAATCTTCCAGCTCACTGGAATAAATCTTATCACTTAAGAAGTGTTCTTCTTTTTGTATATCATATATCCGTATTTCTCTATTTGTTTCCACGAAATCATGAAGTTCCTGCAAAATCTTTTCATTAAGCATCCGTTCACCTCCAAAATGTCGCTTACGAGGCGACCCATTTCTTACTATTCGTGTTTATGATTATATCAGAAACAATAAGAGAGGATGGAAAAAAATGAATACTGACTCTACTGAAATTATATTCCTGTTAGACAGAAGCGGATCAATGAGTGGCCTTGAAAGTGATACGATTGGAGGATATAACTCTTTTATTGAAAAGCAGAGTCAATTACCGGGTCAAACCCTCGTTACTACCGTTCTTTTTGATGATAAGGTTGAGCAATTATGGAGTGGAATGGAGGGTGATAAGGTAAGGCTCACACAAGAGGAATATTATGTTAGGGGGAGCACTGCTCTGATGGATGCTATCGGAAAAACGATTCTCGAAGTAGGTCATCGCTTATCCAATCTTGAAGAAGTTGATCGACCGGGTAAAGTCATTTTCGTTATCACAACCGATGGTATGGAAAATGCGAGCGTTGAGTTTTCGGCCAATACGGTGAAGGACCTCATTAATCATCAACAGGAACGATACAATTGGGAGTTCATTTTTCTTGGAGCCACCATCGATGCTACGGAAGAAGCCTTGAATATTGGGATTGACATTGAAAACTCCTATCAATTTGAAGCTTCTGCTAAAGGTGTTGAAAAAATGTATGATATTGTGAGTGAGGCTGTGTTTGAGAAAAGGAGTGGGTATTGATATTAAATTAGGGATCTCATCTATCTATTAGATGGGATTTTTTCATAATAGAAACATTTGAAGTCCTTTATAATGAATTCGCCGTTATATCTTATATTTCGCCGATAAAATTGAAATAGCGCCGTTAAATCGAACGAATAAATATCAACACGCCAAATTTCCAGCTTTAATCCATACAAATGGTATAAAAATACCTCAACAATCAATAACTTTCTCGAATCTAAATAGAATTTATTTAAATTTTGCCAAAACTAGTTTATCATAATGAGGTATATTCAATTTATACGCAAGTCAACGGAATTAAAGGAAGGTATCCTATGTCGACAGAAAACGAAAAGAATATTACGAGAATACATATGGATGGGAAAGAATATATTCTCATCGGAACGGCTCACGTATCGCGTTTGAGCGCAGAACAGGTAAAAGAAGTAATTGAATCAGAGCACCCCGACACGGTTTGTGTAGAACTGGATGAACCGAGGTATCAGTCAATCGTTGAGGGAGACAAATGGAAAGACACAGACATCTTTCAAGTCATTAAAGACAAAAAAGCAACTTTGCTTCTTATGAACCTTGCAATCGGATCATTTCAGAGACGGATGGCCAAGCAATTCGGGATCAAGCCCGGTCAGGAAATGATTCAGGGGATCGAATCAGCGAAAGAAACCGGCGCCGAGCTTGTATTAGCTGACCGAAATATTCAAATCACATTTTCCCGTATATGGAATAGCGTAGGATTCAGTGGCAAGGCTAAGCTTATGACCCAAATCATATACAGCATCTTCAGTAACGATACCATTACAGAAGAAGAACTCGAGAAAATCAAATCTCAAGATATGCTTGATTCGATGCTAAATGAATTTACCCAGGTGTTTCCTAAATTGAAAACGCCATTAATCGATGAGCGTGATCAATACCTTGCTCAGAAAATAAAAGATGCTCCTGGAGAAAAAGTTGTTGCCGTGTTAGGGGCAGCTCATGTTCCTGGTATCACAAGGGAAATCTATAAAGAACATGATTTAGACAAACTGAACGAACGACCTGCTAAATCAAAATGGCCAAAGATTATCGGCTGGGCTATTCCCATCATGATTCTTGCTGTGATTGCTTATACCTTCATTTCCAATCCGGATGCAGGGATACAACAGGGAATCAGTTGGATATTGTGGAACGGTGGTTTTTCTGCACTTGGTGTAGCCATCGGATTAGGACATCCATTAGCGATATTAACGGCTTTCGTTGCAGCCCCAATCACTTCATTAAATCCACTCCTTGCAGCTGGATGGTTCGCCGGATTCGTACAAGCATATTTTCGCAGACCGAATGTCGGTGACTTTGACTCACTATCTGAAGATGTTCTAAGTGTAAAAGGATTCTGGAGAAACAAAGTAACCCGCATCTTACTTATTATTGTACTTGCTAATCTCGGGAGTACATTAGGAACAGTCATAGGTGGTGCAGATGTTGTTCGTCTGTTTCTTGAAAATTTATAGTAAGTGAAATAAGCTATCCTGTTGGGTAGCTTATTTTTTTGGGGGGGTTTTTGGAATATTATGTTAAAATGAATGTATTGATAAATGTTATGGAGGTTTTTATGAACAATATTATATCTAGATATGCACATTGGTTACTTCTCCTCTTTGTATGTTTAAGTTTTATCATGGGATTCACAATCTTCACAAATTCTTTTCAAGGGTTTATTGCGGGAGGGTTCGGGATTGTTGGAATCGTCGGAGTAGCTTTTCTTGTGCTTCAAATAGAGAGACAAAAGAGGGGGAAAGCTAAATAATTTTTATTTGATATAGATAATAATACAATATTACCCATTAAATACTCCACTCTAGAAAGGAACCGACATATGATCTATGTTATCAGACACGGCCAAACCAATCTAAACAAAGAGGGCAGACTACAAGGAAGAAACGGTCTGCCCTTAAATGAAGAAGGTATAAGACAAGCTGAAAACCTAAAGCATATACTATCTCAAATTACTTTCGATTACGTCTTTTCTTCACCTCAAGAAAGAGCCATCCAAACCGCTGAAATTACCACCGGGATGAAAGCTACGGTTGATTTAAGATTGGATGTGTATGATCTGGGAGAAGCGGATGGACTGCAAAAAGGTGAAGTGAAAATGGCTGGGGTTCTCCCTGATCCTCGAATCTATAATGGTGTTGAACAAACGGATCAATACATGCAGAGAGTATTTTCATTTATGTCTGAACTACAGGTGAATCATGGAGAAAGTGAGAAGAATATCTTGATCTCTGGTCATCGTTGTACGACTGGGTGTATTGGGGCTTATTTTAAAGGAGTTCCAGAGGATCGCAATATTCTGAAGCTCTCATCTAATAATGGGGAGTATAAACAGTATGAATTCGCCGATAATCATATATTAGGACAAACAGCAGATACCTCACTTAAAAACGTATAAATCTCCCATGAGCATTTCAATCCGGGAATAAGCCAACGGAGCAATCCGCAAATGATTACTTCTCAGGATACGTTTTTAAAAAAGATCTTTGGGTAAATAGTAAGTAGCCTTTACCCGCAACCTTGTGAGGAGAGAATAATAGGAGCTGTGACGATCGTTGCTCAATATACATGACAAATATTCCATTGTTTTGTATCAGACACATATGGCAAAAAAGCAAGCTTCTCGTAAATCTCAGAAAATTACGATCCAAATACTTTCTCAGTATACAGGTTTCTCTGAGGAGATCATTCTCGAAGCACTTGAGTTTGGAAAGTTATCACCTGATTTATCTTATAGATAATCACATACGTGTAAAGGTCTAAGAAAATTATTTTCTCCTCCAAGGTTTACCATTAGTAACCCTGTAAAATAATTGAATCATTTTTGTTACATAATTAATTTTTGAAGAATATATTGAAAAAACTAGCCTATATTTATTATAATAACAGAAAGGATTTATAGAGGAGGATCTAATGGACACCCACAGGAGTAAAAGAATCTCAAAGTTATACAGAAAGTTAATTACTTCTGATGCAACGCAAGCTTTCCTTATTTATAAAGGCCTAGATGAGACAACGAAAGCAGAATTACTGGATTTAGTGGCAGAGATGGGCTCTCAGCACTCAGAAAAACTTTTGAATAAAATAAGCTAATATACATTAACAGTGATAAAGACCTGGAGAAATGATTCCTCCAGGTCTTTTTCTTATGAAAGGTTAAAGAGGGATGAACATGGTGAATTTGAGAGGAGAGATAATTCGTTTATTATCGAAATAGTAAATATATCAGCGGAATTTCATTTCATCAGCGAACCGTAATTAGAACCTCGCTATCATCAATCAGAGGAAAACAATGTATCTACAAAAGAACATACCAAACATACAAAAAATCATAACGAGACTTTCATTTTCCTAAAATCGACTAAGCCATTGGAAATATATTTATATAATGATCATGGGTCATTTATCCTTCTCCTTACTCTCAAACCCAATGATTTATGACATGTACATAAACTAAAGAGTGCGGTGTGATTTCGATTATAAAATCCATCGCATTTTTGGTTTCTGATAAGATTTGATGATTCTAAATAACTATTTCTTGATTGGAAATGGTGGAAAATTCTTTTGAGCGAAAATAAACATAGTCCTATCTACCTTATTTTTATTAAAATAGGAATAAATTCCTTTTTATTCAAAAAATTGTTGTAATTAGGCGAATTAATAATTATAATATTAAGAAAATTTAATAAATATTTCCTAGGAAAGGGGGGACACTATATGAATTTATATATATCGGTGGATATGGAAGGGATTACAGGCTTAGTTGATCATACTCATGTAGATTCAAGCAAGCATAATTATGAGCGCGGGAGAATCATTATGACGGATGAGGCGAATACGGTGGTATCTGCTGCCTTTGAGGCAGGCTGCGCCGAAGTACTGGTTAATGATAGCCATTCACAAATGAACAATCTGTTAATTGAAAAGCTGCACCCTGAAACAAAGTTGATATCCGGCGGTGTGAAACCATATTCAATGGTTCAAGGACTGGATTCTACGTATGATGGGGCTTTTTTTGTGGGTTATCATGCGCGGGCGTCCATGAAAGGGGTGATGTCTCATTCGATGATCTTTGGAGTTCGCAATATGTATATTAATGATATTGCTGTGGGAGAACTGGGCTTTAATGCCTATGTTGCAGGGTTTCATGGGGTCCCGGTGTTAATGGTTGCCGGAGATGATCAGGCAGCACTTGAGGCAGAAGCATTGATACCTAATGTTACGACCGCCGTTGTAAAGGAAACGATTTCCCGTTCTGTGGCGAAAAGCCTTACTCCCATGAAATCGTCTCAACTATTAAAAAAGAAAACCGAAGAAGCTATACATAATAAAAAAAATGTAAAACCTCTCACTCCTCCTGAACATCCAACTTTGCGCATTGAATTTGCGAACTATGGACAAGCGGAGTGGGCAAGCCTCATGCCAGGGACAGAACTAGAAGCAGGCACAACGACTGTACGATTTGAGGCGAAAGATATTCTGGAAGCCTATAGAGCCATGCTTGTAATGACTGAACTGGCGATGCGAACAACATTCTGTTAGAAAGTGTGAGATCAATGGGTACATATTTGTTAAAAAGGCTACTGGCCATGGTAATTACGTTATGGCTGATTGTGACATTAACATTTTTCTTAATGCATGCCATACCAGGGTCACCGTTTAATGAAGAGCGAAATACAAGTGAGATAGTCCAGCAGAATTTAGAAGCTCATTATCATTTGAATGAACCGTTAATGGTCCAATATCTTCTCTATTTAAAGTCTCTTGTTTCTTTAGACTTTGGTCCATCTATTACACAGCCATCTCAAACCGTGAATGATTTGTTGGGCAGGGGATTTCCGATTTCCTTTGAATTAGGGATGATTACTCTCATAATCGCTGTGGTTTCCGGGGTCATTCTGGGGATATTGGCTGCCCTTAGACATAACGGAATAATCGATTATATGGCTATGACGTTTGCCGTACTTGGGATTTCCATTCCAAACTTTGTGATGGCCACGTTGCTTATTCAACAAGTGGCTGTAAACTGGGGAATACTTCCAGTAGCAACGTGGACGAGCTGGCGTCACATGGTTCTTCCGACCTTGGCATTAGCAACAGGGCCAATGGCGATCATTGCCCGTCTGACTCGTTCAAGCATGCTGGAAGTGTTAACCCAGGATTATATTCGAACAGCCCGTGCCAAAGGGTTGTCACCAATCAAGATTGTGTTTAAGCATGCATTGAGAAATGCCTTACTGCCGGTTGTAACCGTACTGGGTACTCTGGCAGCAGGAATATTAACTGGTACATTCGTGATTGAACAAATATTTGCGATTCCGGGAATGGGAAAGTATTTCGTGGAGAGCATTAATCAGCGTGATTATCCTGTCATTATGGGGACCACTGTATTTTATAGTGCATTTCTCATACTCATGCTGTTTTTAGTAGATTTAGCTTATGGTTTCCTTGATCCCCGTATTAAGTTACATAAGAAGGAGGCGAAATAATGGGAGTTCCAAATCACCAAGAGACAAACGTGACTCCAGACGTGCTGGATGAGTGGTTTACACCGAAGAAGAGAAATAAAGATGATGCGGAAGCGGTGGTCAGACCTAGTCTTTCCTATTGGCAGGATGCGTGGAAGCGTCTTGTGAAAAATAAGCTGGCAATGCTTGGCTTTGTTTTTTTAATAGGATTAATTGTGATGGCCGTCATTGGCCCCATTATTTCACCCCATGACGTAACGAAGCAAACACTTTCGAACCAAAACCTGCCGCCTTCCGGTGATCACTGGTTTGGTACTGACGATATGGGAAGAGATGTATTTACCCGTACGTGGTACGGTGCACGCATATCGTTGTTTGTAGGCTTTATGGCAGCACTCATTGATTTTGTTATCGGGATTGTATATGGGGGCATAGCAGGTTACAAGGGTGGTAAAACCGATAACGTTATGATGCGAATTGTAGAAATTCTATATGGATTACCTTACCTTTTAGTTGTGATTTTATTAATGGTCGTGATGGGGCCTGGCCTGCTCACAATTATCGTTGCATTAACCGTAACGGGCTGGATTGGTATGGCCCGGATTGTAAGGGGCCAGGTGCTCCAAATCAAAAACTATGAATTTATTCTTGCTTCTAAAACGTTTGGAACAAAGACGGCACGGATCATTCGTAAGAATCTACTGCCTAATACGATGGGACCTATTATCGTTCAGATGACACTGACTGTACCGAGTGCTATTTTTGCGGAAGCATTCCTAAGCTTCCTGGGATTGGGAATTCAAGCTCCGTATGCCAGTTGGGGAGTCATGGCTAATGACGGTTTATCTACGATTCTATCAGGCTATTGGTGGCGTTTATTCTTCCCGGCTTTATTTATTTCACTAACTATGTTTTCATTCAACGTTTTAGGTGACGGTCTACAAGATGCGCTTGATCCGAAGCTAAGGAGGTAATCATCATGAATCAAGTATTATCCGTACAAGATCTCCATGTACATTTCTCGACATATGGGGGAGAAGTCAAAGCGGTTCGGGGAGTGAGCTTTGATTTACATAAGGGGGAAACGCTTGCCATTGTCGGCGAATCCGGATGCGGAAAGAGTGTAACGTCTCAAAGCATTATGCGATTGATTCCTAACCCTCCAGGAAAGGTGACGAACGGAAAGATTCTATTCAAAGGAACAGACCTTTTGAACCTGACTGAGCCACAAATGAGAAAAATACGGGGCGCTGACATTTCCATGATCTTTCAGGACCCCATGACGGCTCTGAACCCGACCCTTACAATCGGGGAGCAAATTATAGAAGGAATCCTGCAGCATAACGATGTTTCCAAGAAACAGGCCAAACAAAGAGCGATTGAGATGCTGACACTAGTTAGTATTCCAAACCCGGAAGAACGATTAAAGCAATATCCCCATCAATTTAGTGGTGGGATGAGGCAGCGAATCGTTATTGCCATGTCACTCGTATGCGAACCAGACGTGTTAATAGCCGATGAGCCAACCACCGCTCTCGATGTTACCATTCAGGCGCAGATTTTGGAATTATTCAAAGAAATCCAGCAGAAAACAGGAGTCTCGATTATTTTGATTACCCATGACTTGGGTGTAGTAGCTCAAGTTGCTGATCGGATCGCCGTTATGTATGCCGGGAAAATTGTTGAGGAAGGAAGCAGAAGAGAGATTTTCTATCACCCTCAGCATCCGTATACACAAGGGTTGCTGAAATCAGTTCCAAGGCTTGACCTTGATGGGGAAGATCTGATTCCGATACCCGGTTCACCTCCTGATTTATTTTCACCGCCAACTGGATGTCCTTTCGTTCCAAGGTGTGAAAAAGCGATGGAAGTGTGCGACCGTGTGTATCCCATGAAAACGCAGCTATCAAACAGTCACCATGTCGACTGCTGGCTTCAGGATAAACGAGCCAAAAAAGCGATGCTTTCATCGATTAGCTTAACCATCAGCTAGGCTAATTGTTTGTTAGATAAATAAAATAAGAGGGGGAAGATCATGAAAAAGTTATTATCAATTTTTTTAGTGGGAATGCTCTTGTTTGTATTGGCAGCTTGTACAGCAACGAAGGATGCAGGCAGTGAGTCAAGCAATGGAGACAGCAAGAAAGAAAAGGCAGGAAAGGTGCTGAACCTTAACAATGGTGCTGAACCAACATCCTTTGATCCGCCAATAGGGTTTGATTCCTATTCATGGACAGCATTAAACAACTTGATGGAAGGGATGACGCGCTTAAACGCTAATCATGAACCCGAAGCGGCAATGGCAGAAAAATGGGACGTGTCTGAAGACGGAAAGGTATATACATTTCACATTCGTGATAATGCTAAATGGTCAAACGGGGATGATGTAACAGCTGGAGACTTCGTTTTTGCTTGGAAACGTCTGTTGAATCCGGAAACGGGATCACCGGCTGCCTTCTTGGGTTATTTCATTGAAGGTGGAGAAGCCTTCAATACAGGTACAGGTTCAGCAGATGAAGTGAAGGTAGCAGCGAAGGACGAGAAAACATTTGAGGTCACTCTAACTAGTCCACAAGCGTATTTCTTAAGCGTCATTGCGAATCCAGCGTTCTTCCCAATCAATGAGAAGGTTGCTACTGAAAATCCTGAGTGGTTTGCAGAAGCTGATACATTCGTTGCAAATGGCCCTTTTAAATTAACTGAATGGGAGCATGACAGCCACTTTGTTATGGAGAAGAACGATCAATATTGGGATAAAGATTCAGTGAAATTGGATAAAGTACACTGGGCAATGGTGAACGATACAAACACTGATTATCAATTATTCAAAACGGGTGAGCTGGATACTGCAGACGTACCGGCTGATTTAAGTAAACAGTTATTCGAAGAAGGGAAAGTGAATGTAGAGGATCAAGCAGGAACCTACTTCTACCGTTTCAATTTAGAAAAAGAACCTTTCCAAAATCAAAATATCCGTAAAGCATTCTCTATGGCGGTAGATCAACAGCAGATGGTCGACTTTGTAACAAAGAATAAGGAAAAAGCGGCTTACGGCTTCGTATCAAAAGGGTTCAAAGATCCTTCTGGAAAAGACTTCCGGGAAGCAAATGGAGATTTAGTGAAAACAGATATCGAAGAAGCGAAAGCCCTTCTGAAAAAAGGAATGGAAGAAGAAGGATACGATAAGCTTCCTGAAGTAACCTTAACGTACAGCACTAGTGATACACATCAGAAAATCGCTGAAGCCCTTCAACAAATGTTCAAGGAAAACTTGGAGGTTGACGTGAAATTAGCCAATATGGAATGGAACGTATTCCAGGATGAGCAAAAAGCATTGAAGTTCCAATTATCACGAAGCTCATTCCTGGCAGATTACGCAGACCCGATCAACTTCCTAGAGAACTTCCAAACTGGCCACTCTATGAACCGAACAGGCTGGAGTAACGAAAAGTTTGACAGCTTAATAAAAGAAGCCATGAATGAAGCGGATGAAGCGAAGCGCTTCGAATTAATGTATGAAGCAGAGAAAATCCTAATGGATGAAATGCCGATCATTCCAATTCACTTCTACAACCACGTGTACTTACAAAATGAAGATGTGTCCGGTATCGTTCGTCATCCAGTTGGATACATGGAATTAAAATGGGCAGACAAGAAATAAGTGCTTGAACTACTAGTGAGTGGAGAAGACGCAAGGCTATTTGAAGCCTTGCGTTTGCTCCCTCTTTTTCTACGAAAGGGGTAATGTATGGTGATAAAAGCTTCAAAACTCAAAGTAGGAGATACAATAGGAGTCATTGCTCCTGCAAGCCCTCCGAAACCTGAACCATTAAAAAAAGCCTTATCATTTCTTGAAGAATTAGGTTTGAAAATAAAACTGGGGAAATCTGTCCATAAGAAATATGGGTACCTGGCAGGTTATGATCAAGAGCGGATAGAAGATATACATATGATGTTCAAAGACAGTGACGTTAAAGCTGTCATTTGTGCATGTGGCGGTTTCGGTACAGGACGGATCGCATCCCGATTGGATTACAACTTGATAGGGGAAAACCCCAAGATCTTTTGGGGATATAGTGATATCACTTTTTTACATACAGCTATTCATCAACAAACTGGAATCGTGACATTTCATGGGCCCATGTTAAGTTCTGATATTGGCCTTTCGGATGTTCATAACTTAACGAAGAAGTCTTTTGAACAGTTGTTTCATGCGAAAGACATCGAGTATACAAACAAGCTATCCCCTTTAGAAACAGTTGTAGAAGGCATAGCAAGCGGTCCTGTAATCGGTGGGAACCTTACCTTATTAGTAAGCACATTAGGAACTCCTTTTGAAGTGGATACAAAAGGTAAGATTCTATTTATCGAGGATATTGATGAAGAACCTTATAAAGTGGACAGGATGATGAATCAGCTAAAGATGGCGGGGAAATTCCATGATGCATCTGGTATCATCATCGGGGATTTCAAAAACTGTGTGCCGGAAAAACGCGAACAATCCCTGACTCTCGATGAGGTGCTCAAAGAACATATTTCAGATGCAGGTAAGCCCGTACTAAAAGGATTTAAGATCGGACATTCCTCTCCAAGTATAGCCATCCCTATTGGGAGCATAGGAAGAATGAACACGTATGACCAAACATTCATAGTCGAAACGGGTATAAGGGAGGATGAGAATAAATGAAGATAAATCGAGTGGAAACATTCAGAACGGCCGTCCCTTTACATACCCCTTTTAAAACTGCTTTACGAACCGTTGAAGTGGCAGAAGCCATCGTCGTGAAAATAACGTGTGACGACGGGACAGTTGGATGGGGAGAAGCACCCCCGACAGTCGTGATTACAGGGGACAGCTTATCAAGCATTGAATGGGCCATACAACAAGTGATCAAGCCGGCCATCATAGATAAGAGTCTCTTAAATTATGAACAGCTTTTTCAACAATTACATTCATTACTTGTCCGGAATTCAAGCGCAAAGGCTGCTGTGGATATGGCCTTATATGATTGCCTTTCACAGTACTGCAATCTTCCACTCTATCAATTTCTTGGCGGGTACCGTCAAGAGCTGGAGACCGATTATACTGTGAGCGTTAATAGCCCAAAGGAAATGGGTGAGGATGCTGAAGCATATGTGAAGCAAGGATTTAACGTACTGAAGGTAAAAGTGGGAAAAGATGATATAGAGACAGATATTAAAAGAATTCATGAAATCCGTCAACGAATCGGGTACGATATCAAAATTCGACTGGATGCTAATCAAGGATGGGAATCGAAAGCTGCTGTCAAAGCGATTCGTAAAATGGAGGACCTTGATCTCAATATTGAATTAGTCGAACAGCCTGTACCTGCTCATGACATTGAAGGGCTGAAGAGAGTCACTGATGGAGTGGATACACTGATTATGGCAGATGAGAGTGTTTTTACTCCATATCAAGCATTTGAGGTGTTAAAAACCCGCAGTGCAGACCTGATCAATATCAAACTCATGAAAGCCGGGGGCATTTATTACGCTCAGAAAATTAACGATCTCGCGGAGGTTTGTGGTGTCGAATGTATGGTAGGGAGCATGATTGAAACGCGCCTCGGGATTACGGCCGCAGCTCATTTTGCAGCAAGCAAGAGAAACGTGACCCGATTTGATTTCGACGCCCCTCTTATGTTGGCAAAAGATATTGTCACGGGTGGCATTGAATATAACGGTCGGATGATCACATTGCCCACCCAACCCGGATTAGGGATAGAGAGAGTACTAGTTTAATTGAATACCAGGGGGAATTAATATGACGACAAAAGCACTAATAGCAGTACCCGTATCAACCGTATGGACATCTAAGGATTCAGCCCGTGATTTGGATTCACCAGCCATTTCCAATCCTGTTAAAATCAACGAATGGTTAGATTCCTTAACACATGAAACCCGGTTGGCTCTGTGCGATGAAAACCGTATACAATCTCAAGCATTATTCGGCCAAGAAGTATTGGTGATGGAAGAGAGTAACGGTTGGTCCCATGTGATCATTCCAGACCAAGCCTCATCAAAAGACAGTCGAGGATACCCCGGTTGGGTTCCAAGTGTTCAACTTTCACAAGGAGAGCTGCCTCAAACGGATACATATGCCATCGTCAAAAGCAAATTTACGGATTTAATCAATGGAAAGAACGAGATCGAGATGGAACTCAGTTTTCAAACGGTTTTACCCGTTGTGAAAGAGCATGATCACGTTATTGAAGTGGCCACTCCGATAGGCACACGCTTCGTAAAGCAGAAAGATGTATTCATCTCATCCACGAAGCTAAACGATCAAAAGGGGAGCGGCCAAGACATCGTCACTTCAGGAGAAGCCTTTCTTCATCTTCCTTATTTATGGGGAGGGATGACCAGCTATGGGTTTGATTGCTCAGGGTTCAGCTATACCATGTGCAAGGCAAATGGTTATCTGATTCCCCGTGATGCAAATGACCAGGCAAAAGAGGGAAAAGAAGTAGAACTGGATCAATTAGAGCCTGGTGATCTCTTATTTTTTGCATATGAAGAAGGTAAGGGAAGCATTCATCACGTTGGGATCTATCATGGTGACGGACAAATGATCCACTCTCCCAATACTGGGAAAACCATTGAAATTCTCTCACTGAAAGGAACCTACTACGAGAAAGAATTATGTATTGCAAGACGCTACTGGGGGGAAACGGAGGAATCATCATGACGAATCACAAACTATTAGAAGTAAAGGAATTGAAAAAATACTTTCAGCTTGAAAAAGGTAAAACCTTAAAGGCAGTAGACCGTATTTCATTTGATATTTATAAAGGTGAGACATTCGGATTAGTAGGGGAATCTGGTTGTGGGAAGTCGACTACAGGCCGTACAATCATCGGATTGTATGACAGGACAGAAGGAGAAGTCCTGTATGACGGGAAGAACGTTCATACACTCTCTGAAAAGGAAAAGCTATCCTTTTATCGAAACATGCAGATGATTTTTCAGGATCCATACGCTTCTCTTAACCCCCGTTCAACGGTGCGTGAAATTATTGCAGAACCGATGGAGGCCCATAATTTATACCGGGATAAAAAAGAACAGCTGGAACGTATTTATCAGCTGCTGGAAGATGTCGGACTGAATAGGGATCATGCTAATCGCTATCCCCACGAATTTAGTGGCGGACAGCGCCAGCGTATTGGCATAGCTCGGGCACTGGCCCTTAATCCAGACTTCATAATCGCCGATGAACCGATTTCTGCACTGGATGTTTCCGTACAAGCTCAGATCGTAAATCTATTGAAAAAACTTCAAAAAGAAAAGGGTCTGACATTTTTATTCATTGCTCATGATCTTTCCATGGTAAAGCATATTAGTAACCGTATCGGAGTGATGTATCTGGGACATATGGTTGAATTAACAGAGAGTAAAGAGCTTTATAAAAAGCCTCTTCACCCTTATACCCAAGCCTTACTTTCAGCTATCCCCATTCCTGATCCCGATGTAGAGGACGAGCGTGAACGAATGATCATTCAAGGGGAGATCCCCAGTCCGATCAATCCACCAAGTGGCTGTGTATTCAGGACCCGTTGTCCTGTAGCCATGGAAGCGTGCGCCAGCTATAAACCTCAATGGAAGGAAGTAGAAGAAAAGCACTATGTAGCTTGTCATCTGTATGACAATGAAATCACCAAGGATCATGACGAAGTAGCGGTCACAAAGTAAAGGATGAATAGTGGATGAATGAGAAATTATTAGAGGAAAGAATTCTGTGCGCTATAGATAAAAATATGGGCAGGGGCAGGGTCAGCGTAGTCATTGACCTTCCATCATACTCCATCCAAATCAATAATGAAACTCCTTATTCTGCTGCAAGCTTAATCAAGGTTCCGATCTTACTTGAAGGCTTTCGGCAGGCAGAGCAAGGTAAAATCGATTTAAATGATACGGTAATGGTCCCTAAAGAGGAGAGAGTGGGAGGGGCAGGAGTGTTGAAAACACTCTCCGAAAATATTTCTTTGACGGTAGAAGATCTCCTCACGCTCATGATCATTGTGTCGGATAACACCGCGACGAATCTCATTATCGACCGTCTTGGGTCAGATGCAATAAATAGCCTTTGTAACTCTATAGCATTAAAACACACTAAGCTTAGTCGGAAACTGATGGATTTTCAAGCAATGAAACAAGGCTATGACAACGTCACCTCTGCTTCTGATATCATCACTTGCTTACGTATACTGGATCAGGGGCAAATATTCAGTGAGCAAAGCCGGGAAAAAATGCTATATATATTGCATCAGCAGCAACTTGATACCAAGCTCCCTGCGAAAATGGATAAGGATAAAGTCTATATAGCAAACAAAACAGGTGAGTTACCTGGTGTTGAACATGATTGTGCCATTGTTCGGTGTGAAGAAAAAACTGCCTACATAGCTGTATTAATTGACGAACTTGGAGAAAACGAATCTGCTCGGGACACAATTGCGGAAATCGGGAAGCTTCTATATGATTATTTAACTAAACCTGATTTGTAAAAAAAGCAATGTCAGGCCAAATACGTTATCCTTTTTAGTTATTAAATGTCATCTCGTTCCATCTCGAAAAAAACATTATCCATAATAAAAGCATCCTAAATCAACAGGATGCTTTTTGTCTTTTGTAAATGTATAAGCGCCGTATGAAGACTGGCGAACGTCGGAATATGCTTAATGACGATACCCAGGTTGACCATTGTTTGAGCAATTTCAGGTCTGATGCCTGTTAAGATGGCTTGAATTCCTGCTAATTTGAGTGCCGCTACCACTTTGAAGAGTTGGTCTGCAACCATTGTATCCACAACCGATACTCCTGATAAATCAATAATTAGATAGCTCAGCCCCAATGCCGATCCTTGTGAAAGAGATCTTTCCATTAAATCCTTAGCACGGTCTGAGTTGATATCTCCTATAAGCGGCAAAATGGCAATCGTATCAGTCATCTTCACAATCGGGATCGATAGCTCGGAACTAATTGTTTCAGAAAGGGGGTGAGAATAGGCAGTCGTAAGGCGGTATATGGCTCGATCTACACCAGAATGAAAAACAGAAAGAAGTTCATAAAAGGATTCAATTGACAGCTCGCTCTTAATGGCGTCTGTTTTAATCATTTTCCCGATCTCATCCCGAAAATGGTGAAGATCTTCTATCGCTACCTCAAGGGATAGATCTAACTGCTTAAATAATGTACCAGATGAACATGCCCAGCTCTCAAGTGATCTTTGAATATCATGAGAACGCAGAGACTGGGCCAAGAGCTCAATCATTTCTCCTCTCCATTTCCGCAAAGATACATTTACAATATTCGGGTAAGAAGTGTCTTCGTTCGTTCTTTCTTGAATCAACTTCGCCTTTTCATCCACTATGTTGTTAATGAATTCAAGATACTTGTTTTCGTCATGAATTGCGTTCATCGACATATAATAACCTCCTACTAATGATCAAACCTGCGAGTTTCACGATTATGTAAATATATTTGGAAAATGATAGAGGAAACGCTGGATATTATGTTATGCTTTTTAATAAGGAGTACATAGGCAATGATACTAAATGAGGACGTATAGATTTCTTATGAAGAGGTCACTTTACGAATAAGAAGATTCACAACATGATGAAGATAAAAGCGTAGGTCATTTTAATACTTTCCTACCATTCTATTATATCGAATAAAACCATTTGGGAATGTTTCTGTTTAGCCACCCTCTAATAGAGTTTAACCATTGCTTTTCTGCCATTAAGGTTCAGAAAGGGGTATTGAGGATTGAATAAAAGAACTTGGCTTATTAAGTTAAGAAAAAGGAAGAAGATGACCCAACAGGAAGTGGCTTCGAAAGCTTTTATTGAAAGATCCTACTATGCTCAAATCGAGAACGGGATCCGTAAACCGAGCAGTGAGGTCACCGTCAAACTGGGAGAAGTGTTGGACTTTCACGCATCCAGCTTTAATCTTGAGGAAAATCCGTTCTCGATTGCCTTAAAGAATGCCCCTGTCGTGCTCGCTCATTGTGATACTCAATTACGCTATACCTGGATCTTCAATACTCCTGATTTAATTCCAGATGAACATATAGGAAAAACAGACGTTGAGCTAAATGATAATGAAGGAAATCGGTCATTAATGAGGTTGAAACAGGAGGTTCTGGACAAGAAGTCTCCCATCAATCGAGTAATCTCGATTTCGTTAACTACAGGAACAGTATCCTATCAGGTGTATGCCCACCCCTTATTAAACGAAGAGGGCACCATTATTGGTGTCGCAACAGCTTCTACGGAAATAAATACCTAGACCCCAACAGATGAGATCAACAAACATTTATAATATTTAGATACGAAAGGCGTCGATTCCATTGAGGATACGCGCTTTTTTATTTGGTGAAAATTCTTGGCTCTCTCTCTTCAGACTGGAATTCTCCAACTTTAACCTATAAGCTAAAGCGCATTCAACATCGGGAGGTTTTCTATAGTTATGAGCATATATACGTCATGGTGTAGAAGAATTTTCAGTGTTATGAAGGATTCCGATAGGGTGTTGCCTCTAGAATAAATCAATAATAAAGTATCAAATCATATTCCTTTACATACCATAATGGGGTATAGTATATTGTGGGTAAGGAGGTGGGAAGATGACCGCTGAAAAGAATGAAAAAGATTCTGAAATTAACCCATCCGTGATTCAAGAAGAAGAGCGTGTGATGGAGCATGCTACATGCTCATACGAAGGATTTCGGAAGAGTCATCACTCTGATAATGTTAAGAAAAACCTTGTGACGCGATTAAATCGTATTGAAGGTCAAATAAGAGGAATTAAAGGCTTGATTGAGCGCGATACGTATTGTGATGACGTTATTACGCAAATCTCCGCCACTCAATCTGCCCTTAACAGCGTAGCCAAAATCCTATTAGAAGGTCATATGAAGACATGTGTTCTCGACCGAATTCAAGAAGGTGACACAGAAGTATTAGATGAATTTATGATTACAATCCAAAAACTTATGAAAAAATAAAGGAGAGGTTACAGATGCAAAAAGAAACGTTAACAGTGGAAGGTATGTCTTGCGGACATTGCGTTAAAGTAATTGAAGGAAGTGTTGCTAAATTAGACGGTGTGAAATCGGTGCAAGTAAGTTTGGAAGAAAAGAAAGTAGAAGTTGAATTCGATGATTCACAAGTAAAACTTAATGAAATTAAAGAAACAATCGATGATCAGGGATATGATGTCGTGTAAAAATACTGTGCTTTCTCAGCACGGTTTTCTTTTACAGAAAAGCATACCCCGTATAGGTATGGAGGGTTGATAAATGGCTCAGCATAAAGAAACCAGTATAGATATAACAGGAATGACTTGCGCTGCTTGTGCGAATCGAATCGAAAAAGGATTAAATAAAATGGACGGTGTAGAAAACGCATCGGTTAACTTCGCGATGGAGAGAGCAGCGGTAAAATACAATCCAGAAGAAGTGAAACCAAGTGACCTTCAAAAAAGAATTCGGGATTTAGGTTATGACATACAACTTGAAAAAACCGAGTTTGATATTACCGGGATGACCTGCGCTGCTTGTTCTGCAAGAATCGAGAAAGTATTGAATAAGCAAGATGGTATACAGCATGCAACGGTTAATTTAGCCTTAGAAAAAGCAACCATTGAGTATGCCCCCGGGACTATCACTACAGATCAAATCATTAAAAAGGTTGATTCAATTGGCTACGGTGCAACAGTGAAAAATGATGAAAATCAAGAAGAACAAACCGATCATAAACTTCAAGAGATTCAGAAGCAAAAACGTAAGTTCATATGGTCACTATTGTTATCTTTGCCCCTATTGTGGTCAATGGTCAGTCATTTTGAATTTACATCATTCATTCCATTACCGGATATCTTAATGAACCCTTGGATGCAAATGGCTTTAGCAACACCTGTACAATTTATTATCGGGAAACAGTTTTATACAGGGGCTTATAAAGCATTAAAGAACAATAGTGCCAATATGGATGTATTGGTTGCACTTGGTACATCTGCTGCTTACTTTTACAGTGTGTTCCTTGCTTATCAGTCCATTGGATCCGGAATGCATATGGTTGAGTTATATTTTGAAACAAGTGCCATTTTAATCACACTCATTATTCTCGGAAAATTGTTTGAAGCCAAGGCGAAAGGTCGTTCTTCTGAAGCCATAAAGAAGCTTATGGGCCTTCAAGCGAAAACAGCAACGGTGGAAAGAGGCGGGAATGAAGTCGAAATTCCTTTAGAAGACGTTGTAGTTGGAGATATTGTATTCATCAAACCAGGTGAAAAAGTTCCTGTAGATGGAGAAGTCATCGAAGGTCGTTCAGCACTTGATGAATCGATGATTACAGGAGAAAGCGTTCCGGTGGATAAATCCATAGGTGATACATTAATCGGTGCCACAATGAATAAAAACGGATTCCTTAAAATGAAAGCTACAAAGGTAGGTAGGGATACAGCTCTGGCACAAATTATCAAAGTGGTGGAGGATGCTCAAGGTTCCAAGGCTCCTATTCAACGGTTAGCGGATACAATATCGGGAATATTTGTCCCTATTGTTGTAGGAATTGCAGTCCTTACATTTCTTGTCTGGTACATTTGGGTTGAACCAGGTAATTTTGCAGAAGCACTTGAAAAACTTATTGCCGTACTTGTGATTGCCTGTCCATGTGCCCTTGGATTAGCGACCCCGACTTCGATAATGGCAGGTTCCGGGCGTTCAGCTGAATTCGGGATCCTCTTTAAAGGCGGAGAACATTTGGAATCCACTCATGGAATTACAACCGTTATACTCGACAAAACGGGTACTGTTACAAATGGTGAACCGGTTTTAACAGATGTAAAAGTGGAGACTGGTTTTAATGAAGAGGATTTTCTAGCTTTGGTTGGAGCGGTGGAACGGTCTTCTGAGCATCCACTTGCTGTTTCAATTGTTAAAGGCATTAAAGAAAAAGGGATTACTTTATTAGGTAGTGAAGATTTTGATGCCATACCAGGCTATGGTGTAAAAGCTAAAGTAGAAGGTACAGAGGTGGTCATCGGTACCACAAAATTGATGGAACAAGAGGGTGTTCACACCGATTACGTATTAGAAACAAAACAAGCTCTTGAAACAGAAGGGAAGACGGTTATGCTCGTTGCTATTAATGGGAACTATGCGGGCCTTGTCGCGGTAGCGGACACTATAAAAGATACTTCGAAACTAGCCATTCAACGGTTAAAGGATATGGAGTTAGAAGTCATAATGATTACTGGTGACAATCAGCGAACCGCTGAAGCAATTGCAAAGAAAGCTGGAATTCAGTATGTAATTGCGGAAGTATTACCTGAAGGAAAAGCAAGGGAAGTTCAAAAACTGCAGAAGGAAGGAAAGAATGTCGCAATGGTAGGGGATGGAATTAATGATGCTCCTGCACTTGCCATGGCGGATATCGGAATGGCGATCGGTACAGGTACAGACGTTGCCATGGAAGCTGCCGATATCACACTAATCCGTGGCGACTTGAACAGTATCGCCGATGCTATCTTCATGAGTAAGAAAACCATTCGTAATATTAAACAAAACTTGTTCTGGGCGCTGGCTTATAACTCACTGGGCATCCCCATTGCCGCAATGGGATTCTTAGCACCATGGCTTGCCGGAGCTGCAATGGCATTTAGTTCAGTGTCGGTTGTATTGAATGCCCTGAGATTGCAGAGAGTGAAGCTGTAAATTTAAAAGAGATCAAAGGATTGAATCCTTTGATCTCTTTTAATGTTCAAAACCTATTATTTATCGATCTGTTTCCCTAAACTTGATATCAATCAGTTTCTCCGTATCCGTTTCAAACTGAATGTCCACAAACACACCAAATTCTTTACCGCCTCGTTTTAACCATAGCTTAAACTTCTCGGTTGATACCTTTGATCCGTTTTCCTTCCCAATATGAAGATAGTCGACGATCGCAGCATCAGGATATTTCTCTTTCGTCTTTTTCACTGCCAGACTTCCCCATTTAGCATAGGAGGGAATCTCTTGTTGAGCGTGTACGGGTTTCACGTCAAGTATTGCCGTGTTGGCAATAAAATTCATGCAAAGCACGATTGACACATACAGTTTCATTTTCAATACAATAACCTTCTTTTTATCTTATAGGTTGTCTAGTCTAGCTGAAATTATTCTGCATTTTCCATTTAACTTACAATTACATAAGGAAATGAAATTTTTCTTTTAGTTAGAATAATCTTTACTTACTCAGCATAAAATCTTAAACTGTGGATGAGGAAGAAAATCTTTCCATCTAAATGAAAGGGGGCGATGACGATGATTAAAATCGTCGATGCAATGCAAAAAATCACTGAGGATGAGGTTAAATATATTAAAACCTAGCGTAGGAGGACATTATGAAGACGACGCTTGAGCAAGTGAAAATCGTAGAATATCATGAAGGTTTAGCAAAAGGGATCGCAAAAATGTGGAATGAAAGCCGTGAAAACTGGGGTGGGGATTCCGTTGTCACAACGGAACAAGACGTGAAAGACAAAGAAGCTAACTCCACGAATCTCCATTTATTTATAGCGATGGTGGGAGATGAGGTGGCCGGTTACTGCGGATTATCTGAATATCGAGAGGATGAAGGTGCCCTTTACATCCCTCTTCTGAACGTGCACCCCAATTATCAAGGCTTGAAGATCGGTAAACAACTCGTATTGAAAGCAGTAGAAAAAACTGTTGAATTAAAATGGCCAAGACTTGATCTATTTACGTGGGCGGGTAATACAAAAGCCGTACCCCTATATAAAAAATGCGGATTCTTCTGGGAAGATCGCGATGACACTGTTCATCTGATGAATTTTATCCCGATGGTGCTCCAAATTGACTGGCTGAAGTCGTTTTTTGAGAAGCATGATTGGTATACAACCAGTCAGCGCCTGATTGAAATCAAACCAGACGGCCTGAAAGATAAAGACCATACGTATTATGAATACAGATGGGAAGCGGGTGATGAGTTCGTCCGTATTCAATTTGAACGAACCGGGCGAGGCATTCGTTTAATCGAAACACAGGATTTATTATTAGAAATGAAGCTTCCTGACTTCAAGATGCTCGAGAAAAAAGAACACTATGTGACGTATCATATAGAAAATCGCAAAGAGAACCCGGTTGAAATCTCCCTAAGAGGAGTATCATCTTCACATGTACAGCATGAATTCCATAAGAGCGTTTTAGTGAAAAAGAATTGGATGGGGCAATTCCCTATAATGCTCACTATGCCAACCAGGCAACCAAGTCCTTGGAAGAAGCACCCGACTGTTGGGGTGACAGTTGAATTTGACGGTCAATCAGTCCCTCTTACCCTAGGGATATTTCCTAAACAAGCGGGGAAGCTTCAGTTAAGAACGGTAAAGAAGAATTGGAAACCCCATGGAAAAGGAATGCTCTATCTCGACTTAGAAAGCCAATTAAAAGAAGAAACTACCTGGACGATCAAACTGCCTGTAAATAAGGTATTGGATTGGGAAACATCAAAAGTGATGGCAAAAATCGAAGGGAATAAGAGAGTTTCGATACCAATTCCGGTCCAGCTTTTGAAGAATGGCTTTTTGTCAGAAGAAATAAATGTAGAGGTTGAACAGAAAAACGGGGAAGTGACTGCTTTTGCCACTCGGTTGTCATTGGCTCTACCAGGTTTTGGGGCGAAATTTGGTGGAGAAACAGACGAGCATTGGTCAGGGTTCAATGGCCCACATTATGTTGAGATTGAAAAACGGAACCATATCGTTAAAATTGGGTCTAGGAGTTCAACCCAAGATCCGATAACGTTCTTCACACCTAAATTTGGAAAACCATACAGTGAAGAATTTTCCAAGAAAGAAGCATCCTCTGTGGAGTATATTGAGCTTCCTGAAGCATTTGTGATCAAAACGACTTTAGAATCCGATGCCTTTTCGTCTATGCTTCTGAATACGTATTTTACTATTTACGGTGATGGCTTAGTGGAAATCAAGCATGAAGTGGTGAATACCGGAGGAGAAGAAAGGAAGCATCTTTCCCTCATTCAGCCTGTTTTTATAAGCTTTGAAGGAATGGCTATCCCACAAAGGAATGGAGTCTTAGTCGGGAATGAGTCACTTGTTCCATTTATGGAATACATTCGAGACAAGGATTTGACTGAACGATGGATTTTCACAAGTTCTTCCTTGGGAGATACAATCGGGCTTGCTTGGCCGAAAGCAGCCCTTGGAAGAAAAGATGATTGGCGAATGGCTCTGGAATATGAAATCGACCGGATTCAACCCCGGGAGGAAATGTGTTTAGGTCCGATCCAGGTCGGAATCAACACGTCTAACCACTGGTCTAAGTGGCGGGAATTGGTGGGTGGATATGAAGAAGCAACGAAAGAGCTACCTTTGTATACTCTAGAAAAAGCCGGTGGGGAGGTTATTTCGTCTGTTGGTGAAAGGGTAGATTATTTTTTCAGTTCCATGCTGACCCCTTATATTCATGGTAAATTTACCATTCAATCAGAAAATGAAACATTTGTGAAAGAAGTGAGTAAAGCAGAGTCAGTAACACGTTTGAATCTTGGGATTGAACATGCATCACCAGGAGTGAAATGGGTAGCTGGGGAATTCCATTCCCAAAGTCATTTCGGAAAAGTAGAATCTCTGCAACTCGTTAAGGGTAAGAGGGAGGTAAAGGTTGAGGGGAACGAGGATGTCTGGTCTGTAGATAATGGCGTCATTTCGTTTAAAGCGTCATCTGAATATTATCCTGGTATCTATTCATTATCGATTGATGGTAATGAAACCTTGGATCATCAATATCCAAACCCGGGTCCAAGGGCGTGGTGGAACCCATGGGGGGGAGGTATCAGATACTCTTTCCAAGCCGTTAGTTCCTATTCAATGTTGAAAGAGAAGACCGCAATAGGATCTGTAACAAAGTTGGATCAACATGGCCATCAGTGGGCAGGGATTTGTTTGACAACAGAATTCAAGGAGCATGAAAAGATGAAGGGGATTGTTCTTCGTCAATATGCGTTAACACTTCCAGAAGTGCCGGTACTGGCTGTATACGCAGAGATTCAGCAGAATTCGGGAAGGACGTTTACTGAAGAGTTGCTGGATTTGGAGGCTTTCTTCAAGACCGGTGAGACATTAACATCCAGTTTCGTTAAACTTCCAACACAAGGAATTTTTCATAAATACTATGCAGGAGTAGAGGAATTCGTATTGAGAGATACACCTTTTGTTACGATTGGATCAGATGAACATCAAGAAACTGTAACGTTCGTTCATTCAAACACGAGAAAACTGTCAGAAGCTTATTTGAACCAAGATGTGCTCCTAGTTGCGTCAACAAACAAGTGGTCTGCAGCAACGGGTGAAACCATCGTTGTAGAACCGAGTATCCTATTTTACGGTGAAACACAGTCTACACAAGCCATCAAACCACTGCAACACATCAAATTCACTTAACAACTGCGCGAACCTACTAAATAGTAGGTTCGCGTTTTTTTGGGGATCAGGGACGGACCTTTAAAAGTTAAAAGACGCCGATGAATGGGGATTTTGGCTTTTTAGAGGTCCGTCCCTATATGTTAATTATTTATCTTGAGTAATATTCTTCTCACCTTGATCTTTGTCTTTGTCGTCCTCCATCAATCCACTTACCGCCTGTTTAAATTCTCTCAAAGACATACCGGCAGCTTTTCCGAGCTGTGGAAGTTTGCTTGGTCCAAAGAACAGGAGTGCAACGAACAAGATTATCGCTATTTCACCGAAGCCTAGGTTCATTTTGATTTCCTCACTTTATTATAGAAGTAGTATTTGAAAGGCAACATTGCTTTAGCTTACTTTAAGTCGAATATTTCAACAATGTCTTTCCACTTAATCATCATATCCCAAGAGAATCGAGGGACGGATGAGATGATGCTATTTCCGCTCATTTCTGCAGATACCAATATGGTACCGACAAAACTAAGTATGAAAAGGGAACAGAAGATGTAACAAGCAATGGATTCCTTACGATATTCATAATTTCTCATTTGAATACACCTCATTTTATTTAGTTTTCAATGATCAATATTTTTTATAATTGGGCAATACAAATAGACCCTTAACTATAATGAAAAAAAAGTTTATGACCAAATGTTATTTATGAATGTAAGAATCAGAGGTAATTTGAGTGGTACATGACAACTTCAAGAAAGCCCAATGAATCTGGGAAGATAGCAGCATTAGACACACTTCCTGATAAAGGGATCAACCTGAATTGTAATGTAGGAAGGATTGTAGCTTTGTTAGAAGTCATACCATCTTGTTTCTGGCCCAGGGAGGGGACCACGTCGAGGATCATATCTGCATCGGTTAAATGCACATGGTCAGAAATAGTAGCCACATCATCAATACTTGTCAAAGTCGGGCTTTGATTCTGTTGTTGAACGGGAACTGTCCCAAACATCATGCACAACACCATCAATAATAAAAATCTCACCACAGTCACCTCACCTCCCAAGATAATATTAAAACTAATTATAGCTTATATTCCCCCGGTGTCTATAACTTCTTAAATGAATGTAAGAAGCACGGACCTCCAATTGACAAAAACTTGGATAATCCGGATAGTATTGAGATATAGAGGTCCGTCCCTAATAAAAAGAGCCGGATACGAATGTATCCGGCCCAAGTCATGTTTAATAAGAGATTAATATACTTTGTCTCCGTTGAAAATTGAATTTTTCACTACTACATAATCTACTGTCCGGATTGCTTCAAGCTTTGTACCGCCAGCATAGGAGATAGAGGATTGAAGATCTTGTTCCATTTCGACCAATGTATGTTCCAGCGATCCTTTATGTTCAACAAACATTTTTTTACCTTCAACATTTTTCTTTTCGCCTTTTTGGAACTCTGAAGCTGATCCAAAGTATTCTTTGAATAGCTTGCCATCTTTTTCGATTGTATCTCCTGGAGACTCTTCATGACCCGCGAATAGGGAGCCGATCATCACCATGGACGCACCGAAACGAATGGATTTTGCAATATCACCGTGGGTACGGATACCCCCATCAGCGATGATTGGTTTTGTAGCGGCTTTTGCGCACCAACGAAGGGCAGCCAGCTGCCAGCCGCCTGTACCAAAGCCTGTTTTGATTTTCGTGATACATACTTTCCCTGGTCCGATTCCCACTTTTGTGGCGTCGGCACCAGCATGTTCCAATTCTCTGACAGCTTCAGGAGTACCTACGTTCCCAGCAATCACAAAGCTTTCTGGTACGTGCTTTTTAATGTGTTGAATCATGCTGATTACAGCATTGGAGTGACCATGTGCAATATCGATTGTAATAAATTCCGGTGTCAGCTTCTCTTCTGCTAACTGCTCTACAAATGCATACTCTTCATCCTTAACACCTACAGAAATAGAAGAAATCAAACCACGGGACTTCATATCTTTAATAAATGAAATTCGTTTTTCAGGCTCAAAGCGATGCATGATATAGAAATAATTATTTTCAGCTAAGTATACAGCGATTTTTTCATCAATAATGGTTTGCATATTGGCAGGAACAACCGGTAATTTGAACGTATGTCCACCCAGTGTCACACTTGTATCACATTCAGAGCGGCTATTCACCACGCATTTTGCAGGAATTAATTGAATATCTTCGTAATCAAACACATTTTCCATTATTACACCCCTAAACACGAATATTAAAGTTTGGTTGTTTTATAAATGTTCGTCCATAAGGTAATTTACATCATTTTCTTATCAATGTCAAAGATTTTTATCATTTTAAGTGAAAAGGCTTTGGATTTTGGCACAGGTATTGATTCAACAAGTATTTAAGCGTTTGCAAATAAGAGTTTAAAAACACACTGAAAGAGAGACTATGTTACAGTATAAAGAAGAAGGGCTTATGAACAAATCTGTATAACAGTAAAGGTGGTTAAGCTATGTACTGGGTAATCGCTCTATTCGATGAAAAGACTGAAGAGTTGATACAAGAAATATGGAAGGAACTGACCGTTAAAAATATTTCTTACTATGAGGAAGAAATCAACGATGCACGGCCCCACATTACGATAGGGAGTTATAAAGAATTAGATAAACAAACATACATAAACGCATTAGAGGAGTATTATGAGCATAAAAAACCAATCGATATCACCCTCAACACCGTAGGGTCATTCCTAAACTTCGGAACTCTATTTTTCTCCCCGACCATCACAAGAGAACTACTTAACTTTCATACGGATCATCATGATTTCTTTCACCAATTCAATGAAACCGCTAATCCACTCTATCTTCCTGACAACTGGATCCCACACTGCACTTTAGCCAATAAGCTTTCACCGGAAAAATTATCTCAGGGCTTCAAGCATTGTTTAGAAAGAGGAGACTCCATTGAAGGGAAAATAACAGGAATTGCCTTAATTGAACTCATCGATGATTCCAAGGATTGCATAGAGGCTCCGATTGTTTATTCAAAGTCACTACTGGAATAAAATGAATCATTATTTGCAGTGGCGTTTTTTGGTTGATTATGGTAACCTGGCGGAGAACGATTCTTCCAGGAGGAACACCAATGATGGAACTTATCAATATTATTTTTTTCCTTTTATTCATCGCATGTAGCATAGAGATCTTCACAATCGGAAAACAACAGAAACAAATGAATGCGACTATCCAAGAGCTGAGAGATGTTCTTAAGAAATTAGTAGATCAAGACAAGTTGTAGAATGTGCGGGGCTTGCTTTGGAATAAGCACCCTCCTTGAATCAAATAACAACAAAATAAACAATTAAAAACGCAAAGGAGAGGCCTTTCCTTTGCGTTTTATATGGGATTATACAAATTGATTATTCTTTCGGAACTTCTCCATCAGGCCCTTGGCATAGAAGTTTGCTTTCCCCTCATCTCCCTTTTCCATATAATAATCAAACAGTAATACGCCGTAATGCTCCATAGGGAGGACGTAGCCCATTTCCTGAAAGTGGGGATAGGCTTTTTCTTCCAAATATTTATAATACCCTTTTATGTCTTCATTAACATTCAATTTGTGTAAAGTAAAGAAGTGATAGAACGTATTGTTGTTACCTTTTCGGGCCAAAGCTAAACCTTCTTCTATGTATTGCAGTAACTCATCTTTCGAGGTCCGTCCCTCTTTGGTAAGGGCATTAATGTATCCTTCAAGTGAGCCAAGGTAGTTGGGGTCTTGGGGTTTACGGGTGTTGACGGATTTTTTGTAGTATTCGCCGGCTGACTTGAAATCGCCTTTTCTGAGCTGGTGATAGGCGTAGTTATGATGAAGAAGGGCCCTCTGGTGTTCGAGTTCGTAGTCTTCAGCCATGTCGATTAATCGTTGGTATTCTTTGTTTTCCACGTTGGAATCATCGGATTGTTCAAGTTGAAGCAGCATCAGCATCTCTGACTCGATCATCCTGGAGAAACTGCGCTTCTCTACAAAGAATTGCAATGCCTTATTTGCATAAAAGTACGCTAGTACATTTGAATGAATGGAATGATAGGCAACCGCTAAATCGTAAAAGCATTCGCGGTTAGAATAGTCATCCAGGCGAATTTCCTTAAGCACTGAAATGGCTTTGAAGAAATCGTGGTTTACCCTCATTAGATAAATGCCTTTTATATGCAGCAACATATTATGTTCATATGGACTAAGTCCTGACCACGTCTCCATTTCCTCAACGAGACGTTTGGCAAGCTGATTTTCCCCGGAAAATAAATGATACCGAGCGAGAATCAAGGTATACGTCCGATAGAAATCCTGGATTTGCAATAAATGAATCCCATCGAGTCGTGTCTTTATGGAATCTGCTTTTGTCTGCAGCTTCTTAATGATCGATTCGTGCCATTCTTTCAGGAGGGAATCGATACTCTTATAATTCTCTAATTCCTTTTCCATATCAATACCTAATCGTTCACTTAATAATTGGATTGTTTCCTTTGAGACCTCAGTAAGTCCTCGTTCTATTTTACTGATATGGGTAGTAGAGCAAATCCCTTCTCCCAAATCCTTCTGTTTGACCTGTTGATGTTCGCGATAGAACTTGATAATTTTACCTTCAAGCATGATCTCATCCCCTTTTTGCAATCGTTCCAATTCACCCAATATTATCATAACCCCAATTAAAAATTATGTATTTACCACTTTTTCTTTAAAATAACGACGATAAATAGATCTTTATAATTATATATTGTGATTATTATTAGTTAAAAAGACTCACACAAAACCCCAATAGCTTCCGAACTGAAAGAATACTAAAATGGAATTGTACTACTATTTCGAATACTACTAAAAATCAACAGAGAAAAGAAAGAGGTAGGAATAATGAATGCAAACTCAATTGCTAAACGCTCTGCAGTAATTGCCCTTTCCACTGGATTACTTTTATCCCCGGTCAACACCCTCTCAACACCAATCGTAAATGCAACGGACTGGAAATCAGAAGACATGTTATCTTCCTTAACAGAAGAACAAAGACGCGCTTTGAAACAATTGGAATTAAATAACTTAGAGGGTCTTCAAGGATTCAATGAAACCGAACTGACTTCTGAAGAAGAGATTGCAGTCATCGTTGAATTCCGTTCAAAACCTGTTAATGTAGCGGTATTAGAAGCTGCAATAAAAGGAAAGACCTTAAAGAAAGAAGATGCTAAAGCAAAAGTAGATCAAGAGCACAAAGTGTTTAAAGAAGACGTAGAAAAACACCTATCAAGCTCAAATAAAAAAGAAAAAAAGCCATTACCAAAAATCACACAAACCTATAAAACGGCTTATAACGGAGTTGCTATCAAACTACCAGCCAATCAGGTAGAACAGCTCCTTCACTCAAAATCCGTTAAAGCCGTATATAAAAACCAAACGTTTACAGTAGATCCAGTTAAAGAAGTCCTACCAGCTGATGTTGATCAAAACATCACCACATCTGTGGAAAGCATTAACTATTTAAATGTAGACAAACTGCACAAAGAAGGAATCACAGGTGAAGGAATAAAAGTTGGGGTTCTTGATACAGGTGTGGACTACAATCACCCTGATTTGAAGGACGTTTATAAAGGTGGATATGACTTTGTCGATAATGATAGCGATCCAATGGAGGCAACTTATGAGGATTGGAAGAAATCCAATCAACCAGAATTTAGTCAAGTAGGTACTCCTTATTACACTTCACACGGTACACATGTATCAGGGACTATTGTAGGGCAAAATGAGAATGATAGTGAAGTGTCTGTAGAGGGAGTTGCTCCAGATGCTGATTTATATGCTTATCGTGTACTTGGTCCATACGGAAGTGGATCGTCAGAAGGAGTTATCGCCGGTATTGAAAAGTCAGTAGAAGATGGCATGGATGTTATCAATCTATCTCTTGGAGCAAGCATAAACGATCCATATTATCCGACTAGTACGGCATTAAATTATGCAGTTCTTAATGGTGTAACCGCTGTTGTGTCTGCAGGGAATTCAGGATCCAATGATTTCACGCTTGGATCACCTGGTACAGCAGCACTGGCATTAACCGTTGGGGCAAGTGATGTACCGGTTTCACAAACCACTTTTACAGGAGAACTATCAGATGGTTGGTCCACGGATATCATCAGCATGGCAAGAGGATTTGCTCACCAATTTGCCAGTTTAGAAGATAAGTCTCTTGAATTAGTCGATGTAGGCTTGGGTAATGTGCAAGACTATGAAAATAAAGATGTCGACGGAAAGGTAGCATTCGTACAACGGGGAGATTTTGCTTTAATTGACAAAGTGAAGTTTGCCAAAGAAAATGGGGCAGAAGCGGTCATCATGTACAACAATGTGGAAGGTCACGTCGGCTATAATCTAGGCGAATCTACTCACTTTATTCCTGCTTTCTCCATGACCAAGAAAGCCGGGGAAGAGCTGAAGGAAGCAATCTTGAATGGAGCAACCACTTTCACATTTAGCAACTTAGAAGAATCTTTCTCAGAAGGGGACAAGTTAGCTGATTTCAGTTCAAGAGGTCCTGTTAATAAAAACTATGATATGAAACCGGAAATCGTAGCACCGGGCGTAAGTGTTCTATCTACCTTCCCTTCCTATATGGTGAATCCAGAGAATCCGGAAGACTATAAATATGCTTATGCAAGATTGAATGGAACTTCAATGGCGTCCCCTTTTGCCGCTGGTGTGGCTGCATTACTTCTGGGAGAGAATCCTGACCTTGAACCGTCAGATATCAAAACAATTCTTATGAATACCGCTGATCCATTAAACGAAGATTACAGTGTGTTTGAAGTCGGGGCGGGTAGAATAGATCCTTATCAAGCACTTCGCAGTCAAACGAAAATCCAAGTAAATGATGAAACATTGCTTCCAAATGGAGAAAACCTCATCACAATCAAGGAACAAACCGGCGGCTTAAGCTTTGATAACCAGATCGTATCAGAGGGATCTCACATTCGGGTAAAAAAGGCACTCGAATTTACAAACGAAAGTAGTGAGAAAAAAACATACAACGTAGAGATTGTAGAAAATGTTCAAGAAGGAACCAATAGTCTGAAAGAAAACGGCGTACAGGTCAATTTTGACAAATCAATTAAGGTCAATGCCGGGAAGTCAAAGAAATCAAATGTATTCCTTACAATGCCGAAGACAGCAAAAAAAGGTATTTATGAAGGATACTTAGTCATTTCCAACAGCAATGATTCTAGTGAAAGCTACCGGGTTCCTTTCAGCGTGAAAAAATCAGAGGAAGGATTCAACTCACTGGATTTACTTACACCAGCAATTACGCCATCACATTATAATCATGCATATGATCAATACAGAACGACGACGGCATTGGTGTTATTCAATTTAAGCTCACCAGTTGACACGTTGGATGTCATCCTGCAAGATGGTAAATCTGGAGAGGACCTGGGCTTGATCGGAACCCTGAATTTGAATGGAGCAGAAGACAACCGTGATTATTTCTTACAAGCCTTTAACGGTTACTACTACAAATTCACCGGAAATAAGAAGGATCCCGTTGCATCCGAAACGAGTATTGCCGAACCAGGTCATTACAAACTGAAATTCGTTTCAACCTTACCAACTGGAAAACAGAAGACTATCACCCATGATTTGTTCATTGATATTGAAGCACCTGAAGTGAAAAGTTCACTCGACAGTGAATCTCCTTTCATCGAATACAAGCCTGGACAAAAGACTGTGCCTTTTGAAATGGAAGTGACAGACTCTAACGTTGAGGCCATGCAATATGCAGGGATAGACATCGATCAATCGTCCAATTTCGCGGTTTACACCTATGGAGCCCCATTCCCTAACGGTCCTATCTATATGGATGAGAATGGGAAATGGAATGAAGAAGTAGAGATGAACGAAAAAACCAAATCCCTTTCATTTAATCTGATTGGTTATGACGACGCTGGGAATCAGGCGAAATGGAAGGAATACTTCTTCGTGAAAGAAGGTACTCCTGTTACGTATGCAAAACACAATGTAGAAACTGCGAGATCAGGAGATATTTTAACTGCTTCACTCGTGTTAGATAATCTTGATGGGGTGAAAGAAGCGACCTGGTCGTTTGATAATTCAGGAATACAACATGTATATCTTGTTGAAGCTGCCTTAACAAATGAAGTAGAGGCTTATGCATCTATTGAAGTGGATGGAAATCAAGTAAAAGTGAAATTCGATGAAAATAAAGCATTTGACCAAACAGAAGTGGTAGATGTAAAAGTGAAAGTCCAAGACGAATTATTCTATCCCATTGGATACATCAAACCTACAGCTAAGATCATTAATGCAAACAATGAAGAGCAGACCTTACTCAGTGCCGGTAATCGCTACAATCTAAAACCTAGATTTAACCGTGTTCAAGGAAACTTGATACCAGAAGGGTATCTTGTTGAAAGTGGAGGTTTTGCTGGATACAGAGACTGGGCAAAAGTAGGGGCTTCAATTAAGGTAACAAATCCTTCTGGGTATGAACTTGATGCTTCCGACTTGTTTAATGGGAATGCACGTTTTGAAATTGAGCCTCTACCGTTAAGTAATGATGCCTATACATTTGAAGTAAATGTTCCAGGACATTTTATTACAAAATTAGATAAAGCATTTGGGTTTGAATACAAAGGGACATTATACGGTAAATCAGAAACAATCGGCATAAGTTTAGTAGGCGGGGATGTAAACCAAGACCATGTAATCGACATCCATGACGCTATTGCGATCCAGGAAGCCTGGGGTACTGATGACCGTGCGGCAGATATCAATTTTGACACAGTAGTGAATGAAAAAGACTTGAGATTTGTGGAGAAGAACTATTTGCAGCAAAACGAAGACGCAACGAATCCACCAGCACCTACCGATTCTTGGAATGGAAAGACATTGGAATCCATAAAAAAAGAATTAGGACTTTAATCCATTTACCTTATTGTAAGTTGGTAGGGGGTGTACGAAATGAAGAAGTTATCATATGCACTGCCTGAAGTAAACACCTGATAAATCCTAAAAGGAATGACCTCTTTCTGAAGAGATCATTCCTTTTTTCTCTCAAATGATTCCCCGGTCATCACATTCATAAATCGTGCGAAGAACATCTCATACTCGAACGAAAAGGCAATCCGATGCTTTTTGGCTGTTTCTTCAAACTGAATATACGGTCTGATATCAGCAATGCTTTGTCCACGGTGGATGCCGGTGCTTGAAGTCACTACATGAACGGGTAGATTTCGAAACGTGAACATGTCATCATTGACTGCCGACATGAGGGTGATAGCATCATGTACCGGGCTACCTTTAATCAATGGATTTCTCTTCTTATAAAAACCATAGTAATAGTCCAACAGGGGCTTAACAAGCTTCGATCGACCTTTATACTCGATGTAATCAACCATTTCAGGGGTTACAATGGCATGGTCAGTTACGTTTAAAGGGATGATGGTAAGATTTTTCGCATATGTCAAAACAATCTTAACTGCAATCGGATCGGAATGAAAGTTTGCTTCAGATACCGCCGTTACATTTCCGGGTACCCAGAACGCTCCGCCCATAAGATAGATCTTTTTTACTTTGTTCATAAGAGTCTGGTATAAGATGAACATATTCGCAAGGGATGTCAACCTTCCGACATTTACAATGATCAGTTCATCCCCATATTTCTCTATCAATCTTATAATCTCAAAGAAATTTTCAATAATTCCTTCATAAAGACCAGGCTTAATTGGTCCAAGTCCATATTCTCCATGTATTTCAGGATAGAATTTAGGCTGTTCTGCAGTCATCGGAACCTCTGCTCCGCCAATAATCGGAATCTGATCTATAAGGTTCAACTGGTTCATAAGGTAGTGAACACTTGCCACAGCACGGGATCTTGGCACATTTCCATAATCAGCAACAACCCCGACCAGTTCAATCTCTTCGCTCAAATAAGAATAGATCAAGGCGATGGTATCGTCGATCCCTATATCCGCAAATAACAATACCTTCTGCATGTCTCACTCACCACCTCTGCAATATTCATTACTAGTATATGGAAAACAGTATTATGATTATGTATAAAGGTACCCCTCCCAAAGAACCAAAAACTTTTTTAAAACAGGTTGAACTTTACGTTAACGTCAATGGTAAACTTGAAGTATCAAAATTTTCTAACAAAGAGATGATTACTATGACATACACGATAACTCAGCTGGCAAAGGAATTTAACGTAACGACACGCACGATAAGGTATTATGAGGAGCTAAATCTGTTGCAACCTTCAAGGAGCGAGTCAGGAAGGAGAATCTATTCGAAGAGTGATATCACGAAATTGAAATTGATATTCAGGGGAAAACGATTCGGCTTCACCTTGGATGAAATCAAAGAAATGATCCAATTATTTGATCAGGACCGAACCGGAAGGAAGCAGTTAGAACGCACGATTGAATATGGAAACAAACGAATCGAGGAGGTGACAACGTTTATTGAAGAGCTTGAAGCCATGAGAACCGAGATGGAAGAACTTAGGGATGAGTTTGCCATAAAATTAAATGCGACAGGGGAAACATCAGATTGAATTTTTCACGATTATTTTTACGAAATTCGACGGGGAAGGTTATGCTACAAGCATTGCGCGATGAAATACAGGAGGTGAAATCATGAAAAAAATTGAAAACTTCTATCGGGAGGATCCTCATTTCAAGGAACTCATGAAGCATTATCTGAACAAAGATTTCCTCGAATGGGCTGATCCAGAGCTGGACGAATTCGGTGAATTATGTGCGGGGGAAATTGATGAACGGGCCATGCACACCGACCGTGAAGGGCAGCCAAGACTGATCAAATACAATCGATTGGGAGAAGAAATTTCTGAAATCTGGGTGAATGAAGGATATAAGAAAACGGTGCAACAAACGTATAACAAGGGAATAGTAGGTTATATCCATAAGGACATTCCTGCACTCGGGCATAAAGGAAACTATGTATATTCTTATGCACAAGGCTATCTATTATCACAAACAGAGCCTGGTTTCTATTGTCCTGTGACCCTTTCCATGGCTACTGCCCTGCTCCTTGAAAAATACGCATCCGATCAGGTGAAAAAGAGATTCCTGCCTCATGTCCTTTCAACAGGTGAAGTTGAATTATACGAGGGGGCTACATTCTTAACCGAACGTCAAGGGGGTTCCGATGTCGGTGCCAACGATACAAAAGCCGTCAAACATGGTGGGGATACTTATAAGCTTTTTGGTGAAAAATATTTTGCATCCAACTCTGGGATGTGCGGAGTGACCATGGTGCTTGCCCGTATCGATGGTGCTGGCGATGGAACGAAAGGACTCAGTCTGTTTGCGGTTCCTTGGAGGAACGATGATGGTTCACTAAATGGCATTCACATTAGAAGGTTGAAAGATAAACTGGGTGTCCGGGCGGTCCCATCAGCAGAAGTGGAATTCGATGGAGCTGAAGCCTATCTTGTAGGAGAACCGAATCGCGGCATTTATTATATGATGGAGGCATTGAACCTTTCCCGCGTCTGCAATGCCGTTGCCTCGATTGGAATCATGAGAAGAGCCTATCTAGAAGCAAGAAATTATGCATTCTACCGTGAAGCATTCGGTCAGCCATTGACCCAATATCCGATGATCAAAGAATCATTGTCTCGTCTTGCAGCCAAGCAGGAGGTAGAAACGAGTGCAGTATTTCGTCTCGTTCATTTGTTTGATCGCGTTGTATCAGAAGATATCCCGACGACAGAAGAAGAGTCAGTCCTAAACAGATTACTTATTGCGATTTTGAAAAAGGAATCAGCTGAACAAGCGATTCATTTCTCCCACGAAGCCATTGAAATGCACGGAGGAAATGGCTACATCGAAGATTTTGTATTGCCTCGCTTACTTAGGGATGCCCAGGTATTGACGGTGTGGGAAGGAACAGCGAATATTTTGGGACTTGAAGTATTAAGGTTAATGAATAAACATCGCGCTCATGAATACTTTTTGGTGAAAATGAAAGAAGAGTTATCCAATTTGCCGGAAGAGCTTCTGTTGTTTAGCACCCCAGTTACAGAAGGGATAGCAAAACTAGAACAATTATTGGAAAAAGTAGCAGTAGGGGACGTCGACATGCAAACGTATCATTCAAAACGAATCGCTGAGTTAATGGCCAATATATTCGAAAGTGTCATCGCACTTAAGGATGCACATACTATGGGTGGAGATAGGAAGCGAATGGTAGCTGAAGTGTTTATCGAGCATACATGGAACCAAACCGAATGGATTGATGAAGAGATGAAATCAGTTCGATATTTTGACGATATTGTTAGTGTAAATATACGAGTGTAAAAATAATTGGCCCCTAAGCTCGAAAGAGTTCAGGGGCTTGTATTATTTTTCGCAACAGCAAGGACAATCACATTCTTTTTTCGTCTTACACTTACAGCGTTCACATGAACACTCTTTTTTCACCAAGAAAAGCACCCCCGGTATGACTTTTGTTAATAATCATCGTAACCAAAACTTTAATTTTAATACATTGAGGTTGGGATTAGTGAATGTTCTTATATCATACTTTTTTAGAACATCTGTTAATCGCGATTTCTGATATTGACTGAATAACACGCAAAGAAAAAATTAACCAAAAATATTTTATTATAATAATGTTATGGTAACTAACCAATCCGACAGAAATTGAGTTATTAACAAATAATACAAAATAATATCCATTTGTTTACATATGAAATAAAATAAGGTAATATATGTAATTGCAGGATCTCATTAAAAGGGGAGGAAATGATGATGAAAAAATTATTGGTACCATTTTTCTTGTTATCTATGAGTTTATTTATTGCTGCCTGCAACAGTGAAGGCAGTACCGAAGAAAAAGACACAGAAACGAACACTGAAGCAACAGAGAAAGAAGCAAAGTCAGATGAGTTGGAAATGAAAAGCGCTCTATTAGACTATCAAATGGAGATTATCAACACGGTAAATGCGAATGATTCGGCTATTTATGCATTTGAAGAAGCTAAAGCAAAGGAAGAAGATAAACCATCTGATGAAGAAATTGCAAAACTGAAAACTGATGCAGAAGCAGCCGCTAAATCTGTAGCAGAAGACGTTCATGCTCTTGAAGTTCCTGCCGCACTTGATTCTAAAAAAGAAGAAATCCAAGGAGCGTTAGATGACCTTGCTAAATCGTATGAAACCAGAGCAGCCAATCTTTCAGATGAAGCGAATGCCGAATACACAGAATCTGAGGAACAATTCGCTGCATTCGAAGAAAAAATGGCCGCTATCTATGAAGAAGCAGGCTTAACAAAACCTAGTTTTTCAGCTGATATTGTAGATTAAAACCGAAAGATTCATAGGAATCAACAATTCCAAAACCAAATAGGACTGCACTCGCAGTCCTATTTTTTTATGTGTTCATAAAAGTTTACTCAACAAAACATTTTTAACCTCTTCATAATAAGATAGCTGAACTAAAGAAGGTTGCTATAGACCCACATGAATACGGCTTGATATGATAAGCACAATTAAAGTGTGGAGGATTTAACTAGTGGATCAAGAAAAATATAAGCAGTTAAAATTGGGTGAACGCGGAGCTATCATCAGTATCCTTGCATACATCGTATTATCAATAATAAAATTCATCATTGGCACCACAGCCAATTCAGAAGCATTGCAGGCAGACGGCTTGAACAATGCGACAGATATTGTGGCTTCTGTTGCTGTTCTTATTGGACTGAAATATTCAAGAAAGCCTGCAGATCAGGATCATCCATATGGTCATTGGAAAGCAGAGAGCGTTGCCTCTCTAATTGCTTCATTCATCATGATGATTGTAGGGCTGCAAGTACTATATAATGCCATACAGTCTGTATTTGACGGGAAAACTCAATCGCCCGATCTTCTTTCGGCATGGACAGGGGTGGGTGCAGCTATCGTCATGTACCTGGTTTATCGCTATAACAAAAGATTGGCTGAAAAAATAAACAGCCAATCCCTTATGGCTGCTGCAAAGGATAATCTTTCAGACGCATGGGTGAGTATCGGAACAGTAGTCGGAATTCTTGGAGCTCAATTCTACCTTCCTTGGTTAGACCCTCTGACGGCCGTTTTTGTAGGCCTTTTAATTTGTAAAACCGCATGGAATATTTTCCGGGAAGCTTCACACTATTTAACAGACGGGTTTGATGAACAATTGATTGAAACTTACGAAGTGACTATTCAAACCATCCCAGGTGTAAAAGGGGTTAAGGATATACGGGCGAGAAACTACGGGAGCAATACTGTCGTGGATGTGGTTATTTTAGTAAGGTCAACACTTGATATTAAACAGGCACATGATATTTCAAGTGTTGTAGAGAAAGAATTGATGCAGAAGCATGAAGTGTACGATGTGCATGTCCATGTAGAGCCTAATTAAAAGGTAGAAGGAATTGAGGCTCGGACAAAGTGTTTTAGTCTAAGTAAGACCCGAACAAATCTGCTTCCTACAGGACAGATTTATTCGGGTTTATTATTTATTTCGGTACATTTGATTTTAGCTGTGTCCAGCGGTTGATTGGAGTGCAAGACGAAGACTCCTGCGGGAAAAGTAGCTTATGTGAGACCCCGCAGGCTTGCCGAGGAGGCTCACGGGCTACCCGCGGAAAGCGTAGTCTTGCACGGAAATCATTAGCGGTATTAAGACCCTACACTTCTATTGTTCGTTGTTATATCGTGGCATTTAGTTTTGTCCCAGCCTCTGGAAATAAAAACTCCTGAATGAATTAGTAATCACGAACCAGCACTAAAAAAATAGTTGAGTCTGTCCGGCTAAAAATACATTTCCCAAACAGAAAAAATCCAATTAATTTGAAAATTAGGTAAAACACCTATTGCATAAAATAACCAATTGGTGTTAAAATTCATTCACACGGTAAAAATAATTTTACCGTGTGAATCCATATAACAGGTGATACAAAATGAAACCAATGTTCATCATTAAAGAATATGATCAACTCAAAGCACTCAGCGATCCGTTTCGGGTCAAACTTATGATTCGATTAGTTGAAAAACCCTATACCGGTCAACAGTTATCTGAAATATTCGATCTCTCAAGAGCTCGCATTCATTATCATTTAAAAGAATTAGAGAAACTCGGTTTGATCGAAATTGTTAAAACTGAAGAAAAGAATGGCATCGTCCAAAAATTTTATCAATCTGTTGCAAGTGGTTTTTATCCGGATTCAAGCATGCTTCCACATAAAGAAGAAATTACCGAGACGAAGAGGCATATGATGTATGGAATGCTTGACAGGACAATGGCAAGAGTATTATCAGCACCACCAGAAGCCTTTGATCAAGCAGGTCCCGAAGATCCGACTGAATGGAATATTCTTGCCACTTCCTTAGAATTAAAAGTGACAGAAGAACAATTTAAGTCGTTTATTGATGGATATTTCAAGCTTATAAAAGAATATCAAGACATAGCAAAAGTTAATCAATCGAATCCAGAAGCCAACCATTACTATCTTACAGCTTATGGTTTCCAAGTTAATGAATCTGAGTTTGAAAATAGAGTAATGAAAGAAGAAAAAGACCGTTAATGGTTTTTTTTAGACAAACGGTAAAATTTATTTTACTGTTCAGGAATATTTTTTGGATAGACGGTTAAAAAAAATTTACAGTCTGAAGGAGAAATTAGAATGAAAGAATTATTAATGAAAAACCGTAATTTTGCCTCATTGTTCTTTGGGAGATTGGTGACGAATATGGGGGATAGTATCTATTACGTGGCTGCCATGTGGCTCGTTTATGAGCTGGGAGGAAGTGCCTTTTACACAGGGTTAGCCGGATTCCTTACATTATTACCAGGAACATTACAGTTTCTCGTGGGTCCCCTGGTTGATAAATGGCCGATTCAGAAAATGCTGATCAGAACCCAAATCATTCAAGCAATCCTGGTTATGTTTATCCCATTGGCACATTTTATGGGGTTCTTAACTGTTTCATTCATCCTCATCCTCATGCCGATCATTTCTGCTCTTAATCAATTCACCTACCCTGGTCAGGCGGCCATCCTACCAAGAATCGTCAGAAAAGATCAACTTGTCAAAAGTAATTCCCTGTTTTCCTTTGCCTTTCAGGGAGTCGATCTTGCCTTCAATGCCCTTGCCGGAATCCTCATCACCTTAGTTGGTGCCATCACCCTTTATATGGTCGACGTTGTCACATTTATTGCAGCAGCCATTTTGTTCAGTCTTCTCAAAATGAAATCCGTAACAAAATCAAAAGAAAAACAAACTGTAGGCGTAGCCTTTGCGGAATACAAGAAAGATCTAATTGAAGGTTTTACAATCGTATTCAAATCCCATCTTGCAAAATTTTTATTGGGATCAATCGTAGCAAACTTTGCCATAGGGTCCGTCTATGCCATTTTGCCGGCATTTGCCGATGACATAGGTGGGTCTGAACTATATGGTCTTTATTTAGCAGCCATTTCAGGAGGTGCCTTAATCGGAGCAATTGGGGCATCCTGGTTTGAGCGCTATCCGTTAGGAAAGCTTACGATTGTATTGTTTTTCTTGGGTGGAACTACTTGGATGATTTCAGGTTTTATTCCTATGAATAGCTTAAGCATTGTATTATTCGGATTATCATGGATTCCAATCGGGGCCACCAATGTCATCATGGGGGCCGCTCTTCAATCAATCGTTCCACAGCATCTGCTCGGTAGAATTTTCTCTGTCACATCATCCCTGGGGGCTATGGCGATGCCGTTCGGATCCCTTATTGGCGGCTACCTTGCTGAAATATACAGTAGCACGTCTGTATACATCGGTAGTGCTTGTGGGATTTTATTTATCTCCCTCGTATGGATCTTAAACAAAACCTTACGTTCCCTTCCACACACCTCAAAGCTTAATCCAGAGGAAGTAGGCTTGGCACGTGAATGTAATGGATGATAATGGTAAACTAGAAGAATAGTATATTCAATGTTTATTCACATTGCATTCAGAGACGCCCTTGAAATCTTTTAACATATGGGGTTTTGGGGGAGTGTTAAGATTTCACCTCTGGACAAGGACCTTTTTTATCTGAGTTGGAAAAACGCTGTTTCCATATGATCATTCAAAGTTCACCTGAAATAATTCTAAATAATCCGAAACTTAATCCGGCTGAAAACCGTATACAATAGCAAGAGGTGATGAACATGACAGGAATATTATTCATTATACTAATCCCAATTGCCTTTACAATCATTGCTTTAAATCTTTCCCTTTCATCAAAGAGAGGCTACAGAAGTGGGGATGGGGGCTATTATGGTCCGTATGATGGAGGCCATGATTCAGCAGGCAGCTGCGACACCGGATTTGGCGGTGGGGATTGTGGAGGCGGTGGTGGAGGAGGCGATTAAATTGCTTCCTTCTGTTTTTTGCTCCTAACGACAAATGCAATACTTAGGAGATGACCACCAATGATGAAGCAGAGGATATCTATTACAAACTGGACGATTCCATTCGATTATTAAACCCTTCCCCAAAGCATGGAGGAAAATCGTAATAGCCTGGGGCCATTTTCAAGAAGCAAACCAGGGGTGAGGTAAAGTCGATCCCCGAAACCACTCCTCTACTGCATTGGGACCGTCCTGAGACTGTAGTAAGGGAAATCAGGAACCGCTGGAAATAGTTTAAAAAGGGGAGGCACTCATTCAATGATTCTATTACAACCAATGAAAGACCATGAATATACTCTTTGGATTCAAGATTCTATTAAAGAATACGCAGAAGAAAAGACGAAAGCCGGTAACTTCCAGAAGGAAACTTCATTGGAACAGGCTGAAAACGAATTTAATCAATTACTGCCGGATGGACTGGAGTCTAAGGATCATTATTTGTTTACTTTAATTGATGGTGACAATCAGGAAGACGTAGGGACTTTATGGATTAACGTACAGGAGGACGGTAAAGAAGCATTCATTTATGATATTAAGATTCATGAAAGCAAAAGAGGAAGGGGATATGGTAAAGAAGCCTTAAAGTCCCTGGACTCACTTGCAAGGGAAAAAGGTATTTTGAAAATAGCGCTCCATGTATTTGGTCATAATAAAGTAGCTCTTTCCTTGTACCAGAATTCAGGGTTCAAAGTGACCAATGTCTTGATGTCAAAGTCTCTTTAAGTTTGAACAAAGGGCACCACTCCAATCCGGTGTCTTTTTCTATGTAAAGGAGGCCATGCAACTTGACTGCATCAAGTGAAACATTCAGTTATGAAGACAGTTATTTTTTTATTGGAAATACCGGAATACTAATCATTGGAATGGTTGTACTAATCCTGGTAATCGTATTCATTTCCTTATTCTTAATGAAAAGAAAGTAGGAGCGTCATGAGAAACGTAGCATATGCGCATATAGACGATTTAGCATCTCTTATACAAATTGATTGTCAAGTGATCGGAAGCGGAAGCAGACAGGAGCAAATCCAGGAAGCAATACTGGAAAAGAGATGTTTAGTTGTTAGAAATGGAAAGACTGCTGCCGGGTTTCTTATATTTAACACCCACTTTTTCGATAACACTTTCGTCTCTCTCATCATTGTTTCACCGGAGGAAAGAAGAAAGGGGAATGCCTCTTTACTATTGAAGCATGTTGAAAAAATTGCGCGGACAGATAAAATTTTCTCGTCTACTAATCAATCAAACCGGCAGATGCAGAGAATATTTGAAGTTAACGGCTATTCACAAAGTGGGATGATTGAAAACCTGGACCCTGGGGACCCGGAGATTGTTTATTATAAACAAAGGAAATAGGAGGTCATGGAGTGGTTATCATTTTAGCCATTTTTCTATTAATCTATTCATTTGATTTCACGAAATTCAGAAAGCAAAATCAAACCATGATTGAGCAGAATGAAAGAATTATTGAACTTCTCGAGGAAATTAAAGAGAAATGATACTTATTCGAAGAAGGCTCACCATTATGAGCCTTCTTCTTCAGCTTTGGTCAATTGTAATATAGTCCTCATCCAAGCTTTCCACACCCTGATCGAATGTCAGCTTGGTCTTGAAGAGGTAGCGAACCCCGTTTTCTACAGAGTAAGGGAGAGTTTCTGGAATTCGATACGTAAAGGAGAGTTTGTTACACTCCTCTGCTTGAATAATGTCTGATTTTAGTACAGTGGTAGAATCAATGATTTTCTCTTCTTTACCGTTATTATCAAGCATCACCAAATCACATTCGACCCGCCTCAGCTTTTGTTCGATGATTCCACCTTCCAGAAAGAAGTACCCATGCAGGAGTTCTCCTTGCTTAAAAGAGGTTTTCGGTAAAACGAGATCGATTTTTGCAGAGCCTATACCCAGTAACGACATATATTTACGTAGTATCATTATGGATTCTCCTTTTCTGTAGAGATATGTTTTTGATCTATTCTTTCTTCGATTTTTTCCATCTCATTTTTATCATTCAGAATTTCAGTTTTATTTTGTTCAATTAATAGGGAAAGGTTATTTTTCAATTTTTTCATTGTCCATTACTTCCTTTCAAAGTGAAGTGATATAGAAAAAGACCGTTACCGAAATTGGTAAAGGTCTTTTTTGGACATATATAAACCTTCACCAACTGGTAAAGGTCTCGCTAACAACATGGTTGTCAATAAAGCCGAGAGTGATACACTCTGTAATGACGACTTTATTGTTACAGCTACTCCCCTTTAGGAGAATATTAAATTATGAGATTATCATAACCGATGGATGGAGGGTTGTCAATGAATTTGAATTTGGATATCGGGGTGAAGTGGAGAGATTTTATATCCCGTTACCTAGTCAATGTTTTCATTCAATTCATCATACCACTTCTTGGTTTCTCCAGGGTTTTCACCATTCAAAAAGATATGTTGATCATTCACCCTTATATAAATATAAGGAGCTTCCTTGTGTATAAATAACAAGCTTTTCCCATAACCTTTCACTTTAAATTGTCCTTTAGCCATGGTGGAAAGACCGAATCCGTTGACTTTCCAGGTAACTTCAGGCATATCTTGTATAAACTCAACCGTTTCAACCTCTTCAAGCTGCCACGCTTCTCCATACAAACCAGTGACCTCAAATTTCTCATCTTTAACGATCAAATCATATTTTTCATACCCGAGATAAGTGAGAACACTCACAAATCCTAAAACAACCACAAACAAAGTAGAACTAATCCAGAAACTTCTCTTCCTTTTGCCTGAAACCTCAAATTTGGATAGATATACTAACCCCCCCATTAAGAAGACAAGCATAAAACCAAATTGAACTTCTATTACAAATGGAAAAGAGGTGAAAGCAAGGGGAAGAAGGATAAGCATTCCGACCGCAGTATAAATCAATAAAGACCCGGTCTTTTTGGGATAGCCATTTTTAATCAACTCTTCTTGTTCTGTCCTACTCCGCGTCACAAAACCCGAAATCAGCCAATAATTTTTTTGGGCTCGGATCGCCCAACCTAATAATGAAAAAAGAATAATAACCATTAGTTGAATCCCAATCAGGATTCCCATTCACGTTCCTCCACTCAGTTTATCGTTAGTATATTTACGATTTTATATTGATATGGTTTCAATTATTCGGTGTTATTCGGACGATAAATCAAGTATTGACGAATAAACTCATTTTCGATTAACCAATCCCGTGCATATTAAATGCTTAACTTAACGCTGGATGCAGGAATCGAGATGGAAAATAGAGAACTATGTGGTTAGAATAAAATGAGAGCATCAGAAAGGGGCAGTCGAATGTATGAATTGAAAACAAGACAAAATGACAGCAGTGTGATCGAATTTATCGAAGCAGTAGAGAACCCTAAAAAACGCGAGGATGCCTATAAATTGCTGGATATTTTCACAGAGACGACGGGGTTTGAAGCAAAAATGTGGGGACCAAGCATTATCGGGTTCGGTTCTTATCATTACAAATATAAAACAGGACATGAAGGGGATGCTCCGTTAGTCGGATTTTCACCGAGGAAAGCGAAAATAAGTCTATATTTCGCCCCTGGGGATCCAGAGAGGGAAAAGGTATTGAATTCATTCGGTAAACATACAACAGGTAAAGCTTGCGTGTACATAAACAAAGTAGCAGATATCGACCAAGCAGTATTGAAACAATTGATTAACCAATCGATGAGCTTTCTACAGAAAACGTACCCAAATCCATAAACAGGATAATCAGGAGGAATTAGTCTAAATACCATGACTAATTCCTTATTTTTTTATAGGTTGAAGCTTTATATTTGATATTAAAGAAAATATCCTATAATATTAATCTCGAATTAAAACTATTTCAGTTCGAGGCAATAACGGTAATGTCATTGAACTGGATGATGAATTCACAATCAGAAAGGGACGATTCAACATGACAAAGGTTTTATACATTACAGCACATCCGCATGATGATACACAATCCTACAGCATGGCAGTAGGAAAAGCATTTATTGACACATATAAACAAGCAAATCCGACGCATGAAATTGTGAACGTGGACTTGTACAAAGAAAACATTCCTCAAATTGATGCTGACGTGTTCAGTGGTTGGGGGAAACTGCAATCCGGTCAAGGATTTGAAGAGCTTTCTCAAGAAGAACAAGCCAAAGTAGGGCGTCTTGGAGAACTATCCGATCAATTTGTTGACGCAGACAAATATATCTTTGTAACTCCATTCTGGAATTTCTCTTTTCCTCCAGTAATGAAGGCATATATTGACTCTGTATCTGTTGCAGGGAAGGCATTTAAATATACAGAACAGGGACCTGTTGGGCTACTGACGGACAAAAAAGCTCTTCATATTCAAGCTCGTGGAGGTATCTACTCTGAAGGTCCAGCTGCAGCAATGGAAATGGGGCACCGCTACCTTGACGTGATGATGCAATTCTACGGAGTTCCTTCATTCGAAGGCTTATTCGTCGAAGGTCACGCAGCAATGCCTGACAAAGCTGAAGAAATCAAAGCAAATGCGATTGCAAGAGCAAAGGATTTAGCACAAACTTTCTAATTGTAAGAAAGGGTCAACTACGGTTGGCTCTTTTTTAATTACGTAAAAATGATACTATTTTCACTTTAAATTCGTATGAGAGCATACATAAGGGAGAATAGAGGTTCTTCTCAAAAGCTGAAAAAAGAGAGACCCCATAATGATAGAGGGTCTCTTAGCTTTATCTCTTTATAAACATTTGCGTCCAATAATGACCGTACGATCCACCCTTCACATAACCCACTCCGATTTCTGTATAAGTTGGAGAAAGGATATTTTTTCTGTGTCCTTCGCTGTTCATCCATGCTTCAACTACTTCGGCAGGTGTTCTTTGCCCAGCGGCAATGTTTTCCCCTGCTGCTTGATAGGAAATTCCGAAATCCTTCATCATTTGGAAAGGAGATCCGTATGTTGGGGATGTGTGGCTGAAATAGTTCTTCGCAATCATGTCTTCTGACTTATAACGTGCCACACGTGATAATTCCCAATTTTCCTTCAGTGGTGGTAAACCGACTTTTGATCGTTCCTGGTTTACTAGTTTCACCACCTCGTATGTATAGCTTTCAGCGGTACGATTTGCTCCTGGAATGATAAGGCTTTGTCCTGGATAAATCATGTTTGGGTTGCTGACATTCGGGTTTGCCGAGATTAACTCAGATACACCCACCTGATGCTTTACGGCAATCTTCCACATTGTGTCTCCATAGCTCACAGTATACGTACCTGCTGCGGAAACCTGAGAAGCTTGACCAAAACCAATGACAAAAGTGACAGACAACAATAAGATAGATAAAAGTTTTAAAGTTTTCATAGTTCTATTGAAATATAATTCTGTTAATTTTGAAACAGGTAGTTGTTACCACCCCTCTATAAAACCTAATAAATAAGCAAATAGTAAATTTTACTAGAATTTAAAGACGGTGACTATTTAATTAGTTTTTTGATATACTGGAAAAAATTGAAACCTTTTCCTTTATATGATCGTAAAACAAGAAAGGAAAGATAGTAACTCTTCCCACGTTCATTTCAAAGGGGGACTTCATTATGTGGATCAATTTATTCTTCATCGTTATCTTCATCCTCGGAATCGTGTATCTTATTCGGTTTCGATTAAACCTAAAATATGCTGCAGAAAAAGCAGGCAATGCCCACTTTCCAACAAGCCAGGAAGATATGAACAGTATTGTTATACCGAGCGAGTTCAAGGTGATGCAGCCTTTAACAAAGGAAACAAAATCTTATCTGTGGGTGAAATGGGGAACGGTAGGTGTCATTAGCCTGTTAACGGTTTTATTAACGGTTGTATACTGGACCGATATGCTTCATCAATCTATTTTTAGTATCGTCCATCTCTTTTTCATTTTGATCAGCTCCATTAAACACCGCGGGAATTTTTATTTGTTACATGAGGGACTTATACTCAATGGATACTATGTTCAATGGGCCAGGGTGAAAGGGTATAAAGTAGAGAAGATCATTAAGTGGCACGAGCTTTACGGCCTCGATGACAAAATCAATCATGGCTATAAATTAGAGGTGAAGTTGAAAAAGAAATGGTTCCAGCCTCAATTTGTAGTGGTTAGAGATCAGGTACAATTGGATCGCATTCTAACATTATTAGAAAAGCATGGAGTGGAGAGCATAAGAGAAGCATCCCACACTCCAGTATCTAAGAATGTATAACGTTACTCGTAAACGGAAAGGATACTGACATTTTTCAAGACATTTCCTCGGGTTCCTTCCATTTTCTTCAGCAAGCAAAACGTCTCGATTTTCATCTGTGATCAACTTGGCCACTGTAGGAGAGGAATTGTGAATTGTAATCTACGAATAGCCTAATGGCGGCACTCTCTGCGAATAGAATCATATACATACTACTGGCACCGGGACTCATCACAGGACTAGGGTTGCTTCCTCTAATCGAAAACACAAATAGAGTGAACATTAGTAAAGGTAAAACAAAATTAGTCCCTAAGGAGATGACAAGATGACCTGGTTAAATCGGAATGATTTATTAGCACCTTCCAACCCGTATGCTGCAGTGTTCTTTGGAATAATACTCACCCTCGTGGTTGCATTTAGTATTTGATATGAAACAAAACAAAAACGAATAGTGTTCATTGCAATCGTAACAGGTGGTTTAACAACCGTTCTTGGGGTAGGTTTGCTTACAATGGTTGGATTCTATTAAAAAGGGTGGTCAATAGATATGAAATCACTTTTTTTCGTAATTGTCGGTGCACTTTTAGGATGGGGGATCACAGGTTTTTTCACTAACGGATTTGAAACGGATTATCTTTTTATCCTAATTATTGGCTTGGTTATTGGGTACAGCATAGGTAAAAAAAAAGAAAAAGAAGAAATTACTGAATCAACGTAAGGGAAGTGTAACTGTATGGAACATCTAGATCTTGGACAATATGATTTATTATTGTTTGACCTCGATGATACTTTGTTTGATCACTCAGAGGCTTTTGAAAATGGATTAGTAGATACGATCCAGCAATTTCATTACTTACAGAAAATCGGCCACTCTGAATTCATCCAAACCTTTACAAAGCATAATCATCTTTTATGGCCGAGGTTTTCATCCAACGAGTTAAATTTTCATGAATTTTCATTAATAAGAATTAAGAACACTTTTAAGGAATTGAACGTCTCAGCGGAGAAGGAAATCTCTCTAAAATTCGTGAAAACATTTCAATCCTCTTACCTTGATCGTATCAAACCTTATCAGAAGTTGAACGAATTCTTGTTTGAATTGAGTAACAGTGTGGGGTTGGGAATTGTCACAAATGGAACCGTGTTTAATGCCTTTGAAAAGGTAGACCGTCTTGGGCTGTGCGGTATATTTCCAGGCTCTTCCGTTATTGTCTCGGAAAAATTAGGGTTCTCGAAGCCAAATATAGAAATTTTCCAATATGCCCTGAATGTTTTTGGGAGTACTGCTGATAGAACCCTCTTTATAGGAGATAATTATTTCACGGATATCTTAGGGGCGAAATCGCTAGGCTTAGATACTTTATGGATAAACAAGTATGAGTATGAGTGTCCACAAAAAGAACAGCCTGACTATATGTTAAGACATTTGTTCGATTTAAAAAATTCAATAAAACAATAAGGAGTCGAATAAGCTTGCTCATTCGACTCCTCAATATTTTTATGACGTTTCGAGCTTCTCTTGAAATTTCATCATCTTACTCTTTGTTTCCTGTACCAATCCTTTTAAGGGTTCAGTATCAGGTTCATCTTTTTTTGCTTCTGCAATTAAAGGATACAGGCTTTCTTCTATATTCTTATAATCCTCAGGATACTGTTCCTCGACCAACTTCTCGATTTCATCCCATTTTTCTTCAACCATCATTCCTTGTTCATTCACCTTTTTTGCATCACTTGAAGCATTCGTAAGACTCATATTTAACTCCTCAACGGCTTGAAGAGTATCACTCACACCTGACTTTAGGTCTTCAGCTGCAGTTTGTTCTGAAGCACCATCCCCGGATGTTGTCTCGGATTTAGGTTCATTTGCATCTTTCATTTTATCTGCCTCTTGATTGTCGTCAGAGGCTCCACAACCCCCAAACAGAAAGCTACTTACTAAGATGACAGATAATACATTTATTTTCTTCACAAGATATTCCTCCTTTTGAACTCATTATTCCCAAATAAGGAGTGGAGAAAACGAGGTAATTTGGATTAGATTTCCTATAAACCTGAGAAAAATAAAGTATACTATACTCATTACCACTTAATCGGAGGGAGTTGTAAGTAATGAATGTAAGAAAGCCAGAGGAAAGACTGCCTGCGAATGAAGCAGCTTTGAATTTTGTTCTAGAAAACTTTCCAACCTGTCAGGCAGCACTTCTTGGAGGCAGCGTTGTAAGGGGAGAGGAGACAAGCACATCCGATTTAGATATTGTCATCATTGACGATACTACTTCCTCAGAATTCCGGGAATCACTTATCGCACAGGGCTGGCCAATCGAAGCCTTTGTCCATAACTTAAAAACCATCCGAGACTATTTCCAATCAGACTGTCAACGAGCCCGCCCATCCCTGCCGAGAATGGTCTCAGAAGGAATTCCCATCGTCGATCATCGCATCATCCATACCCTCAAAGAAGAAGCAAATAAACTTTTGAGGGACGGACCTCCAAAATGGACTATTCAGACGATCCATATGAAGAGATATTTCATTACAGATGCATTGGATGATTTTATTGGCTCAACAAATAGAGGGGAAGGTATTTTTATTGCGGGAGCATTAGGGGAATCCCTGCATGAATTTGTACTCAGGACAAATGGTCGCTGGATAGGTGCATCGAAATGGGTTGTTCGATCCCTAAAGGAATATGATCAAGACTTTGCTGATGAATATGTAGAGGCGTTCGAACAGTTTTACCGTAATGGGAATAAACAAGAAATTGTTAGATTAGTAGATTCGGTATTAGAACCACACGGCGGGAGATTATTTGATGGGTTTACATTAGGCAAGAATGAGGGATAAGGATTCAACTAAAAAGCCCTTCTGCTAAGAAGGGCTCATAATTAAACTATCGTTATACTAAAATCTGAAATTCATCATGATCGACACTGTTTACACCATCGTCAAAGACAAGTCGGGTGACGAACTTATAAGAGACTGTATCACTACTTGGAGGAAATGAATCTGAAAGTCTGCACGAAAAGTGAATGGTGCGTTGTTCGTTTGCTTTCATCGTTGATGAGCTTAATATGGTATTGTGATGAAGGACAGATGAGTGATCACGATTCTGATCATACTGCAAAAGGTCTGTTTCAATTCTTTTCAATTTCTGCTCAACACGTCCGCCAGTTAGTTCATATTCCCCTTTGATCACGTCCCCCGGGCGAAACTCTTTCTTATTTAATACCAAATCAATCTTTGTTGCACCTATACCGAACCTGCACATCAATTTACTGAACATAACTGTCATTCAACCTCTCATTCATCTAGTTACCAATTCTACGCAATTAGGAGAGCTTTGGTTTCACTTTTCTTCATCTTTTCTACGACTATATTCTAAAAGAAAAGAAGCCCTCTTGTCTATAATCCTTCTTCGACATATTTCGCGAATTTTTATAAGTATTATAGTATTTCCCAGCATCCATTCTCCACACTTTTCTCCAGATAATGAATCATACCCCTAATGAGTATATAAATTGGAATTTGTTCCATAAAGAGGTAGAAATATAGTCTGAATTTCTATAAAATAGGACTAGAACATTATCATATTTTGGTAAAATACTAGCTTAAGAAGGGGTCATTCAATTGAAGGAAAAGAAGAAAAAGAAAAAAACCCATGTGCCATTGAGAATGAATCTACTGTTTATTTCGGTCTTTTTTCTATTTTCACTTCTGATTCTTCGTCTTGGGATTGTGCAAATCGTGCAGGGGAACCATTATGAAGCAGAAGTGGCGAGAACGGAAAATGTGAAATCCCATAATGGTACACCACCTAGGGGGAAAGTCTATGATCGGTATCGCAATGTAATCGTGGACAATGTACCTTTAAACGCAATCACCTATACCAGAACACAAACGACGAAGCCCGAGGATATGCTGAAAGTAGCAAGAAATCTGGCAGAGTTAATCGAAATGAAAACAGACAAAATCACTGATCGGGATCGGCAGGATTTCTGGCTTCTGAGTCATCCAGATAAAGCAGAAAAACTTGTTTCAGAAGATGAATTGAAGAAACTGGAAGACGATGAAGATCTTACAAAAGATGATGTGAATAAAAAGGTATACGAAATGCAGCTGGAACGGATCACCGAAAAGGATATCAAATCTTTCACCAAACAAGAAGAGGAAGTCCTGGCTATATTCCGCGAGTTCAATACCGGCTATGCCCTCACGCCTCAAATCATCAAAAATAAAGATGTCTCCATGGAAGAAATGGCGAGAGTCAGTGAACGCCTGTCAGAATTGCCTGGCGTGAATGTTACCACGGACTGGGAAAGAAAATATGTGAATGATAGCACATTGAGAACGATTTTAGGAAGAGTCTCGACATCGCAACAGGGGCTGCCAAGTGAGCTTGTCAATGAATACAAAGCTCAAGGATATGCACTTAACGACCGTGTTGGAACCAGTTATTTCGAATCACAGTATGAAAACGTCCTAAAAGGTCAGAAGGAAGAAATCGAATATATCACGAAAAATGGAAGCGTCCTTGATACACAACTCGTCAGCGAAGGGCATAGTGGAAAAGACGTAGTATTAACCATTGATCTTCAGTTGCAAAAAGAGATTGAAAAAATCGTTGAAGAAGAGCTAAGCAAACAGGCCTCCCAATACTGGGAGTCTCCATTCCTGGATCGTGCTTTTGTTGTCATGATGGATCCACACACGGGGGAAATCCTTTCCATGGTTGGAAAGAAATATGGCAAAAATGCTGATGGCAAGACGGAGATGCAGGATTATGCTCTAGGGACTTTCACTTCGGAATATGGGGTGGGCTCTGCTGTTAAAGGTGCTACTGTGTTGACGGGGTATATGACTGGAGCGTTGAATGTTGGGGAAGTACTTTATGATGAGCCGATTAAAATAAAGGGAACGAAAGTCAAGAAATCTTGGTTTAGTGGTTCAAGATACTTGAGTGATATCGGTGCTCTAGAAATTTCATCCAACGTGTACATGTTTAAGACAGCTTTCAAAATAGCAGATGCCACTTATCGTCGTGAACAACCATTGAATATAAATCCCGAAGCATTTGACATTATGAGAAGTTACTACAGCCAGTTTGGTTTGGGAGTCAAAACGGGAATTGATCTTCCTGGAGAGGTAGAGGGGCTAAAAGGGAACGAAATAAAACCAGGTAAACTCATGGACTTTGCCATTGGTCAGTACGATTTGTACACGCCCATGCAGCTGGTTCAATACGCTTCCACCATTGCAAATGGCGGCTACCGGATACAGCCTCATATCATGAAGCAAATCCGCGAACCCAGTCAGGAAAGAGGGAAAGTAGGGCCTCTTCTCTATGAAAACCAATCTAAAGTTTTAAACAGGATAGATGCAACGGAAAGAGAGATACAACAGGTCCAAAGAGGGTTTTATCAAGTCACTCACGGAAGTAATGGTACTGCGACTAACTTTAGAAATGCAGCTTATGACGCTGCAGCAAAATCAGGAACGGCAGAAGCGTTCTATTATAGCCCGGAAGAAAAAAGACAATACGAAACATTCAATACCACATTAATCGGCTATGCCCCATACAACAACCCGGAAGTAGCCTTTTCAGTCGTATTACCATATTCACACCAGAACAAAGATCCATACGTAAATAAAACCATCGCCAAACGGGCAATGGACAAATACTTCGAGCTGAAAAAGCAATACGAAAAAGACGGATACTTCGACTCATCAACAGAAGAAAAAGTCCGTAATGCTGATCAGCTTGAAGAAACGGAAGAACAAGAAACACAAGCGGAATAAATAAAAACGCAATCCTTTGCAGAAAAGGGTTGCGTTTTTATTTATATCAAATGATAGTCCTCTCTAACCTACGTTCTAAAACTCCTGCAATCTGCATAACTTGAAGGGCGATTATGAAGCAATCACTCAAAAGGTCATTTCACGCTAAGGGACTATTTCCTTATTTCCGTATATTAGATTGACAATGAGAATCATTTTCATTTAAACTTTGTAATTGAAAACGATTCTCACTAAAAAAAGGAGGAGCACAGATGACCACTCTGTCCTCACATCAGCGAATTTTTATAAAAGAGACCGATGTGCAAAAAATACTCAAAGAAAAGTTACCAATTTCTCAAAAACGCATTCTTCACAAACTGGTTCAAGCGATCGTTCGAGAAAAGGTAATCGACTACACGGAGGAAACGTCAACCAATGACGTAAAATTACTATACATAAAACCCTCACACAACATAATAATCAAGGTTCCCATAAAGCATACCTATGCACTTGGACACATGGATATTGAAGATCCCATTACTATAGAAAAAGAAAACACTGTCCATTCAATCAATACTCCTTCTCAGTTAATAGAGGAATTGATCGAGGGACGGACCTCTGAATCTGGTAATCTGAAGCAACTTAAAATCGAACTGGAAAACAGTGTCACGAATGATGCTTTAGCTTTAACTGCTGAGAAGTTGAGACGGGGAGGGAGCATAGCAGTGAGTACCCTTAGGTATTTACAGCAAGGACAATCTTCAAACGCATCATTCAGTCCATTGACGTTTTTAGAACAAATGGTCATTGAGGGACATACCCTCCACCCTTGTTCAAAGACAAGACTTGGTTTATCGAAAAATGAAGTGATGATGTACGCTCCAGAATGGGGAAATAAGGTGGATATCATTCCCCTTGCTATCCATAAAAGCATATCGTCATTCTCCAAAATAACCGATGGACCTTCAATGACAGACGTATTATTGAAAGATTATCCATACCTGGAAGAAGCATTCAAGGGGAATATAACCCGACTTCACCTGGTACCCGATGAATACGAGCTCATTCCCGTTCACCCATGGCAATTCGAACACACTGTAAAAAAACATTACAGAACAGAATTGAAACAGAAATTGCTGATCCCGATCGACACAGCGATTCCCTATCAGCCACTGATTTCGTTCCGATCATTAGCGCCAAATAATCGGACACATCATCACATTAAAACAGCACTCAACGTTCAAATGACGAGTGCCAAAAGAATCGTTTCACCGACATCCGTCAGGAACGGACCTGTTATATCAGAAATGTTGGATACCATCTCCAAACACGACTTAGAGATAAGGAATAAAATTAACTTTCTATCTGAAAGCAGTGGAGGGCATTACCAATCCCTTCAAAAGGGAGCGTCGCTAAATTTAGAAAAAAACCTATCTGCTCTAATAAGAGAAAATCCAGAAAAGAATCTAACGAACGAGGAAATTGCTGTTCCAGGAGCCTCACTCATAAACACCTCGCCAGTAACCGGGAAGGTGTTGGTTGTGGAACTTATTGAAGAATGGTCAAAGAGACAAAGGATTTCTACAGAGAATGCAGCTGCTCGCTTCATTCAAAAATACGCAAGTACTTTGACCCCTGGTCTCATAAGCTTGATCGTAAAGTATGGAATCAGTCTGGAAGCACATCTCCAAAATGCACTCATTATTTTCGAAAATGGGACTCCGACGAAACTATCGATTCGTGACAATGGAGGCATTCGTATTTTAGAAGATCGGACTCGGACGTTTATCGAAAAAGGGAGAATCAGCAACGAAACCAACTTACTCACGACAGAACCATTAGATCTATATAAAGTGTTCTCACATGCCGTCATTCATAATCACTTAGGAGAAATCATCGTGAGAATAACCAAAGAGCTAAAGATTTCTGAAACTCTTCTATGGCAACAGGTTTCTGATGTCATTCAATCCACCATGGATGACTTAAAAAGCCAAGAGCTTCACAAAGAAAATGCAGCTCATTTTGAACAAGAATTATACAGTACAAGAACGTATTTAAAGTCACTGATAAAAATGAGATTATCCGATACGATCACAGAAAATATGTATGTTTCGGCTCCTAATCCATTAATTCAAGGAGGAAAGGAGAATACCATTGAAACTGTATAAAAATCATCTATTAGCAGAAAGTCAGTTTCTAGGCGAAGAAACTCAATGCCTGAACTACCTGAAAGAGAAGCAACCCCATTTGGTTGCCTACTATAAAGAGCATCTGGATAAAGGGAGACAGACGATCCTGAACAAGCTTGCCTCCTCTTTATTAAGAGAAGACGTGAACTCACTATACTCTGATTCTGTTCAACTGAAGAAGATAGGTTCGGTTTATGTCACAAGCCTTTTGAAAGTGTATAAAAAGTGGGAGCCCTTTTTGCATCAGCTTCAAACTGTAGAATTAAGGGAGGATCTTTCATATAGAATGAAGTCTTTTGAGGAGTACATGATTCTGTTCCCAATCAGGGATGAACTCGCCTTTCGAAGAGTCACTCTTGAAGGGGATGTTTTATGGATCTCGAGAGATTCCCATGGGAAAGTAAAGACGGCAAGTGAACTGATTTCTCTTTTAGAGCTTTCTGATGAGGGATTTAAACTTAGGCAAGAACTTGATAATGGAACGGCTAATCAATCACTCGGATATGCCGCGAATGCCCAATGGATAGAGAGCGTGAAAAAAGAAATGAGTAAGTCCCCTTGCCCGTCTTCCCTGGAATATGTTAGAAGGAAGAAACAGGAGGAACCCCTATGGAGCCCGCTTTCATTCTATGAGCAGATGAGTTTAGAAGGACATCACTTACATCCTGGTTCAAAAACCAAAACGGGCATGTCACCTGAGCATGTTGCCACGTATTCGCCGGAATTTCATCAAACGTTTAAGATTTGCTTTGTCGCTGTCAAGAAAGAATGGGTTGAAATGACGGAAGCCGAGCCCAATATAATAGAAGAAACGTTTTCAGAGATTATGCCATCCTACCATGCATTTATGATAAATAATAAACTCAATCTCAATAACTATCAGCTTTTGCCTATTCACGAATGGCAGTACAAACATGCTTTATATCCACTTTATCAAACAGAAATTAAGAAGGGGATTATCATCCCGATTGAAACTTTATCTGTCGTATGTGAGGCGACTTCATCATTTCGCACTGTCCTGCCTCAGAATAACACCACTCGGTTTGTTAAACTGGCTGTCAATAGTCAGATGACTTCCACTGTAAGATCGATCTCAAGTCAGACTGCCTTAAACAGTACGGTTTTCACGAATATGATGAGTGAAATATTAAATGAAGAAAGAGAGTTGACTTCTTCTTTTCTTCCACTAAATGAAATAGCAGGGTACACATTTAAATCAGAAAGGAATGATCAAAGGAGAAATCTGACCGTCGTCATAAGAGAAAATCGGGAAGAGGATCTGGATGAACAGGAAGTGATGATCACCGGGAGCAGTTTATACGCCATCTCACCTTTTTCCAATCGTACCATTCTATCTGAACTACTGGATGAATATTGCGAGCATCAGAAATTATCTAAAGAAAGAGGAGCCAAGTCATTTTTTAAAGACTATTTATCTGTTACTATACCAGGTTTCCTCACCTTCTTGACAAAATATGGAGTTGCGTTGGAAGGTCATTTGCAGAATAGTCTCCCTGTGTTCAAAAACGGTAAACCTGTGCGCTTTTACTTCCGGGATTGGGGAGGTGCAAGAATCTTCAAAAAGAGATTAGATGCTCAACATCTATTTCCGGCCTTTCATCCAGGCAGTATCACGATGACAGACCATATAGAAGAAATGTACTCAAAAGCCCACTACACGATTTTCCAAAGTCACTTTGGGGAGATCATCCGTCTTCTTGTAGAAGCTTCAGGTGTCTATGAAGGTGAGTTCTGGACGTTGGTAAAAACGGCTTGTGAAAATACATTTACATCTCTTTCCCAGACAGTTTCCGGCAATGTAGAAGAAGACAGAGCATTTTTATATCAGAGAGAAGTAAAGCATAAAGCATTAACCAGGATGAGAATGAGCCCTTCAGAAGGATACCTATACAGTCAAGTTGTCAATCCATTAGGAAAAGAAGAGAGCTGAAAGTGAATTCTTTTCCTGTTCAACAACATTTCGCATTAAAATCACGACCTTTCCGACGCTTCTTGTACGGGAGCTTCTTTGTACGAACGACAGATTGGATGGATCTGACCATCCTCAACTGGATCGTGTACGAATGGACCCATTCAGCAGTAGCGCTAGGAATTGTGAATGCATGCAGGCTGCTGCCCGTTTTCCTTTTTTCCGTATCAGCAGGAGTGGCAGCCGACAAATATAATCGACGAAACTTACTTCTCATCCTATATAGTGGAATCTTTCTATCTACCATTTCAATTGCTCTAATAATTGGGCTACAAGCATCGTTCTACTTATTACTCTTCGCCGTAACAATACGGTCCATTTTCATGAGTTACGAAGTGCCGATTCGTAATGCCCTGTTGTCTGATATCGTTCCTATTGAAATGCTTGGTAGTGCCATTACCTTACAAACGACGTGTATCAACGTTGCAAGAATGATTGGTCCAGCGTTTGCAGGTGTTCTCCTAGGGTACTTCACGGCTGGAGATGTGATGATCGGAGTCTCGTTTGGGACACTCCTGGTCATTTTATCATTAATGACCATTCCCGCTCCTCAACGGGTTAAAGGGAAGAGAGAAACGCAAGGGAAGAAATCATTAAGTGAAACCTTCCATTACATAAAAGGGAAACCCGGAATACTGGGTATCATGTTAGTGGCTGTAGCTCCAATGATTTTCGGTTTTCCCTATACGACAATGCTTCCCATTCTATCGAAAGAGTTGATGGGTCTCGGTCCAGCGGGTTTTGGATTGTTACTTTCCATTTCTTCTGCAGGTGCGATCGCAGCTACTGGGATCTTGACATTCCGACAACCGAGGATGGGAGGGCGTTGGCTGATTTTGTCCTCACTTTCCTTCGGAGCAACCTTACTCTTATTTACAGTGATGAGTCGTTATTATTTTATAGCTCTGGGCTTTATGTTCTTAGTGGGATTCGCAAGTCAATATTACAGAACGTTAAGCAGAATTCTTATCCAGGTGAAGGTGGCAGATGAGTTTAGGGGCAGGGTATTGGGCATTGCCCTGATGGACAGGGGCTACATTCCCCTCGGGGCCATCCTGATCGGGTTTATCGCCAGTTCATTTGATGCTTACACGGCCGGACTTTCAATGGGAATCGGAACCATCCTATTCACCATCGTCGTTGTCCGCAGTAATCGAAGTTTATGGAAGGAGTAATCTATGATTTCTAAAACCGTCAGCGCATATCTACCATTACTTCTTAGCAATAGAAAAGAAGATCCCATATGTGCCTATATCTATGACATTTACAAATTAAAAAAACATGTTCAACATCTGAGAGAGTCGTTGCCTTCATACTGTTCCTTATTTTATGCGGTCAAAGCAAATCCCGACATGAAAATCATACAGGCTTTGGAAGGGTACATTGATGGATTCGACACAGCTTCAGAAGGGGAACTCGTCAAGATCCTGGATCTCACTGATAAGCCCATTATCTTTGGGGCACCTGCAAAAAAAGATAGTGAACTAGAGTATCTATCCAAGGGAAATCTTCACTGTATGAATATAGAAAGCGAACGGGACATGCATCGGTTGAACCGCTTAGGATCCGTTACAGGAGAAAAGCTTCCTGTCCTCATTCGTGTAAACAGTACCTATCAGGTGGCCAGGAGCTCTCATAAAATGACTGGGGTTCCGACTCAATTCGGAATAGAAGAAGAAAGGATTCCTACTCTATTAAATGAACTGTCAGACTATCCTTACCTTGAAATAAAAGGCTTTCACTTTCATGCGATGAGTAATAATCTCGATGCCCGGGATCACCTGGAATTCATACAATCCTGCCTGAAGAAGATAGTGGAGTGGAAGGCTGTGTTTTCATTACCTTCTGCCACTACATTGAACGCAGGTGGAGGAATTGGAATAAACTACCAAAACCCAGAAGAGCCATTTGATTGGGAAGCCTTCGCGAATGGTTTGCAGCAAATGGAAGCTTTATTTACTCATGAGGGAATCCAGCTGATATTGGAACTTGGCAGATATATGGTAGGTGATTGCGGATACTATGTGGCAGAAGTAATGGATGTTAAGCGAAATCATGGTGAGCATTTTGCACTGATAAGAGGAGGGACTCATCATTTACGATTGCCTGCAGCGTGGAAAATGAGTCATCCCCATACGATTTATCCAGTGGACATATGGTTTGATGAACCACTGCCCAGACCAGAGATAAGGGAAGAACACGTTACCGTTTCCGGTGAGTTATGTACCCCCAATGATGTCCTAATCCGAAAGGGTTACGTAGAAAGATTGAAAGCCGGAGACTTAATCGTATTTTCGATGGCAGGAGCGTATGGATGGACCATCTCTCATCATGATTTCTTATCGCATCCCCATCCTGAATTTCATTACTTGGAAGAGCACCTGGACAAGGTTGATTTTTAAAAAACATGAAACTTTTTCCTATGTTCATCCGTATATATAGAAAAAGATCTTTCAAGGATAGGAGTGAAGCGGATGCTATGGTGGATAATTTTCATTGCCGTTGGATTCGGTATAGTAAGTGGGATTCTCAGACGTAAATTCTCTCAAAATACATTTGAATCAGGAGATCATAACGAAAGACAACTGCAGGAAGAAGAACGTGTGAAAGCAAGCAGTTGGTTTACCGGGGGGCAATGATAAGAAAATGTCAGGAATAGCTTCCTGGCATTTTTATTTTGACAACCAATACCCACTGGTTGAATGAGCTGAATAGCAAATCAGAAAAAATCCTTTTGATCCCGTTTTTCATGGTAAAATAAGTTAAAACCGTACAAGTCAGACCCGTGAATTCATTCAGGGGAATGTCTTCAATGGTATACCAAAAGAACAAAGGGGAGAAGACCGTGATCAAATCTGAACAGGACATTTTGGATTTAGTGAGAAATGATTCATGGATGATGAGTATCCTTGAAACCGCACAATCCCTTCATCTGCCCGACTGGTGGATCTGTGCTGGGTTTATAAGGACGAAAGTGTGGGATACACTGCATGGGTATTCGTATAAAACGGACTTGCCGGATATTGATGTCGTGTATTTTGATGCTTCGAATACAGATGAACATTTCGAAAAGTACCTGGAATCCAAATTGAAGGAGAAAACACCTGTCGAACCGTGGTCCGTGAAAAAACCAGGCCAGGATGCATATTATAAATGGAGAAGCACCCTATAGCTCAGCGATTGATGCTGTATCTCGTTTCCCAGAAACTGCTACCTCCATTGCATTGACATTGAACGAGAATAATGACCTTATTTTAGCAGCACCCTGGGGGATACAAGATTTACTTTCCCTACAAATAAAGCCGACTCCACCTTTTACAGAAAAAGAGGCATTGGCCTCTATATATGAAAAAAGGTTGCTGGAAAAGGATTGGAATACGAAGTGGCCGAAAGTGAAAATCCATGGTACCAATGGATTTTTGTGGGAAGTGAAGCAAGAGTGAATTTTCTTCCTTAAAAGGAGATTTGATGTAGAAGGTTATTACATATGAGTTACTATTCACTTTCTTTTTTGCTATTTAAAGTTTATCAGTTGGAGTGACCTTCATAGTACTGTTCATAGCTTGATATCTTTCAAGCGGTCACATTGGTCATTCTGTTACATATCGCTTATAAGAATTCAATTACAGGGGGAAATCCTCGATATTAAACGTTTTTCATCTTGAAAACAGAGCGTTTTTTGAGGTCCGTCCCGCCTAGAAAAGGAGAAAGTTATGTCGATTAGGTATTGGTCACAAGTAGGGATTGGGTTGGTTGTACTGGGATTTGCGTCTTTGGTCTCCTGGTATGAAGGGAGTGCTTTGTTGGATAACTCTTGGGAATGGAGGTATTCGGCTCCGTTCAGTGAGATGATTCATGACAGTGTTCAAAGTTCGTATGATATTGTAGCCCTTGATTTCTTTGTTTATGCTGCCAAGTTTTCGCCACTCTACCCTGGCATGATGATAATCAGTGCCAGTTATCTTTCAATTCTGATCGGATTTCGGTTATTTAAACAATCAGGTTTCCGGATTTTCACAGCACTCCTTGGTGTGATCGACCTTTCGGTAAGTTTCATCATCTCCTCTTCCCCTACTGCAGGAGGGAATATTTTATTTTGGTTATTTCTTTCGGTTGGACTATTTATGATAGTGGTCGCGAGCGTCCTTCACTTATTGCCATATATACAAATGAAAAGCCATTTCAACCAAAATTAAGAGGGATCCATATCAAATAGAGGGACGGACCTCAATTTGACCATATTTCATGTTAAATCTCTTGAAATTTAGCAACTTCACTCTAAAAGCAGGTCATATTTTGAGGTCCGTCCCTAAACCGTAACGTTTAACTGTACGGTTTTATCAAAATGCAGTATACTACTCTAGAGGTGATAACTTGGGAAATCATATCGAATAGGCGAGCTATCGAAGATAAGTGAAGTGTCCAAGCGGACCATTGATTATTACACGAAAATGGGTTTATTAAAATGCGACCGGTCAAACAATAATTACCGGTATTATAATGAAGAGACATTAGCCGACTTGAAGCTGATTGAACAGTGTCAGCAGATGAATATGACATTGCATGAAATCAAAGATCGTTTGATTTTGTTGAAATCCGAGCAGGTAGATCAATCTTTACTTGAAAATCAAGTGAAGCATATACGAAATGAAATGAAGCATTTGCATAATGAATTGCATGAGGTCCTGCAGGCAATGGATACATTGGGGGATGAGGACCGTAAGCGCATGTTAAAACAAGTTTCCCCACAAGCTTTGGCCTTATTCCAAACATTAATGGTTTTTTCTGGTTAAACCAGCATAATAGATAAACAACTACAGGAGAGTGACTTTTTTTTGGACGATATACCACTGAATTCATTAGTATTATTAGGAGCATTAATTCTTTTATCTGCCTTTTTCTCATCGGCGGAAACAGCATACTCCAGCGTGAACAAGATCAGACTTAAGAATTTCGTAAGTGAAGGAAGAAGAGGAAGCATCAAAGCGCATTATATTGCAGAGAATTTTGATAAAGCACTGTCCACGATATTAGTCGGAAATAACATCGTGAACATCGCTGCAGCCAGTATCTCAGCAAAGCTTGCGACAGATATTTTTGGAGGTAACACGGGCCTTGTCATCAGTACGTTTGTCATGACATTGTTAATTCTGATTTTCGGAGAAATACTGCCTAAATCATTGGCAAAAGAAAATGCTGAAACCTATTCCCTGACCATATCCGGCGTGCTGTTCTTCTTAATAAAAGTCCTAACACCGATCAACTTCTTTTTTATCAAATTAAAAGAGTTGGTATCGAAGTTCTTCTCGAAAAATCACGAGATGCCTTCTGTCACAGAGGAAGAATTAAAAGTGATGCTTGATATTAGTGAAGAAGAAGGAGTCATCGATAAAGAGGAAAGAGAATTGATTCACCGCTCGATGGACTTTGATGATATCCTTGCAACCGAAGTCCTGACACCACGGATCGATGTCAAGGCTGTTGAAGTGAATCAACCGATTGAAGAAATTAAGGAAATGTTCTTTGAAGAGCGATTTTCACGAATTCCCGTTTACGAGGATCATATTGATAATGTGATCGGAATTCTTTCAGAGAAAGAGTTTTTTACACACTTGATCAAATTCGGTGAAGTAAACATCCGGGAACTGATTCGTGAACCAATGTTTATTTTTGAATCTGTCAAAATTTCTTCCCTTCTTACTAAGCTTCAAAAGAACAATGTGCATATGGCCATTGTAGTAGATGAGTTTGGTGGAACAACCGGAATCATCACCCTTGAAGATATTTTGGAAGAAATTGTAGGGGAAATCTGGGATGAGCAAGATGAAAAAACACATTCCATGAGAAAAATCAGCGATAAAGAATATACATTCGATTCGCAATATCAATTGGATGAATTTACAGAGTTACTTGATGTACCAGAGCCCGAAAGTTCTTATCATACACTTGGTGGATGGGTCGTTGAAAGCTTTGAAGATCTTCCATCAGAAGGTGACAGCTTCGACTATGAAAACTTAAAAGTGAGCGTAGAAGAAGTGGATAACCGCCGGGTACGTACGATTAAAGTTGAAATACTAGAAGAAAAAACCGAAGATATTGTTCAGTAAGCAGGAAATAACAGGCTCTTCATTGCCTGTTATTTTTTTGGTTCATTATTGATAGAAGGAGGAGGCTGTTATATGCATGAAACAGAAACAAGGGAAGCTCTTTTACGGGAACTGGAAGTGGTAAATAAATGGGCTGATGATCAAAAAGGGTTATGGTTTTGGGAGAAGCTCGGCCGTATTCCCTTTATGATCCTGGACCGGATCACTCCTCAAATGGTACATAACAAGATCGGACAAGCATTGGATGAAATAGGAAGCTACATACAAAAAGGCGGAAGCTACCTTACAAGTGAGAAAGAAGTCGTTAAGCGATTTACTAAGAAAACAGCCAACCCTCATATAATTGTAAGTGATATTTCCAAGCTGCCCCTTACAGAAATGGATGAAGTAAGCGGAGGGATAGTGGACATGAGAAAGAAGGTTGCAATGACCCAGGGGGCGACTACCGGCATCGGTGGTTTCCTAACGCTAAGTATTGATATTCCTTTCATCCTCGGCATATCCCTTAAGACTCTTCAGGAGATTGCCATATGTTACGGGTACGATCCGAATGATCAGCAGGAGCGTATTTTCATAATTAAATGCTTACAATTCGTTTCTTCGGATATTGTCGGGAAGCAAGCAATCCTTCAGGAACTATCGGACTTTAACAAAAAGGATATGCAGAAGAGAGAACAAACCCTATCCCAGCTTCAAGGCTGGAGGGAAGTTATGACCAGCTTCCGTGACAACTTCGGCTGGAAAAAACTATTCCAAATGATTCCCATCGCAGGAATTCTCTTTGGCTCCTTCATCAACAAATCCATGATCGCAGACATAGGAGATGCCGGCCGTATGCTCTACCGTAAAAGACGGATCCTGGAGAAGATTGAAGAGGGACGGACCTCTGAAATTTAATCTTTCTGGAGAAAAGGCTAAATATCAATATCTTTTTACATGATGAATGCAGATCAGAGGTCCGTCCCTCTGATTTTTTTTGGATGTCATTTTACTGGAAATTTATACTAAGATAAGAGAAATACTTGGGGATGCTTATTTGGTTATGAATATAAATGGTTATACGATAGTTGAAGATATTTTGAGAAATTGGGGGAGGAGACTAATTCCTGGAGTGGAGTGGTTTTATTTGGCTTATATGTTTGTGAAAGAGCAAAGAGATGTTTCTCCTGTACTTCATATATCCAGCAAATCTAAAATGATAGTTCTTCAAGGAGGTTCCAATGAAAAATAAAAAGTGGTTTTTTTATCTTATCTTGCTTTCCCTTGTGATCCCTAGTTGGTATTTCTACCAGAAGGTGCCTGACCGCACCTATGAGGGTATGACGATCATTCCTGAAGAACATGAAGATATACCTTTATATGAAGGCTTGGAACCGACAATGAGCGATTATAAAATGAATGGCGATCATTGGGTTGGTATTTATGATTTTTATCTCGATGCACTTCCAAAATTGGGTTGGGAGGTAAGTGAATTAGGTTCAGCTCTTGATGATCAGGATGCTGAAAATGATTGGGGCGGCTTTTATTCTACCTGGAGAAAAGAAGGATTTGATGGAGAATTATCTATCTCATCCCATTTTAATCAAGAGGAAGACTATACAGAAGTCATATTTGACAAACACCCTATTTATCAGTCATCTGTTTGGATAGATGGGCCTCCAAAAAGCGCATGCGTTTATATTGATTCTGGTAATGAATCCTGCCGGGCAATCAATGATAAAGAGATCATTCAGTCTTTAATGGATTATATTAATGATGGCATTGATTGGGATGATCAATCAACCGAACCGCGTTCCAATAAGAAAACTTATCAGTTTGATGATATAAAAGTTGAAGTCCTTTACGAAGGAGATAAAGAAATCTATTTAAAATCAGATAAAGGTACAAAACTAATGAAACCAGAACCTGAATTCTTGAAAATCATTAGTCAGTAAGGCAAAAGGGACCTCCAATTGGAAGTCCCTTTCATCTTATTCCTCTTCGTTCTTATCTTTATTAAACCAAAGCGGTTCATCATTATCCACTTCGCCATTATAATTAATGAGCAATTCTTCGCCAGCTTGAATGTCTTTGTAGGCATAAAAGTCGAAGGTATGGTTATCGAAATTTATCTCGTAAGTTGTATTTGGTGTATATGAATGGTTAAACAACATTCCGTATCCTAAGAGAAGTGCTGTGTGATTGATTCCGTATTCAAATACATAATCCGCCAGGAAGGTTTTTTCAATATGTTCATGTTCCTCATTGGGATAGGGGATGACTGGTGCTTCATGAACCAGCTCTCCTTTGGCTATATCTCTTTTTGCAAAAACGCCGCGATTAAGATCACCGTCACTAAGAGATGATATTTTCACTTCGATCATTAGGCCACCTTCTTTCTTAATCCTTTAACTTAGTAAGCTTGACACGAACTGGATAGAAAAGCAACACTAAATCTTTAACAGCTCTATAAGAAGTCGACTACTTCCTTAAAATAAATTACCAATGAACTCTTGAATGCTACGTGCACTACGTACAAGCCAGCTTGCCTTATCAACTGATTCAGCTGCAATAACATCCACTTTATAGGATTGACGTTTTTCATCTAAAATATATTCTTCTTTATTTGGATTCTCAATTCTCAACTCTCCAATTTTTTCTCCTTTTTCAATCGGAGCTTGGAGTGAACCATCTTTGTTTAGCTTATTTTCGTCTAAATTCAATGAAGTTTCAATTTTGTCTAAATCCTCTTTGTTTACTCGAATGGAGAGGGGCTTGTCTATTTTAATCACAACTTCTTGTTCTTTACCATCTGGAACGTTTAAGGTATGTTCCTTTTTCTTTTCAATATCATTTAAGCTGTACTTCACCGTTTCAAATTCATTAAATCCGTAATCCAACAGTTCTGTCGTTTGAGTAAAACGCTCTGCACTGCTAGGCTGTCCATATTCATCCTTAGCATCTAAAATAACGGAAATATATCGGACTCCATCACGCTCTGCTGTCCCTGTAAAAGTGGAACCGGCAAAGGGAGTGGTACCTGTCTTTAAACCATCTGCACCTTTATAATAATATGCTTTCTCTTTTAAAAGGCCATTTGTGTTTTTCATGACCAGCTCTTCATCTGTACCCGGTCTAAATACTTTGGAAGAGAGACCTGATGTCTCCAATACTTCCGGAAAATCATGAATGAGGTAATACGCCAAAGTGGCCATATCTTCAGCCGATACCATGTTTTCATCATTCACATCGGTTCCTTTTGGAAACATGCCGAGCATATCATAGTTACTTAGACCGGAAGAATTAACAAATTGATAATTTTCAAAGCCGAGTTCCTTCGCCTTTGCATTCATCCTCTTTACAAATTCACCTTCGGAACCTGCTACAACTTCGGAAAGAGCAATCGCTGCACCATTTCCAGATTTGATCACCATGGCATCATACAATTCCCTTACCGTATACTTTTCGTCCGCTCTTAAGGGGACATTACTCAGTCCAGGTGCATTCGCTAATTGATAGACTTTGTCGCTTACTTTATACGTTTGATCCCATTTTATTTTTCCTTCTTGAATGGCTTCTAACACAAGGTATTCTGTCATCATCTTCGTCATGCTGGCAATCCCGAGGAGCTGATCTTCGTGTTCCTTATACACAATCTTACCTGTATCTGCTTCCACTAAAATCGCAGCATCTGCATTTATATCTAAATTTGTCTTACCATGCGCCGTTTGCTGAAAAGGCGTCATAGCCATAAAGGATATCATCAAAACCGATAGGCTTCGCTTCATCGCATTCTTCTTCAAACCAATACCTCCACAACCTAGTTTACACAACCAAATTATTTTACCACACAAACCACATAAACGCCCCCAAACCCCAAAACCTTTTCAAATCGTTCATATTATTGTAAAAATGAGGGACGGACCTTTCTTTTTGGAGAATCCTTATTTTATAGAAGGATGTGGCAGGGAGAGGTCCGTCCCTCTTTTCGTAACTGGAAAATAATTCTTGCTCCAAATCTTCCAATCTGGTAAAATCATCTAAACCGTTTGGAGGGAAAGACTATGATCACATACCCACTACTAAAAAAAGACGCAACCATAGGCGTGACCGCTCCTTCATCAGGAGTTCCTCAAGAACTGCATGATATGTTCAAGCAATCCATCACTAAAATGGAGAGTAAAGGCTACTCCGTAAAATGCGGAGAGACTGTATGGACGCAGCATAAAGCGAAATCTTCCCCTGCCCAAGATAGAGCAACAGAATTGAACCAGATGATGCAGGACGAAAAAATCTCCCTAATCATCCCACCATGGGGCGGTCAACTACTCATAGAGATCCTTGACCTCATTGACTATGAAAATATCAAACCGAAATGGCTGCTGGGTTATTCCGACACGAGTGTGCTATTACTGGCACTAACATTAAAAACCGGAATCGCCACTGCACATGGAACCAATCTTGTTGATTTAAGGGGGGAATACTCAGATCCAACGACGGTACAATGGGAATCCGTTCTCTCAACGAAAGAAGGATCGTCTGTTATTCAGCATTCATCCCAGCACTACCAAAAAGAATGGAATCACGACAAGCCTTCTCCAACAATTTTTCACTTAACAGAGCCAACAGTTTGGAAAGCTGCAGGGAAACAAGATGTTAAGGTAAATGGCCGTCTACTCGGAGGCTGCATAGATGTCATCAGGCACTTGATAGGAACCCCTTATGGTAATATAGCAGATTTTAGAGAGAAGCATATAAAGAATGAACCCATCCTCTGGTATTTTGAAAACTGTGAATTAAACACCGCTGATCTGCGCCGTTCACTTGTGCAGATGAAATTAGCTGGCTGGTTCGACCATTCTTCTGGAATTCTGTTTGGAAGAAGTGATAGCAATACGCCTGTTGGTGATTATACGATTGAAGATGTCTACCAAGAGCTATCAGACGAGCTGCAGATTCCGATCGTGTATGATATTGACTGTGGCCATCAGCCTCCTCAAATTACTTTTATCAATGGAGCATATGGAGAGGTAGAAGTCTCAGGTGGAAAAGGAAAAGTCATTCAAACATTCAAATAACCAATAAAAAAACGTCCCACTCCAGGACGTTTTTTCTGCCTACTTCTTCATAACATTATACCGCTTTTCATTCATCATCCACATGATGTATCCCCATAGCCATCCACCTGCTACACAGCATGCAAGCAAAAGGGGAAGGTAGTCTCTAATCACTACATACAGAATCACTGAGAATATTAATCCAGTAATCAACGACCCATGTACAACTGAAAAGAACCATTTACCCATTTCTCTAATGGTTTCCCAACGTCTCCAGTAGTCGCTACCCGGTTCCCTGCTATTAATAAAGAAAACGCAGGCATTCATAAAAAAGATAAGGCTGATGGCCAAATACATGTAGGATTTCGGGTCTAACCAAAACACTAGGAAATTAATCATAGAAGTGAAGGAGAACATGATATATATAAGTTTATTTTGTTTTATTTTATCCATTTCAGCGCCCCCAATCTTATGTATTATATCAAACACCTTTGTATATCGACCAACAAATTCCAATATATTAAAGGAAATTCCCTACAGCTTCTAGAAGACTAATGGTGGTCAAGATAAAGTTACCATTCAAAAAGGATAAAGGAGCAATCAACATGTTTACCTATAAACTAAACGACGAATTAGAATTAAGACTTCTCGATATACAGGATGCTGAACGAATCCATGAACTGACTGATCAGTCCAGATCCTATCTGCGCGAGTGGCTTCCATGGGTGGATTACTCAAAATCGGTTGATGATTCAAAGGAATTTATTAAAGGTACACGTATAGGCTTCGCGAATAATAAGAGCTTAGCTACTGGCATCATTTATCAAAATGAAATAGTAGGAGTAGCAGGATTCAACGTTCTTGATTGGTCGAACAAAGTGGCGTACATCGGCTATTGGCTAGGTGAAGGCTACCAAGGAAAAGGGATTATGACGACAGTTGCAAGGGGACTGACGAAATACGCATTTGAATACTTAAAAATGAATAAAGTCGAAATAACCGCTGCAGAATTCAACCAACGCAGTCGAGCAATACCAGAGCGTCTTGGTTTCAAGGAAGAAGGGAAGCTGAGGCAAAGAGAATGGATTTACGATCATTTTGTAGATCACATTGTATATGGGATGCTCGCAGACGAGTGGAAGAAGTCTTGAAACAGGCCGTACAAGGACCACTAAAGGAATTGATCTCCTGGGTTGAAGACATTAAACTTAAAAACGGGAGTTCTGCTGCATCCCTATATGTAATAAAAGATAACCAGGTCGTTTTGGAGCATTATAGCGGCAGGTACTCCCACGAAAAAAATGCAACTCAAATCACAAAAAAGTCTCAATTTAATGTAGCTTCTGCCCGTAAAAGCTATTTAGGCCTTACGGTTGCCTACGCTTTACAAGATAAATATATCTCGAGCCTAGATGATCCCATTATTCAGTATTTTCCTGAGTTTGAGAAGGATTTGTTCAAAGACACAACGATCCGTCATCTTGTAACTCATTCCCACGGACTCGATTCCGATGAAAATGGATACATATTTAGGGAATTCAAGCCAGGTACCAGCTGGGCATATCGTAACGTGGGTGTGGACATAATGACAAAATTAGTTCACCGACTGTATGGGAAAGGTTACCCGCAACTTTTAAACGAGAGGGTTTTTACACCATTGGGGTTCAGTGAAACGGGATGGAGAACGGAACCAGATGAAAATTTTGTACCTATCATCGACCACATTGATAAACCTGCACTACCTGGACTGGGGGCAGCTTCAGATGGAACGGAGAAGAATTTATTTGTATCTCCCAGGGAATTTGCTCTCTGGGGGCAGCTACATGTTCAGAAAGGCATGATGAATGGAAGACAAATCGTTCCCTCTAAAGTAATTGAGACTGCCACTTCCATTCAAAATGTTTCGTATTCTGACTCCACCATTCCTGAGAACGGTCTGTTTTGGTACGTTCAAGACGTTCCAAGGGATAAAAGTGAATTGGGGGAGAGGGTACCTTCAGGATCTTATCAAATATTAGGTGTCACCGGTCCAACGATTCTTGTCATTCCCGCTTATAATGTGGTGGTGTCAAAAATGTATAACAAGCGATACAACTATGGAGGAGACCAATACCTTTATTATTTAAGGGAGTTTAGTAATAAAGTGGCTGATTTATTTTCCTGAAGAATAGTACAATCAATAGTCAGGAATGCATTTCCAAATATTTGGTAATACTAATGTCTATATTATGAGTCGGGTAATGGGGGGGATCCCATGTTTCATATTGTAGTCATTGTAGTGATTATTCTCAGTTCCTTGAAGTGGGGATCCTGGAATAGATGGAAAGAATTTCTGCCCACGATCTATTATTTCAGTTTTTTCAATATGTTTTATCAGTATATCAGCTACACCATGAAGGCAGTTTGGGAATTAGATGGATTTTTCATCAATATGTTCGTGACGGATTCTCTTTACACCATGGTCACTTATCCTTGCCTTGTGGTTCTATTTTTAAGCCACTATCCAGAAGAAACCAGGATGAAAATCCTCTATTATTTGAAATATATTGCTACCTCCACCTTGATTGAATGGGCAGCTGGAAAAATGGATTTCATTGAATATTTCGAAGGCTGGAATCTTTGGTGGACCATTCTGTTTTATTTCATAATGTTTCCCATGCTGCGCCTTCACTTCAAAAATCCTGCTCGGGCATTGGTACTTTCAGTCTTTGTCATTGCGTTTCTACTTATTAGCTTTGATTACGATGTACTATAAAAAAACGGTGAATCCACACTTCTGGATTCACCGTTTTTTAATATGATAAGAAAATTATAAGAACAAAACCATCAATTCTTCATCAAAATATTCATCGTTATATTTCAACGCCCGCTTTTCTGTCCCGTATGGCTTGAATCCACAAGAGTGATAGAGCCCCTTCGCTGTTTCATTGGTTGTTACAACAGTAATCATAACTTGTTCAATGCCATCTTCCGTTTTTGCTTGAGTGATGGCAGCTTGAAGCAGCCCTCTTGCGAACCCTTTCCCTCGAAGGGCAGGGGAGACATACATGGCAAAGATAGAAGCTTTATGCTTCATTTTTAAAGCACCTTCCCGTACGAGGGTCACCGCTCCGACTAGTTTCCCGTCATCAAAGCATCCAAACGTGTAGTTGCCATTTTGCACAAGTCTCTCGGCTGTCACTTCAATTGGATTGGTACGGGCAATGGCCTCTTCATAGCTGCTTCCGAAGCTTGAAGGACTCTGCTGCAACATTTCCAAACGAAGCTGCCAATAAGCTTCGGCATGTTTTTCATTGAGTAATTGAATTTCCATTATTTTCTGACCTTCTTTCTGTTCCATGATATGATGGAAGGAGATTTTATTTTAGCTATTCAAACAGAATTCGACATGATTGATGGAATCCCTTTAAATTGGAGGTATATGTATGGAAGATTGTCTCGGCTGCCGCCTTGCAAATGAAAAAGAGAGAGTATTTATCATATACGAAAATGATCATGTGGCCTGCTTTTTGGACCATGTCCCGCATCACCCCGGACATACCCTGATCCTCCCTAAACGACACAAAGTGGAAGTAACGGAAATCAGTGAAGAAGAAAGCCTCTCCGTAATGAAGGCTACACAACTAGTTGCACAAGCCATTCAGGCTCTATATGAACCAAATGGCATTACCATCTGCCAAAATGGAGGCATATACAACGAATTAACTCATTATCATATGCATGTTATCCCTCGTAATGAGGAAGCGGAAAGATTCGGAGACTTATTCTATGGTGAGGCCGACGTTGTATCATACAGTGAATCCCTGGAAGAAACCCAGAAGAAAATGAAAACCTTCATAAGTAGATTACTAGAATAGGAGTAAATAATATGACGTTCAATAAAGATTTCGATGAAAAATTAAAACAATACGCTGAGCTCGCCATTAAAGTGGGAGTAAATGTTCAGCCTGATCAGCTCTTATGGATTTCTGCACCACTCGGAACTGAAAAATTCGTACGCATTGTTGTAAAAGAAGCATATCTTGCCGGAGCAAGAAATGTACATGTTCAATGGTATGACGAGGAGATCATGAGAACACATTATGAATTGGCGCCGGATGATACATTTTATGAATATCCGAGCTGGCTGTCTGCTGCTCATGAGTGGGTTGTGGACCATAAAGGAGCATTCCTGCAAATAGAAGCCAATGACCCGGATCTGCTGAAAGGAATAGATCCCGAACGGATCCTTAATTTTGAAAAAGCAAGTGGAGACGCCCTTGACCGTTTCTATGAAGCAATCGAAAAAGATCAAATCAGCTGGTCGATCGTCGCCATCCCTTCACAGAAATGGGCCGATAAAGTCTTTCCTGACTTGTCCGAGAAAGAGAGAATCACAAGCCTTTGGGACCGTATCTTCACATCCGTCCGCATCGATCATGAAGATCCCGTCCTCGCTTGGCAAACACATATCCAAACTCTGACCAACAAAGCAAGAGAACTCAATGACTTAAAGCTTGAAAGCCTGCACTACCAATCGGAAGGAACGGACCTAATCATAGAACTCCATGAAGACCACCTGTGGCTGACGGGGGCGAGCAATACACCACAAGGAACACATTTCATTGCCAATATGCCGACAGAAGAAGTCTATACTGTTCCTGTGAAAACCGGAGTCAATGGCACAGTTACAAGCACCAAGCCACTGGCGTACAATGGCAACGTCATTGAAGACTTTACCCTTACTTTTGAGAATGGAAAAATTACGACTGTAACAGCAAGAAAAGGAGAGGAAATCCTGAAAAAATTGATTCTAACAGATGAAGGAGCAGCCTACCTTGGAGAGGTGGCACTTGTTCCACATCAGTCACCTATCTCTGATTCTGGCGTTCTCTTCTTTAACACCTTATTCGATGAAAATGCATCCAATCATCTAGCGATCGGTTCCTCTTATCCAACGTGCATAAAGGATGGAGAGATATTATCTGATGAAGAACGGGAAGCTAAGGGACTTAATGAAAGTGTAGTTCATGAAGATTTCATGATTGGATCAGCCCAAATGAATATAGATGGAGTGTGTCGTGATGGAAGGAAGATTGCTATTTTCCGTAATGGGAACTGGGCTATCTAAAGAAAATAGCCAGCTTGAGTCGATTTGATTGTGCTGGCCATTCCACTCTTAAAATATTATTCTTTAAGCCATTAATCCCACTTTACATTTAAGTCTAATTCAATAGTAAAGGAGACAAACCATGATTTATGAAATGACCGTACAAGTCCGAGTAACCGATATGCAAGAAGGACAGAAATGATATGAAACTTTATTAAATCGGACTCCTGATTTCATCCCCCACGACGGATTCGCAGAATGGGAACTCATTCCCGGCTGTTGGCTCCAAGTAGCAGAAGGTACTCCTTCCCTTAATTCTGGTCCGATTCGGTTAGGCGTCCAATCGATCGATAGGGAACGGGAAAGGCTGATATCTCTCCTCGGAATTGATTCCTTTGACATCCATGATCGAGAAGAAGTCCCAGTGAAGTGGACAACCTTTAATGATCCATGGGGTAATGGAATCGGTATGTTCGAGTATCACAGTAAAACTGAAATGCAAGCCCGTATCCAGTCCCTTTTAGGAAAGAAGTAATAAGTTCCCGCTATCAAGATTTTGCGGAACAATTCATCACCCTATTTGATAAAAAAGAAGACATCGGCTTGCAGATCCTATCGATGTAAAATTATTAACTTACTTCTGACTTAAACCACGAAAAGAAGAACCCTTCGTGTCGGTAAAGGGTTCTTCTTTTATAATACTTATTCTAAAATGTTCATCTCAAGCTCATGTTTTTTCACATATGCTTGAGGAAGCAAGATTTTTTCAAATTCGAACTCCTCAAAATCCAAGCCTTTTTCAACCTTATTCGGAAGATCCGGATTCGCAAGGGCACTTGTACCTAAGCTGATAAACTCTGCCTGTTCTTTTTGTAGAAGTACTTCTGCTTTAGAGGGATCACGGAGTTGACCATTGGCTATTACCGGTAATTGACTAAAAGAAGTGGCAGCCTCGGCAAGTGTCATGCTACCTTCCCCGAAAGAAGGTTCAGAACCATCTCCATCTGTCGTATGAATGTAATCTAGTTCCGTTTTTCCTAAAGATGTAAAGATGGTCTCTGCAGCGGCTTGACCTTCTGGCCACTTGTAGCTTTGATCAGCCACTTTACCTTGTGAGATTCGAATGCCTACTACAAAATTATCTCCCACAGCACTTCGAACTTCATGGATCACCTCGGTCAAAAGACGCAATCGATACTCGAGGCTTCCTCCGTATTCATCTTCTCTATGGTTCAGATAATCAGTCAAGAATTGATCCAGTAAATAGCCATTAGCACCGTGAATTTCTACACCCTCAAACCCTGCTTCCTTGGCATTCAGAGCACTTTCTACAAAAGACTTCTTGACAGCCTCTATATCTTCAATCGTCATCTCCCCGGGCACTGGGAAGGATCCGGATCCCCCATAAAATCCAAGCTGATCACCCTTTGGGGCAACGGCAGAAGGTGCCTTCGTTGTATCTTGATAAGCATTACCTTGACTTTGCCCCCCGGCATGCATAAGCTGTGCAATCATCAAAGATCCATGATTATGAACCGTTTTTACAATTTTTCTCCATGCTTCGGTTTGCTCTTTATCTACAATGCCAGGCTGGTTTAAATATCCCTGGCTGTATTGTTTGTCTGTGTAAATGCCTTCTGTAATGATGACTCCGAAACCGCCTTTTGCGAAGCGTTCATAATACTTTTCCATCGTTTCATTTGCCACGCCATTTTCATCCGCACTCACCCTTGTCATGGGTGCAACGATGAACCGATTCTTTGTCAAGCTGGCACCGAGGTTTCCTTTTGAAAATAGTCGATTATATAATGAACTCATTTTAAACACTCCTTTTATTGAAAACTTACCAATGATTATAATCATCCATCAGCGAGAAATCGAATTTTACGCCTGATGAATGTGCCAGTACCAAACAATGTAATATTGTGGTAAAATCATTGAGACTCTCACGAAAACATAAGGTATTTGTGATATAATTTCTCCTTGTGAAAAACCCCAATTAAAATAGTAAGGGAGGGAATAAGAAGGTGAGTTTTGAAGGTCAAAAGATATTACCTGCCATCCGGTCCATGAAGGATTTTGATAAAATGCTTGAAACCTCTTTCCAGTACGGTGTGTTCCTCGATCTCCATGTTGGAATGCTGAAAAGTGTATTCGATTACGCTCGAAAAGAAAAGCGGAAAATGTTCCTGCATTTAGACCTGATCCACGGACTATCCAGTGATGAATATGCGACTGAATATGTCTGTCAGGAAATCAAACCCTATGGCATTATATCCACTAAAGGAAATGTCATAAAAAAAGCACGGCAAAAAGGTGTTTATGCCACTCAACGAATGTTCGTGATTGATTCAAGTGCAATGAATCGAAGCATTGAACTTATACATAAGACAGATCCCGACTTTATTGAAGTGCTGCCTGGGGTGGTTCCAAAGATCATTAAGGAAATTGGGGACAAAACGGGTAAACCCATTTTTGCAGGAGGGCTAATTGATACGGTTGAAGAGGTGGAAGCTGCCCTCGAGGCTGGAGCCAATGCTATTACAACCTCTGATCGCGCTTTATGGAAACATTTTGATTCTAAATAATATTGTCGAAAAACGTGTTGACAACGTTTTCATTCTGGAGTAACATAATGAACAAGTTAATACATTGTGAAAGAGATTAAGAGACTCACGCGAAGTGCCTTACATATAGGGGCATCTTCCGTGAGTCTTTTTGTTTTTAATCCATAATGAATCTTAATCCATAATGAAAAGAGGGAACGAACATGACTGCATTTTTAGGAGAAGTGGTCGGAACAGCTTTACTCATCATTTTCGGTGCAGGAGTTTGTGCAAATGTGAATCTTAAGAAATCATTTGCTTATAACGCCGGCTGGATAGTGATCACATTCGGTTGGGGATTGGGTGTCGCCATGAGTGTATATGCTGTTGGAAAGTTTAGCGGGGCCCATTTAAATCCAGCTGTTACGCTTGGACTAGCGTTTAATGGAGATTTCCCTTGGAGTGATGTTCCTCAGTACATCATAGCCCAAATGATTGGAGCGATCATTGGAGCAACGATCACATTCTTACACTTCTTGCCCCACTGGCATGCAACGAAAGATCCAGGTGTGAAATTAGGTGTATTTGCTACAGGACCGGCGATTCCACACTATTTTTCGAATTTATTAAGTGAAATCATTGGAACTTTTGTATTAGTAGTAGGATTATTATCAATAGGAGCGAATACATTTACAGATGGTCTGAATCCATTTATCGTTGGTTTCTTAATTATTGCGATCGGGATATCACTGGGTGGAACAACAGGTTATGCCATTAATCCTGCCCGTGATTTGGGGCCTCGTATTGCTCATTTCTTGCTGCCGATCCCAGGTAAGGGCCCATCTAATTGGGGATATTCCTGGATTCCTGTAGTAGGTCCTGTTTTGGGAGGATCGTTTGGAGGCGTATTTTATAAAGCGATTTTCATTGGACAAGTTACACCAAGTTTTTGGGTAGTCCTAGTTGTTACACTGGCAGTACTCGGGCTTGCTTATGTCAGTGACAGAAAGATCAGCTTAGCACAAAAAGTACATCAGCTATCAACAGATAATTAATTTTTGGAGGGATACTAAATGGAAAAATACATTTTATCATTGGATCAGGGAACGACAAGCTCAAGAGCGATACTATTTAATAAAAAAGGCGAAGTCGCCCATACTGCACAAAAAGAATTTACTCAGCATTTTCCAAAGCCGGGTTGGGTTGAACATAGTGCGAACGAAATTTGGGGATCCATTTTAGCCGTCATTGCAAGCGTTTTATCTGAATCAAGTATTAAACCAGATCAGATCGAAGGAATCGGGATTACCAATCAACGTGAAACAACGGTGGTTTGGGACAAAGAAACGGGGGACCCGGTTTACAATGCAATCGTGTGGCAATCTCGACAAACAGCCGGTATTTGTGATGAGTTAAAAGCACAGGGGCTTAATGATACATTTCGAAATAAGACAGGCCTACTGATTGATGCCTACTTCTCAGGTACGAAGATTAAATGGATCCTTGATAATGTAGAAGGAGCAAGGGAAAAAGCGGAGAAAGGGCAGCTTCTATTTGGGACGATCGACACATGGTTGATCTGGAAAATGTCTGGTGGAAAAGCCCACGTAACGGATTATTCGAACGCTTCCCGTACACTTATGTATAACATTTATGACCTGAAATGGGATCAGGAACTACTCGATATTTTAGGCGTTCCAAAGAGTATGCTGCCTGAGGTCCGTCCCTCATCAGAAGTTTATGCCAAAACGGTACCTTATCATTTCTTCGGCAAGGAGATTCCGATTGCAGGTGCAGCCGGGGATCAGCAAGCCGCAATGTTCGGGCAGGCGTGCTATGAGGAAGGTATGGCAAAGAATACGTATGGGACTGGCTGCTTTATGCTTATGAACACAGGTGAAAAAGCCGTAAAGTCTGATAATGGTTTACTCACAACCTTGGCATGGGGAATTGATGGAAAAGTAGAGTATGCATTGGAAGGAAGTATTTTCGTAGCTGGTTCTGCGATTCAGTGGCTTCGAGATGGCCTTCGTATGCTGAAGGACGCGAAGGACAGTCAGGCGTATGCAGAAAAGGTAGACTCTACAGACGGCGTCTACGTTGTTCCTGCCTTTGTAGGATTAGGAACTCCTTATTGGGACAGTGATGTTCGCGGAGCCGTGTTCGGTTTAACAAGAGGAACATCTAAGGAGCATTTTGTAAGAGCCACCCTGGAATCCCTTGCCTATCAAACGAAAGATGTACTGACAGCGATGGAAGCGGACTCTGGAATCTCCCTCAAGAAACTGAGAGTCGATGGCGGTGCTGTTAAAAATGACTTTTTAATGCAATTCCAAAGTGATATCTTGTCTGTTCCTGTTGAGCGACCGGTTGTAAATGAAACAACTGCATTAGGTGCCGCATATTTAGCGGGATTAGCCGTAGGATTCTGGGATAACCGGGATGAAATATCGAAGCAGTGGAATAAAGACAAGCAATTTGAACCTCAAATGCCCGTTGAAATACAAGGAGAACTATATAACGGATGGAAAAAAGCTGTTAAAGCAACTATGGCTTTTAAATAAAAGGAACGTATGATATACTGATTACAAGTTAATAAATTCGGTTAGAGACCACGAGAGACCAAACCTGCATTATGGAACCATTCACCATAATGTTAGTTTTGGTCTCTTTTTTTATGGTTAAACAATAAGAGTGAGAGTACAGACAATATATAGATACCTGAGGAGGATCCACTTATGACATTTTCAAGTACTGCAAGAAGAGAAGTGAAAGAAACATTAGCCTCAAACCACTTTGATATGATTGTGATCGGAGGGGGAATCACTGGCGCAGGGATCGCCCTCGATGCTTCGAAACGTGGAATGAAGGTGGCATTGGTCGAAATGCAGGATTTCGCAGCCGGGACTTCCAGTCGTTCCACAAAGCTCGTTCATGGCGGATTACGTTACTTAAAGCAATTCGAAGTGAAAATGGTCGCGGAAGTGGGAAAAGAACGTGAAATCGTTTATGAAAATGGACCTCATGTTACGACTCCCGAATGGATGCTTCTACCCCTCCATAAAGGGGGCACATTCGGTAAATTCAGCACATCGATTGGATTAAAGGTGTATGACTATCTTGCTGGAGTAAAGAGAAGTGAACGACGCTCCATGCTTTCTGTATCAGAAACATTGACGAAAGAACCTCTGGTCAAGAAAGAAGGCCTTAAAGGGGGAGGTTACTACGTTGAATATCGGACAGACGATGCCCGTTTAACGATAGAAGTCATGAAAGAAGCGGTTGCACACGGTGCCACTGTCATAAACTATATGAAATCTCAACGATTCCTCTATGAAAATAAGCAAGTAGTCGGAATTGAAGCTGAAGACCTGTTGACGGGGGATTCGTTAGAAATCCGCGGTTCAAAATTCGTCAACGCCGCAGGTCCTTGGGTAGATGATGTACGCGGAAAGGATTACAGTACGAATAATAAACAGCTTCGCTTAACAAAGGGCGTTCATCTTGTCATTGATCAAAGCAAATTCCCACTCCAGCAGGCGGTTTATTTTGATACTCCTGATAAAAGAATGGTATTTGCGATTCCTCGAGATGGCAAAGCTTATGTCGGGACAACCGATACTTTTTTTGATCAGGAAAAATCATCTCCTCATATGACATCGGAGGACAGGGATTATATCTTGGATGCGATCCATTTTATGTTTCCCGATGTCTCCGTGAGTAAAGAGGACGTGGAATCGAGCTGGGCGGGTGTTCGTCCATTAATTTTCGAAAAAGGGAAGGACCCTTCTGAAATTTCACGAAAAGATGAAATTTGGGAAGCGGAAAGTGGATTGATCACCATTGCCGGCGGAAAGCTTACTGGTTACCGTAAAATGGGGGAAACAGTGGTTGATCTTGTATCAAAACGATTAAAAGAAGAAAACAAGAAGAAGTTCCCCGCTTCTTCCACAAAGTATATGCCGATCTCTGGAGGTCATGTAGGCGGATCGAAAAACTTCCAAGCGTATATTGATCAGAAAGCAGCCGAGGCAGTTCAATTTGGATTAACAGAGGAAGATGGAAGAAAGCTAGCAGCCATGTACGGTTCAAACGTGGATCAGCTCTATAAACTTGCACACGCTTATAGTGGAACAATGGGTGATAGGTCCGTCCCTCCTTACTTGTATGCACAACTGATCTATGCAATTCAGGAAGAGATGGCCGCTACCCCTGTTGATTTCTTCATTAGACGAACAGGAGCTTTATTCTTCGATCGTGAATGGGTGGAGAAGTGGAAGGAACCTGTCATCGAGGTGATGGCGAAGCTTCTTAAGTGGAATGCTGAGCAGAAAAAACACTATTCTCTTGACCTGGACAATGAACTGAAGAATGCAGTAGTACCAGTTGACCTTCAGTCATAAGTAAGAAAAAGGCGGAATTTATTTTCTGCCTTTTTTGTTTTTTGCTTTTATCCTTGCATCTACCGTACCGTGAGATTTAAAATTCAATAATTATGCTTACAATTATATAAATATATGAATTTATGCCGAAATCGTCTAAACGTTGCTCTCCATTTCCTGAGAGACCTGTTCATCCCTTTTTAGAGATGTTGAATCAGATATGGGGTTGCTGTAAATTAAGAGTAGAAATTGACACGACTTCCTCGTTAAAAAGGCTGGCTTCAATGGGATGAAGCCAGCCTTTTTCTGTTTTTTTACAGATAAAAAAAGTTGATTAAGACCCATTATTGCTATACTAATAGAAAGAAACTAAATGGAGGAAGCTTATATGAGTCATAAAATAGCTGTTGTAACGGGATCCAATAGTGGATTTGGTTTACTATCTTCGTTGGAACTTGCACAACTTGGGTTTAAAGTGATTGCGACAATGAGAGATCCGGACAAAGGAGAAGAATTGTTACTTCAAGCGAAAAAACTGGGGGTGGAAAAATCCATTGAGATTCAACCATTGGATGTAACGTCTGAAGTATCCATCAGAGCGTTTTCATCTCGCCTAATAGAAATCAGCAGGGTGGACATTCTTCTTAATAATGCAGGGTTTGCAAGTGGAGGATTTGCAGAAGAAGTGACAATCGATGAGTATCGTGATCAATTTGAAACAAACGTTTTTGGTGTAATGAGAATCACTCAGGTTGTTCTCCCTTATATGAGAAAGCAAGGAGAAGGGAAAATCATCAATATGAGCAGCATTAGCGGCAGGATCGGGTTTCCTGGACTCAGTCCTTATGTATCTTCCAAGCATGCATTAGAGGGATACACCGAAAGTCTGAGATTGGAGCTGAAGCCATTTGGCATAGCCGTGCATCTTATCGAACCCGGTTCTTATCAAACGAACATTTGGACATCGGGAAAGAAAGTCACTCCACGCTCGATGCAAAAATGCTCTCCATATTATTCCTACATGAAGGCCATCAACTCAGAAATCCAAGCTAGTGCAGATACACTTGGAGATCCAAGAGAGATTGCTTCTATAGTACGTGAAATAGCCTTAAACAAGAAAAAAGGTTTTAGAATCCCCGTAGGCAAAGGAGTGCGTTTAACACTCTTACTCAAAACCATCCTTCCATGGAGCATACTGGAAAACATAATCCTAAAAAAACTTGGTATGAAAAAGAGCAAAGAGGGGCGGAACTCCATGAGCAAGGCAGAATAATGTCTGAATATAAAGAATATTATTCTTATGAAGGAGAATTTTGTCAAAAGAGAGAATATGCTTAAGGAGACTTTTCCATAAACTCATGGAATTACTGAATGAGTTTGAATCCTTCCACACGAAATGAGGTGATTGATTGAATGAATGGATTGGTTCATCTGCTCTTTGCATCCATGAAGGTCGTTTATTGATGGTGTTACAGGGGAAAGAGGAAGAAGAGAAGAGATGGTCGGTTCCTTCAGGGGGACTGGAAGCGGGCGAATCCCTTCAGGAATGTTGTAAACGTGAAGTTTGGGAAGAAACAGGCTATGATGTTGAAGTGGGAAAACATTTGTATACAAAGTGGGGGAATGAAGGGAGTATTTCTACAAGAATTCATTACTACGAAGTCCAGCTCCTCGGAGGAGAGGCAACCATACAGGACCCTGATCAATTAATACATAAAATCGAATGGTTTTCACTTCAAGAGCTAAAGGACCTGCCCCTGGGATTTCCAGAAGATCATTCCATCCTGGAAGCCTACATGAATAAGAAGCTAGACACTACCCATATAAGGGAATAGTATTGTTTAAGCACAATATATTATAAAGTATGTATCTATAAAGGAGAGAGTAGAATGGTGAAACGAACAGGAGAAGTAGTGATGGGAGTAATCGGAATTATCTTATCCGCATTATTTTCCATCATCGGAATCGTACTTAATTTAGGGATGAGCAATCCTGAGGTCATGTCCCAAATCGAAGAAGGAATGGCGAGTGATCCAAACTTGCAAAATGAAGATATGACAGCAGGTGATATATCTTCCATTATTGAAACGGCTGAATCAATGGGATCTTATCTGGTGATCTTGGGGATTATTGCATCCATTCTTGGTATCATTGCTGTAATGTCCATTGTTAAAAATAAAAAACCAGTATTATCTGGAATCATGTTTATCATCGCTGCGCTTGTCATCGGACTAGGCACGATTGGATTTGGTTTCGTTCCTGGACTTCTGTTTCTCATTGCAGGAATCATGGCGTTTGTTCGCAAACCTAAGAAAACAGACCCTGTATATTAAAAAAATAAAGCTTAGAGATTTTTTCTCTAAGCTTTATTTTTTATTCATATTTAGACTGTTGAATAAATAAAGTAAGATATCCTATAGTATTTTATGTCAGAAGAAAAATTCCTTTTCACCGTAAATTTTGCTTGTACTCATCTTGCTTTCCTCCCGGATTTATACTATCTTAAGAGTAGAGCATAATGATAAAACAAGAGACACTGGCGGCAACCAATGTCTCTTGCTACACAGCAAACTGCAAGGAAAGCAGTGGCCCAATAGAGAAAGGAACATAACTCTACCCTTCAAAGTTTAGGCGCTTCATGAGGGTGGGGTTATTTCTTTTTGTCATTTGAAATAACTACGGCAATGATGGAGACAATTAAAGAGCCAAAGGTAATCATTAGCGTTAACGCCTCATACGTTGTCACTATAAGCACCACCTCCTTCTATAAGGAAGTGGCCACTCCCACCCTACATTCACTGTATGCTTCAAATTATAACACAAACACTCCCCGTACTTTATAGGCAAGAGGTAGGAAAAGCTTCACCCTATCAAAAAAACATATAACCCTATTGAGAACCGTCCCATACAATACGATTATTTAAACTTTCCTCGAAATATGTTAGCATAGATATGCTCATATTAAACGATTACATAACATCACGATACCCGAGGAGGAATACACGATGAAACAGCGTATAAAAATGTTAGAAAACTGGTTAAAGGAAGAGAAAATTGAAGCAGCTTTTATTAATTCAACTGAAAATGTATTTTACTTAACGAATTTCCACACAGATCCACATGAGCGCTTAATGGGGCTTTTTGTATTTCCGGATGCAGAACCATTTGTCGTCGTACCTGGAATGGAAGCACGTCAAGTGAAGGACGCCGGCTGGAACAACGAAGTGATCGGCTACTCTGATCATGAAAACCCATGGGAATTCATTCAGGAAGCCATTCAAAAAAGAAGCATAGATGGAAGCAAGGTTGCTTTCGAGAATGAAGTAGTTACCTATGGCCGCAGTCAATCATTCTTAAACATCTTTGATTCACCCAATGTAGTGAATGTCGAAGACAAATTAAACGAGATGCGCGTAGTGAAGGACGAGAAAGAAATCGAAATCATGCGTCGAGCGGCAAAAATGGCAGACTTCGGGGTAGAAGTAGGTGTAAGTGCCCTCCAGGAAGGCATTACAGAAATGGAAGTTCTTGCAAAGATTGAATATGAATTAAAGAAAAAAGGCATTCGTGAAATGTCGTTTTCTACGATGGTACTATTTGGTGAAAAGGCTGGAGATCCACACGGTAATCCGGGTAATCGCAAGCTGAAAGCCGGGGACTTCGTATTGTTTGATCTCGGCGTTGTCCTTGAAGGCTACACTTCAGATATTACACGTACATTCGCATATAAATCGGTTACAGACAAGCAAAAAGATATCTACAACACGGTTTTAAAAGCAGAACTGGCATCACTAGATGCAAGTAAGCCCGGCAACCGTATTGGGGATCTGGATCAAATCGCACGGGATATCATTACAGAAGCAGGGTATGGAGACTATTTCCCACACCGAATCGGGCACGGTCTTGGGATCAACGTACATGAATTCCCATCAATGAGTCATTTAAATAATGGGATATTAAAAGAAGGAATGACATATACAATAGAGCCTGGTATATACGTACCCGAAATTGGCGGAGTAAGAATTGAAGACGATGTACTTATAACGAAAGACGGGTACGAAACCTTGACCAACTTCCCAAAAGGGCTTCAAATTATTGAATAAGTCGAAACGAGAAGGCTGACGAAAGAGTGTTAGCCTTCTTTTTATGAAATGAAACTTTTACGGAGTTCGTTCGTATGTATAAGGGGAGTAAGTTACAGGAGGATGAATTACATTGAAGAAAACATTAATCATTTTCAGCTTTATAATGCTGGCAGGCTGCGGGATTCTCGAAGAAGCTAATAACAGTTTAACCTATGTGGAGGAAATGACCGATTATCTCAATGAAGCAGAACAATTTGCCAATGACTTCCCTGGACTAGTGGAAAATGCTGCTGCAGACCCATCCACCATACCGACACTTGAAACAAGATTAGAAGACATGAAAACAGAAATACAGGAAATCAATGAACTCACTCCGCCTCAACTGGCAGATAGCATTCACCAAAAAGTGGAAGAATATAACGGGCAAGCGCTAGAAGGAATTGACCGTGCCCTGGTCGAATTAGATAAGGGAGAAGTTCAGATTTCAGAATTGCAAAACCTTGACATCGTAAACACATTTAATCAACTTCAAGATATCAAAGGGAACTTAGAAAATTTAGGACAATAACATGAAGGTGTTACAAATGAGATTTCTTATTTGTAACACCTTTTTACAATAAAATACCATAAAGGACGCAGCTCACTCTTGTAACATTCCTTAGTGGTCCAAAATAAGTACGAACGATCCATTTGTATTAAAATGATTCAAAATTTGACCGATAAAATACAAGTGTGATTTCTCCGGATCTATAGAACAAGAGTTCTAAAAACATGCTATAATAAAGGAATCATAAACATGGACAGGAGAATGTTATGAAAGTCGTAATAGCCGAGAAACCCGACCAAGGAGCAACCCTTGCCAAGCCTTTTCCTCATCGAAAGCGTCAAGGATACATTGAAATACATTCAAACGATGTGTTCCCTGATGGTGCATATATTACCTGGGCTGTAGGACATCTCTTTCAGCTTCAAGCCCCTGAAAAATACGAGAGCAAATGGAAGAAGTGGACATTAGAAGACCTTCCCATCATACCTCTCCGATTTCAATATGAACTTCAACGGGCAAAAGCGAAACAATTCTCAGTCATCAAGGAGCTTCTTAAGAAAAACGAAGTGACGGAAATCATCCATGCAGGTGACGCGGGACGTGAAGGGGAGTTAATCATCCGGAATATCATTTCCATGTCCAGGGTGCAGAAACCGATGAAGAGATTATGGATTTCATCCTTAACAGAGAAAGCGATCCTTCAAGGGTTTACTAGTTTAAGAGAAGAAACGGAAATGCGCAGCCTCTATTATGAAGCCTATTCACGTGCTTGTGCCGATTGGCTTGTGGGAATGAACGCATCAAGGGCGTATAGCATCCTACTAAAGCAACAAGGCATGTCTGATGTTTTTTCTGCTGGAAGGGTTCAAACCCCGACACTCGCTCTGATTGTGAGAAGAGATGAGGAGATAGAGCGATTTAAGAGCGAACCCTTCTGGGAAGTGAAGGCAAGCTTTCAAATCGGTGACCACACCTACGAGGGCATCTGGCAAAAGGATGGGGAGTCGCGAATTCAATCCCGGGAGCTGGCTGAGAAAATCGCTTCTTTTTGTATAAATAAACCTGCAAGCGTAGATGAAATGAAAACAGAACGAAAAGAGTTCGCGCCGCCATTACTATTCAATCTTTCCGCACTTCAAGCGACGGTTAACAAAATGTATAAGCTTTCACCTAAGAAAACACTGGATGTTCTGCAAAAGCTTTATCAGAAGGGCCTTGTATCTTATCCAAGATCAGATTCACAATATGTAACGAAAGGCGAAGCTGAAGCCTTTCCCGAAATATTGTCTAAGCTTAAGGAATTCAGCCCTTACAATAACTGGATCCCTGCACCTCAAGAAAGCTTACTAAACAATAAGCGTTTTGTGAATGAAGCGAAGGTTTCCGATCATTACGCGATCATCCCGACTGAACAGGTAACAGATCCTCAATCTCTATCAGGTGATGAGAAGAAGATTTATGATGTTGTGGTTAAACGCTTTATCGCTGCACATCACGATAAAGCTGTGATTAACTACACAACCATCACCACCGTTGTGAATGGACGGGCTGAATTTGTTTCTAAAGGAAAGCAGATTCTCCAAGAGGGCTGGAGACAGGTTCTGATGCAGAACGAGAAGGAGGATGAACCGCTCCTGCCACCTGTAAAGGAAAAAGACAATGGTGTCGTAAATAGTGTTCAAACGAAGGAAGGAAAAACTCAGCCTCCTAAACGGTACACTGAAGGACAGCTGATTACATTAATGAAAACAGCGGGAAAATATATGGATAATGATGAACTTGAAAAGGTGTTAAAGCAAACAGAAGGTCTCGGAACAGAAGCCACTCGTGCAGGAATTATCACCATGCTTAAAGATCGACAGTATATTGATATTCAAAAGAACATCGTATATCCCACTGACAAGGCAAAGGTTTTAATTCGGGCCATTGGGGAAAATGTGTTAGCCTCAGCAGAAATGACGGCCAAATGGGAGCAGAGATTACAAGCAATAGGCAATGGGCAAGCGTCTGCACCCGAATTCATGGAACAAGTGAAGAAATTAAGCGAACGGCTTGTTCAAAATGCCCTTCAAGATTCTAATACGTGGAATTTCGAGGACCTCGATACAGCTTCCATCCAGCGAGCAAAAGGAAGGAAAGGGAAGAGTGCAGCAAAAACCAGCGTGGGCACATGTTTAAAATGCGGTGGAAAAGTCATAGATAAAGGAAAGTTCTATGGCTGTTCTAATTATCAAAAGACGAAGTGCAGCTTCACTATTTCTAAAACCATACTCTCGAAGCGAATTACGCAAACGATTGTAAAAAAGGTGTTGACCGATGGGAAATCCGATCGCATCGACGGCTTCAAAAAAGGCGAAAAGGAATTTTCAGCTTACCTTAGCTGGGATCCCAACGAAAAGAAAATTCAGTTCCAATTTGATATCTAACCATTTATTAAAAGGTGGTACATGGAATGTTAGCAGGGAGTCTATTTAAAGAAGTATTTTATCAATCAAGAATTCCTCAATTAGTCATGACATTAGATGAGAAACACATGATGTACAATCCGGCTTTCAAAAAGTTCCTTGGCTATATAGAAGCTGAGTGGACCTGTAAATCTTTACGTGAAATCTCTCACCCCCATGATTACCCAAAAGATATGCACTATCTTCATCAGGTTATCAGTGGAGACAGAAATGAGTATCAATTAGAAAAGCGATTTATTTGTAAAGATGGTTCAGTGAAAACTGGCGATTTACATGTTTCACTCATAAGAGATCAAGAAAACCCGTACGTTTTAGGTCAGGTTATCGATATAACGGAAAAAAAGGAAATAGAAGTGAAAAAGCAGAAAAGTGACGAACTATATCGTCTCCTTGCAGAAAATTCTTCTGATATCATCAATCTGCATGACCATGAAGGAAACTATATTTATTTATCGCCTTCGATCCACTCAACACTCGGATTCCATCCAGATGAGTTGGTCGGTACCCACCCTAATGAGATTATTCATCCTGAAGATCTTCCCATCATTGATGAATTGTTTCAAAAGTTGGTGGAAGATAACAATCCCATCATAATGACATACAGAGCAAGGAAAAAATCCGGGGAGTACAGTTGGTTTGAAAGTGTATTAAAAGCAATCGTGGACGAAAAATCCAATGATATTGTCAATGTTGTTTCGGTTTCTCGAAATATCGAGGAACGTCTACAAACAGAAGAACATATTAAAAAGTCAGAAAAGTTGGCCGTACTCGGTCAAATGGCAGCTGCCGTGGCCCATGAAATACGAAATCCACTCACCCCTATTAAAGGATTCCTTCAATTATGCAATGATAAGAAACAATACAATGAAGACTACTTACATATTGTCATTAATGAAATTAGCCGGGTAGAAGATATAATTACTGATTTTCTTCATTTAGCGAAGCCGCAAGAGCGGATGAATGAATGGGTTGATCTTCCTAAACTCATACATGAAGTTGTCACAATAGTAGATTCAGAGTTGAAGTCTAAAGGTGGAACAGTAGTAATCTCCCCTTCTCTGCACGATACTCATGTTAGAGGAAGTGAGAATGGATTGAAACAGGTACTTTTTAATATCTTTCAAAATGCTGTAGATGCGATTGAACAAGATGGATATATATCATTTGACCTCGTTAAAACATCTACTATTCTTGAGTTGATCGTTAAGGATAACGGTGAAGGAATTCCAGGTGAAATCATACCTCATCTTGGAGAACCCTTTTATTCAACAAAGGAAAAAGGAACTGGACTTGGATTGCTTATTTCTCACAAAATAATTGAGAATCATGGAGGAAGTATTTCTTATCACACAGAACAGGGAATTGGAACGGAAGTGACGATCCAGCTGCCGCTTCATCAGAGAAACGACTCTCTTTAAGGGAGTCGTTATTTCTATGGCTGTTTCCTAAAAGTTATTGTTTTAAAGCAGATTAACAGCAATGTATATCAAAATGGCCTTCTATTTAAACCCAATAATTATAAGACAGAAGTTTAATTTCATGAGAAGTGGATAAAACAAAAGGGTAGGGAATCAGCTATTTAAAAATGGAGGGTATACATTGAAAAAGATATTAATGGTCTTAACAAATGAAAGCAAAATTGATGATGAACACGAAACAGGTCTTTGGTTATCTGAGTTCGCAGAACCATATGAAGAATTTAAGAATCAAGGATTCGGTGTAGATGTGGCTAGTTTAAAAGGCGGGCGCATTCCATTAGATCCTAACAGTCTGGATGATGAACAAGTGGAGAAGTGGAAGGGTGTCACTAAGGAACTTGACCAAACGATGGTTCTTTCACAATTAAATGTAAACGAATATGCTGGCATCTTCTTACCAGGAGGACATGGGACGATGTTTGATCTGCCTGAGAGTCCAGAGCTTCAACAGGCACTGGCTCATTTTGCTGAAAACAACAAAGCCATTGGTGCCGTCTGCCACGGTCCAGCAGGATTTGTTGGAACGAAATTATCAAATGGCAAATGGTTGGTCGATGGAAAAAGCTTAACTGGATTCACGAATGAAGAAGAACAACAAACGGGCCTTGATTCATTGATGCCTTTCTTATTAGAAACAAAATTAAGAGAGCAAGGAGCTCAATTTGAAAAATCAGAGGCTTGGAGTGACCATGTTATGACGGACGGTAAGTTCGTGACAGGTCAGAATCCACAATCCAGTCAATCAACAGCGGAAGCCTTCGTTAAAGTATTATAAGATCATATCAGCTGAATGAAAACTGAAATGGAGCTCTATTTATGAGGAAGTCATATAATATTTTCTAAAGAGCATGGGTGAATGAGAGCCCATGCTCTTTTTTCTCTTCTACTATATTCTCTTTTCACCAACCATTTGTGATAAAATCGTGAGAAGCATAAGACGAGAGGAGAAGCTCATGCAGGTTATTAGGGTAATCATTCAAATGACCATTCTATGTTTATTTTATGAAGTTGGAAAGTGGTGTACAGACTTCTTTCACTTACCGATTCCCGGCAGCATTATCGGGATGCTTTTTTTGTTCCTATTATTATTTACAGGCGTGTTGAAAGAAAGATTATTATTGGACGGTTCAGGGTTCTTTCTTAGACACTTCTCTTTCTTTTTTCTTCCACTGTCGGTTAGCGCCATGGTTCTGGGGCCATATTTTATTGAATTTGGCTGGAAACTGGTTGTCATTCTTGTCATTAGTGGAATGATTGGTTTCATTGCTACATCATTATCAGCAGAGCGTTTAATAAGATGGAAGGAGAAACGAAAACATGATCCATCTCATTAGTTCCCTACTGGCAATATGCATAACGGTATTTTATTTTATCATCGGTGTAAAGATTCACCGTCTTTGGCCAAGCCCCTTAACGATTCCTATATTTATTAGTACGATTGCTGTTGTGGTCACATTATTGTTCGTGGATATTTCGTATGAACAGTATGCAGACTTCACTTCTTTCATAACGTATTTACTTGGACCTGCTACTGTTGCCCTGGCGTTTCCCCTATATCAGCACCGAAAGTTATTAGTACAGCACGTACAGCCTATACTATTCGGTATTATCACAGGAAGTGGAATGTCTATCCTTGTTTCTTATTATTTCAGTATGTGGCTGGGGATCCCTTCTGAATGGAATCGCTCATTGCTTATCAAAACCATCACAACGCCCGTAGCCGTTGATATTGGGAAGGTTATTGGGGCAAATATAGAAGTCATTCCCACGGTGGTCATTGTGACGGGGATGTTCGGAGCTATGATCATCCCATCCACTTTAAAATGGTTGGGAGTGAAGCATCCTATCGCAAAGGGACTGCCATTTGGAGTGATTTCCCATGGGGTGGGAACGGCACAGGCCATTAAAGAGGGGGAAAGGGAAGGGGCAGTAAGTGGTGCCGCTATGGCATTAACCGCCACGATCATGTCCTTCGTCATCCCTATTCTTTTCCTTTTTGTTTAATATAGTGAGGTGAAGGAGCGTATCATTATAATCACGCATCATATTAATTGAACAGAGCAATTCCTTTGAATCTATAGTAACCCTGTTCACGAAAAGAGACTTGAGAAGATTGAAGAAATCGCATGAAGTCTATCCTTACAACAGCTTTCCCTTTAAAAACAGAGTGTGTTTCGGTATAGTAAGGGAAGGTGAAATATCAAAAAAGAGAAGGAAGATATTATGATTGTCAAAACTGATGAAGATTTAAAAGCGTTAAAAGAAATCGGCCGCATTGTGGCTATGATACGTGATGAATTACGATCTCAGACAAAGCCTGGAGTAACGACTAAAGAGCTTGACGAGATTGCCGGAAGACTGTTTGAAGAAAACGGAGCGATTTCAGGTCCTAAAGGAGAATATGATTTTCCTGGTTTCACATGTATTAGTGTAAATGAGGAAGTGGCTCATGGGATTCCCGGGGATCGAGTGATTAACGAAGGTGACCTTATCAATATAGACGTATCTGGCTCTAAGAATGGGTATTATGCCGATACAGGAATTTCATTTGTTGTAGGAGAGGGAGACCCTAAGCTTACGGATTTATGTGAAGCGGCATCAAAAGCATTCCATGCGGGACTTCAAAAAGCAAGAGCCGGCTCTAAACAAAACGGAATCGGCAAAGCGGTTAATAATGAAGCAAGAAAAAATGGTTATACTGTGATTATGAACTTGACTGGTCATGGCGTTGGCCGCTCTCTACATGAGAAACCTGATCACATCTTAAATTACTTCGACCCATGGGATAATGCCCTTCTAAAAGAAGGAATGGTCATCGCATTTGAACCCTTTATCTCAACCAAAGCACAAAACGTAATCGAAAAAGGCGACGGCTGGACCTACATCACCCCCGACAACAGCCTGGTTGCCCAAATCGAACACACCATCATCATCACCAAAGACGAGCCAATCATTTTAACACAGTAAAGCAGTGAGGGACGGACCTTTGATTCCTGGGAGTAGCTCCTAGGATCAATGGTCCGTCCCTCTTTTTGTATATGTTTTGTATAACAACATGGGTGATATGTAGGAAAACGATTAGTTTAGGCAGTTAAATCATACCACTGACGGATTGGTTCAGTTTGGTTCCACGAACATTCATAAAATGAACACATAAAAAAGGAAACCGAATACAAGTCGGTTTCCTTTTTTTATCAAACGATTTTCGTTTTACCGCATTCTTGACACTTTCGATAAAACTTTCCATCTAATACTCGGGATTTGAAAATATTGTTGCCACATTCACAGCGACCGCTATGTTCATCCGGCTCATCTTTATAAAGTACGATATTTTCTTCCATATTTTCCATCATTGTCATCCCCTAGTTTAAACATTTCTTCTTATAGTATAGAGGCAATCTTCTACCTTGTTAAGATTAAATCTTCTTTATTCTAGGCTCTTTTCGAAAAGATTGTTGTTTTACCATAGAACCTGCCAGGGTTCTGTCAACCAGTTTATGCTGGATGGTGAGGGGAACTGCTCCGCTTGCAGCTAGCGTTCGGCAGAGCTTCCTCGGCTTAGCCGAACGGGGTCTCGGCACGCCCAAAATCCGCCGGAGACTGCGCAGTTCCCTTCACCATCTTTAACAGGATTTTCATGACAGAGCTTCAAAGTGTGGAAGATGACAAAGTAACTAGAAAAAATATTTCTTTTTTACTTAAAAGGAAGATTAATCTCTACTTACCTTAAATGAGATGGTTTGCTAAAGTTCTTGTTTTTATTGATTTCCATTAAGGATATATGCTCAGAAAGTTGATTCTCGCTGCAGGATGATCGACTCCTGCGGGAATAGCTGGACAGGTGAGACCCCGGAGGCGCAGCCGAGGAGGCTCACCGCCAGCCCCGCGGAAAGCGAGCATCCTGGAGCGGAAATCAACTAGTACTTTCTCCTCTACAATAGCAAACTATACGAAAAGAGCCTCATTCTAAAAAACTGAACCCTCTTCATCAAACAAAAATAATGCTCTTCTTCAATTTATTAAGTACAAAAAAGATAACAGGATCTATTTTTTCACCCTTCAAACAGAATAGAACCTTTCCGCTATTTTATCCATAAATATCCTTTACATCTATTATTTTCATTAATAATTCCCATAGTATTCCTCTATATGATAGTTTATACAGGAAATCGCTTTCTATTACAGTCGTGAAATATTCTTGACGCACGATATTAAAGTTCCTGTTATTGATTTGAGATTTTACTATGTTAGTATTTTCCCTGTTAGCAAAAATAAATAAACCGCTAGCTACATAAGGAGGAATTTTTCTATGAAACTAAAAAAATCGATTATTTCTGTGGCTGCATTTACTACACTTGCAGTGTCTGGTGGAGCTAGCGCTTCAGCACAAGACATCGAAGTTAAAAAAGGTGACACACTCTGGGGAATTGCGCAGGAGTACGGTACATCCGTTGATCAACTCATGAAATGGAACAATTTAAATTCACACTTAATCTACCCTGATCAAGAACTCAAGGTATCATCAAAAGAGTACTATACAGTTAAAAAAGGTGACACACTCTGGGGAATTTCTTCACAATATGGTGTTTCCGTCGACAGTTTAATAGGCTGGAACGCACTTGAGAGTGACCTGATTGTCCCAGGACAAGAGTTAGTCATCAATTTAGAAGATAAAAAAGCACCTTCAGCTACTGCAAATACTTCTGAGCAAGCAGCAGCCCCTGCTCAAGAAGAAACAGCAGAAGTAGCTCCAGAAGCTGAAGCGCCTGCAGCAGAACCAGCTGAAGCACAACCTGCTAAAGAAGAAGCTGCAGCAGAAGAACCAGCTCCTCAAGAGGAAGCTGTAAAGGAAATCACAGTAGAAGCAACTGCTTACACAGCAAGTTGTGAAGGTTGCTCAGGTACGACAGCAACTGGCGTTAACCTTTTAGAAAATCCTGATGCAAAAGTGATTGCAGTTGATCCGAATGTAATTCCACTAGGATCAAAAGTATATGTTGAAGGATACGGCTATGCAACTGCAGAAGACACTGGCGGAGCGATTAAAGGGAATCGAATCGACGTATTCATTCCGTCAAAAGATCAAGCAGTTGATTGGGGCAGAAAATCAGTTAACGTAAAAATCCTCGAAACTAAATAATAGATTGAAACCACTGAGAAATCATTCTCAGTGGTTTTTTTTGTAGAGTTAATCTAAAAACCCAAGATGAACATGTTATAACCTTCTAAATAAATCCCTTCGATACTAGTTATCTTTCCATTCTTCCAACTAATATTTCCCTTCAATTGAAAGAGTTAGAAACACTTCCAGCTGAATCGCCAGAAAACAATAAATATTACACGCTTGTCATCTAATTGTTATCGGTTTATAACCAGTTTGTTATGCGTCTGAGGTAAGTCTATGTTACTATTTCAAATGTTGGTTTCATAGACAAAACACAAAAGGAGGAATTACACAAGATGAAAAAAGTATTATTTTCCATTTTTTCCTTCACAGTTTTATTAACAATCGGACTTACTTCTGCCTATGCAGATTCAAACGATACTGCAATGAATGATTATCATAATATTGAAAAAGGCGATATTCTTTGGGAGATTGCAAATCGATATCATGTTTCGATAGATGAAGTTGGGACACGCCAACAACTTTTAGAAGAAGGTATAACTGTGAATAACGAATCAGAAGAACAACAAGAGGTTAAATCAGCAGATACAAAGTCTTCTGAGGATTCTCAGGATAATGTGGTGAAAGAGGTTAATGTAACAGCCACTGCGTACACAGCATATTGTGAAGGCTGTATCGGTATCACAAAGACGGGTGTTGACTTAATCGAGAACCCTGATGCAAGAGTCATTGCCGTCGATCCAAGTGTCATTCCACTGGGGTCTAAGGTGTATGTAGAAGGATACGGTTATGCCCGTGCAGAAGATACAGGTGGAGCCATTAAAGGAAAACGTATCGACATCTATATGGAAAAAGAAAAAGATGCCCTTAAATATGGTGTACAGGATGTTAAAGTGAAAATTATTGAAGAGTAACGAATAGTCAGGACGCCGATTCAGGCGTCCTTTTTGTATAAAAAAACTATTTCCCTTGAACGTCAGACCCTTTTCTAGCAGAAGGAGCTACTGATTTCATCTCAATTTCCTCACCCATTTGTTGTTGAGCTAATTTTTCTGCTGCTTCATGTTGAGAATTCTTTTGCTTGTTTTTCATGATTGGACCTCCTCCCGTACATTTTTTAATTAATATTCACCGATACATGAAAATTACTACAGGTACTTCATCCAGAATTCCCATTTATTACTTCAAGTATTATAGAGAAACCTTTAATTATATCGACTTAAATACTTTTTCTTCCTATAAAACAGTTAAAACATGATTGTCAACCCGATTTATTTTAACGGAATATAACGCGTTTTCATTTCCAGTTTCTCAAGCTCGAAAATTCCTAAATGGGCTTTAACTTCAAAAAAAGAATAGGAATGAAAACGTTTAAATGACAAACACTATAAAAAAATATAATGGTTATCACTTGCAAAGTTAAACTTTTTTCTGATAGGGTAACAAATGTTGGTTTTATGAGAGTGTCGTGAGGGAATAGGTAATAAGTAATCATTCCTCCACATTCCTCAGAATGCACATATTCCCAGCTGCATTAACTGAGACTCTTTCACGATGAAGATTATTGCCGCAGGTGTACATACTATGACAAACACCCTTAATCCGGCTTTCGTTACCTTCATTCAGAAAAGAGCAAAAATACATTGAAAATGGAAAGGAGAATTTTATGAAGAGGATATCAAATGTTTTCTGGATTACCGTTGCATTAGTTGCAGCTTCTGTTGCCTATGGTGTCATCGCGCCAAAGTCATTCGAAAATGTAACAGCTGATATGCAAAGCTTTATTACCTCAACATTCGGTTGGTATTATCTTATTTTAGTAACAGTGATTGTTATTTTCTGCGTATTCTTGATCTTTAGTCCAATTGGAACGATTAGATTAGGAAAGCCAGACGAGAAACCTGAGTACACGAAAGGAACATGGTTCGCCATGTTGTTTAGTGCAGGGATGGGAATCGGTTTAGTATTCTGGGGGGCAGCAGAGCCCCTGTCACACTATTTGACGCCCCCACTTGCAGAAGGTGGAACGAATCAGGCGATCAAGGAATCAATGCGTTATACGTTCTTCCACTGGGGAATACATGCTTGGGCGATCTATGCGATTGTCGCTTTAGCACTAGCTTATTATAAATTCCGTAAAGATGAACCTGGTTTAATATCAGCTACGTTGAGACCGATCTTTGGAGATAAAGTGAACGGTCCACTGGGAACGGTCATCGATGTATTGGCTGTATTCGCCACTGTTGTCGGTGTTGCCACAACGCTTGGGTTCGGTGCAGCACAAATTAACGGAGGACTTTCATATTTACTGGGAGTTCCAAATAATTTCACCGTTCAATTCATTATCATTGCGGTTGTAACCGTCTTATTTATGATATCGGCATGGTCAGGATTAAGTAAGGGAATTAAATATCTATCTAATACGAATATGGTATTGGCAATTGGACTGTTCGTGTTAATGTTCTTTATCGGGCCTACATTGCTCATCCTGAATATGTTCACTGATACAATTGGTGCTTATATTCAAAACATCGCTGCCATGAGTTTCCGGATCGCCCCATTAAATGAAGAGCATCGCGGCTGGATCAATGGCTGGACGATTTTCTATTGGGCATGGTGGATTTCCTGGTCTCCATTCGTCGGAATCTTCATCGCACGTGTATCACGAGGTAGAACCATTCGTGAATTCTTAATCGGTGTGCTATTGCTTCCCGCTTTAGTCAGTTTCATTTGGTTCGCTACTTTTGGTACATCTGCCATTGAAATTCAACAAGCAGGAACAGATTTATCAGGACTAAATACAGAAGAGGTATTGTTTGCTGTATTTAATGGATTCGAATGGTCAACGATCCTTTCAGTCATTGCCATCACATTGATCGGAACATTCTTCATTACGTCTGCTGACTCAGCTACCTTTGTTCTGGGGATGCAAACTACCTATGGATCATTAACTCCGCCAAACTATGTGAAGTTAACTTGGGGACTTGCTCAGTCTACTGTTGCATTAATCCTGCTCTATAGTGGAGGATTACAGGCTTTACAAAATGCATTAATTGTTGCAGCGCTGCCATTCTCGGTCATTATGGCCCTGATGATGCTGTCTCTGTATAAATCACTGAATCAAGAGAAAAAAGAGCTTGGATTATACATCAAACCTAAGCCAAGAAAAACGAAAGAACCTAAAGAGCATATGTAAAATCCTTGAGCGCCTGGAGCTACCCCAGGCGCTCTTTTTGCATATCGAGGAGTTCTTATCTAGACATTTTACTCATTTTCCGCTCCTCCATAAACAGCAAAACCCACTGTTCATAGGCAATCTGCTACAAATGCATTTCATAGTCAAAAAATGAATAAAGATTTTAATTAACCTACAATTTGTCCACTACATACATTAATATCGTAGTAAGATAACTGGAGGTGACTGATGATGTATGGATATGGATACCCTGGATATGGATATGGCTGCGGTGGTGGCTACGCTGGTGGCTTTGCGTTAATCGTAGTATTATTCATCCTATTAATTATCGTTGGAGCAGCGTTTGTTTGTTAACAATAAATAATGGTTAGGTGACCCCGACCATAGTCGATGATTTCTCTACCAACATCCGGTGAAGAAAGAACTGACTTTTGGGGTCATCTTTTTTATTTATACATATTGGATTGTCATGGATTAAATCTCATATTAAAATACAAGTGGAATCAATATTCTTGTAAAGGATCGAACCTGAATGACCAAAAAAATCACAAAGAAAAAGCGTCCCAGTAAGAAAAAACGATCCTCACCATTTACGATCGTCCTTATCCCCATCATCATCTTAGTTATCTATTATACTGTATATAGTGGAGAGGTCTCTTATAACCTGTCATCATTGGGTAAAGAAGAGGTCCCAGCCGAATATATTCCCATCTATAAAGCTGCCCAAGAAGAATATGGGGTACCATGGTACTTACTGGCTGCCCATCACCGGGTTGAAACGAAATTTTCAACCATGAAGACTCTTGTCTCCCCAGCAGGTGCAGAGGGACACATGCAGTTTATGCCTTGTACCTTTGTGGGCTGGTCCCATCCAACGTGCTCAGGTCTGGGAAAGGGAAACATCCCTTCAGACCAAAAAACAGACCCTGACGTCATTGAAAAGTACGGTGGCTATGGGGTTGATGCAAACGGAGATGGAATAGCCGATCCTTTTCAAATTGAGGATGCAGTATTCAGTGCTGCCAACTATTTAGCACGAAATGGAGCAGCAGATGGGAAAATCGAACAAGCCGTATTTGCCTACAATCATAGTGACAAATATGTTGAAGATGTTCTATACTACGCAGACCGATTTATAGAAAAGGAAGAAGAGGAGTCAGACAAGGCTATGTGATTTCTAAATCTGTTTTAAAAAAAGAACCGGATTCTATTTCGGTTTTTTTTTTTTGATTTTTCCTTTGTGAATTGGTACGCCAATTGATGAACATACTCTTATGAGTCCCTCTGCCACCAATAAAAATTTCCAATAAGTCCTTGATCGTATACACACACTTAATAAATTGTTATGATAAGGTTCGTGATTTTTACGGATGATAAAGGTGATTTAATTGAAAATAATCGAAATGATAGAAGAATGGAAAACCGCTCTTGATATGGAAATTCTACAACTAAAAAACCGGGAAAACTCAGGCGTTTTGATAGAAGAAGGCCGATGTATCCGCAAAGAAGAAAATGCCTATATTTATTGGTTCACCCTTAGTTATCCTGCTTCGTTACCAGAAGGAGGGAGCGTAGTTTACAAGAGAAAGCAATCTACAATCACAGGTGTGGTGATTAGTTCAGAGGAACGAGAGTGCATTATTGAGCTCGAACGATTCCTTGGAGACACTATTTCTTATGGTCAAATATTGCACGAACCATGGGAAATATTAGAAAAGCTAATAGAACGATTGGACGAAGCAAAAGAGCGCCATGGAAAAACACTGCGTATTCAGAATGTGATGAATCCACCGAAAGACACAAGACATCCGAAATCTACTTTTAAAAACCCTTTACATGAAGCATACGTACGCAGTAAGTATAATCCTGTTACGTATGTATGGGGACCGCCTGGAACAGGAAAGACCTATACGCTCGCCAGAGTAGCCGCTTATCATTATTCAGAAGGAAAAAAAGTGCTGCTTCTTTCCCATAGTAATGCAGCAGTTGATGTCTTAATAGAGGAAATGCACCACTTCCTCAGCAGCCATAATCGGTGGAAAGCAGGAGAAGTTTTACGTTATGGGACCAACCGGAAAGTGTATAGTGAAAATATTACAGATTTAAGCGTACTTCAATTATTAGAACAACTAGACCCCACCCTTGCAGAGGAAAAAGGAAAGGTCGAAACCTACCGGAAAAGGTTAAAAAATAAACTGGCTAAAACGTATTCAAGTTATGATTCAGAACGGTTGTCACAGCTTGAGGTTCATTATCAAAAAATCAAAGAAAAGTTTAAACGAAGAGAAGGGGAGCTTGTTATTGATGCAAAGGTCATCGGGACGACTCTCTCAAAAGCTGCGATTGATGGTATTCTTTATGAAGAAGAATTTGACCTTGTTATTGTTGATGAAGCAAGTATGGCCTATATACCTCAGGTAGCATTCGCTGCATCCCTGGGAAAGAAGATCATAATCTGCGGGGATTTCAAACAGCTCCCACCTATTTCTACATCCTTCCATCCGATGGTAACCAAATGGCTGAAGGAAGACATCTTTCATGCGGCTCAGGTTGCACATGCCGTTGATAGGGGACAGGATCACCCTCAGTTATTATTACTTCCAGAACAGCGGCGAATGCATCCCAGTATTTCGGCATTTACCAATCAATATATCTACCATTCTAAGGTAGGCGATCACCATTCGGTACGATTGAAGAGAGCTGAGATTACGAATAAAAATCCTTTCCCATCACATGGAGCGGTATTATTTTCACTGAAAGAAGGGACTGAATGGGCAGAGGTTCAAAAAGGCTCACGTTGGAATGTCCTATCAAGCTTAGTAACGATCCAACTTACTCTGCAAGCAATCGAGGATGGAATTCAATCTATCGGGATAGTAACTCCCTACCGTATTCAAGCGAATTGGTATAACCTTTTACTAGATGAATTGGTAAAGAGCACACATTCTCAAACTGATTTATATGCCGCTACAGTTCATGGTTTTCAAGGATCAGAAAATGACATGATCTTATTTGATCTCGTGGATGGGGTTTCCCATGGAAAGCCTGGGGCGTTACTAACCCGAAACGGAAGCGATAGACTACTTAATGTTGCGATAACCCGGGCGAGGGGGAAGTTTGTTCTTATTGGAAACGATCAATTTATCCAGGAGAAGACTCATTCATCCAAACCGGTTCATCAATTCATCAAGCACCTTCAAAAGAAGGGGCATAAGGAAACAAGTTCAACACTCACTCCTCTTTCAACTAAAAAAATGAAGTGGATTGATTTGAACGATCACCGTAAACTGGTGAAGGATCTTCACGCAGCAAAACAAACAATCGTAGTGAATGTGGAGCATATCAAAGATATCCCGGGAGATATAATGAGCGTATTAATAACTGTATCAAGGGAGAAAAACGTCATACTCTTATGTAAAGACGGCAGCCCTTTGCACTCGGGAATGAGCATCATATTTGAAAAATCCAAAACGATCATACCGTTCATTGTGTTAGATGATAAGGTCATCTGGTTCAATTCTTACTCAAAAGAAAATAACCGATTCCCTTATCATGTTAGAATTTTGTCAAAGAAAATAATTGGACAATTCCTCAAAATGAATGAAGAGAAATAAGCGGTGTTCCTTTAGAAAGCTAGTAGCAGAAATCTACTTCTCTCAAAAGGAGTCACCGCTTTCTTATTTTTCAACCAGAATACTCCAGTCCTGTTTCGTTTGCACCCTACCAATTATGCTTGCTGATACCGAGTGAAGACGTAATTCCTCTATATACTTTTCTCCTTCATCCTCAGGCAAACTCACTAATAATCCCCCTGAAGTTATCGCGTCACATACGATCCATTGATCTTCCTGTTTGAGACCCGGATCATAGAAAACTTTTTCTTCAAGCCACTTATGGTTCGCTTTGGATCCACCAGGAATGACCCCTTGGGCTGCTAATTCTTTCGTCCCGTCTAAAAGGGGAATGGAGGAGTATGAGAACTGGATGGACACATTACTGCCTTTAGCCATTTCATAGGCGTGGCCCAATAAACCAAAGCCTGTTACATCTGTCACTGCATTCGGATGGTAGGCCAGTAATACTTCTGAAGCTAATTTATTTAACGTGCTCATGACTTCGATCACATCTTTTTTTTGATCTTCTGTCACCACTTGCCGTTTGATGCCTGTCGTTAAAATCCCTACTCCTAATGGTTTTGTAAGAACAATAACGTCTCCTTCTTTGGCACCATTATTCGTCCAATACTTTTTCGGGTGAACGATTCCCGTTACGCTTAACCCAAATTTAGGCTCTTGATCGTCGATGGAATGGCCACCGACCGTCACAGCACCCGCTTCGATTACTTTACATTGTGCACCTGACAAGATTTCAGCAAGTACTTCACTTCCAAGCTTTTTAATTGGAAAGCCTACGATATTTAAAACGGTTTTCGGCGTTCCACCCATTGCATAGACGTCACTTAGCGCGTTGGCAGCTGCGATTTGACCAAATTGGTAAGGGTCATCTACAATCGGGGTGAAATAGTCTACGGTTTGTACCATTGCAAGTTCATCTGTCAGTTGATAGATACCACCATCGTCTGATGATTCGGTTCCTACTAATAATGCTTCGGTAAATGGTTGAGGGGGTAGCTGACGCAAAACTTGCGTCAAGTCACTAGGACTAATTTTACAGCCTCAGCCAGCTTTTGAAGAAAGTTCTGTTAAACGCATAATTTCTTCCCTGCTCATTCACTTCACCCCTTTATGTATGAATATTCTAATTGTACAGGATAAAAATACAATTGAGCAAAGGAGAACTGAAGGGCGGTTAGAAATCAGGCGGGGAATAAGATGATTTGCACATAAAATTCCTCTATAATAAGAGGGGATCCTACAAAAAATGCTCAAGAAAAGGGAGGAAGCTCATGATGAAAAAAGTTTCGATTACAATCGAATTTTGCATGAGATGAAACTATGCACCTAAAGCCGCGAGTTTCGCGGAACAACTGTTTACCCATTTTCGCTCAGACATTGAAGAATTAAAGTTAATACCATCCTCTGGTGGCGCCTTTGAAATTTCAGTAGGGGATAAAAAGATTTATTCCAAACTGGATACAGGTGTTTTCCCGGAGGTCAACCGTATCATCTCTTCGATCGATTCCTTATAATCATGGAGGAAGGTCTGAGTTTTCACCTCAGACCTTCTCATCTATTTAGAGAGTATGATTACTCATGAGATAACCCTTGGACTCGAATAACGAAGGATGAGGGGGTGGGGCATTCTTTTTTAGGAACATTGATTTCGATTGTATGATGCTCAATTGAATAGGTGATCGCCCTTTGTTTTAAACAAAAGGGAAAACGTATGGTGCGATTTCTCACCTTGATTTCGTCTTTCATCAATATCGATACAAGCAATTGAGTATCATTTTTCTTAATGATCAATTCCTCTGGACAAATATTTTCTGTCTCAATTTCTACAATGAATGCTTCCGTTGTATCCAGAAATTCTACTCTAAACTCTTGTTCATCCAATTGAACCGTTGCAGGATCCAACAACCAATCCTTCATATTCTCCTCCCAGTTCTCTAAATAGAAACCCTCCTTTTCCTTACTCATTTACACCTGACCCCCAACTTCTTCTTTTACACATTGTATTCGTTCTAATTTATTTGGTGAGGGTGTTATAATCAGTATAAAGAATGAAAGAGGGTTAATAATGAAACAACTCGTCAGAAACATCCCACCCATCCATGAACTCCAACAAGCCACTCAATTCCATACTCTCCTCAACAAGCATCAACTTACCAAGGAAAGAGGGACGGACTTATTAAAAAAGGCGGTTACAAACTGTCGTAAGTCCCTGCTGAATGAACAATGGCAAGGACCTCATCCATTCACAGACGATTTTATCGAAGAGATTTTTGCACAGGCAGATGCCATGATGAAGGAAACCTATTCCCTTTCTCTTCTAAAAGTCATCAATGCAACTGGAACAATCCTCCATACGAATTTAGGTCGGGCCCGATTGGGACAAGTCTCCATTGATCATGTTAAAGAGATTGCAGGTCACTACAGTAATTTGGAATATGACATTGAAGGGGGAAGAAGAGGGTCTAGGCACACACATGCCGAGAGATTCATCTGTGATCTAACCGGTGCGGAGGCAGCCATGGTTGTGAATAACAATGCAGCGGCTGTTTACCTTATTCTCTCTGCCCTTGCCAAACATAAAGAAGTGATTGTTTCCAGAGGGGAGCTCGTGGAAATCGGCGGATCATTTCGGATTTCTTCCATCATGGAAGAAAGCGGGGCTCTGCTCTCTGAAGTGGGAACGACGAACAAAACTCACTTAGGAGATTATGAAGAAGCATTGAGTGAAGAGACAGCCATGATCATGAAGGTTCATCAAAGCAATTTTGTAATAAAAGGATTTACAGAATCCGTTTCCACCGATGAACTTGTTCAGTTATCCCATCGGCTTCCACACATTCTTTATTATGAAGATTTAGGGAGTGGAGTTCTTTACGACTTCGGACAACTGGGAATCGGAAATGAACCTGTAGTAAAAACAGTCATTGAAAAAGGGGCGGACCTTGTATCCTTTAGTGGAGATAAATTATTGGGAGGGCCCCAGGCAGGTATCATTGCAGGGAAAAAACAATGGATCGATCAACTTAAAAAGCATCAGCTCGCTCGTGTACTCCGCATAGATAAAATGACATTGGCAGCTTTGGAGGTGACTCTCTTGCATTATATAAAAGGGGAAGTCCAGGATAAAAATCCGACCATTGAAGCCATCACCCGGAAAAAAGAAGATATCCTCCAGCAATCCCACCATTTCATAGAAAATTCACTGGAAGTGGATTTCAGTTTCGAGATAATCGAAGGAAAAAGCCAAATTGGTGGGGGAACGATGCCGGATGTTGAATTAGATACTTATCTTGTTTCCGTTTCTCATAACATTCTGTCTGCTCAAGAAATTCATGACAAACTCAGAAAGGGGAACCCTTCCATCATAACAAGAATTCAAGAAGGGTCCGTCCTCCTTGATCTGCGGACTGTCTCCTCCATTGAACAATCGGACATTATCCATGCATTAAAGAATCTGCAATAGACCATAAAAGGTAGTGCGTATTGTGTTATCACAATTCCGCACTACCTTAATTATTGCTTACATATCGTGATGGCTATGTTGTTTTTGTCGAGTGTGATTACGATTCTTCACTTTATGTGATCCACTTAAAGGCTCCGGCTGTCCTGACTGCTTTGGAGCGTTCTTACGCATATCTTTACCATCATTTTTGTTCATAAAGCATCCCTCCTGTTCTTAGAATGCTATGTTGGAAAACAGTTTATTCATGGGTATGATTTTTAACTATTTTGACCATACTAAAAAAGCTAATTTCAGAATAAGGAGAGATTATCCATGCCTTACCATAAAAACAAGCAACAAGCCTATCAAGCTGCTGAACAAAGCGTTACTGAAATACAGAATACAATTAATGAACTAGTACTAGATGGAGCTAGTTATGGGTCACAGCTGGCTCACTTGAAGAATGAAGTAAACGAAGCGTATCAACAAATCGAGAATGCACTTGAAGTAGCATCAGAGACACAAAGAGCCCAACTTCAACAATTCAAATCGGACTTGTCTTCGATCGTCAATGAAGTAAATGGGCAATCGTAAGAAATAATACGGAAAAAAACCCACTCTGCTAAATAAGCAGTGTGGGTTTTATTTTGAAACAAATAGGGTAGGGGAGAAGAGAGGAAGGCATGTACATAAATGCAGGTGACAAAACTAATTCGCTTATGTATATAAGCCCTGTTAGTTTCATCACCTTACATTTGAATTACTGATTGGTTTTGCGTTTTTTATTAAACTGACGCTGAGCTTCAGTTAATGGTTCATTTGAATACTCTTCATTGTAACCGGCACCATTTCCTTGTGCTTTTGCCGCATTCATGCCGTTAATTACATGGTTAGCTTTACGTTTAGCCATTGTAGAACACCTCCATAAGGATAGAATGCCACCATCATCCACCCGTTATTAGAGGGAAAGGCTAACAGATTTGTTTTTTCAAAATAATATTTTCTGGCAGCTGACACGTTTTGACATGGGGAAAAATGTTGTTATACCAATATTTTTCTAGAAACCCAAAGGAGTTTATTATTTTAGATAAGAAAAACTTATCAAAAACAATAACTTTATTGTTATTTACTTATGTAATCGCTTGTATTAAGATGTAAATGTGAGAAAAGTTCGTTAGTTTAGAACGAAAACTTTTCGACTTATTGTGTGATGTAGTTTAGAGGGGGAATCGAAATGGCAAAGAACGATGTATTTAATGCACGATCTTCTTTCGAACTAGAAGGAAAACGTTATCATTATTATCGTTTAAAAGCGCTTGAAGAAGCAGGAGTAACAAAGATTAATCGCTTACCTTACAGTGTAAAGGTATTGCTCGAGTCTGTACTTCGTCAATTTGACGGACGCGTGATCAACAAAGACCACGTTGAAAATTTAGCAAACTGGGGCTCAACTGAAGTGAAAGATGCGGAAGTTCCATTCAAACCTTCCCGTGTCATCCTTCAAGATTTCACTGGTGTACCAGCAGTAGTTGACTTAGCGTCTTTACGTAAAGCAATGGCTGATATTGGTGGAGATCCACAAAAGATCAATCCTGAAATTCCGGTTGATCTTGTAATAGATCACTCCGTACAAGTAGATAAATATGGTACAGCTGATTCATTAAAAACAAATATGGACCTTGAATTTGAACGTAATGCTGAGCGTTACCAATTCTTAAGCTGGGCTCAAAAAGCATTTGAAAACTATCGTGCCGTGCCGCCAGCAACAGGAATCGTTCACCAGGTTAACTTAGAATACCTGGCCAATGTTGTCCACGCTGTTGAAACAACAGAAGGTGACTTCGAAACATATCCAGATACATTGGTCGGTACTGATTCTCATACCACAATGATCAATGGTATCGGTGTACTTGGTTGGGGTGTTGGTGGAATTGAAGCAGAAGCAGGAATGCTTGGTCAGCCTTCTTATTTCCCAATCCCTGAAGTAATCGGTGTGAAATTCACTGGCGAACTTCCAAACGGTGCAACAGCTACTGACTTAGCTCTTAAAGTAACCCAAGTTCTACGTCAAAAGGGTGTTGTAGGTAAATTCGTTGAGTACTTCGGACCAGGAGTAGCCACTCTTCCACTTGCAGATCGTGCAACGATTGCCAACATGGCACCTGAATACGGCGCAACATGCGGTTTCTTCCCAGTTGACTCAGAATCATTGGATTACCTTCGTTTAACTGGTCGCGACGAAACGCATATCAAGATGGTTGAAGAATACTTAAAGAAAAATGAAATGTTCTTTACACCTGAAAAAGAAGAGCCTACTTACACAGATGTTGTGGAAATCGATCTATCAGTAGTAGAAGCAAATCTTTCCGGACCAAAACGTCCACAGGATTTAATTCCACTTTCTGACATGAAAGAAATGTTCCACAAATCCATTACAGCTAAAGAAGGCGTACAAGGATTTGGACTTGATAAGTCTGAAATCAATAAAACAGCAAAGTATACAACGGCAGATGGTCAAGATGTTTCCATGCCTACCGGTGCAATCGGGATCGCAGCCATTACTTCCTGTACAAATACATCTAACCCATACGTAATGCTGGGAGCAGGCCTGGTCGCCAAGAAAGCAGTAGAGCTTGGAATGAATGTTCCAGACTACGTGAAAACATCACTTGCACCTGGATCAAAAGTTGTAACAGGGTACCTTAGAGACTCCGGATTACTTTCATACCTTGAAGATATCGGTTTCAACCTTGTAGGATATGGTTGTACAACATGTATCGGTAACTCTGGTCCATTACGTCCTGAAATTGAAAAAGCAGTATCAGATGCTGATCTATTGTTAACTTCAGTACTATCAGGTAACCGTAACTTTGAAGGACGAATTCATCCATTAGTGAAAGCAAACTATCTGGCTTCACCACCATTGGTTGTGGCATACGCGTTAGCTGGTACAGTGGATATCGATCTTCAAAAGGATTCTCTTGGTAAAGACAAAGACGGTAATGATGTGTTCTTCAGAGACATCTGGCCTTCTCAAGATGAAGTTAAAGACGTAGTGAAGCAAACAGTTACACCTGAATTATTCCGTAGAGAATATGAGCATGTATTCTCTGAGAATGAGCGTTGGAACGAAATCCAAACAAGCAATGAACCGCTTTACAGCTTTGATGAAACTTCAACTTACATTCAAAACCCTTCATTCTTCACTGGTTTAGCTCCAACTCCTGAAGATATCCAAGGGTTGAATGGACTGCGTGTTGTAGGGAAATTTGGTGACTCTGTAACAACTGACCATATCTCTCCTGCAGGTGCTATCGGCAAAGACACTCCAGCAGGGAAATACCTGCGCGCGAATAATGTTGAGCCTCGTGATTTCAACTCTTACGGTTCTCGTCGTGGTAACCATGAAGTAATGATGCGCGGTACGTTTGCAAACATTCGTATCCGTAACCAAATTGCTCCTGGTACAGAAGGTGGATTCACAACATACTGGCCTGAAAATGAAGTGATGCCTATGTATGATGCATGCATGAAGTATCAACAAGACGGTACTGGATTGGTTGTACTGGCAGGAAAAGATTACGGAATGGGATCTTCTCGTGACTGGGCAGCGAAAGGTACAAATCTTCTTGGGATTAAAACGGTTATCGCAGAAAGCTATGAGCGTATTCACCGTTCAAACCTTGTGATGATGGGTGTGCTTCCACTTCAATTCAAGAAGGGTGACAGCGCTGAATCTCTAGGATTAACGGGTAGAGAAACGATTTCTGTCAATGTTACAAACGATGTTAAACCTCGTGATATCTTAACAGTTACAGCTGTAGCTGAAGATGGTACTAAAACAGAGTTTGAAGTATTAGCTCGTTTTGATTCCGATGTAGAAGTTGACTACTACCGCCATGGTGGAATTCTACAAATGGTTCTACGTAATAAATTACAGTCATAATGTAACCTTTAAGCCTCGGGTCTTCCCGGGGCTTTTTTAATTACCCTCAGCAACTGACTAGCTTAGAAGCTCATTCTAAATTCCATGACTAATCAGAGACAAGCTAACATAAGATGATAGTAATATCATTCCTATGAGAGGAGCACACTCCTTTGAAATCCATTTTCGGCATTTTGCTTGTAGCATTATTAGTCTTCACGTTTTATATTGAGAATAAGTCAGAGCCCACTTACTTTTCAGAAAATACGTTCCCGCAAGCTGAGGCATATGATCAGTTAATTGATATAGAAGAAGGGGAGGTGTCAGAAACTACTCCAGTAGAGAACTATCCTGGACCAAATGTGGGAGACAAAGCCATCGACTTTAAATTGGATACCTTATCCGGGGAAACGATCACATTGTCTGAATTAAAGGGGAAGAAAGTGATTCTTAACTTCTGGGCTACTTGGTGCCCACCCTGTAAAGAAGAAATGCCGATCATGCAGGAGTTCTATACGAAATACGGGCAGAACGTTGAAGTACTGGCAATCAATATCGATCCCCAATACAACGTAAAAGAATACCAAAAAGCAATGGGACTCACTTTCCCGATCCTATTAGACAAAGACGACAAAATCAACAACGCCTACGACATCCTAACCGTCCCAACCACATTCGTCATCAACGAACAAGGAACCATCACCCACAAACAAATTGGAGCCATTACCACCCTTGCAGACTTCACCGCGCTAATCAAGTGAAGGACGGACCTCCAGCAGACTCTATATAGTGAATTCTTGAACCAAACTCAATCATCTATTGTGACCTTTGTTTAAAATATCTGACATTTGGATATACTACTTATAACAAATCACACTGGAGAGTGAGGCGATTGGATTGCGCAGACCAAGGAAGAAATCATTTGCAGATCTTGTGAAAGAAAACAAAAAGCAGCTCCTTCTAGATCAAGATGCCATGGATGCCATTGAAGAACGAATCGATGCAAGACTGGAAATTAAGCGCCCTATAGGCAAAGCCGAGTAAGGAATTACGAGGCTTATTTTTTTTGCCCACAGAAAATAATACTGCCAATTATTACGTCTTTTCTTCCTTCCCATTTTGGTAATCATACTAGTAAGGAGGGGAAGTTATGAGTAATTCAAAGGGAAGTCCGAATCATTTTGCACCAAACCATATAGGAACTCAATCAAGAGCTGCAGGCGGCAACAAAGGGAAACAAATGCAAGATAAATCTGGTAAGCATGCACAAGTCATCCAGACAAAGGGTGAATAAACGCTTCAGACGAAAAATGAAAAGGGATAGGCCTTAAGGTCCGTCCCTCAACACGAATAGCAGGAGGAAATGCAGGATGGCATGGGATAAACCGAATCCAGATGATCGTAGTGATAATGTAGAAAAGCTTCAAGGTATGGTTCAGCATACGATTGAGAATATGGAGAAGGCTGAGGAGTCGATGGCTTTCACAGATAGTGAAGAGCAGCTTCAGTCTATTAAAGATAAGAATGAACGTCGCCGGGAAAGCCTGCAAGCTTTCCGAAACGAAATTCAAGACGAAGCTCATCAAACTGAGCAATAACACCTGCAACCCGAACGGAAAGGGCTCAAATGAGACCTTTCCGTTCGGGTTCTTTCATCCATAATAAAGGCACCAGAAGCAATTCACTCCGGAACCAATTTGTTCAATGCTTTCTCCATCTATGTTAAAATGAGGAAGGATACTGATTAGATGAAGAGGGTGTAAAGATGCAAATTGCTGAAAAAACCATCGAGGTAAGATACGCAGAAACGGATCAAATGGGTGTTGTGTATCATGCCAATTATCTTGTATGGATGGAATTAGGAAGAACGCAACTAATTGAAGATCTCGGCTTTAAGTATGCTGATATCGAAAAAGAAGGGATTCTTTCTCCTGTTATCGATCTGAATGTCAGCTATAAATCACCGGTTCGTTACGGGGAAAAAGCGTTTATTAAAACGTGGGTTGAGGAATATGACGGGCTTCGCATTACCTATGCTTATGAAATTTATAATGGTCAGAACCAGCTGGCCATCACGGGACAATCGAAACATGTTTGCGTCAAGCAGGAAAACTTCCGTCCGATTTCGATTCGTAAAATGTTCCCACATTGGCACGAAGCATATGAAAAGGCTAAGAAGTAATTTCTACATAGAGGAGTTGCCCCTTTTAAAACTCCCATACTGAAGCATGACAGAAAGGAAGATCCTCCATGGCATTCGGCTTAACAAAACATGAATTACATGCATGGAAAGAGCGTGTAAAGCGTGGAGAGATTGCATTTCTCACTCATTACTGGCTTGATGATCGATTTCCCCATGCACGATCTGTAACGAAAGTCGGCTGCTGTGACATCGATACATTAACTGGATGGGGTAAGAAGTATGGTTTAAAAAAAGAATGGATTCATCAGAGGGAAGACGGATTTCCTCATTTTGATCTTTTGGGAGACATTCAATATCATATTCTCCTTACAGAGGGGTTACACGACCATATTGCACGTTTTCTGAACCGGACATAAAAAGGCTGGCATATGCCAGCCTTCCATGCTTTCTTATTTTTTGTACTCATATGAAGGTTCTTTAAGTTTATCGTCAAACTTAACGTACAAATCATGACCATCAAAAAACCATAAATCTCTTTCTTCAATAAAAAATTCCCGGTTCTCGACTTCGACTCGTTCGCCAATATCCACCGGTTCGTCTTTATTCACTCCTAATGAAAAACTATCATGCAGAGGACTGGAACCTCCATAGCGCACATAAAAACGAACTTGATCGCCTTCCTCTACAAGCATTTCGTCTTTAAACCACGTAAGAGCTTCTTTTGAAATATGTACCTTCATCGATGAGTCTCCTTTCTCTACAGGTATTCTCCCGGAGTATTTCTTGTAACTTTACAAAGAAGGTTTCATTTCATATTATATACATATAGAAGACGGAACATCTACTATTACGCATAAAGGATGAGACAAATGAATACACAATCATTATTGTATTACATAGGTGCATTTATCTTTGCCGGATTAAGTGTATTAACATTTCTGCAATTGCACGAAGCCAAATATCAGATAGAAGCCGGTACATTTATTATCATTGCTGCACTCATTTACTATGGTATGGTCACCCTATACTTTAAGGCGAGCCGCAAAACTTTTTTGATGGCCAATGCCTTATTGGCTGTTTTAGCCCTTGGTGGCATTTTCTTTAATTCATTGCTATTCGGTGGACATTAAAAAAACGAGCTTTCCCATTGTGGAAGCTCGTTTTTTTGCAGCTGAGTAAATTCAGGTTAATACATTGGAATAGGTTATTATGGACGTATCTTCAAAGCAGCATGGCTTGAAGCCACAAGTTCACCTTGCCTTTTCTTATTCAGGTAAGCCATTCACCATATGTGAGACCATTTCTTCTTCTGAATACCTGATCATACCGTTGTTATTAGCAAAATCAAGAGGATAAATCCTGTAATTATTGTAATGATTCTCTGACACAAAGGTTGGCTGAAATTCAATGGTAGGGTACGTGATCTTAGAACCGCCCGGGTTCATCGTTTTTTCTACTTGCACCGTAACCATTCCTCCAATGTCTTTGAAATCATCTTTCTGTCCCGAAAGAAAATTCCCTAATGAGTAAATGACAACGGCATCACGACCATCACTCGTTTTATACGTTTGGATTGGCTGCAGGACGTGTGGATGATGACCAAAAATGATATCAACCCCACTTTCGGTTAAGACATTTGCCAGTCTTTCCTGTTCCTCAGTAGGGAAGCGTTGATATTCATTTCCCCAATGTAAACTCAATACGACTAAATCAATGTTCATGTTTTTGGCTTTCTTAATTTCTTGTATCATGTTTTGTTCGTCGATCAGGTTGACTAAATAATCTTTCCCCTTTGGAACCGGTATTCCATTTGTTCCATATGTATAGGAAAGCAGGGCAAACTTGATTCCATTTACCTTGAAGGTACGAATCCGTTCCTTATCTTCCTGACTTTTAAACGCACCCACATACGGCATGGATATCTTCTCATAATAGTCGATTGCACTTAGAAGCCCTTTTTCACCTTGATCCAATGAATGGTTATTGGCAGTCGTGACGGCGTCGACCCCCACGTCCTGTAAAGATTTCACAATCTCTTTAGGACTATTGAAAAGGGGATAACTGGAGACTCCAAGCTCCACACCAGCCGGAGTTGATTCCTGATTGGCAATCAGAAAATCAGGGGCCGCCAGCATGTCCTTGATCGGTGAGAACATAGGGGTGAAATTATACCCGTTTTCATCTTTGGCATCATTATACACTGTATCATGGAGAAGGATATCTCCGATGGCGGCAATTGAAGCACTGGACTTCATCGATTTCCCTGAGGCTTGAACTTCTCTCGTCGTATGCAGCAAAGAGTAAAGGTTCTCCTCCTGCAATCCTTCTGCAGAGGTTCTCCAGTCTGAGTATTGCTTATCTACAAGATACCCAATCACTAAGAGTAAAGGTATACAAAGGAATAACCCTGCCATTAATCGCTTTTTATTCATATTCATCATCCTTTATTTAAATCTACCTCTATTTTACAAAAAAATAGGGGAAAGCGGGGCATATTTAAGAAAATATTGAAGAATATTATCATATTTTTGTGATTTTTAGACTATTTCGTTAATCCTTGATATTACTTGCCTTTTTATATCCATCATCTTTCTCATACGAATCAAAGGGTATACCTATTTACTTTATCAAAGCATGAAAAAAAGCCACCACTGCAGCAAGGAACTCCATATAAAATAAAGAGATCCTGGTGCTTTGGTCGCTTTTTTACTACAGCCATTTAATTTTTGGTTCGGTTTTATTTCTTATTCGTACTATATTCGCCCGATGTCTGTAAACAACGAAAATGGTCAGAATTCCTACGACGATTATAAGTGGGATATCACCAGTGAAGATCGAATACGCAAAGGCAAGTACTGCTGCCAGCATTGAAGAAAGTGACACATACTTAGTAGCATATAAGCAAATAAAAAATACAGCCAGTAAGATGAAAAATAAGATGAAATTATAGCCTAGAAGAACACCAGCAGAGGTTGCTACTGCTTTTCCTCCTCTGAAGTTTGCAAACACAGGATACATATGGCCGATAACAGCAAAGACCCCTGCTAATAACATATGTACATCACTTTCAAATAGCAATGGCAGGAGAGTCGCAACCGTTCCTTTTAAAATATCCATGATTGTTACAATCATACCGGCTTTCACACCCAGGGTTCTGAATGTATTGGTTCCGCCCAGGTTTCCACTTCCGTGCTCACGAATGTCTTTTCCGTAGAACGTCTTCCCGATCAGTAAACCGGAGGGAATGGAGCCTAACAAATATGCTAATACGAGTATAAGGGCAAAAATCATCATCACTGCTCCTTTTAAAATAACTAGTCCGTTCTTATTTTAACATGTTTTCCAAAGGTTGGGGAGAAAATAAGCAAAAAAATTAGTACCTGTTCATAAAAGTAGATAATATCTTTTATTCCTCATAAATCTGATTAAGAAGGAGTGAAGTATGTTAAAATAGACACACTTTACATAGTTGAAATGAAGGTGTACACGTATGCAAATACTTTTATCGGCGTTTCAATGGGTGGCCTTTATGGTTGCAGGCTCAATTGCCGCTCCCATTGCCATAGCTGACCTGTTTCAATTGTCACCCGCAGACACGGCAGGATTTATTCAGCGGACCATCTTTGTGTTAGGAGCCGCGAGTCTTATTCAAGCATTAATTGGTCATAAACTTCCCATTAACGAAGGACCCGCTGGACTATGGTGGGGAGTTTTCGCCATCTATGCAGGGTTTTCAGGAACCCTTTACCACAGTCATGAAGAGGTGCTCGCCGTATTACAGGGCGGGATGATTGTCAGTGGTGTGATTTTCTTTATTCTTTCTGCAACAGGACTATTAAAAAAGTTGTCATCTTTATTTACACCAACGATCACGTTTATTTATTTAATGCTATTGATTCTCCAATTGAGCGGATCTTTTATCAAGGGAATGTTCGGTATACAGCATGAAGGACAATCTCTACAACCCCATGTCTTACTCGGGAGCGTCCTGACCATAATAGTGGCATTATACTTCTCAGGCCATAAACGAAAGTGGATTCAACAATACTCCATTATTCTTGCCCTCATCTCGGGCTGGATAATCTTTATTCTTATGGGCCTAGGTGAAAGCACTACTGTTTCTGAGAGCTGGTTTTCTTTACCTGATGTGTTCGTATTTGGTGCGCCTGTGTTCGATACGGGTGTCATTGTGACATCGATCTTTATCACATTCTTGTTAACAACCAATATGATTGCTTCCATTCGAGTAATGGAAGAGGTAATGAAGGCAAAGGGACATCCGACGTATGAAAGATATACAAAGAGCGGCTTTGCTTCCGGAATGAATCAGCTGTTCGGTGGAATATTTTCAGCAATTGGATCTGTTCCCATTTCCGGGTCTGCCGGATTTGTTGCCGCTACGGGAATGTACTCCATTATCCCCTTTATTCTTGGAAGTGCTATGATCATTATCATCAGTCTGATCCCAAAAGTTATGAATCTCTTCGCAAGCCTGCCCGCTCCAGTTGGCTATGCTGTGACCACGGTCATTTTCATCAAAATGGTCGGCCTTGCTCTTGGTGAATATCGGAAAGAAAAGGACCTCGATAAAATCCATTTTGTCGCAGGTATCTCTCTCATTGTGGGTGTAGGGGCCATGTTTGTTCCCCCATCCGCTTTTAAAGACATGCCTGTAGTGGTGGCCTCAATATTAAACAATGGATTGATACTCGGAACCATCACAGCAATTATCGTAGAACAATATATCCTGTTAAAGCACAAACAACATCCTGAAACCAGTAAACAATAGTTTGCTGGTTTTTATTGTCTTGTCCCATGCTCTGAAGGCCGGACTTTTCCGCCTTTCTTTTAAAAAGTATCTTGTATGTAGATTCCACCTTATTCATAAACTAAAAGTACTAACGCAATTTCTTGGACAACATGGTTACCTTTTGTATAATGAGGGTATCCCTTCTATGTATAGAAAAATTTCTCAGTTCATAAAGCAGGTGGAAAAATGATTGAATTTAAGGACGTCACAAAAGTCTATGAAGATGGTACAGAAGCCATAAAGGGAATCAACCTGACGATACCAAAAGGAAAGCTTGTCGCCTTGATTGGTCCAAGCGGATGCGGGAAAACGACCACGATGAAAATGATCAATAAGCTTATTTCACCTTCCAGTGGAACGATCCTGATTAATGGAAAGGATACTTCTGAAACCGATGAAGTGGAGCTCAGGCGTAATATTGGCTATGTGATTCAGCGAATTGGATTGCTTCCCCATATGACAATAGAAGAAAACATCAGTCTGATTCCACGATTAAAAGGATGGAAGAAGGAACAATACGAAGGTCGAGTGGACGAGCTTCTAAACCTTGTCGGACTGGATCCTCAAGTATACCGTAAACGATATCCACTTGAATTAAGCGGGGGACAGCAGCAACGGGTTGGCGTTATTCGTGCCCTGGCAGCGGAACCGCCCATCATTCTAATGGATGAACCATTCAGTGCCCTTGATCCGATCAGCCGGGAGCAGCTTCAGGATGAATTGAAAAGCATCCAAAATGCGATACATAAAACGATTGTGTTTGTCACACATGATATTGACGAAGCGTTGAAGATCGCTGATGAAATTGCGGTTATGCGCGATGGGAAAATTGAACAGATCGCTACCCCATCCGAGCTCATAAAAGATCCTGCGAACGAATTCGTTCGTGCATTTATCGGAGAGGACAGACTTAATGTTCAACAGCCCCAAAAGCGTGTTTTTGACATCATGGAGGAAAACACAACCTATTTGCTCTTGGAAGAATCAGAATACGCATTGATTCCATATGACGCGTCCATCCAAGAAGCTGCAAGAATACTTCTAATGTCAGAAAAACATTATCTTATGGTTACAAAAGACGGCAGGAATGTCGGCAGCGTAACGGCCAGCGGGATTCTTCGTGCAGTAGCCTCAGAAGGGAAAAAGGAGGCACGTTCTGTATGAATTCATTCTCGTTCTTGTTTATCAACACGATATCAAACCGTTCTGATGCAATCTTAAATGGATTATTTGAGCATCTATATTTATCATTCGTATCTATCTTCATTGCGATTGCCATATCTTTGCCACTGGGTATATACATATCACGAAAAAAACAAACGGCTGAATTTTTTATCGGAATAACTGCCATTTTCCAAACGATCCCTAGCCTGGCCCTATTTGGTTTTCTCATTCCCCTATTAGGTACAGGCAGTATTACAGCGATTATTGCCCTGACTGTGTATGCACTCTTACCGATACTGAGGAACACGTACACCGGGATCATCGGGGTCGATGAGGGAGTCATAGAAGCAGGCAGAGGGATGGGGATGACAAGCTCACAGCTTCTGTTTAAAGTGGAGCTTCCACTCGCTCTGCCTTTCATAATGGCCGGTATCCGAACAGCGACTGTCTTGACGGTTGGAGTTGCGACCCTTGCAACCTTTGTTGGAGCAGGTGGACTGGGCGACCTCATCTACAGGGGACTTTCTACTTGGAATAATTCTTTAGTTCTTGCGGGAGCCATTCCAGCTGCATTACTTGCATTATCTTTCGACTTTTTATTAAAGCTTCTCGAAAGAATGACAACACCTAAAGGACTAAAAGCACGGAAATAAACCATAATTCAAAGGAGAGTAAGAATGAAAAATAAACTAAAACCATTTATTCTATTAATAGCCCTATCCATTGTGATCGCTGGTTGCGGAAATGGTGGGGGGAAAGACACGATTACGGTTTCAGGCAAGATGTGGACCGAGCAGTTTATCTTAACTCAAATGATGGCAGAGCTTCTCAAAGAGAAAACAGATCTCGATGTTAAGGTGGAAGAAGGATTGGGGGAAGTATCGATTCTGACACCCGCTCTTGAAAAAGGCGATATCGACGTATATATCGAGTACACAGGAACTGGACTGGAAGCGGTTCTAAAAGAGCAAGCGGCAGAAGGGGCTTCAGCTGAGGAAATTCTGTCTCAAGTACGTAAAGGATACGAGGAAAAGTTTAATGTGACATGGTTAAAACCACTAGGATTCGAAAACACGTATACTCTTGCTTATACTCAAGACCAGGAATTCGATGCCAAAACATTCTCTGACCTTGTACCCCTATCGAAAGATTTAAGTTTTGGTGCGCCTCATCAATTCTATGAGCGTGAAGGTGATGGGTACGATGCATTTGCTGAAGCTTACGGATACGAATTCAAAGCGAAAGAAAGCTTCGATCCTAACATTATGTATGAAGCAGTGAAGAACGGAGACGTCGATATTATTCCGGCCTTTACTACCGATGGAAGAATACAACGTTACAACCTGAAAACGACTACTGATGACAAAGGGTTCTTCCCACCATATGATGCCGCACCAATCATCCGTCAGGAAGTTCTGGAAGAGCACCCTGAAGTCGAGGAAGTCCTGAATGAATTAGCAGGACAAATCTCTGAAGAAGAGATGAGTGAGATGAATGCCAAAGTGGATATGGATAAAAAAGACCCAAAAGAAGTCGCACGGGAATTTCTTATTTCCAAAGGATTAATTGAAGAGTAAGATGTTTAAGCGTGTCAGGTAGGATTAAGGAGCTTCCTTTTGTCCATCTGACACTTTGTTCTCTTTAGAATAATTTTATAAAATTTTGAAAAGTTAAAGGGAAATATGGTATAAAAGAAGAATAGGACTTAAGGAACAGACAAAGAATGAATGGATAAGGATCGATGAAGGAGTTGTGATCACCCATGGAAAACCCATCCCGAGAAGAAATCGGAAACATTCTTAAACAATCAAAACGCATTGCGGTGATTGGATTAAGTGATAATCCAGCACGAACATCTTATATGGTATCCAAAGCCATGCAGGATCAAGGCTATGAGATTATTCCTGTAAACCCAACCATTGAGTCGGCATTAGGCGTTAAAGCAGTTCCCACCCTGAAAGAGGTGGAAGGGCCGATTGATATTGTCAATGTATTTCGCCGCTCAGAATTTTTGCCTGAGATCGCGAAAGAGTTTGATGAAATCGATTCTAACGTTTTTTGGGCGCAACTTGGTGTAATGAACGAAGAGGCTTATCGCTTTTTGAAAGAACGTGGGTATACAGTCATTATGGATCGCTGTATTAAGGTTGAACATGCTTTAACCAAATAATTCTCACTCGTAACAAGCGGCTCTTACCGCTTGTTTTTTTTCGGATGGATGGTTCTCAATTACCACTGAAAAAAACAGGGCAACACAAAAGAAATACAGGCGCAATTTAGACCTGTCACAGTAATTACATTTGCGAAAATCAAATAAAACGCTACAATATAGCATAGTGGTTTACCTCAGAAATGATTAAAACAGGTAAACGAACAAACGTTCTTGTGTTATAGTTAATATATACATAACCAATAATACCGTACAAGTAATTGTTTTCGGTTAGAGAAGTTTTGAAAGGGGAATGTTCGTGGCCAACCAGAATAAGACCATGGATTACAATGATGATGCCATTCAAGTATTAGAAGGTTTAGAAGCCGTCCGGAAGAGACCTGGAATGTATATAGGCTCTACAGATTCAAGAGGTTTGCATCATTTAGTATACGAAATTGTCGATAACTCGGTGGATGAAGCATTAGCTGGCTTCGGAAGTGAGATTATTGTTACGATACATAAGGATAATAGCATCTCAGTGCAAGATAAAGGCCGGGGGATGCCAACTGGTATGCATAAACTAGGAAAGCCGACTCCCGAAGTTATTTTGACTGTGCTACATGCCGGTGGGAAATTCGGACAAGGTGGTTACAAGACCAGTGGTGGATTGCATGGTGTAGGTGCCTCAGTCGTAAATGCCCTCTCCGAATGGCTTATTGTGACGATTGAAAGAGATGGAACGAAGTATGAGCAACGTTTTACAAAAGGTGGAAAACCGGAAACCACTCTTGAGAAGATTGGGAAAACGAAAAAATCAGGAACATGTATCCATTTCAAACCTGATCCGGAGATTTTCAGTAATACCACGTATAATTACGAAACGCTATGTGAGCGTCTAAGGGAATCTGCCTTCCTGCTAAAAGGATTAAAAATTGAAATCATTGACGAGCGTCATGATCAGAAGGAAGTCTTTCACTTCGAAAGTGGCATACAGGCCTTTGTTCAATACCTTAACGAAGAAAAAGATGTGCTTCATAACGTTGCTTTCTTTGAAGGGGAACACCATACCATTGAAGTGGAATTCTCTTTTCAGTTTAACGACGGTTTCTCGGAAAACATTCTGTCTTTCGTAAACAATGTTCGTACAAAAGACGGAGGTACCCACGAAGCCGGAGCAAAGACAGCGATGACCCGTGTCTTTAATGAGTACGCTCGTAAAGTTGGGATTCTAAAAGATCGGGACAAAAATCTTGAAGGGACCGACATTCGTGAAGGGCTGGCGAGCATTGTTTCTGTACGTATACCGGAGCATCTCCTTCAGTTTGAGGGGCAGACGAAAGGAAAGCTTGGCACAAGTGAAGCACGTTCAGCTGTGGATGCAGTTGTTTCCGAGCATCTTCTCTATTTCTTAGAAGAAAATCCTGATACAAGTTCCCTTCTTATTAAAAAATCCATTAAAGCGGCTCAAGCCCGCGAAGCGGCACGTAAAGCAAGGGAAGATGCACGCAACGGAAAGAAACGTAAGCGTTCTGAAACCGTTCTATCTGGTAAATTAACACCGGCTCAATCGAGAAACCCTCAGCGTAACGAGCTTTACCTGGTGGAGGGTGATTCGGCAGGAGGTTCTGCGAAACAAGGTCGTGATCGTAAATTCCAAGCGATTCTACCACTTCGGGGGAAAGTCATCAATACGGAAAAAGCAAAGCTGCAGGATATCTTCAAAAACGAAGAAATCAATACAATCATCCATGCAATTGGTGGCGGGGTCGGTCCTGAATTCAACGTCGACGATATCAATTATGACAAAATTGTCATCATGACCGACGCCGATACGGATGGTGCCCACATCCAGGTTCTGCTGTTAACCTTCTTCTATCGCTACATGAAACCATTATTAGAAGCAGGGAAAGTGTATATTGCACTTCCTCCTCTCTACAAAGTAAGTAAGGGGGCAGGGAAGAAACAAAAGCTTGAATACGCATGGACGGATGAAGAGCTCCAAGGAGCCATTTCTAAAGTTGGTAAAGGCTATATGATCCAGCGCTACAAAGGTCTTGGAGAAATGAACGCCGATCAGCTGTGGGAAACGACGATGGATCCTGATACACGTGCACTGATCCGGGTGCGTATTGATGATGCTGCCAGAGCTGAGCGTCGCGTGACCACTCTTATGGGAGATAAAGTAGAGCCGCGCCGTAAATGGATTGAAAGTAATGTAGCTTTTGGATTGGAAGAAGATGGAAGCATTCTAGAAAATGAAAACATTACGGTCGCAGAGGAGGGGTAATACATGACAACTGTAGAAAGATATCAAGACTTACCTCTGGAAGAGGTACTTGGCGACCGATTTGGACGTTATAGCAAATATATTATCCAGGAACGTGCATTACCAGATGCACGCGACGGATTGAAACCTGTACAGAGACGTATTCTTTACGCTATGTATGTAGATGGGAACACCCAGGAAAAAGGATTCCGTAAATCAGCAAAAACCGTCGGTAACGTTATAGGTAACTATCATCCACATGGTGACACATCTGTGTATGATGCCATGGTGCGTATGAGTCAAACGTGGAAAGTGCGAAAATATTTAGTCGAGATGCACGGAAATAACGGAAGCATTGACGGAGATCCGCCTGCTGCCATGCGTTATACAGAGGCACGGCTTTCTGCAATCTCCATGGAGCTCTTGCGTGATATAGATAAGAAAACCGTGGACTTTGTACCAAACTTTGATGATACATCCAGTGAACCGACTGTTTTGCCGTCACGTTTTCCGAACCTTTTAGTAAACGGTTCTACCGGTATTTCAGCAGGATATGCAACTGACATTCCACCTCATCACCTTGATGAAGTCATTGATGCGACAATCATGCGAATGGAAAAGCCACAAAGCACAGTGGATGATTTAATGACGGTCTTAAAAGGACCTGATTTTCCAACAGGTGGTATCATTCAAGGGGTAGACGGTATCAAAAAAGCCTACGAAACCGGAAAAGGAAAAGTGGTTGTTCGTGGAAAAGCTGATATTGAAAACATCCGTGGAAGCAAACAACAGATCGTCATAACGGAAATTCCTTATGAAGTAAACAAAGCGAACCTCGTTAAGAAAATGGATGAATTCCGTGTGGATCGCAAAGTGGAAGGAATTGCAGAAGTTCGTGATGAAACAGACCGCGATGGGATGCGCATTGTCATTGAGTTAAAGAAAGATGCAGATGCCACAGGCGTCTTAAACTACCTTTATAAGAACAGTGATCTTCAAATCGCCTATAACTTTAATATGGTTGCGATACATAACAGACGTCCTAAGCTGATGGGACTTCGTGAACTATTGGATGCTTATATTCAACATCAAAAAGAAGTTGTGACAAATCGTACCAAGCATGATCTAAACAAAGCGAAGGATCGCCAGCATATTGTCGAAGGCTTAATGAAAGCTCTCTCAATCTTAGATCAAGTAATTGCAACGATTCGTGCTTCGAAAGATAAACGAGATGCGAAGGATAATTTAATCCAGCAATTTCAATTTACGGAAGCACAGTCAGAAGCAATCGTCAGCTTACAGCTATACCGCTTAACGAATACAGACATAACAGCACTGCAGGCAGAAGCGGAAGAATTAGCGAAAACGATTGCTGAGTTAACGGCTATCCTGGAAAGTGAAGGCAAGCTTTACAGTGTAATCAAAAAAGAATTAAAAGGCATCAAAAAGCAGTTCTCTGATGCTCGCCGCACTAAAATTGAGGATGAGATAGAGGAAATTAAAATCAACCTTGAAGTACTGATCGCGAGTGAGGATGTCATGGTTACCGTTACCCGTGATGGTTACATGAAGCGAACAAGTCTCCGTTCCTATTCTGCTTCAAACGGGCAGGATCTGGCCATGAAAGAAACAGACAGGTTGCTTGGTCAATATGAGATGAATACGACGGATGTACTTTTAGTATTCACGAACAAAGGAAATTACATCTATTGCCCTGTACATGAGCTCCCGGATATTCGTTGGAAAGACCTTGGTCAGCATGTGGGGAACATCGTACCGATTGATCGCGATGAACAGGTTCTAAAAGCAATACCGATTAAAGAATTTGATCCATCCCATTATTTATTGTTTGTAACGAAGAACGGAATGATCAAGAGATCCGAGCTTCCTCAGTACAAAGCACAGCGTTACTCACGTCCTCTTGTAGGAATCAATTTAAAAGGGGACGATGAGCTGATCGATGTGCACTTAACCGATGGATCACACGATATATTCATTGCAACACACTTAAGTTATGGACTTTGGTTCTCGGAAGAAGATGTGAACATCGTCGGACCGCGTGCGGCTGGTGTGAAAGGGATCAACCTTAAGGATGACGATTATGTCGTATCAGGTAAAATCATAAAAGATCCAATGAAGGATTACATTTTCTTAGCTACCCAGCGTGGGGCAGTGAAGAAAATGAAATTAGCAGAATTCGAAAAAACATCCCGTGCCAAGCGTGGAGTCATCATGCTGCGGGAATTGAAATCAAATCCACATCGCGTGGTAAGTATAGAAGTAGTTAAAGACACAGATAAAGTAGGCCTGATCACGAAAAAAGGAAAAGCAGAAGAGGTGCTCCTTTCAGACCTTAGACCGAATGACCGATATTCAAATGGATCATTTGTGATTGATGAAGGGGATAGCGGATCTGTTTGTGAAACGTGGGCAGAATCACTACTACCCGAAACAAAAGAATAGCATGTATTGAAACGACCAGAACTGCTTCTGGTCGTTTTTTATATCCGCATGGAAACAATCGCGAATAATCAATGTATAATCATTCGTGATTGTTGTACAATACCAGCAAAAAATTGTACAACAATTAATATTATTTCGAAAAGATGAATTTATCAGTTGAATAGGCATTTATTTTTTGATAGATTAAGAAAGTGTCTGAATGGGTAAACTTACATAGATTCATACATTTTTTGTCATAAATACAACATCTAGGGGGAACAATTATGGAGTTATTCACAAGTTTAGTAGGTACCTTGAATGATTACATGTGGTCATACATACTGATTGTAGCGCTGATCGGTCTCGGTTTATACTTCTCACTACGAACAAAATTCGCACAATTCCGTTACTTAGGAGAAATGGGAAGGTTATTAACAGATAAGACCACGATTTCAGCAGAAGGAAAACGAGGCATCTCTTCCTTCCAGGCTTTCACGATCAGTACCGCATCCCGTGTCGGCACAGGTAACCTGGCTGGGGTTGCAACAGCGATTGCAGGCGGTGGTCCAGGAGCTGTATTTTGGATGTGGCTGATCGCCCTTCTAGGAGGAGCGACCAGCTTCGTGGAAAGTACACTTGCTCAAATTTACAAAGTGAAAGACGGAAAAGACGGCTACCGAGGTGGTCCGGCATACTATATGGAAAAGGGATTGAATGCCCGTTGGATGGGGATCCTATTTGCCGTTATCATCACATTCTGTTTTGGACTTGTATTTAACTCAGTACAATCCAATACGATTTCACTTGCTATGGAAGAAGCGTATGCATTTGATCGTATGACTGTTGGTATCATCCTGGCCGTATTAACAGCCCTTGTAATTTTCGGTGGAGTAAAACGAATCGCCAGTGTAACTCAAATTGTGGTTCCGATCATGGCAGTTCTTTATCTGATTCTAGCTTTCTATATTCTGATCACCAATATCACCATGCTGCCAAATATGTTTGTGATCATTTTTGAAAATGCATTTGGTATCCGGGAAGTTGCAAGTGGTGGGGTCGGTGCAGCCATCATGATGGGAATCAAACGTGGTTTATTCTCAAATGAAGCCGGAATGGGTAGTGCACCGAACGCAGCAGCATCTGCTGGTGTCACTCACCCCGTTAAACAAGGACTTATTCAAACTCTTGGTGTTTTCACTGATACATTGCTTATTTGTACAGCAACAGCCTTCATGATCATCCTGTCTGATCAATACACAACAGGAATCGATGGCATTCAGCTGACACAAGCAGCCTTAAGTTTCCATGTTGGGGAATGGGCAGATACATTTGTCGCTGTCGCTATCTTCCTATTTGCCTTCAGTTCGATTATCGGAAACTATTACTACGGAGAAACAAATATCGAGTTTATCAAATACAGCCCTGTCACTCTATTTATCTACCGAATGGCCGTCCTTGGCATGGTGATTTTCGGAGCGGTGGTCAAACTGGATATTGTGTGGAGCCTGGCAGATTTATTTATGGGTCTAATGGCGATCATCAACTTAATCGCCATCACGCTATTAGCTAAGATCGCCATATCTGCACTAAAGGATTACCGTGAACAGAAGAAACTAGGGAAAGATCCTGTTTTCTACTCCAACTCTATCAAAGGGTTAAAAGGAATTGAGAGCTGGGAAGCAAAACCTGAAACGACAACAGAACAAAAATAGCAAGAAAGGACCAACCTCTATCATGGGTTGGTCCTTTTTAACTTGTTTTATGCAAAGAAAGATGAGAATAGAAACGATAATGATTACATAGATTTTCCTTCTTTGGTGAAAATAAAAGTGAATAATTTTCTAAAGAGGAGAGAGAATCATGAGAAAAGAATTACTATTTGCATTCGGTGCTTTCTTTGTTATGTCCCTCCATGCCATTGCAGGAAACTTTTCCAGTGAGCCAATGGAAAAACAGCCTGTGAATGAACTGACTGTCAATGTTTATAAAAAAGATGTAACCGGCGATGGTAAAAAGGATACGATTACGCTCAAGGCGATTCCGTTTTCTCCTGATGTCCTGTTTCTGAAACAAATTTGGGCGGATATTCAAACGTCTGAAGGAAGTAAGATTCGAATTGATTATGAAGGTGGTTATGAGCCGAAAATCCAATTCGTTGATTTAAATCATGATGGAATAAAGGATATTCTGTACTCATCAGCAACAGGGGGAAGCGGCGGACTCTATAATGAAGCCCTCCATACGTTAGCAGATAATAAACTTGTCGACATCGGATTACCTGAGCCTTTAACGATTCAAGCTCAGTTTGAAGATGATTACCAAGCATCTATTACCTTTGTAGATACGAATCAATCCTACACAGTCGATTTAGGTGATCGAAAAGAAGACTACGATCGATTGGGGATTTACACGGATGGAATCTTAAATGAACCTATGGAATTAATGGTTTTACCGTATGCATTTTTTGAGCCGACGAAAATCATTGGCAAACCTGGTAAGGGATTAAAAGGATATCAGCAAATTAGCGGTGCCTATAAGGCGGATGGCATCGGAACGGCTACGTCTTATTGGTATTATGAAAATGAACAATGGAACCTGATTAAGATAAAGTGGAAAGCAAATAAATAACTGAACCATTTCTAGGCTCTTATCATACTCTGTTGTAAGCCCATTTTTGTAAAGGAGGCTTACGCATGAGTGAATTCAAGCCTGAAAAGCTAGCTGTGACATATTTGCCACCAGCTTCAATCTTCAACCCCATTGATAACCGAAAATACACATTGACTCATTCTGATACGACGGGTGAACTATTTTTGAGCGTTGGTTGTCACTATGATTTGGAGAAGATCAATCCATCCATGAGGGACGAAGTGTTAGGAGAATGGAGAAGAGACCTTGGTCAATACACTCTTTCAGGAACCGTGTATGTGAGTGGGGGGGAATTTGATCAACAACTTTCCAATGTACGGTTTATGATTTTCAAAAAGGAGCTGCCATTGGCCTTAGCAGCAATGGTGAACGGGGATAAAGGGTTTTATACGTACTATCCATGGCTTCTTGATGCACCCATCATCATCTGCTTTGAATCCGTATTCCCGGAATATCATCAAACACTTTATTTCGGGACACCAAGACAATATTTATTGAAATAGTACTCAAGCATAAAGAGGTTCACGAGTTAGACTCTTTATGCTTTTTTCTTTGAACTGTACTGCCATGAAGTTACATTTTTTTAGAGGAGGTAGGCATTGAGAATTCTTAGGTAATGATATTTATGAAATCATGCAGGAACAACCATGAAGTTGCATGCTTATAATAAAATAGGGTTGATCGCAATAAAATAGACAATCGTCATATTATGTAAACTAATTAAAATTGAATGGATTAACAAACAGGTGGTTTGGAAAGTGACTGTTTAGCAAATTGAAATAGTAAACAATCTTAAAATCAACAATGAATTTTCAGATAATAGCAAGAGAAAAATAAAAATAGTGATTCAGAAATCAAGTAGATTTTAATATAAAAAATGAAACCGTTGATCAAACTAAACTTATCATGAAATAAAACGAAGTTTAGGATAAAAATAATTAGCATTAAACAAAGGGTTATTAAAGGACAAATTAAACTGTAGATCAAATCGATCTCATTTTTCAATTCTGTCTCATTATTAACAGTATACTTGTGATACGAGACAGAAATCGGTTATTTCATTTAGGTACCGATAATAGATATTATGTTAACTTAAAATTAGAAACGAACGTTGAGTAATCGATAACTTTCTCCCCCTCCACTGCTGATGCCGTGCGACACAGATTCTTCACCTCGATTTCGTTAAATTCTTTATCATTCCATAAAATCATCCCATATCTCATTTGTCTTGTAGTTCATAAAGGCGTTTATCGTTTCAACTTAATTTCCTCGATATTGTTGAAACGCTAAAACGCCTCAGTAAGAAACAAATTTACCTGCATCTTTTTCCTCACACGCTAATAAATTCTTATCATAGGATATGGATAAGATCTAATCTCTTCATTCACAAATTGGTTAAGAAAGTTGTGATTTGACAAGATGAAAAACTGTAATGATGATTACTTCTCATTTCAAAATCTACAGGAAATTGGGATGTCATTTGACAAGGTCTTTGAACATATTTTGAAGTTCATGCGATTAGAGCCAAATGGTAACTATCGATTAATGGTGGGGACTGATTCTCAAGTTCATCAATCACATACCACCTTCATAACAGGAATTGTGATATTAAATGAAGGAAATGGTGTGTGGGCATGCATTAGAAAAGTGTTAATCCCTAGGAGAATGCTGCAATTGCATGAGCGGATTTCCTACGAATTGTCTTTATCCGAGGAAATTGTTTCGTTATTTACTGAGGAAAGAAAAAATCAGTTAATTGATATAATCCTTCCATATCTTTATGAAGGAGCTACATTTTCAATGGAAGGACATATTGATATCGGGGCTGGAAAACAGAATAAAACAAGCAAGTTTGTTAAGGAAATGGTCGCAAGGATGGAAGCAATGGGTGTGGAACCGAAAATTAAACCCGATGCCTTCGTCGCTTCCAGTTATGCCAACCGTTACACAAAATAAAAGACATACTTTATCCTCTTCGTTGATGTTGTGTATTATCAAAATACACCATTCTTACACCGACGATCCATTATTCTTACAGCAAATTCTAAAGTTCTTCTTACTTCTTATTCTTCTTCTCTTCATTAAACCACTGAACATCTGCTCTCTCCTTATCTGATTAAAACACATAGAAATTATGACTCCTGCCCAAGCACAATGGACAAAGTTGCATAGTATAGAGTAAGTCGAGGTCTACCTTGACAATTTTATAGAAGTTAGGGGGATTTAGTATGTGGTTCCCATTTTTTAATCAGTGTGAAAGAAGCAGAAGAGATGATTTTCATCGTTGCCGTTTTTGGGACAACTTGATGTTCATCCACTGTTCATGCGATGATGACTATGATGTTTGCGACAAGCCAAGAAGAAAAGAATTCGAAGAACAAGAAGTGAAATGTTTTAAAATAATGGACAAACATGACTGTACATGTCATAAAAAAGATCACCATCATCGTGATTGCGGATGTAAAATGCATGAACACCATTGTGGATGCCATAAGAAGGATCATCACCATCACCATAAATGTAATTGTCCTAAATGCAACCGTAATTTCTAAGTGAAAGCCCCTATTCCACTGATCGTTTTATCTTATAAAGGGGTTAATTACTCTCTATGAGCATGGGGCTCCCCATGCTCAATTTTTTTCGTGTAGTTTATTATATATTTTCAAGTTAACTCTTTTTAATATCTTTGTTTTTCTCGATTTTACGGCCATTTCCGTACCAACTTGCCTAATAATACATAAAAGAACAAGTGTTCGCATCTTGGTATCTGTTTTGAAATTCGACTGATCTCATTAAAAATGAAAAACTTTACTATACATAGTCAACGCTTCGATCTGGTCCAAGTCCGGTTCGTATCCAATACCGGGCGCTTCAGGTACAACTATATATCCATCCTCCATATCCACCTCAGGTTGAATGATATCCCGCTTCCAATAATGAGAAGATGGTGCCGTATCGCCAGGCAGGGTGAAATTCCCCAGTGACGTGATGGCAATGTTGTGAGCCCTTCCTATTCCTGCTTCAAGCATCCCCCCGCACCACATAGGTATATCGTGCTCTACGCATAGATCATGGATTTTCCTTGATTCAGTAAGTCCTCCTACACGTCCAATTTTCAAATTAATGATTTTACAGCTTCCGAGTTCAATGGCTTTTCTTGCATCCTCAAAGCTGTGAATACTCTCATCTAAACAGATAGGCGTTTTAAGTTGAGACTGCAGCTTAGCGTGATCAATGATATCATCATGATCCAACGGCTGTTCAATCATCATTAAATCGAAATCATCCAGAGCTTTGAGGATTTCAATGTCATTTAGGGAATAAGCACAGTTTGCATCTGCCATGAGTGGAATCTTCGGAAATTCCTGTCGAATCGACCGGATGATCCCGATATCCCATCCAGGTTGAATTTTCACCTTGATCCGCTTATAACCTTCTTTCAAATAATCTTCAATTTGTTTTAACATAAGGGTCTCGGTTTGCTGAATACCTACACTTACTCCTACTTCGATTCTGTCTTTCGTTCCCCCTAGTGCTTTTGCTAACGGGAGGTTGTTTTCCTTTGCATATAGGTCCCAAACAGCACCTTCGATGGCCGCTTTCGCATTATAATTGCCTCTGATTTTTTTAAATCTGCAGGACACCTCATCAGGATGTTGGACCGCTTCCCCCTGAAGAAGAGGAATCAAGTGTTCGCTCATCATATGCCAGTTGGTTTCCACCGTTTCTTCGTTATAGATCGGCTGGGTGATCGCGACCGACTCCCCCCATCCTGATATCCCTGATGCTGATTTCACTTCAACGAGAATAATCGTTTTATCCGTTTCTGTCCCTACACTCGTCGTAAAAGGATTCAGTAAATCCATCTTGATCTGTCTTAGAATGATTCGTTTGATTTCCATTATGATGATCACCTTTCTCCATGAGGTATAGGTATTGCCCGTGGTGTTCTTTATCTTTAACGAGGTCTGTCACGATCCAGCCATGATTTAAGTAGTGAGAAAAGACGTCTCTTGTTTTTTTTCGCCAATCCATAGCAAGTGAAAGGTCAGCCCTTTTAATCTCCTGGAAATGGCCCGGAACCGAAACGGAAATGTGATTAGGGGTGAGGGATAAATTCACCTTATCTACAAGCCAACCAAGCTCACATTCTTTTAAGTCAATAGCAGAAGCAAAATGTAGATCATTTCCTGCCACGCTATTACTCTTCGATTGACGTACCCGCCACTCTACAAGAAACCGGTCCGTCGCTATTCCTGCATTCAATTGATCGGACATATCTCCATATATATTGGAGATATACGTACGCACAACAGCTCCAAGTTTATGTAAGTTCAGGTTACCGTTCACAGTTTCCAACGGATCATACGTCCAGGTAATGACATCATACCCCATCTCAGCAGCCGTATTTTTTTGTGCTCTTTTCAGCATTTCTCCAATCCCGAATTTCCTGAAGTCGGAATGGATCCCTAAACTATGGGATACAAGATACACCTTTTTTCCATCAAAACCTGGAAAACTATATTGAAAGCCGATAAGCTTCTCCTGATAATAGGCTCCAAGAATGAACCCGCCGTTCTTCACCACGGCTACACTCTGATTAACCGGTACAGAATCTTCAAAACTCCACACAAGTGACTCTAATCTTCTGACATCTTCTAGATCCTCTACAGAGTGCAGTGTCCGGATCTTCAATGATGCTTGCACTTCATGTTTCACGATCTCTACCTCCTCATTCCCAGTCTTGCCGATCAGCTACTACTAACATCTGTATCAATATCTTTGTTCCATAAACCAGAGATTCTTGATTAAATCGCATGGAAGGATGATGCAATCCTGGTGAAAGACCACATCCCAGCCCAATCATAGTAGAACATAACTCAGGATGAATGATGGAATAAAAATGAAAGTCTTCCGCTCCGGGAGAGATACATTCTGATACCACATTCTCCTCTCCAAGAACCGAACGAATGGCGTCACGGGCAAGCTCCATTGCCCGTGGATCCTTCACAGCAGCTGGTAGATATTCTTCCACTTGATAGGTGATGGCGGTATCCGCCTCCTGTTGTATACATGAAATCACCTGTTCTGCCTTTTCCAATAATGCTGTCATGGTGTCATTCGATTCAGCTCTTAAATCGAAGGTGAAATGTGCATTTTCCGGAATCGAGTTTGATGACTCGCCTCCGTGAAGCTCCGTGATCTTAATGGAATAATGATTGTTGACATTCAACCTGATCTGCTTGATCGCTTGAATCAATAAAGACGCTGCCTCCAGGGGATTATTCCCTTGTTCAGGTCTTGCTGCATGTGCAGGTATTCCCTTAATGGTTCCCTTTAGCGTTGCAGTAGAGCTGTGAACGATGACGGGGGCGGCCTTTTCATAAGGGACCTCTATTTCAGGTCGAAGATGGATACCCCCAAGAAACTTAACATTCTCCAGAACATTCTCTTCTATCATTCTCAGTGCCCCCGCTGCCTTTTCTTCAGCGGGTTGAAAGATGAAGCGAACCGTATGCTTCAGGGGTTTCTTCGCTAGAGCAAGAGCTGTATACAAAACCATCGTACTATGGGCATCATGACCACAAGAATGATTCGGTTTAACCACTCCATCCACTTCTTGAAGCAATGCATCCATATCGGCACGAAGAGCAATGACCTCTAACTGCTCACCCTTTAATTCTGCAATAAATCCGTAATGCCCTTCGTACGTTTTAACAGAAAAGCCCGCCTCTGAAAGTTTTGTTTTTAAATAGCTGGATGTCTTTTCTTCCATCCAGCTCGGTTCTGCCAATTGATGAAGCTCCTGATAGGTTTTTAGAATCTCATCATGATGTTCATCTACAAAGTTCATTGTGTTTCTTCCTCCTATTAAAAAATTATATGGGCAATCACTACGACAATAGGTAGAGTGATGCATGTCCGGATTAAAAAGATCAAGATCAAATCTATGATACTGACAGGCAGCTTCGAACCAAGAAGCAATCCACCCATTTCAGACATATAGATTAATTGTGTAACAGATACACATGCAATGACAAACCGGGTAAGTTCACTTTCAATTCCACTACCGATGACAGCAGGAAGGAACATATCGGCAAACCCGACTACCATGGTCTGGGCCGCTTCACTTGCTTCAGGAACCTGCATGATGGTAAGGATTGGTTCGAAAGGTTTTCCCAGATAGGTGAAGAAAGGTGTATACTCTGCTATCACTAATGCGACTGTCCCTATCGCCATAACGATTGGTAAGACCCCAAGCCACATATCCAATACGTTCTGAACCCCTTCTTTCACGACAGAAACAGGTCCATTATTCTTTTTAGCCTTCGTGACTGCTTGATGAAAGCCCCATTTAACAACGGAGAAATCGGATGGAATTCCTGTTTCGTTCTTTAACTCGGTTCTTTCATATCCCGTATTCGGTTTTCTTGATAATGGTGGTATACGTGGCATGATCAGTGCCGCTACAAGCCCGGCAAAGATAATCGTTGCGTAATAGTGAAGGAAATATTGCTCTAAGTTCAAGTAAGAAATGACCACAATCGTAAACGTAATGGAAACAACCGAAAATGTAGTGGCAATGACAGCCGCTTCACGCTTTGTATAATACCCTTCCTCATATTGCTTGGTCGTCAGAAGAACGCCTATTGTGCCGTCTCCCACCCATGATGCCAGGCAGTCGAGTGAAGAGCGTCCTGGTAATGTAAAAACAGGTCTCATCACTTTCAGCAATAAGGCACCAAAGAACTCTAATAATCCAAAATTAAGAAGGAGCGGAAGCAGTAAACCAGCCAGAAGAAAAGTGGAAAATAGAATAGGAATCAGATCATAGATCAAGAGCCCACCCGTATTTTCTGAGAAAACCATCCCGGGTCCTAATTGATAAATCGTCATCACAGCAAACACTGTTCCAAGGATACGTGCAGCGAGCCAAAAGGGACTAATGATTAAAAGAGTGCTCAAATAACGACTCTTTGTAATAAAAGCTGGTTTGATCGTTATCGCTAGGAGTGACCCTATGACAGATAGCGCCATAATCAATACAGTCATTGCAGGGATAACTTCACCTAGATATACATTGATTTGTCCAGCTAAATAAGCGACAGGAATCGTGATGCCATCCTCCGTTGTAATAGGTACAATAAATAATAGGATTCCAATCAATGATGGAATCAGAAATTTCCACATGTCACTGGTAGTAAATGCTTTCGTTTCTATCTTTTCATTCCTTTGTGATACCCCGTTCATAAACTCTCCACCCCTCTGTTCTATTCAATAAATAACCTCTGATTTGTATATAATTGCTCCAGCTTCCTTTGCCGACTACTTATGTTGTCCTGATCTCGATGTTGAAGACCGGTTAAAATGATTTCAACTAAACTTACGACAGATCCAATCGAATGATGTCCTGAATTCATCCCTTCTTCGGTCGTCAGTGTCAGATCAGAAATCTGTCCGAGAGGTGATAATTGTCTATTGGTGATCGCAATGACATAAGAACCTTGTAATTTTGCCTTCTCCACAAGCTCAAAAGATTCTGTACGGAACCGGGGAAACGAAAACATAACGACAGTAGAATCTTGGTTCAAATCACATATATCTTCAGGAACAAACCCTGTTGGACTAGAAATGAATACATTTGCCCTGTATTGTTTTAACGTATAATACATCCAATAAGCCGCTCCATAAGAACTTCCAAACCCACCGATATAAACTCGCTCTGATTGAATTAAGCGATCAATCGTTTTCCATATTTCTTTCACGTCTAATTGATTCATTAGCTGCTCCAGCACGGATTTTTCTTTTTCAATGACCTTACTGAATACACTCTCCTCATCACCTTCGTTTGAGAATGAAGGAAATGATTCATTTTCATTTACCTGCTCCTTCTCTAACCAATCCCTTCTCACCACTTCCTGCATTTCGGAATATCCTTTAAAGCCTAAAGCATATCCTAAACGAATCACAGTAGTTTCACTTACACCAACTTTCCTCCCCATCTGAAAAGCCGTGAGTATCGCTGCTTCACCTTGATGCTTAAGAATCAACTCAGCCACTTTTTTTTGCCCGGCAGATAAGGAGGAATAATTATCTTTAATGATTCGTGCAATTGATTTTTGATCCATGACTACTCCTTTCTGTTCACTGAAGGAAATCCTTCATTTTTTATAGTATATTGCATTATATACTTCATATTCAATGAAAAATTTTATTATTCAGATTTTTACCGGTCACTTCATTAAAAAAAGAAAGGTAGAATGGATATTTACAATCCAAATCTACCTTTCTTACATTAATTTAAACTAGTTTTTCTTTCGAAGGAAAACTTTCCCTTAACAGGAACTTTTGAATCTTACCACTTGCATTCCGAGGAAGTTCTTCTACAAATATATATTCACGTGGCCGCTTATAATCGGCCAACAGATCCCCCGTTTTCAAAAAGAAATCGAGATCTTGAGGAGACAATGAAGGATTTTTGGATACAACAACGGCAATCACCTGTTCTCCCCACTTTTCATGAGGCTGACCTAGCACGGCGACATCTACAATATCTTCATGAGCGTGCAGAGCGTCCTCTACCTCACGGGGATACACATTTTCTCCTCCCGATATGACCATATCATCCACCCGATCAGCGACGTATAGATACCCATCCTCATCCATATAACCTAAATCACTGGAATGATACCAGCCTTTATACAATGCTCTTTCCGTCGCTTCCTTGCGATTGAAATATTCAAGCATTGTACAGGAACCGCGAACAATGATTTCCCCGACTTCACCAGGCTTGCAAAGATCATCCGGTTCAGAAGGGCCGTTTTCACTCGGTTTGACTACCCGTATTTCATGGTTATAGGCAGCCCTTCCTGCGGAGCCTGTCTTGGTTAACTGCTCATCCTGAAGAAGGAAGGTAACCGCTGGACCCATCTCGGTCTGACCATAGGCTTGTATCAAGTCAATCTTCATTTTCTCATGGAGGGCCCTCACAAGGACTGGTGCCATTGGTGCTGCCCCATAGAGACCGATACGTAAAGAAGTAGTATCATAATCATCTACCCCGTGTTGCAGAAGCATGTTCCACATCGTTGGCGCAGCAAAAAAGGAACTGACCTTTTCCCGTTCAATCACTTCTAATACGGTTTGCGGTTGAAACTGATGAACGATAATATTCTTCGCTCCTGCTTGAACACGTGGAAGGAAACAGCAATGAAGTTCGGCACAATGAAACATAGGGGCTGTAACAAGTCCTATGTCATTTGGTGTCAGCCCCATAACAGACGTACAAATCAAGCTTTGCTCTGCCATATCCCTATGCCTGTGCAGCACACCCTTTGGTCTCCCGGTAGTACCGCTCGTATACATAATCGCATATGCGTCCGTTTCTTCAACAGGGATGTCTATTAAGTCATTCGAACATGCATTCACAACTTCTTTATAGCTTTGAGCAAAGGTAGGGGCATCTTCTCCAACATACCAAAAAAGGGTCTGTGGGAAGTCTTGAGAAATCCGCTCAATCGGTTGGGTGAGGGCTTCTTCAAATATCACGACCTTTGGTACGGCATCTTTCAAAATGTAGTGTATTTCTTGAGCCTTCAAGCGAAAATTAATTGGGTTAATCACCGCACCAATCTTCCCACACGCAAAGTACACAGTTGCTAACTCCAGCGTATTAAATAGATATGTCGAAACCCGATCTCCCTTTTTCACACCTGCCTTTAGTAACGCATTGGCTGCACGGTGAACTTCATCTTGCCACTGTGCAAAGGTTAACCGGGTACCTGTTTTTTCTTCTACAATCGCCTCCTTGTTCCGAAATTTCTCTACCGTTTGATCAAAAATGGATCCTGTCGTTGCGTACATATTTCTCCCCCTTTAACTTAAGGTATTTCCCCTTATTGCAACATTCCCTATTCATTTATGTTCGAGACAGTTGTATGTATACCCTTCTTTGATATCTGATAATTCAGAAATATATTCGAAAATAAAAACGTCACCTTCCAATCGTGCAAAGGTGACGTTCTTTCTACAACAATGATTACGAAGCTTTCTGCTCATTCAACACAACATTTAGCTTGCGTTTAGAAAACACGTTAAAAAACATATTCAGTCCAATGGCTGTTATACTTCCAGCAACAATCCCGTTGTCCGTCAAGATTCGGATGCTGGATGGCATTTGGGCAAATAATTCCGGAACAGCGGTTACTCCTAATCCCATTCCGACTGAACAGGCGATAATCAATAGATTTTCCTGAGATGCAAAATTCACATGGCTAAGCATCTTAATCCCATAAGCTACGACCATTCCAAACATGGCCACCATCGCACCGCCCAATACTGAAGCAGGAATCACTGTCGTCAAAGCACCAATCTTGGGTACCAACCCAAGAATCACGAGAAATGCTCCTGTTGCATAAATCACACTGTTTCGCTTCACTCCTGAAAGCTGGACCAAGCCTACGTTTTGGGAATATGCGGTATAGGGGAATGCGTTGAACAACCCACCAAGAACTATGGCTAATCCTTCAGCACGATATCCTTTCGATAAATCTTCTTCTGAAACCTTCTTATCGCTAATATCAGCCAGAGCAAAATAAACTCCTGTAGATTCTACTAAACTCACCATTGCTACTAGTATCATGGTTAGGATTGCCGTTATTTCAAACGTCGGCATTCCAAAGTAGAAAGGTTTTGCCATATGAAACCAGGAGGCATCCCCAACTGCACTAAAATCTACTTTGCCTAGTACAAATGCAACGGCTGTTCCTGCTATCAATCCCAGTAGAATGGAAACAGAGCGGACAAAACCGGTAAAGAATTTATAAAGGATTAATATAAAGAACAACGTTCCAAAAGCAAGAGACAAATTTTCCAATGAACCGAAATCAGCACTCCCTTGTCCACCTGCCATATTGTTCATGGCTACTGGAATCAAGGTAATCCCTATGATCGTTACTACAGAGCCAGTCACTACAGGAGGAAAGAAACGAACCAGTTTCCCAAAGTACTTACTGATTACAATAACGAATAAACCTGAAACCAGAATCGAACCGTAGATCGCTGAAATACCATACTGTCCACCAATCGCGATCATAGGCCCTACAGCCGTAAACGTACATCCGAGTACGACTGGAAGTCCTATCCCAAAGAAACGATTTTTCCATACTTGCAATAAGGTGGCGATCCCACACATGAAGATATCAATGGATACCAGATAAGTCAGCTGTTCTCCCGTTAATCCTAATGCTCCTCCTACGATCAGTGGAACGATGACCGCTCCGGCATACATAGCGAGAACATGTTGAATCCCGAGTGACGCCAGTTTAATAGGCTGATTTTTCATTATACCCGCACCTCCTCTTGCTTAAATGTCACTTTGCCATTTTCAAGGGAATGGATTTCCGCTAATGATTCAACTCTGTATCCTGTTTCACGAACGAGCTTTCCTCCGTCTTGGAAGGACTTTTCTATGACAATCCCGATGCCGGCAACATGGGCGCCTGCTTGCTTAACTAAATCGATTAATCCCAAGGCCGCCTGTCCATTTGCTAAGAAATCGTCAACCAATAGGACACGGTCATTTTCTCCTATGTATTTACTGGAAATCGAGATTGTGTTCTCTTCCTGCTTCGTGTAGGAGTAAACCGTTGATGTAAGAACCCCTTCTGAAAGGGTTAATGATTTACGCTTTCGTGCAAATACAAGTGGAACATTCAATTGAAGAGCAGCCATCACGCCAGGAGCAATTCCGGACGACTCAATGGTTAACACCTTCGTAATTCCCAGATCTTTAAAACGGCGTGCAAATTCTTTCCCGATCTCCATCATCAATTCAGGATCCACTTGATGATTCAGGAATGAATCTACCTTTAATACAGTATCTGAAAGGACGACACCTTCATCTTCAATCTTGTTTTTTAATAAATTCATAATCAAAACGCTCCTTTAATGTAATAGAACTTGGAAGTCTACAAAAAAAACCCAAAGGCTATTGTGCTCTGGCTAGAGTGAGACAATGACCTTTGGGTTAGGCAAAGAGCGTCCGTGTTGTAGGACAATCCATTGCTCACTCATAGTCGAATCATTTACGGTAATCCGGTAGAAACTCGCGAGCCATATCCTCGCTATTATATGAGTGAAAACGAATATTGATTTGATATTGGATAGTATAACGGGAACTTGACAGTTTGTAAAGATTCATTTCTTAACAATATGCACGTAATTTATAAAAATGTTCGTAAAACGAGTGAACGGGCATAAAGTTTCATCCACTTTACACCCGTTCAGAAAGTTCCTGTAACAGCTTCCTTTTCTCACCATCAGTCAAGTCTGATGCCTTGATTTCTTTTCTCTTAGAGGCAATGAAAGCAAGCCTTTCTATATAGGAATCATCAAATGATTGGAAGAATTGATTGGTAAGCTTTTTAGCTAAGAATGGACTTGCTCCGCCTGTTGAGGCGGCAATCGTCAAATTACCTTTCTGCCTAAAGGAGACCATCTGCATATTTCCGCCATCACCGTCATCCACCACGCATAAAAGTTGGTTTTCCTCAGAATGGATTTTAACCTGTTCATTCACCCATCGTTCATTCGTGGCTGCGATGACGATAAAAGCATCTCGTAAATCATCTGGTTCCACTTCTCTTTTAACCCATAAAATTCTATTGTCTTCATGTAATGCTTGAATTCCATCTACAGCATCAGGACTGATGACTGTTATCCTTGCTCCCTGTTCTAAAAATACAGAGAGTTTACGATACGCCACTTTCCCTCCGCCTACAATCGTTACTTGTTTTCCATTCACATCAATCATGATTGGCAGCATGTGATTCTCCTTTAACTAAGTGGGTTTCATTCACCCGGTCCAGGAATGCTTCTTCCACAAGAGGGTCATACCCTAAATAATTCCCCAGAATGATATGCTCATTTTCGGTTCGGCTGATCTCCCTTTCAATTCCTTTCATAAGTAACCCGGTAAACAGCAAGTAGGGAATAAAAATGACGTTTTTCTCTGTATTCCTGACAGATTCCAAGGTCTCTGAAAAGCTTGGTGAGGCCGCTGTTAAGTAACAGGTCTTTACACCTGCTAACTTTGTCTTTCGTTGTACAAGTTCAGCCAGGGCTCCTAAATCCTTTGTAACATCGGGGTCTGAACTTCCTCTTCCTATCAATACGGCAACGGTGGAAGAGTCAATTGAAGCAGCATCGTGTATTTTCTTTATCACACTTTCAGCCATCTTATCGTGAACCCCAATAGGATTACCATACGTTACCGTAATCCAAGGATAGGCTTCTTGACACTTTTGAATTTCTTCTGGAATATCTTTTTTCGCATGAACCGCTGTCAAAAGGAGAAGCGGAACGACGGAAACGTGTGAAGCTCCTTTTTTCACGCATGTTTCAAACCCTTCTTCAATAGAAGGTGATGCAAGCTCCAGAAAGCTTATTTCCTGAATATCCGCTTTAACATGTTTCTGGCATCTTTCAATGAAATCAATGGCTTCTTCACGGGCTTTCCCAATACGACTTCCATGACAAATGTATAAGACCGCGCCTGTCAATTACAGTGCCTCACTCATGATCGATTTCTTATCAAAGGCTTCTTCAAACCATTGAATCTTCTCCCGGAAACGGACCACTTCTCCGACTATGATCATGCTCGGGTTTTCAATTTTCTCTTCTTTTACAATATCGATAATCGTATCCAGCGTGCCTGTTACGGTTCTTTGCACTTCCGTTGTTCCCCAATGGACCAGTGCCACAGGCGTTTCCTTGCACTTACCGTTTTGAATGAGCTTTTCTTTAATATATGGGAGATTGCCGACCCCCATGTAAATAGCGAGTGTATCGATTCCTTTGGCCAGACTTTCCCACTTTTCATCTTCTTGTAGATTATTTTGTTTATGTCCCGTAACGAAGGCGACGCTTGAACTGGCATCCCGGTGTGTAACGGGAATTCCTGCGTAGGCAGCCGCTGCTATGCCGGAAGTGATCCCGGGGATGATTTCAAAGGAAATTCCTTTTTTTGCAAGGGCTTCTGCTTCTTCTCCACCTCTGCCGAAAACGAAGGGATCACCCCCTTTTAATCTCACCACTACCTTGCCACTGGTGGCGTAACGCACGAGAAAATGATTGATCGTATCTTGTTTCATCGTATGATAGTTTGGCAGTTTCCCGCAGTAAATTAAGTCGGCTCCTTTCTTTGCATAGGAGAGAAGCTCTTTATTCACCAGACGGTCATATAAAATGACATCTGCTTTTTGTATTGACTTCAATGCTTTTAATGTGATTAATTCAGGATCTCCAGGACCCGCTCCCACCAAGTAAACCTTCCCCATCCATTTTTCCTCCTTAAGATTTTAAGATTGTTTCCTGTTCATGCAGAACAAACCCTGCACCATTCCCACGGATTCTACGTTTCTCGTAAAGAGAGATGTCTACCACATCAGGCTTTTTCAAAAAATACTTCTCTAATTCAATTTCTACTAGATCAAAGGCTTTCTCATCTGATTCAGCCGCTACTACGACAATCGTGACGAAGTCGTGAGTAGTCACTTCAAATCGATACAAGTTCATCCAGCATGCCTCCTTACGCTTTCTGAAGTAATTGATCTAACGATTCTTGAAGGGGAGCGGTACCGACCCGGTTGATATAGTCAAAAAAGGCTTCTCCCGGTTCTTTTGTTTGTTTAAAATGAAGGAGCAATTGCTTTACCACTCCTGTCAGGTTGCCTGCTTCCACTTTCCCTTTTAACTTTTCATTCAGTTTTCCACCGTCTTGAAGAGTTCCTCCTACGTATATTTCAAATGCTTCGATCATCTTCTTATCTTTTGTTCTCATTTTAATTCCTTGTAGCCCGATATCGGCGATTTGTCGTTGGCCGCATGAATTCGGGCATCCCACCATGTGGATTCTGACAGGGACATCCAATGAAAGTTCCCGATCCAATTGGTTGGCGATTTGCCTCATCCTTTCCTTCGTTTCCACTAAAGCGAGATTACAATATTCGATGCCTGTGCATGATACGGAATACCCGATGAAGGATAGTGGACTTGTTGAAATGCGATCAAAGATTTTCTCAGAAAGCAAAGCATTTACTTGTTCATCTGGAATGTTGGGGATGATGAGATTTTGAGAATTACAGTTTCTCAGTTCTCCATTCCCGTATTTCTTGGAAATCCTCGCAAGCTCATATACTTCATCAGAATTTAAGCGTCCAACCGGAACATTCAGCCCCACATAATTGAGTCCTTCCTGTTTCTGTGGATGTACTCCGTAGAAATATCCTGCATTCCATCCTTCCACGGCATCTTCTCCCGCAGGTAAAAGTTCAACATACTGTAACAAGGTTTCTTTGAATTTCTCCGGTCCCCAATCTGCCATTAGGAATTTTAACCGGGCCAAATGTCTTTTCTCCCGATAACCGAAGTCGCGAAAAATCGTGGTGACGGCTATTGCGACTTCCTTCACTTGGTGAGGAAGGATGAATACATCCAACTCTTGGGCTAGGAATGGTCTTGCGGACAATCCTCCACCAATCTTCAGATGGAAGCCGACTTCTTCTTTACCGTCAATCAGCTTTTTCGCAGGAACAAAGGAAACACAATTGATTTCAGCATTCGACGCATTATTGATATTTGCGGAAATGGCTACTTTATATTTTCGCGGTAAATTAGAAAAGTCTTCGTTATGCTGGAAGAAATCATACACTTCTTTCACAATACTCCTTGTATCAAAAAGTTCATCAGGATCGATCCCTGCAAGGGGGTTCCCGACGATATTACGTGTGATATCACCACATGCACCGGCAGAAGACAATCCGACCTTTTCCAGACGTTTGAAGATGTCCGGAATCTGTTCAATCTTCAACCAGTGAAATTGAATCGCCTGTCGGGTGGTGATGTCATAGACGTCTCTTCCATACTCTTTACAAATGGCAGCGAGCTCCAGAGCCTGTTCATGTGTCAGGATTCCCGAGGGAACGTTCACTCTCATCATGAAATAGCCGTCTTCCTTTGGTCTTTGTAAATACAAACCTGCCCATTTAAATTTATCCCACTCTTCTTTCGGAATCGAAGAAAAGCCGTTTTCCGCATAGTAAGGAATATCTTCAAAGATAGACAACCCGTCTTTCTCCAGTTTCCATTGTTCTGTTTTGTTCAATTTTTCATTTGACTCCCATGATTTTGAATATGCCATGATTTTCTCCCCTTATATAAGTTGTTTTTGATTCAATACAGTTAGTAAGTACTCCACGCATTCTTCAATTGAATGTTTCTCTGTATCCAGTACCACTTCCGGTTTTTCAGGTGCTTCATAAGGAGCACTGATTCCCGTAAAATGAGTGATTTCCTCGTTACGTGCTTTTTTGTACAAGCCTTTCGGATCGCGCTTTTCACATTCTTCTAAAGAACAATGCACATAAACTTCGATAAATTCATCAATCTCCACTAACTTTCGTACGAGAGCACGATCTTCCCTGTATGGTGAAATAAAGGCTGTCAGCACAATTTGACCGCTGTCGATGAAAAGTTTGGACACTTCGCCAATTCTCCTAATATTCTCCTTGCGATCTTCTTCCTTAAATCCCAAATCATGGTTTAATCCATGACGGACATTATCACCGTCCAGAACATAGACCTGATGTCCTTGTTCGAAAAGAGAGTGAGCCAATGCATTGGCGACAGTCGATTTCCCTGAGGCGGATAAACCCGTGAACCATAAAATAAAGCTTTGATGTCCATTTTTTTTTCGTCTCTCTTGTTTCGTTACTGCGGTTTCATGCCATACGACGTTTTCTGATTTTTCATTCAACCCGGTATCCTCCTTAAGACGTTTGTCTAGCTTCTTGCTTTAGGCCTTTAATTAACACTTCGATCACTTCAGGGCGACTGAACGTTGAAGGGGGAACTTCCCCATTACGGAGCATTCCTCTCACTTTTGTTCCGGATAAAATAACGTGATCGCTCTTATCATGAGGACAAGTCTTCGTAGTCGCCATCCCTTCGCATCTCTCACAGTAAAAACTATGTTCGAAGCGGAGAGGGGTAATCCCTATCTCTTCTTCATTGAACTGATCAAATATTTTCTGTGCATCATAGGTACCATAATAATCACCAACACCGGCATGATCTCTCCCGACGATAAAATGCGTGCATCCATAATTTTTTCGTACCAGTGCATGGAAGATGGCTTCCCTTGGACCGGCGTACCTCATGGCAGCAGGGAAGACTCCTAAAAACACACGATCTTTAGGGTAATAGTTCTGTAATAGAACTTCATAGCTCTCCATTCTGATGCCCGCTGAGATATCATCCGCCTTTGTTTCGCCAACCAACGGATTTAAGAAGAGTGCATCCACGGTTTCCAATGCCGTTTTCTGAATATACTCATGGGCCCTGTGAACAGGATTTCTCGTTTGGAAACCGACAATCGTTTTCCATCCCTTTTCCTTAAACAACTTTCTCGTTTCACTTGGGTCAAATGTATACTCGTTGAACGGTTTGGAAAGACGTTTAATAAGGCTGATTTTCCCACCTACATACACATCTCCACGTTGGAATAATTTCTTGACACCTGGATGATCCTTGTCGGTCGTTCCGTATACGAGAAAGGCTTCTTTCTGTTTGTCTGGTTCATAAATATCCTCGACTTCAATGAGGCCATATGTTTCCCCCTTATAAACAAGGCGGCTCTTTAAGCCTTTCTTTACGTCTCCTGCTTTTTCTTTTGCAATGGGCAAGGTAATCGGGATGCTCCACACGCTGCCGTTTCGCAAACGTAAACTTTCTACTACATGTTGATAATCAACTTCAGTCAAGAATCCATTTATAGGGCTGTATGCACCTATTCCAATAAGTTCCAAATCACTTAACGCGGTTTCGTCTAACGGGATCTCATGGAGAATATCCTCATAGGGCTCTTCTGGTAAATATGATTGAACAAGCGTTCCTCCGTGGGGCTGTAAACTCATCATTTATCCTCCTTAACATATTGTTTTAATCGGAATTAAGATTAAATTCCGCCTCCGTCTTCGTGAACGGATCGCCTTTCTTCATTGATCACTCGCATGAGGGATAGTGCTCCCACAGTTGCGATAATGACGCTTATTGGAACCACAATCGAATATAGATCGCTATCGATCACGAGCTTTACTAAAAAATATGAAATACTAAGTGAAATCAGGGGAGAGACCACCCATATTTTGACGATTTTTTTGACAATTTTCTTTTGCAGCATATGTTTGCCGTTCTTCGCCATCCCGAGGCCTATGATCGAGGACGAAGTAACCTGAGTAAGCGGAATCGGTAATCCATACAGTGAGCTCACCATCACAAGGATCGCTCCTGTAGAAGAAATGAGGATTCCTTCGGCTTTTGAATAGTGTGTAATTTTTTTCCCGTTTGTTTCCACTACTTTTTTCCCCAGTATGATAGCTCCGAGGGCAACGAATAAGCCACCCAGCCAAATCCCCCGAGAAGGAGACATTAAACCCGCACCCACTAATGGACCGACGGCGTTGGCTACATTATTCATCCCTGCCGAAAACGCTTCAAAGAATCCGGCGATAATCAAAAGGTACGCAAGCCACCTTTTTTCAAAATGGAAACCACGCTTTTCAAGTTTTACTAAACATATACCGAATACCCATGTAATCCCGAAGGCAATGACCGGGACAATCACCCAGAATGACATGATTGTTAAAAGTGATTTCACATATAGAACTTGATATGCGACTCCAACTCCTACAACCGCTCCTACCGTTACTTCACTTGTAGACAGCGGGATCCCTATCACATTTGCAAGGAACAAGGATATGGTGGCGGATAACAAAATGATGACCACGATTTTGATGGAGAGTACATGCTGCGGGATAATCCCTGAACTAATGGTTTTAACTACTTCTCCACCACCAAGAACAGCACCACTCAGGACACCTGCAGCGCAGATCCATAATGAATTCCTGATGTTTTTTATTGCTCCTGCACCATACGCAACCCCCATCGATGCTGCCGCTCCGCTGGCACCAATGTTCATAGCGAAGAACAAGCTTATGATCAGGGCGAATGTTTCAAGCAAAGAATGTCACCTCTTTTTAATGAAGACCGCATTCGGTTTTCCCTTTTCCTTTCCATCTACCGGAGCGGAGATCATTGATGTCTATGGATGGTGTTGTACAATGGAAGCATCCGATACTTGGATACCCCTGATCATGAAGTGGATTATAGGATAGGTTATGCTTATGGACATACCTCCAAATCTCCTTCCACGTCCAGTGAATCAATGGACAAATCTTAACTGATTGAAACTTGTCATCCTTATTGATGAATTCAACCTGACTTCTTGTAGGTGATTGTTCTCTTCTTAATCCTGAGATCCAAGCATTCCCTTTGGATAAGGAATCTTTTAAAGGGTCAAGCTTTCGAATTTGACAGCATTGATTGGGGTTTCTCTCCCACAACTTATCTCCATATGTTCCTGCTTGCTCTTGGAGCGTTAATTCAGGCTTTTTCATATGAATGGTGATACCAGGATACTTCTCCTTCACCTTTTCAATCGTTTCATAGGTTTCCTTGAAATGAACACCTGTATCAAGAAATACTATGGCTGCTTTCGGTTGCACTTTGGTTAGGAGATCGATTAATACAATCCCTTCAATGCCAAAACTGCATGCATATACGACACTTTCACCATAATGATCATACGTCCACTCAAGGACGTTAAGCGCTCCTTTATAGACCGGATCAATTTCAAAATTGATGGATGGTTTTTTCCAAGTTCGATAGGTTAACATGATACACCCCTTTCCCGCTCATCCAAACAAAAAGAGGCGATAACAAGATATAGGAATTTCCTTTATCTGTGTTATGCGCCTCTAGTTTGTCTAGTCAGCTTATTTAATTCGCACTTTCTCGTTTTTCTCCAATTGAATGACTTTACCGTCCTGAACCACAATTGTAATCGATCCAAAACTCATCGTCTTCAACATCGAAGTGATCTTTTCGACTACAACATCATAATCTGCTTCTTGATTTTTTTCTTTAGTCACATGATTCCCCCAATTTTTATCTTATCCAGAAAAACATGAATGAAAAAAAACAACCCTCCATTTTGGAAAGTTGTTCAGGTAAGGATACCTTATCTTCCAAAATGACTTCACATTTTGCTGGAATTAGCACCTTACATAACGTAGGTTGCTGGGCTTCGCAGGGCCAGATCCCTCCACCACTCTGGATAAGAGTTATTAATTTTAATATTCTAAATAATATCATATTCTACAAGGAAGTCAACCCGAGTTTCTCTATCGGATTTATGTCTTTTGGCTTATTTTTCTTGTAAAGCCTTCTTTCTCTTTATTTCTATTCGCTTTATTAACGCTATAGGACACTATTTTCACCTGAGTGATCAAAATAATTGAAAGATTAATTTACCCTCGATCACTTTTTTCTGGTCCTGGTTGACCGCAAAAACTTTAAAATGTATGAGATCATCCTGTTTTTCTGATACTTCTGCAATCAATGTAATGACATCGTTCAATAAAACCATCCCTTTAAACCGGACGGTGTACTCTTTGATATATCCTTCTTCATAAAGATCACTAAAAAGCTTGGAGACATTGCCCATCGTCCACATGCCATGAGCAATGACTCCTGGAAGACCCAGTTTATGCGCCTCCTCATCGATCGTATGAATGGGGTTATAATCCCCCGAGGCTCCTGCATATTTGATTAAGTCGATTCTCGAGACTGGACCTAACTCAACAAGGGGAAGGATTTCACCTATATTAAAGGATGATAGTTTAGTCATATTCCCAACCTCTCTTTAACCGCTTCAGTGATAATGACAATCGCTTCGGAAGTGAAAACCCTTTTCCCTCCTGAATCTTCACCGATGTCTTCTATTACAAGAAAACCAAGTGTTCCACCCGATCCTTTCCGTTCATAGTAATCTTTTATTTTCGTGTAACACTGAATACATTCCCCGACCTTCAGTGGTCTTTCATAGTGAAAAGATTGTTCACCATGAATTAACCCGACGTTCGGTAAATGAAAACCTTCAATCGTTCCATAGTCGAACACTCTGGGAAAAGTGGGGGGAGGGATATTCCCCCTGAACCTGGATCTCTTTCCTGCTTCTTTATCAACATAAATGGGATTGAGATCTCCAATGGCTTCGGCAAACTTACGGACCGCTCCTTTTTCCACACAATTTTCTACGGAAGTTGAGCGTTTACCAATATAAGATTCAAACATATCCTTCACCTCTTTCTCCCTTTAGGCTTTCGGCCCGCCAGCTACGTATAGGACTTGACCGTTAACGAATGACGAGCTTTCATCCGCAAAAAACGCCACTGCATTCGCTATATCTTCCGGCTGCCCGCTCCTTCCTACAGGAATTCCTTGAAGACTCGCTTCCACCAGTTGTTCAAAGGGTATTCCGATCCGCCTCGCCGTTTCTCTAGTCATTTCCGTTTCGATGAATCCGGGGGCGACTGCATTGGTCGTAATGCCCAGAGGTCCAAGCTCTATTGCCAGAGTTTTCGTTAAACCTTGAAGACCTGCTTTAGCGGTAGCGTAATTTGCCTGTCCGCGGTTACCGAGTGCAGAGGTAGACGAGATATTAATAATACGGCCATACCTGTTCTTCACCATATGACCTTGCGCTGCCTTTGCTACGTTAAATGATCCTTTCAAATGCACATCCATGACCGTTTGCCAATCGTTATCGGTCATTTTAAATAGCAAATTGTCTCTGATGACTCCTGCATTGTTGATGACAATATCAACGGAGCCGAAAGTTTCATAGACTTCGTTTATGGCCTCTTCTACTTCCCGGGATTCTATTACATTCGCAACTTTTGTATATATTTCATACTTTTTCAATTCCTCGCTGATTTCCAAAAGTGCCTCTTCATTCACGTCAATGATGGCAACCATTGCCCCTTCTTCTGCAAAGAGCTTTGCAATCGCTTTACCGATCCCCCGGCTCCCGCCTGTTACTAAAGCTACTTTTCCTCTAAATCTATCACCCATTCACATTACCTCCCTATTCCTTTAAACAAATTGGCCCACTTTTACATGCCCTTTTAATAGATTCCGTGAAATGATCAGTTTTTGAATTTCATCAGTACCATCATAAATCCGCCACAATCTTGCTTCACGATACCAGCGTTCGATGGGAAGCTCTCTTGTGTAGCCCATCCCTCCGTGAATTTGAAGGACCCGATCCACTACCCGATTGCCCATATTCGATCCGTACAGCTTGGCAATCGATGCAACATGGCGATTATCTTCTCCTTGATCCAGCGTGAATGCTGCATTTAGCACAAGCCATCTGGCAGCTTCAATTTCCACGGCAGAGTCAGCGATCTTCCATTGAATCGCTTGTCTATCCGCGATTGGCTTTCCAAATGTCTCCCTTTCCTTTGAATAGTCAATCGCCATTTGAAGTAAGCGTTCCGCTGCTCCTACCGCTTGTGCCCCTACAATCCACCGTGCGAACCCGATCCATTCCAGGCCAAGATTGTAGCCACCATCAATTTCACCCAGAATATTTTCTTCAGGCACCCGCACGTCATCAAAAAACAGACTGGCCGGTCCCCATTCCCCCATGGTATGAATGTATTCAGATGTCCATCCCATCCTACGATCGGCAATAAAACAGGTTACTCCGTCCCGACCCGTTCGCCGATGCTTTTCCTTATCGGTCACCGCCATGACCATGACAAAGTCTGCTTCATTTCCGCCCGTAATAAAGGTTTTTTCACCATTTAACACCCACTCATTTCCATCCTTCACTGCGGTCATCCGAATGTTTTGAGTATCGGATCCAGCTCCCGGTTCCGTCATGGCAAAGCAGGACTTTTTCTCTCCGTTTATAGTGGGGATCAAATAGTTCTTTTTCTGTTCTTCGTTGGCATAGTATAGGATGTTGTCTGCATAACCACCGAAACTGAAAGGCACAAAGGTTTTGGAGATTTCCATATATACAATGGCCATCATCATTTGCCCGAGATCCGCTCCGCCGTACTCTTCTGGTGTATTGATCCCCCAGAACCCTGCTTCCTTTGCTTTTAACTGTAGCTCATTTCTTTTTTCCGGGGAAAGACTTGGTTTTCCTTCCCGTTCATTTCTTAGCACTTCATTTTCTAAAGGTATAAGTTCTTTCTCAACAAATTTACGGATGGTTTTTTGAATCATCCTTTGTTCATCTGATAACCGTAAGTTCATACCGGTTCCCCCCTATAAAGTCCTAGAATTTTGGTTGCAGGATTACCTTTCCTACCGTTTTTCTTGCCTGCATGAGTGAATGAACCTTTGCTGCTTCTTCTAAAGGAAACACATGACCAACCGTTACTTTCAATTCCCCGGACGCGACGTAATGAAAGATTTCATGAAGGGTTTTCTGGGTAAGTTCGGAATCTCTCATGAGAGGAGGGAGGAAGAACCCGATAACAGATTGATTCTTTGCCATCAATGAAGAAGGATAAAATCTGCTCTGCTCCCCGCTTGCTACTCCGTAAATAACCATTCTTCCGAAATAGTCGAGACATTTTAACGTTTTATAGAAAATGTCACCGCCAGCCATCTCCAATGCCAGATTTACGCCCTTTCCATTTGTTGCTTCTAAGACGTCTGCTTCCCAGCCATCCTGAGTGTAGTTGACTAATACGTCTGCCCCCATTTCCCCAGCAAGACGTAACTTTTCCTCTGTACTGGCCGTGGCAATCACCTTACCTGCTCCAAAACGTTTTGCCAGTTGGACGGCAAGCAGGCCAACGCCACCAGCAGCTGCATGAATGAGGACGGCTTCTCCCTGTTGCACTCTTCCCAATGTTTTCAAAATATGATAGGCACTTAAACCCTGAACAGGGATGGCGGCAGCTTCTTTGAAATCCAATCCATATGGGAGGGGGATCACCGAACGCTCATCTGTCAGGGCAAATTCTGCATAACCTCCGGAATCCATCATGGCTACAACCCGGTCTCCCTTTCTTACTCTCGTCACATCTTCTCCCACTTCAGTGACGATTCCCGCCACTTCAGAACCCGGAATATATGGGAGTGGGGTTTTTACCACATATTGCCCTTCCCGTCTTGCTGTATCAGCATAATTGACTGCAGATGCATGAACTTCGATAAGGACTTCTCTACCTTGAGGCACCGGAACATTTATATCCACATTCTCTAATACATTAGGGCTTCCAAACTCTTTAAACTGAATGGCTTTCATCCTAATCCCTCCTATTTCCCTGAAAAAGATGGTCTTCTTTTTTCTTTAAATGCTGAAACTCCCTCAGCATGATCTTCAGTTGAAATCATCATTGTTTGTGTGATTCGTTCTTGTTCAAGTATTTCATCCAATGATGTGGTGAATGAACGATCAATCATTTTCTTCATCATTCCATATGCTTTACTTGGACCCAAGGCTAATTCCTGAGCCCAAACAGTTGTTTCCTCTTCAAGTCTTTCAGAAGGGACAATACGGTTTACCACACCTAAGTCATACATTCTTCTTACAGCCACAGGTTCTGCTGAAAAGAAGAATTCTTTCGCTAAATGAGGACCGATGATGCGTGGAAGAAAATACGAACCTCCGCCATCGGATATAAGACCTACTTTAGAGAAGCTTAAAGCAAATTGACTATCTTCTGAAGCGATAATCAAATCGCAGGAGAGGGCCAGATTAAATCCGGCACCTGCTGCAAAGCCGTGTACCGAGGCGATGACCGGTTTATCTATTTCCTTAATCGCTTTAATGCATGTATTTAATATCCCGATATGTTCATAGATTTCTGTTGATGTGGCGCTCCCCATTGTTTTCACGTCGCCGCCTGCAGAAAAGGCCCTCCCGGCACCGCGAATCACAATGGCTCTAATTTCCTCATTATGTTCTGCTTGCTGGAGTGCTTCGACGATTCCCGTAAGCATGCTCTCATCAAAGGAATTCAAGCTATCCGGTCTGTTTAATGTCAATGTAAGCACCCGGTCAGTGGTTTCAATTAGTAAAGAGGTTTTCATCGTTTCGATCATCTCCTTGTCTTTATTCCTGGCGCTCGAATGCAGCTTGATTTCCAAGGGTGATTAAAGATTCCGCAAACCGATCAAATTGAGAAAATCGTGGATCCCTGGTTTGCCCCATCTTAAAGCGGTAATAGATTTGTTGCACAATGACTGCGAGCTTAAAGTAAGCAAAAGATAAATAAAAAAGGATATGATTCACGTCCCTGCCGCTTTTCCTGGCATACTCTTCGATAAATTGCCTTCTGCTGTAAAAACCGTCCATGATCGTTACCGGAGGCTTTCCAAGACCGAACTTTAATAACTCGGGATCATCATTCTGTATCCAATACCCCATAGCGACACCTAAATCTGCAAGGGGATCGCCAACGGTCGCCATCTCCCAGTCAAATAACCCCACCATGGATTTCATGTCAGAAGAAAACATGGCATTGTTTAATTTATAATCATAATGAATGATTGTCGATTCAGCATTTCCTGGTACATTCTTTATCAACCAGTGTGTCAGCTGATCTACTTCACCAATTTCACTTGTTTTGGCACGCTCGTAACGATTGATCCACCCGTGTACTTGTCTTTCCATAAAATGTTCGGGCTTACTGATTTCATTAAGAGTTGTTTTTCTGTGATCAATGGAATGAAGTTCCACCAGTTTAGAAACCATTTCCTCCGATATTCTCCTGCAGACATCTGGGGTTACATGGAGATGCGGGGGAAAGGAAGTATCAAATACTTCACCCCTTTTTCGCTCCATGATAAAAAATGGGCTGCCTACGATCCTTTCATCATCAGAGAATACATACGGCTCCGGTGTAACCCCGAATAGTGGTTGAATTTCTGAAAGAATCCTAAATTCTCTTTTCATATCATGAGCTTTTGGAGCCACGGGTCCCAAGGGAGGCCGTCTCAGAACACCTTCCCATTCACCCATTTTTAATAAATACGTCAGATTTGAGTGTCCCGCAGAAAATTGCCTTATGGATAGGTCTTCTTGAATGAAGTTAGGGAAATGCTCATTCAAGAAGTATTTTAAATTGGTTACATTCAGTTCTTCTCCTTGTCGCACCGCTACCGTTTCATATCCTGTTTTTTCAGTCATGTTACCCCTCCCTAATTAAGAATATTCAGTCTTTTCTGATTGAAGATGAATGCTTAACTGCTCTTTTAACAACTCAGGGATCATTTTGCTTTGCTGCTCAAGAAAATCAAAATAAACGATCACCGCATTTCCCTTTGCTATCAATTGATGGGTGTTCGCACATAAGATATCATGCTCTAATTGAAAGCTCTTTGATCCAATTTTTGATAGATAGGTGGTGATCTTCAGCTCTTGATTAAAATATCCTTGGGATATAAAGTCACATTTGGTTGAAGCCAGAATAAATCGCCAGTCTTTCACATCCATATCAAATCCGAGAGCTTGAAAGAATCTAATTCTTGCTTCTTCTAAATAAACAAAATAAGTTGTATTGTTGATATGACCTAATGCATCCGTTTCGCAAAATCTACTCGTTACCATGATGGTTTCCATTTGCACGCCCTCTCCTTCCATAAATACTAACCAGTCGGTATGTTAATTCGAAAGGAAATCCTGTAGATGATTTCCCATTTACTATGACTCAATCCCTTTTAATACCATATCGACAAAAGTCCGGGCAATTTCATGATCGGATTTCGCACCATCAGGTTTATACCATTGGTAGCTCCAATTCATCATTCCGAGAATTCCAAAAGCTACAATCGATACGTCAAAGACCTCATGAAAGTCCCCGTTCTTCCTACCTTCTTTCAGGAGAGTTTCAATATTATATCGATACATATCCCGCTTAGGCTCAATTGCCTCCAGACTTTCCTTGCTCAAGTGCCTCATTTCTCTAAAAAATACTTTGGCACTGCCCCCTTGCTCTTTAATGTCCAGAATGGAAAGATGGACAATATCATATAGTTTTTCCATGTAGCTCTTCCGGTCATCCCCAAGAACTCTTTCCTGTTTAGATAATAAGCCATCAATATAGCTCATGTGAATTTCCCTTAACAGCTCTTCCTTACTGGAAAAGTAGTAATAGAATGTTCCTTTCGTTACACCAATGGATTCTACGATGTCCTGGATGGAAGTAACAGTAAACCCCTTCTCATCAAATAAGCGTACAGCATGTTCTGTAAGTTTTTCTTTCATCTGAAATCCTCTCAATCTGCAAATATCACCTGAATTATATCATATTACCTCACGCTTTCACGCAGAGCTCTTCTTAATATTTTCCCAACACTCGTCTTAGGAAGCTCATCACGGAACTCGATGATTCTTGGTACCTTGAATGAAGACATATTCTCCTGACAGAATCGAACCAATTCTCCTTCAGATGCCTTTTCCCCTGACTTTAAGACGACCACTGCCTTAACGGTTTCTCCTCTATAAGAGTCCGGGACTCCGATTACAACAGCTTCCTGTACGCTTGGGTGCTCGTAAATGACTTCCTCGACTTCCCTCGGATACACATTGTATCCTGATGCAATGATCATATCCTTCTTTCGGTCTACTATTGATACATACCCTTCATCATCCATCCGGGCGATGTCCCCTGTGTAAAGCCAGCCATCTCGAAGGGCGTGGGCAGTCTCTTCAGGTAAATTCCAGTAGCCTTTCATGACTTGAGGGCCTTTAATTATGAGTTCGCCCACATCCCCTAAAGGAACCTCCTTAGTACCAGTCGCTAAATCGACTACCTTATAGTCTGTGGATGGAAAGCCGATTCCGACGGTTCCCGGCTTTCTTTCTGCAAAAGCTGGGTTGCAATGAGTCGTTGGTGAAGCCTCTGATAAACCGTATCCCTCTAATATTTTCGCTCCTGTTTTCTTCTCGAATTGATTCAATAACTCTACTGGCATCGGGGCACTTCCGCTATTACAAATCTTTATAGAATCAATTCCGTACTCTTCTGCCTGTGGATGATTGGTGATTGCCACGTACATCGTCGGCACACCTGGGAACAGTGTAGGCTGTTCGTTTTTAATCGTTGTTAATACTTCGGTCAATTCAAACCTGGGGAGCAAGATCATTTCATTGGCCGAATAGACCGCAAAGTTCATACAGGAATTCATCCCAAACACATGAAAAAACGGAATCACACTCAGGCTTCTCTCTTTTCCTCTTTCGATGCTCTCTTTAAAGAAAAGTTGACTCTGAATGACATTTGAAAGAATGTTTTTATGAGTGAGCATAACTCCCTTGGATGCACCGGTTGTCCCACCTGTATATTGAAGGACTGCCACGTCTTCTTCAGGATTTATCGACACGGGCGATACTTTACCATCCCCCACCCTTAAAAATTCATCAAAGGAGTAGTCTGAAGCACTGTATTCCTTCTGGAGGCTGACTACGATAATCGTCTTGATCTCTGTTTCCTGTTGTATAGATTTAACCATAGGATAAAAACGGTCCAATACGACGATTGTCTCAGCTCCCGAGTCATTTAGCAGATGGATTAATTCCCTTTCAACTGACATCGGATTCACCTGTGTGACAATTCCCTCGAATGTAAGGATTCCATAATAAGAGATCACATATTGCGGACAGTTCGGGAGCATGATCGCCACCCTGTCTCCTTTCTTCAATCCAATATGTTGAAAGGATGAAGCAAGCATGGAGACGGCACCTTGAAGTTCACCATACGTGATCCGTTTTTGATAAAAGCTGATACATGGATGATCCGGGAATGAAGAAACGGTATGTCGAAGCATTTCTGGTATTGAAAAATCCACCGCAGGAATTTCAGTCTCATACGCTAAAGGGTAATGACTGAGCCAAGATTTAGTTGTCATAAAATCATTCCTTCCATTTCAGATTACTCATATACTAATTCTGAATGTACCTTAAAAGATTAATCCTCCACCATCAACAGATAGTGTGGCACCGGTTATAAAGGAAGCCTCATCAGAAGCTAAAAACAGAATCGCTGATGCGACTTCTTCTGGATTTCCAATCCGTCTTAGAGCATTTGATTGAGAGATCGCCGACCATTTCTTCTCATCTTTCTTCCAACCATTGATGATGTTCGTATCAATAACCCCAGGCGCTACTGCATTCACTCGAATATTATCCTTTCCATATTCCAGGGCAGCATTTTGTGTCAGTAGGATGACACCACCTTTTGCCGAATTGTAGGCTGACACGTATTTGCGGCCCTTTAAACCGAGAAGGCTCGATACATTCACAATTACACCATCTTTTTTCATCAATTCAGGTATGGCATACTTCATTCCCAGAAAAATGCTCTTTAGGTTTGTATCCAATACGGCATTCCATTCGTTTTCGTCCAGATCAATACTCCTGACTTCCGACTGTCCGATTCCTGCATTATTGATAAGGATATCGAAACCTCCGAAATGTTCTACCGTTGTTTGTACGAGGGATTGAATGCTTTCACTTTCCCGCACATTCGTCTTGACAAAGAGTGCACTTCCTTTTTTTTCGTGAATGAGTCTGACCGTTTCTTCACCACTTGCATCATCCAGATCTGCTACTACCACAGCAGCACCTTCTTTTGAGAACCTTAGTGCTGTAGCGCGCCCAATTCCTCCGCCCCCACCTGTAATAACGGAAACTTTCCCTTGTAATCTCATCATCATCCAACTCTCTTCCTAGCTCTCTACAGGAGAAGCTTTTTCGTGTTTTCTCAATTCCAATTTTGCCAATTGGGCGCGGTGTACTTCATCAGGTCCATCAGCAAGGCGCAGTGTACGGGCATTTGCCCATTGAGCTGCCAACGTGTAGTCATCCGATACTCCTGCTGCCCCGAAAGCTTGAATGGCCCGGTCAATCACACGTAAAGCCATGGAAGGAGCTACCACTTTAATCATGGCGATTTCCTGTTTCGCTGCTTTATTGCCGACTGTATCCATCATGTAGGCTGCTTTCATTGTGAGAAGTCGGGCTTGTTCGATTTCAATTCTTGAATTCGCAATCCATTCTCTTACGACCCCCTGATTTGCCAACGCCATTCCAAATGCATCACGATCCTGAACACGCTTACATAATTCTTCAAGTGCCCGCTCTGCTGCCCCGATTAATCTCATACAATGATGGATTCGCCCCGGTCCTAATCTTCCTTGTGCAATAGCGAAACCTTTTCCTTCACCCCAGATCATATTTTCTAGAGGGACTCTCACTTCGGTAAAGGTGATTTCTCCATGACCATGAGGGGCATGATCGTAACCGAACACAGGAAGCATACGCTCAATTTTCACACCCGGTGTATTAAGTGGGATGATAATCATTGATTGCTGTTCATGACGACTCGCTTCTGGATCCGTTTTTCCCATCAAAATTGAAAAGCTGCACCGAGGGTCACCGGCGCCAGATGACCACCATTTCTTCGCGTTAATGATGTATTCGTCTCCATCCCGGATGATACTCGCCTTTATATTCGTTGCATCGGAAGACGCGACATCAGGCTCAGTCATAGAGAAACACGAACGGATATCACCATTTAGAAGTGGGATAAGATATTGTTGTTTTTGAGTGGGCGTCCCATAACGTTCCAACACTTCCATATTTCCTGTATCAGGAGCATTGCAATTAAACACTTCAGGGCCGATCAGAGATCTCCCCATGATTTCACAAAGAGGGGCGTATTCTACATTATTGAGCCCTGCCCCATATTCGCTTTGAGGAAGAAATAGGTTCCATAATCCTTGTTTCTTCGCTTCAGCTTTTAATTCTTCCATGATTGTAGGAACCCCACTCCAGCGGGTTTCATGCTGATTGAGCTGATTTTCATAGAGGGATTCGTTCGGGTAAACGTATTCTTCCATAAAACGGGATATTTTATTTTGATATTCTTGTACTTTTGGAGAATAGGAGAAATCCATTACATCCATCCTTTCTTAACCACCACATGTAATACTTCCCGCTTGGTTACATCGCTGAGGATCCACCATCCACGACGAGAACTGAACCAGTGACAAAGTCAGATGCACGAGCCGCCAGGAAAAGTGCCGCTCCTTTTAAATCATCTTCGGTACCGAATCGATTTAATGGTGTTCCGTTTAAAATGGCTTCCCCTGCATGAGATAGAATTCCTTTTGACATTTTTGTTGGAAAGAATCCCGGTGCAATTGCATTCACATGAATTCCGCGGGATCCCCATTTCACGGCTAGATCCTTCGTGAAATTGATGACCGCTGCTTTACTGGTGCTATAGCCAATGGCATCCATATAACGTGGGTCTGTACCTTGAAGACCTGCTACGGAAGCAATATTAATGATTTTTCCTCCCTGTTGCTCGAGCATTAATTTCCCCACGGCCTGTGACATAATAAAAGTACCGTTTACATTCACATTGATCACTTTATGCCAAGCGTCAAGAGGCATTTCTTCTGCAGGTGCCCCCCAGGATGCACCACTGTTATTCACTAAAATATCAATGCGGCCGAACACCTTCTTCGTTTCATCTACAACGTGCTGTACATCTTCAGGATTAGTGACATCACATTTCAATGCCAGTGATTGGACACCAATTTCTTCTAATTCCTTCTTCACGTCTTCACATGCTTCAACGTTTCTCGAGCATACTACAACGTTTGCCCCCGCCTCAGCAAACCCTGTCGCGATTTGTTTTCCGAGCCCCCTGCCTCCTCCAGTCACAAGGGCAACTTTACCTGATAAATCAAATAATTCATTCACATGCATGGTCGTGCCTCCTCATCTTTTACAGCATTTCATTCACACACCTTAGATACTAACCGGTCGGTATGTTTAATTCTATAGTAAAGAATATAGTCTGAATTTTCAATCATAATGAATGGAAATAGATAAATTAATTTTCATACAAAAGAAAAACTGACTCATATTTGAATGAGCCAGCCCTCTTTTTTAAGCTTCTGCTTCAATGATTTCTTTGTTGTACGTTTCGTTATCCAAATCCCCTGTCACTTTACTTGTTATGATTCCAGATGTCATTGCACCACTCACATTAACTGCTGTTCGCCCCATATCAATCAAAGGTTCAACAGAAATTAATAGCCCCGCTAACGCTACTGGAAGATCCAAGGCGGATAGAACAAGGATAGCAGCAAACGTAGCTCCGCCTCCAACGCCAGCAACACCGAAGGAGCTGATGGCCACCACTACGATGAGCGTAAGAATAAAGGAAGGGGTTAATGGATTAATCCCGACAGTCGGTGCAATCATCACTGCAAGCATGGCAGGATACACACCTGCACAACCGTTCTGACCGATGGATAACCCGAATGATCCTGAGAAGTTGGCAATCCCTTCTGAAACACCCAATTTATTCTTTTGTGTCTGAATGTTAAGTGGAAGTGTTCCGGCACTGGATCTAGACGTAAAAGCAAATGCCAATACAGGAAAAACTTTTTTCATGTAAGTGACCGGATTTAAGCCAAGAAGAGTAAGCATGATTAAGTGAATGGCAAACATGATAATCAAGGCCACATAAGACGCTCCAACAAATTCTCCAAGCTTCATGATACTATCAAAATTACTCAATGCCACTGTTTTAGCCATGATGGCCAACACACCGAATGGAGTGAGTCGTAACACCAAAGTCACGATTCTCATCACTACAGCATAGACGGAATCAACGATCTTCTTGAAAAATTCAGCAGCCTCAGGCTCTTTGCGCTGAGCCCCCAAGTAAGCGATACCGATGAAAGCTGCGAAAATTACGACAGCGATCGTTGAGGTTGCTCTTTGTCCCGTCAAGTCCAGGAACGGATTCGCAGGTAAAAGCTCGAGAATTTTTTGAGGATAACTCTGGCCTTCTAAAGCTGTTGCTCTCTCCTCTAATTGAACACCCCTTGCCGTTTCTGCATCTCCTTGATCAATCTGGATCGCTTCCAAGTCAAAAGCCACGGTCGTAGCAATTCCGACAGCAGCAGCAACGGCTGTTGTGCCTACCAGCAATCCAATGATCAGCACGGAGATCTTCCCTAAATTATGCGACCGTTTTAATTTAGTGAAGGCTGATATTATGGACACGAACACTAATGGCATGACAATCATTTGCAGAAGTTTAATATAGCCGGTTCCGACGATGTTAAACCATTCGATCGATTGTGTGACATTTTCATCCCCTGCTTCATATACCCACTGTAATCCAAGACCAAATAAAATTCCCAGCCCCAGAGCGGTAAACACCCGTTTTGAAAATGAAACATTTTTCCTTTGCATATAAAGTAATACACCAATGAGAACAAGAAACACCAAAATGTTTAACAAAACAAACCAGACATTCATTCTTACCCCTCCCTCTTATCGTTGATGATAATACAAGTTAGACCGAGGTCTACTGTATAGTATGATGAGGGAGTAGGAGATATGTTGCTATAGTGGTTTAATTTTTTATTGTGGATCGCTTACGATCGTAAAAGCTTTTGTTGGACAACTTGGGATAAGTTTTCCGTGCGAAAGGGATGTTTTGAAATCGCAGAAATGACTGCGACACCGTCCGCACCTGCTTCCAATACTTGAGAAGCATTACTGTCATGAATGCCTCCAATCCCGACAAGGGGGATATCGATCCCATATGTTCTCATTGACTGGATGATTTTTGGGCCACGGACCTCTCTACAATCATTCTTTGTATTGGTAGGAAACATTGGACCGACTCCAAGATAGTCTGCCCCGGACTCCACAGCTAACCTGGCTTCAATCACGTCATGTGAGGAGACACCAAGTATTCTATTCCCTATTTTCCGACGGACTTTTTCGATAGGTTCATCCTCCTGACCTATATGTACTCCATCTGCGTTCATTAATAACGCCAGCTCTACATCATCATTCACGATAAAAGGAACACCGTGTTGCCGACATAAACGCTGTAGCTCATGTGCCAGCTCAACTTTCGCATCACCTTCTAAACCTTCCATACCTTTTTCACGAAACTGAAACATGGTAACTCCGCCTAAAAGGGCTTCTTCTAATACAAGTGCCGGATGCTTCTCACAATTATGGCTTCCCATCACAAAGTATAATTGCAGACTTTCTCTGAGAGTCATACATTCATACCTGCATGGTACGCCCAATGATTCGTCGGGCCGTGTTCACTCCCAATTCCCAGGGAGTCACTGATCGCGGCAGTTATAAATTGTTTGGCAGTTTGGACAGAATCATAGACCGTATGTCCTTTTGCCAATTGTGCTGTAATCACAGCAGAGAATGTACACCCTGTTCCATGTGTATGTGGTGTGAAGACTCTCGGACTGCTAAACTCATAAAATCTCTTTCCATCAAAGAGTATGTCAGTCGCTTGTACAGATTGAGCATGAGATTGATGCCCACCTTTAATCACCACATGTTTTGGTCCCATTTGGAACAATACCTCCGCCGCTTTCTTACGTTCAACATCATTCAGAATGTCTATACCTGTCAACGCCTCCGCTTCTGGAATATTCGGGGTGATCACATAAGCAAGCGGGAACAATAATTGGGTGAGGGCATATATGGATTCTTCTTCCAATAAAGATGCACCACCTTTTGCAATCATCACTGGATCCACAACAAGCATATCCCAGGAGCGTGAAAGGACAAAGTCGGCAACACTAGAAATGATATCTGCATTCACTAACATGCCTGTTTTAATCGCTTGAGGTGATAAATCTTCAGCAATGGATGTCAGTTGTTCAATGACAGCCTCTGGCGATAATGGATACACTCCTTGTACTCCTCTTGTATTTTGTGCAGTAACCGCAGTGATCGCAGACATTCCATACACTTTCAGTTCCTGAAACGTTTTAAGATCTGCTTGAATTCCTGCTCCGCCCCCGCTATCAGATCCAGCAATCGTCAATGCTTTTTGAATCATGCTGTTTTCCTCCTTTCAACCTAAATAACGGTGATAAACTGATTTTGCTTCACTAATATCTTTTGTTCCGTGAATGATAGCCCGCCCATCTTTGAAAAGTACGATTCTATAGGCTTCAACACTGAAAGAAACCAAATACGGATTTGTGTCCACTTGCTTCCCTTTATTGTGAAAAGATTTAGCTATTTTAACGAGATCAACCTCATTGGTTGAAGAAGGACGTATTTGAACAGAGTCTCTCCCACAGAGGACAGCTGTTTTTGTTTGATTTTCATACTGGAGACCTGGATATGTTCGTTGGTCTCCACATGAAGGGCAACTTCCTCTTTTCAACTTCCTCACATCCATTGAAGTATGCTCATTTTTCCATAAATCAAAGGAAACCACCTTATGACTCAGGGCTTCAATGTCTCCCACTAAAAGTTTTAATGCCTCGGTTGATTGGTATGCAACAACCATGGATACAGCAGGACTGATGATTCCCGCTGTATCGCAGGTTAAACCTCCTATCGGAACACGCTCGATTAAACATTGAAGGCATGGAGTGATTCCAGGAAGAATGGTTAATGAGATACCATAACTTCCTACACAAGCTCCATAGATCCAGGGAATGGAATATTTTTGTGATACGTCATTAATGATCATTCTCGTATCAAAGTTATCCGTGGCATCGAGGATAAGATCCACCCCACGGGCAAGCCATGACATCTCCTCAGGCATGGCGTCCAGGATATGTCCTTCGATTTCAACTGTTGAATTAATCGCTTGAAGTCTTTTTTTGGCTGCTATCGCTTTCGGGAGACGATTCCTTGCATCCCGCTCGTTGTACAGCTGCTGACGTTGAAGGTTGCTCCACTCCACATAATCACGATCTACGATTGTAAGTTTCCCGATGCCAGCGCGGACAAGTGCTTCCGCGATTCCAGTTCCCAGTGCTCCAGCCCCGATGACTAACACATGTTTATCCCTTATTCGATTCTGCCCCGCTGTTCCAATGGGAGTAAACAATGTTTGTCTTGAATATCTATCTTCCATCAAACACTCATCCCCTCCAACGGGCTGCTTGCTGATGCATAACGTTTCTTCGGAATTCTACCAGCTTCATATCCGAATCGGCCGGCTTCAATGGCTAGCCTCATGGCATTAGCCATTTTGACAGGGTCGGTAGCCGAAGAAACGGCTGTATTAAGTAATACCGCATCTGCCCCTATTTCCATTGCAAAAGCCGCATCTGCAGGAGAACCAATTCCGGCATCCACAATGACAGGTGCCTTGGCTTGTTCAATAATGAAGCGAAGATTGACTGGATTGATGATTCCTTGCCCTGATCCGATGGGCGACGCACCAGGCATAATGGCGTGAGCACCTAATTCTTCTAATCTTCTGGCAAGAACCACATCATCCGACGTATATGGAAGCACTGTAAAGCCTTCTTTTATTAATTCCTCCGTTGCTTTCAGTGTCTCAACGGGGTCGGGAAGCAGCGTTTTATCACATCCGATCACTTCCACTTTAATCATGTCACAAAGCCCTGAAGCTCTCGCTAATTTCGCATGTCGAACCGCTTCCTTAGCACATTTTGCTCCTGCTGTATTCGGTAACAATGAATAGTTTTCAAGATTCAGCTTTTCTAAGAAATTAGGTTGACTAGGCTCAAAAATATTCATACGCCTTACCGTGAATGTAAGAATTTCTGCACCGGAAATCTCGACAGCTCTTTTCTGAATATCAAAATCAGGATATTTTCCCGTCCCCAGTAATAGTCTTGAATGGAATGTGTACTTTCCGATTTTTAACATTTCAACCGCCTCCTACAAATTGGATTAGCTCAATTGTATCGCCCTTATTCAGTTCAGCCTTTTCATGCTCATCTTTTTCAAGAATGTTTTGATTCTGCTCAACTATAATCACTCGATTTTCAAATTTAAAATAGTGAATTAAATCTGCTATAGTCGAAATTGTGTCTGGTACCGTGACCACCTGTCCATTTATCCGTAATTCCACTTTCTCAACTCCTCTGGTATTCATCTTTTGAATGAGTATCCCTACCTTCAATAATGTCTGCCATCATCACTCCTGATATTGGTGCGAGGAGAATACCATTACGATAATGCCCCGTTGCAATGGAAAGGCCTTCCCATTCCTCACTTCTCCCCATAAATGGTAATCCATGATGAGTGTGTGGTCGTATACCCGCCCAAGCCTTTTCCCACTCTGCGTAAGCTAGATCAGGCAGAATGCTTGTCGCCAGCTGCATGAGGTTCAACAAACCATTTACGGAAATGGTTTCATCAAACGTATGCGGCTTCTCTGTTGCTCCTATCAAAAGCCTTCCACCAATCTTCGGAACAATGTAGCAGTCATCCGTGAAAATTGTACACTCTACTACTTTGCGGGATACTTTAACTGAAAAGCATTCTCCTTTGACTGGATACGTATTGAAAGTCATATTCAGCTGTTTCAGTAGAGATTGACTCCAAGCACCTCCCGCTACGATCGTTTCGTCTGCGTAAAAGGGACCAATAGATGTTTGAATCCCCGTAACCCTGCTTCCTTCTATAATAAAATCATAAACGTCCGTAAATTCTTTCATTTCTGCACCTAATCTCGATGCTGCTAAACCTAACGCTTGTGAAAGCTTTAGGGCTGAGACATTCCCATCTTTTGGAATATACAAACCACCAGCCACATCCTTTGATAGATGAGGTTCGTAGATAGATAGGCTACTAGGAGATAACCATTCAACCTGTTCCTCCTTTGCTGCTATAGATGCAACTTCCAGTAAGTCCTGGGCTTCTTCCTCTGTTTTCGCTAGTTTAATCATTCCATTTTCTACATACTCAATGTCCATTCCGCTAATTTCTTTGAGTTCCTCAGCTAGAGTAGAATACATATTTCGACTGGCCATCGCTAAATGATACAGAGGACTCCCCCCATGTAATTCCGTTTGAACACCAAGCATGCCTGCAGCGGCTTTCGACGCTTTTCCCGCCAATTGATTCCTCTCAATCAGGAGAACTTTCTTTCCTCTTTTGGATAACTGATACGCAATGGAGCAGCCAATTACTCCTCCACCCACAATCATGACGTCATACTGCTTTACCAAGCTACCACACCTCCATATGTAATTCTTTATAATAGGATCGTGCTGAATCAATCGGATCCTTTGAAAGGAAAATGCCTGATAAAACCGCTACCCCTTTTGCTCCAGTTTGCATGATTTCTCCTACGCGTTTAGGTGTGATACCACCGATACCGATAATAGGAAGAGGGATTGATTGAACCATTTTTTCTAAGCTTGCTACCCCCACACCAGTCTTTCCTGGCTTCGAAGAGGTAGCATAGATATTTCCATAGAGTAGATAATCCGCTCCGCTATCCATCGCCTGTTGCGCTTCTTCCAGGGAATGTACAGAAGCACCTATTTGTAAGGAAGGAAAAGCACTTTTCACTAAGCTGATATCCGCACTTTGATGGCCAAGCTGCACCCCTCTTGCATGCTTCATAATGGCAATGTCTGCCCGGTCATTGACACATAATTTCGTTAATGGGACTCCTGCTTTTACTAAACGGTCAATGGCCACAGTCCATTCTTTCCCCGTCCACTGCTTTTCGCGAAGGTGGAGCACGTCGAAGTATGGATATATGGACTTCGAGATTTCCACCAATTCTTCCACTGATTGTTTTCCTGTTGAAATCACATGTAATTGTTTTCTCGTTTCAATTCCCATAGCGAACATCTCCCGCCGGAAAAATAGGTAGATGGGTAGAAAAATAATAACTGAGCACAATCATGAAGAGAATGCTCCCCAAGAAATATCCATCATATCTCGAGAAGGTTACTCTGTAGTAATAGGTTCGTTTCCCACTTTCTTTAAAACCTTTTGTCTCCATAGCCACGGCAATTCTGTGAGCTCTTCTGATGCTTTGGGCAAGCAGGGGAATGGAATACGATTTCATTTTATGGAATACGTGCTTTATTCCTTTCATTTCCTCAACTCCCCTGACTTTCATGGCGTTTCGTATCGTGAAGAATTCTTCAATCATAATGGGTATTAATCTGAATCCTGCCATAAAACTATACGCATACTTAGGTTTTAATCTCAGCTGCTGCATAAGGGAGTAGAAAAGCTTCACCGGTCTCGTTGTAAGAGCAAATAATAATCCCAATATAGCGAATACGATGGTACGCAATCCAACATGGATCCCCCGATAAAAACTCTCTTCGGTAATGTGGATCCATCCAAATTTCATCCATGTTGTTTCACCTTTCCCAAATAAAACCATTGATGAAGCAGTAGAGATGAAAACAAGGAAAAAGGGTAAAATCATTAAACTGACCGTTCTATATGAATATCCCGAGAACACCCATAACAGGAGAAAAAAGAGTAAGCTCAAATATAACAACCAGTTAAGATAATGAATAAAAAGCAGGAATACAAAAAGCCCGATCAAGGTCATTAGCTTGAAGCTGGGATTTATTTGATGAAGCCAGGTTTCTCTATGCTCGAGTTCTATATTCATATTGCTTTACTACCTGCGATCTCATTATGGAAATCCTGGGTGAGACGCCCCTTTTCAATTACCCATACTCTGGATGCAAAGTGAGTAATAATATTTTCATCATGTGTCACCATCAAAATGGTAGTTCCTTCCTTTTGGTAGCCTTGAAGCATCTCAAGTAACGCAAACGTATTTAGGGAATCCTGGCCAAAGGTCGGTTCGTCCAATAATAGAAGATCTTTATTCCTGACAAGGGACGCTGCGACGCTTAATCTGCGCTTTTGCCCCATTGATAAATGATAGGGATGATGTTGTTTGTATGGATCAAGCTTAAATCGCTTTAAAATTGCATGCACTTTTTCCTCCACTATCCCTTCATCCACTTTCCCCCGCCGAAAGGAATACGCAACTTCATCAAACACACTGTGTGTTACAAACTGAAACTCGGGATTTTGAAAAACAAACGTACATTCCTCGGGAGCATTCTTTCCTTTTACCTGTCTCCCATATAATTCATACGTCCCGGTCGTTTGGATGAATTTCATGAGACTGTGGAGTAATGTTGATTTACCTGCTCCGTTCTTTCCGGTGATTGCAATCCATTCACCTTCAAGGCTGACGGCATTTTCAAGGTGGATTTTCAATTCTTTTTGTACATACCCTTTGAAGTTCTCTAGCTTTATATTCGTTTTTCCAAACGGGGCAGCCTTCTCCGGGAGGTGGGAAGAAAGATAATCTTTCCACGCTTCCGGATACCATACCCCAACTGTTTTCATTGTTTCCTTAAAATTTGATAAAATGTGAGTCTTTGGACCATCAGCCACTATTCTTCCACTAGCATCGAAAAGAATAATACGATCTATGATATCCAGTACGTGCCCAAGCTTATGCTCAACGATAAGTAACGTTTTATCTTTGCATGTCGTTTTCACTGTTTCCCATACAGATTTTGTACTCTCTTCATCTAACATGGCTGTAGGCTCATCCAGAAATAGCGTATGGGGATGGAGCGCAAGGGCAGAGGCAATGGCTAATTTTTGCTTCATCCCCCCAGATAGAGAGGAGATTTTCGTATGGGAATCCCTCAGACTTAAATTCACCTTCTCTAACAGTTCTTTAATAATCTCTGGCATTTCGTCTCTTGGAATCTGGTTGTTCTCCAAAACAAAGGCAATTTCCTCATCTACATAGGGCATACAAAATTGAGCGTCCGGATCTTGAAAGACATACCCGAAGGATTCAGGACGTTCAATCGAGTCAGCTTTCATCGGCACATCTATCGAATGGGGTATCACACCGGAAAAAACCTGGAGGAGTGTGGATTTGCCACATCCCGACGGTCCTAATAGCAATACCTTTTCCCCATCTTCTATTGAAAGGCTTACGTCTTTAAACATCAGTTCCTCTGAACCGGAGAATGTAAGGCGCAGATTTTCAACATGCATCGTCCTTCCCTCCTTTACTGATTCAACGCGTCATAATCTTTTTGCTCTGCATTTCTGACTAAACTGGTTACCCCCGTTTTCTCCAGAGCCTTAACGAGATAAAAGGCTCCTATGCCTGCTATCACGATGGATCCTATTAATCTGGCACCAATAAAAAGTGATAAATTCCACAGAACCAGGTCTCCCATGTATCCCTTAAAGTAGTCCATCAGGATTGAGCCAATTGCTGAGCCCACAGCTGCTGCACAAATGATGATGACATCATAACGCTTATAGCGGGTGATAAGGAAAATCAACTCTGCAAACAATCCTTGAATAAGACCGAATAGGAGTACCTCGAGGCCCCATTCACTTCCCATGAGAAATTCCCCTGAAGATGCTGCAATTTCTGCCAGAAGTGCGACACCAGGTTTCCTAATGATTAAAAAAGCCACGGTTGCCGCCATGAACCACATGCCATAGATCAGTTGATCCGCATGCAATCCAAATGGCTTTAACAGGTTATAAACCGGTCCCCAAAGCTTATATATAATTCCAAAACCTATGGAGATCACGACCGTTACTAAAATGTCCGTCAGCTTTAATTTAGACATGTACTTTACCTTCTTTGACTAAAGAAGACTGAAACGGCCATTTCTCGAGTGTGTATGCCATTTCCCAAAATTGGAATTCATAAATGCTGCTCAAAATGAAATTCTCTTTCATTCTTTCCTTGTCTGTTTCTGTCATCGTTGCTGCCAATCCATCCAGTCGCTGAATCTGTTCTTCCACTAACTCCCGAAACCATTCTCCCCCATAAGCTGCGATCCACTCCTGATAAATGGCCTCCTCAGGTGTACATGATTTCAAGCGTTCACCGATCTCATAATACAACCAGTAGCAGGGGAGTATTGCCGCCAGAATATCTGCGAGCCCCCCATACTGAGCGGACCGATACATATGTGACGTGTACGCATAAGCCGTAGGAGCAGGTTCGAACTGCTGTTTTTCTTCTTCCGTGATCCCTAATCGATTTGAGAAATTTTCATGAAGTGAAAGCTCTGCTTCATTTGTCCCAACAGCGTGTGTTGCCATTCTAGAGGTAGTATGTAAGTCTGTTGCTTTGGCTGCCCCAAGTGCCTGCACCTTTGAAAAGTGGGATAGGTAATAGGCATCTTGCAGGATGTAATACCTGAAGTTGTCAAGGGGGAGGGTTCCCTCACCAATCCCTTTAACGAAAGGATGTTGAAAGCTCGCTTCCCAAATTTCGTTTACTTCGTTTCTTAAGTACGTTGAAAATGACATAATATCTTTCTCCTTTTCCAGACGACCCGAACTGGGCAACAAAAAAGCCACTTCCCATTATGCATGCAGCATACAGAAAGTGGCTTGAGATCAGAATGTAAGATTACGATTCTACGCGACCGTCAAACACCACTTCCCTACGCTGGTCTCAACCAGATCAGGTTCAAAGGGTCTTAAAGTCATACTTTAATCTCAGCCTTTAATAAGGCACCCCTAGTGGATCGTCCTATGAAATTTTGTATTCGATGCTATCGTACCATGATTCTTTTGCTTGTCAACACCAAAAAGAAAACCTTTCATCAATTTTCCATTCGCCCTTCCCCTACAAAACCAATCACAGCAAAGGATACCCACTTTAAAAATTTTAATGAAATTCCTTTAAGAATAAAGCTCTTTACAGCAATATTAACTGCATACTACAAATGTATAAATATACAAAAATGGATTATGGGATGACAATCATTACAATTAAAGTAGGGAGGGGCTTCCATGTTGGAAGTCCCTCCCTGCCCATCATTTAAACCATCCTTTTTCTTTTGATTGAGTGATGGCTTCGATTCGATTTTTAACTTCAAGCTTGTCGAGTATGGTAGAGATATAGTTTCGGACGGTACCCGTTTTCAGGCTAAGCTCATCGGCTATCTCCTTCGTGTTTTTCCCGTCAGCAACCAGCTCCAACACTTCCTTTTCACGGTCTGTCAAAGGATTCTCTTCACTATACACATCGTCCATGAGCTCTGGTGCATAAATACGTTTACCCTCCATCACAAGGCGAATCGAGTTCGCCAGTTCTTCACTTGGGCTGTCCTTTAACAAATAACCCTTCACTCCCCCTTTTAATGCACGCTGGAAATAACCGGACCTGGCAAAGGTTGTCAGGATAATCACTTTGCAATTTTCGCCTTTTAACTCCTCTGCTGCTTCAAGACCGGTCTTTTTAGGCATTTCAATATCCATGATACAAATATCCGGCTGCAGCTCGTGGACGAGGGCAATGGCTTCTTCTCCATTGCCCGCCTTTCCCACCACTTCCATATCATCCTCTAAGCTAAGTAACGAGCCTAAGGCACCTAATAACATTCGCTGATCTTCCGCGATAACAATTCGAATCATTCCATTCCCTCCCTGTCTGTCTGCTTAATCACTTTCGGCACTCTCATAATCAAGATGGTCCCATTCTCTGTAAGGATGTCTAAACTTCCATTTACAAATTCCAAGCGTTCTCTCATCCCGATTAAACCGCTGCCTTTAGACTGTGTGTAATCTCCTCCGATTCCTACACCATCATCCTTCACCACAATGGTCATCTCTTTATCCGACTCTTCAATGATGAGCTCACAGTATGAAGCCTTACTATGTTTGACAACATTCGTCACGGCTTCTTTTAGGCACATGCTCAAGATATTTTCCAGAAAGAGTGATGCTTGGGGCAGCATGACTTCATCATCCATCACGAAATCAATTTCCGCTGCCTTTAATAGCTGTTTGATCCGGACGATTTCGTCCTTTAATCGAATACCCCTCATTTGTGAAACCATTGTCCTTACTTCACTCAAAGCGGTTCGTGCCGTCTGCTGAACATCCTTTAATTCACTCCGGGCCTGCTCTGGATCCTTGTACACCAATTTTCTGGCCAGATCGCTTTTCAAACCGATGAGAGAAAGCTTTTGACCCAAAGTATCGTGTAGATCACGGGCAATCCTCTGGCGTTCTTCCTGCTTGACCAAGTCTGAAATACGTTTATTAGCATCTTCCAACTGATCTTCGAGCTGCACCTGTTTATTTCGATTATAAATATTAAACGGTAACAGAATGACGCTTATCCAAATGATCAGAATAAAAGGAAATTGAGATAAAAATAATTCATCCTGTATAACAAAATTATAATTGATCGATGCCGTCGTTAACACAAGGTGGATAATATAAAGGGTTAAAAACGCCACCCGGTTTTTTATATTCCCATTATAATAGGCAATATAAAAAGCAAAGTAGATAAAATTAAATTGAATGGTCATGGTAATGGATATCGCAATTAAAATTGATGTCCATAAATAAACCGGCCAGTCCTTTGAAATAAAAGCAAATCGTAAAGAAATAAAGAACATGATGGTCAAGGAAATCCCTACAACAATTTCGATCGTAGAGGAGGACTGAAAGATAAAATAAAATGGCAGGATGCTGATGATGCTCCATATGTACGGGGAAATTCCGGACCCTTTTTGAATATTGATTAACTTTTTCGGCATTTGCACGATGAGGACCTCTTTTACTTTCATTATTTTAAACATGTCTCCTATATTATTACATGAATTATCCCATATTTTCATACCAAGTGGCTGAATTTTCATTATCTATTAGAGGAGTTGATCATATGAATCCCAAGACAGAAAAATACTAATATTTCCGATTTTGAATCGCTTTTTGCTTCTGCATGACCTCGTAGGATTTATGGATGATATCAGTTAACACATCGCCTTTGTAAACTCTTCCAATCTTCGTGTTTTGCTGATAGTATTCAACGATTTCATCCAATTTCTTTGATGTTTCCGTATCAACCCTTACATTAAGCTGCATTCTTCCTTGATCTGACAAGGTTCGCCCTCCTTTTCTATCTATCTGTTAGCAACTGCTAGCACTTTGTTATCACTAGTATATCAGATGCTACCAATCAAATATACTGGCAAATGACCTAAGAAAAGTTGATTCACTTTGAAAAAGCCTGAGCGTCAATCCGCCCAGGCTTTCCGTTCAATTCTATTTGTTTTCAATCGAGATTTTTACTGGTACGATATCCATTTTCACATTGAGATATGAGTAATCATCTTTGTTTCCATCTTTATAACCCCAAAAGCCTTCCGTTTGATCTCCCTTTTTGAAAGTCAGTTCGAAGCCTTCATCTTCAGAAAAACTATAGCTCTTCACTTCATCCTGGCCAAAGTTATCAAGAAGGCTATAGCTTAAATAGTTTGCAAGAGAAGGGTGCGGCGTTAATACTCCTGTATGGGGAGCAGCTTTATATTCGTAATATTCATAGTCTTTTGTTGAAACCTTATGATCACTGATCGTATATGCATTTGTATTTAAATTTAATTGATCTCCAGAGGTAATCCATGATAATTGAATATTTTTATACGTATGCGATGATTGTGATAGATTTGACTGACTCAAATCTACTACGGAAACGCCGCCTCTACCTTTTACTTCAATGGTTTTCGCTTCGTTATCCACTATCATCGCCGTATCTTCATCGATGCCATAGGCGAATTCATTTTCTTCTCCATGTTCAGCATTGGTTGCAATTAAACGCCCCAATCGTGCTTTTTTATCAAAGTGCTGATCCACAATACCATACGGGAAGAACCCTAATCCCTTCTCAAGATATCCAGGTCCACCTTCTTGTTGAGACATCCCGTCATACATATCTGTAAATCCTTTTGATAGAGTCTCGTAGCTTCCTCCACCTGCGATCATCACATCGCTCATGATTGCAGCTCCTGCACTTGTACCGCCAAGAACGGCTCCATTACGATAGATTTCCCAAATGCTTTCAAGAGCCATTGACTTCGATCCATCTTCGTTTAATAGGGATCGAGTGATATCCGTTTGATCACCACCTACAAACCAAATGGCATCATACTCTAGAATCCTTTCTGCCAAATCCGGGTTATTCTTATTATCTGCCCACTGGGACTCGTCTTCTCCCGTCCCTTTAAAGTCATGATTAGATATAGGAAGAATGTCGATTCTTTCTGTCGGAACACCATATGAGGAAAGATCCTCTTTAAATGCTTTTGATGATTTCAAACTGGAACTTGCTGCAGGGATAATCCCTATTTTCCCATTTTCCCCAGTACGATTAATAAATTCATGGTACACTTCTTCATTGCTGCTCCCTAAAGCTCCCCCGACGATCACCAAACTTCCCTTTGTTTCAGGATCAAAAGAATTCTCAGGTACTTCTAATGTTGACTCCCTATATTCTTGTGTCAGACGGTCTTTCTCATTAAAGCGGACCGATACTGGAGAGATATCCATCTTCACATGCAATAAAGAGTAAGAATCCTTTTGACCATCCTGATAACCCCAATATCCGTTTGTTTCATCTGTCTGTTTGAATCCGAGCTCAAAACCATTTCCTTTACTATCATAAAGGTAACTATGTACCTCACTTACTGCTTCATTGTCCACTAGGGAATACGACAGGTATTGCGGGAGTGTCCCATAGGATGATAGAACACCCGTAGCTGCAAGAGGCTTAAAGTTATAATATTCATAGCCTTTTGTTTCAACCTTATCCCCGCTCATCGTAAATTCCTTCGTTTTGACATTAAGTTCATCACCAGGAGATAGATAACTAAGATCAACGTTCTTTATTTCTTTTCCAGTGGAAGTTGATTGTGCTACATCTATTACCGTGATGTTACTTCTTCCTAATACTGAAATCGTTTGTTTTTCGTTGTTAACCACCATCGCCGTATCTTCATCAATTCCATAGGCGAAGTGATGTTTGTTTGTTTCGTAATGGATGGCTGTAGCTACTAGTCGGCCAAGACGAGATCTTTCATTAAAATGTTGATCCACAATCCCCCATTGGAAGAATCCAAGCCCTTTTTCGATATACACAGGTGCATATTCTTCATCTCGATTGGATACGTCTTCCGTTATGAACTCTTGACGAAGACCTCCTAAACTGTCACCACCCGTAATCATCACATCACTCATGATGGCTGCTCCGGCGCTTGTCCCACCAAGAACGGCTCCTTCCCGGTAAACATTCCAAATTTCATCTAAAGCTTTCGTGTTTTTCCCATTTTCCTTAACCAATGTGTCTGTGATCTTAAGTTGATCTCCTCCGACAAACCAAATTCCTGTCATCTTCTTGATTTTTTCTGTTATTTCTTTCTTTTGAGCATTATTTTTCCATTTACTTTCGTCTTCCTCTGTGCCTGAGAAATCGTGAGCAGATAGAGGAAGGATTTCAATTGATTTTTCATCTACTCCATACGACATCAAATCTTTCTTAAATTGATTTGATGACTTCAGAGAGCCTGAAGCAGAAGGAATGATTCCTATTTTCGCTTTCTTTTCCCCCCCTGATAGTTTAATGAACTCTTCGTAAACAGCCGAGTTGCTGCTACCTAAAGCTCCTCCGACAATCACTAGATTCCCCTTGATGCTGCTCTCGTTTTCCTTGGCAAATACACTGGAAGTTGCCAAGCTGATTATAACTGTAAATACAGTCATAATAATGAATAGTTTCTTCGCTTTACCCCAATAACCATTCATCAACATTTCTCCCTTCTATTAATCTATTTTCAATTGGCTCTTTTCGCAAAGATTGTTGTTTTCGAGCATAGAATCTACCAGGGCTCTGTCAACCAGGTTTATGCTGGATGGTGAGGGGAACTGCTTCGCTTCCGGGGTCTCGAAACGTCCGTACTTCCGCAGGAGTCTGCGCAGTTCCCCTCACCATCTTAAACAGTATTTTCATGACAGAGCTTCAAGGTGTGTAAGAAAACAATGTAACTAGAAAAAAATAATCCTTCTTCCTTAAAATGAAATTCAATCTCTTTTACCTTAAATGAGATTGCTTGCTAAAATTCTTGTTATTATAGATTTCTATGAAGGATACATGCTTAGAAAGTTGATTGGAGCGGAAGGATGCTCGACTCCTGCGGGAATAGCTGGACAGGTGAGACCCCGGAGGCTTGCCGAGGAGGCTCACCGCCAGCCCCGCGGAAAGCGAGCATCCTGTAGCGGAAATCAACTATTACTTTCTTCTCTACAATAGCAACAAACTTTACGAATAGAGCCTTTCAATTAATTATTATGCAATTTCCATGCCAACTCTGAAATCTCTGAATTATCAATCATATTAGAAAGAAAGGGTTAAAATTGGATGTTTATGGTGAGGTAATAAATGAACCAATAAAAAAACCTCTACATTCGTTTGTTTACGAATGTAGAGGGCAGCTTATATCGATTAGCCGATATTTTCCTCGCAATATGAAAGAATGAGACTTCCTTCATCTTCTTCTAATTCAAAATCAAGATACGTTTCAGTGTTTCTTTCTACAATGGTCGACTGCACAATCCTGGAACCGTTCTCGTCTCGAACAAAAATGACTTTTATGTAAATACCCTGTTCTCTGTAAAGCTCATCATCCTCGGGTACTTCAATATCAAGAATAACTTCATATCGATCTCCATTTAGAATACCGGTAGGATCTTTCAGTTCCTCGGCACTATGACTTGTAATGTTCATTTTTTAACTTCCTTTCAATGTGAAACAAGTTTCTTTCATCATTCTATTATACACCTAAACCGGTGGATTTTAAAAACGTATTCCTCTATTCAGCCTCATAAGTAAATGAATGGGTTTGCTCCCCAAACTTCGTTATAATAGAAGTAGATACGAAGTTTAAGGAGAGAATGCAATGAATTCTAAAGAGATGCAAGAAAAAATCATTGAAAATTATCAAAAGGACGAGCATATGATGATCCTTGTGTTTGCGCAATGGTGTGTGAATCACGACCTTGACCCTGCAATCCTTTATCAGAAAGCCTACCCTAATCAAGGGGAAAATCCCGCCTTATTGCAAGGAATTGACTTAACGGTCCCTAAAGAAGAATCGGAAGAAATTCCCGACACGACTTTACTGGGTGTCCTCTCCCTATTCGGCAATGATGACCTTGCCCATGTCGTAACAGAAGAAATCAGCAAGCGTCCTGGAAATAAAGGATAACCATTAAAGGGACGGACCTCAACAAGGTCCGTCCCTCTATTTTTATTCACATATTACTTTAAGCCTCATCCACCGTTTGAAGGAGAAGAAAAAGGAAATCATATATGAGCTCATATACAGCAAGCATCGATAAACCTTCATGAAAATCCGGGTGATCGTTTAATGTGATGTTTAGATCCCATAATCCATCTTCCCCATTAAACAATAAGTCATACGACGTTTCTCCTTGAAGCATTCCTTCTAAATACTGGACAATGTGTGTACGATATTTTTTTTGGAGCTTCAATCCCAGCATCGCATCATACGTTCCGAACACATCATCCACTTCCAATGAAACAGCATCCACTCCAATCACATCAAACCAATTTGATTCGAGGAAGATGAACTCGTTCTTATGTTCTTTTAAGTAGCTGATAGGCTGATCAAGAAATGTGACAGGTTCATTTTTGATTAGATCTTCTGTTTCCTTATTACAGCGCTCGATATAAGCATCTTGATAACGTGAACCCGACTCTGGAGTAGAGATATCGCGAGCATCCAGCAACAATCCATGCTTTACTGCATATTCTTTTTCCTGTTGAAATAAAGAAACGGTGCCTTTTGATTCTTCAATATACTGCAGCAATCTTTTTCGTAACATCCTTTACCCTCCGTAAATGTAATTTGCCTACTTCTTGTATGTACTACTCTAACTCTAAGTATACAGGACAGTGATCACTTCCCAGGATTTCAGAATGAATTTCCGCACTCTTTATTGAAGGGGATAAACGATTGGACACAATAAAGTAATCAATTCTCCACCCAATATTCCGTTCACGCACTTTACTCATATAAGACCACCAACTAAAGGCATCATCCTTTTCTGGATGTAAATATCGAAAGCTATCCACAAAACCTTTCTGGAGCAGCATCGTCATTTTCCCGCGCTCTTCATCTGTAAAGCCTGAATTCCCTCGATTTGATTTGTCATTTTTCAAATCTATTTCGGTATGTGCGACATTCAGGTCCCCACATAGAACAACAGGTTTATGTTGATCCAAATCAAGAAGATACATCCTTAAAGTATCCTCCCACTCCAGACGTTCACCCAATCTTGACAGATCCCTCTTTGAATTAGGGGTATAAACATTCACCAAATAAAAAGAATCAAACTCACATGTAATGATCCTTCCCTCTGGCTCTATCTGGTCATCATTGAAACCATATGAGACAGCGAGTGGTTCCTTTTTAGTGAATATGGACGTTCCTGAATATCCCTTTCGCATCGCATAGTTCCAATATTGATGGTAGCCCTCTAACTCTAATGAGATTTGCCCTTCTTGAAGCTTTGTTTCTTGAAGGCAAAAAATATCTGCGTCCATATGTTGAAAATAATCTAAAAATCCTTTTTTCACACACGCTCTAATTCCATTTACATTCCATGATACTAATTTCATATTAATCTATTTAACTCCTTTACTCATAGCAATACCCTTTATTATCCTACCATAAAACCGACGAAAGACATTCATTATACTGATATAACATATTTGATTATGCGATATTATTCTGGTATAACTTCAGCTCCCCCTTAGAATTTTGGCACAATAAAAACCATGCGTGTGCATGGTTTTATCGTTTATTTTTTTGATTATATGTTTTAGAAGAAGATTTTTTTCCTGTTCTTCTCCCTGTTAAGTCCGGCTTCGTTTCTCTTGCTGTCCCCTCTGAATGTTTTGAAGGTTTTTGTTCTGGTGAGTTAGAGGACTTCCTGCTCGTCATTTGTTTATCTTTGAACTTGTCCTTCCCTCTTGTCCGGGATTCCAGTTCCTTGCTTTTCCTTTTACCTTGTCTTTTTTCTCCTTTTTTCTTAGAGGCTGTTTTTGTTTTTAGAGAAATGGTATTCCCTAGATTTTGCTTTTGAATGCGACAATTCAGCTCTGTTTCAATTCCGTCCAGAAGGCTTCTTTCTTCAGAAGAATAAAGTGTATAAGCTAAGCCTGTTTCACCCGCTCTCCCGGTTCTTCCAATTCGGTGAATGTAGGTCTCGGCTTTCTCAGGCATGTCATAATTAAATACGTGAGTGACTCCCTCAATATCCAATCCCCTGGAAGCAACGTCAGTCGCAACTAACATTGGTACGTCACCGTTCCTAAATTGTTCCAATACAACTTCACGCTTTTCTTGTGGGATATCCCCATGAAGTTCAGCCACTTTATATCCTTTTGATTTCAGCACTTGATATAATTTCGTCACCCGTCGTTTCGTTCTGCAAAAAACGATGGATTTACTTGGTTGAAATGACTCTATTAATTGAATGACTGTGTCTTGCTTGGCCCGATCCACTGTAAAAATGGCAAATTGATTAATGGAAGTAGATTTTTCAGCCTCCGCCACCTCGATAAATTGTGGAGTTTTCATATATTTGCGACCCAATTTTTTGATGTCAGCAGGGATCGTCGCAGAAAATAACATCGTTTGACGTTGAGCCGGAGTTTTCCTTAAAATTTCTTCAACTTTATTTAGAAAACCTATTTGCAGAAGTTGATCAGCTTCGTCAATGACCAAAAACATAAGATGTGATAGATCGAGATTCCCTCTTTTCTGATGATCCAATAGCCGCCCTGGAGTTCCAACCACAATAGTTACATTCTTTTCCAGTTCCTCAATTTCCTCTTCATGACTTTTACCACCATAAACGGAGAGAACGCTAAATCCTTTGTTTTTTCTGGTGAGCTTTCTTATTTCGCCTGTTACTTGAATAGCCAGTTCACGTGTAGGTGTAATAATTAAACTCTGAACGTGATGGGTGTTTGATTTACTTTTCTCCAAAATAGGTAAAACGTAAGCAAAGGTTTTACCAGTCCCGGTTTGAGCCTTGGCCATGACATCTTTTCCCTCCATGAGGGCCGGGATTACTTTTTCTTGTATGAGTGTCGGTTTATTTATACCGGTAGTAGCTAAGGTTTTCTGAAGACCTTTTGATAGTCCCAGACTTGCAAACGAATTCAATGATCATTCCTACTTTCTTAAAGCGAGATTTGACTTGTCTATTAATAGTGAAGGTTTCGTGGTAAAAAAGCAAGAACAAAAAGGATCCCCATTTCGAATCCTTCAAGCTAATCACCTAAATAAAAACGCGATCACCTAAAGATCATCGCGTTCGCGTGTTCACTCATATACTACTTCTTTATTAACTCATTTATTTCCTGAAAGATTTCTTCTCTAATCGTATTCACCTTTGAAAAGTCCATTGCTCTTATATAGATGGATTCAAGTTGTTCACGAAGACACTTAGCTTCTTTAAGATATGAGATTGCTTCTTTCATTTTATCCTTATAAGCTTTTGTCGTTCGTTCTATATCGGCAGCATATTTTTCATCTGTCCCTTGGGTGATGCATCGTTCATACATATCGATGATTTCATCAGATTCCCGGTCAGGAAAATATTCATGTGGTGCTGTACTATCGAAAATAGCGATTCCTTTTTCTCTAATGATCAACATATCAAGACTATTAGGGTCAAATCCACAATGATAAACCTCTACGTCATAACCCTTCTCTTCTCCAGCAGAAGCAATTTTCTTTAACATCGTTGACTTTCCGGATCCTGCACGCCCTTTGATGAAGTAGCGCTTACCGACATCCTCTGTTAAATTCTGAATGTAGTCAACTGCCCCATCAGGAGTAGCGGCACCTAAGAACCGATGTTTGACAGTAGAGGGTTTAGAAAGACTCTTATTATCAAAGAAGAGTGAAATTAACTCATCTGCTAATTCATTCGCTTTTGGGAAGTTCATGTTGGAAATGTAGATTTCTTCTATGTCATCATGGGCACTCAGGGATGCGGCAAAGGTATCGTATGCTTTCTGAAAGAATGAGCCGATTTTATCGTTTAAGCCAAGGATTTCCTCTTTGTGCGGCAAAAGTTTATTTGAGTCCCATGCCGCTCCTAAATTCACATATTCTTCAATAACGCCGGGTGCTTTCGGTTCTATAATATGAGGAGCCGTCCCATCCACAATGCCAACCCCAAATTCCGGGAGTAGAACGCCATCGATTGAGTGATTATCGGAAGCGCAATGTAAATAATCAACCTCTAACCCTTTACCTTCAAATCGTTCTCCAACCGACTTCATCAATGAGGATTTACCGGTCCCGGGACCACCCTTAAGGATATAAATCCGCTCTAATCCATTTAACACCGAATCATATAGACTGTAAAAGCCTTTAGCCGTATTTCCCCCAGCATAATAATGACGAACCTTTCCTTTCATGAAATCACCCTTTCGCATCATATATTTAAACATATGATGTGGGGTCTAAATAGGTGAATACCCACTGCAAAAGCGGGAGCGGCTTGTCGCCTCCCGCCGCTGGAGCTGGACGAAGCGAAAAGCGGAAACGTTTGAAAATAAAAAAACACTTCCACGAATGGAAATGCTTTTTATGTATAGCACTAAATCAATCGTCTCCGTTTAGAAAATCACCGATTCCACCAAGTAAACTTCCCTCACCAGTCGAACGACCTCCGCCCTGGGGAGCACTTGCATAAATTCTTTCAGCTAAACGACTGAATGGAAGTGACTGAATCCAGACAGTTCCAGGTCCACGGACTGTAGCAAAAAACAATCCTTCTCCTCCAAGGAAGGCAGATTTAATCTTTCCGACGTACTCGATATTGTAGTCCACATCTTTCGTCATGGCCACTAAGCAACCCGTATCTACCCGTAACATTTCGCCAGGTTGAAGTTCTTTTCTATAGATCGTACCTCCTGCATGAAGAAAGGCTAATCCGTCGCCCTCAAGCTTCTGCATAATAAATCCTTCACCGCCGAAGAAGCCTGTTCCTAATTTCTTTTGAAAATCGATCCCAACAGAAACTCCTTTTGCTGCACATAGAAAGGCATCCTTTTGACAAACAACTTTACCGCCTAATTCACTTAGATCAACCGGGATGATTTTTCCTGGATAAGGGGCAGCGAATGATACATGCTTTTTACCCCTCCCCTCATTGGTGAATACGGTCATGAACAAGCTTTCACCCGTTAATACACGCTTCCCTGCACCAACAAGCTTTCCTAAAAACCCCCCGGTCCCGCTACCCTTGGAACCATCTCCAAAGATCGTTTCCATCTCTATGCCGTCTTCCATCATCATCATTCCACCAGCTTCGGCTACGGCACTTTCTCCTGGATCCAATTCTATTTCAACAAACTGCATATCGTCCCCATGCAATTTATACTCAATTTCATGTGAATTCATTCCTTGTTCCCCCTTCTAATTTCAAGCATATTTACCTATTCTTCAAGACAGATGCATTTCCCTTCTCTAATTCTATTTTCGCAATAATGAGATTTCATTAAAAAAACACATTCCGTCACGAATCTGCTCGTGACGAAGTGTGTCTCCCCATTTTCATGGCTTAGGAATGTTCTTACCGTAAAAAATTTCATCCATTTCCATTTTCACTTTATCTGTAATTTCATCCATTTCACTTTCATCCAGTTTATCTTTTGTATATCCGAATAAATAGTTATTTAAATCAAATTCTTTCAACTTACATTTTGTATGAAAAATATTCTGAGGATACACATTTACATCGATCATGTGATATTCATCTTTGATTTCCTCTGGTATGTAATTCTGAATTGAATTAATATCATGATCGATAAATAATTTTCGTCCGTTGATATCACGTGTAAATCCTCTCACCCGATAATCCATCGTCATGATGTCTGTGTCGAAGGAGTGAATAAGATAATTCAACGCCTTAAGTGGAGAAATTTCCCCGCAAGTAGAGACATCTATATCTGCCCGGAAAGTAGAAATCCCTTCGTGAGGATGATACTCTGGATACGTATGAACCGTGATATGGCTCTTATCAAGGTGCATCGTAACTGTGGATGGTAGTGGTCCCGGAGATTCATCAAAATGTTCCGTAGGCACTTCAACTATCGGCCCTTCAGAAACCAGGATTGTCACACTAGCTCCCTGCGGGACATAATCCTGCTTAGAAACGTTCAAGACGTGTGCGCCAATAATATCCGATACATGTGTCAGGATTTTTGTTAACCGATCAGCATTGTATTGTTCATCGATATATTCAATATACGCTTCACGTTCTTCACGGGTCTTAGTATAGCAAATATCGTACATATTAAAACTCAATGACTTCGTTAAGTTATTAAATTCATGTAGTTGAATCCGTTCTTCATGAGATAATTTCATTGTGAATTTCCCCTTATATGTAAGTTTGTCGTGCCTGCCTATGCTTTTATCTTACCCAGAGCCAACCATACTAAAACAGGTTCTTTTGATTGAAGATGGTTGAAAATGGGTACTAAACATAGTGAATAAGCATTTCCCTTTTTACTTATTTCTAAATTTGGATACAATGGAAGATAGAATGGAGTGTTAGCAATTGAGACGATTGTTTTTTCTTATTATGATAGTTGCTTTTGCCTATATATCAAAACCCGCATGGGAAGACAAAGTGGAAGCAACAGAATTCAATTCTGTGCTCACAAAAATTGAAGAAATAAAGAACAGTCCTAAAGTGAAAGACACCTTCGATCAACTTTACAACGAAGTAAACCTTCTGCTCATAAAGTTGGACGAGTCATTTAGAGATCTCGAAGATCCCTCTGATACAAAGGATGAGAACCCTGTAGAAAAACCTGCTTTAACAGTACCAAGTGATCAAACCTTTTCTATCTATAATATTGTAATGGGAGATTCAAAAGATAAACTTGAACAGGAGCTGGGAGAGGCCAAGAGAAAATCCACTAATGAATACGGTGTTTCCTGGAATGCATATCACGAAAACTACCGTAATTTCTTAATGGTTTCTTATGATGAAAATAACCGGGTTAACGGCCTTTACACCAATCAAGACCTCCTTTCCTCCTCATCAGGTATCGAAATGGGGGTATCCAAAGAGGTGGTTCAGAATGAACTCGGTGAACCACTCTCAAATATCCGAAAAGGATTGACTCTATATCAGCTCCAAAACAATGGTGAACAGGAAGTCTATCAAGTGGATGGAAGCTACGTAACCGTGTTCTATGACAAGCATGAAAATGACACCGTCACGGCCATACAAATAATCGATGAAAGCCTGGAAGCAAGTAAGAAGAATTTCTATTCAGAAGCAAGTAACGAGTTGAAAGAAGGATTTGAATTCCAGCTTTTCGATTTAACAAATGCTACACGTGTCGAAAAAGGGTTTAATGTTCTCTCATGGGATGATCAAGTTAGAGACACTGCTAGAAAACATAGTCTGGATATGGCAGAGCAGGACTACTTCAGTCATACGAATTTGGAAGGTGAATCCCCATTTGACCGTATGGAAGAAGATCAGGTATCCTTCCGTACCGCAGGCGAAAATTTAGCCTACGGTCAATTAAGTTCAATCCACGCACATGAAGGATTAATGAACTCAAAAGGTCACAGGGAAAACATCCTGCAACCTCATTATGAACATCTAGGCGTAGGAGTCGCATTTAACGAAAAAGAACAGCCATATTTCACAGAGAACTTTTATAGTAAATAGCAAAAAAATTCATACCCAGTAAAAAAGCAAGTGAGCATCCCTCACTTGCTTTTTACTTACTATTTAATGTCTCTTTGGATTACGATTTAGATGGTGGAACATCGCATCCATTTTCATCACAAGCCATCCCCTCAGCTCCAAGAGGTTGTAGTGGTGAAGCTTCATTTTCCTCCTCCCAAACTTTTTGGATGGAATTCAAGAAAACGTCACTTGGCTGCGCACCTGAAATAGCGTATTTACGGTTAATCACAAAGAATGGTACACCTTGTACTCCAATTTGTCTTGCTTGTTCTTCATCAGTTCGGACATCTTGAGAGAAGTCACTGCCTTCTAAAACAGCTTTTGATTCTATTTCCTCTAATCCGGCTTGTTTCGCTAATCCTAACAGAGTTTCCTTGTCACCAATATGCTTTGAAAGAGTAAAGTGAGCGTGTAACAGTATTTCAGTAAGCTCTGCTTCCTTCCCCTTCGTTTCCGCATATTTTGTCAGGCGATGGGCGTCGAAAGTATTCGTCGGAATACTGGTATCAAAACGAAAATCCAGACCAACGGTTGCCGCTTGCTGCGACATGCTGTCTGTCATGTTTTTTGCTTGTTCAAGAGACGTACCATACTTTTTTGAAAGAATTTCTTGAATACTCATTTCTGTATGGACTGGCGCATTGGGATCTAGCTCAAAGCTTTTAAACACAATGTCAACTTGATCTCTTTGAGGGAATTGTTGAAGCGCTTCTTCTAAATGGCGTTTTCCTATATAACAAAATGGACATACATAATCTGACCAAATTTCAATTTTCATCCTATACACCTCTATTTACATTTTCAATTCATATCTGATCGTATCATAAATCATGCATTCCTCCTTATGATTTGCTCATGAATTCGAATAAGGAGGCCTTCTTCTCGTTCTTCTTTTTACTCTGGCTGCATGGCACCGATCACATATAGGAAACCCAAAGTTTGGAGGGAGTTTCTTTCCACATTGTTTACACGTTTGAGTCATACTGGTGACCTCTGTTCTGAGACTTTCGTGTACTCCATCAGCGATTTCACTTCGAATTCGCTCCCAGTAATATGCCTCTGTTTGTCTACCTAAACGATATAAGAACAAGAGATGCAGACCAACAGCCTTATAGGAAACCTCTTTTTGTTCCAGGTTTTTATTCTTAATAGCTGGTTCCGGTAATTCTTCTCCGTGTACAATGGCGTACATACACTCTAACCACTGCTCAGTTAACTGAGCCTCTTTTTTTGAAAAGGGAAGATGTAAAAAACCGTACAGATCATTTAATGTTAGCTTCGCCTCAATATCGGTCCCACGGATTAATTCATATAGCTCTTTTTCTTCGTATAGAGTAGCTTTCTCTGTTCCGTAAGGACTTTTGAATTTCTCCCATAAATAGAAAAACGTGTCAAGGTCATGGTAATAGCGTTGAAAACGTTCAAACACACCACTTGTCGGTGCGATGGCGAATGTTTCGAGAGAGCGATCGGGCTGATCCAAAAGTTCTTTCATCACTTTAATATCCTTTGTGAAAGCGACTTTCCCTTCATTATAAAGACCTTTTCTACCAGCACGGCCTGCAATCTGCTTTACTTCCTGGGATGTCAGCCTTCTCCTTCTCGTTCCGTCAAATTTATCGGTTTCCAGGAATACGATTCTTCGTATCGGTAAATTTAAACCCATTCCAATTGCATCTGTTGCTACAATCATGTTCGTTTTCCCTTTAATGAATTGCATCATTTGTCTCTTTCTTGTTTCAGGAGGCATGCTACCGTAGATCATGCTCACTTTATGACCATTATTTTGCAACCTTGAAGCTGTATCTAATACTTTCTTCCGGGAAAAGCAAACGAGAGCATCCCCTTTTTTCGCATGCCGCAGTTGAAATTCTTTTGATTCGACTTGCAGTGGAATTTCTCTTTTATAATTATGAACCTCGATGTTCCCTTCTCCGACTAATTCCAAAAGCAGCTCTCGAACGTTTTCACTCCCGATGATATGGACCTCTTTCGCCCTCGCTTTCGTAATGGCACGGTACCAAGAGAAACCTCTATCCTGATCGGCCAGCATTTGGGCTTCGTCAATAACAATCACTTCATATTCGTCTTTTTCACGAAACATTTCAACTGTGGAGGAAGTATGTTTTGCATTAAAAACCTCTTTTTCCTCTTCTCCTGTTTTCAGATTACAAGGTACTCCATCAGCATTTAATGTATCAAATACCTCCAGTGCCAGAAGTCTGAGTGGGGCCAAATACATGCCGCTATCGGCTTCTTTCATCCGGCTGATGGCATGATGGGTTTTCCCTGTATTGGTTTCCCCAATGTGGAGAATATACTTGATATCACCCCGAAATGAAGGACTGTACTCCCTTCCGAATATATCTTCCAGCATTCGCTGCTCTTCTTCTAGCTTCCGTTTTAACTCCGCTAACTCAGCAGCCTTTCTCTTCTCCCGCTCTTTTATGTCTCTTTCGTAAATGGAAAGGTGCATTTTCTCATCAAATGGATATTCTATAAGTTTGAATAAATCCACGACATACTCCTCTTGAATCATGGTGAAAAAGGTTGATTTCAACGTCAGGAGAAAATGGTGACTAAGTCTGCTCAAGCGTTCTTCTGATAACTGTTGACTGAATATTTTAACGTAATCCGTCAATAATTTTTCCGGCATTTGATCAAGAAGAGAGCGATATACAACTTGCTCTGAATAATAGAATACGAATCGTTCGTATGGATAGAAATAGGTTTCATATTCCCACACATGCCCATCCCAGTTCTCGCTCTTCTTGTGAATGGAGCCGGTAAATTCCTTAAGAAAGTCAGATACCGTTGTAAAGGAATCACTGGTGAATTTCCCTTCATCTTCCAGTTTTTCTTCCAGCATATATGGTTCCGTATGTCGGAATTTTGTTTTTGTTCCTAAATCATGTATAAATTTCTTTGCAAATAAATACCGTAACTCCACATACCAATGTAGCTCAAACTCTTCCATTTGAGTGTTTATGAAGGAGATGATTTCTTTTTGGATATCTTTTTGGAGTGCTGCCTGTTTTTTTTCTTCAATTTTTTTCAGATAATTTTCTCTTACATGTTGATGGCGCCCTTTCCACGCGTCTGCTGAAGGTGGATTTTCGTTTAACCAGTTCAAAATATGAAATGGCTCAAAATCTCTAATTTCATTGCGAAATAATTTGTTTATCAGTTTCTTATCTGTCCCCTCGATATCATAGCCTTTCTTTCTTAAAAAGGCTTTTTTATGGCTCCTAAGAACATCGTTGGTTACTTTGTTAAGCCAGATATTCGTCCAGATTTGGTGAAAGAAGGCACTTCTTTCACTAACATACTCCCTGAATGAAGGACAATTTTCATGTTTCTCTAAGTAAAGTGTGATATCATCTTCTATTTTTCGTTTTGTTTCCTCTATGGCTTCTTCTCTAAGTATGTGAAGGTTTTGCACGGTAAGACCCCTTTATACGTTTTACAAATTATCTTAATATGTACTTTATAGTGTATGTATTTCTTCTCGATCTAACAATTCTCTTGCTTACAAATAGTTCATTATAGCATAGAAGCTGCCCCTGAATGCGGATAAATTGAACCAGAAGTATACATGGCCCCATTGATAAGGGCCTGCATTTTAGGTCACTTCTCTCTCGATTGCTTCTCCAACCGCTTCAGTTAGCTCCCTTGTGAGCTCTTGGACCATTTTATCAAATGTAGATTCAAGGATTTTAGCCAGTGAACTTGAGGATTCAATCTTTAAACATCCAGTCATAGCCGTATTGGAAGAGTTTACTTTTTCAGCTTTAAAAAAGCCTACACCAGTAAACTTTTGATTGATCCCCCTTAATATAAACTTCACATGAGATGGTTCCTTCCAATCTGTAATAAGTACTTTCACCTGAACCTTTTTGCTCACCACCCCATAATGAATGGTGAATTTCCACGTCGATTGAACGTCAGAAACAATGGAATGCTCCTTGTATCCATGAACAAGAGGAGCCCATGCATTCATATCACGAATGAATTCCCATACATGTGATTGTGAAGCATGTACGTTAACATGATGAATTCCCCGTACCATCAGAGTGACCCCCCTCCTTATTAAATGAGATATCCGTGAATAGTATGAAGGGGTTGATGGTATTATGACTGATTGGAGTAGACAAAAAAAGAAGCTTCGCTACGAAGCCTCTTATTCCATATTATTTACGATTTCGAGTACTTCATAGAGCTCTTTAATTTCATAATCAGGTACAAGATCTTGAACTGTTTTCTGACCGCGATTAATCCAAACCGTTTTTATTCCTAGTCTAGAGGCCCCAAGTATGTCTGTATTTAAATTATCTCCTACCATGATCACTTCGTCCTTTTGAAGCTTAAGCCTCTCTAATGCATGAAGGAACATCGCGGAATCTGGTTTTCCTTTACCGATATTTCCTGAGATGATAATTTCTTCAAAGTAAGGCACAAGTTCAGGAGTCTTATCAAGTTTTGTATTCTGTAAATGGGGAGAGCCATTCGTTAATAACAATAGTTGAAAATTCCCCTTCACTTCATTTAATACACGAAAGGTATCTTCATACACGTAAGGTCTATCCTTTCTTTCTTTACGAAATCGCTCGGATAATTCCGCACCAAGCTCTACATCCGTAATGCCTAAAGATTGCAACCCAGACGTCCAAGCCTTTTTGCGGTATGTAGGAACGATTTCTTTCATCTTAAGGAAGCCTTCATCATGCTCATCCAGAAAGTCTCCCCAAAGTCCTTCAAAGGGATTAATACCGATATTTTGTGTAAACTCATATGTATCATAGGTTTCATACAACTTTCTGGCAGCATCTCTAACACTAAGCTCTAGGCTTTTCGAATCTACCCCCACTTTCGTCTCTGCATAACGGCAAGTTGCTTTAAACGCTTCTTCAATACTTTTGGAGTCCCATAATAATGTGTCATCCAAATCAAACATGATGGCTTTGATCATCTTCTTCTCCCCCTCTTTCGTTTATGTTGACTTATATGTTAGATTACTAGCTATGCGGCAATTAGTAAACCAGCAATAGAAAATAATTTTCACGCGTTTTTTTCAAGGCTTTTAGGGAATATAACTAGAAACAACATTTATTGAGGTGAATTTAACATGTGGATTGTCTATGCAAGTATTGGGTTGATGGTGATTTCTTTAGTGATGTTGGGAGTCGCACTAATGAAAACAGTAAATACGACCCGACCCGTAATAAATGATATGAATCAAACGGTGGCAAGCATTCAAACCAGAATGGACAAAATTTCTACTGAAGCGAACCAGCTTCAAGAAACTCAAGGGGAGATTCAGGGAGATATAGAATACAAAAAAACGACTATCACCAGCACGATTCAAGAAGTCAAACGAACACCAGAAGTATTGAAGGGATTTTTAAGCAGCCTGAAGAAATAAATACTCGTCACCTCACTCTATTGTGAGGTGATTCTTTATGTAGCTCATTACAATTTACATAATCAAATTACCGTTAATCCCTTTCCCTTTACTTCCATCTGCCTCTTTAAACATGCTACAATCGACTAGATTAGTTACGAGGAGGATTCGGTATGAAAAATTGGGCATTTGTTTCTGACTTTGACGGAACGATCTCTAAGAAGGATTTTTATCATCTTATACTGGAGAAATACTTTGTAGAGGGACAAGATTTATACAAACAATGGAAGTCAGGCGAAATAAAGGATATCGAATTCTTGAGTCAGGTTTTCACATCCATCAATCAAGAAGAAAATCAGATTATTGATGACATCCATTCTCTCGAAATAGATGAATACGTCCCTTCCTTCATCCGTAAAGTGCAGGCTCAAGGTGGAGACTTCTATATATTAAGTGCAGGCACTGATTACTATATTCATCATATTCTACAACAGCATGAAATTACGAATGTTAAAGTGTATTCAAATGAAGGGTAATACAAAGAGAAGAATGTACATATGAATATTGATCCCGGGCATCCCCATCACTCTGAAAGATATGGAATTGACAAATCAAAGGTACTTACTGACCTTAAAAAAGAGTATGAAACCATCTATTTTGCAGGTGATAGTGAACCTGATAGCCATCCAGCAAAAGTAGCCGATGTAACCTTTGCGATGAAAGCACTACAGGCTATTTTAAAGGAAAACAATACTTCCTTTATTGAAGTGAATGATTTTAATGACATTGACCGTTATCTAACACGTATTGGTGTGCTGTGATAGACCGTTTTGCTATTTAGACTAATAGCGTGTTATAATATTCTTGCCTCTCCCGAACATTCGCTTGTTGCGGGACACTTAACCATGTACGGACGGGAGGGGCCTCGATACAAAACTTACAGACTGAATTCCTATTAGGGGTTCGGTCTTTTTTATTTGGCATTTTAATTAATCACAACAAAACTTTTTATAGATATGAAAAAGCCAGCCCCCGATTGGGAACTGGCTTGAGATACTAATGTAAGGAGCCACATTTGCCGTAATTTGATATAAGAAAGTTTTAAACCACCACTCCTCAAAGTGGGTGTTTGCAGAAGGTTTCCTGTCGTCCTCAAATCGTGGAGGCTTGACATTCCAACTTCGATGTAAAACTCCCTATTACAGTTTAAAGGTTAAAACTTCGTTATGATTACGTACAACGCAGCCTGTATTAGTATAATACATCATCATGAATAACATTTCAACTATTGTTTTTCTTTACCAGCAACAGGTACTCGTTAATTAAAGCATCGGACCAAGGTCCGTCCCTCTTTCATTACGCGTCGTATACTTCCATTTTCTCCATAACGTCGCCGTTTTTCATTGATTTAGCGATGTCGATTCCTGAAGTCACTTTTCCGAAGACGGTATGAACGCCGTTTAGATGAGGCTGTGGCTCATGAACGATGAAGAACTGACTTCCTCCAGTATCTTTACCCGCGTGGGCCATGGATAATGAACCTTCTTCATGTTTATGTGGATTTCCTTCTGTTTCACATTTGATTGTGTAACCAGGACCACCCATACCATTTCCATTAGGGCATCCGCCTTGGCTTACGAAACCAGGGATGACACGGTGGAAGCTTAAACCGTTGTAGAAACCTTCGTTTGCTAATTTTTCGAAATTTGCCACTGTTCCAGGTGCTTCATTTGGAAATAGATCAAATTCGATTTTTTCACCTGTCTGAAATTGTATGTATCCTTTTTTCGCCATTATTAACAGCTCCTTTTTTATAATAGGTCAATCAATATAATATCATTGAACAATTCTAATGTCACTTTAAAGGTTTGTTTTAATCAGGATGCACTTTATTGAACTTACCATTTTTGTTATTTTTATGTTAATGCTTGCTGTATTCACTTTCCCTAAAAACTTCGAGCACAGGTTGTCATGAAATACTACTTTGTTCGAATAAGCTTTAAAGAAGTCATTTTTCATTTTAGGGAGTGAAACTTATGATTGAAAATTTATTAAGCGGGATTTCCATTGACCCCCAAGTCACCGTACTTGTTCCAATGTTATGGGTTTTAGGGTACGCATTGAAGAGGACTCCTCACATTCCGGATTGGTTGATTATCTGGATTTTGTTGCTGGTGGGGGTTGCTGCCAGTAGTTGGACTTTGGGATTTGATTTTAATGGAATTGCCAATGGGTTCATCGCAACGGGTGCAGCGATTACGACCCATCAATCTGTTAAACAGACGTTTTTCTCAAGGGTGAACGATCGTAATAAAAGAGAAAAAAAGAAATAGGGAAGAAAAAGGACTGGTCCATGTGAAACTGAAACACAAACACAGTTTTTCTTGGCCAATCCTTTTTATATTGTATTTATTTTGACATCACTTCAATGAATTTTCTCATATAGTCTGGTAAATCGGGCGGTCTGCGGCTTGAAACGATATGACCATCAGTGACGACCGGTTCGTTCACCCAGGTTGCCCCAGCGTTTTCCATGTCATCTTTTATTCCCGGTGTACTTGTGACTTTTACACCTTGAAGAATTTTGGCTGAAATCAATACCCATCCCGCATGACAGATTTGACCGATCGGTTTCTTACTCCTATCCATGATTTGCACCATCGAGATGACATCTTCATAGCGGCGCAGCTTATCGGGAGACCACCCACCCGGTACCAGCATGGCATCATAGTCTTCAGGATTGATGTCTTTAAACGCATATTCTGAAACAATCGGAACTCCGTACTTTCCGATAAATTCTTGATCGGCATTTTCTCCGACAATATGTACAGTTGCTCCTTCTTCCCGCAAACGCAATACTGGATACCACAGTTCAAGATCTTCGAAATCTGCACTTACTAATTGAATGACTTTTTTCCCCGTTAACCTCAACAGGACCCCTCCTCACTTTTCTTCACTATCATTGTCTAAGTTATATCTAAATATTGCAACCAATCAACCTTAATTATACGGACTATACTTCTTAATTGCTTGAATGATTGTTTTCGTTTGGAAATATGATACAAGGAAGGCAACCATGGTCATGATAGAACCAATTGTGTATATAAGTTTCGAAAATTGCTTACTTGAATTTTTTCTCAAAGGAATCACCTAACCTTCAAAATTGTAACAACACTCTCCTATTATCCCCATTTTAAAAAGAAGTATGAAATGGAAAAGAACCGCTTATCCAATCATATAAAGTCATGACCTGGCATATGTTGATAGTACTTTTTGTGAAAGGGGTGATCCAATGTATAACCCCCACTATTCATTTAATCGTGCGGTGAGAAGTGAAGATTGTACCTTACCGTTTTGTGCACAAACCAATGATCCTGCCCCTCTCTTTATTGCTGAGGCGTATGATAACGCACAAAAGAAAATAAACACCGTTAACTTAGAATCGTATCGGGGCAAATGGGTTATTCTGTTTTTTTATTCCAGCGATTTCACCTTCGTTTGACCAACTGAGCTGGCAGCGGTCGCTGCTATTCACCCTAAATTTCAAGCACTGCAAGCTGAAGTTCTCGGGATAAGTACAGACAGTGTTTACGCCCACAAAGTTTTCACTGAAGTATCCCCGTCCGCATCTAAAGTGCAATTTCCGTTAGTGAGTGATCGAAATCATCAAATAAGTAAAGCTTATCGGGTATTAAATGAGCGTGCTGGTGCTACGTTTAGAGCCACCATTATCATCGACCCTGAAGGCATCATTACATCTAAAATGATCTATCCGCCTGAGGTTGGGCGTAATACGTATGAAATATTGAGAGTACTGGAAGGTATACAATTTGGAAGAAAAACAGGAGCGGGCGTTCCTGCCAATTGGCTGCCGAACCAATCCGGAATTCAGAAAGATCCTGACTTCATTGGAAAAATATAAAAAGCCGTCCCTGTCGATGAGACGGCTTTATTTTTTATGCTTCCAATAATTTAATAAGAGCTTGAGTACCGCTGTTCTCCTCACCTTTAAGAGCCAAATCTTCATATAGTGAAAGGGCTAACTCTAACCCAGGTGTCTTAATGTCCATTTCCTTGGCTGAATCCAGGGCAATCTTAAGATCTTTGATAAAATGCTTTACATAAAAACCAGGAGCATAGTCTTCCTTGATCATTCGTGGTACCAGATTAATTAAGGACCAACTTCCTGCTGCCCCGGACGTGATACTCTTAAGAACATTATTAGGATCCAAGCCTGATTTCTTGGCATAAAGAAGGGCTTCACTGACTCCCATCATGTTAGAAGCAATCGTGATTTGGTTACACATCTTCGTATGCTGCCCCGCCCCTGCTTTTCCTTGATATACAACATTTGTACCTAGAAGGTCTAATAGAGGCTTTACAGTTTCGAATGGTTCTTTGTCTCCTCCTACCATGATAGAAAGCCTTGCTTCTTTTGCTCCTATGTCTCCCCCGGAAACAGGGGCATCTAATGTGAAAACCCCTTTATCAACCCCATATGTGTAGATTTCCTCTGCTAATCTTGGAGATGATGTGGTCATATCGATGGCAATCGAACCCTGTTTCAAGTGATGAAGAATTCCACTTTCACCAAGGTAAATTTCATCTACATCAGATGGATAGCCCACGATCGTAATGACTATATCCGAAACTTCAGCAACTTCCTTTGGAGTGTCAGCCCATTTTGCACCGTTTTGTATAAGCTTTAATGCTTTCTCTTTCGTGCGATTGTAAACGACCATCGGAAAACCAGAATCGAGTAGATGCCCAGCCATGCTTTGTCCCATCACACCTGTTCCAATAAATCCAATGACGCTTTCCTTCGTTAATTCCTTCATTTACTTCATCCTCCCTTTGCATTTCTTCTATGTATATTTTTAACTAGAACTCTAAAAATGTCCACTCCTGGATTTATTTGATTCAACCCCCGATGTTTAAATTCATGTACGCCGGGAAAATAAAGAGCATACTAAACAAACTCTATTATTGGTAGGAGGAGAAAAAATGAAAGTAAATAAAAGCTTACTTGTGGGTGCGACAGTTACGGCTGGTTCATTAGGATGGATTCTGTCATCAAAAGAGAAGCGTAATCAGCTGCATAATGTAAAAGAAGGATTGGTTACGAAATTCAAAAAGAGAAGAAAAGAAGATTTACCTGTAGAAAAAGGCGGTAATCCGGATCCCGCCAATATCGAAGACAATTCCATGGTGAGTGAAGGAGCCATGACATCGGTTCAATATTATAATGAGAAGAAACAAGATTAAATAAAAGCTGAACGCGGGGATTGAATCTCCTCCCTCGTTCAGCTCTTTTTAATTCAGTGTAAAAAAATAAACCGTTACAAATAGAAGAACAACAGTTGCAACAATGGCCATCATCTTAATAATGGCATCTGCGGACACAAATGTTTGTGTGTTTATATGCTTTCTCGTCCTATAATAGTTAACAGTTGATCCAATAATGATAACTAATCCAATGATGAGAGCGATAGCACTGATGGCAACGGCGATTCGATCTTGGACCGCATCCCCTTGAAGCGAGTTATAATGCAAGCTTGTGGTTAAGAAACCGATCCCTATGATGGCAATGGCTGTTCGAATCCATGCCAGAAACGTTCGTTCGTTTGCTAAGTGCTGCTGAATATATTTTGATTCATTGGTTTCATTCATGATTTCCACTTCCCTGGTTCTTCCATTCCATGCAATCATCCCCCTCTAATTCGGGGGATGATTTGTATATTAGTTGCTTATCCTTTATTTTAAACATTATGGTTTTTATCCAGCTGGCCAGCTAGAAGTTAAGGATAGCTTTCTTGTTATCTGACAGCACACCGGTTTGGTCCTGTTTCCATTTCCCGTTTTTCATCTTCTTCAGGATCCATTTTACCCATGTTGGTTTCACGAATTTTTTCATAGCTATTCGGTTGAGGTGGAAGATTTTCTGTGACCGTTTTTCTAAACTCTTTTTCATCTTCAATATTCAAACCGTGATTTTCCTTATATAGATCACTTAGAAGATGTGAGACTGATCCATCTTCATTCATCTCGTCTATCGTCATAAAGTGTGCAGGTAATACAGTTAACTGATCCTCAAGGTTTTTGTATCTGGAATACAATGTTTTTCTCAAGTCCCCTACCCAATCTTCTGCTTTCCCGGCTAAATCAGGTCTACCTATTGAATCAATAAATAGAATATCTCCTGTTAGCAAATAGTGGTGATCTACAATAAAGGAAGTGCTTCCTATCGTATGTCCAGGTGAGTATACAGCTTTAATGGTTGTGTCGCCCACTTTAATGACAGTATCATCGTTTAATTCTTCATATTCGTACTGAACTTCCTCTGCATCTTTAGGTGGTAAATAATAAGGAGTATTGTATTCATTGCTCAAAGTTTTACCTCCCGAAATGTGATCAGCATGCAGATGTGTATCAAGTACAGCTTGAACGGAAACTTTATGATCTTGAATAAATTCCTTATAAGGTTCTAGCAGTCGGCTGGGGTCAACGAAAGCCGCTTCTCCATTTGAGATGATGGCATAGGATAAACATCCTTTCCCGATCCGGACAAATTGATAAAGTGCACCGCCTGAAATATCACCTATTTTAACAGGCTCTAAATATTCACTCCAAGCCTGCATGCCTCCTTCAACGGAATAAATGTTGTCCATCCCGGCATCAACAAGCATTTCTGCCGTTTTCGTCGAGGAATTTCCCTTGGCACAAATAACATAAATGGCTTCATCATTCGGTAGTGTAGATTGAATAGATTGAAGGTTGTCTTTCAATTCGGAAAAAGGCTTGTTAATAATTTTTACATTCTTGCCCTCAACCTTCCAATCATCAAAGGCATCTTTCGAGCGGACGTCCAGAATAAACATCCTGTCTCCATTAAGTATCTTTTTAGTAAGTTCCTTTGCCGTCAATTGATTTACTGTAGTTGTCATATTATGAATTCCTCCCTTATCCTATTTTCATCCCATCGAAAATAAATTATCCTATTTCCCACATTTTAAACCTATTGGGGTATTACAAAATTGAATATTCACCATACTTTGATGAAAATCAGAGAATAAAAGGAAAGAATTATTCAACTTTCCCTTCCCATGCGAGCATTCCACCATTCATATTGATTACGTTGAATCCTTGATAGTCGAGAAACCTTACAGCTTGACTACTTCTACCACCGGATTGACAAACCACAATGTACTCTTTCTTCTTATCTAATTCATTCATGCGAAATTCCAGTAGTCCTAACGGAAGGTGAATACTAGTTGGAATTTTCCCGGTTTGCACCTCTGCAACCTCTCGAACATCAATGATATTTAAGGGTTCTCCAGCTGACAATCGTTCAATCACTTCATTTGGTGAGATTGTTTTCATTTACATTCCCTCTCTTTATTTAAAATTGTTTTCTTATAACGCACTTGCTTTTCATTTAGAATTAAGATTATCGTTCACCTTGTAATAAAAAACCCTTCTTATTCTGTAAAAACAAAGTCTAAAAATAGAACCTCATTAATTGGACCAGGAATTCATTCCACCCTTAACATTTGTAACAGATGTGAACCCTTGCTGATTAAGCACCTTGCATGCATTGGCACTTCTCATTCCGCTTTGACAGATCACGATGGTTTCTTTGTCTTTTGATAGTGTGTGAGCGTTTTGTTGTAAAGATTGTAATGGCATATTTTTAAATTGGGCAATGTGATTATGTTTGAATTCTCCTGGTGTTCGTACATCAATAAACTGCTTGGAGGTATCCCCCAGCAATGGTTTTAATTCATTCGTTGAAATTTGGTTGATATTTTCACCTGGTTTTTTCATTCTCAAATAAAGAAAAATAAGTACAGCCAATAAGGTTAATCCTATAAACTCCAAAATAAGCACCTCACCTTTTTTATTTTGCTCGTGATTGCCAAAGCATTCACTTTATATCTACATAATATACCCCCATAGGTATTAAGTCAAGTGCAACTTATTAGAACCCTATCCCCTTATAGAACATCTTCATAGAAAAACCGACTCTGACCTTAGAGTCGGTTTACTTATTTATAGATAATAATAGTAACGTTTATGTGGGCCTTTAAATGGGCTGTTCACGATTTGCCCTCCAAGAAACCCTAATCCTAGACCAATTAATCCTGCACCGATTGGATTTATACCATATCCATAGCCGCTTCCTGGCACGTAAGGTGATGGACCGAAACCTTGCTGTGGAAACCCTGGTGGCGGATACCCTTGTGGTCCATACCCACTATATGGCGCATATCCTCCGAAACCCGCCACTTGATCTTGGTAATCTGCCCAAGGTCCATATCCCTGATAGCCATTTCCACTGCCGTAATTAAATCCAGTCCCATTATTCGGAAATCCTGAGCCGGAATTAAACATGTTCAATAAATTTTTTCTGTCTGTGGTTCCCCTCTCATACATCTTCGTCACTCCTCTTTATTAGCCTATTAATAAATGGGAAAAGGGGAAGGGCAGATGTCCCTGCCCAGGGGAAAAGTAGTGGACAAATGAAGGAATCCATTTCTTAATCCCTTCCTGTATTTCATGCTAAAATGGTGAAAACTGAAGATATGTGGAAATAAACCTTATATCATAAAAAATTCACTAATTGCGACTATAATAAAACTCAGCAATTGCCTATGTTAATGGACGGGAGTGATTTACGTTGAAAAAATGGAATGTCTTAATTGTAGATGATGAACCTGAAATGAGACAGCTAATCAAACTATATTTAAAAAGGGATCATTATTTCTGTTTAGAAGCAGAGAATGGTCTCGCTGCTCTTGATCAACTGAAGAAAACACATGTGGATATCATGGTTGTGGATATTATGATGCCCTTCATGGATGGTTATCAGTTGCTAAAAGAGGTTAGGGAAACCAGTCAAATCCCCTTTATCTTCCTTTCTGCAAAGGGCGATGATTTAGACAAGGTGAAGGGACTTAAGCTGGGAAGTGACGATTATATGGTTAAACCGTTTAACGCCGAAGAACTTGTTGCACGAATCGAAACGATTCTGAGAAGATCTTACGGAACTCAATCCAGTCAACAGTCGATGATTGAGCGGTATGGGCCAGTGTCATTTAATTTAGCATCCAGAACTGTATCCGTTGGTGAACTTTCACCTCGATTGACCTTAAAGGAATATGAACTTTTTTTGTTCCTTGCCCGTAATCAAGGCAGGGTGTATAAGAGGGACCAGCTGCTCGATCAAATATGGGGAAGTGACTATGAAGGCAGTGATCGTACAGTCGACACCCATATTAAAACATTACGACTTAAATTAAAGAGCTACGGCCATTTGATTGAAACCGTGTGGGGCCTTGGCTATAAGTTCGAGGGATCAGCTTGAAAAACGCAACCCTGACTCTCAATAAAAAAGTTTCTCTTCTATTATTAAGCAGCTTATTTTTAACCATTGTCTTTTCCTTTCTTTTTATTCATTTTCTCTACAAAGATTTATATATTGGCACGGTTAAGGAGTCACTGCTTTATCAAGGACAAAGAACAGCTGCTCACTATCACTACGGTGACGTAAGCGGAAGTGTAAGGGATAAAATTCTTTGGTATAACGTAATTTCCCCTTATGAAGTGTCTGTTGTCGAGAACCTTGACGACTTAACAAAAAGTTTCCCCTATCTTATTGACCAAAAGCCTCTCATCAATAACGATGACAAAAGTGAATTGATCAAAGGTCATCGGGTAATGAAAGAAGGATATGTAGAAGAGTTTGATCGGAATGTGATTGGAGCGATCTTTCCTCTAATGAATGAAGAAAGATTAATGGGGTATTTACTTATTTATATCCCCCTGGCTGAAATGACGGAGGTCTTTAGCAAGGGGATTCCTATATTGGTCCTCACTGGGGTAATGTTTTATTTTGTACTGTTCCTAATCATTCAATCTTCTTTAGGGTCATTATTTAAACCTGTCCGGGAAATGCAGCTGTTTTCGAATAAAGTAGCCAAAGGGGATTTTTCGGACAGGCTCAATGTCACCTCTAAAGATGAAATGGCGGAGCTTGCACTAACATTCAATAGTATGGTCGACTCACTTCAACATCAAGAAGAACGAAAACGTCAGTTTCTTTCGAATGTTGCGCATGAATTAAGGACCCCCCTTACTTATATTGGAGGATATGCAAAGGCATTGACTGACAGGGTACAAACGAATCCTGAAGAAATGGAAGAAAGCCTGCACCTGATTCAAAAAGAAACGATACGGATGCAGAAATTAATTACAGAGCTACTGGAATTAAATAAATTGGAGGATGCCTCTTTTTCTTTAGATATTGAACCGATTGTTCTCTCTCAGTTCATAATGGATTCTTTAACACTCATTCAGCCTCATGCCGAAAACAAAAAAATTGATGTGCAACATCAGTTAAATGAAGAATCGATCATTAATGGGGATCCCAACCGGGTTATGCAGGTGTTTTATAATATTTTTGATAATGCATTGAAATATTCTCCTGAACAGAGTCGGATAATCATTCAATCCTATGAGGAAGATGGAATGGCTGTGGTGAAAATCGAAGATGCCGGAATTGGGATTCCAGCAGAATCTTTGTCTCAAATCGGGGAAAGATTTTTCCGATCGGATTTGTCGAGAACCAGGAATACGGGAGGATACGGTCTCGGTTTATCAATAGCGAAAGAAATCATGCATAAACATCAAGGTTCTTTGTCAATAGATAGTGAAGAAGGCAAAGGAACAACAGTGTATCTAAGGTTCCCTTTGCTTGAAATATAACGAAAAAGACTGAGTCACGTGCTGACTCAGTCTTCTCGTTATGCTGCATACAAATAGTCCATCACCCAAATAGATTTTTTATTGACTTAAAGAAATTAGCGATGGCCTCTAACAAGCCGGTAAAGAAGTCCGACACTTTTTGACCAAAACCTTCATCATTCACAATGTCTTTAATGGTAGTTTGGATATCTTTCGTTAAGTCGTCCAATTGTTGTTGAACATTATCAAAATTTATATCAAGTGACCTCATTTTTTCAAACAGGTCGATTAATAGCTGGCGATCCTCCGGGCTGAGCTCGATGTTCAGGGTTTGGAGCTTTTCTTCGACGATTTTTTCAACTTCTTCTTTCGTAGCTGGATCTTGTTCGGCTATTTCCTTCTTGATTTCAGTTAACAGTTCGCTAACCTCTTCCTTATCAATCCCGGCTTCTTTAGCAAGTTCTGTCGCTACGGTTAACTCCTCGTTGGCTACCTCCATGCGGACTGTATCAAGCTTCTCCCCACTGACATCATACGCTTTATAGATTCCCACCAATGCAGAGTGTCCGCTTACCTTTACAGGAGAAGCTACATCTACTACTGCGTTCTCAACCCCCGCAGTTAAAAGAGCATTAGAATACATAGAATTCGTCACTTCCGTGATATTCCCGGGCGTCACAATATTAACCTTTAAACCTTCACCTTTATCTTTTCGTGTAATCATGGCAGAGGAGAACATACGGGCATTTCGGTTTTCACCGTCAATATACTTCACCAAGTCTTCGCCTGTTGCCATAAACTCTTCTACTTCTGTTCCCTCTTCAATTCCTAATTGAGCCTGAACCTCTTTCTTTTGTTCATTAGTAAGTGTTTCTCCATAAACGACGATAGGTAATCCGAATTTTTCATTAATGCTTTCTTTATCATTATCTGCCGCCGATGCCGGCTGAATGAGGCCCACCATTAGTGAAAACAGTAAGGCAATACCAATCAATTTTTTCATAAATCATTCTCCCTTTTCATGTTGGATGGATAATAGAGCTGTTCCATTCATCCATTGTACTAGTGTCATTGAATATGTTCATCCATCCAGAGTCTTATTTCTAGCAATTGATTAGACGCACAATTCCAGATGAAAGTTACAATGACTTTTTGTTAAATATTATAACAACCACGGATCTACAACACAAAAAAGAGCTTAGTTCTGTTCACAACAAATCTTCTTTTAAAGCGAAGATGCAATGTAAATAAGAACTAAGCTTAAATAGTTTTATAGTATATCGAGCCAGATTTTAATCGCTGTAGCCAGGATTAAAACGGCTAAAATCATTTGAAGAATCTTTGTATTCATTTTCTTTCCTGCCATAGCGCCCAGTGGAGATGCAATCAAACTAGCTACCACCATGATCATAGCGGGTAAATAGTCCACTTGACCCGTCGATATCTTACCAATCGTTGATCCAATTGAAGATATCAACGTAATTGCCAGGGATGAGGCAATCGTCATTCTTGTCGGAATTTTAAGAACAACAAGCATGATCGGAACCAACAGGAAAGCTCCGGCAGCACCAACGATGCCTGCTCCAATACCAACGATCAAAGCTAGTGTTGCAGATAACCATTTGTTAAATGTAACGTCCTCGAGTTTTACATCATCTATTCCTTTTTTTGGGATGAACATCATGATAGCTGCAATTAATGCAAGTATTCCATACACAATATTTATTCCAGCTTCACTCATGAATTTAGATCCGTACCCGCCAATGAAGCTACCGATTAAAATACTCACTCCCATGTATGTGATAAGAGTTTTATTAAGATAGCCTCCTTTACGGTAAGCCCAAACCCCACCAAGTGTGGCAAAGAATACTTGAACTGCGCTAATACCTGAAACTTCGTGTGCAGTGAATGTTGCTACTCCAAGCATTGGTGGAATATAAAGGAGCATGGGATATTTAATTATGCTCCCCCCGATACCTACCATTCCTGATATATAAGAGCCGACAAATCCGATTAGAAAGATCGTAATAATAAAGGCCAAATCCATCGTGTAGTTCCTCCTCTTCTAGTAAAACAGGAACCTCTTTAGCAGGTTCCCATTTTGATTATTTGTTTAGATTTGTACGATAGATTAACGAACAGCACAACGGTTTGGTCCAATTTCCATCTCACGCTGTTTCTCTTCATCCGGAGTTACTTTACCGATGTTTGTTTCACGAATTTCTTGATACGCGTTTGGCTGAGGTGGAAGGTTTTCAGATACCAGCTTTCTGAATTCTTCTTCGCTCTCGATATTTAAACCATGGTTTTTTGCAAATAATGTTCCCAGCTTTTCACCTACAGATCCATCTTCATTCAATTCCTCAATAATCATAAAATGAGCCGGTAAAACGGTAAGCTCCATAGAAAGGTCTTTATATCGTTTGTATAGACTTTCTCTAAGATCAGCTACCCAATCTTCTGCTTTCCCGGCAAGATCCGGACGTCCAATACTGTCCACAAATAGAATGTCACCTGATAATAAATACTTTCCATCAATGACAAATGACGTTGAACCGATTGTATGCCCCGGTGAGTAGAGAGCTGTGATATCTATCGTTGTATTTCCAATCACGACTTTATTCCCCTCTTCAAGTGCTGCATACTCAAAGGTAACTTCTTCAGCATCTTTAGGAGGTAACCAATAGGTAGCATTTGTTGCTTCTGCAATGTTACGTCCTCCAGAAATATGATCGGCATGCAAGTGAGTATCGAATACATTTGTAATCGTTGCGCCTTTTTCTTTTGCAAAATCGATAAAGATATCAGTCATACGAGTAGCATCGACGATCGCTGCTTCACCATTTGACACGACCATATAGGATAGACAACCTTTACCTAAACGAACAAATTGATAAAGCTCTCCGCCATTTGTTAATTCACCCACTCTGACAGGCTCCAAATGTTCGCTCCAAGCTTTCATTCCGCCTTCAAGGTAAGAAACATCTTTCCCTTCATCCGAGAGCATTTCCGCTACCATCATAGAAGAACCTTCTTTCGCACACACGACAAGAACGTCTTTATCCGTCGGAAGTTGATTCATTATTTCTTCTACACCATCTAAAAGGTCGAAGTATGGGATGTTCAGATATTCAAATTTTTCACCTTCAATTTTCCAATCTTCAAAGGCATCTTCATTACGTACATCTAAAATGAATAAATCTTCTTTTTTCATTACTTTTTGTGCTACTTCTTTTGAATTCATTGGTTTAACTGCCATTCATTTAACCTCCCTGTATTTGTGGTATCTTCTTACTTCACGTTCGATTCAACGTCTCCAGTCCAATCGATCATACCTGGAACTACATTGATTACATTAAGAAACCCTTTTTCAGCTAATAGTTGCGCCGCCATGTCGCTTCTGTTTCCTGTACGGCATACTACATAAATATCCTTGTCTTTATTAAGTTCATCCACTCGGGTTTCCAGTTCTCCAAGTGGCATTGAAATCGAGCCTGGAATATGTTTGAATGCATATTCCGCCTTTTCACGGACATCCAGTACGACGATATTTTCATCGCCTAGTTTAGTAGACAATGTTTCATTATCTGTTACTGACTCATGTTTACGCTCTACAGTCTCTTCCCCGCTTGATTTGCGGACAAAATGTTTCAGAACATCTCCTTCTTCAATGGTTCCGAGATAATCGTGCCCGGAACTTTTTGCCCACGCTTGAAGATCGGCCATTGATCCTTTGTCTGTTGCCTGAACTTCAATCACTTGGCCTGCTTCCAGGTTATTCATGGCCTTTTTTGTTTTTACAATCGGCATTGGACAAGCTAATCCCTTTGCATCCAATACGAAATTTGATTCAATCATGTTCATATATAAAACCTCCAATTACCTTATAGGGTATATTTCATTGCAAAAAAAAATTAGATGAATAGGTTCACGTTACCATTTTCAGCATCCGCTAAATACGCAGCTACTCCAGCATACTCGATTTCCTCTAATAATTCGTCTTTGTGTAATCCTAATAAATCCATTGTCATGGTACACGCAACCAATTTGATTTCTTGTTCCCTTGCCATATCAATTAAATCATGTAAAGGCATAGCATTATGCTTCTTCATAACACCTTTGATCATTTTAGGGCCCATGCCCATGAAATTCATGTTTGATAATCCTAGTTTATCTGCACCACGAGGCATCATCCCCCCAAATATTTTCTCCATAAATCCTTTTTTCACAGGCACCATCTCTTCTTTTCTTAAAGCATTCAGTCCCCAGAATGTATGGAAAATGGTTACGTCATGATCATAAGCTGCAGCCCCGTTCGCAATGATATATGCAGCCATCGCTTTATCGTAATCTCCACTAAAGAGAATAATATTGGTTGTTTTTCTTTCAGTCATTGTATCTCCTCCTATTTACTGTAAGGGGTATTGATCCCCTTAAAAAAATTTAAACTTTTTTAATCCAGAATGTAAATACATCATTTTCTTCATTTGAATCGAGCAATTCATGTCCTGTAGATTTAGCCCAGGCTGTCAGGTCACTTTTAGCTCCTTTATCCGTTGTTTGAACCTCTAAAATTTGACCAGCTTCAATTTCTTTTATTGCCTTTCTTGTTTTCACAATCGGCATTGGACAAGCTAATCCTTTAGCATCTAGTACTTTATCTGCGTTCATTAATAATTCCTCCTAAGAATGATTGGTTTTAATACCCATAAGGGTATATTATATGATATAAAAAAAGATGTCAACTCTTTTCTTTATCGACTCTTAACTAATAAATTCACAGCTTCTTTTACAAGGTCTTCCGTATTTTCACCAGTCTCTTGTGAATCCCTTACGCATTCAACAAGATTCATACTGACAATTAAGCCTACGGAACGGTCAAGAGCTGTTTTTGCTGCGGAAAGTTGTGTAATAACGTCTTTACAATCTTCCCCTTGCTCCATCATTCTTACGATTCCACGGAGCTGCCCTTCAACACGTTTAATTCGATTCTGAACTTGTGAATTGTATTCCATAAAGACACCTCCTGTTGGCTTGTTGTTTCTTGCTACAATTACAATAATATACCCCGTTAGGTATAAAGTCAAGGAATAATCAACAATTTTATTAAAGGGAATGGATGATTGTAGAAATTATTATGATCGTTTCGGAATGACAGGCCATGCAGCCACAATGAAAAAAGAACTTGAGTACGATTCTCACTGTACTCAAGCTCCTTAGTCAATAACCTATCATCCATTCACTTCATTATATAAGATAAAAGGACACTTGCCTTTTTGCCATGTATTCGACTCGATTTTGAATAATAGCGACAGGTTCCTCCAGATAGATCGGCACAATCTGATTCCATTCAGGAATGTATTGCTTGATGTTGAACTCCATAGCATAGCAGGTATTTGCTGTTAGTGGCAGGTCGCCTTTTATCGGGATATCTCTTTGTTGATCATATAATCCCATTATGGCCCCTGCTTCATGACAGTGGTTTCCTAAGGGGTGAGAATAAAGCATCGCCTCAATCCCCTCATCGCTTGCCTTTTTCATTACCCGCTGAAACACTTCGTTTCCTGTTCTACCCACTCTCATTTCTTCTGATACAATATCCTCAAACCTTAAGGCTGACTGTAACGCTGATTGAATTCCTTCAGGAGCGTCTTCTTCGCCTGGATAGAGAACGTAAGCAAGCTGCTGAGTGTCTGTCGCTAAACCAAGATAACGAATACCAAAATCCAAATGGACAATGTCTCCACATCGTATGATTTCCCCCTCTAATCGATCCATATCAGCACCTTTTCTTTGTAAATCGACCGTAGGGTAAAATGACGTTTCCATTCCTAAATCCAAGACGCGTTGCCTTATCCAATCGACTACATCTTCAGTCGTTGTGATACCTGGATGAATCACCGCTCCCGATAAAGCTTCTGCTGCTATTTGCCGCGCCAGCTCCGCTATTGAAGGATAGGCGATGAGTTCTTTCGATGTCCTCATTGATAGCCAATCAACTATGATGTGTTGGGCAGATACAAATTTATGAGTGTACTCATCTAGTAACATCCCCAAATGTTGGTAAAACGAATGACTTAAACCATCCCCTGCGGCAAAGGTAGTGGAATAGTTTAACGCAATTGTATCAGGGTCATGATCTTCTACTAGTCGTTTGAGGCACTCCCATTGATCACAATCTTCGGGATTCCATACCCGTTCATAAAACGGCTCAAAGTTCGGATTGGGGTGCAGTACCCATCTTTTTACCTGTTGATTTCCGTCGAGGAAGAACACCAGGATCGTCAATCTTCTTGAACTGTCTATTGATGATGGATAAAGCGTCTTCAGGACAGGATCTTCATTATACTCCCTGCCCGCAATAATCCACATATCTAGATGATGTTTTTTCATTAACGAAGGTAAAAGGGTATTAAGTCGGTGAAATAGCCAACGATTCTGTGTTTCTTCTCTTTTCTTCAACGGGAGAATTCCCGGTAAATGCTTCATGTCACTATTCCTCATGGGTATCACTCCCTTAGTCCAATGTTTTCATTACACTCTTTCGACAAAAAATGATTTATCCCTTCTGAAAAATAAAAATGACCGTTAGAGGAAATAGCCTAACGGTCATTGGTTGAAGAGTTCATATGTATGCTAAATGCTTCGTTCACCTAAAAAAACTTCTTTTTGTAGATGGTCTACAAAATTTTCAAGATGCCGGATTGAACAGATATCTTCTTCTAGTAGTGGAATCCGATATAACGTTTGGTTTGTAAACTTCTCCATCATCATCTTTAAATATAGCTTTTCCTGCTCTTTCCTTTTTTCCAAGAACTCTCCATCCGCCTGAATGGGCAGGATCTTATTTATGATCAGTCCCCCTATATTCAATCCGTGATTGGACATCATTTCAATGGCCTTCTCAGTTTCAAGTATCGGGAGCCTTTCGGGAATGAGTACGAAAATGAATCCTGTTCTTTTTTGATCCAGAAGAATCCCCCGTACTTTTGAGAACTTTTCACGACGCCTTTGCAGCACATCATAAATGGGATCTTCGACCGGCTCCCCATCATTTAATAGTTGTGAATAATTCTTATTTGTTTTCTTTCGCCTTTCAAGCATCCCGTCCATCCATACTCCCATCAATTCGGGAAGGGATAATAGTCGGATTGTGTGGCCTGTAGGGGCTGTGTCAAAGATGATTTTATCGAACTCATTTCCTTCTTCGAGAATGATGGAAACCATCCGATCAAATAATGCAGCTTCTTCTGCCCCGGGTGCCGAGGCAGCCATATCAATTTGACGGTGTACCTCATTCACCATTTTTGATTTAACCATTCCCTTTAAATTCCGTTTCACTCCGTTGATATATCGCTGTGTTTCGATGTGTGGGTTTATTTCTATTCCCCATAGATTTTCAAGTAATCGCGTTTTATATTCCATGATCTCTTGATGGAAGATATCACCTAAATTATGAGCAGGATCCGTTGAAATGATTAACGTCTTCTTCCCCATATTCGCAAACATTACGGCTAAAGCAGAGGCAGATGTTGATTTTCCTACTCCTCCTTTTCCTCCTACAAAAAGAATTTTCTGGTGTTGTAATTCATTCATGTACATATCCCCCTCACTTTACTTCAACAACATCTGATGCCATCCAAGGGTGAGTGCTCCATTCCCATTCTTAAATGCCAATCATGAAATTTCTCTATTATATACGGATAAAGTTCCAATGTGTAATAAAAAACGGGATTCGGCAGGCCTAGCATATCTGAATAGAGCAATAATAAGAATAAATCATCCTCATCTCTTAATTCCCTTGCAATTTCCGTTTTATGAGGAAGGCGAATCATGTCATCGTAAAGCTGTATGATTCTTTTGAACTTTTCTTTCATAGACGAATCCATTCGTGCTCCCCTCCTTAAAGATGTCTCTGTAATGTGGCATGATAATTTAGATTATCTTGTAGATAATGACCATTAATGAAAATAGCTTGTCTTTTAATTGAGAAGAGAAGGTAAAAAAAAGCTTTATATAGAGGTATATGCTTTCTTCTCACCTGCCTCACCAAATAATAGATGATGGCCAAGAGATTTCTAGGGTCGCAGTATAGAATGGACACGGCCTCCCGATATTTTTCACTTGTTTCACAATAAAGTTTTCCAAGGGAACTTCTTTCGTGGTGATGATGAGAGAAATCATGTTTCATTGTGATGAACCCGTCACCACTTACTCCACCACATCACCCCATGCCTACTTCAAGCTCTGAGCGAATCATCAGGACTTCTACCATACATATTCCCCCCTTCAAAAGGATGTAGAAAAAGGGGACTCGAGCACGAGTCACCCTTATCTTATAACTAAGCAGAGAACTGTGAAGGGTCATCTCCCTTTTTAGACAGTGAAGATGCAGCAGTAATAAGGATCCACAAGGTGAAAATCAGAATGATACTTCCAAAGATAAAGAGCAGCATATTCCCTTCTGATTCACCGACACCTGACCATTCAAACACGACTTGGTTAATCATCGCCCATAAGGTCATGAACATAAGGAATACCATTGGAATTAAGGTAGCTATATAATTCCTTCCTTGACGCTTTAGCCAGATGGTAATGAGAAGTAAACTGATTCCTGCAAGCAATTGATTCGAAGTACCAAAAAGCGGCCATAGCAGGTATCCACCTGACCCGAATCCTTTAGGGCCTTGAGGTAATAAAGTTAAGGCTGCACTTGAAACGACGGCAATCGTCGTTGCAACATGAGCATTTGTTAAAGGATTTACGTTGTACTCTTCTCCCAACTCGGCAATGATATAACGCATCAGTCGAACAGAGGAGTCCAATGTTGTTGCTGCGAAGCTCACAATGATCACTGAAACAATCGTAGCTGCGATATCCGCCGGAATTCCAACACCTGTAGCAAGTTGTCCGGCTCCTTGAATGAAGACACCCAAACCGGCACCACTTGCTGCAGCAAAACCGCTGTAAGTGGCTTGGAATTCTTCCACGTTCGGGAAAAATGTTATACATGCAATGATCGCAATCAATGCCAGTGCCCCCTCCCCAACAGCACCTAAATATCCTACAAAGCGTGCATCCGTTTCTTTGTCCAACTGTTTTGACGATGTACCAGAAGAAACCAGGCCGTGAAACCCGGAAATCGCACCGCAGGCAATTGTGATAAATAGTAACGGGAACCAGGAAACATCTGCAGCTCCGTTCGTCATTGGTGCTGTAATTTCAGGATTTGTAAACAGGAGGCCAAGATATAACAATCCTAAACCAACAATTAATTGATGGGAGTTGATATAATCACGTGGCTGCAATAGCTTCCAAACAGGTAGAGTTGAAGCTATGTAGACATAAATCATCAGTATGACGATCCACACCAGGAAAGCCATGCTTGTTGAACTCAAGCCAAACAATGATGTGGCCTCTTGACCACCGAAATAACGAACTAAATCTATTTGCAAAAATCCAACCCGGCTGGCAATGACAGCTGATGCATACATGACTGCCAGTGCTACGATTGAAGGTAGCAACATGCTGCCATTTCGCTTATAAACCGAATACCCAATCCAAACTGCTAATGGAATCTGAATGAACACCGAAATGACACTAGCAGGGAAAGTAATGAACAGATTTGCAATTACCCAGGCAAAAACTGCGTTCACCATCAACACAAGAATTAAAATAATAAATAGAAAAAGTACTTTTGCTCTTTTCCCTATTAACTTATTGGCTAATGAACCGACGGATTGTCCTTTATTTCGAACTGAAAGAACCAACGTTCCAAAATCATGCACCCCGGCTGCAAATACTGTTCCTAATATGACCCAAAGAAATGCTGGAAGCCATCCCCAGTAAACGGCGATTGCAGGTCCTACAATCGGAGCCGCCCCCGCTACAGAAGTAAAATGGTGACCCCACAGAACAAACTTATTCGTTGGGACGAAATCGACACCATCTTTATATTGGTGTGCCGGCGTCACATAATTGGGATCCAGACGGTACACCCGCTCAGCAATAAGCTTGGAATAATATTTATACCCAACTAAAAAAACAAGCCCTCCTATTACCGCCAACCATATTCCACCCATCAAATTCCTCCTTTTTATTATAAGTTGTATACATTCAAATATCTGAATTTTTAGAATGTATACGCTTACTACATTTTACATTGGGTTTTTATGGATTTCAATGAGAACATTTACTCTTATTCGGTCTTAGAACTAAATAAAAAGACAGATTCAATAATAGAATCTGCCTTAAGGTTATACGACGTATATGCTATCTTCATCTGTGGGATCTACCGCTTGGGGTATGTCTACTGTGGTTCTTAATATGGTTTTGTTGGAATCCGATGTTTTGGGATGATCGGAAGATGTAGGAAATATAAAAGAGATTCTCTTTTCTTCACCCGCACGGATTGTACCGATCTTATCTAGGATAATCGTGTCCAAATCTTTTTCATGATAGGAAAAATCACTATCTTTTTTATCCTCCTCATATTTCTCTAAAAGCAATAACTGAATTTCATTAATAGGCTGATCGGCCATTCCCCCGACTAAAACGACTTCCCCTTCAATCGAATCCCCAGGAGAAATTTCAGTTTTGTGCACAATTGTATCCACTTTTACATGTCCTATCCCTATACTGGACAAAAATTGTTTAATCATTTTTCAGCCACCTTTCCTATACCTAATTATCTTTACCCTATCATGTACCCTTCATATTCGTCTATTCCTACATATTCTGCGAGTATTCGGCAAAGAATATGAGAGAAACATTGGAAAGGAGTGAATAATATGAAAAAAATGGTCACATCTATTTTAGCTGTCTTCATGATTAGTCTTACTGTCGGTACATTTGCAGCAGCAGAAGGTGAGCCACAAACGCCTAAGGTAAACCTTACTGAAGAACAAAAAACGGAGCTTGCCAAGTTGCATGAACAAATGTATTCAACCAAAAAAGAACTTGTGAACAAATATGTAGAATATGGCGTCTTCTCAAAAGAACAGGGAGACAACGTACTTAAAATGATGGAAGCTAAGTATCAAAAATTGAAAGAAAATGACTACATGATGAGATGGCATCCACATCCACATCACGGTAAACAACTGAATCACAAAGAATAGGAAAAATGGTGGAAGGGTCTCCTCCCCTTCCACTCCACCCCAATATCTGCCTCACCCCACTGGAAAGAGGAAAAGTTTCTCACATTTCATTCTGCATGTTCCCTCAATATCAGAATCAGGAATGAAACACCATACAAAATACCCATAAAAAATATAATTATAGGAATATTCAAAACATTCATCCTTTTAATATGTTACTATTTTAATAGCTCATTTACATGAAAGTAATGAGTTATTAAAGCCCAGTCAGAGGAGAAGGATCATATGACAATCGGTTCTAAAATCCGCTTTCACAGACTTAAACGGAATTTAACACAAGAAGATTTATCAAAAGGGATTATTTCCGTATCATATCTTTCCAAACTGGAAAACAATCAAGTTTCTCCGTCAAATGACATAATTAATCTGCTCTGTGAGCGATTAGGTGTAAATAATCTGCTTGATAACCCAAACCATTTGAACAAACTTCTAGAAAACTGGAACCATGCATTGCTGTGGAATAAAACAGAGGAAGCTGAGTCCATCAATAAGGTCATTAAGAAGGAACTTGAACAATCGGATGACCTCACTCCTCATTTATTCCATAAGATCCTTTGCTTCCGTGTCCATTTAATTAAAGGGAGCCTTCAGAAAGCTTTTGAGCATATGATACAGATCCAAGCCAATTATAAAGAACTCTCAGATACGCTTAAATTCTATTATCACAAATACAAAGGGAATTACTATTATTTGATTGAAGAGTACGATAAAGCCCAAGGAGAACTGAAAGAAGCTGAAACCTACTATGTACTTGGTAATGTGATTAATGAAGAGGAACGGGCAGATTTATATTATTTATTCAGCTTAGTCTTGACCCGCTTAGGCACGTACCGTTTAGCAATCTTTTATGGAGAGAAGGCACTTTCCATTTTCCAGGGCGTCTACTACCAGAAAAGATGCGCTGAGGTACATTTGATTTTAGGGATTTGCTATCGGCGTATACGTTATAGTGAAGAAGCAATGAAGCATTATGAGTGGGCCAATTTCATTTCACATTCCATAAACTATACGTCATTAAATTCCAAGGTGGAGCAGAACCTAGGGTATTTGAAATCATTTATGAATAAGAGTGAAGAAGCCATTCAGCATTATTTGCGAAGCATTGAATTGAAAGATTCAGACGAAGAAGGAAAGTTATACTCCATTCTCTCTCTGGTCAAAGAATATTATAAAAAAAACCAATTTTCAGAGGTGCGTTTCTGGTTACCTAAAGGATTACATCTTTGCTCTAAACAAAAGTACCCGGATAAATTCTATCAATTATCTTATTATCAGTTTGCTTTAAATGATTTCCCACAAGGTTTTGAAACGTTTATGAAGGAGTATACACTGCCCTTTTTTAAAAAGAGCGGCTCCCATCTATTATATGCTGAGTATTCTAAATTCCTTGGTCAGTATTACCAGGGGATTAGAAAATATAAACATGCAGCATTTCATCTAAATGAAGCGAATGTCATTTATGAAGAAATGTTAACTTTATAGGAGGTGAAATGATGAAAAAGTTGAAAAAGTTATTACTAATCACCAGCCTGACTGCTATGGCACTCTCCGGTATTGTCGTAATCAATGTCAATGAAGAAGAGTTCCCGCCATTCTCTAGTAAACTATAAAATAATACAGGACTAGCCTAATCCAGGCCAGTCCTTTTTCTATTTTTATTTCGCTTTTTTTGCAAAAGATTGTTGCTTTTTAACATACGCTCTGCAAGGCCCTGTCAATTAGCGTGTGCTGGATGGTGGGGGGAACTGCCCCGCTGGCAGCTAGCGTTCGGCCGAGCCTACTCAGTTTCGCTTCAATGGTCTCGGCACGCCCGTACTTCCTCAGGACCTAGTCAACTCAATTCCATCTCTTCATTAAGTACTTCATAAACATTATCAATGAAATTTTCTGAATAAAGAGATATAGTTAGTATTGAATACATATTAAGGGGGATTTCAGATGAATCATGCATTTGAAAAAAAATTAGAGAGATATGCAGATTTAATCGTACAGGTAGGACTAAACCTGCAAAAGGATCAGGAACTATTGATCTCCGCACCTGTTACAGCGTACAAGTTTGTTCGCCTTGTTACTGAGAAGGCATATGAAGCCGGGGTTTTAAATGTATTAACGGACTTCTACGATGAAGAGTTAAAGAAAATCCGCTTAGAGAATTCTTCTGAGGAAGGATTGAGAGTGTTTCCTGATTGGAAAGCAAAAGGATATATCGAGATGGCAGAAAATAATGTGGCTCTCCTGAATTTGGCAGCACCAAATCCTTCCCTTTTAAGAGATACAAATGCTAAAAGGGTTGCTATATTAAATAGAACATCAGCGGAAGCCATGAAAGATTTTTCTGCATATATAGGCGGGGGGAAAATAAGCTGGTTAATAGCTGCGTTCCCTACAGTCGAATGGGCTCATACCGTTTTCCCGGAACTTTCTCAAGAAGAAGCAATTGATAAACTATGGGAAAACATTTTTTATACAACAAGAACAGATAAAGAGAATACAGTTGCCTTATGGGAAACACATATTAGTAACCTCAATAAGAACGCCGACCGTTTAAACCAAAACAATTATAAAAAGCTTCATTATAAAGGACCTGGAACAGATCTTACAATTGAATTCCATCCTCAAACGAAATGGATCAGTGCCCAGTTCACAAATGATCAGGGAATTCCCTTTGTTCCTAATCTACCAACGGAAGAAGTGTTTACAATTCCGGTTAAACATGGTGTGAACGGGGTAGTTTCAAGCACGAAGCCACTTAACTATAGCGGTACGTTAATTAAGAACTTTTCACTAACGTTTAAAGAGGGAAAAGTCGTAGATTTCACAGCCGAGGAAGGGTATGAAACCTTAAAAAATCTACTACAAACAGATGAAGGGTCTTCCTATTTAGGAGAAGTGGCATTAGTTCCCCACAACTCCCCTATTTCTAATACAAACATTGTCTTCAATAACACACTTTTTGATGAAAATGCTTCTTGTCATATAGCGCTGGGGAGAGCCTTATCCGTCTGTGTAGAAGATGGTAATAGTATGACGGCTGAACAGTTACGGGAAGTAGGTTTTAACGAAAGCATGATACATGTAGATTTCATGATAGGATCGGATCAGTTAGATATCGACGGCCAAAAGGAAGACGGGACGATCGAACCTATTTTCAAAGCTGGTGATTGGGTTTAAAATTTTGATTTCCAAGGGAGAATAAGGTTAAGGCTTAAATGCTTCATTTAAGCCTTTTTTTAATGTCATCATACAATTTCGACTTCCACATACGACATTAGGACGTACACATTTAAATACTGCCGCATTATTGGTAAAAGTTACATATAATATGACAAATAAATTTCTTTTTTAACATATTCAATACTTCACGAATACTTTACAATAGAAGTATACCTTTTTAAAGGAGCGGTTTCCTTGTCAATCAATCATAAACATTCGTTTTTGTGGAGTGGCATAATCTTCACTTTCTTCACTTTATATATCATATTTCGCACTACAAATGTACAATCCAGTGAAAAGCCTTTAACAGCTGAAGAAAAATATCCTACCGTCTTTGTACACGGGTACAAAGGTACATACAATTCTTTCAGAACGATGTTAGAACGATTTGAAAACCAGCATGGCTGGGGTCAAAAAACGTTGGAGATTTATGTATCTGAGAATGGCAGTGTAGTGTATAAAGGATCTCTTTCCACAAATCCCACTTCACCTCCTCTCGTTCAAGTCATCTTTGAAGATAACCGTGCATCATTAGAGAAGCAAGCAATTTGGTTAGAGAATGCAATGAAGCTCTTGTACCACCAATTTGACGTTTCAAACGTAAATATCGTAGGACACTCCATGGGTGGGCTTGCTTCAACTAAATATATTCTAAATACAAGGGATAACTCATTTGTTCCGAAGACCCATAAATTTATTACGATTGCTACACCTTTCCTTGGCGTTACCAAGGAATCTTATGACCAGATTAATACAGGCGCAGCTGTTATTGACTTAAAACCAGAATCACGGGCATTGAAAGATTTATTTATGAATCGCCATTTAATCCCTTCATATATACATGTATTATCCATCGCAGGATCAGGTGATGATGTGGTAAATGTTCAAAGTGCTATGGGCAGTCAATCACTATTTGAAGAAAGTCATTTTCAATCCAAGATCGTTTATGATCCATCTATTTCTCATAGCGGCTTACATGAAACGATTAAAGTAGACCGTCTTGTTGGAGATTACCTATGGAGTAAATAAGGGAAATTTTCACTTCCGTACTCAAATAGAGTTTCTATTCTGATACGGAAGTTTTTTTCTGTGCAGTTGCGTAAAATTCTTTTACGTTCTATACTACACAAGACTAAACCTCAAGGTTAGGATGAGTAGAATGACAAAAGAAAGAATCATTAAAGCAAACCCTAAATACATACAACAATTCCAGAAAGGTTTTCCCCTCATAAATAAAGAAAATGTGACATCATCAATTGAGCATGTAGAAGACGGAGAAATTTTTAAGCTTGTTGACAATAAGAATACCTTTATTGCAAAAGGCTACTTCGGAATTCAGAACAAAGGGATCGGCTGGCTTCTGAGCTGGAAAGAACAAGAAGAAATTGATAAAGACTTTATCTTTAAAAAACTTCACGCTGCAATCAATCAACGACTTCACTTCTTCTATAGTGAAGATACTACAGCATTTCGGGTATTTAATGGTGAAGGAGATGGTTTCGGGGGCATCACCATTGACTACTTTGATGGATACTATCTCGTTCAATGGTATTCTAAAGGAGCCTATTCATTCCACGAAGAGGTTATGCAATCGTTAAGAGAATTAACGGATTTCAAAGGGATTTATCAAAAAAAGCGGTTTGCACAGGAAGGGAAATATGTGGATGAAGATGATTTCGTTGAAGGAAACCGTCCTTCATTCCCCCTTCTCGTCAAAGAAAATGGCGTTCAATTTGCCATCTATTTAAATGACGGGGCCATGGTAGGGGTTTTCCTTGATCAACGTGAAGTGCGCAAACGAATTCGCGACTCTTATTCTGAAGGAAAACGGGTATTAAATACGTTCTCTTACACAGGAGCATTTTCTGTTTTCGCTGCACTCGGTGGTGCATCTCTGACCACCAGTGTAGACCTTGCTAATCGCAGTCTAAGCAAAACGATTGAACAATTCAGTATAAACGGGATTGATTATGAAGCACAAAACATCATTGTGGAAGATGTCTTTAAGTACTTTAAATATGCCGTAAAAAAAGAACTCTCCTTTGATCTTGTGATTCTTGATCCACCAAGCTTTGCCCGCTCAAAGAAACATACATTCAGTGCTGCAAAGGATTATAAAGATTTGTTAAAGGAAGCGATTGCCATTACTGAAAAAAACGGTACCATTGTGGCATCCACTAATTGTAGTACATTTAATATGAAAAAATTCAAAAGCTTTATTGAAGCAGCCTTTAAAGAAACCAATGGTAAATACAAAATACTGGAAGAATACACTCTGCCAGAAGACTTTAAAACCCTCAGTCAATACAAACAGAGTGATTACCTTAAAGTCGCTTTTATTCAAAAACTATAATAGATAGGGACGGACCTTTCAAAGGTCCGTCCCTATTCCTGTTTGTTTATCTGTAGGATAAGTCCTACTCCCCTTATTTATTTTTGTAAAGAATCTGTGGTAAGATTTCATTGATAAGTATACGTTCATTGCTTTCCATAAATGACAGAATACTCTGTCATTATTTCCTCGGAAACCGCAAAAAGCGACACACAATAAGGATATTTTAGAGAAAAAGATCGAATGAGGAGGTTTGCTGATGAAAAAAGCTGTTTTTCTCGATCGTGATGGAGTAATCAATGAGGTGAAAACCGAGAGAGTGACATTTGTTAATACATCAGATCAATTTTATTTCCTGCAGGGAGTTCTTGAAGCGATTAAATTATTGACTGACTCCAACTTTCTGATTTTCGTCGTCACCAACCAGGGTGGAGTTGGGTTAGGATATCTCTCTCATGAACAACTTGATTCCATACACGATTATATGGTGAAGGAAATTGAAAAGGCTGGTGGATTCATTCAAGAAGTTTCTTGTTGTACTCACAAGCCGCACGAGGGTTGTGAATGCAGAAAGCCTGAAGCTGGGATGATTTTGGACTTAGCCAAAAAGTACGATTTAGATACTGCCCGATCATATATGGTAGGTGATCGCGATGTAGATATTGAAGCTGGCCGCAAAGCGGGATGCACTACTATCTTACTTGCAGACGGGCCCTCCCCTCTATATAACGCCGATTACATGTTTACTAACTTAATGGAAGCTGCTGAATTAATTGTCACTAATAAGTAAGTCCCCTTTGTTCCTGTAAGGACGGGACACCATTTTCTTTTCCCATTCGTTCAGCAAGAATAACCAAGAACTATAAACATATAAAGCTATAGCATCTGGGTGTTTTATGTAAGTATCGAGCCTGTTTTATCGTTTTCAAAATAGGGAATTCTATGGTAAAGTACTATGGAACTAATGAGAATGGGAGGTATTCGATGAACCAGCAGGAACTATTACACATTATACGAGATCACTATCCCTTTGATGTTCTAACCACAGAACAGTTAGATTACATTATTTCCGGTTCTAAATACACTACCTTCAAAAAAGGTGAATTCCTTTTTCATGAAGATGAAACAGTAGAAGAACTGGATATATATTTCCTTGTCTCGGGACTTGCGAAAAACGTTCTGCATCGATCAAGTGGCAAGCAGTATTCCCTCCGATTCTATTATCCTGGGGACTTGATCGGGATCATGATTATGCTCACGAGCGGTGAAATGACCTTTTCCGTACAGGCAATAGAGAATTGCACCGTCTTCCGTATTCAGAAGGCCCGGCTCTTGGAGGTTATGACCAAGAACAATGACTTTTCAAAAATCATCTTTGAAAGTATCGGAAATCGCATGAAAACTTTGTACGATGAAATAAAAGCGAAGTCTGCCACTGATACCGACGACGAAAATATCAGCCTTTTTCGTACCAAAGTCCATACGCTAATGGATCGCCCCACTTTCATTGACGGCAATGCCACTGTTTTGGACGCAGCAAGAAAGATGAAAGAAGAAGATACATATGGTTTAGTGGTAGTAGACCCAGAGAAGAAAATGCAAGGCATTCTCACCCAACGAGAAATCCTGTCTTATATTACAAACCCAAGTATCAGTGAATCAGTAAAAGATTGGATGAAGAAAAAACCGTTTTGGATTCGTGATGAATCCTTTGCCTATGAAGCCCTTTCTTATTTCAAACATGAAGAAGTCGACTTTGTCCCAATTATCCGCAACGATGAAGTTGTGGGAGTTCTGACCAGTACTTCATTTCTCAATATTCAGGATTCAAATTATTTGGACCTCTCGTATAAAATCCAAAAAGCCATTACGAACGACGAACTGGTAGAACTGGCAACTGTGAAAAGTAAGACTTTTCAACAGTTCATTCAAGATCTACTCCTCCAGGATAGTTTTGGCTACGATATTTGCGAAGTGATCTCAAACTATAATGATCGCCTGCACCGAAAAATCATTCAATTAACTGAAAAAGAAATGCGTAAGGAAGGATTCGGATCTGCGCCTATCAATTATTGTTTTATCGTCATGGGCAGTCAAGGCAGGAGTGAGCAAGGCTTTCATACGGATCAGGATAATGGAATCATACTCGATGATTATAATCACTTATCCGATCTCAAGAAGGTTGATTTGTATTTCCAGGCATTTACTGAAAAACTCAATTTAAAGCTGGCAGCATGCGGTTTTCCTGAATGTACTGGCGGGATCATGGCGAAGGAACAAAAATGGAAACGTTCCTATACCGATTGGAAAAAAGCGATTGATGAATGGCTTTACGAAATAGATGCACAGGAAGTCCAAAACATTACAATGTTTTATGATTTTCGTCCGATTTACGGTGATTACTCCATCGCTGAAGAAATCCGAAATTATTTAGCGGAAAAATCGAAACGATCTCTTAATATGCAGCAACTATTAAGAAAAGATGCCCTTCGCTTCAAGCTTCCTGTCGGTCCTTTGGGACGCGTGAACCTGAAACCCAGAAATCATTTATTTAATATTAAGAAGTCAGGTCTTTTGCAGATCGTCAATATGATACGTATTCATTCTGTAAAGTACGGAATCAAGGAAGTCAATACAATTAAACGTGTTCACGCATTGAAAAATATGCAGGCGTTTCATCCCAGGGATGCAGAAAATGTTAAAACAGCTATGCATATCCTTCTCACTCTGCGTACTAAGCAAAACCTTCTTGAACTTAAAGAAGGAAAGACATTAAGTAACGATATTGATGTACGTACTCTTTCAAAAGATGATCGTCAGAAATTAAAAGAATCCATCCAAATTGCTAATCGACTTCAACAAGTGATGGAAATTAGTTTTAATAGGAACCGGGTGGTTTAATGAATGATATTGGAATTAATGTGGGTTACCGCATTCTGAAATATTATTTATGGCAGCAATTTTTCTTTCGCTTTCAAGTGAAACGGGAAAAAGAAAAGCTTTCCTACCATAAATTATCTCGTGCCCTAAAAGAGTTTGAAGAGGAAAAACCCACGCTTCAACAAAAGCATTTATTCGATTGTGACTTTACCATTTTCGACCTTGAGACAACGGGCTTTTTCCCGGAGGTGGGAGATGAAATCATCTCAATTGGAGCCGTAAAGGTCAAGGAAGGTAAAGTCCAGCGAAATGACACGTTCTATCAGGTCATAAATCCCCTTCAAACGGTGTCAAGGGATACGAAACGATTTACTGGTCTAAGAAGAAAAGATTTTTTAAATGGAGTTACACTGCCGATTGGGTTGCAGCGATTTTTAGAGTACAGCAAAGGTACCATCCTTGTTGCCCATCCTGCTAGTTTTGACATAAATTTTCTTCAGAAACGCATTTACAAGTGGCAGCTTCCATCATTTAATCCGGAATATGTTGACTCCTTTTCACTTGCAAATGGATTACTGGAACGGGACGATTGTTACCTGGACGCCCTTGTAAAGAAATTTGACATCGACTCACGGACCCGTCATCATGCTCTAAATGATGCGATCATGACCGCCGAAATCTTTGAAGAACTATTAAAAATCTGTTATCAGCAAGAAGTCCACACGATACGGGGATTGAATGAGTTTATATTGGAGGAGACAAGCTCCGGGTTCTGATAAGATTTCTTCCCCTGATAAAAGAGAAAAAACGCTTGAGAATATTTCCTCAAGCGTTTTGCATGTTTATTATCGAATTTGTCCGGTTCCATGCATCATATACTTAACGGTTGTTAAAGCTGGTAGCCCCATTGGTCCTCTAGCATGAAGTTTCTGTGTAGAGATTCCAATTTCAGCACCAAATCCTAACGCTCCTCCATCAGTGAAACGAGTGGAAGCATTATGATAGAGAGCGGCTGCATCCACGAGCATCATGAATTTCTTCGCTGTTTCTGTGTTTTCCGTGACAATGGCTTCTGAATGCTTTGTACCATATTGTTCGATGTGATCGACTGCTTCATCCAAAGAAGGTACAATCTTCACGGCAATATCCAGACTTAGATATTCATTTGCCCAATCTTCTTCTCCAGCAAGCTTCGCATCTTCAATCGCTTCGACTACTTTTTTATCACCGTGAATAGATACATTGTGTTCTTTAAGCTTTTCTACAAATGCACCCTTATTTTCTTTAAACCAGTCTTCATGCAGGATGACGGTTTCAGCTGCATTACATACCGCCGGACGGTCTGTTTTTGCATTGATGATGATGTTTAATGCTTTATCCACTTGAGCCTCTTTGTCAATATAGATATGACAGTTTCCTACGCCAGTCTCAAGGACAGGTACAGTTGCATTATTAACGACAGCATTGATTAATGCACCTCCACCGCGGGGAATCAGCACATCAATATGCTCTTTCATCGTGAATAACTCACTTGTTGCATCTCGATCGGTTGTATTAATGAATTGTACTGCATCTTTAGGAATATCCGTTTTCTCAAGTGCTTCATGCATGACGTCCACAATTGCTTTGTTCGAGGTAATGGCATTTGACCCACCTTTCAGGACAATGGCATTGCCGGATTTTAGTGCTAATCCGGTTGCATCAACCGTTACATTAGGACGTGCTTCATAAATCATTCCAATGACACCAAGTGGAACCGTTACTTTTTGAACTTGCAGTTGATTTTCAAGAGTCCAATCGGATACCACTTTTCCAGTGGGATCTTCCAGGTCAGCTACTTGACGGAGACCACTTGCGAAATCTTCAACACGTTCTTTAGAAAGTGATAAACGATCCATAAATGCAGCTTCGAAGCCCTTTTCTTTCCCTCTTTCAAGGTCTTTTTCATTTTGTTTTAGTATAGATTCGTAATTCTCCTCTAAATGATCGGCAAGGATATGAAGGGCTTTATTTTTTTGGTCGGTAGTCAGCATACTTAATGTTTTAGAAGCTTTCTTTGCTAGTATCGCTTGTTTTTTTACATCCGTTTTTTCTATAGTTAAAGTCATCAAATACCTCCTGTTTTTTTGAAAAAGAATTCGACCGGATTGTGCAGGGGAAGAAGGAGACAAACTCCTTCTTTTATACTCCTACTGGAATGGGTAAATCGACATGACATACTAGTTGGTCAATTTCGACTGCGATTTGATCCGCTTTGATGTCTGTAGGATTTTTCAGTTGTCCTGAACGGAAATTTACCATTCCCAAACCAATTTCTTCATTTCGATTATCAAGGATTCGCACGACTGCACCTTTATTAAATCGGCCTTTTACAGTATAAATATCATCAATTGTTAAACTTTCTTTTTGTTCCAGAATACGTTCTTTCGCATCTGAGTCGATGGTGATTTCACCTTCGGGACCTGAGTTGAACGCAATCCACTGCTTTTTGGAATCAAGGTTTACGGAATCTTCTGCAGATTCAAAGTACGTTCCTTTAGCAGTATGTTGGACAGCATCGTAAATAACATTTGAGTTGCCTGATTTACCTAGAAACGCAGGAATTCCAGAAGCCATTGTGATCTTAAATGCATCGATTTTGGATCTCATTCCACCTGTTCCTACAGAACTTCCAGGCTCTCCTGCCATGTCTTCGATATCTTCAGTAATTTCCGTTACGCTTTCTAACAGTTCAGCATCTGGATTTTTGCGTGGATCAGAATCATATAATCCATCAATGTCAGATAGAATGATGAGTTGATCAGCATCCACTAATGCCGCAACTTTAGCAGATAGTGTATCATTATCTCCAAATTTCAATCGGTCGATCGTTACGGTATCATTTTCATTTACAATCGGAATAATCCCTCGTTCAAGAAGAACATTGATTGTGTTTCTTGCATTGTTGTATCGGTCTTCATCAGAAAAATCACTACGAGTGATCAGAATTTGAGAAGCCACGTATCCGTTGGAGATTAACAGATCAGAATACGCTTCAATCAATAGTCCTTGGCCAATAGCTGCTGCTGCCTGCTTCTCGGGAAGAGAGCTTGGGCGTGTTAAGCATCCTAATTTACGATAGCCCGCAGCGACGGCTCCTGATGAAACAAGCAATACTTCATGACCGTCATCCTTTAATCGAACAACTTCATCAACAAGTCGCTCCAGCTTCCTGCGACTCATTTCTCCATGCAAGCTTGTTAATGAACTACTTCCAATCTTAATTACGATACGTTTCTTCTGATTATTTTGGGACATTCAATCACTCCTAGTAAAAAGGTCCGTCCCTCGCCCCTCTTTATGTGTGTAGGGACGGACTTGTATTTCTTGTTTGGTTGGTAATGTTTATATGGGGTGTTTAATAGTCGATGTTTGTTTTAGCTAGTTACTAATTGTTTGGACTGTAAGGATGAGCTGATCTCTTTCGAACGTTTTTCTGCTCCCTTGACAGCTTCTGAGATAGCCTTACCTCCGCCGAACTCTGCTAATGCATCAAGTCCTGCAGCTGTAGTACCATTTGGGGATGTTACATTTTCTCTAAGTTGAGTTGGTGATTCTTCTCGCTCAAGCATCATTTTAGCTGCGCCGAAAATGGTTTGAGCTCCGATTTTACGAGCTAATTTAGGGTCTAATCCTGCTTCAGCACCCGTCTTTTCAATGTGTTCCATTAAATAATAGAAGTATGCTGGACCACTACCGGCAATTCCAGTGAAAATGTCCATTTGGCTTTCTTCGATAACGAAAACTTCTCCGATGCTTGATAATAATTCTTCTGCATTCTCCATGTCTTCTCTAGAAGTAAAACGCCCTGCACTTATGGCTGTAGCAGATTCTTTCAACATACTTGACGTATTTGGCATGACCCGGATAACAGGCTGCCCTGCTGGTAGTTGCTCTTCCATATGAGAAGTGGTGATTCCTGCAAGCACTGACATAATCACCGTATCGTTCCTTACTAAGTGATTAATGGAATCTAATGCTTTATCAATATCCTTCGGTTTCATCGCCAGAATAAGAATATCTATTTCATTAAAGGGTAGATCATCTTTTGTTAAAGCTGTTATATCGTATTTGGCTTTCATTTCCTGAAGTCTTCCTTGATTGCTTCGATTTGAAACAATAATTTGTCCGGATGGGATTTTTCCACTTTGTACAGTTCCTGAAATCATAGCTTCAGCCATATTTCCTGCACCTAAAAAAGCAATCGTTTTATGTTTTAACAATCATATCCACTCCTGTTCGTATATTTTCTGTTTGGTTTTTAATCGTGCATTCATTTTTAAATTTAGTATTAATATAAAGGATTGTTTGTTGTTAAATTTCCTGGTTCATGTCTCTAAAAACCTTTGTTGGCGTGTGTTTTGTTCACAACGTTTATTATCGTAACATGCTGGTAAATGATATCAAGGGCAATATAGGAAGTAGTAAGGAATTGGCCGAAATAGCTAGTGGAAGCGTTATCATCACCATTTATGTTAGTCAGATTCCTTCTAAAGGCCATATATTGGCTCAGAGAGCGTATAATCAGAATTTCAAATTCTGCCTCCACTTGAATTGGCATCAATATTTTTTATGATGAAGACTGTTAGGAACGTATTCTTTCTTCCATTTGTACAAAAAAACCCGTTAAGCCATTTACCAGCTTAACGGGCTTTACGAATTCATTCAGTTGCAGCTTCATCCGAGCTTTTTCCATTTAGGAAGTCTTTTAGTGCTTTGGTGTTTTCTTCAAAATCGATTTCAAGTACTGATCCTACACCGCTATAGCTTCCAAAACCATAACTACCTTCAACTGGAATGGTGAGCTTATCCATATCACTCGTGTTACTCAATAAGATATCCTTTGCGATGGAAATCTGATCTAGCTTACTCATATTCGTCTTAATATAGGGTTGAATGGATCCTGCCATTTTCGGAAGTTTTGTGACGCCGCCTATTGAGAGTACCTCATCTTTAAGAGCGTTAATGACTTTTTGCTGTCTTTCAACCCTTCCAAAGTCCCCCTCTGCATCAGCACGGAACCTGGCATATCCTAATAATTCTTTCCCATTTAAATTTTGGACACCCGGCTGGAGGGAAACACCGATGTTTTCTGACATCGCCTTTTCAACATCCATTTCAATACCTTCAGGAGCAAGTATATCAACGGATTGTTCAAACCCCTTAAAGTCGACCACCATAAAATATTGTATATCAATGTCAAAATTGTGTTTGATGGTTTTCCTGAGTAATTCGGGTCCACCTAAATAAAAAGCTGTATTCAGCTTGTAGTTTTTATATCCGGGTATTTCAACATAGATATCTCTCATAAAGGAAACAAGTTTGGTTTCATTTGTTTTTGGATCAATCTGTGCGAGCATCATCGTGTCGGTTCTTGATTTTTCCTCGCCCCTGCTATCGACTCCTAATAACAAAACATTAACCTTACCGTTTTCATCTTTGACTCCGTTAAATTTATAATCTCCTTGAAGCTGGTCGTTTCCAGCCATTTTATATCCACTATAAAATTGATAAGCAGCATAACCGAGCAAGCTAAAGATAAGTAATAATAATACCAATATCACTTTTCTTCCTCGTTTTTTCTTTCTACTCTTGCGATCTAATCGTGAATCCATTTCTTCACCTACTTTTATGACATTCATGAATTACTGATGATAGTATGAAATAGTACTCTATCCAAATACAATTGACAATCGCAGAATGCTGGATAAACTAACATATTTCTCCATACCATTTGAAAGTATATTTTATCATAAATATCCTAAAAAGTATTTATTTGTTCCTAGCATGATAAATGTAGTGAATGAAAATGCCTCCCGGTAAGTTCTAGTACATCATGTTCATCCTCTTTCTTGTAAGAAATGATAAATGAAGTAGAAGGTCCGCTAGATTTATACAAGTCTTGAATAGAGGTAACACCCTCTCTTTTTAAAGGCTTCCCCAATAAGAGAGAAAGTTCATGAAAAACGCCTTTGGAGCCCACTGGCAGAATATCGATGATGGAAGGGTGGTGTATACAGTCCATGAACAGGGATAGAGGGGCAACAGAAGCAACATTTGTGATTACTTCATTTCCTACTAATGGCGTTCCGATAAGGGCATGAGCAAGGTTATGACAAGAGGTAAAAGGTCTCTCTTTTTTTCTCATCCCAATACAAGTAACTCCAAGAGCAGATTGATGTAGAACGATATTCGATTCAGAGCTTCCCGTTATGGGAATATCCTCTATGTTTAATTCACTCAAACCTTTCTTCACACCACTATAATAACTCTCCCATGCAGAATTACTCGTAAAGTTCAATACTTGAACAGCTTTTAGGGTTGCTCCCACGGATAAGCATTCCATCGCTGCTACACGAAAGCAGTAATACCCCACAGTCTCCGGTTCAGCAATGACCGCATCCCCTTTTTTGCTTCCTATCCCTCCGCTGCAATCTGATGCCAGGATCAGCTCTTCTTCATCTGAGATCGATATGGATATAACATCCCGATGTTGAATCATGCGATTTCTCCCCTTCTAATTCTTGAAACAAGAGGAGGGTACAGGAAGTGGGCAATCGTCAAATTAATGAAACTGGCCAATAATAAGGATGGAACAATGGTGTAATAAAAAGAAGGACTCAGGATAAATATAAATGGAATCCCTGCCAGTACCCCGTTTCCTATAAGAAACAGGATGGCTGCAAGTACACGTTTACCCTTCGAAAACACATATCCAAATATCCATACGAAGAAGGCCATTTCAATAGCAATGAGAACATGAAGCGGTCCCAGCGGGAATCCAACGTATAAGCTTGATAGCAAGTGTCCTCCCCCTGCAACGATTGCACCCCATCTCCGATTGTAAAGGGATGCAATTAATAGTGCAGGCATACTATCTAAAGCAATGGTCCCAATTACAGCAGGTATCTTTACCATTCCACCGATCGCAGAAAAAGCCATAAACAAGGAAAGTATTAAAAGAGTCCTTAGATTACTATTCATTTTTTTTCTGAACTTTACCTGTTGAAAATACGTTTGCGCTGCGAATATATTCAACATCTTTTACATTACAACGAAAATTGATCACACGTGCTAAGGCAAAAAAGTAGTCGGATAATCGATTGATATACTGCAATGTCACAATGGGAAAGTCCTCGTCCGTTTTTGAAAGCGAAACCATGATTCTCTCTGCTCTTCTTGTAACCGTTCTCGCAATATGAATACTTGAAGAGGCTTTCACACCACCTGGTAAAATGAATTTTTCCAGAGGGGGCGCTTCCTTAGTGAAGCGATCAATCTTCTCTTCCAACGCCTGGACGGATTGGGACTGAAGCTTGATCGTTTTATTTTTAGAAACGTTGGATAGATCACCTCCGCAATCAAAGAGCTCATGCTGAATCGTCTCAAGATCCTCTAACAAATCTGTAAAACGCTCATCATGAAGTTCAGAAATGGCTTGTCCAACGAATGAATTGACTTCATCTAATGTACCATATGCTTCGACACGAATATCATCTTTATCTACTCTTCCACCGATTAAACTCGTCTGACCTTTATCACCAGTTCTTGTGTAAAGCTGCATACCTACCCTCTCCTTTATCCTTTTAATGATGTAGCAAGCCCGTACCAAACCAGCCATACTTCTCGAGAAATTTTCGCCAGATCTTGATAAACCCATCCTGTCATATCCCGCCATTCCCTGGACAGCTTTTCCATCGGGACAATTCCTTTCCCGACCTCTGAACCTATCCAGATCACTCTGCGATCAGGGTCTTCTTCTTCCCACTGTTGTAAGGTTTGCATCAGAATTGCATAAGACTTTCTGACTTCAGGCTCATTATTTAAAATAGTTGATCGAATCCCATACTCAAGTCCCTCTATTACGATGACAGAGTTTGAAAAGTTGATATCATCCAAATGAAACCTTTCTCCACTAAATAATGGAATCCAGGTTGTATCAGTTTCTTTAAGATTAAAATGGTTTTTCACCCATATGCTTTTCCCATTAAAGGAACCTCCCGTAATGAAGTACATGTTTGATTCCTCCAATCACTTTCTGTCTTCCATACCATTTCATACCCTTCTCCATGGTTGACCTTCCACTCCCAAAACGTTCTGTGAACATGTCTGGGAGATAAAGAAGTTAATAGGTGTCGAATGACTCCGCCATGAGTAATAACGGCGTACCTCTTTCCATTGTGCTCTTCTATCTGAGCTACGATCTGTGCCCAGGCTAAATCGACTCGTTTTCCAAATTGTTCTATCCCTTCTCCATTTGGTGGAGAAATGGATGGGTCCATTAACCATTCTTGATAAACATCGTCATCCTTTAAGCTCTCATAGGTTAAACCTTCCCAGCCTCCAAAGTGTATCTCTCTTAAAAGGGATGAAGAGATCAATGGAGCATGAGGAAACAGAAAATGAGCGGTTTCTAAACAGCGGTTTAGATCACTCGAAAAGCATCGTTCATACTCTTGAAAAAAAGTATTTCGACTTTTAAGTAATTCGATTCCTTTTCGAGATAAACTGGAATTGGTCCAGCCGAGGTATTTCCCTTTCTCATTTTCCTCTGTTAAACCATGGCGAATACATGCAATAACCATATAGTCATCCATAAAAACAACTCCACCCCCTCTACACTGCCCCCGATTGTATCGCCGGTCATACCGCCAAACCATTTGATGGATCTAGAATAAACAAAGCAGAATAAAGCAAACGTCACCAGGGTAAATAAAGCATAAAAATAAAAGCAATTTAAAAAGTAGCTGCCGACTCCACCCAGTAATAAACCAGAAACAATCCAAATAAGATCATAACCCGTCACATTCTTACTGAAACCGTATCCCATTCCTGACGCCTGGGCTGGAGGGATAAGAATTAGACCCGCCCCCATCATCATTCGACTTAAAAAGGGAATCGACACAAGGACCATACCAATCAAAATAGTGGAATGGGTTTGAAGGATGGTTTCATAAATAAATATAAACCGTGATGAAAGCAATACCGCCAGTGACAAAACGCCAAAGGCACCTACCCTCGGGTCTTTCATGATGTCTAATCGCTTCTCCCTATCTCTATAGGAAAAAAAGGCATCACTTGCATCCATATAACCATCTAAATGGATACCACCCGTTAATACGATTGGCATTACCCAAATATAGAATGATATTCCTAAAGAGCTTATGTGGGTAAAAGCATTCAAAAAAACATATCCTCCTAGAAGAATCGCACCTACAAATAAACCCAGCAGTGGAAATGTACGGACCATCCATTTCATTTCCCTATTCCCTATTGAGAATTCTTTTCGAATCGGCAGAATTGTAAAAAACTGCAGGTTCAGGAGAAAGCTTTTAAATAGGATCATGAGGCAACCGTCCTTCCTCATTGTGACCCCTCTTTTTCACAATAGGGATTCCCGCCGTCATTTCAATCGCCACACATGCTTTCTTCACCATTCTTATATGTAATGCACCAAGTCGTTTCTGGAAAGTAAGAAGATCGTTTGAATCAATTGGAAGGTCAGAAACCAATTCATTACTAACCAGGATCAGTACATTTACTCTATTTAGTAACTGTATGATAGACTGATAGATTTTCTCTTCTATATTCTGACCTTTCCCATCTCCATTACCATACATCTCATTTGTTAAAAGAGTCGTGAGGCAGTCTAACAGAACAACGGAGTGTTGAGGTATGTGGTTGACTATCCATTCAATCGAATCGGGACATTCAATCGTCCTCCATTCACCAGCAGACGCTTGCCGGTCCTGCTGGTGTTTCAAGATTCTTTGCTCCATCTCCCTGTCAGTGTTCACACCACAAGCAAGATAGACCAATGGAACGTTTGACTTTTTCATCTCTATTGCCCATTTTTCAGCAAAAGAGCTTTTGCCACTTCTAACCCCTCCGGTAATAAAATATAGGGTTCCCAAGTCGACTCCCCCTCTCCACAATCACCCTGTCGTTGAAATAATTCTACTATGTTTGATCCAAATAGCGTTGAATGGCTTTTTTCGTTACCTCATACACACCGCGCCCAATCAACTTCCCTATCGGCGTAATCGGCCCGGCAAAGGGTTCCAGCTCACCTTTTTGACTGGAGGCAATCAAAATACTGTCGGTCGGTGTCCCGGTTGCAAGCTGACCTGTTCGTCTGTCCCTCACATTCATGTCGTGAAGGGCTCTCACTTTCGCTTCTGTTGAAGTTACAAGGGCTTCAATATATGCTTCATCTGATAGATTCCCATTTAGGAACACCCACATATTAATCGTGCCTGGCCTTGTATCTATATCAAATTGATAACTTGTAGAGATATCAATCGCATTCCCGATACCTGCTGTCACCACAACGAATATGGAATGCCCCTGAACTTCGAAATGATCACATACCATATTATTTAAAGGAAGAGCCGTCATCATGCCTACAGACAATGAGGGATCCAGGTTCCTTTGAACAAGAAATTCTTTCATATCCTCTTGATAATCCGGGCAGTCATAATCTGCAGGGACTTTACGATTGATAAAGTGCTTGTACCAGCCTATTCCTGCACCAATAATCCCTGAGGACATGCATTTTAATGGATAAGGGGCAGAGAAATGTATGTATTCTTCCTTCACGTTTAGGTAACTTTCATCTAACACAAAGTTCTCTGTCGCACTCTCCTCAGGAACGATTACCATTTGAGGTTTTGCCACTAAAGGATGAGCCTGTTTTTGAACCTTTGTATGATACACCTCTTCTATATGTTTCTCTTTCAGAACCTCTTCCGGGTGGTGGAGAAGTTTGGTTCTTCCTTTGTCTAAGAGAAGTAAGCGATCACAGTATAAACTTGCTAAATTTAAATCATGAAAGATCGCGATTACCGTTAATTTTTCGTGTACCGTTTGATTCTTGATTAAATCCAATAGTGATTTCTGATACGATAGATCAAGATGATTAGTAGGTTCATCAAGCAACAGGACCTGTGGTTCCTGAGCCAGAGCCTGTGCTAGGAACACCCGCTGCCGTTCTCCCCCTGACAATTCATGAAGGTAGCGGTGCTGAAAGGACGTAATGCCCGTTTGGTTCATTACCCTCTCTACGATTTCAACATCACGTTCAGTCGTTCCTTTAAAAAAACCTTTCTGGTGAGCATATCTCCCAAGCATAACCGTTTCCCTCACTTCATAGGAGAAGGATTCTGTCGATATCTGAGGAAGTACCGCTAACTGTGTTGCTAAATCCCTTGAAGAAAAATGATGCAGTTTTTTTCCTTTTAACGTGATGGTTCCATCCATTAATGGAAGCAGACCCGTCATGGCTTTTAACAGCGTCGTCTTTCCACTGCCGTTAGGTCCAAGAATCCCAAAGAATTCTCCTTTATCTATATGAAAATTCATGTCTTCCACGATTTTTTTATCGTTGTATCCAACAGTCACCCCGTTTATATCAATCATGATGAAAGACCTCTTTTCTTTAGGAGAATATAAGCAAACATGGGGGCACCGATTAGGGATGTTATCACTCCGATTGGAAGTTCTGTGGGTGCAATGATGGTTCTCGAGATAAGATCCGCCAGAACGAGAAAGCCTCCGCCTACTATGATAGACAAAGGAAGTAAATGCTTATGATCATGCCCTACCATCCTCCGTAGAAAATGAGGGACCACAAGACCAACAAATCCGATCGTACCTGAAACGGCGACAGCCGCTCCTGTCAGGATACTTCCTGCAATTAAGATGAGCAGTTTTCTCTTTTGTACGGATATCCCGATATGATGGGCTTGTTCTTCACCAAAACTCATGCCATTCAGTTCCTTGCTATTAAAAAACAACAAAATCACTCCAATAAGGAAAAACGGGAATATAATCGCAATGTAATCCCACCCTCTCATGGATACACTTCCAAGAAGCCAACCAATGATTTGCCTTAATTCTTCTCCAGTTAGGGCGATCATTAAGGAAATAAAGGACCCTAAAAAAGAGCTGAAAATAATTCCTGTTAATATGATTGTTTCTACCTTCATTGTTCTTTCAACTTTTTGCGCAAACCATAATACGAGGAACACGGTAATAATCGAACAAAGAATACTGAGAAAAGGAAGCGTAAACTTACCAATGAACGGAATGCTCCAATTAAAAAACAATGTAATAACAGCTCCGACTGATGCTCCTGAAGACACACCCAATGTATACGGATCCGCCAGCGGGTTGCGCAAAAGTCCTTGAAAAGAAGCTCCTGCGATTGCTAAGGAGCTTCCAACCAAAAGTGCCAATAATACTCTGGGTAATCTAATTGAAAAGACAATGTTTGTAAACATCGGATCAATCTCTTCTGGTAAATGGTATCCTAACCATTTAGCTCCGACGATGTACAAAATGTCCTTCGGCGGCACCGGAATGGTTCCAATCGATATACCGGCAAGAAGAGCGAATAGTAAAAACGATACTGCCAATCCGTATGTTATCCATATTTTATTCTGTAAATAACTCCGGATAGATCGACTTTGCAATTTCCTCTACTCCTTCAACCAGTCTTGGGCCAGTACGTGTGACCAGGTCAGAATGTACGTCATGAACTTCCTCATTTTTCACAGCACTCACGTCTTTCCATCCTTCCCGGCCCATCACTTGTTCTTTAGGATTTTCGCTGTAGTAACCATATGTTGTAATGATGATGTCTGGATTTGATGCGATGACTGCTTCCTGGTTTACTTGGATCCATCCCTCTTGATCACTCATCACATTTTCGGCATTTACAAGTGATAGCATTTGATCGATGAATGTATTTTTACCTGTAGAATATATGTCAGGCGAAGGTGACACCTCTATATACACTTTTTTCTTTTCGGAGACACCACTGACTTTTTCCTTAATGGATTCTAGATCAGCTTTCATCTCCGAAATGATGGATTCAGCTTCATCTTTCTTGCCGACCAATGTGCCGATGTTTTCCATCGTGGTGTATACTTCCTCAAAGTTATGGGCATCACGTACGATATATACCTTTACCCCTGCACCTCGAAGCTGTTCTAACCCCTCTTCTGCCGAAACAGCAGTGGACTCATGAGCGAGAACCAAATCCGGATTCAGACTGATAATCTTCTCAACGTTAAATTCCATTCCACCTATTTTTTCTTTCTCCGCCGCTTCTTTTGGATAATTATCAAAATCTGAAACCCCCACAATTTCCTTATTCAACCCTAACTCGAATAAGATTTCTGTGTTGCTTGGAATCAATGAAACAATATGCTTAGGTTGCTCTTCCAGCGTAACTTTATTACTAAGAGCGTCGCTTACCGACAAAGGGAAATCAGATTGTCCCTTAGTGACTTCTCCATTACCTTTTCCCTTTTCTACATTTTCACCATCAGCACCGCATGCTGAGAGGATCCCTAAAGATAATAATAGTGCGAAAATGATTTTGAAGTGTTTCATGTTTTTTCCCCCTGTGAATTGAACTTATTGTCAGACAAAAAAACACCTCTAGTGGGACTAGAGATGTTGTGTAAGATGCAAAAATGGCTTCCATACCGTCAAACATGCACATTACACCTTTCTATCCGCGTAGATTTGGTGCGAAAGACATTAGGCAGGTCTCCTGGCTCATGGTCAATGTTTGCTGCACCTTCCCATACCTATTAGTACAGTGGCATTCATACAGCGCACTTCCATTTACAGTGGCGGGACCGCGTTGGAATTACACCAACTTCCCTATTATGAAGCTAAAAGTTTGCTACCGAAACTTCCGCTTCACCTAATCTCGTATCATATGTAATTGTTCCGTTCACATGAATTATACACAAGTTATCATCGTTAGTGAATTGATTTTTATGAATTTGTGGAAATTTGCAGAATGATTGAATCTACCTCTATAATGCATGTTGATGCCTGGGCTATAGAATAGGAAAAGAGCTTTGGCTTATGTGATTTATCAATTGCCCACTTATAGTAAACCATATAGGCAAAGAAGCTTTGATGCTAATTGATTGTCGCTTCCTCCCTTTCATGATAGAATCTTTTTCAAGCTATTGCTTTACTACTTTAGAGTGGCATATGTATAGGAGGTTTTCGCAATGAATGAAAAGAAAGAGTTCGCTACTTTTGCCGGGGGTTGTTTTTGGTGTATGGTAAAACCATTTGATGAACTACCGGGTATTATTGACGTCGTATCAGGTTATTCAGGGGGCCATCTTGAAAACCCTACCTATCAGGATATCAAAGCCGGTAACAGCGGACATTATGAAGCTGTTCAAATTACCTTCGACCCTGCTCTCTTTCCCTATGAAAGATTATTAGAACTATACTGGCCGCAAATTGATCCGACTGATGACGGAGGACAATTCCATGATCGCGGTGACCAGTATCGCACAGCTATTTTCTATCACAATGATCATCAAAAACAATTAGCAGAAAACTCGAAGAAAGAAATAGAAGAAAGTGGACGATTCAAAAATCCAATCGTCACAAAGATCCTACCTGCCTCAACCTTCTACCAGGCAGAAGAATATCATCAAAAGTTCTACAAAAAGAATCCCGATGAATATAAACAAGACCGGGCGAAATCCGGTCGTGACGAATTTATTGAGAGTCATTGGGATAACCCAAAAGCTTAAGGGCTTTAAAAAAATGTATCATTCCCCGAGAATGAAAAAAACTCCTTTCGCCAAACTAATTGGCAGAAAGGAGTTTTTATATGAAGAAAAATGATCACGTTAAAGAAGATAAAGAGCAAGTCGTTGGATATGAAGGGCCAGGGAAACTGGTGAACTTCTTTGATCCCTATCCAGCTGAAGACGAGGCGAAAGTGAATAATTCTGATACGGTGGATAATCATAGTTCTGAATGAAAATGAAAATATAAGGTGATGGTAATCATGCATCAAACCATCACCTTATATTTTTTTTATCCTATAAAACGGTTTACCTTCACTTGTTCATCTAAGATCAATTCCGCCGTAAGTTGTCCAGAAAGCGTGACCATTGGCACACCTCCACCCGGATGGGTTGAACCTCCAACAAAATACATATTAGAGAGCACTCTGCTCTTGTTCGGAATCTTGAAACCGCCGTTAAGCTTCCGGTCTGTGACAGTACCATAGATCGATCCACCATTCGCCCCATAAAGGGTTTGAATGTCGTTTGGAGTGAAGGTATATTCGTATTCTATATGATCCCTTAAATTGGTTACGCCCATTTTCTCAAGCTTATCCAGGACTTTGAGGCGATAAGATTCTTTGTATTGTGCCCAATCTTCCCCCTCTTTTAATGGAGGCACATGTGTTAACACAAACATGTTTTCTTTCCCTTCAGGAGCCTGTGTGGAATCCGATTTCGACGAGATGCCGATGTAAATCGTCGGATCGTCAGAAAGCTTTTGCTCATCGAAGATCTGTCTGAATTCTTTTTTTGGATCCTTACTGAAAAAGAAATTATGGTGAGCGAGGTGATCATATTTACGATCTACCCCGAGTAGCAGCACCAGTCCTGAAACCGTTGGAGCAAATTTGCTTAATTCATCGACTTCCTTAGAAGATTCATGATAATCAGCTAAGAGGGATTTGTAGCAAGGAATGGCCTCTAAGTTGGATACAACGATGTCCGCCATCAGCTCTTCTCCAATTTTTGTTCGGACTCCTTCAGCACGGCTGCCTGATGTAAGTATATCTTCAACTTCACAATTTAAGCGGACCTCTACATTGAGTTCCTCCAACACCTTGGCCATTGCCTCAGCAATTTTGTACATTCCGCCTTTTACGTAATGGACTCCAAGACCTAACTGAACATGGGTAAGCTGTGACATGATGGCTGGTGCATGGTAAGGCGAAGACCCTACGTACATGATAAGGAAGTTAAATAGCTGCTGTAGATGCTTGTCTTTAATGAATTTACGATTTGCAGCATCCATGGATTTCATTGGATCCATTTGCAGTAATTCTTTGACCGGATGCATCGTGCGCAAGTCTTGCAAGCCATTGATGCTCTTTTTATAGAAACTTTTCATTGTAAGTTCATACATTTTTCCACAGTAGCTTAAATAGTTAAAGAAGTTATTCGCATCCTCTGTGGATGTCTTCTTCATTTCTTCTAACATGGTCGGGAGATCCGAAGAAACATCAAGGACCCTTCCATCTTCAAAAAATGTCCTCCAGCCCGGATCCACTCTGATGATATCTACATAATCATTAAGATCACGGTCCGCATGAGCAAATACTTTCTCCAGTACCCATGGCATCGTAAGGATGGAAGGTCCTGTATCGAAAGAAAAGCCTTTTCCTTTTCTTTTATTTAATTTTCCGCCAAGTCTTTCCCCTTTTTCAACAATCGTAACGTCATATCCTTCTGAGGCAAGACGGATGGCTGTTGACATACCTCCCAAGCCGCCTCCTACTACTATTACTTTCTTCTTCATTTCATTTCCTCCTAACGAGAAAGATCGTTTTCGACTGAATCGTCTATTCAGCTTTCCATTGTGCCCATTTTGTAGGATTTCAAACCAACTTTAACATGAATTCATGCAAGAGAATTCAGCACAAAACATCCAATCCTGATGAATAAACGTATCACCTTTAACGAAAATGGTTAAAATGTCGATACAAATCAATAGATTAGAGGGTGAAAAAATGTATATTTGGTTAGGGACTGTTATTCTTACCGTTTTCCTTTTCACTAGAATTCCTACCGTCAAAAAGTCCATTCATGTAAGGAATAGTTTTCTCGTGAAAAAATGCTCCATCATCATTCCTGCAAGAAATGAAGAGCAGACGATTGGAAATCTATTATCCAGTATTCAGAAGCAATTTATTCAGCCCGTAGAAGTGATCGTTGTGAATGATGGATCAAAGGATCGAACGAAGGAAATAGCTGAAGGATACGGAGCAACAGTCATCGATCCACTCCCTCTGCCAAGTGGATGGAACGGGAAATCCTGGGCTTGTTGGAATGGGATGAAAGCATCAAAGGGTGAATTCTTATTGTTTGTTGATTCTGACACATGGTTTGAGCAAGCAGGACTGCTTAGAATATGCGAGACTTATCAACAACAGCAATGTCAGGGAGTTCTGAGCATTCACCCTTATCATCGGATGAATAGTGGATATGAGGCATTATCCATGATTTTTCATTTAATGGTTTTCGCCTCAACCGGTGTCACCCATCTCCTTTCCGGGTTGTTCAACCCTTCCGGTGGCTTTGGTCAGTGCTTCCTGTGTTCAAGAGATGTATATCGTCGAATCGGTGGCCACGAAGCAATCAAAGGAGAAATGGTGGAGCATTTTGCCTTAAGTCGACACGCTAAAAAATGTGGAGAATCAGTAGAAGCAGTCAGCGGAAGTAATGCGATTTCCATGAGAATGTATGAGAACGGTTTACGTGAGTTAATGCAAGGATGGTCGAAGAGTTTCGCTTCCGGGGCAAAATCGACAAATATCATATTATTGGGACTTTCTTCTTTGTGGATTGCCGCTTTCACTTCTTTAATCATTCATTCGCCGGTAATGGTATGGACAAACCCATATATTTATATGATTCAGTACATTTTTTTAAGTGTTTACTTGTATTTCATAATTAGTAGGATAGGGAATTTCACCGTTTTTGATACGCTCTTATTTCCAATCCATATTCTATTTTTTATTGTGACTTTTTCCCACTCCGTTTTGACTACATTTTTCACGAAAAACACGAAGTGGAAGGATCGATATGTTTATATAGAAAAAGGGAAGGATGAAAAAATGAAATGATCATCCTTCTGAATGTTGTCGCATGGGTAAGTATTCATTTCTTTGTTTCCTATATGGCTTCCAGATTGACCCCACACTAACTCCAGAAATTGTCCACCCTCTTCCAACCATTGGAAATGGAAGCGGGTGGCGGAATGTATAGGTTTATAAGGATCAAAAAATGGAAGAAGCATATACCCGATGCAGGAGGATGGTTTCGGGGAGGAGTGAATAAGAATGAAATCGGGCTATCTTCTCATCAGGGTAGAGTGGCCTTCCTTAACGAATTGAAACGTGCCGAATGATCTCACTGGCTGCAAATGATACCGGCACCATTTTTTTATATTCTAAATAATGGCGTTGTGTCCTGGGTGATGTTTTTATATGGAATTCTATTTAATCTCCCACTTATCTTGGTGCAGCGCTACAATCGAATGAGAATTGTCCAGATAATGGTCCAATATGCTCCACCTGAGGAATCCGGGCCACCAGGGGAGACTAATACCCCGACTTTTAACCATTTTTCAAATAGTGCATAAATTTATAAAAATTTGTACATTTTAAGAATAAGAACCGAGGAAGTCCTCCACTACAATAAGCCATAAATCGCCCGATTTGCTCGGTTCCCTTCTCTAATTCCCTCCTTCTTCAATAAAACCATTATGCAGAAATTTGTCGAACAAATAGTCTCTTCTTTTTCTCATCATTATGCTAAACTAATTGCATCAATGACGAGGGGGAAATAACATGCAAAAAACGTTCAAAACACTTTCATTTCAAGAAGGAGTGAACGTTTAGGATCCTTATACATGAAACGACGCTCCTTCTTCCGGGACATATAGTACAACAAAAGGAAGTAGGAGACATGAATGAACAAACAAACGATTGCATCCCATAATATCCGGATGCTATTTTGGATTTCTTTTTTTGGTACGATCAGTTTTCTTCAACCAGTCTTAACTTTATTCTATTTTGAAAGAGGATTATCTTCTTCCCAAATTTTGATTTTACTCATGTTTTGGAGTGGAGCTGTATTAATTGGAGAAGTGCCAACTGGAATGTTTGCTGATCGGTTTGGGGCAAAGTATTCCTTTTTATTTGGATCTATTCTTAAAATCCTTAGTATTGCGCTGCTTTTATTCGCCTATGAGCCATGGGTGTTTTTCCTGTACAGCTTTATAAATGGGTTTAGCGTGACCTTTTTTTCCGGGGCTGATGAGGCACTTATCTATGACTCACTCAAAGAATCCAATGAAGAAAATCGCATGGATCATGCAATGGGCAAAATTCAATCTGCCACATTTATCAGTATGTTGATTGCGGTTATGTTCGGCTCTTATTTAGCTAAAGATTTAGCTGACAGCCAATTTAATCTACTCATTACCTTAGGCTTGGCGTTCCATTTAATAGAGGTTTTCTTCGTCTTCAGAATTAAGCAGCCCACTATGGACTCCTTCAAAAAAGAGAATCCTTTTTCTCAAATTAAAAGCGGTCTGCTCGTGATTCGTCAAGCACCGGAGCTTTTGCTGATGTTTCTAAACGTAACATTGGTCTTCATTCCTGCAGGTGCTGTATATCAATACTTTGATCAGCCCTTGATGAAGGAGGCAGGGTTGCCTGTTTATCTAATTGGAGTTTTTTATGCCATTTCGGCAGTCATGGGTTTTCTTGCTTCTAATTCCATTGGATGGATGACTGCAAAAGTTTCGAGGGTGAAGCTTATGAGTGTATCTGGTTTGTTAGCGGTAGTTGGGTTACTATTATCCGCCATATTCGGTTCTTCTTTATGGATTGTTCTTGGATCTTTTTTCGTATTAAGACTCGTTCGAGCCATCCGTTATCCGATATACTCTCAATTAAGCAATGATTTGATTCCATCCGGGATCAGGGCGACAACGATCTCATTGCTATCCATTGTAGATTCCGGCTTGGACCTTGCAGTGTTTGGAGTGTTATCCACAATTGCAGTGACAGGATATTCCTCTGTACTGATTGGATGTGCCTTTATCGCATTAATCGGTACGCTCCTGCCTATTAAATCCGTAAGTGTACAGAAAGGCCAGCAAAATGTGAATCAAATAGAATCATAATACAAAACAGTGCTGACAGTTATTGTCAGCACTCTTTTGTATGTTTAAGGAAATCAAAGAGGGGCCACACTCTCAGCCGGAGCCTCCTCGCTATTTTTATTGCTTTTTCAAGTACGTCCAGCCTTCTTCTTGATAAACCCGGCCTTCCTTCATGAGTTTCCCAAGGGCTCGTTTGAAAGAAGCTTTGCTCATATTAAAGCGGTCTTTGATGTCATCCGGCTGGCTCTTATCCCAAAAAGGAATGGCTCCATTTCTTTCTTCCAGATACTCAAGAATGACTTCTGCATCATCCAACATCTTGTCCTGCTTTAACGGTAAGAACGATACATTTAAGTTCCCGTCATCCTTAACGTCGATGACTCTTCCTTCAACCAGCTCTCCCAGTCTTGGCTCCGCTTTGCGTTCATTCTCGTGAACGAAGCATCGATATCCTTGTTCGGATAAGAAGAACGTTCCGACTCTCAGCAGTCGATATACTCTTCCTTGCACTTTTGCGTTCATCATTTCTGCAGATGCTCTTCTAGATACCTGTTCAATGATATTTTCAGTGGCTAATCGTCCGTATAAACGATCCTGCTTATCACGATTCAATGTTAAAAACAACTGATCGCCCGGGTTTGGCCAAAGTTCAAGGAATTTAGGAAGATCATCTGCTGACACTAAAATATCTTTAGGCAAGCCAATGTTAACGAAAACGCCTAAATCCTCCAGTTTATCCACTACCTCAGCCCATCCGTAAGCACCTACTTGTACTTTAGGGATACGCATTGTCGCTGTCAGACGAACATCCTTATCATGATAAAGAAATACCTTCACAGTATCTCCTTCTTGAATTTCTTCTGTAATTTCAGAATGGTGCAGTAACACACGATCTATTTCATTCGTTAGAAAGAAACCATACGGTACTTCATGATCAACGAATAAATCCACTACCGTACCTGGTTTTAAAGAAGACATTATTCTATTTCCTCCTATTTCAATTAAGTATTTACTTAAGTTCTCTCTACTCAACGTTTGTATTCACTAAATATAGCTTTTTTAGATGATTATGTATAGTACATGCGGCGATCTTTATAATAAACCATCAATTTAGAAAATAATGAATTCACGAACATTTTTTACTTCCATTGACCTGATGAAAGTGACTTGATATGATGCTTCTAATTCAATTATAACAAAATCTCATACACCTTGTATAAGTTCAAGAATACGGCTTGAACGTTTCTACCAGCTACCTTAAATGGCTTGTCTACAAGAATAAAGTAATTCTTTAACAATTATTTTATCCTGTGGATATAACTCTGGTTGATTTTGAACCAGAGTTTTTTTATTTTATCTTCTTGGAGGGTTATAATACATGAAAACATTCTTTCAATTTGCTGAAAGAGAAACAACTTATAGAAAAGAAACATTAGCAGGGGTAACGACCTTCCTTTCAATGGCCTATATTCTTGTCGTCAATCCAATCATTCTTAGCCAGGCGGGAATGGATAAAGGCGCTTTATTTACGGCTACTGCCCTGTCGGCGATTGTAGGGTCCCTTCTAATTGGATTACTTGCAAACTTCCCGATAGGTATTGCCCCCAGCATGGGACTTAACTCTTTCTTCACCTTTTCAGTATGCATAGGAATGGGTGTTCCATGGGAAATTGCACTGACAGGAGTATTTGTTGCAGGCATCATATTTATGATCCTAAGTGTCATGAAAATACGCGAGAAAATCATCAATGTCATTCCACAGGATTTAAAATATGCGATTGCAGGTGGAATTGGTTTCTTCGTAGCGTTTATAGGATTTAAAAATGCCGGACTTGTGGTTGCCAACCCAGAAACCTTTGTCTCTATCGGAAACCTTTCTTCTCCTACTACACTTCTTGCAGTCTTTGGATTCGTTATTACATTGATGATGTTAGTCAGAGGCATTCGAGGAGGAATATTTTACGGAATGGTGGCAACCACCGTCCTGGGTATGATTACTGGGAAGATTGAGGTGCCTCACTCCATTATTGGGAAGGTTCCTAGCTTAGAGCCTACATTTGGAGTTGTTTTTACTCATTTAGGTGACATTTTCACCCTTGAAATCATGGCGGTGATCTTCACATTCCTATTTGTAGCATTTTTTGACACTGCAGGGGCATTGATTGCTGTTGCCAGCCAAGCAGGTATAATGAAAGATAATAAGATTCCGAATGCAGGTAGAGCTCTTTTAGCTGATTCCACTTCAGGAGTGGCGGGAGCGATCTTTGGGACTTCAACGACAGCCTCCTTTGTAGAATCCTCTGCAGGAGTAGCCGTTGGAGGCAGAACGGGATTTACTTCTATAGTGATTGCATTCTGTTTCTCTATTGCTCTCTTCTTTTCTCCTATATTATCTGTTATTACTCCTGAGGTGACAGCTCCAGCATTGATTATTGTAGGTGCTTTAATGGCTACCGAGGTAAGGCATATTAACTGGAGCCGATTGGAAATCGTTATTCCTACATTTGTAACAATCATTATGATGCCCTTAACCTTCAGTGTTGCAACCGGGATTGCCTTAGGATTTGTCCTTTATCCACTAGCGATGATCTCGTTAAAAAAATGGAAAGACGTTCATCCGATCATGTACATACTTTGTGCATTATTCATTGTTTACTTTGCTTTTTCTTAAAATTAAGAGAGTGATTGCTGGACTATCAACTTTGCAATCACTCTCTATTTTCTTTCTATAGATATTTATGAAAACTCCGTACCGTTTCGTCGGAAGGAAGCAGGAACGTCATCATCCCCAGTAGTGGGAGAAAGCTGCAAAGTATCATGACGAAACGAATGGTGTATAGATCTGCCAATCCCCCGAAAATGACTGCACCTACAGCTCCCATTCCAAAGGCAAGTCCAACGGTTAGTCCTGACACCATTCCAATCTTTTGTGGCAAAAGTTCTTGTGCATAGACAACGATTACACTAAAGCTTGAAGACAAGATAAACCCGATGCAAAAGATAAATGGATAGACAATACTTAAAGATAAGTAAGGTAATGCAAGGGTTAACGGCGCAGCACCTAACATTGAAAAGAAAATGATATTCCTTTTTCCAAAACGGTCTGCAAGCGGCCCTCCCAAAAAGGTTCCCAGTACTCCAGCAAACATAAATACAAAAATGTATGCTTGAGCTTCTTTAATTGAAAGACCGTAATCTTCAATTAAATAAAACTGGTAGTAATTTGATAATCCAGCTCCATACCACGAACGGGCAAACACTAAAAACACAACTAATACCATTGCCCATTTAATTCTAGGATGAATCGGGATCTTCTTCGCGCTTTTCTTGTTATGACGTTTCATCTTTTCATTAGAACGTAATTGTTCAGAGTACCAATTGGATACATGAAATAAAACGATGACCCCTAAGATTGCTACAACGGAAAACCACAGGGCCCCTTTTTGGCCAAATGGAACAAATATAAATGCCGTAATCAATGGAGCAAGTGACTGCCCTGTATTCCCACCAACTTGATAAATCGATTGAGCCAGGCCCCTGCGATTTCCGGCTGCCATATACGCTACCCTGGAACCTTCAGGATGAAAGATGGCCGAGCCGAACCCGATAAATAACACAGATAGAATAATCCAGATAAAATGACCGGATAATGCAAAGCCCACTAAACCTATTAAGCTTGACAGCATTCCTAATGGAAGTAAATAAGGTTTTGAACGCATATCCGCATAATAACCGAATACCGGCTGCAACAATGAAGAAGTCATATTGAGTGAAAATGCGATCCAGCCAATTTGGGTATAACTCAGCTGTAAGGATTTCTCAATGATCGGAAACATGGCTGGAACAACTGCCTGTAACGTATCATTGATAAAATGACCGGAACTGATGGCTAATAGAATACCGTAAATGGTAGGATTCTGCATGGGCTTTACAGCAGGTTGAGTCAAATATTGTCACTCCTTCTTATTATTTCGTTACTCTAAATATTATACTGAATTCCTTTTCCATTTCCTACAGGCAAATAAAAAAAGCCGAAGCAATGTTCGACTTTTAACCATTAGGATTAGCCTCTGTTCGGAAATACTCGTCTCAGCATTTCTGCAATCTCTTCACCTAGTCCCTCAATGGGTTTCCCATTCTCTGCTTTGTTTGCATAATCTCGCATACGATCAGTGAAATCAGGATTTGTTGAAATGTAAACATTATTTATATTTCCGTTTTGACTTTTCACTTGATCTGAGATCTTTTTCTCCAAGTCCTTTGAAACTTTTCCATTCATATTATCTTCAAGTGCCACTGCTACATACGCGTTTTGATCGGTTGTCATAACATAAGCGCTTTTGACCTCATTAAGACTAGCCACCTTATTCGCCTCTTTATCGGCCATTGAATAATTCTCTCTCATTGTTCCGTCATTTACATACTCACGATTATTTACATAATCACGATTTGCCTGATCATTTTTGTAGTTCACTTTTTCCAAATTCCGATTATTCATTTCTTGGCCTTCTTCGTTCATGTTATCCCCCATACCACAACCAGCTGCGGTACCAATGAACATTATTCCCAAAAGGGAAATCAATAGATATTTTTTCATTTTGACTACCTCCTAAATATTATTCAACCTTACTATCCCCACAGCTCATTAAAACTATTCAGTGATGGTCCAGTGTTTAATTCATCACACAATAAGGGAAAACTTGATATGAAGAAGGTTTATGGAGGTGGAGAAATGTTCCAGGCTGCTTTATGGGGAGGGATTGCAAGTTTATCCCTACTAATCGGGGCTATTATGGGGATTTATTTGCACATATCAAAACGAATCGTCGCCTATATTATGGCATTAGGAACGGGGTTGATCATAGGTTCTGCCACCTTTGATCTACTAAGTGAGGCAGAAGGCAAAGCGAACCTTTACCATCTCACATCCATGTTCTTGCTGGGGGCACTCATATTCACTCTTTTCGAAATCTTTATTTCCAAAAAAGGTGGAAGTGAAAGGAAGAGGTCAAAGAAGAATCCCCATGGTCATTCTGGATTAGCCATTTATGTGGGAACCATCATGGATGCAATACCCGAATCCATCATTATTGGAGTCAGCTTTATAGGAGACCAATCAATACAATGGGTATTTATCATCGCCATTTTCATCAGTAATTTTCCTGAATCACTATCAAGCAGCATCGGGTTCAGGCTTGATCATTATAGTACTCGTAAAATTCTCACCCTCTGGGGGAGTGTAGTCGTTCTCTCCTCCCTTAGCTCCTTGCTCGGGTATGTATTTTTACAAGATGCCTCAGAAAGCATCTCTTACATAATAGGCGCTTTTGGTGCAGGCGGATTATTGGCCATGGTTTCTTCTACGATGCTGCCTGAGGCGTTTGAAGAAGGAGGACCTATTGTCGGATTCCTATCTTCATTTGGTATAATCCTTTCCTATATATTAACCCATATATCGTAGATACTTTGGCCAGCCTTTTAAGCCAAACTGAAAAGACGTACTGGAGCCAGTGCTTCAGTACGTCTTTATGATCATTCATGATCTATGGTTAATCCTTCAACAAAGCCTTTACTCATCTGTTTATCTTTCTTACGATTTTCTTTGCTGTTAAAAATAATATCAAAGTCATAGTCATCGGGATATAATTCCTGGGCTGACACATATAACTCCAATCGTTTATGATTAAAACTTCTTTTTTCTCCTTTTATTTGAACCATGTAATCCCCCATTTCATCAGGTCCTTCATACACTATCCCGAATTCTCCAATCGGCGAAATTTTCACATTATCTCCTTTGTGAAATAATCGAACTGAACTGTTTCTCTTTAATGAATTGGGTTTTCTATGAAGCCTTTTTTTGTATTTGTTTACAATAACCTGCTTCTCCATTTCCTTCTTCGCATGATAATCAATTTCTCCAAGGCTATAGCTTTTCTTTTCTCTATACGTAATTTCATGTGCTTTTTCAATGATCTCAGGGTGCATTCCCAGTTTCAACGCAATGGAAAATGCTTGACTTTCGCCTCCTTCCCCTACAATCAATCGATACGTTGGTTGCAATGTGTCGATATTAAATTCCATACTTCCATTCATAAATCCCTCGTGTTCTTCTGCAAAATGTTTTATTTCACTATAATGAGTAGTGGCGAGGATCGTTGCGCCCTTCTCATATAATTGTTTCAGGATGGCTGTGGCCAGACCCATTCCTTCCAAGGGATCAGTACCTGAACCGAGCTCATCTAACAGAACCAGAGTTCGATCATTTGTACCCTTTAAAATATCGATAATATTTTTAATATGGGAGCTGAATGTACTTAAATTTTGCTGAAGGCTTTGACCATCCCCTATATCTAAAAGAATATCTTGATAAATACTGATTGCACTGCCCTTTTCTGCCGGAATATGAAGGCCGCATTGGGTCATGAGTGTAAGAAGGCCCACCGTTTTGATGGCGACCGTCTTACCTCCAGTATTGGGACCGGTTATGACTAATGCATGAAAGCCCTCACCCATCTGAATGGATAATGGTACTGCCTGTTTTCCAAGCAGGGGATGAACTGCATTTATCAAATGTATTTGATGATCTTCATTTACCATGGGGCTCACACCATCAATGGAACGGCTATATTTCGCTTTTGCGAATAATACATCATAATGTACCATTGTTTCAATCGCCAGTTTTAATTGTGGTTCATATAATTGAACCAATCCTGTTAATGTCCAAAGGATATTCTCGACTTCACGGTCTTCCTCCAGTTTATAAAACAATAGTTGGTCCTGCTGATTGCATAATTCCTCTGGTTCAATGTATAAGGTTGACCCGGAAGCAGAAGTATCGAGTACCGCACCTTTCATTTTCCCCCTGTATTCTTTCTTGATCGGGAGGACGTATCTGCCGTTCCTCTGGCTCACAATCGATTCTTGAAGGAACGATTTATACTTGGCCGACTTTACAATCGATTGGATTTTATCCTTTAAGCGGTCCTCTTGAATCCCAACTTGCTTTCTAATCCGCAGTAACTCTTTACTTGCGTAATCATCTACTCTACCATTTCGGATGCATCGATTGATTTCTTCCCCAATTTCAGGGATATCTTCAATGGAATAGACATAAGAAGATACCCTCGGTGCCACCCACTGTTTATCCTGCATATATTTTTTCAGCTTTTTACATGCATCCAGAAAATAATACAGGTTTGTAAGCTGATCCGGCCTTAAAGGTACTCCTTTATTTAGATTAGCTATAATGTTTTCTACTCCGTCCAGTGCATGAATCGGGATACTGGCACTCTTCTCCAGGATTCTAACGGCTTCTGTTACTTCATCTAAACGCATATCAATCTGGCGGATGTTTGTTGTGGGAATCATATTCATCAGTACTGTTTTTCCTTCTTCTGTCAGAGCAAATCGGGTTAGCTCCTCTTTCACTGAGTTAAATTCTAATGTTTGAAACGTTTTTTCGTTCAATGTTTTCTCCTCCATATACAAAAATAGACCACAACGAACAATGTCCATTGTGGTCTTCCTTCACTCGTATACTAATTACCCCGTAATAGCAGCTTGTGCTTAGGCAAAACGTGTATCGTTCAAAACTCGAAGTTAGAAACGACTACATTGATTTCCCGCATTGTGCACAAAAAGAGCTGTGCACAAAGACACAGCTCTCCTAATAAAGGTTTGAGTATGCTATGACCATTGTTCTTAACTACACTTTGAAGGCATACTAAATAAGCATTAATCAATAGCCTAATTTTAAGGCCACTGCCTACAAAATGTCCGTATTCATTTCACGGTTAGTTAAGAACGACACCTAACATATAACATACTCCCTTAATATACAGTAATTAAATTCATGATTAGTTTACGATGTATGGGATCCATTGTCAATAGGCTATTGCATAGACCGTTTATATTGGAACCTTTTCCATTGAAAACGAATAAAGCAACCGATACAGAATCCTGCAAGAGCAATTGATGCTGCCAAGAATACCATTCCTGAGAAAATATAAAAGCCTGTACTCCATCCAGCTAGAGTACTAATGATAGCTGCTCCCAGGCAGCTCACGGCAATGATATTATTAAATTGCTGTTGATCAGCGTCTTCAGCTGGATAGGATGACAATTCTTTCTTTAAGAAATGCCTCCCTGTTTTTATGACAGGATTGAACTTGAATAGTACAGACGTCAATCCCACCAGGAATGGAAGTACTAAGAAGAAATCTATTTGAAATACCCATGAAAAGGCAACAGATGTAACGATAAACCATTGATTTAATTGAACGAGCGGTTTTGGTATTGAATTGAATGTATCCACTTTTAATCCATACCTTCCTTATTGGAATTATTGTAATTATAGTGTAATGGATACAGCAGTAAAAATCAAAAGAAAAAACCGAAAGCAGCTGCCCATTTTTTGGCTACTTTCGGTTCTTATCATTTATAGGTTCCTTAGTATTTCTGCATGACGCTGTTCATCATATGCAGCCCTCATGAATCTACGTTTGGCTCTTGGCTCGGTAAGCCGGTTTGAAATGGATAAATAAAAGGATACCGTTTCACTTTCATCTTTAATGCTTTCTCTTATTCCTTGCCGGTAATTCGAAGGAAGGTCTCTTGGATTGACTAAATTAATGGAAGGGTAGCGACCGGTCAGTTGTAAATACGATTGTGTAAATCCATTAAAATGACGGATCTCATCTTGTCTTATTCCCAGGATCGCTTGTTTGGCTGTATCATTCGGGGCAAGTTCAGCCAGCTGTGTATAGTAAGAAATAGCTTTGAACTCATCATTAATGGCTTTTTGTATATCCCTTCTCAACTGTCGATCGATTTGACGGTCGTCATGATTTTCAAAGTAATATGGATATTGATTGTACATCATACATCTCCTCCTAAAGCATTGCCTTTTACAGACTATGATAGAAGCCCATCCATAGTGATGCTCTGCGTCATTTCTTTAACTCGTATCGATGCTGTAACTCTTCAGGAGCCATCTTCACGATAAGCTGAAGAACAAACGCAAACACTGCCAAATCATCAACAATACCAAACAAAATAAAAACATCGGGAATCAAATCAAACGGAACCCAGAAATATCCCGCCACCAGCCCAATCGAGAATACCTTCTTAAATAACGAAACCTCTTTAGACCGAAAAAAATCAACCAAAAACGGCACCGACCTGCGAACATTAAAAAGAAACCTCACCCGCTTCACAAATTTCATCATTCGCTCTCATCACCTATCTTTTATTATTTTGTTATCATAGCACAACAAACAATGGAAGGGATTGAGCATTTCAAGAGCATCTGCTAATATATAGCATTGATTTTTGGCTCATTTCAGCCAAGTGATAAAGATGCCCTGGCAAAAATGCATTTTTGCCAGGGCATCTTTATCACTTGGCGACCTTTCAGCTTTGCTGAAAGGCGAGGGAAACATACGTTTCCCTCGAATGAGCCAAAAATCATCTCAAACAGAATAACCAACTGCTTCTCCCAATAAATAGTGCTACCACCCACCACAAACTCAGCTTCCTTCCCTCCATTCCATATCCTTCATCCGCTTATGTAAAAAGCAGGTTAATTTATAACTGTTCAGCCCAATACTCTATCTTTTTAGCATACTAGCGTGTTATAATCTTTTAGATTGAGTATTAGGAGGTATATCACACATGATTCAAGTATCAGATGTAAGCTTACGTTTTGGTGATAGAAAGCTATTCGAAGACGTGAATATAAAGTTTAATCCAGGGAATTGCTACGGACTTATTGGGGCAAACGGTGCTGGTAAATCAACATTTTTAAAGATTCTTTCAGGAGAAATCGAAGCGCAGACCGGCCACGTGTCGATGGGTTCAGGCGAGCGACTTGCTGTATTAAAGCAGGATCACTTCGAATATGAAGAATATGAAGTGCTAAAAGTTGTCATTATGGGGCATTCCCGTTTATATGAAGTGATGCAGGAAAAAGATGCCATCTACATGAAAGAAGATTTCTCTGATGAAGACGGTATGAGAGCTGCAGAATTAGAAGGTGAATTTGCTGAGCTTAACGGTTGGGAAGCTGAATCAGAAGCTGCTATCCTACTAAAAGGCTTAGGAATCAACGAAGATCTCCACACGAAACAAATGTCCGAACTAACAGGTGGAGAAAAAGTAAAAGTATTATTAGCACAAGCACTATTCGGCAAGCCGGATGTTCTTTTACTGGATGAGCCTACCAACCACTTGGACATTCAAGCGATTCAGTGGTTAGAAGACTTTTTAATTAACTTTGAGAACACAGTCATCGTTGTATCGCATGACCGTCACTTCCTAAACAAAGTATGTACACATATTGCTGACCTTGACTTTGGAAAGATCCAAGTTTATGTCGGGAACTATGATTTCTGGTATGAGTCCAGTCAATTAGCACTTAAAATGGCTCAGGATCAGAATAAGAAGAAGGAAGAAAAAATCAAAGAGCTTCAGGCTTTCGTTGCCAGATTCAGTGCGAACGCATCTAAATCAAAACAAGCCACTTCCCGGAAAAAATCGTTAGAGAAAATTTCATTGGATGACATCAAGCCAAGCTCACGTCGTTATCCATATGTACAATTCAAGCCAGAGCGTGAAATCGGGAACGATGTTCTACGTGTTGAAGGTCTTACAAAAACGGTTGACGGAGTAAAGGTCTTAAACAATGTTTCCTTTATCTTGAATAAAGAAGACAAAATCGCACTTGTCGGAGCAAACGAAATTGCCAAAACGACTCTTTTCAAAATACTAGCAGGTGAAATGGAGCCGGATAGCGGCACATTCAAGTGGGGAGTGACGACATCTCAAGCTTACTTCCCGAATGAAAACTCCAAGTACTTTGAAGGAAATGAACCTTCCCTTGTGGATTGGTTACGTCAATACTCACCGGAAGATGAGAGCGAAACATTCCTCCGCGGTTTCTTGGGTCGTATGCTGTTCTCAGGTGAAGAAGTATTGAAGAAGCCAAGTGTCCTTTCCGGAGGAGAAAAAGTTCGCTGTATGTTATCAAAAATGATGCTGAGTGGATCTAATGTTCTTCTATTGGATGAACCAACAAACCACTTGGATCTAGAATCCATCACGGCATTAAATAATGGATTGATTAACTTCAAGGGCGCCATGATTTTTGCATCTCATGACCACCAGTTCATCCAGACCATCGCTAATCGTATTATCGAGATCACCGAAGATGGTGTAATTGATAAAGAAACTACGTACGATGAATTTCTTGAAATGAAAGCTTCTATGAAAGCTTAATGTATACCAGAAAAAAGCAGGTAGCCGGATGGCACCTGCTTTTTCTATTTAGTCCTTATTCTCATAACTGATATTGTCCATGTTTTACCAAGTATCCTTTAATCTGAAAATAGCTTATTTTTTTCGGTAATTCTTCTTTAATGGGCTTTAAGAGGCCTGCACCTACTTTCGAGACTGCATCCTCAATAAGTTCTTCTTCTTCTTCTGTAAAAAGGATAGACCAGTCTTGCGTGATGCCTTCCTGATAGGAACGGATGATATGATTTTCGATCGTTGCCGTACTCATTCCCCGCTCTTTCGCAATTTTCTTTATATCCATGTTATCTTTGAACAATTCATAACTGATTAAATGGGACGCTTTGTCAGACTGACTTGTCTTCCGTGATCGCGAAGGCTTGACGACCTCAACTTGATGTTCGGGATTCTCACGTAAAAAAACGGAAATTTCGTTTATGAAAATTTCTCCATACCGATTCAGCTTGTTTTCACCTACTCCGCTAACCTGCAGAAATTCTTCTGATGTTTTCGGCATCTTCACACACATGTCTTGAAGCGACTTATCGGAGAAAATAACGAAAGGTGGTACTCCTTCTGAATCCGCAATCGATTTCCGGAGTGTTCGCAAGGTCTGGAACAATCCATCTTCTTTAAGGTTGATGGCCGAAACAGTAGGCTGTACCTTTCTAGTTACGCATCTTTCCCCCATTAACACCTCTTTGCCTTTAGATGAAACTTTCAGGATAGGAAAGCTTCCACCCTCGACTTGTATGACGCCCTCTGAAATCAAATAATCGATGAACAGACCGACATCCTTCTGAGATTGCTCCTTCATTAATCCATATGTGGAAAGCCGGTCGAATCCCCATTCCAGGATCTTTTTGTTCTTTGACCCCGTTAGTACACCGCTGATGAGTGAGGTTCCAAATCTTTCATTCATTCGTATCATACAGGATAATACCATTTGTGCCTCTCTCGTTACATCCTCAGACTCCCTATCATCCAAGCAATTGCTGCAATGACCGCATGCTTCCACTACATGTTCACCAAAATACGCTAAAATGTAGTTCTGCAGGCATGCTTCTGTATGGACAAAGTCAACCATTTCACGTAATTTCTGCATCTCATTATCATGTAATTCCTCATTTACGATATTCTGGTCAATGATATACCGCTGAGTCTGGATATCCTGAGGTGAAAATAATAAGACACATTCGCTGTCCACTCCATCACGGCCTGCCCTGCCAGCCTCTTGATAATATCCCTCCATATTCTTGGGAATTTGATAATGAATCACAAAGCGTACATTTGATTTATTGATCCCCATACCAAATGCATTGGTTGCAATCATGATGGTAATGGAATCATTCAGAAAGGCTTCCTGCTGTTCCTGCCTAACTGTATCAGACAATCCGCCATGATATTTCCCGACGGAAAATCCCTTTTTCTCAAGATACATATAAAGGTTTTCAACTTCCTTCCGGGTGGCACAATAAATGATGCCGGAATGCTGATGATTCTTTTGTACATACCTTTCTACCCAACGCTTTCGATCTTCACCTTTTACAACTTGGAAGAACAAATTCGTCCGTTGAAAACCAGTTAATACTTTATATTGATCCGGAATGTGTAAATGATGAAGGATATCAGCTTGTACTTGTGGAGTTGCAGTAGCGGTCAATGCAAGAATGGTGGGATTTGATTGTAGTTGATTAACAGCGTTATAAATCCCCAAATAGCTTGGTCTGAAATCATGACCCCATTGGGATAAACAATGCGCCTCGTCAACAGCTACAAGGGGTATGGGTAATGAATTGAGGAAACGGATAAACCCAAATGATTCTAATCTTTCAGGAGCAATATAAACGAGCTTGTATTCACCTAAAGAAATCTCTTCCATTCTTGTCTCTACTTCATTATTCGATAATGTACTATTAATATAGGTTGCTGGAATCCCCTGATGAATTAACGAATCCACCTGGTCTTTCATTAAAGATATGAGTGGAGAGATAACCAATGTTACTCCACCAAGCATTAAAGCGGGAATTTGGTAACAGAGCGATTTCCCCCCTCCTGTTGGCATAATTCCTACAGTGTTTTTTCCATCAAGTATGTATTCGATAATACTTGCTTGTCCATCTCTAAATTCATCATAACCAAAGTATTGTTTTAATACTTGTTGTGCTTCTACGATCACATTTTTCCCCTCCAAGAAAATTATTCGTATTCCTTTATTGTATTCCAGAACGAGGAACGTGCCAATAGAAAGCTCCGATTTTTCAAACAAAAGGCTGTACATTCGTATACATACACGTAATGCACAACCTTGCCATTAACTTAAAACCACTTAACTGTTTTTTCTTCTTTATTTACTTCAACAGGCTTTGACAGCTTCCAAAAGCTTTCCCATACATTTTCTTTACTCTCAGTAGAAGTACTCTTGACTTCCTTCTCTTTCTTGTTAGACATGGTGCTCCCTCCTTTAATACATAAATACATTACATACTATTCAAATGTAAAAAAAGAGTTTAATAATTTTTTTAAAAACACTTCATGGGATGAGGTCAGTATAGCCCGGTCAAGAAAAAAGAACCAATCAAATGATTGGTTCCTTACGATCCATTAGGATGATTTCATTGTAGGATGTGGATTGTCTACAACTTGTAATACCTTGGTAGATGTCACCATATCTTCTTTACAAAGCGGACACTTAGGTGTATCTTCACTTTTGAAGTTATCTCTCATCCAGCCTTTACAATCTTCAGCGGAACAAGCCCAAATCTTTGTTTCCTCTGTTTTAATTTCTTCTTCAACTTGATTTCTACGACCAAAAGCCATTGAACGTCCTCCTTTAAGGTAAGTAGGATTTCCTTGCTATGCTTCTAACAGGAAAATAATGATTGTGGTAATTTATGATGCAGATAGTATGTGGTCAGTTAGGTGTAGCCAGTTTAATCGGAACAATTTCTACGATTGTTTCCATTATACCATACTTGACTCCAATTTAATATATGAACTCCTTAGTAAACGGAACAATCGCCTCATATGTAATGAAGGAAGGATAAAGATCCTTCGTCATTTTTTCTTTCTGCTTCTAGAAGAAGGAGCCTTTACTCCACCCGGTAATTCCTGGTTGGTCGTACCTTGTCCCTCCACTTGAGAAGAACCCAGGACAGCTTTTGATGGATCTTTTTTCTTGTTGCTCATCTGCTTCACCTCCACTCCTACCTTGCCCAAATCATTCACGATTTATGTATGGATTTTCCTCATTTCATTACATGGATTTTACGCCATCATGTGATTAAGAAAAGGATTCATGGGAAGTCTAATCAATAAATTAAGGTTTAGGGTGTTGAATTCTGTGTTTAGACGGAGAGAAGTAAAAAAGGATATTGATAACGGGTCCCCCCATAGCTTTGATATAGAAACGTTTCACAAAGAAGTACTCACCTTGGTTAGCAATAGTGAGGATTTAGTTTTTAGAATCATTACGATCGGCGAACAGAAACTCGCCGTGGTTTACTTTGATGACCTGATCAATACAACATCGATGCAGGATAGTATTATCAGACCACTTGAGGAAACTTCAGGAGAGCTTAATTATCATGTCATCCAAGATACGATTAATATTGCGAAACTTACACAGACGAATCAAATTAACGACGTTATAGACAACTTAGTAAATGGAACGGCCTATATTTTTAAACAAGGCGATACTCACGGAATTTTAGCGGATGTAGCTGATAAAGGAACAAGGGCCTTGGAAAAAGCTGAAACAGAATCCCTTGTGTTTGGTCCTAAAATTTCTTTTACAGAATCCATTACGAAGAATTTGAATTTAATTCGTTCTAATATTAACGATCCTAAACTATGCGTGGAAACCTTCATGATTGGATCAAGAGCGAAGAAAAAAGTTCAAATGGTATACATAAAGGACATTGCGGAAGAAGAGAACGTAAATACGTTTAGACAGCGTATTACGGAAATTGAAGTCGATAGTATAGTGGATTCCACAGTGCTCGCTCAAATGATAGAAGATAATTCATTTACATTCTTCCCGCAATTTATAACGACTGAGCTGCCGGACCGCTGTAGCATCTCACTTCTTCATGGAAAGATCTGTTTACTTGTCGATCGCAGTCCTACAGCGATCATCGGACCATCCACGTTTATGAATTTCTTTGAATCCACGGAAGACATTTATATGAGATGGAATATGGGTACGTTTTTAAGATTGATTCGCTTTGTCGCCATTTTTTTCTCGATTCTTTTAACACCGGCATATGTGGCGGTCTTGACGTTTCATTACGAGGTCATTCCCTCTGCTCTCCTTGTTTCTCTGGGACAGTCAAGATCTAACGTTCCATTTCCTCCCGTGTTCGAGGCAATTTTATTGGAATTCATCATTGAGCTCCTGAGAGAGGCGGGAGCTAGATTACCAACAAAGGTTGGGCAAACCATGGGGATCGTAGGTGGTATCGTCATCGGTCAAGCGTCAGTGCAAGCAGGATTCACGAGTAACATTTTGATTATTATCATCGCGATATCCGCTTTGGGTTCGTTCACTGCTCCGAGTTATGCAATCGGTACAGCCGTGAGAATCATCCGTTTCCCGATCATCATCATGGCGGGGTTATACGGGGGTGTGGGAATCATGTTTTGCTTCTGTTTTATTCTCATTCACTTATTGAAAGTGACAACATTGGGCAGACCTTATCTATCACCCATTTACCCATTTAGGTTTGCAGACTTCAAATACAGTCTATTCCGCTTACCTTATCAGTATTTAGTCCAACGTCCGATTTCCAACCACCCCATAGATCAGGGAAGAATCCCTGAGAAGAAAGCAAAAGAGAAGAAAGACGTTGATGAGTAAAGGATGAAATGTATGAATATTAATGTGAATCCAAAGGAACGGTTAATGTTTAATGCCTTCTTGATAATGTTTATCGTACACACAGCCCAAACCGGAGTCGGAATTGCAGGACTACCCAGGGTCATTTACATGGAGGCAAACAGGGACGCATGGATTTCTGTTCTATTAGCTGGAATTCTCGTTTCGTTCGTTCTATTTCTCATGGTAAAAACGCTTGAAACATACGACAGTACCGATTTGTACGGTATCCATATGGATATTTATGGTAAATGGATCAGCAAAGGAATTAACGTTCTTTATATTGGATATTATCTCAGTGTCACATACGTGATTTTAATGAACTATATCGAGATGGTCCAGGCATGGATATTCCCTAAAATGCCTACATGGCTCTTGATGGGGTTATTGATTTTTTTAATGGTTTATAGTGTGTTGGGGGGGATCCGGGTTGTGGTCGGTATTGCCTTTTTAGGGCTCATCTTTGCCTTCTGGTTAATCTTTATGATCTACACCCCTATTAAATATCTGGACTTCAATCATCTTCTACCTGTTTTAACATCTTCCCCCAAAGAAATAATGATGGGTATATATAAATCAAGCTTTACCCTTATTGGCTTTGAATTGGTGTTATTTGTGTACCCTTACATCAAGGAAAAGAAAAAAGTACTAAAATATGGCCTGATTGGTGCAGGATATTCCACTTTTCTCTTTACGATTGTGACCGTTGTCAGTATCGGGTTTTTCTCAGAAGATGCCCTTTTAAAGACCATCTGGCCAGTCCTGTCCATGTTCAAGATATTGAGGATCCCAAACTTGGAGCGATTTGAATTCATTGCCGTCTCTTTCTGGATGCTGGTCATCCTTCCAAACATTTGTCTCTATTTTTGGACAGCTTCAAGAGGAATGAAAAGAGTATTTAATGTTTCTCAAAAAAAATCCATTTACCTTTTCGCCATCCTGCTATGGCTATTATCCCTATGCGTGCAGAATCGTCTCACGATGAATGTCATTACAGACAAAGTTGGGACCTCCAGTTTTATTCTTTCCCTTGTCTATCCCTGCCTCTTATTCATACTGGTTAAATTGAAATACATTAGTAAGAAAGAAAAGGGTGTAGATGTATGATTAAAACCATCATGCTTCTTCTGCTTTGTCTTTGTACTTGTTTCTTAAGCAGCTGTGTGGAGTCAAAATATTTAGAAAAACTGGGATTGATTACAGCCGTTGGATATGATCAGGCTGAAGATGAGAAAATAACCGGCACAATGGTCCTGTATCAGTTTAACCCGGCAATGCAGGACGTTGAAAAGGTACTGATTAGTAAATCTAAGACCAGTAAAGGAATCCGTCTGTCGCAGAATTTAGAAACCGATCATAAGCTTGTTTCCGGTCAGTTAAGGATTACTGTTTACGGAAGGGAGCTTGCGGAAAAAGGGATTTCCCACTTAGTTGATACGTTGGAAAGGGATTCTTCCATTGGGAATATGGTGTACTTAACAATTGCTGATACGACTGCCGAACAAATCCTGAATTATCAAATGACGGAAAGACCTTCGAATATGGGGACGTACTTATATAACTTGGTCAGGCAAAATGTTGAATCGGAGACACTTGTTTCACCGACACTTCAAGAATTCGTCACTGATTACGGCAGTGTTGGCAAAGACCCCATGCTGCCATTGCTAAAGGCATCAGACGGGAAGGTTGGAATAGATGGCTTCGCATTATTTACACGGGATAAATTCATTAAAGAGATAAAAAAAGACAAGATTTTTTTTATTCGATCTCTTATGGAAGATTACGATGCCGGTAGCGTCGAAGTGGAACTGCCATTAGAAAAGTTCAAACCTTACTTGACAAGTCCTCATCTTGGACAAGAAAAAGATAAGGTTTATATTATGATTGATAGTATCGAATCATCCCATAAGATAAAAACAAAGAAAAAAGCAACACCAACCTTTGAAGTGAAATTGAATATCGAATCACGTTTACTTGAAATGTCTGAAGAAATGAAGTTGTCAGACCCAAAAGCGTTAAGCTTACTTGAAGATGAGATTGGGGATTATATCGAAAAGAACATTAAAGAAATTATCTTGATGCTTCAAGAGGAAGGCACTGATCCGATTGGATTTGGTATGGAGTATAAAAGTATAAGGGGGAACGAAGATTTATCGAGGGAAAAGTGGGATAAGCTGTACAAGGATGCTTCTTTTCATGTGAAAGTAGAAAATAAAATCATACGAACAGGAGTGATTGATTAAACCTTAGGGTCCATCCAATAAAGATGGACCTATTATATTATTCCTCTGTAACTCGATCTGTAATTTCGTTGATGACGGACTCACTCTTGATTTCCATCGGTTGGCCATTTTCGAAAATAATCAATCCGTAATAGACCTGCAGATCATCGTCACACGCTTCACAAAAAAACATTTCACCTGGGTCCCAAAACGCAATTGAGTGCATCCTCTTACTTTTTGACTTACGATGGCTTTTACTAAGGCTCCTCATTTCCTCAAGAAACCTTTCGATTGCTTCATCCCTGTTATTAAACGTCCACTCTTGAACAATATCTTTTTCCCAGCCTTCAAAAAACCACCAAGGCTCTGCATCACTTTTTGTTGTCATGACTCTCCATATATTATTCAATGCTTCACCCTCCTTTTTTCCATGACCAAATTGTACATAAAATATGAACGAAAGAAAAATATTTAAATCATGCTACTCTAAATTATTGACAAGTCCCCCCATGTACAAGCATACGATTATTAGAAAAGACCTATGTTGATCAAAGCAAGTTATAAAAGGGAGGAAAAACATTTGAATTTTATTGTTTTGAAGAAAGGCTCCATCATCGCCGTGTTGGTTACAATTATGATCATTACAGTCGGAACGATATGGACATTATCCTCTAAAAACTCCTATCCTACCGTTTCATTATCAGATAATACGGGTGAGAAACAAGTCATTCAGCTTGTCACAGGGGAATTCAAATCAGAAACACCTGGGGGAAAAGAAATAGAAGCTTATCGATGGGATCCGGGTACGATTGTAGTTGAAAAAGATCATCCTGTGGAATTGCGCATTTATGGTGTTAACGGTATGGAACACCCGTTCTATATCGAGGGAACCGATATTAAAGGTACAGTGAAAAAAGGGGAAGAAACCGTTGTAAATGTGTCGTTTTCAAAAGAGGGGACGTATAGACTGATTTGTGAAACACATGAGACCATTGATCGTAACGGTCCAATGATCGCGTATATAGTAGTTGATTAATGTATGAATTGTGGGTACTCTAACATGGAAGTTAGCCACTTGGGGATCTTGGGCATGGCATCCTATTACAATGCCATGCCCATTGCATACCCTGCCGCTCCCAATACGACCCCAATGAGATAACTTGCGAAAAAATAAAACAGACCCATTTTTGTATTTTCCTGGAGAAGTCTCAATATCTCCCAGTTTAAGGTTGAAAAGGTAGTAAATGCTCCACACACTCCGATCCCGAAAAAAAACATAACATTCTCTTCAGCACCTCTTCCAACCAGAAGTCCCAAAAGTAAAGAGCCAACTCCATTAACCAACAGAGTCGCTTTCGGAAATCGCGAACTACTGCATCGCTTAACGACGTTCGCAACTATAAACCGTCCGATTGCCCCAACACTCCCCCCTAATGCGATCAACAAAATGCTAACTCCCATGACCGATCACCCTCCCTTTCCTTCCAGAGACAAAGCCCAAACATGCAAAAAGCATCCCTCCAAAAGAAGTAATGGTCATATATAAGAAAATCATGCCCCATTGCTCTTGCAAGAAAAAGGTGACCAACTCGATACTAAGTGTCGAAAAAGTTGTAAAAGAGCCCAGGAACCCTGTTGCAATAAGTAAATACGATTTTTCATATTTAGAAGACCATCGACAATAGAAAAAGGCTAATAGAAAGCTTCCCAGGAGATTCGCCGTTAGTGTCGCGAACGGTAGCCCATTTTGAATGGTCCAAAGATAACTGATTCCCCACCTGCAAAAACTTCCCAACGCTCCACCGATCCCCACTAGTAAATATTTCATTCTGTATAACATCCCTATTTTTTATGATTATTTTTTGGTGAAACCTATTGTTCACAATTTCGTATATACAATTACCATAGTTTCTTTTTCCATTTGGGAGTATACTTTAACTGGAACAGAGTTAATGCTTTAACAATTATATTGATCAGTAAATTAAAGGAGTCTTCTCCATTGACATTTATCATTATACAAGACTTATTAGATTTTTACTTAAGTCCATTACATTTTAGTATAGTATTACTATTTATCTTCGCTTTGATTTGGGAGCACTTACCTGGCACATTTCATCTTTACGTACGACCCTATGATAAGAAAGTTGAAGGACAAAATTTTATCGCAAAGTGCGTTGCAGCTAATGAAATTATTCCTATCGGGATCCGGTTCATTACATGCATGAAATTTCAATTCTACCATACCGATAATGACGAAGAATCCTCTTCTGTTTGCTTATAACCAGCAAGCATTTATACAGAGGAGGAATTATCATTGAGAAAAATTTCATTCATCATGCTCTTGTCACTATTCACTCTAACAGGGTGTCAAAGTGCAACAACTGAAGGAGCGTTCTTTCACGACTATCTTGTTAACCCATTTTCGTTTCTCATTCATGAAATAGGTACCTTCCTGGGTGGAAACTTTGGTCTTGCGATCATTGTCATTACCCTTCTTATTCGTCTCGTTCTTCTTCCTTTTATGCTTAAAACGTATAAGAATCAACAGGATATGAAAGGAAAAATGGCATTAATCAAACCGGAGATGACGCAAATCCAAAAGAACATAAAAGAAGCGAAAAATAAAGATGAACAGAAGAAGCTTCAGCAAGAAATGATGTTGCTTTACCAAAAACATGGAGTGAATCCTCTTAATATGGGATGTTTACCCTTATTCATTCAAACCCCCATATTGATTGGGTTATACTATGCGATTCGGTCATCATCTGAAATTGCAAGCCACTCCTTTCTATGGTTTAATTTGGGACAGCCGGACTATATAATGGCCATCATCGCTGGTGTTGTGTATTTAGCCCAAGCTCGGGTATCCTTGATGAATGTTCCTGCAGAACAGCTTGCCCAAATGAAAATAATGAGTTACCTTTCACCCATTATGATCTTTATTTTTTCAGTTAATGCGCCAGCTGCCTTACCACTGTATTGGACTATCGGAGGGGCATTCCTCCTATTACAAACGCTGATTGGTAAGACTCTTTATCATCATCAACCATCTTTAGAAAAACAAGAAAGTCAATGAAAAAAGGGAGCCCTCAAGCTCCCTTTTTTACAATTATAAATGATGGATAGGATTATTTTTTGACAGATCCTTTTCTGAAAATGGATATTCCCACAATGAACAGCAGGATCATGTAAATAAATAACGGATAAAACAGAGTTTGTTGACGTAATTCATCTCCGTAAAACACTCCTGTACTTTCTGTTGAAGCAACTGCGTTTTTGTGTTTTACAGAAGAGTTCATCACAGGATTCAGCTTGGTTGAAACTATTTTTTCTTTATCTTCGTTATAAAGGGTTAAAACGCCATTACGATCCAGGGCCTCAGTAAATTTTCCATTCGCAGGCTGAGTATATTGGAAATTCTCTTTAAGCAGAAAGGATGTATCCTCATATTGAAAGGCTGTTTCCTTTGGAATATAGCTTCGAATGAAGTTACTTAGTCCATAATCAAGTAGCTTTGTGGTATCTGAATAAATGGCTCTTTTTGACTGAGCCTTCATCGTAACAACTACTATAGAAAGGTCTTCATTTTCAGCTGAAGTAACAAGGGTATGCTGGGATTCATTGATAAACCCGTTCTTCCCTCCGGTCACTTCAGGATAGAGAAGCTCTCCTTTCACCATTTTGTGATGATTATAAAGAGTTGTATTCCACCCCTCAGTCGACCAATCGATGGACTTTAAACTAAATAACTCTTGAAATTGTTTGTTCTTTAAGGCGTAGCTTGTAATCAAGGCCATGTCATATGCCGTGGTATAGTGATTCTCCCCGTACAGTCCATGAGGATTCTCAAAGTGTGTATTCTCTACACCTGCCTCCTCCTTTAAATAGACGTTTAATTTATTCGCAAACTGCTGTACGGACCCTTCCGTATGCTCAGCGATGGCCACCGCTGCATCATTTCCGGAGTTAACCATCAGTCCTTGAAGCAGCTGCTTCAAGGACACTTTCTCTCCGGCTTCCAAATACACTGTGGATCCTTCCGTATTACTTGCCTTCTCACTGATTTCGACTTGATCATTGAGATTCGCATGCTCAATGGCATAAATAGCTGTTGCTATTTTGGTGATACTTGCAGGATTCATTCGTTTATTGGAGTTTTCAGAATACAAAACACTCTTTGTTTTAGAATCTATAATAATAGCCGAATCGCTAAATAAATCTTTAGGTTTTTTTACATTATTTTCTTGAGCTGATACGATAGATGTAGAAAAGCAGAAGAAGATCAGCACAATGAACCATTTTTTCATATATCCACACACCTGTCTTGTCAATGTACTAACCCATTCTACCAAAAATATATTTCTTTTAATCATGAATGTGAGAAATGTTAAGAAATTGAAAGAATGATGTAAATTCCTGTCATCCATTTCGGCCTGTATAGATAAAAAGGGGACAAAATTTCCATTTCACCTTCAATTACAATAAAATAAGAGTATGATATGAAACCTTTTTGCACATTTAATCGTATTTAAACTAAGCATCTTTATTAAGGGGTAGATGAAATGAATACATTTCTTCAATTTTTAGTACGAACCGTCATCTCATTCAGTATAGGGACCAGTAGTTTTATCGCCTACTTACTCCTATTTGACTTAGGATTCCCTCTAACATTCTTATCAAGCCTCGGTACAGGGATTCTCTTTTTCTTTGTTGTAAAGGGGCTGCAAAAGAGATGGTGGCTAAATAAAAATGGCCTTTCCTCACAGGAATTTCGATATATTAACAAGAATTTAAAAGAGGCGAAAGAAAAAGTTAACCGCCTTCAAAAACAACAATTGAAGGTCAGATCTCTGGGAGCCTTCAAACAAATTCTGGAACTGAACCGATTGAGCAGAAGAATTTATCAACTCGTAAAGAAAGAGCCAAAAAGATTCTTTTCAGCTGAATCATTTTTCTTCTATCACCTGGATTCCGTTGTTGAAATCACCGAAAAATATACGTTTCTTGCTGCTCAACCCGGCAAAAACAAAGAAACATTCTTATCACTACAACAAACACGTACGACTCTGGATGATTTGACAGGGTCATTGGAAAAAGACCTGCAAAATGTATTGGCTAATGATATGGATACATTAAAGTTTGAACTAAACTTTGCCAATCAACATCTATCTAATAAAAAAGAATTAAAATAAATTTCGGAGGTTTTATGATGGAGCATCGAAATGAACAATCTGAACTGGATTTGCTGCTTTCCAACCCGTTTGGGGAGGAAGTTCAGGCCGTCAAAGAGCAATCTCCTTTGCTACTTGACCGATTACCTAAAGAACAACAGGAAAAAGCAAAGCAACTGGCCGCTCAGATCGACTATAAAGACTATGAAGCCATTCTAAAATACGGAACAGCCGCTCAATCACAATTATCGAATTTTTCTCACTCAATGCTTGATCATGTCCAGAAACGGGATATTGGGCCGATCGGGGATGTCTTAAGTGATTTAATGAAGAAGCTCGAGCAAATGAATCCTGATGAGCTGAATACTAAACAAAAAGGTGTGTTTAAGAAACTATTTCGAAAGGTTTCTTCTTCTCTGCAGGAGGTTCTTTCTAAGTATCAAAAGATTGGATCCCAAATTGATCGGATTTCAGTCAGACTTGAGCACTCCAAAAAAACCTTACTCGATGATAACCGGTTGTTGGAAACTTTGTATGAAAAAAATAAAGACTATTTCCAAGCACTGAATATGTACATTGCAGCAGCTGAAATTAAACGTGAAGAGATTCAACATACACTGCTTCCTTCATTACGCAAGAAAGCGGAAGAAACGGATGACGAGTTGATTTATCAGGAAGTCAATGATACGATGCAGTTTCTAGATCGATTGGATAAGCGTATTCATGATTTAAAGCTGAGTAGACAAATGACCATTCAGTCTGCCCCTCAAATACGCTTAATTCAAAATACGAACCAGGCACTGGCAGAAAAAATACAGGCATCAGTACTCACAGCCATTCCTCTTTGGAAGAATCAAATTGCCATAGCCCTGACTCTTTTGAATCAGCAAAAGGCTGTAGCCGCTCAGAAACAGGTTTCACGTACGACCAATGAACTCCTTCTAAAAAACTCAGAGATGCTTAAAACGAATAGCATTGAAACAGCAAAAGAAAATGAACGAGGAATCATTGATATTGAAACGTTAAAGAAAACACAAGAAAACCTTATTTCCACCATTGAAGAAACCTTGGCCATACAAGCAGAAGGACGCCAGAAACGTCAGCAGGCAGAGCAGGAAATGGTCTCGATGGAACACGACTTAAAACAAAAACTTATTGAAATCAGAAAGTGAAAGAGGAGCCGATTTGGCCCCTCTTTTACTTTTTTATTTATATATTATGAGCCCAAACCAACACCTTCTGCTATTTCTCCTCATTGTGAACAATGCTATCCGTTATTGCATCATACTCCTTTTCCGCGATGGAGCTTGTGATGATTTCTTCTTTTTCCAGTTTCGCAACCGCCTCATATTCGGCGTATAGCGCGTGTTTTCTCAGTGTCGTTAGCTGATCTGCTTTTATTACTGGATTTCTTTTGAATAAATCATCCAATTGAGCTTTTAACATGTCAATTCTTTTGGTATACATATCGATAAGCTCATTTGATACAGGGTCTGTAATATAAAGCTTTTGTTTAACGCGATGGATTTCTCCAATGGCTGTTTCATATCTGTGGAGCTGGCTGAGCAATTTTTCAAATTCCACATGTCCCTCTTCTTTCGGTTTAATCCCTAATACATTGATCAATGGTTTGATTGTTAATCCTTGGATGACAAGGCTGAATAATACCACACTAAATCCAAGAATTAAGACGTCTTCTCTTCCTGGAAAATCTCTCGGAAGGCTGAGGACCAAGGCGATTGATAACGATCCTTTCAAGCCACCCCAATTCAAAATATGCTTCCATTTGTGAGGGAAGTTCCCGATGAGAGATAAACTTGTATAGACTGCAATACTTCGTGCCACGAGTACTAATACAATGGCTGCAAAAATATACGGCCATTTCTCAACTAGGTCAATCCTTGTTATTTCAAGGCCGACCATTAAGAACACGAGGGAATTGGCCAATAACGCGGCTACATCCCAAAAACTATTAATGTTCAATTTGGTTGTAGGGCTCATACCGATTTTCCCGCCATAATTACCGAAAATAAGAGCTGCAATTACGACAGCGATAACACCTGAAGCATGGACGCTCTCTGCAAGGAGAAATGAACCATAAAACAAAATCACACTAAATATAATTTCCAACGGATAGTCATCGAAGTACTTCGTTAAAACGGAAAATGCATAACCGAGGGAACTTCCAATAATGACACCCAGGGATACTACCCGGATGAACTCCCAGACACCACTCCCAAGTCCGGCCCAGCCAGCATCAATATAGGATAGTAAATAATAAGCCGATATATTGAACAATACAACGGCTAAACCGTCATTAAATAAACTTTCGCCTTCAATGACAACCGCCAACCTCTTCTTAACTCCTACACTCTTGAATATGGATAGTACACTGACAGGGTCTGTCGCACTCATCAATGCCCCAAAAACAAATGCTGCCGGAATGGGAAAGTCAAAGAAGTAATACGCTGAAAAGCCGATAATTAAGAACGAAATGAATGTTCCTCCAAAAGCCAAGGCAATAATCGGCTCCTTGTTCGCACGCAGATGGGTGAAAGGCAGCTTCAAAGCTGCTTCACCCAAGAGCGCTGGTAGAAATAATGTGATAATGACAAAATTAAATACTTCTCCTTCAGTGATAAAATCCTTGAGGGGCTCCAGTACCGGTATATTGAATAACCCGATAAGGGCACCTACAATGACAAGGGCAATTGGATATGGCTGTTTGAATTTCTTGGCAATCGCCGTGATGCCTGCTGCGATCATCACTAAAATAAGTCCCAGTTCAAAAATATGGTGCATATCTAACTCATGCATAATCACCGTGACCTCCCTTTCTTTATCATTTTTTCCTCATCTCTTTATTTGTAATCTTCCCTTCGGCATGAATATGACTCACAATTGTATGCTTTTTTACCCAATAAAAAAGAATGACCATCTACGCTAAAGTAAGCATGGTCATTCTTCTATTATACATTTTTTTCCTCTTTTTTTTGAACTTAACGCATTTTTTCATTTACAGATTCTTTCTAAACCATGGAGGGGTATATTGTTTTGTGGTGTTTTTTCCTTGCTTCCATCCTTTTAGATTCAAAATGTGATTTATCCTGTGGTAATCATGGATCGCGGCATTCATATCAGAAATATTGTTCATCTTATCCACCCCTTTAATTTTATTACTTTCAGTATATTGCAGGTAAAGGGAATTCGAGTGAGATGGATGATTGATTTTGTTTCAGCCTCAGGACTGATTTGAATTCCTCCGCACCAAAAAAAGACGACTACATGTTTTACCATACAATCGTCTTCTTTTCATCTAAATACTTTTGTACAGAAGCTTTCGCAATAAAGGAAATAACACTTCAGGGAGTTCTTCTACATCTGAAACAAGAATGCTGTAATTCCCATATATGTTCTGAATGGTTTTTCTTTGCCCCTCATCTATCTCACCGTTCGCTAAAAAGACGTTGATGACTTCAATCCCTTGCTTTCTTGCATCTAAAACAGCTTCATGAGTATCAACGATCCCGTTCTGCTCATAATCCATCGCTGCCGGCTCACCATCTGAAAAGACAAGAAGGAATTTCTGTTTTTCGTTCCGTTTCAGAATCCGTTCTGTCATTAAACGGATGGCAAAGCCATCCCTATTATCTTCTTCAGGCTGTAGCTGCATGATCTCTGAACCACTGTTAGGTTTTAAGGATGAATAGAAATCCAGTACAGGATTCATATAATTTGGTTGACTGGTCTTTGTCGCCCTGTTCGTATCTTCCCAGAAGCCGACTACCTCATGTGGTACACGAACCGATTTTAATGATTCATGAAATAACGTAATCCCCTGCTTCGTTTGATCCATTTTGTCATACATCGAACCTGAACAATCTACCAATAATGAGAAAACAGCATCTATTTCAGATGAAGGGTTTTGCTTTTTATAGAAAAGTCTTGGGTTATCGTCTGTGATAAAGCGCAATAACTTTTTGTTCAGCCTGCCGAAGTGCAAATCACTCCTTGGCTGGATCCGCTTATGCTCCAATGTTTTCTCGATCATTTTCTGAAGCTTCTTTTGATAAGGAGCAATTATCCCTTTGTTAAGGTTATACAAGTGCTTGTCTTCAGGAGTAGGAATGGTTGGTGAAATAAAGTGAGGTACAGCAAAGCGATTGTCCTTTCCATACTCAGCTTTCCCACCACCAAGTTCATCTCTTTCTTGCTCCTGCGCTTTCACATTTTGGTACTGCTCCTGCTCCGTTTCTTTAGCTGAGCCCTGTACCATAGCCATTGCCTGGTCTCCATCATCTCCTTCACGGACACCTTCGCCCATAAGATCGGATTGAGACCCTTGATCTAAGTCAAACTGAAGGAATGACTCCCCTTTGTCACTCGTTTCCCGGTGCCAAGTTCGGAATTCTTCATCTATCACTTCTTCCTCCCCTGTGCTCTCTTCTTCCAACACATCCTGATTAGCAAGGGGATCTTTTCTTTTTAAATCGTCAAATGTTTCAGTAATCAATTCCTCCGAGTTATACACATCTTCAGGCAAATGGAAGTATTCATTTAACATATCTTTTTTAACAATCTCATCTATTACTTCTACCATTTCCAAGCAAATTCTTACCACATCTTTGGTGTTACGGGTTTCAAAGAAGCGGGTGATTTGCCGGTGCAAAAAGGGCATTGCTAAATCAATATCCTCATTTATCCTAACAGGTTCCTCTAATGGAGATTGTGCATGGAGAAGAAGGAATATTGAATTAAATAATGCATCTGTAAAAACACTTTTCGTAATGTTTACTTTAAGCTGTGCTTCGAAGTGCTGGCGATATAATTTTCTTCTCGTCTCAAAAGACTTCTTAGTTCCTGGACGCTTTGATTTACAGATTTCCTCTAAGCGAGCTTCTTCACCAATGACAAATAACTGCTTGGCAAACCGGGGAACAGAAGTTGCTTTCACCTTCTCAATATAATCGATAACATCATCGTTCGTGGTTTCATGCAGATTACCGATTGTCCTTAAATAAATATCACTTTTCAATCCATGTACTTCTTCTTCTTTTTTTCGGTGATCCCAAAAATGACTGACATAAACCGTTCCTTCTTTATAATCCAGATAAGAAAACGGTCCGTATTTCAAGTTCATATCGGCATTTTTGGAAAGTGTTTTCGTCAAATCAGCCATTTCCATTACTAAAAAAGAGTCTATGGTTTCATCATTAAATTGAATAAATCGATGCATTACAAGTCCCTCATTCAAATAAGGTTTCAGCTATATTTTGAATAGCCGCTTTTTCTCGTTCATCTTCCAGTTTATCAACGATTCCGCGTTGTATAGCCCTTTTTGCAGGCAAGTACACGGCTAAATCACAGGCATCCAATAGGGCACGTATGGAAGCCGCTTCCTCTGAAATTTGGCCGTTTTTCACTTGAACCAATAAATCCGAAGACAAGTCTACAAATTGAGTAATAAGCTTAGAATCGGACAGCTTGCTTTGACTTTCAATCACAGTCTTTAATGTTTCCCCTTCTATATATGGCACATCGACTACGACAAAGCGATTTTTTAACGCTTCATTCAACGGGACTGTACCTACATATCCTTCATTAATGGCTGCTATTACACCGAATGAAGGGGCGGCTTTAACGACCTCTCCTGTAAATGGATTTGTTATACTTCTGCGGTAATCCAACACACCATTTAAGATCGGCAGCGTTTCAGGCTTGGCCATATTAATTTCATCAATATAGAGGAGATGACCATTTTTCATCGCTTGAATAACAGGTCCCTCGATGAATTCAATGGCGCTTCTTCCATCTTGTTCGCTGATTGTTTTATAACCTAATAACGCTTCTGCATCTAAATCAACCGAGCAGTTTATACTGTGCATCGGTTGAGAGAAGATGGAAGACAAGGTATCAGATAGCTTCGTTTTCCCTGAACCAGTGGGTCCCTTAAGGAGAAGATTTTTCCCTAATGACAGAGAGATGATACTATCTTCAATAATATAGTCTTCACTAGCTGTATATCCACCTTCTCCGATCAAAGGAGAATGCTCAGTAGAAGAGAATAATTGTTTCCTCTCATTTATTATATGTGTAACCGATTCTGGTAATAAACGTTCAACATTCATTTTATGACTTCCTTTCCATTTCACATACTAGACATTCTACATGTAATAACGCTTACACTGCAAAGGCTCTGCCTAATTTTGTTTTCAAAGCTTTTATCTTAGTTCTGGTTAAGTAACCAATTAATATTCCAAAATAAAAAAAACACCCTTAACCGGGTGTTTTTCAGCTTCTAAACTTCTAGATCATATCGAGTAAACCCCCGATATACGTACATTCCAGCTTTTTGATAAACGATGGTTGCATCTGTATAGCTATCACTGTCGACTGAAAGAGCTGCAGTTGTCATTCCCTTCTCTTTCAATTTTGAAAAAACATAATAGAGCAAATAGTGGGCGAGCCCTTTGCGACGCCACTTTTTGCGAATCCCTAAATGGGTGATTTCACCTAATTTTGTTTCAGCGTTAACCGTGCAAAAGGCAAAACCTACAAGGTTGTTTTCTTCTCTTAGTACAAACCAGAGAGTGGGATCAAATGAAGGACGAAGAAAACGCTTCTTAAATTCATCCAGGCTGGAGGGGTGATAATCAAAATGGTCTGAGAAGACCTCTTCAAACATTTTATAAAGACTCTCAGCTTCGGTATCGGGATTGAAACCAGAAATACAATAAGGTGGAGAAACTGTTGCAGCAGATAGATCTTCAAGGTCTTTTTTCATCTGAAACCAGTAACGAGTTGGTGTAAAGCCAGATTTCTCAAAGGCCTTTTTCTCTTTCTCAAGATTCGCAGATAGGATAATGGTTTTTGAGTCTGAATTCGTTTCTTTCTTTCTCCTGGCTGATGTAAAAAGCTCTTCTGCCAACTCACCTATATAAAGCTCCATATGATCGTTAGGAAGGGCAAGGATTAACGAAGGTAAACGGTGATCTTTTTCAGTAAGAATAGAGATAGCTACTAAATCTCCTCCATCCCAAAGCCCTCTTCGGTCAGCTTCAGGAATAGATTCTATCATTTCTTGAATATCAGCTTCACTCGTTTGAACCTCTCCATATACTTCCCTTTCATAACTCTTGAATAGGTTAATGAGAGATGGTTGGTCCTCCATAGAAATGATTCGCTTACTAAATGAGTGTTTCATTCTCTTATCCCCATTTGCACCATATTTTAATAGCCATCAAAAAAGCCGGTTTCTCCACATTAAAAAGAAACCAGCCAGAAAGAAGTGGCTTACACCTCTTCAAAGTACTCTTTGTAGAAGCCTCCCATTTTCCCACTTTCATCGATGACGAAATAATACTCTTCAGATTCGTTTTTCACATCGTATTCTTTACCAATGGTTAAAACATTTTCAACTGTATATTTCTTCGCATCCGTATGTACACATTTTACCTTTTTTCCGGTATTATTTTCCGTCCAGGTTTTGTGAATCAATACAATAACCTCCTTTTTGAAATGTACTATGCTAATAGTATATTCTTACAGAGCTATAAGTTCAACTACTATCTCATTTATCAGTTTTTATGTGAGACTATTACTTTCAACAAGAAAATATGGTATATTATAGGAGGGATTTGCAGGAGAGGTTCGATTAAGATGGTGAAAAGCGGATTAAAAAGAATGGGTATTTTTGCTTTTGTTTTGATGGTTTTTTACATGAGCACCAACCGGCCTAATGAAGAACAATTTTATTTATGGCTTCTAGATGAATACAATATTGAATGTCATGAATCTATAACTTGTACAAAGAAACTTGAGGGGAATACTTATTCAACTTTGATAGAAACAGGCTCAAATATTAAAAACGGTTACTTGCTATTTAACACAATCGGGAAAATATACGAGGATGAAAATGGCTCAAGAACCACAATTAAGGCATTGGGTGTATTTGGGAAGTATTTTACTATTATTAAGGATGAACAAGATAAATAGACTGATTAAAGGAGAAGTCATCTTTGATCAGTCTTTTCTTATTTTCGATAACGTACCTTTTTCCATTTCGAGGTATCAGGGGTTTTTTTCAAGGTAAAGACAATACTGTACACGATCACCCCGATGAATAACATGGAAAAAACGATTCCTGCCTTCACGCTCACTTCTTCCAGTAATCCCTGAAAACTTTTTGGAAAATACCTCCCAATCTGAAAATACACAAATCCCCAAACGAAAGCAGACGGAAGAGCATATAAGAGAAACTTCATGAAAGAAATCCCTTTGGACGTTCCGGCAATATAAGGCATGAATAATCGGATGCCTGGTATGAAATAGCTAAACGAAATGGCAAAGGGACCATACTTATTTATCCATTTTTCACCATTGTCAATGAGTTTCCTTGATTTATCTCCCTTCATAAATCGAGAAATTAATTTTGTTCCGAAATATCGGCCGTTTAAAAAGGCGAAGATTCCATAAGAGATCAATCCACTATACATAAAGAAAAAGGAGGTATAAGGGTTGAAATTTCTCCATTCAGATAAATATCCCGATAGTGCAGCAGCGAGTTCGTTTGGTACCGGTAATCCTAAAAAAACAATCCAGCTAAAAAGAAACATGGCGATATATCCAAATTGATCGACCAATTGAAGTAAAACATCCATCGTACCACCCCATTTCACACAAAGCGATTATTTTTTCTCACTTATCAAATCTGCCTGCGCTTTTCTATTCACTACCCAATATTGATAGGTTGAAAACGCTTGGAAGCCCAACCTCTTGAGAATAGGGGCAGAGTGTCCGACTCTCGCCTGACAGGTTACAAACCGACATTGCGCTCGTTTTGCCATTTCCAATCGATGGGCGACTAATGAAGAATATACGCCTCCATGCCTTGCTTCTTGGAGCACCCCTCCTCCATTGAGGTAAAGGACTTCATGATCACGGCTGAACCGATAATTTCCGTATCCAACAGGATGCCCCTCCTTATTGTAAGCTAATGAGAACCCACCATCCGGTCCCCATTTGCTCATAAACTCTTTTCTTTGTTTAAAGATGACCGGCTTGTCTTCTTCCCGATAACCCCATATGGAGGAACTGATTTCGACAAGATCATGAATGTGAAGGTCACTTTCAACAGTAATGACTTTATGAGCAGGTGAAGGGATGAAATGACCCTGTTTTAGATTAAATATCAACCCCTCATAACGCTCTTCCAGAAGACCATCGTGTGATAGGAGGAATTCCTCTTCCTGATCGATAAGTGGTTCCCTGATCCACATACTAAAGGATTCCTTACCATAAAACTCTTCAATCACCTTCCATTTCACCTGAAGTTCATTCATATTATTCACAATGAATTTAGGTACCTTATTAGCAAATACATTTTTCAACTGTTTATTTTTAATTGCAACGATTCCATCACTGTGTAAACTATCCACTTCACTCGGTATCAATCGATCTGGATAGTCCCAGTGATGGGATTCTATTGCTGTAAATAATAGATCATCACTTATCTTCATGACTTCACCTCCCGAAACTCTTTCGTGCATCTATTCTTCTTCGTTAAGAAGATTCTGCACCTGCTCTTCTGTCATCCCTATTCCAACTAATTGCTGCTGTAACTTTTCATGATAAGACTTGCTTACATGTGGTCTGCTGCCACGTAGAATCTCTTTTGCATAATGATCTGGGGGACAGGCTTCCTGACACTTATCTTTGACAATAAAGGTTAATACATCCTTGTAAAGCCTCCCACCAATTTGTATGTCGATGAAAGCTGCTCTATACCATCCAGGTGCCACCCCTTCTCTAGTGAACAAGTATTCCACTGCTTGTTGAGGGAGCTCATATACTACCCCTTCCATCGTTCCTCCATCCTCAATGATGTCTCCCCGGCCACCATCATGTACTCTAAAGAGATACTTCATAGAATATCCTTCTAGAACCCCTGCACCCAGACAGTCTTTAAAATGGTGATCTACCTGCGCTAATTTAAATCGCTCATCATCCATGCACGAACCATAGGCAAAATAAAGGATCCTATCAGGCTTTTCATTTAGAAACTGATGTACTTTCCAATCTCCTGAAGGAATTTCTTCTTGGAACAATTCTTCATTTTCAGAATAATAAACAAAAGCTTCCTGCGGTCCATTATCCGATTGTACAAGTTTAAGCTTACGTATATAAAGGTTGTCTTCTCGTTCTTCGATGAAATCCTCCAATTCATCCAACGGTGATAATATACTGGAGTCGATTTTATATAATTCGCCATAAGTGTTCCCGTTGCCTTCTTTCAGTGCGGGATATCCTCTTTTAGTATCGTAAAGAACACCTTCCACCCAAGCTTGTTCCCTAATCAATATGGCTTCCTTTAATAGAAAATGATTGATTTCGTGTTTTCTTAACGTCCCATAAACAAAAACGTACACAGATGACCCTCCAATTGTTTACATAATCATATTATTGTTAATATATTTATGAGTCTCTTCTTTTATTTTAGCAAAGAGTCTCTGAAATTTCAGTTATCTGATACTCTATTATACTTTTTATTTCCGCATGAAAAGGACATTCCCGAAGAATTGGGAATGTCCTTTTCGAGGAAGCGTTTTCAATTTGTTAATTACTTTTAGGCAGGGCTGCTTCTTTCGCCTGCTCTCTTAAGCGAAACTTTTGAATTTTCCCTGAAGCTGTCATTGGGTAGGAATCAGTGAACTCGATGTACCTTGGAATTTTATGACGGGATATCTTCCCTCTACAATATTCTCTGATCTCTTCTGGTGTTGCGGTTTGTCCTTCCTTCAAAATAATCCAGGCCATAACTTCTTCACCATAGACTTCATCAGGAATTCCAATGACTTGAACATCCAATACCTTTGGATGGGAATAAAGAAATTCTTCAATTTCTCTCGGATAAATATTCTCACCGCCTCGAATGATCATGTCTTTTAATCTTCCTGTAATCCTACAATAGCCGTGTTCATCCATGACCGCTAAGTCACCAGTATGCAGCCAACCTTCATGATCTATTGCAAGCCTTGTAGCCTCTTCATTCTTATAGTACCCTTTCATGACATGATACCCACGCGTACATAACTCCCCCTGAACACCATGGGGAACTTCCCGGCTCGATTCAGGCTCAACAATCTTCACCTCTACATTTGGCAAGGCTTTTCCAACCGTTTCCACCTTTAATTCAATCGGGTCATGGGTGCGCGTCTGCGTAATGACAGGGGAAGATTCGGTCTGACCATAGGCGATGGTTATCTCATCTGCCCCCATTTTGTCCATGACGCCCTTCATTACTTCAATCGGACAGTTACTACCGGCCATAATTCCAGTACGCAAATGGGAAAGATCGTATTGACCAAAGTCTGGGAGGTTTAACTCGGAAATAAACATGGTTGGCACCCCATGAAGGCCTGTACATTTTTCATCCTGCACCGTTTGGAGAACCTGCTTCGGATCGAATTCCTGAAGTGGAACCATAGTAGCCCCAACAGATACACATGCAAGTGTACCCAATACACATCCGAAGCAATGGAAGAATGGAACAGGAATACATAAACGGTCTTTGTTCGTCAATCTCATGCACCCGGCAATATTATAACCATTGTTTACGATATTAGAATGGGTAAGCATGACTCCTTTAGGAAATCCTGTCGTTCCTGACGTGTATTGCATATTGATGGCATCATCGGGGGAAAGGCTTGAAAGTCTTTCATCCAACTCACCTTCCTCAACATCATTCCCTCTATCCATAATATCCTGCCAGCTATATGTACCTGGATATGCATTCTCCCCTAAGACAATAACATTTTTCAAATAAGGAAGTTTTGAGCTCTCTAATTCTCCGGGCTTAGACGTTTTCAACTCAGGACAAATCTCATACACCATATCTATATAGGAAGCACCTCTGAACTCTTCCATCAAAATAATCGTTTTACTGTCAGATTGCTTTAATAAATATTCTAATTCAGCAGTACGATAATTAGTATTTACGGTTACTAGTACAGCTCCCATTTTCCCCGTCGAAAACTGACTTACTAACCACTCAGGAGTGTTAGAAGCCCATATCGCGATATGATCTCCTTTATTGATACCAAGATTCATAAACCCTTTTGCAGCTTGCCTGCACTGTTGGTTAAATTCATGATAGGACCATCTTAATCCTCTGTCTGCGTAGACAACCGCTTCAACCTCAGGCTGTAAACGAGCTTTTTCTTCGAGTAATTCACCTACAGTTGCATGTAAAATCTCCGACAAATGAATATCCCCCTTTATCTGTATTCATGTTAAGCCCGGAACATTTCAGTATATGTAGTCAAAGAGGTTAAAATTTCAGTTCCTTATGCGTGTAATATTATCACAAAAATTAAAATTTTCAAACTAATTAATCGTGATTTCCTTCTGACTTTTAATACTTAAAGGTAAATAGCCAATGGAGATAGTTAGATGACAAGTTTCAACAAGAACTGAAATGTCCAACCACTTTATATAGACAAAAAACATCTTTTCTAAACCTTTTTCTACATAATAACTAAAAATACTACTTTAGACGTAAATTATGAAAAAACCCTTTTCAAATGAGTATTTTCTATGTAGAATAAATAGAAAATATAGAAAATTCTATATTTTACACATTCCTGGGAGGTTGGTCATGAAAATCTTAAGTAATGAACAGTTGGTTGCAGCTTATCGTGATGCTGAGAAGCAAGGGAATGATCAAGACTGGATTTTACTTCTTAAGAAAGAAATTCGTAACCGAGGATTGAAACCTTTTAGGAAATCTTGACAATGAGAATAAAAAAAGAATACTAGCTTATCTCACCCCCTGAGATGCGATTATTACGACAGACTCATCTTCACTTGAGTCTGTCTTTTTTCATTTTTGAAACAGACATTAACTGTGCTTCTTATACTTGGATCCATGGTATTCCTCAATTTGTTTGAATTGTTCATTATCCAACAATCCCAATTTATGAAAAAGATACGAATACTGAATCACTTTTTTTGAATTGAAGTTCTTCATCGTTACACCTTCCCTCATTATTCATGTCCCAGAGTTTCCTTTAGGAAACTTTATTTTAGTTATCCATATTTTATTCTCTTAGTAAAAAAATGTGAAAAAAAAGCTGATCCACAACCCATTAATGGATATATGAATCAGCAAAACATTCATCTATTCTTATTCAATCAGGACTACTTAACCTTCAAGCAGTAAGTCTTCTGGATTCTCAAGTAAATCTTTCACCATTGCAAGGAATCCAACCGCTTCTTTTCCATCAATGATTCTATGATCATATGATAAAGCAATGTACATCATCGGACGATTTTCCATTGTATCCTTATCAATGGCCACTGGGCGAAGTTGAATCTTATGCATCCCTAAAATACCAACTTGCGGTCCATTTAAAATTGGAGTAGATAGTAATGAACCGAATACCCCACCATTTGTAATCGTGAATGAACCACCTTGCAGATCCCCAAGAGATAATTTGTTGTTTCTGGCCTTAGTAGCCAGTTCCATAATTTCCCCTTCGATTTCTGCAAAGTTCTTTCGCTCACAATCGCGTACGACCGGGACAACCAATCCATCATCCGTAGACACGGCTACGCCGACATCATAGAATTTCTTAAGAACGATTTCATCCCCATCAATTTCAGCGTTCACGTATGGGAATTTCTTAAGGGCTGCTACGACTGCTTTTGTAAAGAAACTCATGAAACCGAGCCTTACATCATGGTCATCAAAGAATTTATCCTTTTTACGTTTACGTAATTCCATTACTTTACTCATATCAATTTCATTAAACGTTGTAAGCATTGCAGCTGTTTGCTGAACCTCTACCAAGCGTTTCGCAATTGTTTGACGACGGCGGGACATCTTCTCACGAACCACTGGCTTTCCATCATCTTTCTTAGAAGGTGCCTTCTTCTCTTCCGCAGCAGGTTTAGAAGGAGCAGCAGCAGGTTTGTTGCTATAGGCTTCAATGTCCTGCTTACGAACACGTCCTAATGGATCTGTTGGCACATCGGAAAGGTCGATGCCTTTTTCACGTGCCAATTTGCGAGCCGCAGGAGAAGCGATTGGACGATTCTTCTTGTCCTCTTTGGCTGGCGCAACTTCAGTTTTCTTCTCTTCTTGCTTAGGAGCAGATGCATTTTCCTGAGTTTCAGGAGTTGCTGGAGCTTCCCCTCCTGCACCAACAATGGCAATAACTTGACCGACTTCAACCGTATCGCCTTCATCAGCTTTCAGTTCTTGTATCGTACCTGCTTCTTCTGAAATGACTTCAACATTTACTTTATCTGTTTCCAGCTCAACGATGTACTCACCCTTTTCCACATAATCCCCTGGTTGTTTCAACCATTGAGCAATTGTACCTTCTGTAATTGATTCTGCTAATTCTGGAACTTTAATTTCTGCCACTGTGATGTCCTCCTCTTTCTTATCGAGTTAACGCTTCATTTATAATTCGTGATTGCTCTTTTTTGTGTACTGTTGGTTCACCTTCTGATGGACTTGAACGTCTGCGACGGCCGACATAATGCACCTCAACACCATCAGGTGCAATGTCACGGAGCCGTGATTCTGCAAATGTCCATGCTCCCATATTCTTAGGTTCTTCTTGAATCCATACAATTTCTTTAAGGTTTGAATATCTTTCCAGAATGGCTGATATATCACCTTTAGGGAAAGGATAAATTTCTTCTACTCTAAGAATGTGTAACCAATCTTTATCATCGATATCTTGAAGCTTCTCTTCTAAATCAATCGCAATTTTCCCGCTGCACAGTACAACCCGTTCAACAGTATCCTGGTTCTCTCCAAGACCCTTTTGTTCCAGGACTGAATGGAATTCTCCATGGGCTAATTCCTCGGCTGTGACAGCTGCGAATTGATTTCGGAGCAAACTTTTCGGCGTCATGATTACTAGTGGCCTTACTTCGTCTTTTTGTAAAATGGCAGCCTGACGTCTAAGAATATGGAAGTATTGACCAGCTGTAGAACAGTTGGCAACCGTCCAGTTATATTCTCCACCCAGTTGCAGGAATCGTTCTAGGCGAGCACTTGAGTGTTCTGGACCTTGACCTTCATATCCATGAGGCAGGAGCATGACCAGGCCGGTTTTTTGACCCCATTTTGCACGACCGGCTGAAATGAATTGATCGAACATCACCTGTGCCATATTGGAGAAGTCTCCAAATTGTGCCTCCCAAAGAACCAACGTCTCAGGTGCAAACACATTGTACCCATACTCATATCCAACAACAGCCGTTTCAGTAAGAGGACTATTAAGAACAACAAACGAAGCATGACTGTCATTCAGATTGTGTAAAGGAATGTATTCTTCACCGGATTTTTCATCATGAAGAACAAGGTGGCGTTGAGCAAATGTACCACGCTCTGAATCCTGTCCCGTTAATCGAATCGGCGTACCATCCTTCAAGATAGAGGCAAACGCCAACGTCTCAGCATGGGCCCAGTCAATTTTCCCTTTCCCTTCAAACACCTGACTTCGTCTCTTTAGGATGCGCTCTAATTTCTTGAACACATTAAATCCTTCTGGCCATTGAAGCAGTTCACTGTTTAAACCTTCAAGCTTATTAAAATCGACACTCGTATTAATATCCGGTAAGCCATTTGCTACATATTCAGGTGGGGCAAGGACGGTATCAGGATCATCGTCTTTAGCCGGCACTTTATCGTAAGCCGCTTTTAATGCTTCTTCGATGTCGTTATCCATTTTCTCTACATCTGCTTCTGTAAGGATTCCTTCTGAGATTAATTTTTCAGCATAAAGCTTCTTGACGTTAGGATGGTTTTGAATGACAGAGTACATTAATGGATTCGTCACCATCGGTTCATCCATTTCGTTATGACCAAAACGACGGTAGCCGATCAAATCAATGACAAAGTCTTTTCCAAAGGTTTTACGATATTCATAGGCGAGCACCGCTGCCGCAAGACAAGCTTCAGGATCATCTGCATTGACATGGACAATCGGCACTTCAAAGCCTTTGGCAGTATCAGATGCATATTTAGTAGAACGTGAATCACGGCTTTCAGTCGTGAAACCGATCATATTGTTCGCAATGAGGTGAATGGATCCACCCGTATTATATCCTCGTAATTGGCTCATATTTAATGTTTCAGCTACAACACCTTGTCCAGGGAAGGCAGCATCTCCGTGAATCATGATAGCATAGGAAGATTCCGGTGATTGTTCTGGATAACCTCTATCTTCACGAACTTCTTGTGCAGCACGTGTGTAACCAGCAACAATGGGGCTCACAACCTCTAAGTGACTTGGGTTATTCGCCAGAGTGACACGTGCTCTAGCTGTTGACGACTGTAGAGGTGAGATTTCACGATCAGCACCTAAATGATACTTTACATCACCTGTCCATCCGAATGTAATTCCAATCGAGCCTTCTGAAGGAATCAGATCCTTACTTGGAGCATGTTGGAATTCCGCAAAAATCATTTCATACGGTTTACCGATGACATGGGCCAGCACGTTTAAGCGACCTCGGTGTGCCATACCGATATTGACTGTTTTAGCACCTGATTCAACTGAATAACGAACCATTTCATCCAGTAAAGGTACCATAGAATCCAGTCCTTCAATGGAGAAACGCTTCTGACCAACAAACGTACGGTGAACATATTTTTCAAATCCATCCACTTCGGCAAGTCGTTTTAATAACGCAAGTTTCTTATCCTTTGAAAGTGGAGTGAAATAGGATTCTGATTCAATCTTTTCTCTTAACCAATTCTTTTCTTCAAGCTCATGAACATGAGCATATTCAAATGCCAATTTTTTAGTATAGACCTGTCTTAAGTGATTGATTGCCTGCAAACCATCCTTTATGTGAGAAGGTGCATTCGGGCATAAGAAATCAACAGGTATCTGCTTTAAATCCTCTTCAGATAAATTAAATTCAGCCAGTTCAATTCTTCTTGTGTCTTTGTTTCGGTCATTAAGGGGATTAATATCCGCAGCTAAATGACCATATGTACGAATATTATCTGCCAATTTAACTGCAGCTACCATTTTGCTTAACGCAGTAGGTTGTGCTGGTAAAGTGAATGATGTATCCCCATGCTGAGCGCTTGCGATTACTTGTACGTCTTCAGCTGTAGGAGGGCCCCATTGTTCGAATAATTCTTTCAATTCAGGATCCACGTCAGATGGATCCTCCAAGAATTGTTCATAAACCTCCATTACATAGCCCAGGTTCGGTCCGTAAAACGATTGCCACGGTTCCCCTTTTGCCGATTGTTTTTTCATTGTGAAAAACCTCCAACTATTTTGCCAGTTAGTATAATTTGGGTATCATGTATTCTTACAATTTTTAAGCTGTGTTTCATTATGCAAGAATAGTAATTTTTAACACATTAAAACGCTTACAAGGACATTTTATCACTGTGCAGTAGTAAGATAAAGTCTTAATGACAAATTTCTCAAAATTTTGTTTTCCCCTTCATTTTTAAGGTTATTACTTATATTCCCATAATAAATTGCACGAAAACCTTTTTGATAATCGACTATTCTGAAATAATATTTTATTAAGCGCTTTCTCTTTCACCTTCTTGTATCCCTGTTATGAGGGTACTTTTTTCATAAACCATCTTACTACTGTTACTAAAAAAAACCAAATATTTTTTGTTATTTTTCATTAATTTTTCTATATTATAAGCTTTTCAGAATGATAGATAGATCTTATGAGTTGAAAATTCATCCCAGGGCTTTATTACTTTTTCCATTCTTCTCCTTCAAGCAGATGAACTTTTCGCCTATGCATTGCATAGACTATAACAATCATGGCGGTTGGCCTATATAGATTAAAGCGAGGTGGTTCACATGTTCCCGTGGAGTTTATTCCCTTTCAATAAAGAAATGAAAGATCAAATGAACCAGATGAATCCGAAAGAAATGGATTCCTATATACAAGGTATGATGAAAAAGATGTTCCCGGGCGGATGGGAGAGTATGATGAATCCGAATGATTTGATGAACGGGGCGCAATCCTTTATGAATCCGATTGGTAATCAAGGGCAGAAATCTCAGGGGGGGCAGGCTTCTCCTTCTTCTACTTCAATACCTGCAAATGTTTTTGAATCCTTTGAGGATATTTACATCCGCTTTCACGTTCCAAATGAAGAGTGGATGAAGCAATTGAAAATATACCATACGTCGAATCAGGCCATTATCGAGAACATCCCGGAGAATGGGGAAAGACAGGTCATCACACTCCCTTGTCTAGTGAAGAAAAAAGGCGCAGTGGCTCAATTCAAGGACGGCATATTAGAACTGAAAATACCTAAAAGCATCGACATGCAATATACAGAAATAGACGTCTCAGATAAATATTGAGACGTCTTGACATGTAGAATACATTTAATTAGCGTACTTAAGAGACAGTCGCACAATGGTACCTGCAGGTTCGTTCCTTAAGGCTTTAATTTCACCGTCGTAATTTTGAATAAGCTTTGATGCAATCGCTAACCCCAAGCCATACCCGCCTTTTTCACGACTTCTAGCCTTATCCACACGGTAGAACCGGTCAAAGATTTTTGGAAGATCTTCTTCTGGAATACCGATCCCTTCGTCTTTCACCTCGATCATCACTTCTTCTTCACGATCCATTAATTTTATCTCAATGTTTGAATCCATCTCAGAGTATTTCACGGCATTATCTAACAGGATGATCATGATTTGTTCAAGATGCCTTGGCATAATAGATACCGCAGCGTCGTTATCCAACTCATACAAGCAGGAAAAAGTGTGTTCTTGATGTAAAAATTTAAAATCTCTAATTGTCTTTTCAACTACTTTTTGTGCATTGGCCCGAGCGTTTTGCAGATCGAATTTCTCCCGATCCGCCCTGGAAAGTTCTAATAGTTCACCTATAAGCCTTTTCACTCTTTCAAGTTCTTCCAATGACACCTGTAAAGATTCTTCCAGTATCGTTGGATCTTTTTTTCCCCACCTGTTCAAAAGAGCCAGGTGTCCTTCTAATACCTGAATGGGCGTTCTTAATTCATGCGATGCATCTTCAACAAATTGCTGTTGCTGCTGAAACGATTTCTCAATTTGGCTCATCATCTTATTGAAAATTTGCGATAGGTCACTGATTTCATCATGGGCCTTCACAATCTCCACTCTTTCATGAAATCCTTTCCTTTCAATCGATCTCATTGTTTCAGAAAGCTTATTTAGTGGACGTACAAAGCTTCTAGCCATGAAATAGCCGATAATTGCACTGATCAAGAGCGCTAATACCCCGGTGATGGTCATCATCCAGAACAGGTTCTTCATGATCTTTTCATACCGGTTTAAAGGCTGGATGATTTCAATATATCCGTTGAATTGACTAGATCTTATCGGAGATCTCCCAATAAGCATTTGTTTTCCCTCAGATTCAATAAGTGTAACTGTCTTCTCTCTGACGGGTTGAAAAGGAACGTAAAAAGCCCATTCATTTTCACCTTGAATTTCCGATACTTGATTCCCCTGACGATCTAAAATACGAATAGTCTGGTCTTTTTCAGCTATTTGCTTCATCAAATCCCTGCTATCATAAATGTCCTGCAGCTGTATATTTGGCCCTTTTTGTTTAAAAAACACCGTAATTTCATCCAGCACACGACTAAAGTTATTTTCTTCTTCATCCACCATCCATTTATTGATTGCATGATATTGAAAAAAACTAAATAAGAAAAAGGCAAGGAATATGGCTGAACCAGCGGCTAATGCCCACTTCACTTTAAGAGAAGAGGGCTTAAATCGATTCATGAATGTATTCATGTCCTCATCACATACCCGGTACCACGTACAGTTTGGATATAGCTATCTTCGTCAGGCGAATCAATTTTATTTCGTAGGTATCTTACATAAACATCCACTACGTTCGTTTCAACCTCGGTATCATACCCCCACACTTTATTGAGAAGGACTTCACGGGTCAAAACAATATTTTTATTTTCCAAAAAGGCGAGTAAAAGGTCATACTCCCTTTTCGTAACCTCGATTTCATGTTCAAGCTTAAATACTTGCCGTGACTCCTTTTGAACGGTGATATCACGGTAATGATACGTTGTTTGAGCTGAAGCTGCTTCTTCATTTCCTGCTCGTCTAAATACGGCCCTCAATCTCGCTAACAGTTCTTCAATAGCAAAAGGCTTTACGATATAATCATCGGCACCACTGTCCAATCCTGATACACGATCCATTACACTATCCCTTGCCGTGATCATGAGGATCGGAATAGCTTTCACTTGCCGTATTCTTCTGCAAACCTCAAGTCCGTTTAAATTCGGCAGCATTAGATCTAATAAAATGATGTCCCAATCCTCGTTTATACCTTTCTCTAACCCCCCTCTTCCATCATAGGCAAGCCCCACTTCATATCCTTCATATTTAAGTTCCAGTTCAATGAACCGAGAGAGATTTTTTTCATCTTCTATGACTAAAATTCTTTTCACATAAATCACCTGCTCTAAATGCTTAATATCACTTATTTTATTTTACTTTTGCTAAAAATATAATCATTAAGCGCTTGAAAGATTTCAATACCTTGATACGTCATTAAAGTAATGGCAGTAAAACTGAAAAATAAAATAGGAATTATTCGAATCCACATGGTTCTTACCTCCCTTTTATCAATACTGCCATTTTCCTCCTCTTTCATTAAAATTGAGTGAGAAAAAGGTAAGTTTTTAGTTAGAGAAAAAAAGACGCAATCAGTTTACATAATATTATTATAATGAAATAAATAGGTAGTATGAAAATGCTCTTGTTGAAGAAAATAAACGTGTATAAATAAGAATGAGGTGCACGAAATGGAAAGCAAGAAAAAATTAGATCTACTGGCGTTATCCTCTATTCCTTTAGTTATGACACTCGGGAATTCCATGTTGATCCCTGTCCTTCCTCAATTAGAAAAGGAGCTAAACATTACGGGGTTTCAATCAAGCTTAATCATTACCGTTTACTCTATTATAGCCATTCTTTGTATTCCAATAGCCGGTTACTTATCCGATCGTATCGGAAGGAAAAATATTCTGATACCCAGCTTGATCATTGCAGGAATCGGTGGCCTCATTTGTGGATTTGCTTCAATTTACGGTTCGAACGCCTATATTTTTGTTATTGTAGGAAGGATTGTTCAAGGAATTGGAGCAGCCGGAGCCTTCCCAGTCGTCATTCCTACAGTAGGAGACCTGTATGAGGATGATGATCAAATCACCAAGGGATTGGGTTTAATCGAAACATCCAATACTTTCGGCAAGGTGCTAAGCCCGATACTCGGAGCGTTATTTGCTGCATGGATCTGGTTTATCCCATTCTTTTCCATACCTGTATTTTCAATTCTTTCGATTCTTCTGATTGTCGTATTTGTGAAAGTTCCACCAAAAAAAGGAGAAGAAGCGGAACAATCGATTAAGGAATTTGTTCATGAGGTGGTAATCGTCCTTGGGAAGGAAAAGAAATGGATTTTCGGCATCTTCATCATTGGAATCATTTCCATGTTTACCTTATTTGGCTTTTTATATTATTTATCAACCAGATTAGAGCAAGCTTATGGAATAAACGGAGTGATGAAGGGACTATATTTAGCGGTTCCACTCCTTTTCTTATGTCTTACCTCCTACATAACTGGGAAAGTGATTGGTAAGAGTAAAGAGAAGATGAAGTGGGTCATCGTCTTTGGTTCCCTTATGACTTCGGTTGCATTCCTTCCATTAATCTTCACTGAAGGAAAATGGGTTATATTGAGTATTTTTTCGATTGCGGGAATTGGAATGGGCGCAGCCCTTCCTTGTTTGGATGCACTTATTACAGAAGGAATTGAAAAAGAGCATCGTGGAACCATCACCTCTATTTACAGTTCAATGAGGTTTACAGGTGTCGCTTTAGGGCCTCCTATAGTAGCATTGATTGAACCTTTGAGTACCTTTATCATTTTCATAGTTCTAAGTCTATTTTCCAGCCTGGTTGGAATGCTTTTCATTAAGGTTCCGGAAACTCCCCCGCAAGCTGTCTCAACTAAAAAGGCTTAAGGGTTCATTCCTTGATGAAAGAAAAAACGGAGCTGAATGCAGGCTCCGTTTTTTTCAATTGCATTCCTACATCTGCTGAGTAGAATAAAGAAAGCTCGTTCTTTACGACCCAACATGTTTATTACGATTCATAATGTGGTAGATATATCCATAAACATGAAAGGGATAGTAAGGGAGGAATATATATGACTTGGATAATCGTGATTGTTTCTCTTTTTGTACTTCTCATTCTGGCTGAAGAAGGCATTAATTATTTTCTACGTACAAAAGTAATTGATCATCACCCCAATGCGAAAAGAAGCGAAGGAAAGATGAAATCGTTGTTTCATAAAGTAAAGTTAAAACTGACTCATTCACAGTAAGTAGTACTACATAGTCTAAAGGGTGGAGAAGTTCTTCTCTGCCTTCCACTTAATTCACTTCTTTGACACAATATGGATTGTTTCATTTGGTTGATGTAATAACATATCTTTAACCTCTTGAGGATATAATTGTACTTCAGAAAGTTCTTCAATTGGAATCCACTTGTATAATAAACGCTCCCCTTCCAGCCCATGAAAGGGATCCTTTTGAAAAATTGCCCTGTCTTTAGCTTTCACTTTATAGTAAAATCCAATTTCATGGAAATCCCATTCTTTATATGGAAAGAAATTTTCGTTCACCATGATCAATTGTTCTATAATAATTTCAACTCCTAGTTCCTCTTGCATTTCCCTCTTTAAACTTTCCTGTGATGCTTCTCCCATGACGACTCTTCCACCGGGCAACGACCAGTAATTGTCTTCCACTTGCTTATGTAATAAAATATGGTCCTGTTCTACCCAGATGGCCACTACTCTGTAATTAAAAACGTTTTGGTTTTGTTTAAATACAAGATCCATTTGACCCCTCCTTCCCCTTCATTCTAACCATTGTCTAAAAATACACAAAAAGAAGACAAAAGCTTCAGCAAAACTTTTGTCTCCAAAGGAAAGAAATTAGAATGGGTCTTACATAATAAAGATTTAAACAAAAAGAAAGCTACCCCACTTTCTTTTTGTTTAGGGAGTGATAAATCCTTATTCATAAGCAAGATTCATTGTATCGGGTGAAAAAGTGAAATCTATTAGAACAAGATTAAAATTTGATGAGAAAATCATTTTCTCCCTTAATCCTCCTCTACTCTATCAGAAAAGCATCCAGATTAAATTTATGGTATGATAGATAAGAATTCAGAATGTTACAATTCATTCTAAAGGATGAAAGGATGGAAAAATGAAAATCGATTTAAACTGTGATTTAGGAGAAAGTTTTGGTACATATACAATAGGACAAGATGAGGAAATGATGAAATTCGTTTCCTCCGTCAATGTCGCATGCGGATTCCATGCAGGGGATCCCCTCGTAATGAAACAAACCGTTACAAATGCATTAAATCACAACCTAAAGATTGGTGCTCACCCTGGATTACCTGACCTTCAAGGGTTTGGAAGAAGAATGATGCATGTAACCCCTGAAGAAGCATATGCCCTTGTACAATATCAGATTGGCGCCCTCCTCGCTTTCGTCAAGGCACAGGGAGGCATGTTATCTCACGTAAAGCCTCATGGTGCACTTTATAATATGGCAGCGAAGGATTCCGATCTGGCAACCTCGATTGCTAAAGCCGTATACGACCTTGACCCCGGATTAACTTTATTCGGCCTTTCCCAAAGTGAGCTGACAAAAGCAGGAGAAGAAATAGGGTTGCGTGTCGCTTATGAAGTATTTGCCGATCGAACCTATCAATCTGACGGTTCACTTACTCCACGATCACTTCCCAATGCCGTACTGCATGATGAAAACGAAGTGGAGAAGCAAGTATTACGAATGGTGGAGAAACAAGAGGTAGTTTCCACAGATGGTGAGGTATTGTCAATTAAAGCAGATACCATTTGTCTTCATGGTGACAACACAGCTGCGTTAAACCTTGCTAAAAGGTTATATAAAAAGTTAAGTTGAATTCTAAAAGGGCTGTACTGCCCTTTTTCATTCCTTTAGTCGAATATATGCTTTAGAAGATAGGAGTATTTTCTGATGAATAAGACGTTACTACTGGAAGGATTCCGCTGGATGTTCATCTTACTTGTTGCTTGCGTTATTATTCTATATGGCTATCAGCGGTTCCTTTTGCATTCAAGCATTGAAACATCTCTACAAACTGTAGCTCCCGATTCTACCATCATTGGCATCATTCAAACTCATACAACAGATAATAAAGAAAAAGTGTATAAAGCTCTATACAAGACAAAAGACGGAAAGTGCTACAGAGCTTCTTTCGAGCGTAAGAAGCACATATTCATAAGAGATCAAGAAGAATCCTGTTAACAAAATGGAGGATTATGTGATGAAACGAGCCATTCATATTTTCCCACAACTTGAATTAGTAGAAGAAATCCAAAGGATCAGAACAACACACGACCCATTATGGGATAAAATCCCTCCCCACATTACACTCGTTTTCCCTTTCACTTCAAATTTATCTAACAGTGAAATCATATCACATGTACAAAGCATTGCTAATCGATTGCAACCATTCAGCCTGCTATTAAAAGAAATAACAGGGTCCTCTGGTGAATATTTATTTCTTAATGTAAAAAAAGGGAATGATTCCATCATTCATTTACATGATGAACTGTATAAAGGAGTACTAACACCTTTTCGTAACCCCTCTTTTACGTACATTCCTCATATCACCTTGGGGAGGATTGATTTAAAAGAAGAATTCCATCGCGCCTTAAAAGAATATAGAAATTGGAGTGAAAGTTTCCATACAGAAGTAAAAGAAATCGTTATCGAGGAAATAAATGAACAGGATGTTTCCAATGTAATCAGTGTAATACCACTTTATAGCCAGCACCATATTGATAAAGAGAACGGCTGGTTTTGAACAAGCCATTTGGTGGAATGTAGAGAATAAGACTTACATAGAAAGGGTCATTGTTATGATAAAAACTCTTACAATCGATACAAAAAAGCGCGATGAAATGATTGATATTACCACATATGTCCAAGACATCATCACCAACGCAGAAATGAAGGAAGGTCTTGTGGTGGTTCAATCCTTGCACACAACAGCCGGAATCACGGTGAATGAAAATGCCGATCCTGATGTAAAAACAGATTTTCTACGTCGATTAGATGAGGTATATCCATGGGAACATACTCTGGATCTTCATGGAGAAGGAAACACAGCCGCCCATTTAAAGACGAGTACGGTCGGCCACTCTCAAACAATCATCGTCACTAATGGTGAACTTCTTCTGGGAACCTGGCAAGGTATTTACCTTTGTGAATTTGATGGACCGCGTTCAAGAAGAAAAGTTTCGGTTAAAACGATTCAAAGTCAATAATCATACTAAAGCGAATCGGCTTGAAAAATAGCAATAAGCATAGGGCTCTAACCTCCAAGCATGATGACGACATTAATGATAAATCCTATAGAACGAAAAGACTCGAGGACGTTTCCTCGAGTCTTTCTATTCTATAAAACGGTCTTTCATGTTTTGCGAAGGCAGCATACAGGATTCTTGTTTTCCGAACCATTTGTATCTATTTGCGGCAATCCACCTGTATACCCTGTCCCTTAGGGGCTTGGGAATGATCTTAAACACGCCGAAAAGCTTCCATGGCCATGTTAAATGAGAGCACACCTTTAAAGCGGCAGTTGATTCAACATACGATTTATGATCGTCGATTAAAACGAAGCTATCTGTCGTTTGAGGAATCTTATGCTTCTTTAATAATTCTTGACCAATTTCACTTTGTAAGGAAGCAAATTGAAAGAGTCCCTTTGGATCACGATTTATAATAAACTGTACGCTACTATTACAGAAATTACATATACCATCAAACAAAATAATCGCCATTAGATCACACCATTCACATCTAATTATAGTAGAATTCTTTACATCACTCTGAGGAGGTAAACGCTCCCGTTCTCACTCACATCTTTATTCATGCTCCGATAAATGACCTACTTCATTATAAGAATGGACATTCCATCGTTTATTTGTGAAATGGAGATTGGTCAGGCAGCCGTTAAATAGTTTCACGTGGTTCACACCTACCTCCTCTTTATGAAACTCTCGCAATATTGCACTGATGACCGCACCGTGAGCAACCAGCAATACATTCTGGTCAGGAAACTGATCATGAATCTCTCTCAGTCCCTCCTGGATCCTATCGATCAACACTTCGTACGATTCCATATTCGGAAAGATAAAATCAGGATATTGCTTTTCTCTTTCTTCACGGGACATCCCCTCCCCATCTCCAAAATAACGTTCTTTGAAATGGTCCATCTCAACAATCGGCAATTCCAAGGCTTCATTAATAATGTCTGCCGTTTTCCTGGCTCTCACCAAAGAAGTAGTAATCAGAACATCCCAATGTGATTTCTCTAGAAATTCTCTGCATTCTTCTGCTTGAAGCTTTCCTGTTTCATTTAATGGAATATCCGTCTGACCTTGTAATTTCCCATTAAGATTCCAATCAGTTTGACCATGGCGTACTAAACATATATGAGTCATTTCATTTACTCCTTCTATTGAAAGCTATAATTCTAATAGAATTTATGATATACTATATTACCATTAATAGAGACTATTTCGAAAGTTTTAAATAAATAAGCAGTATAAGGAGTTGGCTGAGGAGAATGAGAGATGAATTAGTGTATCTAGGACAAGAAATTGTTTCACATAAATCCGATATTGCTCAGGGCGTAATTGAATACCAGGAAAAACGGTATTCTGAACAACTTAAGTTTTCTGGAGTGAAAATGGAGCAAGTCACGGAATGGAGAATTGAATTAATTCAAATGCTGGGAGAATCTTTACAAGAAGAGCAAAAAGATTCTCTCATTAAGATAAGCGAGTGGACACAGAAGGTAGGAAAAATAGCACTTGAAAAAGGCATTCCACTAAATGAATCGTTAAAAACACTATCAGCATTCCGGACTACTATTTGGGATATTTTCACTAAACAGATCAGCGATAATCAAATAACAGCCTCTCTTATGCTGCAAGTAAACAAAAAGATTAACCCATTACTGGATGAAATTGCTTATCTTTTAAATGAGTTATTTGTAAAGCAGCAAAAAGATCAGCTAGCTCTTATTCATACTGCTATGGATGAACTTTCGGCACCGATTGTGCCGATTGCAGATAAAATTGCGATTCTTCCTCTCATTGGGGAAATTGACACTCATAGAGCCACGTCTATTATGGAAACGGCTCTAAAGAAAAGCTCTGAACTAGAATTGGACTATTTATTTATTGACATATCCGGTGTGGCAATCATGGACACCATGGTTTCTCATAATATTTACCAAATCATCAACGCTTTAAAGATGATGGGAGTACAATCGGTATTGACAGGTATCCGACCTGAATTTGCCCATACTTTAGGGAACCTCGGCATTACCTTCGACGACTTAAAAACAAGCTCAAGCTTAAAACAAGCCCTTGAAGACATCGGATTCACTCAATATGAAGTGGTTCTTCCTCTTTAATATAAGACCAGAAGCCATTTGCAGCATGGTTTCTGGTTTTTTGTTACTTCTATCCATTCGTTACCCTCTTTATTCTATGGTGAAATAATAGTTGAATACTTTGAACCGCCATGTATATTGGAATGGACCAATACATTTCATATCCTTTATCGAAATGAAAAAAGCCAATCTTTAACGTGAACCATTCCATCAAAAGAGAAAAAGATGTCCAAACCAATAAATAAGCAAGATTCATGACCCCTCTTATCTTTAATTTTTTATAGATGTATATAAAAAAATAACTGTAAGGACCATACATGATATAACTAATAAAATCGATCGCCTGGTAAGCTGAACTATCATTCACATCGTAAAAATCCCAAGGTGGAATACTGATCGTATGGTCATAAAACATCCCTATTGCTATGCCATAAATAAAGTAACTTAGCCCTTCCAGGAATGGGAATATTTTTGGAGTAATCCATATTACTATAAGGAGAGCAAGTAGACTAATGATGATAAACCACTCGTTTAAATCAAATGATCTTTCATATATTCTGTCCACTATTTTTCCCCTCCTTCTTCTGCATATGATAAAGCCCCTTTCCTATCCCAATACAAATGAATAAATATATTATGTTAATGATGGTTGTATTTAATAGGCTCCATTGAGGATAATCAAGCGTTTTAAAGTGAATATGAAGGACATCCAAAATAGTGATAAAAAATAAAAGGCTTAAGAAGAATATGACTTTATGAGTTCTTGATCTGTAATTCAAGTAGCCATTTATCATGATAATTCCAATCAATGGGAAAATACATTCCCGGTTTATCAGTAAGCTAATGAATTGAGTGACATCCTCTGAAGCCCTAATCCATTCCAGCTTGTTAGTCATAATCGTAATATAATTCGTTGAAACAATCGATAACAACATGAACTGTATGGAATTTGCAGTGAATGAAAGCTTTTTTTGCATGAAGATCACAATATAAATCAGGATGATTAATATGGAAATAAAGAGAGGAAGCGACATTGATTTCTCCTTTATCTTTTCTCTATATCCTTTCCTTAACCGCGTCATTACATAACCATTTTTTCCCGATCAGAGAGTTTAGATGTTTGGATTAATTTGCACGGGGAAAATGTAAAAGAAGTATGAAGGAGGTATTTCGATGAGACATGACCCTATCAATCCACAATATGGTCAAGACGAAATAAAAGAAGTATTTGTTGACGGTTTACAGCGAGACTTATCGCCTGAAGAAGATATGCTAATTTCAGGCTGGACTCAAACATTTAACAAAAGCGAACGTGCTACCATCATTAATCTGCTAAAAGAATTACTAAACAAACACAAGAGACATGACTAAACCAAAAGCGGAGGCGGCTTGACCAGAGGCGACAAGCATAAGACGGGACTACCGGAAAGGCGTTCTTTGCCTTTTTGGTAGTCTTGGCTTATGACCTCGAGCCTCTAGCCGCCGGAGCTGGATGAAACCAAAAGCGGAGGCGGCTTGACCAGAGGCGACAAGCATAAGACGGGACTACCGGAAAGGCGTTCTTTGCCTTTTTGGTAGTCTTGGCTTATGACCTCGAGCCTCTAGCCGCCGGAGCTGGATGAAACCAAAAGCGGAGGCGGCTTGACCAGAGGCGACAAGCATAAGCATTCTATTATTAATGCGAGCATATTGAAAAGGCAAGCCCAAGGGCTTGCCTTTTCATTTTATAGTAAAGTGTTTCTTACATATCACTCGTCAAATCTAGAATTTTATCAATGTCAACGCGATAGATTGGGCGATTTATATCCTCTTGTCCAAGTTCTACGGTATCTTCTAGTACATCATCAATATTCATACTTTTAAATACCCCCCAAGTTGTGTTTTAGATCAGAATGTCAATAATTCTCATTACCATTCTTACCATAGAATACGAATGAATGATTTAATTTTTGGGGGTTCTCTTAAATATTTTTATATCAACATAAACTCTATTAAATTGTATATAATAATCAGAAAGTTGAATAAAATGATGCACTATGTTATGGTTAAAAAACTATTGATTCTACTTAAATAATAATAGATAGGTAGAATAGCTTTCTCCTTAAAGGAGGCATTCCAATGAAACGATTTTCTATGCTTCACGTACCTAAGGATTTCAGGCATAGAGGGCGTCCAGCTGTTACCGTTCACGTTCTACCTGTTCATAAAGAATTTTTCGCAATAGGTAAATCTTTAAAGGGTAACGGTAAAGCTGCCAACAACAATGAAAAACTAGCCGCATACTATGCGTATCTAGATACTTTAAAATAAACGCTTATCTCTATAGAATAAATCATTTAAAAAAGCTGATCAGATAGTGTCTGACCAGCTTTTTTTCCATCTTGAAATGTTCTAATATCCACCAAGCCTTTTTAAAATTAACTGTTATCTAAGTCATTGTTACTATTGATTTAAAGCGAGTGCTGTCCCACTGTTCAATTAGAATACTGCTTGATTGGAAGGGAATCCGCTCCCTTTCCGCGGATGAACGACCAAGCCTCCTCGCTTCTCTGCGGGCTATTTTCTCACCCGTTTTTCCGCAGGAGTCTTGCAAATCCCCTTCCAATCATTATGAAGAGGAGTTATCAGAGCTGAAATTATAATTGTCCTAAAATAATAATCCATCAGAAAACACCCTACACCTTTATTTAATTTTATTGAAACATGTTAAATGTTCTTCGGTCAATTTCTCTATGTTTAATTCATTGTTTTTAATTCGATGGTTCAATTGATGAAACTCAGACTTTGCCAACCTATAATCCTTTTCACAGATTATTTTATTAAGATACGCCTCTTCTAATTCTTGCTGATCTTTTTCTATCAGTTTCCCTCCTGGAAGAATAATAAGATCCAAAAACAAATCATCCATCCAGGGTCCCCTAGTTGAATCATATCCATTTTCTTTCGTTATATCGATATACCACTGAATAACTGATTGATCTTCTTTTAACATAGTAGTAATAGAAAAATGCCGGTGATCAGGAAAGAATTGAAGCCATGAATAGCCATCATCTACAATACATATGGAGTCACCCTCATATTGTACATATAGAGGGTGAGCTACCCTGTCGAATTTTATAAGGGAGAGATATCCTTCCAGTTCACCAGTAGATGTGTACTTAACAGAAACCTCTCTTTCCACTATACGAGACCATCCCTCTCGTGTGCCATATTTCCTTTTTAACAACACTGCTCACCCTTGGCTATGCATTCATGTTGTTTGAAGTCATTAAGCATACGCAGATGACTTCTCACCATCGTTGAAGGTAATTCTTCTAGATTATAAAACTTTAGTTGAATGGATTCAGAGTGTTCTGCTTTCATTTCTCCAACGTAATCATTTGAAAAGTAGGCTGTGGTGACTACATAAAACTCATCTCCATTTTCAGCTTTAATGTATTGATCCGCACCTGAATATACGTTTAACAAATTCAACTTACCTAATGTCAGATTCGTCTCTTCCTTCACTTCTCTTCTCGCCGTCTCTTCCGTTGATTCTGCCAATTCCATCAATCCACCAGGCAGTCCCCATGAGCCATTCGGAAATCTCCTTTGCTGCAGAAGCACTTCCTTTCTGTCATTCAAAATAATGACCACCGATCCGACTAAAATAAGAGGGCGCGTACCAACCATTGCTCTTAATTCTTCTATGTAACCCATTGATCAATCTCCTCACTGAAATGAATCTGCTAACGTGAAACACAGACCGAATTAGTCCGTTATATACTGACAAGCCTCAAAACCATTTCCATCTAAATCCCAGAACTCAAAAAACGTAACCTCTCCATCTTCTTTTATCTCTCCAACCTTGACGTCCCTTTCCACAAGCTTTAACCTAGTCTCTTCCAACGCATCAGAAAAGAGAATCGGCTTGACGGATGAGGGACGTACCTCTCCCTCTTGAACCGTTAGAGTAGAGCCTCCTTGACCTATTTGGAACACAACATACTTTCCCGAATCAAAAACTTGCTCAAACCCCAACACCTCTACATACCATTGGGTAGACTTTTTTAAATCTTTTATACATATATGGACTGTATCCACTTTAGAAAACAATGAAATACCTCCTTCTTCAACTCTAGTTTTTTAATAGTGTTAAGTGCCCGACAATCTCTTTTGCTTCAAACTTTTCCATTGGCGGAAGTGCCACTACTGTTAAAGATCCCTCTTTAATTTCAGTTAACCCGCTATCGTGAATACTGAAATATCCATCACCCTCTAATTTCTCCAGCTCTCCGGCTTTTCCCTTTAGAACAATTTTTTTCATACCTGTTTGCACCCATTCTACAAAGTCTGCTTGTCGATTTTGAAAAGGTGAATCAGATGACATCATCGTCAGTGTACTAAGAGTAGCAGCATGGGCCACTTGCGCTGCCGTTTTTCCTTTAGACATATTCAGTTCCTTATTAACAATGAAATATTGAACGAGATCACGCTTATTCATTTGTCTAATCATCCCTTTTTATCATTTATTTACCTGTTATTTTACCATGCGAAGGAATGTACCTCAGTAATATTTACTTCCTTCTTAGTTTCACATAATCATTTTCAACAGAAACTATTTTAACCTTCTCTCCTATTTTAAAATCTAAATATTGATCACAATCCAGCTTATAGGTGTGCCCGTTATCAAATTTCATCGAGCATGACGGATCGCTGCTGTTTACATCTATAATCTCACCTGATTTAATTCCTTCCGCTCCTTTTCTATTATTCACCGGAAAATACTTTTCCTCAATCATTACCCAATCTTCGAGACTGATAACCACCAGCTTCAGAGTAAAGAGCCCCAACAGAAGAACAAGTAACATAATGAGTATTACAAATTTAGCCCTTAAGCCCATCATGAGTATCCCTTTCCTTCCATATAAAATCAACAGATGATTATATGTAAGGAATCTGACATACATTCGATCGTTTTGAAGAAAAGTGGATTATTTTTCCCTTCTTGCATTTATTTAAAAATGGTTATAGAATAAAACTAACGACCGTTAGTTAGTTAAAAAAGAAGGTGAATGAATTTGAAGAATGACAATAAACAACTCATCAAAGATGTGGCATTGGATTTATTTGGTCAAAAAGGGTATGAGGATACCTCGTTAATGGAAATTGCAACTGCGGTGGGCATTAAAAAACCATCTATCTACAACCATTTCCGAAGCAAAGAGGATTTATTTATGGAAGTAATTGAGGATTTAAGTGTGTCGGAAGTAACGGCCTATAAGAGCGCAGAAGAAAAAATGGATCCTCAAGAACCGCTAACGAATATAAGAACACTCTTTGACTTATTTTGTCAACGATTAGTGACAACTAAAGAAGCACTATTATGGAAAAGAGTCACATTCTTTCCCCCAGAAGTTTTTAAAGATCTTATTCAAAAACAATTCATTTATTTTGAACAGGTGACAACAGCAATTTTGGTATCAATTTACCAGGAAGGCCAAAAACAAAAACTGTTCAGTGAAATCAAGGAAGATGAATTCATTGCCTCCTTTTTATGTTTAGTAGATGGTGTTTTTTTAGAGCATCATTATTATACTGAAGAAATTTTCAGACAACGAATTGAATCGGCTTGGAAGGTTTATGAATTAGGTATTTCAAGTCGTAAAGGAGTGTAGCATCATGGGTTGGATATACGTTATTATTGGTGGAATACTGGAGATTGGCTGGGCTACTGGGTTATCCCTTTCAGAGGGATTTACAAAACCTGTCCCAAGTATTGTCACTGCTGTTCTAATCTTAATCAGTTTTTATTTTTTCTCTAATTCCATGAAATTATTGCCGATTGGAACTGCATATGCGGTCTTCACCGGTATTGGGGCAGCAGGTACTGCTGTAGTTGGAATGGTGTTTCTAAATGATGGGATTAGCATCATGAAAGTTGCTTTTATCACACTACTCATTTTCGGAGTGATCGGTCTAAAAATGAGTGATAAAGAGGAGCAACATACAGGGAGGTCATACTGATGGCATGGATATTTCTCATATTTGCAGGATTTTCGGAGGTTGTCATGGTAACGTTTATGAAGCTCTCTGAAGGTTACAAGAAACTGGCCCCTTCCTTCATAAGTTTTGCTGCAGGAGCTCTGAGCTTTTATTTATTGTCTCTTTCTCTACTTGACATTCCTGTGAGTACGGGATATGGAATTTGGACCGGGATTGGTTCTGCAGGAGCGGTTATCATCGGGATGATCTTTTTCAAGGAAACAAAGGATTTGAAGAGGTTGTTTTTTATAACATGCATTATTGGAAGTATTATTGGATTAAAGATTGTTTCATGACCGAACTAAAAGTGTCCAGCCTTTGAGGAAAAGAGCTCTCAAAGGCTGGACACTTTTTAATTAATGAAAGGTACTGGTTAATTAATAATCCCGTGTCCTACAATATCCACTTTTATAGTCGGGACAATGGTAATGGAGGGGTATGTTTCTTCCCAATTAATTTTTTCCCATGTCTTTGGATGAAAAGCAATCAACTCTCTTCCGATTCCAAATAAATCTGAGTTGGCAATTTGAATTTTTTCAATCATTTTTTGAGCATCTTTTGTTAAATGCTTTGATATTTCTTTATTCAGTCTTTTGAGTTCACTCTTATCAGTTAATTTGTCCTGAGGGTACTCTGCGATTGAAATATCCATTTTCATGTCGATTTCCACCTGAATATTTTCAGGTGTGTCAGATACAATTTTAAGCTTTGATTTAGATTTAGAAACATTGTACGTAATATAATTGTCAATGCTCATTTTTTTATCATTATCTATTTTTGAAACAAACCGAGTTGATTTTGCTTTTTGATTATTCATAAGCAGATATAGAGATGATTCTTTAAATGATAGAGTACCCGTAAGTGAATTCTTATGAAAAATACCTATTCCATCTAAAACAACTTCTCCATTTTTCATTTTAATGAGAGGAAGTGCGAAATCTTTTCCTTCATCAAACATAATGGTACAGACGGTTTGTAAATTCTGTTTAGGAACTCCTGTAGTGACTTCTGCGCTTGTTAGTAATTCAATAATAAATTCAGATATCAACACATTTTTCTCACTCAACTTAGTGAGGATCTCTCCCCCATTTCCTTCCACCACGGCCAATTTAGCAGAAATGGAGCTATTGGGATCACGATAGAATATATCTAAAAATTTATAGATATCTTTTTTAGCTAATTCTTCCCCCAATAAAAACACCCGGTTTTTTGAAGGTTCAAACACTCCGGAAATTTTCCTATCCATACTCATTCTTGTTTCACGAATCGTTTTCCCCTCACCTTGTACCACCACATTAGTAGGGGTTCGATCCTTAAAGTCACGAATGATGGCAGTCGCTCTTATGGTATCCTCATCAACCATATCAAAAGAAGAGGAGAAAACGAGCCTTCCGTTTTTCAGTAATCGTTGATCCCAACACCCTGTCAAACAAAGGTTAATGATAAGTAGGACGGATACTAAAATGCCCTTTTTCCTCATGCGTTCTCTCCTCTTTCCTTTTTCTTGAAAACAAAAGAAATTCCTAATAAAAGAAATGGAATGACAAGTATGAAGAAATAGGAGGTATTAATCACCCATTTGTTGTACAACTCCATTTCTGCTTCTTTATTGGGAATTAAGGCAATGATAAAAGATAAACTGCCAAAGAAAATGGTTATGACAGAACGTTTGATGCGCTTGATTCGCATGAAAGAATGGGTTATTCCCTCCGTCGATAAGAAAAGATAACTGGTTAAAGAAGTAATAACACTTACTACCCAAAGTGAAACAAACACCAAATCAATTCTTTCGACAACTTGCAAATACAGGGATTTCACATAGTATAGAACCGGCTGAGGAACAATGACTAATTCCTCTGGACTGAACGTTATTAGGCTGACAATGGTAAGAAAGGTATAGATCAATGTCACAGAGAGATTGGCCATTGATGCTGAGAATAAGACGGACCGTTCCCCATTATGCTGAAAATAAGGAAAAAGAAACAAAAGCAATTCAAAACCAAGCATTGAAAAATAGGCTTCTTTTATCCCTTTGAGAATATTGATCCTACCTGATTGTCCGATTGGAAGCAAATACCTCCAATCAACAGGGTAAATGATCAATACAACGATGGATATCAAGATCAGAAAGAAAATCAGCACTGAAACAACAACATACACATTGCAAATGTCAGGTAGTAATTCCTTCCCTAAATAGATGGCTGTTCCCATTAATAGAAACATTATAATCCATTTGGGTGTCAGGGTAAGTACCCACGTTTTAATGATGGCAGTTGAATACATTAAAATAAGGCTGGTTACAAGCAATCCATAAAACACATAGGAAACATTAATGAATGTCCCTCCTGCTGTTCCTACCAGCTGTATTGAGTATTGGAAAAGTGACTTAGCGGGGAATCTTCTGCCCAAGACCCACAAAGTCGTTATTAGCAATTGAACAACAATACCGGCCAGTAATACTGAAATCCAAGCATCACCTTTAGAAATGGAGAATACGCTGAATGGAAGGCCAAGAACCCCTACACCAATTTGAGTTTGAATAATGAATAACATCAATTGTATGGACGAGAGATTAGTCTGATTCTTCATTTTTTTCCCATCCTCGGGGATCAGTCGTCTTCCACTTATACTGCGGCTTCAAATCCTTTGGTCTTTCTTTCATCAGCCAAATGGGTACACGGATAAAGGTGTCTTTAAGTGACTTGAAATCCAAAGGTGCAACAGGATATAAATAATATTGACCTAATGATTTGAGCGTCGACATATGTATTAACAGCAACATCAACCCGATTACGATTCCGAGAACTCCGAATAATGCAGCAAAAATCATTAGCGGAAATCCTAATATTCTAACGGAAGTACTCATTTCATTAGATGGAATAACAAAGGAAGATATAGCTGTAATCGCAACTACGATAACCATCGTATTTGAAACCAAATTTGCTTCAACAACTGCCGTCCCAATTACAAGTCCCCCTACTACCCCAATGGTTTGAGCGATGGGATTCGGTAATCGTATCGCAGCTTCACGAAGTAATTCCAAGGTCAATTGCATAATGGCTGCTTCAATCAATGGAGGAAATGGAACATATTCAAGGGAGCTTTTAATCGAAAAAATAATTTCGACTGGAATGATTTCATAATTATACGAAATGACGGCAATATAAAATGCGGGTAAACAAAGGGTTGCAATAAAACTGATTAATCGAATGAATCGTATAAATGAACCGATAAATGCCCGATTATTATAGTCCTCCGATGTTTGAAAGAAGGAAAAAAAATTCACAGGCAAGAGTAAAACGGTAGGGCTTCCTTCCATTACCAGTGCAATTCTGCCTTCCATTAGATTTCCGACTACACGATCCGGTCTTTCCGTATTTAAAAACTGAGGAAATGGAGAATATGAATGATCTTCTAAAAATTCCTCAAAGTATCCGGGGGACTGAATCGAATCTGTTTGAACAAAATTGATCCGGTTCTCAATCGTTTTCAACAATTCAGGATTTGTTAAATGAGATAAAAAAACTAAAGCGTACTTTGTTCTCGTTGTTTTTCCTATGCTTGAGTATTTCACAGTCAATTTCGGATTTGAAACTCTCTCTCTTATGAGATGCACATTTTCTGTGATATTTTCACTGAATCCTTGATGTGATCCCCTAATCACCTTTTCATTTACTGGTTCATATCGATTATTAAGAATCTTAGGCATACTGATAAAGGTCAGGATTTCACTGTCTTCCGCAAGTAAAAGACAGTGTCCATCCACCATTGCACTGAGTGCCTCATCTAAATACAATGTTTCTTTAATACTATTAGTACTTACGACATCACATATATCGCCGGAACCTTTTTCTAATATAGGCTTGATAATATACGTCTGTAAGCTCCTATTATCAATGACAGAATCAATAAACATAATGGTCAATATTTTACTATTGAAGGTTAATTCTCTTATTTTCAGATCATCTGTATTAAATAGACCGTTTCGAAAATAAGTGATTTTCTCTTCTAAAGTGAGAAATTCAGGCACTACTTCTTCTTTTTCTGAAAGCAGCTGTTTTGGTATTCTTCTTTTCCTTTTATTAAACGAACTCATATTAGCACCTTCAGTAAGAATCTTTTTTTCTATGCTTCCCAAAGAAGGTGCCATTATGCATGCCCATGGCTCGTATTAACGTTTCTTCCCGTCTATTTGCATACCCCATACCTCTTCTAATATGGATATGAATGTTTCATTTATACCTCCCCATTGATAGGAGTGATCGCTATGTAAATTCTCCAGAGCTCGGTCCATTTTTAGTAAATCTTCTTTTAGATACTCTTCCATATGCTTTAGGTGATGGGCCTCTTTCCCTTTAACTCTTGAGGTCACCATGGAAATAATCGTATTCTTTATATCTTCATACATATTAAGGTGGTCAATCATTTGGTTGATCCCATTTGGTGGAAACGTTTGATACTTCATAATCCACTTACAAGCAAGCCACGGCCTGATGATGGTCATCCATTTCTTCGTACCGTTTGGATCATCCTTCAAATATTTCTCCATATTGCGTTTTGTCATGTGATAGTAATGAATTAAACAGCGGTCTGGAGAAAAAGTCTGATCTCGCAGCTTCCTGATTTTTTCTATGGTCGGGTGCTCAATATACACATTTTCATCTGTTAACCACTCCAATAGAGATGGGTTTGATTTACGAAGAAGTTTGAGAGCTTTACTCAGGTCCCATCCCCCGAATTCAATGGCATGGTGTGTAGATTTTACAATTACGTCCTTTGTCTGTTGAAGATTTAGATACGCGGTTGTCTCTCGTATATATATAAACCGGACATCATAATCGCTGTCATCTATATGATACCCCCATGCTCGACTTCCAGCTTCGACAGCATACAATATCTTAATCTCCTCTTCTCTTTCTATACACCTAAGATCGTCTAATATGATCCTTCTCAAAAATAATTCTCCTTCCCTTTATATATTAGTAGGGTTTTCCTTTCTGTTTTTGATATACTTATTCACACAAACAAGTCGATAGGTAGAGGTGAATAGCTTGACCAAGAAAAAGATGTATTCGTGGAGCTTACAAATTCTTATTATTCTTACCATTATTTATGTTTCAACTAAGATTTCATTTTTATTTGAACCGATTGTCGTATTTGCTTCAACATTATTTTTCCCCATTATCATTTCAGGATTTCTGTATTTTTTATTAAATCCATTAGTCAATCTCCTGGAGAAAGCAAGACTGCCGAGAACCATCGCCATTATCGTGCTTTACGCTGCTATCGTTGGTGTGATGGTGTTAATTATAGGAAATATCGCTCCTATTCTCTCAAAGCAAATAACAGGGCTGTTCAATGAACTTCCTGAGTATGCAAGACAAACGAGGAATTTTATCGAATACTTATCTGAAACTCAACAATTCAAATGGATGATGAGTCAAGATTACGTATCACTTAAAGATGTGGAAAATCAGTTAGTGGATTTCGCCAATACATTACCGGATAATATCACCACTGCACTTAAAGGATTAGTAAGTGTTCTGACCAGTATTACGATACTGATTGTAACCGTACCTTTTCTACTATTCTTTATGTTTAAAGACGGCCATAAATTTCCTAAGGCCATTTCAAAATTCCTTCCTCCTGCCTACCGGGAAGAAGGAATCAACACGTTAAAGGATACGAGTGATACACTTGCTGCCTACATACAAGGACAATTAACGGTTGCTTCATTTGTAGGGACCCTTACTTTTATCGGGTATTTGATCATTGGTCTGCCATATGCTTTGGTTATGGCATTAATAGGTGCAGTCACCAATATCATTCCTTTTATCGGACCGTTTATCGGTGCTGCGCCGGCTATTATAGTAGCCTTGTTCGATTCCCCGACTAAGGCCATATTGGTCGTGGTGGTTGTAACAATCGCTCAGCAAATAGAAGGGAACCTCCTTTCACCCCTTATTTTAGGAAAGCGTCTGGATACTCATCCAGCGACGATTATCATTCTATTGCTGGTGGCAGGAAACTTAGCGGGTATTCTTGGAATGATCTTAGCCGTTCCTTTTTACGCTGTAACAAAAACCATAGTATTAAATTTAGTGAAGTTCATTAAACTGAGAAGATCTGCGATTCAAGAATGAAAATAAAGAGACAACCGGGCTTGCCCGGTTGTTTATTTTTGAAGTGATTTAAACGTGGTTGTTGAATCGGAAGAATCTGAAAGTGCAGTTATGTCATTTTCCATGTTTCCCTACTCCAACGATCACATCTGTTTATACATAATCACATGAGGCCCGATTGGTTCTATTTCAAATACTTCCCCCAATTGAGTTAAGCCCAATTTCTCATAATATGGACCAGCTGAAATTCTGGCATTGCACCACCACATTTCACACCCTTTTCCTTTTAGAACATCTTCACTGTATGCAATGAGCTCCTTTCCAACGCCTTTCCCTCTATAATCTGGAAGGGTGGCCATTCCTCTTAAACGGTAAGGCAGATTTCCGTTCAAATCCTTTAGTGCTTCCTGATAATAGGAAGCAATACTGATTAGTACGTCTTCATCGAAAGCACCTATGTGAAAGGAACTTTGGGCTAAATCCCCTTCATACTGACACTCCTCTATCGATTGAGTTGGCCTTAAGATCTGTTGTCTGATCCTATATGTATCAGTAGCTGAAATAAAACGAATGTGAATCATCATTTTTCCCCTCCATTTAAAACCCGGTTTTTTTTATAATCTTTTCAGATATTCTGTCGATAAAACCGTTTCATACATATCACCCTCTCTCTTTTCAACCCAATAGGCGGAAGCTTGGACTCTTGAACTCACTACTTTGTAAAGACTTTCATCCTTAAAATGCAAAGCGGCACCATCATCCACTCCATAGCCGGCTTGTAGTTTCCCCTTATCAATAAACGAATGATAAAGGGGACGCCGTTTTTCATCACCATCATAATGCGGGGAATGACTTCCCTTTACGAAACCCAATCCTTTAATCGTTTCTAAGTCTTCTCCATAGGAATCAGTAATTCCTTCTTCAAACCAACAAATCGAGCCTGCGCTCAAACCTGCAAGAACCGTCCCTGATTCCCAAGCTTTCTTGAGGATCGAATCAATCTTCCACTCTCTCCATAGAGCAAGCATACTCTTTGTATTGCCTCCACCCACATAGATAATGTCCTTATCAAGAAAGAATCTCTCTAAATCTTTGGTTGGCAATTTGAATAGTGATAAATGGGAAGGCTCACACGGAAGCGAGTGAAAAGCATTGTAAAATCGCTCTATATACCCTTCAGCATCTCCACTGGCCGTAGGCAAAAAACAAACCTTTGGATTTGATTCCCCAGCCTGATTTAAAATATATTGATCTAAAAGCAGGTTCTCAGGCTCCATCGAAAATCCTCCTCCACCCATTGCGATAATCTGTTTCATTGAATTCACACTCTCCCTCTATTCAAAATTTTTCGATAAGTAACTTAATCCTATCAAAATCATTGAACTTAGCGTACATTTTTTTAAATCAAGAAAAAAATCCTATAGAAAGACCCTCTATACGAAATAGAGGGTCTTCGCTTACTTCTTATCCTGTTAATAAAATCACTTACCAGCACCTGACGTTTTTTTCTTTTTCATTTTCATTTCTTTTTGGAATGAAAGAATTAATCCATATGTCATGACAAATAAGATAATGCCTAATGGTAAGGCTGTGATGATGGTGGCGGCTTGCAATCCGCTGATGCCGCCAGTCCCCATCAAGATTGCCGCAATGGCAGCTAGTACGATCCCCCAGCTGAACTTCACAAAAAATGGAGGGTTCAAACTTCCATTAGACGTTTGCATCCCCAGTACAAATGTTGCGGAGTCGGCGGACGTCACAAAGAAAGTAATGATCAAGATTAGGGAAATAATCGATAGCACACCACTTAGAGGCATTTGATCATACACATAGAATAGTGCCGTCTCCAAACTTTGACCCGCTACATCTACACCTTGAACAAAGTCGTAATATAAACCTGTTCCACCGAATACACCAAACCATAGAGAACATACGATTGTAGGCACAATGATGACGGCGATTATGAACTCCCGCACAGTCCTTCCTTTTGACACCCTCGCAATGAAAGTTCCCACGAACGGTGTCCATGAGATCCACCATGCCCAATAAAAAATCGTCCAATCCTTCACCCATTGATTATTCTCCACATTAAAGGGTGAAAAGCGTAACCCCATACTAGGCAGATTTTGAACGTAGCTCCCAAAAGTGGTCAAAAACAATTCCAGGACAAATTGCGTAGGACCTGCGATGAGAAAGACAATGAATAACAAGACCGCCAATACCATATTGGCATTGCTCAAATATTTAATTCCTTTTGATAAACCAGAAGCAGCAGAAGTAATAAATAGCACCGTTGCTACTCCCATGATGATCAACTGGACTTTAAAGTCTATCGGGGTTCCCATTAGGTAATTGAGTCCACTGTTAATTTGTTGTGCACCAATCCCAAGTGAAATCGCCACACCGAAAATCGTGGCAAACACAGCGACAATATCAACAAAATACCCTATGGGACCTTTCACTCTATCTCCAATGACAGGATATAACGTGGCACTCATAAGTCCTGGCATGTCCTTCCTGAATTTATAATAGGCAAGGGCCAATGCTACGACCGCATAAATGGCCCAGGCATGGAATCCCCAATGAAGATATGTATAGCGTAATCCGATTTTAGCGGATTCAATGGTCCCACCTTCCCCATATGGTGGCGTGGAATAATGAGAAACAGGCTCCGAGACCCCATAAAAAAGCAGTCCGATTCCCATTCCTGCACTAAAGAGCATAGCAAACCATGTCAATGTGGAATATTCTGGCCTGTCAGTGTCCCTCCCTAATCGAATCTTTCCATATTTACTAAATGCAAAGAAGATCGCGATGAGGAAAAAGAATGAAGCTGAAAATTGATAAAACCAGCCAAATTTGTCTAGAAGAACTCCTTGAGTATTGGTCATGATATCAATCAATGCCTGAGGAAAAATAACCCCCCAAGCCACAAAAATGATGCCGATTGTAATCGCAATCCAAAACATTGGTGTGAAATTTTTCAAATGACTTCCCCCTTAATTCGTAGATGTAGCTCTAGCATGTAGAAATAGGTATGTAAAGAAAATAAATGCACAAACTTATTATTACCCCCCATTTCCAAGAGCTAAACTAGTAAGTAACTGGAAAGTGAGGGACGGACCTTTTCAAGGTCCGTCCCTCACTCTAAATTTGCATATGTAAAATTCCCACTTTTATATTGATTTTTCATGTATCTTTATTTCATTTCGGGGCACATTATAGTAGACGGAGGTGATAAACATGACTAACAACAACAATAAAAAACCACAACAACAAAAAAATGAAGCAGAATTTGCTCAAGAGCAAAACGCTGCTGAAAGAGCTAGAAAAGCTGCTAAACAACAAAACCAAAACCAACAAAATAAATAATATCATAGTGACATAATTAAATACTTACCAAGAGACTAGTCAAGACTGACTAGTCTCTTTCTATTAGGTCCGCCTTAATTCTATGAATCACTTCATCTTGAGCATAGAAAAACCTCCCCGGATTGTTCCGGAAAGGTTAGTGTGATTAGCTTATTCTTGCTGGCATTAAGTGTGCACATATTCAGAAGTAAGGTGTAAAATATTCGTTATATGAAGGGAGGGATTGACACGATGCCTTCTGCCAGGTTAAGCCTGATTTTTCTTTTTAAACGGTTTGTACGCAACAAAAACCGCAAGTATTGCGGCTGCAACATTTAGTAAGGTTCCAATAACGGGAGACCCAATATATCCATTGCCATGATACAAATTTGTTAGTATCAGACCAGCAAGAAGACTTAAAATGATGTTACTTCCTATAAAAACTCCAATAAAAACAAAAAATTTCTTAGCGTTTTTCCACACAATTCAGCACTCCAGTATATTAAATATCGTTTAACTGTACATTACCAGAGTTATTTGGGAAAGACCAGCATAGGGGACTACTGATAAGAGTCGAGTATCCACTGAATGTATGCAGGCGCAAAAAAACAGAGTACGTCAGCTGACGTACTCTGTTTGGAGTTTTTTCAATTGAATTACTTTTGAACGTTAGCTGCTTGTGGTCCACGAGCACCTTCAACGATTTCAAATGTAACGTCTTGACCTTCTTCTAATGATTTGTATCCTTCACCTTGGATAGCAGAGAAGTGAACGAAAACATCGTCTTGACCTTCAACTTCGATGAAACCGAAACCTTTTTCAGCGTTAAACCATTTAACTTTACCTTGTAACATAAAACAAGTACCTCCTAGTGCAGTTGCACATAAAAATATTTATATTCCTGCTCTGATTAAGATTCAAGACGAATGTTCTTCAATCATGCATATTAACCGAACAAAAATAACTATCTTTACTATAACAGAATCTCATGCAAAACTCAAGAATTTGAATGGGTCTTTTTGTAAAATGCGAACAAGGATTTAGTCCACCTTTGAAATATTGTGTTCTTTTGCATAGAGTTTTTTGATCATACGTATTTGTCCCCTATGATTGATTTCATCTTCAAATACATGAAACCATTTAAAGAAGTTATTTCCTTTTTCACCATACCACCAGTCCGCTTCTTCATATAGCCAATCCTCATCCAGTTGTTTGAACTGATCCACCGTTTTGTTCCTGGTCATCTGCAAGTTCTCAAGGTAAAAGTCGACTCTATTTCCATTAATCAATTCGGCTGCATTACTGCCTAAGCTTAAGGCAGGTTCCAATGTCATTGCGTATTCCTCGATTTCATCATCACTTAAATTTTCGAAAGTAAGCACCTGATATATTTTTTCAACTGCATCAAAATGGGCAAGAAGCATCCCGATTGAATTTGCTTCATCGTGACATCGGTAGTCAAGCATTTCCACCGGTAAGTCCTCCACTTCTCTTATAGAAGTGAAACGTGCATAATCCATCATCGAAAGGAGTAAAGAAAAGTCTTTCTTCATTCCATTTTTTTCTTTAATTAAATACATTGAGTTGATTTCCATTGTTTCTCCCCCTCTTATTCTTCTATTACTATATATTGGATAAATAATGGGAATCTCCTTGTTTATTTTGTCGATTATTCATTTATTTAGGACTGCGCTGGGGATCCTTCAATAAATCACGTATCTCTTTAAGCAGCTCTTCCTTCTGATCGACCTTCACTTCCGCTTTGACCTCTTCTTTGCGTTCCATTTTCTTATATAGCCGTATAATAAAGAATATGACGAGGGCTATGAGGAAGAAATCCACTACGTTTTGCAGGAACACGCCATATGTAATGACTGCATCTCCTACTGTAACTTTTAAGTTCGTAAAGCTGATGCCGCCAAGTAATATACCAAGAAGGGGCATGATGATGTCATCCACCAGGGATTTGACTATTTTACCAAAAGCAGCACCTATAATGACTGCCACTGCAAGATCTATAACATTTCCTTTTACGGCAAACTTTTTAAACTCCTGCCACATTCGCATTCTCCTTTTGTTTATATATAAATGTACAGGAACTTTTCCTGTCAGGAGTTAGTTTGCCACAATTATACAAATTTATATGATGTAATAGATTTCTTTCTGCTAAACTAGTCTTTCACTATTGGCCCTCCTACCATGTAATGAAGAGATCCCACGATGTCGCGCGTAAAAGTAGGCTGGGATTTATACCTGTCATCTTTCCGCTTATGTTACGATGGAAAGAAACAATAGGAGGAAAACTTATCATGTTTACGAAGATACCAAAAGAACAGAAAGACGCAATGATTGAACGGATTCAGACGTTTTATTATGAGCAGACCGGGGATGAAATCGGGGATTTAGGTGCTGAAAATTGGTTTGATTTCTTTATGAAAGAGATTGGACCCTACCTCTATAATCAAGGAGTAATGGATTCTAAAGATGTATTGATGGATAAGATGCTTCTTTTCGAAGATGATTTGTATGCTTTAAAAAGACCGATCAATACTAGATAATCAATATATAAAAAGGAGCAGGACATTACAGTCCTACTCCTTTTTTACCTTATGAAGAACGCGTTCATCAATTCGACCGTTATCATTAACTACCTCAATCGTTACGGCTTCTCTGTCTTTATCCTTTATTTCACTTATCAGCTTATCGATCTCTTCTGGTTTTTTTATGTCTACTGTTTTCTTAACCTCAAACTCTTTTGGTGATTCTCCCTGTTTACGGCTCTTTAACTCCTCATCTGTATAAATCAGATCGGTTCCCAGGGCGTTTTTTATCGTGGTTCCCTGTAGGAAGAAACGGGTTTGAAATGGAGTATTCGGTTCAAGTGCTTTGTCTGTTAGTACTCCTGTTAATGTAATCGTATTGGCCTTTTCATCTATTGTCACTCCACCATTCACGACCATTTCAGCAGCATTCCGGTTACATGCACTCAATAGAACGGCCATAAGTATTCCGGCTATGATTACTACTTTTGATCCTTTCACTAAAGTGTCCTCCTTATATGTATGTACACAATTATTTTACCAAATGTTAAATGAAAAGTGCCAGAAACAATTGTTTCCGGCACTTTTCGTCCTAATTTTTCATGAAAGAGAAATGGAATATAATAATAGGGGACTTTATGTAAAATGTATAATTGAAATAGAAGTCTCAGGGGACGTATTGAGGTTAGATATATATTCTCTAAGAAACTTGAAGGCCGGTAGTGAAAGGACATAGCTATCCATTTTTTAATAATAAAACGAAAAATCACTTGGTGGCTGGATCAAAGTCGCCAAGTCCACTCTTATTTATACTACACAGAGTGTACTGATTATTCATATAGCTTTGTTGTATCTTCATTATTTCTGTTTGATCTTACCACCAATCGAATACCTCCAATAATACAACCGGACAATTGTTAAGATATTGATAGATCAATCATTACTAATAGAGGAGCAAAGGAATCTTAGATGAACGGGATAGAATTCAGTTATATATATCGGCTTGATGACTTCACGAGCATAAGGGAATTTGAATTTTCAATAAATAGCATAAAAAGAATTCCTATTCATTACTTTTTGAGATGCTTATTACAGACAGCTTTAAGGATAAACAATTTTTCCTGTACACTTAACATTCTCCAGCACTTAGCACGAATAATCATAGTTATTTCCCCTCTCCTTCTTTTCATCATCTTTTGCTTACTTGTCTTTACCTCCATTTAAACCATTACAAACACTTCAATTTGCTACATATTTACAAACAAAAATACTTTCTCCGACATGTTGCCCTATCGAAAAAAGTATTAATTGAAAACGAATGTCAATCCGTATGGGTAATTGTAGAATTTCTTTTTAGAAAGATGCTGTTCTCGTAAACTTTGTTGCTTTTGAAAAAGCGAGTAGTGGTTGATTTTTTTTCTACTTCTACTTTTAGATAGTTTTAGATTACAGCTTATTGATCAGACTATTCACGAAAGAAGTTTCACAAAATGATGAAGAACTCTGGCTGTCAGCCCCCATATGACCTTGTCTTCATAGTAGTAAAAATGTTCTTTCATATTTCTTGCTTGCCAGTTGTAATTTTCACCACCCGGGATTCGTTTGAAAGGAAAGCTCTCTTCCGGCTCCATCTTGAACTTGATATTATACAAGTCCGGTTCCTTTTCCTGAAGATAGGTTAATGGTGTAGTAAAGATTTCTTCCACCTCAGCTTGATTCGGTTTTAATTCTTTCAAGGATACATTTATCTTACCTACAAATGGATAAATGATCGTCCCAAAAGGAGACACGATATAATCGAGTGGATACACATCCGTAATGGTATCCGTATGAATCCCCAGTTCTTCTGATGTCTCACGAATAGCTGCCGATTTCTCATCTGAATCACTTCGATCGATCCGCCCCCCGGGAAAACAAATTTCCCCTGGTTGTCTTCTCATATTTAAGGAACGAACTTCAAATAAAACATGCGTTTGGCCGTTAACCTCAATCAAAGGAAGTAGAATAGCATATTCAGAAAATGTTTCACTTCCAAGTACTTTCGGTGTTCTTTCTTTGAATAGCTGCAGTATCTCATTCACATCCATACTATCCCCCCTTGTTTAGATAATCTATTCTATGATTTTCTTTATTATAGTATGAACAAGTAGCAAGACCAAACTATACGTTTCCCCACTTGGCTATCTATCCATAACACTAACTCTTAGAAGCTGTTTTTCCAATTGGAGATCATCTGTCCCGATCTTAATTCATTGCCTCAAATCCAAAAAAATAAACATCCTGCTGAACTTATCGGCAGGATGCTTTGTTTCTTATTGTTTCTCCGAATTATTTCCTTTCCATCCCTGAATTCCATCGTCTTCGATGATCCCCAACGTTACGTCCGCAATATCCGGATCACTCATCAATTTTTCTTGAACAGAGAATTTAATATCATCTGCTTCCGAAAGGGGTAATCCTCTTTTCAGTTCAAGATACGATTCAACATGATAGTATCGACCTTCCTGAGTGATCCTTAGTTTGTAGATATCGATTACTGCTTCGTGCTCAAAGATCGCACTTGCGATTCGGTCCTCGACTTCCTTTGGAGCAGCCACTCCTATCAGACCGACCATGTTGTCATAACCGACTCTGAAGGCGACTCCAACCATAAGGAAACCAATCACAATGGTGACGATCCCATCCAGTAGCTGATAGGCAGAGAAATAGGACACCAATACGGCAATCAGAGCTAAGATAGCCCCTGAAACAGCGACCAAATCCTCATAAAAAACGAGCCTTGTCGGTGGTGAAGCACGCTTTACGTTTTTGAACGCTCCTGAGAAAATTCCCAACCCCGTGCTTTCAGCTCTTGCTTCCTGTCCGATTTCCCTCATTACTTTATAGAGAATGGCACCATCGATAAGGATATTCAATAGTAATACCGACACATTCAGCCAAATGCCCTTTACCAGAGCGGGATGTTTTAGTAAATGAATCCCTTCTCTTATGGTTTCATAGGCCATGATGGAAACAACGATAACCGCAACCATGCAGAAAAGATTGATGACTCTTCCAAATCCTGTCGGGAATTTCTCCGTTGGTTGTTTTTCTGAAAGAACACTTCCTATAAATACAAAGCCTTGGTTCACTGCATCAGCTAAGGAATGCATCGCCGAGGCAAACATTGCTCCACTTCCACTGATGAAGTAGGCTATCCCCTTTGCAATCGCCAGAATTCCGTTCCCCACCATAGCGAAAAACGATGACTTGTTTCCTTTCTTCACTAATGAAAAAAATGATTGATCCCCCAACATTTCACACCACCTATACTTAATACTTAACAAGTAGTATCTCACCAGAAAGAACTTTCATAAGCCAATTGACGAACCTTTTCAGCTTTTCTATACTGTAACAATGAATGTATAGATGATTACATGTAAAACGAATCTATTTAGGTCAGGAGAACAAAACATGGATTTTACTATTCAAAACCTTTCCTTTTACTTAATACAGGTAGAGGGCAAAGGGGAAGAAGCCGATAAACGTCATAAGCATTTTCAAACATTAACCGGAGCCGAATATGAGGAGAGCCCATTAAAAAATTTTTTAGATGGGGAACTAACCAAGATTGTAAAACGGAAGGTAGATCGACATTCAAAGTCTGAATCTGCTCCAACCAAAATTGGACGCTTTGTAGTGGAACCGGGTCATGAACTGACTTCCAATCCAAATTATAATTTATTTCACCGCACCCGGTTTGCAGAAAACAAAGAGGACTTTCGAGAAGCCTGTGATCAAATCGTTCAAATGTACATAGAAGCAAGTGCTATCCGCGGTGGTGCTTTCCTCGTTGCCACAGCCAAGCTGACGAAATTCTTCGACGATCCTTTTGTGTTCATCATGAAATGTGATTTTGAACCAAAGGTTGCCACCATAACCGATGAAGCGACTCTGATTCACAATGTCGAAATGGCGATTACGACGAAAAACATGAAATCCATCCAATACCCCTATATGCCTGAGGAAGACATGATGGACTCTGCCGAAATCAAAATCCATCAAGCATCACACGCCAGATACTTTGAAGATTTCTTAAAATGGGTGGAATATGAAAAGTCAATGCCGGAAATTGTGAAATCCCAAGTGTACGGGATGGTGAAGGAACATATTTCCGAAACGTATGCTGAAGAAAGCGACGAACGGGTTGAATTTGAAGAAGCGGTGGAAGAATGGGCAATCAGTCCAAAGCGTGAGCTTCAGGAAAGGTTCACAACTGAACAAGTGGTAGAAGCCACCTCCCAAATCGTCGAGCAGTCACCAGAAGTCGAACTGAAGGTGAAACTTGATCATGTCTCTGTTAAAGCTCTTCTTTCCGACTTTGGTGATAGCATTCATCTGGCGAAAGTGAACGGTCGATATGTACTGATGATCGAAAGCGAGTCCGTCATGTTTGAAAAAGGCTTCTCACCTCTTGAATTTTTAAAGCCGGATGAGTTGCATGAAGTGATTCAGCGAATACAAGAAAAAGAATAAGAAGGGGCCATATTTTAAAATACATGGCTCTTTTTTAAAAACCCTCTTGTCTAAATGAAGGAATTTTCATAAAATTTAGTAAGTGAATTCTTTACATTATGAATAATTGGGGATGAAACATGCTTACTTCAAAACAGCTTCAAGACATTAAAAGCCTGCAGATCGTCTGCGAAAAGCACGAAGAGATAAAATTAAAACTGAACTGGGATATGCTTAAAAACCGAACAAACAGCCTGGATGATTTTCTTCTTTACAAAGAGGAGCAACTGATTGGGTTTTTAGGGTTGTACGGCTTTGGAGAAACATATGAATTATGTGGGATGATTCACCCGGATTACCGCAAACAACAACTATTTAGAGAACTATTCCAGGAAGCCATCCAATCACTAAGGTCACGGTCTGTTCAAAAACTCTTACTGAATTCTCCCGGTTCTTCGGCATCTGGGAAGGAATTTATTAAAAAAATAAAAGCCTCTTATGATTTTACAGAATATGAAATGAAGTGGAATAATAAAACCTTGTCCCTAAACAACACTGATCTTCAATTACGGAATGCTTCTGAAAAGGATTTAGAAACAATCATTGACCTTGATGAAAAATGCTTTCATGTTGTAAGGTCTGATGCTGAATCCTATACCAAGAGATTGCTTGAAGAATCAGGGGAAGGCAATTTAATGATTGTATATAATGGAGCAACCGTAGGGAAGATTAGAATCCAACGAGTGGACAATCGAAGCTTTATTTATGGATTTGCTATCCATCCCTCCCATCAGGGAAAAGGCATCGGTAGAAATGCCCTGTCTCAAGTCGTGATGATGGAATCCCAGTGGACCAGCGATATTTACCTGGATGTAGCTGCTACAAACAGGAATGCACTTAAGCTTTATGAATCAAGTGGTTTTCAAACCTTCTATAGTCAGGATTACTACCAGTTTTCTTTATAAGATATAAGCCATATTAACGAGTAAAGCACAGAGGTTCAGACCCCTGTGCTTTTTTAGCGGTAAAATTTATGTTCTATTTTCCACGTATCTTCAATGGTCAAAACACCATGGGAGAAGTAAGGAAGTTTTCGTTTATCCGTGGGAGAACCAGGATTAAACAACAGTCTCCCTTTCATATAGCGGGAGTATGGGATATGTGAATGACCAAAGACGATCAAGTCTACCTCATCAGATTCGAACGCTTCAAGAGCTCTTTTCTCCGTAGTTTTCCCCTTCCCGTCTCCGTGCACCACGCCGATTTTCAGTCCTTGTTTCTGGATGATTCTTTTTTGGGGAAGAAGAGCCTGAAGATCTGCATTGTCGACATTTCCGACAACGGCAATCAGTTCTCCGTACTCCATAAACTCTTTATAAACATCGAATGTTTGAAAGTCTCCGGCATGGATGATTAAATCATTTTTCCTGAGATCTTCCTTCAGAATTTCCGGAAGCCCTCTCCTTTTTTTAGGCATGTGGGTATCGGACACAACTATAATCTTCATCTCATACTCCTTTTGGCTTCACTGTGCTTTTTCTTTCAATTGTTTCCGTTCTATCTCAATTTGATCAAGGTCAATTCGGTTAAACAATGGTGCTGCCGCTTCAATGCCGATTTCTATCGGCAAACCTACCGGCGCCCATACGGATTGCCCGCTCAACCCCAGTTGACCAGTTAATTTTGAAGAAGTGAAGGGGAGGAACGGTTGAATGAGATTCCTTAAATTACATAATAGGTACAGGAATTCCTCTAATATCTTTCTTCCTTTTTCCCTATCCTCTTTTAATACATTCCACGGTTTCAATTCATCAAAACGCTTATTCGACCATCGAATGAATTCGAATGCTATTTCAATTCCCTGTCGAGTGTTACCGTCCTCAATCGATTGGCCAACAGAATAAAATGTTTCTTCTATTTTATCCTTAACAACATTAGGTACACTAGAAAGCGAAACGTTATGACCAAATTCTTTCCCATAAAATTTTAACGTGCGTTGAACCAGATTCCCCAGAGCTCCCAGCAGTTCACTGTTATGACTATAAATGAATTCTCTCCAGGAGAAATCTGCATCTCTCTTTTCCGGTGCATTAATGGTGAGAAAATACCGAATGGAATCTGGATGATACTCCTTTAGGAGATCCTTCACCCAAACAGCCCAATTCCCACTCGTTGAAATTTTCTTTTTCTCAAGCGTCAAGTATTCATTTGAAACAATATAGTCAGGTAGATTCCTTTCGCCAATTCCTATAAGAATGGCCGGCCAGATAATACTATGAAAAGGGATATTATCTTTTCCATGAACATAATAGGACGTGGTTTCCTCCTGCCAAAAGTCCCTCCACTCACGCTGATGCTCCCTCGCCCACTTTTTTGAAGCACTCAAGTAGCCACTCACTGCTTCTATCCAAACATATATTTTCTTATCTTGAAAACCTTGAATCGGGACTTGCACACCATTCTCTAAATCCCTTGTCACCGGCCGGTCATGCAAGCCTTCCTTTAAATAGCGTTTTGTGAGCTGAAGGGCATTATCTCTCCACCCTGTGCCGTTATCCATCAGTAATTGTTGAAGAGGCTCCTGCAATTTAGAAAGGGAGAAATATAAATGCTTTGTCGTTTTCAGCACCGGTTCATGACCACAGAGCTTGCAGGTTTTATCCATTAAATCAGTAGGGTCTAAAACCGTCGAGCATTGATCACACTGATCACCTCTTGCCCTCGAACCACAAACGGGACAGACTCCTTCCACAAACCGATCAGGCAGAAATTGATGATCATGCTCACAATACGTTTGCTCCACTTCTTTTTCATAAAGCCAGCCCCGTTGATAAAGGGTGGTAAAGATGCTTCGAACTTCTTCATGATGATGTGAGTGATCAGTTCTTGTATACTCATCATAGCTAAAACCTAAGGCGTGGAAACACTCCAGGAATTCGTTGTGATATCGATTCGCGACCTCTTCAATACTTGTTCCTTCCTGTCTGGCCCTAATACCAATGGGGGTCCCATTACAGTCACTTCCTGACACGTAGAGAACATCCTCTCCTTTTAGTCGGTAATACCGTGCAATTATGTCCCCTGGCAATAGGGCTGCGATGTGACCTAAATGTAACGACCCATTCGCGTATGGCCAAGCGCCACCAATAAATATAGTCATGACCTTTTCCTCCTCCTGAACAATATAAAAAACCCCTCGTCCTTAGATATCGATCGACATCTAAGGACGAGGGGCTGAACTCGTGGTACCACCTTAGTTTATAGCTTGCTCACACAAGTCTATCTCAGCAAGTACGGAGCATAAAAAAGCTCTTATACCGTGACATGGATAACGGATGCCCACTCCCGTCCTACCCTACACCAAAACGGTTCGAGTAGAATGCTCCGAGACCATTTTCCATAACGAGTTACCCTGCTTCTTTTCAGCTACCGAAGCTCTCTGATAAAGGACTCATCTATGGACTCTTCTCATCAACGCAAGTTAGATTTGTTTATATTATGCCACTTTTTTAAAAAATTGCAACATTTCTTTAAAGGTTTTATTTGTGTGTATTAGTGGAAAGGTGAATAGACGATACTATTTTATTAGGCCAGATTTCATCAAAAGAGGTGATGCCCTGTTGTTTTCATTACAAAAGCAATTCAAGCGTCCTAATGGATTACTCGGCTGGTTTGCCGGAAAAGTAATGGAATTCGATAATAGAAAAATAAATAATTGGTCCATTAAGCAATTGTCGATTAAAGATGGCGATCATATTTTGGAAGTAGGCTATGGGCCCGGATATTGTATTCATCGCATTTCAAGTCATTTCCCTAAATCGCTTGTGGATGGGGTTGATATTTCTGACACAATGAAGAATGCTGCACAGAATAAGAATGAAAAAGCCATTGAGAATGGAAGAGTTCGGTTATTTCTTCATGATATCAGTCAATTTGAATTGAACAATGTTGAGTACGATCGGATTTTTTCCGTCAATAACTATCCACTATGGAAGGACCAGGAAAAATCCCTTTCACATTTATATAATATGCTTAAAAAGGGCGGCACCCTTCTCATCACCGTTCAACCACGCGGGGATGAAGAAAGGGATAGCCGGGCGAAACACTATGGTGAAAGTATTTCTGAAGCTTTGCATGAAGCTGGCTTTAAAGATATCACTCTTTCTTATAAAAATGTTAAACCCGCTTTAACGGTATGTGTGAAGGGTGTGAAGTAGATTTGCATAAACAAGAACCTCCTGAAGAAAATCAATTCCTATAGGAGGTTTTTTCCTATACCGTTTACATATATTCAATCCTCTTTAACCCGTGCAAATCATTAATAAATTCCCGTTGATATCCCTAAAGTTAAAATATGAAAAGTCTGGAAACGTGATGATCCCTGATTCAAATGTGACTTTCTTTTCGTGAAAGTCTTCTCTTACTTTTTCAATTTGAGTCGTATGGAAATTGCAGATGGGAACATTAGAAACAGGTGGAGTGAATCCTTTTTCCACTTCTAAAGTTAGGGATGTTTCCCCCATCTGAAAAGTATATACGGGAAGCTCCCCAATCTCCTTATACTGCACGGGATCGATTTCAAAACCTAGCACTTTTCCGTACCAATCCACAGACTCCTTTAGATTAAACACGGGAATAAACACTGTATTCAGCTTTCTTTGAATCATATGAACTCCTCCTTATGTAGCCGGCTTTTCCACCAGGTGAAAGTCAATTTGATTTCCGTGAACTTCAAGCCGGGCTCGGATTCCGTTTGGAAGGATAAACATAGGATCAGTATGACCGAAATCCAGGTCCGTAACGACTGGGATTTCATACCCCTCTGTGACACGGGATAAAATGCCGGCCAGTTGATTTTCTTTGAAGCTAACGTGATCATGAAAGCGTCCAATGACAAGACCTTGAATTTTAGAATATACCCCCATGTGTCTGAGTTGAGTTAAATATCGATCAATTGACGACGGGGTTTCCTCTGGATCATCTTCAATACATAAGATGGCACCATCGAGATCCGGAAAGTATTCTGTTCCTGCGAGAAGGAGCATGGTTCCCATATTGGCTGCAATGATTTTCCCTTCTGCTCTTCCTTCTTTGACTACACGAGGTCCCTTATTTTCAACTTGTTCTCTTAAACGATTGTCTTCTTCGTCCCACCATAAATGTTCCATTACATAGGATGGAGAGGCAGAGTAATCTACTCTTTCTCCTTGAACGAGTGATTGGAAAAAGTGTTCCTTTGTGTATGTTAGTACTCCTCCATATTCCCCAAACTGAGGCAGAACGGCAGGTCCAAGATATGTTGTGAGGCCGGTAATTTGATAAATTGCCATGTGGAGAGCGGTTATGTCACTGAAGCCGAGAAAAACTTTTGGATTATTTTGGATTAATGAGAAATCAAGATGATCCAGAAGTTGATGAGAACAGGTTCCTCCTATTGTGGTGATGATGGCTTTTACATTCTTATCCCCGAAGAGATTATGCAGGTCCTCCACTCTTTCCTCAACGGTACCAGCCATATACTCTTGTATTTTCAACGTGTTTGGCGCTACTTTCACGTTAAAGCCCAACCTCTTAAGCTCTTCAATCCCCCTTTTCAATCTTTTAGGGCAATGAGCAGCGACTGGAGAAGATGGGGAACAAATCCCAATCGTATCTCCTATTTTTAATCGATTTGGAATCGTCATCCGTCTGACCTCTCTATCAATTATGTCTTATATTGTCAGATTAATTGAAATAGTAGTACAATACAACCTTAATCTTCGTATTTCTGATCTGAAAATAAAACAGCCAGCCCACTTAGGACTGACTGTACCCATTTTACTCTTCCGTGTTGCTTTCTTCAGTGTTGCTTTCTTCTTCCATGTTTTCTTCCGTTTCAGTTCCTGTGTCTTCCTCTGTGTCACTGCTGCATCCGGCTGCAAATGTTACTACTGATAGAGCTGTCATTAACATTAATAACCACTTTTTCATACTTTTCATTTTAATAGCCTCCTGTTATGATGCTTTGTTCAACTACATCTCTATCATACTGATTTCACGAGGAAAAAGAAGGCTATTTACCTTTATTTAACACACATTTAGAATCTGTTAATCTAGGCGTTCATTTATTTACGAATAATTCAGTAATCTTTACAAATGTAATGCTTTAGCCTTTGAAGCACTGATTAATTCTTTTATTTCCTCAAACGATTCATGCTGGATCAAATCGATTATTTTGCTTCCAACGACTACTCCATCACAGTACTTACTCATGGTACGCACATGTTCAGGAGTGGATATTCCAAACCCCGCAAGTACTGGGACCGGACTGTTTTCTTTCAATTTATTTAGGTGATCTGAAATATCGTTGCCAAACCCTTCTCTCGTTCCTGTAATACCATTAATCGTAACAGCATAAAGGAAACCTTCAGTAACGGAAGCTAATTTCTGAATTCTCTCTAACGGACTCGTAAGCGTTGCTAATTGAATAAGGGCGATACCATTTTCTTGAGATGGTCCCCTAACCAATTCATGATGTTCAAGTGGCAGATCAGGAATGATCACACCGTCCACCCCTGCATCCTTACAATCCCGAAAGAAACGCTCCACTCCATATTTGTAGATGGGGTTAATATATGTCATAAAGACTAACGGAATACCAATTTCCTTTCTGCTTTCCTTTAACACTTCAAAAACCTTTTGTAGTGTCGTCCCATTTTCCAGGGCCCGCTTCCCCGCCTCTTGGATGGTCGGTCCGTCGGCAACGGGATCCGAGAACGGGATCCCGACTTCAATGGCCGTCGCTCCTCTTTCTTCGAGCATTTTCAAAGTCGATATCAAGGACTCTATCCCCCCATCCCCTGCCATCACGTAAGGAATGAACAGTTTATTTCCTTTATCCAGTTCAGCTTTAAACGTGTTTTCAAGAAATGTTTTACCCATGTTGACTACCTCCCAGCAACTCTTTCACTTGTTCCACATCTTTATCTCCTCTACCTGACAAACAGATGACAACCGATTCTTCTGTTGACATATTTTCAGCTAACTTCACCGCATAGGCGACTGCATGTGAGCTTTCCAGTGCTGGTATAATCCCCTCTGTCTGGGATAATTGCTTAAATGCCGCTAATGCTTCCACGTCTGAGATCGACGAATATTCCACTCTATCAATATCTTTCAAGTAGCTATGTTCCGGACCGACACCAGGGTAATCAAGGCCTGCTGAAACCGAGTGGGCTTCTTGAATCTGCCCTTCATCATTTTGCAGCAGATACATCATACTGCCATGAAGAATCCCGACGGACCCCTTTGTTAATGTGGCTGCATGTTTGTCGGTTTCAATCCCGCTTCCAGCCGCTTCCACACCGTATAAGTCAACTTCTCTATCATCAATGAACGGGTGAAACATTCCGATGGCATTGCTGCCGCCTCCAACACAAGCGACGATGGCCTTTGGCAGGCATTTTTCTTTTTCGAAGAATTGTCGCTTTGTTTCTTTCCCGATCACACTTTGAAAATCCCGTACCATTTTAGGAAATGGGTGTGGTCCCAAAACGGAGCCAATAATGTAGTGTGTGTCCTCTACATTCGCTACCCAGTAGCGCAGAGCTTCATTGACTGCATCTTTTAATGTGGCACTTCCCTGGGTGACACTCACCACTTTCGCTCCCATTAACTCCATTCTGAATACGTTGAGCTTCTGTCTGCGAATGTCTTGCTCCCCCATAAAAATGACGCAATCCAGGTTTAATAGAGCGCATACGGTTGCCGTCGCCACACCGTGCTGCCCTGCCCCTGTTTCCGCCACGATTTTTCTTTTGCCCATCCGTTCTGCAAGCAGGGCCTGACCGATTGTATTATTGATTTTGTGAGCACCCGTATGATTGAGATCCTCACGTTTTAAATAGATTTTCGCTCCCCCTACCTGTTTGCTTAGATTTTCAGCAAAGTAGAGTGGGTTTTCTCTTCCTACATAATCCTTTAAGTAGTTTTGAAGTTTCACTTGGAATTCTTCATCCTTAGAGGCTTCATCATAAGCCTCTTCCAATTCTTGAACAGCCTTCATCAATGATTCCGGAACGAACCTTCCCCCGAATTGCCCGAATAACCCTTTTTGATCTGGTTGTGCGTATATCATCTCAATTCCTCCATTCATTGATTTAATCAATCGTTATACCGACTTCGCCTCTTGAATAAATGATTCTATCTTTCTTCTATCCTTCTTCCCATCCGTCTCCACACCACTTGAAACATCCACCATATAGGGACGGACCTTTGTGATCGCCTCCCGAACATTATCCAGATTCAATCCACCTGCAAGGAGCAAGTGTTGAGGGATGTTTAGTTCATGGACATAATCCCAATTAAACGTCGTCCCATTCCCTCCACGATGAGGCCCCTTTCCGCTATCCACCAAAATCATCTCTCCGCCAAAGAATTCGATCCCATCTAAGTCTTCTTTTTCCTTTATCGAAATCGCCTTGATAAAAGGAATATTGAGACTATTACAAAACTGGACTGATTCATCTCCATGAAGCTGTACGTAATCTAGATTTACTGTTCTGGATATTTCCTCCATCTTCTCTTTAGCCTCATTTACAAACACGCCAATTTTTAATACATTCGAAGGCAGTGAAGCACTTATTAGTGCTGCTGATTCCGCGTCAATTTTTCTTTTACTATCTGCGAACACGAATCCTATCGCATCAGCTCCAGCTTCAAGTGCCCACAGAGCCTCTTCTTGTCTTCTAATTCCACACACCTTTACTTTGGTCATTTCACCACACCTTTTCTTACTTGTAAGGAGGCAAGCTTAGTTGCAGGGTCATCACTTCTCATTAACGACTCTCCGACGAGGACTCCATCCGCACCTGCGATTACGACTTGATGACAGTCTGCTTCATTTCTTATTCCACTTTCACTTATGAACACGATATCTGTTCCATTTACCATGGAGCCGAGAGTTTCTGTGATAAGCAGATTTACTTCAAAGGTTTTCAGGTTGCGATTATTCACACCAATTATGGTTGCCCCTAATTCGATTGCAACATTCATTTCTTCTTCATTATGAACTTCCACCAGAACTTCCAGTTCAAGCTTCGTTGCATAAGAATATAATTCCTGTAATCTATTATTATCCAGGGCAGCCACTATTAGAAGAATGACATTTGCCCCGGCGTCTTTTGCACGATCTATCTGTATTTCATCGATAATAAAGTCTTTACAAAGAATGGGGAGGGAGACTGCTTTACGAACATTCGCGAGATCCTCCATACTTCCTTTAAAGAAAGGAGCATCGGTTAATACCGATATGGCACATGCTCCCGCTTCTTCATACTTCTTTGCTTGAATCACAGGATTCACTTCTGTTCGGATATCTCCTTTTGATGGAGATGCCCGCTTAATTTCAGCAATCACTTGTAATCTGGATGCTGTTTTTAATGCTTCATATAAGGAATGATCGGGAGCACCCTTATAATAATAGGGTTCATAACCTGCATTCTTTAACTCTTTAACTTCCTCTTTCTTTTTTTCAAGAATGGTTTGTAGAATGGTAGACAATTAAATCACCTGCTTTCGACGTTGTTGACTATAACGAACCAATGAGTGGAGCTTTTCTTTTGCACGACCGCTTTCTATACTTTCTCTGGCAAGCTTTACACCTTCTGCAAATGTTGCCGCTTTGCCATGAGCGAACAGGCCGATTCCTGTATTGAATAAGACCGTATCAGTGTAAGCCCCTTTCTTCCCATTTAACACATCTTCTAAAATAATGGCATTGTCTCCAGCGTCCCCTCCACGTATCTCTTCCAGGGAATAACAAGGAAGGCCGACATCTTCTCCTGTTAATGTAAGTGAAGTAATTTCCCCTTGATCCAGCAGTACGAGATGATTTTCTCCTGCTAATGAGGCTTCATCCATGTAATCAGCCCCATTAAGGACAATCGCCCGTTTTCTGCCTAATTCATGTAAAACATGCGCCATTGTTTCTAATTTATCTCTTCTATATACCCCTAGGAGCTGTGTTTCCAGATGAACCGGATTGGTTAACGGTCCAATGAGATTAAAGATGGTAGGAATCTTTAATTCTTTCCGTACCTTCATTACCTTTTTTAAACCTGAGTGAATATGGGGTGCAAATAGAAAAGCAATATTGGTTTCATTCAGTAAACTTTCAACCTCATGTGGTTGAAAATCGAGTGCTACTCCTAAATGTTCTAACACATCTGCACTACCGGTTTTACTGGAAATACTTCTGTTACCATGTTTCGCAACCTTCACCCCGGCACCGGCAAGAACAAATGCACTCGTTGTACTGATATTAAAGCTCTGTGATCCGTCTCCACCTGTTCCGCAGTTATCTAATATTCCAGTTAATGTGCTTTTAATCGGCATCGCTTTCTCCCTTAAAACTTCAACAAGAGCGGTAATTTCATCTACTGTTTCCCCCTTCGTTTTTAATAAGGTCAGGAAACAGGCGATTTGACTATCCGTTGTTTCTTCAATGAACAATTCTTCTACTGCTCTTCTCATATCTTCTTTCTCTAATGAATGACCGCTAGATAGCTTCTGTAGATAAGGTTTCACGGTTATTCTCCTTTCTCATATGAACTAAAAAGTTTTGAATGATTTTCTTTCCTGTTTTCGTACCAATGGATTCCGGATGAAATTGAACCCCGTACATTGGATACTTCATATGCTTTATCGCCATGATTTCTCTATCATCCATGGACAATGCGACAGCCTCTAATTGTGTCGGCAGGGTCCCATTCTTAATCACCAGGGAATGATATCTCATCACTTCTAATGGTTGCGGCAGATACTCGAATACTCCGCTGCCGTCGTGTTTAATAAGGGATGTTTTTCCGTGCATGACTTTCTCAGCGACTTCGATGGTTGCCCCGAATGCGGCCCCGATAGCCTGATGCCCTAAACAAACCCCGAAAATCGGCACACTAGCGTGAAGATTCTGTATAATCGAGATGCAAATGCCTGCATTTTCTGGTTTCCCTGGACCTGGTGATAGAATGATTCCCGCAGGATTCAATTCCTTGATTTCTTCTAATGAAATAGCATCATTCCGTTTCACGATTACTTCTTCACCGAGCTCTTCTATATATTGATACAGGTTATACGTAAAGGAATCATAGTTATCAATAAGAAGGATCATCCTGTCACCTCCAATAATGATTTTGCTTTATTCATGGTTTCTTCATATTCACTGGCTGGGTCTGAATCATAAACAATCCCGGCACCGGCTTGAACGTATGCCGTTTTATCCTTAAGAACCATCGTCCGGATGGCGAGGGCAAAATCCAAATTCCCGTTCACCCCGATATACCCGACGGCACCTGAGTACACGCCGCGCTTTGTGGTTTCAAGTTCATTGATGATTTGCATCGCCCTGATTTTCGGCGCTCCGCTGACGGTACCTGCCGGCAAGCAATTTGTTAATGCTTCCAGTGGTTTCACTTCTTCTTTTAATTCACCCTTTACTTCCGAAACGATGTGCATGACATATTTATATCTCTCAATCGTTAAATACTTTGAAAGGTAAATCGAGCCGATCTCACAAACTCTCCCTAAATCATTTCTTCCTAAGTCAACCAGCATTCGATGTTCAGCGATTTCTTTTTCATCTGTAAGTAATTCCTTCTCGAGCTCCCTGTCCAGGTCAAGTGTTTCTCCCCTTCTTCGCGTTCCTGCAATTGGATTCGTGGTGATTTCCCTCCCTTGAACTTTCAGCAAGCTTTCTGGTGATGCACCCATTACGACATAATCCTCGAAATCAATGAAGAACATGTAAGGGGACGGGTTAGATTTCCTCAAGCTTCTATAGAATGAAAATGGATCACCAGAAAAGGACGCCTTAAGTCTTTGAGAGAGGACGACTTGAAATATCTCACCTTCTCCTATGGATTGCTTTGCCTCCTCCACTTTTACCATGAATTCATCTTTTGAGGTTTGGGCATGGAAAGAAAGGCGATCCAGATTCTTTTTATGAGTTTTCAAATACACATTGCTCAGCTCAGCCTCGACTTCCTTCACCTTTTTATCCAGATCTCCTGTCTGATCCTCTGTCCACTCATTCATGACGACAATAAATACTTTGTGTTCCAGATGATCAAACACAATGACTTTTTCATAAAACATGAGATGAATATCCGGCATTTCCAATTCATCTTGAGGAGTTACACCGATGTCTTCGTAGAGTCGAATAACGTCATATCCCAGATATCCAATCCCCCCACCTGTAAAAGGAAAAGGCGTACTTTTTAGTTTGTGGGAAGGAATAAGGTTTTGTATGATTTGAATGGGATCCCCCACTCTTTCATCAACTTCATTTGTAGATGATTTTTTTAACTGTACGGTATTTCCATATGCTTTACACTCTAGAAATGGATCACTCCCAACAAATGAATACCGACCGGATTGTTCATGCTTCAATGAGCTCTCCAATAAAAATTTCTTCTTACCTTTTAACGATTGAAAAAGTGAGATGGGTGTAAAGATGTCTCCGTTTAATTCTTTCACCACATAATCCAATGCTTGCTGTTTCATCATTTCATGCCTCCAATTCAATGTTCCGCTTAAAATAAAAAAGTCCCCTATGAACAGAAAGATCTGTTCATAGAGGACGATGCTGACCGCGGTGCCACCTCTAGTTGGGATACTTTGATGTATCCCCTCTTGCTTCAAGTACAGGGAATGAATAACCCGATACTCTATCCATTTAACGGTGGAATTCCGTACGATCCTACTTCCATTCAGATCATCACTCATAAGTCCATTCCAGACAAGCTATCATGCCAAGGTCTCACCATCCTCAGCTCTCTGTCATGCATCACTTGAATGTACTCCTCTTACTCAACGATTTATCATTATTCAGTTATAAAAAAAGGGCATCTCGATCCATTTACATCATGTAAAGGACGAGATACCCGTGGTGCCACCTTTGTTGACTGCCTGAACAGTCCACTTTATCGTATCGAAGCGGTTTGCTTTAATACGCGTCTTTTATAACGATAAGACATTCGCCAAAGCCTACTCCCTGAAGTTTCGGTTTGGAGGCTCAGAAGTCCATTCCCAAAGATCGTTCACACTGGTTCTCACCAACCACCAGCTCTCTTAAGTGTCGATCAGAGGTACTCCTCTTCGTCAAAGCCATTCGCTCATTTAATTAATTGTTTATTATACTAATAGCATTCCTTCACATTGTCAACTATTTATATAAAATAATATTCCGATATGCATCAAAAGGTTCACACAACGGAAATCATCATCGAATCGCACACGGGCTTATAGCCGATTTCCATATAAATCTTGTTGGAGGTGGGATTATCCAGGTCCGTATAGAGCGAACAAAAGGAGTGGTCCTTCAACAATAGACGGCTCAGTTCTGCTACAACAGAAGACGCGTATCCTTTTTTCCTGTATTCTGAAGGGGTGTATACAAAATTAACGGTAATGCCGTTTTCCGTTCTCCTTGCCCCCCGTGCCATGGAAACAGGCCTTCCGTCCACTTTCCAAAAGTACACATATGGTTCATTTTCAATCATATCTTTCGCCCTTTCAAGAGCCTCTTCACCCGACATGGGTAGCACTTCTGTATCCTCGATAAATCCAAGGAGCCATCGGGCTAAAAGTTCCTCCTGGCCCTTCCGTACGGAAACCATTTTCCCATCACTTAAAGGAATATCATTCACCTTATTCAATTGGTAAACACGTTGCCTCATACGGACATTGAAACTCTCTCCCATAACGTGACACCATGCATGAGTCAATTGAAGTGCGGTTTCTTTCTCAGCAACAAAACCGGGAATGGTGATATTGGTATTCTCGCAGAACGCTATGAGCTGTTCGGCTATTCCCTGAATTCCTACTTTCTCCACCTTAAGTGTACTGACAAGGTAATGAGGAGGGGTCATGATGAAGGATCCAACCACCGCCCCGACCTCACTTTCCACTAAAAGAAGAAGCGGATCTTTATATTTGTCACTCGTTTTCATCGTGTTCAACAAACCCAAAGGCAGGTTATTCGCCGCTTCATCTTCCATTAAAAGGGAATAGACCTTATCTTGGAAAACTTTCGGGTCTTTATACTGGATCACCTTATACATATTATCACCCCATTCCCAGAATTCGACATAAGTAGTCGAGGTTCCTCCTTACTTCTGAAGTTTTCTGCCTGTAATGGAGTGATATACATGGTAAGCACTTACAGATACACCGATGGTCCCTGCACCTGGAAACACTGAGTCACCGCATACCCATACATTTTTCAAGGGAGTCCTGTGGGAAAGACTATTGAAGAGAGCATGACCATTAGATTGAGGAAATCCACCGACAATGCCCCCAGGCCGTCCAGTAAATCGTTCCCAGGCTTTAGGTGCCCCAGGGTAAAGATTTACAAGACTATCTCTTATAGTAGGAATGACTAACTCAATAGAATTGATCATTTTCTCTTTAAGATTCTCCTTGTAAGAATCGTATTTTTCTTTGGTTTCCCATTTTTCTAATTTAGTATGGGTTGATACCGTTAAGGTACGGAATCCTTCCGGGGCACGCTGACGATCATTTGGATGGGATAGCGATAAGAAGAGATGATCCCCTTCTGACATATTCCCATTTGGGCTTGCACAAATTTGAGAAAACAAAGGATAGGACTCTGGGAGTAATTCTTCTTTCAGTAACATGTAAAGGGACATGGTGCCCCAAATATCTTCATTCTCTTTTCCTTTTAAATAGTTTTCAAGTTTTGGTGTATATTGTGGGGCAAATAGATTTTTTAAAGATTGCACCGGGACGTTGCATACAATATGGTTTGCACGATATTCATTACCCCTATGATCAAGGATTATCCATTCTTTTTCGTGATGATCACGATCGATGCTAACCACCTTTCTCCCTAAAGTCGTTTTAACTCCTACAGATTCTGAAAACCGGACAAGGCAATGGGCTATTTGGAATAATCCACCTTCCAGATAGAATGCTCCTTCGTGGTACATATCCATAGCCAAGCACCCCAGCAATAAAGTACACTGATCGCTGGTCACCTGCATGCTATCTATCAGTTGTCCATCGATAAAACGCTTAAATGAAGAGTGTTCGTGGATTCCGTGTTTTTCTAATAAGTCGATCATTGTTTTTTGAAAGGCAGGAAGTAGCATCAGAGATCCGGGTTTCAAACTAAACGTAAGCTCCATCCAGTCCTTCATCGTTTTAGGTGGAAGTATCGGCAACGCGACCATCAGTTTTCGTATTTCTGTAGCAATCCTGTACACTTCTTCATAAAAAGAGCTCAGCTCCTCTGATATTTCTGGATACGCTTTCTTCAACTCATTCACATGTGTTTCCCTATCTCGGTAGAATATAAGGGTTTTGTCTGGAAGATGAATATTCATAACCTGATCAAGCATTAGAGACACAGGGGGTTCTATCCCTAAATAGTGAAAAATACGCTGATGGATACCTCCTTTTTCAAACCCCATTCCAAGAGTTGCCCCTACAGGAAATAAGGCTTTTCCTCTCTGGAATTTACCGGCGCATCCTCCCCATTCCCTGGAAGCCTCAAGAATCTGTACATTGTAATCAGCACTTCCAAGGAGTGAAGCTGCGGTCAGACCACCGATTCCTCCGCCTATTATGACAACAGAATTTTTCAAGATTCTTCACCCAATTCATTGATTCTTTCTATAACGTACTCTTTTCCCTCGATAAATACAAAAATGGATGGGTTAAACCCATCCATCTTGACGATAATGTGCTTGAGTAAACAGGGAAACGAGCACGTACATGAAAAATGAAATGATAATTGGGAAAATCACCGTGTGCATATCCAGATAATTAGGTGCGAAACTGTGAAATAAGATGTACGCTACCAGTCCTGATAGCATTGAAGCAACGGCACCTTGTGCATTTCCCTTTTTCCAATATAAACCTAAAACAATCGGCCAAATAAAAACAGCTTCAAGGCCTCCAAATGAAAATAAATTAAGCCAGATAATTAATTCAGGAGGACTGAGCGCCATAAGAAAAACAAGAATACCCGTTATACTCGTCACCCAAAAGCTAATCCTTTTGACTTGTTTTTCCTTTGCATCTTTATTGATGAAATTCATGTACACATCTTTCACAATAGCCGAGGATACAATCAATAATAACGAATCCACTGTCGACATGATCGCCGCCATCGGAGCCGCCAGGACAATTCCGGCAAGCCATGGTGGAAGAACTTCTAAAGCGAGAAGGGGCATGACTTTATCAGCTATTTCTATTCCCGGGACCACGACCCTTGCAAGCACACCAATTAAGTGCATACCAAGCATAATGGAACCGACCACAATGGTTCCGATGATAAGTGCTCTGTGCAAGGACCTGGAATTCTTATAGCTCATGGCTCTGACTGCCACCTGAGGCAATCCGACAACACCCACACCCACTAAAATCCAGAAAGAAGAAATATAGCGGGCACTTAGTTCTCCATCATGGCCATGAGGACTTAATAGATTAGGATTTTCCGCTTTCAATCCCATCATGATGTTCTCCATGCCACCTCCCGCGATGATAGTGGCAATCAATAGAATAATCGTCCCACCAAGCATGACCACCCCCTGAATCGCATCCGTGATGGCAACCGCACGAAAGCCACCGATAATAACATAAACCAGAACCGATACCGCAAACAGGAAAAGAGCACTCTCGTAGGATAAACCGGTTAATGATTCAATGAGACGTGCCCCCCCTACCCATTGAGCAATCATCGCTGAGAATAAAAAGAGGATGATACTAATGGCCGATAGAATGGTAATCTTATTACTGCCATATCTGCCTTGTAGATAATCGATCAATGTAACGGCCTTGTATTTCCTTGCCATAATCGCGAACTTTTTCCCAAGTATAAGGAGAACAAAGTATCCTGTTACAACCTGTGACATGGCTAAAAGAACCCACGATAAACCATATGTATAAGCTGCGCCTGGTCCTCCGATGAAACTACTGGCACTTCCATAAGTAGCGATCATGGTCATTGCCAAAATAAATCCGCCAAGCTGACGGCTTCCCAAGAAGTATTCCTGGACGAAGGAATCTGCTCTACTCACTTTTCTGGCAGAATAAATTCCCACAACAAAAATCAAGATTAAAAAAGCAAATAAGGGAATCAATGCCATACTATTCATGCTTATCCTCCTCATCGTCAAACGGAATGTCAGTAAGCATGTATTTTACGACGATAATCACTAACAATACCATAAGAAAGAAGCCAACGATGCAGCTGTAAAAAAACCACTCAGGCATCCCGAGGATCCAATCGTAATCTGAAACCGGTTGACCACCTAACCCGAATGCAAAACCATACCACCATAAGAAATTTATAAGAACAAGTGCTATTCCTATCAGTGCCTCGTGACCAGCAACCCTGAACCGTTTATCCTCTTTATGATCCACTTACTTTTATCCCTCCTTAAAATACACATCTTAAACAATTTACGACAGGAAGAAATGAAATGCAATAGAAAAGACAGACCCGAAGCATCTGCTTCGGGTCTGTCTTTTTATATCTAATAAAGGGGGTTTTTCATGAACCATTCTCTATAGAAAGAGGGGGAAACTCTTTTGTTCAAATGAGAATGATTTTCAATATCATTGTAATCCCTCTAATAATAATTGTCAACATAAAACTTTTATTTAATGAAGGAAATATTTGGTGCCTCAAAATGTGAATTGTGGTAAAATTCTAAATTGAGCTCATGTGATAGTGATAGAGAATCGAGGGGGATACGTTTGAAAGAAAAATTCAAATCATTTGGAATACCTTTAGTTTTAATCGTTATGTTTATAGGAGCATTATTTCTCCACCAGCTTTTACAAGTAAAACAACAACCACAGCCTGACTGGAGCAGATCCATTCCATTAAACTACAATTCTGAAGAACGCCCTGTCATCTTTAATGGAAGTGAAGGACTCTTCTTGGCCAGCAAAGGAAAAATTACAGGGCTAACTTTCGAAGGATCATTGGATTCTACCAAAGAAACAACGCTAAACACCAGCGTTACACGGGGCCATCCTTTTTGGACAGACGGAACAAAAGTCATTCAGATCAAGGATGATAAGTTAATCTCTACAGAGCGTAATGAAGTAACGACGATTGCTGAAGAAGCAACAGGTATCAGCACTGCATTGAAATCTGTGTACTTCTGGAATAAAGAGAACCTTTTTTCTCTTAACCCCGCTGATTCATTAGTGACAGAAGTTTTCAGCTTTTCTAATGAAATACTGGACGTCTATATTGGAAATAATGGCAGTGCCGTAGTACAGGTTAGACAAGATGACGGTCACTCTCACCTGTACTATATGGATGATACGTTACAAGTAGTGAAGGATCCATTTGCAATTGTTAACACAGCAACGAATCATCATATTAATGGATTAACCTTTACCACCGAAAGCAATCAATTAACTCTTCTTTATAATGAAGAGATGCGAGCCCAGGGAACATTGTCATATAAGATTTTCAAGCTGCAAACACCGATAGATGAAATAGGATCTTCTATTTTGAAGCCCACAAAAATTGATTTTACGAACGAAATATCAGGGGCCAAACTTCAAAGTCCAAGAACCGCACAACTTCTTTCCATTAATGGGGAAAAATCCATTCTCTTCACATCTGAAGGTCATCGGGTTGGGGATAATAATGCGATTAGTCTATATGTAGCACCTTTCAGTGACTCTAATCAATTAATAGCGGCTCCAGTCAGTACAACAAAACATTTTACGTATTCTCCACATCAACTTACGAAGTATAGCATTGTCTGGTTGGATTATGATGGGGATACGTATGAGTTATTTGGTGCTTCGCAGGATGCACAGGTTATCTCCAAAAGCACTGAATGGTCGAAACGAAGTGTCAAAGAAGCCGTTAACAATTCCGTACTTATGATATTCAGCAGTTTAATCACGATCATGGTTTCATTCTATTGGGTACTACCTTCCTTATTTCTTTTAATTCTGCTTTATATTTTTAAACCGAATATATTTGAGAAGGAAGAGATCAACTGGGTTGAATATGCCTCCATCATTATATTTTTAGTAATGCCGCTAACCTTCATCACTAAAGCGATGGGCGATTACTTCTACTTTGCTGCACCCGAATACCTGATGTTTTCAGGAAGTCAGTATGTACTATTACTCGTAATCAGCTCCATTACTGCACTCCTATGGAAATTTGGGAGAAACCCTGACTGGGGTACTTTTGGTGGAGTATTCTATTTCATGGGTATTTACATTCTTCTATATGCCACTTCTATTGGACCATATATTTTTAATTTGTTTTGATTTGTCGGGAATTTGAATAATATCATAGGAAACAAGGGCTCAGAAGAATTTCTGAGCCCTTTGTTTGATATTCGTCAGACTACAATACCAACACCTAAAAAAAGCAAAAACCCCCTCAACCGAGCAGGATTCCACTTTAATTCTCACGTTCTTTCCAATGTTTTCGATTATAGAAATAAGCATAAATGACGATACATAGAGTCAACCATGCACCTCCAGCAGTGAACCCTCCAAGGATGTCACTTGGATAATGGACTCCTAAATATACTCGGCTAAGCCCAATCAGTAGTACAAGGAAGCTGACAGCAATGACACTTGCCCACTTATACCGTTTATAATCTAATGCCCGAAACAATATGAATGCAAGGGTCCCGTAGAAAATAAAGGAACTCATGGAATGACCACTTGGAAAGCTATAACCGCCTTGCTCGATCAGTGCTTCAATATCAGGTCGTTCACGTTTGAAAATCCATTTTAGCAGCCAATTAAATCCTGCCCCTGTAGTGATGGTTGTCGCTACAAACAGAGCGAGTGGATACTTCTTGAGATACAAAAGTATGACCACCACACTGATTGCAAAAATCGTGATTCCTTTCACCCCGCCCAAAAAGGTAATCGACGTCATAAAGGTTGTTAACTTCGGGGAGATGAACCCTCTTACAATTTCAAAAACACCATTGTCAAATTGTGCGATTTCATTTTCTTTCCATTCCTCGACTATGGTGACGAATCCCCATGTAAATGCAATCAAACAAATGAGTGATATCGCAATGAATACTCCTTGTTTTATATGTTTCTCCTCCAAAACTTGTCCCTCTCTTTACTAACGACTTATGTTCTATTGTGCTTTTTTCTTGGACGTCGCTTTCTTTTTAGTTTGCTTCTTCGCCTTTTTCGGCTTGGATGAATCAATAGAGGCCTGAAGTGCGGCCATTAAATCTGTCACATTTTCCCTAGGCTCTTTTTCTTTCGCTGTTACGACCTTTTCTCCGGTTTGCTTCGATTCAATCAATTGACTTAAGCGTTCACGGTATTGATCTTTATAGTTCTCCGGTTGAAATTCAGTGGTTAATTGATCAATCAGCATCGTCGCTGTTTCTAATTCTTTGCTCGTTATTTCATCTTCTTCCGGAACATTCGGTACATCACCGGTGCCTCTTACTTCATCCGGATAATGAATGGTTTCCATTACGAGAGTATTTTCATACACCCGAACAATCGAGAGTTGTTCTTTCGATCTCATCGTGATTTTGGCGATACCTACTTTCCCTGATTCCTGAAGGGCTTTTCGTAATAATGAATAAGCTTTTTTCCCTCCATCATTAGGTGAAACGAAATAACTTCGATCAAAGAATATCGGGTCGATTTCCTCCATTTTGATAAAATCTACTATTTCCACAGCTTTATCCCCGTTCGCTTCCTTCAATTCCTTCAATTCCTCTTCTTCAAGAACGACAAATTTCCCCTTCGTCACTTCATACCCTTTTACAATGTCATCATGGTCGATTTCTTTTTCACAAGCTGGACATACCTTTTCATATTTAATTGGTGTGTGACACTCTTTATGAAGGGATCGCAGCTTTATATCTCGATCTTCTGTAGCAGAATGAAGTTTAATGGGGATGTTCACAAGTCCAAAACTGATAGAGCCTTTCCAAATCGTATGCATATATCAATACCCTCCTTTACTTAAACTAATCCCTTATCTTTATCATTTAGTTGTCATACTTTCTTCATTCCTTTAAACATTTGGAAATAAAACAGCATCCATTGGTCACACTAATACTAAAAATCTTAGGGGAATAGATATGAAACCGATGCTTCCTACCTTATATGATGAGCTCCCTAGAGAGGGGGATTGGGTTTATGAAGTGAAATATGATGGATTTCGCGCCATTCTCTCCATCCATTCTCAGAATAAGATAAGCTTACTAAGTCGAAACGGGAAAGAATTGCTTCCACACTTCCCGGAAATTGAAGTACAGATTAACGCATTACTCAATGAAAATAACTTTCCCACCCCTCTCATATTGGATGGGGAGGTTGTGCTATTACGCTCCTCCTGCAGCAGTGAATTCTTTGAGCTGCAAGTAAGAGGCAGAATGCGAAACAAGCAAAAGATCCAACTTGCGGCGACACAGAGGCCTGTTAAATTTGTGGCATTTGACTTACTTCAATATGAGAAAAAATCATTTGCCCAACAACCTTACCTTTCAAGGAAAGAAAAATTGAAAGAAGCATTTACTCTTTTTCAATTACCGTTAGAACCTACTCCTTCTCACCCATCTACCCTTCAAATGGTCCCCTATTTTAAGGATCGGCGAGAAATATGGGAACTAGTAGAGAAGGAGGAAGCTGAGGGGGTCATCGCCAAGAGGAAACATAGTAAATGGGAAGCGGGAAAACGAAGTACTAGCTGGATAAAAATCAAGAATTGGAAGAACTGTCAGTGTTTCATCACTGCGATGGATGAAACGAACGATTATTTTCACATTGGGGTATTCGATAACGAACAGATAATGCCTGTTGGCTTATTTCATTTTGGTCTCTCTCAAGAGGAGAAAAAAACACTAAAAGCAATGATTAAAAAGAATAGTACGAAGAAAAAGCATTCCCTTCATTACATAGACCCGGCTATAACTGTGGAAATTTCATATTTAAATTGGTATGAGGGGCAACTGAGAGAACCACATTTTCATAAATTTCTATTCTCCATTGCCCCTGAATCCTGCACAATGGAGCAATTCAAGCTGGACGAAGCATCCCTTCCGCGTCGGGTTGAAATCACTCATCCAGATAAAGAATTGTTTCAGAAAGTCTCAATGACTAAGCTTGATTACGTTCGGTACCTTCGGAAAATGTCCGTCGCTATTTTGCCTTTCTTGAAAGATAGGCCATTGACATGTATTCGTTTTCCACACGGGATCTTTGGTGAATCATTTTATCAAAAGAACACGCCTGATTATGCCCCTTCATTTATTGAAACTTACAAGGAGGACAACATCGACTATACGGTATGCAATAACCTGGAAACATTGATCTGGCTTGGAAATCAGCTTGCATTAGAATTTCACATTCCTTTCCAAAGAACAAAGGATACATCTGTCAATGAAGTGGTCTTTGACTTAGATCCTCCAAGCAGGGATCAATTCTCCATGGCGGTTAAAGCGGCTACCATAATGAAAGAAATATTCGACCGCCTCAACCTTTATAGTTTTGTGAAAACGTCAGGAAATAAGGGACTGCAAGTGTATATTCCCCTACCGCCTGGATACACCTGGAAAGACACCGGTTTGTTTACAGAATTCATCGCTCACTACCTTGTTACCAATTATCCAGATGATTTTACGATAGAGCGTTTAAAAAAGAATCGAAAAGGCAGATTATACGTGGACTACATTCAGCACGGAGAAGGTAAAACCATCATTGCGCCATATTCCTTAAGGGGGAATGAAGATGCTTTAGTCGCGACTCCCCTTTGGTGGCATGAAGTAAATGAGGACCTTCATCCAGAACACTTTACAATAGATGTTGTTTTGCGGAGATTCATGCAGATGGGTTGTCCCTTTGCTAAATTCGAATGGGTAAAAGACCTCCAGCCCTTTGATAACGTGATTCATTTTTTGAGACAGCAATCCAACGACAAAGAAAAAGGTGACCCAAAAGCTTAGCTTTTGGATCACCCCCTCCTGCGCTCATACAAGCTCAGACTTTTGTTCATTTAGGCACTCATAAACACTTTACTATCAACAATTGTTTTCGCATGATTTTGGAGAAGTTCATATGTTCCTTCTTCAGTAAAATCCTGTCTGGATAATTCACGGAAGCTTTCCGGATGTGAGATAGACAATTCAATTTGAGATTGATACAGATACGTTGCATTTCCGATCAACTCCATATTGTATTGCCCTTCACTTAATCGGTTCACCACCACACGTACTTTTCCACCATTGTTATAAACATCAATTTCCTTACCAAACTCATTCTGGTTGAGTAAGCACGTTACAAGACTGGAAGCAGACATAGCCGTTCCACATGCATTTGTAAAGCCCACTCCTCTTTCGAAGGTTCTAACATAGATGGCACCTTCCTCTAATGGATGAACAAAGCTCACGTTCACACCATCAGGAAAGAAATTATTAGGGCCATTCACCGTTTCAGCAATCGTCTTCTGCTCATTTGAAAGTATATGTTCTGTGTTAACCACACTGATCAAATGAGGATTGGGCACCGCTAAGGCAGTAAACGTTAATCGATCTGAAATTTCAGGAATACTCTCATCCACTAATGTCTCACGATCCATATTCATCGGTAATTTATCCAATTCAAATAATACAGGCGAGATTTCAACATTATATGTTGGGATATTTTCATAAATAGCCTCTTGAGCTGAAACACGAAGATCCGCTTTCATCGTTTGAATCACAATCGTTGTTTTGTCGAGAAGCTCACATACATATCGTCCCACACACCTAAGGCCATTCCCGCACATGGATGCTTCAGAACCATCTGCATTGAATACCCTCATTTGCGCATCGCAATGTTCACTCGAAAGCACGAAAAGGATCCCATCTGCTCCAAGACCCGACTTTCGATCACATAGCGAAAGGGCAAGATTTTGTCTCGCTTCTTCTGTAAATTCGTATCCATTCGTCATTTCATCAATCAATAAAAAATCATTTCCTGAGCCATGACATTTAATTAGATTCAAGTTCATCGTGAATCCCTCCACGGTAATTTACTAGTAAACTATTCTTAATAGTCTTAGCTTGCCACAAACAAGCTCTTTTAGCAATCATCTCACCCTATTTTATTGAAAGTACTACCCATTATGTGACGTTTAGACAACTTAAAAGTTGAATTGTTTCGTCCATTTAGAGACAATGAGATGGGTGATGTTCATGAAGGATGAGTATACTTTTCGGTTTCAAGTTCAAAAGGTTGAAGAGGTGTGTGACGAATACCAATCACGGGTTGTGACGGTATTGGCCCACATTCTGAATGACAAAAAAGACCTTGTACATGAAGGTCTCTTTCGTGTGCGTTTCAATCAGATCGGAATCTATCCATTTCCTGCAGATGTAGCTAGACAGATAACTTCTAAGCATATCCAGCGTTTAATCATTGTTGAATTGAAGAGGTATATTAAGCCTCAAAGAAGATACCTGTCCCCAGGGGAATATAAACCTGTATGGTAATTAGCTTATTCCTGCTACTTCATGATTTAAGGCTTTGTGGTGGCCACTTACAATTTTCCAATAAAAAAACTCAAGCAGACTGACCATCACATGTGATTAAAATCGCTATGATGTGCAATTCTACTTGAGTTCTTTACCGCTTTAATGAATCGAATGAACAAAAAAGTTCATAAGGAACAATGCAGCAATAATATATAGAGGAATGGATACTTCTCTCGCTTTACCCGTAGCCAACTTCAAAATGGGATAAAGAATAAAACCGATGGCAATTCCGTCAGCAATACTGTACGTAAACGGAATCATTGCAATAATGAAGATTGCAGGAAATGCCTCTGTTAAATCACGAAGATCCATATGTCGTATATTTTGAATCATTAAACCGCCAATGATGATCAGAATTGGAGCGATGGCATGGTCTGGAATCCACTTCAAATACGGAATAAATAATACGGATCCTAAAAATAATACTCCAGTAGTCAAAGATGTTAATCCTGTTCGGCCACCCGCTGTCATGGCGGCAGCACTTTCCACCGTCGAAACTGTAGGACTCGTTCCGAAGAACCCTGATGTAAAGGCAGAAAAAGCATTCGCTTGAAACGCCTTAGAGTATTTATGAGGTTGATCGATCATATCCGTATGTCCATGAACAAGACCGATGTTCTCAAATACCAGCACCATTGTAACGGAAAAAACCGCAATCCAAAACGGTATTTCCATAATGGCACTAAAGGAAATTTGACCGAAAACCTGACTGTATTCACTCAATTGGAAAGAGCTTGATTGAATGGATGGCTCGATTCCAAAGATGAATCCCAGCATTGTCCCGAAGGCAATACTCCATAAAAATTGACCTTTCACATTTCGAACAAACAAAAATATTGTCACCAGGAAAGTCAGCACCGTCGCCAGCACTTTTAGTTCCCCAAAATCACCAATCATGATAATGGCACTGTCTCCTCTTTGGATAAGACCGCCTTTTTCAAGACCGATAAACATTAGAAACATTCCTAATCCTACTGTGATTGCTTCCTTTAATGTTTTGGGTATGGCTTCTGATAATACTTTTGAAAGCTTTGTAAATGCAATGATCATAAAGAGTATTCCTGAAATCACTACTACAGCAAGAGCTTCCTGCCACGTTAAGCCGGATGATTTTACGAGTGTAAACGTAAACATCGCATTAATTCCCATGCCTGGAACCAGAAGGATCGGTGCATTCGCCCAAAAGGCCATCACCAAACACCCAACGAAGGAGGCAAGAATGGTTGCCATGACCGCTCCTTCAAATGGAATTCCAGCTTCAGAAAGAATTAAAGCATTCACAGCGATGATGTACACAATCGTGAAATAACCGATTGCTCCAGCCATCATCTCCTGCTTCATCGTGGTACCGTGATTCTTTAATTGAAAAATACCTCCACGTGCTTTCATATTATAATCTTCCTATAAAACTGCCCTCTCCCTACCCGCTCCTCCCATAATAAGGGGAGCCACAAAATACTATTCTAGCAAAAGGTCTGACGTTTGCCAATATGTATTTTGATGGATACAGACGGCGGGGTTTTTGGTTGGTATCACGATCAGGGATTCGGTCGAAATGTGAAGGAATCCGGCGGCTTTTGTGAAAAATCCGGCCGTTATCGTGACTTATCCAGCCAAAGTCACCAGGAATTCAGCCGTTTTACAAGTTCATCCAATTCGGCCAGTCCGCATAACTGACTCCGTAGTTTCTGGAATCCGGCCGAATTGGAACAGAATCCATCCGCTTTTGTGAATAATCCGGCCGTTTTTTGAAATAATCCGGCCGAAATCACAAAAAATCCGGCCGTTTTGGAGATTAATCCAGCCGTTTTACAAATTTATCCACATATTCCTCAGGTCCGGCCCTCGTAGAAAGCCAAGCCCCCCAAAATGGAGGCTTGGCCTGGTTGAAAATTTTTACTTATCTATCTCACGAATCAAATTGGCCATTTCAATGGCTGATACCGCTGCTTCCCATCCCTTGTTTCCTGCTTTTGTGCCGGCTCTTTCGATGGCCTGCTCGATTGTGTCAGTTGTTAAGACTCCGAAGATGACAGGTACATCCTCCTGCAGGCTTAGATTGGCCACTCCTTTTGCAACTTCTCCGCTTACGTATTCAAAATGAGCGGTTGCTCCGCGGATGACCGTTCCAAGTGTAACAACGGCATCATATTTCCCTGAACGAGCAAGTTTTTTGGCTATCATAGGAATTTCAAATGCACCTGGAACCCAAGTGACAGAAACATTTCCTTCTTCAACTCCGTGGCGCTTTAATGCATCTTCCGCCCCACCCAGAAGCTTTGATGTGATGAACTCATTGAAACGTGAAACGACAATGGCAACCCTTAACCCTGATCCGACTAAATTACCTTCATAAATTGTTTTCATTGTATATTCCTCCTAAAATTTAAGTAAATGTCCCAGCTTAGCATGCTTTGTTTTTAAATACTTTTCATTTTCGAATTTCGCCGGCATTTGAATCGGCACTCGATCTGTGATTTCTAATCCGTACCCGTTGATTCCGGCAATTTTTCTAGGATTATTGGTCAGTAGACGCATCTTTGTTATGCCTAAATCTCTCAGTATCTGTGCTCCGATTCCATATTCCCTCAAGTCATCACCAAAGCCCAGTTTTTGATTAGCTTCAACGGTGTCATAGCCTTCTTCCTGTAGCTTATAGGCCTTCAATTTGTTGATTAAACCAATCCCACGGCCTTCTTGTCTCATATAAAGCAGTACACCTTTTCCATGCTCTTCAATCTGGGTAAGTGCTGTGGCAAGCTGCGGTCCACAATCACAGCGATTGGAACCGAATACATCACCTGTCAGGCATTCTGAGTGAACGCGAACGAGTACATCTTCACCCTCGGTCAACTCTCCTTTCACAAGTGCGATATGTTCTTTTCCTGTAAGGTTTTCTGTGTAAGCAACTGCCTTGAAGTTTCCGAATTCGGTTGGAAGTTCAATTTCCACTTCTCTCGTCACAAGCTTTTCTTTTTTACGTCTGTACCTGATCAGATCTTCAATAGAGATGATTTTAAGATCCCATCTATCAGCCAGTTTCATTAATTCAGGTACTCTTGCCATCGTGCCGTCTTCATTCATGATTTCACAAATGACGCCTGATGGTTGTGCACCTGACAGAACAGCCAAATCGATGGCGGCTTCTGTGTGTCCTGCCCGTTTTAGTACTCCGCCTTTTTTGGCGACAAGGGGAAATACGTGACCGGGTCTTTTAAAGTCCTCTGGCATTGAGACCGGGTTCAATAATTCCTGTATGGTGGTCGATCTCTCAAATGCACTAATTCCAGTAGTAGCTGATTTATGATCGACAGAAATGGTAAATGCCGTTCCATGAGGATCCGTATTAGACATCGTCATCGGTGCAAGCTTTAGTTTTTGTGCAATCTCTTCTGTTATAGGGGCACAAATTAAGCCTCTTCCTTCTTTAGCCATAAAATTAATGACTTCAGGAGTGGCTTTATCCGCCAGGGCAATAAAGTCTCCCTCATTCTCACGGTTTTCGTCATCAACAACGATGACGACTTTACCTGCTTGTAAATCTTCCAGAGCTTCTTCAATCTTATTAAACATGGGGCAACCCCTCCTATTAGTCAGCGAAACCATTTTGAGTTAAAAAATCATAGCTGATGCCGCTTGAAGTACTCTTAGTTTGTTCCTTTGCTTCATAGAAACGATGAAAATATTTCGCCATTACGTCACATTCAATGTTGACACGGTCCCCTACTTTCTTTTCACCAAGAACCGTGTCACCTCTGGTTTGTGGGATCAACGAAATCGTAATGGTATTATTTTTCACATCAAACACCGTAAGGGAAGTGCCGTCTATTGCGACAGAGCCCTTCATGATAAATAAATGGCTCTGATTTTCCGGAATGGAAATGTCCATATACCAGGCATTTTCAACCTTCTCTACTCTAACAATCGTCCCTACTCCATCGACATGCCCATTAACGAAATGCCCTCCGAAACGACCGTTTGCAGCCATCGCCCTCTCCAGGTTGACTTTAGAACCATGGGAAAGGTTTCGCAGCGTTGTACCTTCAAAGGTTTCAGGCATCACATCCACTTGAAATTGCCTGGAGGTGAATGAAGTAACGGTTAAACAGACACCATTCACACTGATGCTATCTCCAATATGAACGTCTTCCAGAACGCGGCCCGCTGTTATCGTGAGTTCCATGGATGAGGAGGATTTTTTCATGCGTTCAATTGACCCGATTTCTTCAATGATTCCAGTAAACATCCCTTTCTCCTCCTTTCAATAAAGGTTAAATCTTAGGCATAGCAACAATTTTAATGTCCTTTCCTACTCGTTCAAGGCTCTTAATCTCCATTTCAAGACCTTCTGCAATGGTCGGGAAACCTTCCCCTCCAAAACTGGTGAAGGCAGAGCTTCCGCCTACAAGCTTGGGAGACATATACATAACCAATTCCTGAAAGGCTTTTTCCTTTAAAAAGGAGGAGTGAATAGTAGATCCACCTTCTACATAGAGGGATCCGATATTCCGGGCACCCAGTTCTTTTAACACTGTGTGAATGTCTATCCTTTCCTCTGAAAGGGTGATGATTTCACAGCCTGATTCCATATAGGGCTTCTTCTGTTCTTCGTTGACAGTACTGCCCGTGAAGATGAGCGTCCTGCTTTCTGAGTCTTCCACTACATGGGAGTGGAGAGGTGTTCGTAAAAAGGTATCTAATATTATTCGAATGGGGTTTTTTCCACCTTGGGGCAAACGGGTGGTAAGGTGTGGGTTGTCCTGAATAACGGTATTGACTCCTACTAATATCGCGTCATGCCGGTGACGATCATAGTGGACATCTGTGCGTGAAGCTTCTGAGGTGATCCATTTGCTATCTCCTGAAGCTGAAGCTGTTTTCCCGTCTAATGTAACAGCTGTCTTAAGGGTTATATAAGGCGTGCCGTATTGAATGAAATGGAAGAAGTGCTTATTTAGTTCGATGGCTTCTTCTTCAAGCTCTCCAACCAGTACTTCTATGCCTTCATCTCTCAATTGTTGAATTCCCCTTCCCGCGACAAGGGGATTTGGATCTGTACTTGCAATATGGACCCGCCTCACTCCGCTTGAAATCAGAAGCTCTGAACAGGGAGGTGTTTTCCCGTAATGAGAACATGGTTCCAGCGTAACATATACGTCACTTCCCTTCGCCTTGTCTCCTGCCATCTTTATGGCATGAACCTCTGCGTGACCTTCTCCTGCTTTTAGGTGCGCACCCATCCCAACGACTTCTCCATTTTTCACCACAACCGCTCCAACGGCAGGATTTGGTGATGTTTGACCTTGTGTGGTCTTTGCCATAGAGAGGGCAAGCTTCATATATTGTGAATCGTTCAAACGTTTTACCTCCCTTCTCGTTTCACTATTATTCTAAAATAAATAAACCCCAAGTAAGTTTTTACTTGGGGGAAGTTGGCATGACTGAATAAAGTATTCACATGATTTCTTTTTTTCGGAAACATAATCCCCATAAAAAAGGTAGACTTCTCGCGCCTGCATCAAGTAAATACTGCCGTTCCTTCTCCCATCCAGACTATCACTGTCGGCTTTGGAATTTCACCAAATCCACCGTCTAATTTTCATTAGCCGGGTCACGGACTAAGAGCATGCGCTCATCACCGCCGGTAGGGAATTTCACCCTGCCCCGAAGGAAACCTATTCGATTATCATTATTCTATCATAGTTTCCTAAATGAAATCATGTAAGGAGCTCTAAAAACTTATTTTTGTATTTATTTTTTGAATATATATTAGAAACATCTCTCTATTTCTGCCTGCGAGCACTAAGAAAATGCTACAAAAATAAAAAAGAATGCCTCTATTAAATAGAAGCATCTCTACATTTATTATGCTAATAGCTTCCTGCATTCTTCCGCACATTCAAAACAGGCTTTAGCGCAGTCCTTACAATGTTGCTGATCATAAGAATTGCATTCTGTTCCGCACGCATCACAGATTTCTGCACAGACGACCAGAATTTGTTGAACAAACTTACTGCTTCGCTGCATGGCATTAATAGTATACGAACATATATCTGCGCATTCCCGGTCCAGCTCTATGCACATCATCATCGCTTTTTCTTCCTTAAGGGATGCATGATAGCATACATTACATGCTTCCAGACATCGTTGCAAAGCCGTTAAACATGGTTTGTAATCGGCATTCATCATCTCACCTCCACGAACATTCCTATTTAGCATTCCCATCTGGGGAAAAAGGATTACTATGTGGTAAGAAAATAATCGCTGTCTACATACCATAGGAAAATAAGAAGCCAATCAAGTTCTTCGCTATATGCTTCATAAAATGAAATATAGCTATGGTGATAGTCGAATAGCTGTTGGACACTTTGAGGAAGATATCCTTTTTGTAAAGACAAATAATTTTTTTTATTATAATTCAATATCCATCGTTTGTTTCCTTTATAAATGATAATTGTGTCACCCTCGTCACTTCGCCATTCGATAGCTGTAGAGCTCTGATATTTCAAGTGAAAAATCTTTCGGGCTCCTCGCTGATCAATTTTCAAGGTTCTGCTCCATTGAAAAATTGCCATCGGGTGTTTATTTTGCCGGTGAAACATGTAATGTTTTGGATTGTTGATCAAGGACATTCTTTGAATAAAGTATTCTGACCATCCATTCGTTTTTAAGTAATATGAACCCTCTTTCGTTTGAACCCCGATTAATGCATGCTGGGAAACAGGGATTTTCTCATAAAATAGTCGGTTCGCTTTCTTTAGTTCCTTCTTCATACTAAAGCTGAGATATAGATTTGAAAACGCAGGTATAAAGATTAACAGGGGGAAATAATATAATTGTTGAGTCACCATCAGCATTCCTACACCTATAAGAAAATACATGATACTGCGATAAAGCAACGTATATTGTTCATTTTTGTAGATTTGATAGAGGTTCATGAAATGCTCGTCCTTTCAAGGAATCTCTATCATATGTATGTGAAAATACCTTAAATAGACCATTCAAATAGAAAAAGCCAACGCTTGCAGAACCTTCAAATAAGAGATGAGAAGACTTTCTGTCATTCGTTGGCTTATATGTTATGAGTGCACTGGAGTGGCTGAGCGATTCCATTCCATTATTTTTTTATCTTTTGACTCTGCATCGTGATAGCCTTGCCAGTACAATTCGTCCAGCTTTTGTGGATTTTTTTCAATACGGCTTACTTTTAATGGATGTTGGGGTTGGATAATCAGCACATCCCCATTCTTTTCTCTCCTTTCTAGTTCTTTGATTGTGTGATTGTAAAGCAAGTAACGGTTCATCATCGTTTTATGTAATTCAGGGTATTGAGGATACTTTCTTTTCACAAGAAAAGAAAATCGTGAAGGCTTTTTATAATAGCCCCTGTTTCTAGTTAGAATGACTATATTTTTCTTAAATCCGTCCTGCTCAGCTTTTTCGATGGGAACTGGGTCACTTATTCCTCCATCGAGAAGATGACGGGATTCAAACTCCACGATCGGAGCGACGAATGGCAGGGAACTTGACGCACGGATAATCGTAAGAAGCTCCTCCCCATAGTCTCTTCTTGAGAAATACGCCGGTTTTCCGGTATAACAATCTGTGGTACCGACAATAAATTCCGTTGAATTAGAGTGAAAAGCTTCATAATCGAAAGGGACCAGCTTATTCGGAATTTCATCAAACACATAATCCATTCCAAATAACTCTCCTGTTTTCCAATAGTTTCGCCAAGATAAATATTTCGGGTCACGTATAAAGTCTACATTCACCTTTTTATTGCGTCCATTTTGCTTGGATAAATAGGATGCTGCATTACATGCACCCGCAGATACTCCGATTACATAAGGAAATTCAATGCCTTTTTCCAGGAAGTATTCCAGTGCTCCTGCCGTGTATATCCCTCTCATTCCTCCACCTTCGAGAACGAGGCCTGTGTTTTCAATCATCATCTTCTTGTCTACCTCCCTAAAGATGCAAGAGTTTTCGTCACCGGTATCGAATAAATGACTATATTTTCCCACAAATTAGTAAGAATGTGTACTAACTTGCTCACTGATTAAGCCACTTAATGATTTCATTCTTGATGATTCCGACTCGGTCTCTCATTCATCATTCTCCACAGGAATAAGTTTAGCGTTACACATTTTTTCATAAAATTCAATGGGTCCAGCTTCTTTTAAAACGGCATACATATACCCTTTCTCTTGCATGCACTGTAATGCATTATAAAGGAGTGCTTTTCCCACTCCTTTATGACGGGTGTGTGGGAGAACCCCCATCGGTCCGTAAATTCCTTTTTTATTTTTATAGGCATCAAAGGCTGCGAATCCAATTAATTCACCTTCTTCTTCCGCTTTGATAATCGGGATGCATTCCCCTGATGATTGAAAGGCTTTTAACAACGTTTTTGACCACGATCCTCCGAAATGCTCCTCTACCCATACCAATAACTCTTTTTCATCTTCACCCTGTACAGGGCTAACTTGGACAGCAGGGTTTACTTCATATTTCCAATCTTTGTTCAATAAATAAACCGTCAAATCCCGGGCTGTAGTAACAGATCGGATAATCCTTTCATGAGGGATTGCATTGAGTTCTTTTTGCAATTGAGGGTGTTCTGGAAGATGGGCGTAAAACGCTTTAATAATATGACCTTCATTTAAAAACGTTTGATTGTATCGTTTCATGACTCCAATCGATGTGTTCCATACCTTTCTTGCGTGTGTTGATAAAGGAATGGAAAAGCAATCAATTCGCTCTGTATCAGGTGGCTCTGAAGGAATGATAGTAGATATGTTTTCTATCTGTTCCATAAAGGGTTCCATAAGGTGATACATCTCCCTGAGAGTACCTTCTTTTACGTGAGCCGCTCCTAAAAAGAAATCCATGCTTTGAATGCTTGTATGATGATTCCTTTCGGCAATCATATGAGCGTTTTGAATCAATTTGTTAACTTTATGGGTGTATTGAAGTTCTATCATGCAGCCCACTCCCTTCTATTACCATCATTCGACATAAAATAAGGTAATCCTTTTACTTGAGGTCCGTCCCTCTAAAAGTGGAGGTCTGCTTGGTCAGATCAAATCTTTTTTCTTATAGAGAGGTGGTGATATGAGCAGGATGGCCAGGCAAAAGATTGTAGTGAGAATAATGGTCCCTGTCAGGTGATCCGGCCACGTGCTATGAAGGATGATTTCATTTACATAGCTGGGTAGCTGACCTGGGGACCACTTTAAGGTTCTTGTCATGTACCCTGACACAAAGGTTAAGAATATGGCGATCCCGATCGTAAAGAATCCTGCCAGGCCAGGCGTTTTTACTAAACTACTAAAGAAGACGACCAGTGTTAAGATAAAGGTAAGCCACAAGCCGTAGACGAGGAAGCCATTTACGAATGCTGTAAAACCAATCCCGTTAAATAATATCTGAATATAATACCAGCTGGATATCATCCCAAGACCATAAGAGACCCACACCAGAACAAATGCAGCCAACCATTTGGAATAAATATAAGCTGTGTAGGAGACGGGCTTCACCAATACCATAATAGCATTTCCGCTCTTTCTCTCTCCTGCGATCATTCCCATAAATCCTAATACGATGATGAGGACGCCAAAGGTACTAAACTTGCTGATAGTCGATAATAACACTTCTCCAGATGATGGCGTTGGAATACTGATGACCGTTCCTTCCGGCAGATCTCCTACTGAATTAATAATGTCTGGTAAATAAAATGCCGTTAAAGGTTCTGTTAACCCAAATAAAATGAATACGATTGGCATCCAGATCATTTTATAATTCCGTGTTAGTTCCCGCATTTCTTTTCTTAATAAAACCCAGAATATTTTCATTTTTTGATCACCTCCATGAACAATTCCTCCAGGCTCTGTTCACTTGTTTCAAATTTAGTTACCCCCCATTGGTGTTCTGAGATCATAGAAAAGATTCTCGCTCTATCCCTTTCCAGTTCACTTACTTCAAAGGATAGTCGATCTCCATCTGAGATAAGATGATGAACCCAATCTTTTTGCAGGAGATACGGTTTATATTTTTCGCTTCCTTCTCTAAAATACAGATTTAGTCTTGTTGTTTGATGCCTTGCCTTTATCTCTTCCAGGGGTCCTTGTTCGATCAGGACTCCCTCGTGCAAAAACAACACATCCTCGCATACTTGTTCTGCATCATTTAAAATATGTGTAGAAAAAAGGATCGTCGTTTCCTTTTTTAACATTTTCAACAGCTCCAGCACTTCTCTTCTCCCGAAAGGATCTAAGGCAGATACCGGTTCATCAAGGATTAGGAGCTTTGGCTGATGAATAAGGGCTTGAGCTATCCCCAATCGCTGCTTCATCCCACCTGAATACTGGCCAATTCTTCGATTCTTTCCTTCCAGCAAACCGACTAGCTCTAAAAGTTCTTCACCTCGATTTTGAGATGTTTCCCTCGTTAAACCGGCTATTTCACCGGAAAAGGTGAGAAATTCTTTTCCTGTCATCCATTCAAAAAAGGAAGGATATTGGGGCAGGTAGCCGATCATTTGCCGTATATCTTTAGAGGTTACGCTTGTTGAAATTGATCCATCAGTAGGTGTAATTAGCCCTGCTAGCATATTTATTGTAGTGGTTTTCCCTGCTCCATTGGGACCAAGAAGAGCTGTACAACGACCTTGTTTTAATTGAAAGGTAAGGTTCTTTACGGCCAGCTTTTCCCTATACTTCTTTTCTAAAGAACATACTTCTATTACATTCATCCATCATGCCTCCTTCCAAAAATGAAATATACGACCGGCCCGATAATGTTGATAAACAGGATAATGAGAACCCATAGCCATTTAGGACCATTCGTTGCTTGAATCCGGATCACATCAATCACCGCAACCACCATGAGTATGAGTTGAATAAGGATGACAGGAGCAATAAGTCCCCAATTTATTGACTGAAATACTTCTTGTAATTCGTTCATCTTCAATTCCTCCTTTTGTTTTTCAATGATAAGACGGAGAAAGAAGAAATTCGTTTAATATTTTTTCAAGAAATTTTAGAGGCTAAAAACCGCAAAAAGCACTGACCCTCTAAAAGCAAAGAGAATCAGTGCTCCTTTATCCCGAATGATATAAAGAATGCAGCTTAGAAACTTCCGTTTTGACGGTTTCGACTAGTGAAGGCGGAGATATGACTCTCGCCTGACTGCCAAAATTTAAGATCCAGTTCACTAGTCCACTACTGACACGGGCTTTTGTAGTTAGAATAAAATGGTCTTCACCATCTCTTTGAATATCTACATCCTTTCCGAACTTATCGATGATCACATTGATGAGGTGGTTTTGAAATGAAACTTTAATCCATTCTTCATCACCTGCAAACATATGAAAGGTGGATTGTACATACTTAGATACATCAAAGGGTTGATATGGAAAGGTTTCAGAAAGGGGTTCTACATTCCTTAATCGATCCACACGGTAGTGGCGGATTTCGTCTGCTTCAAAATAATAGGCAATCAGATAGTAGAAATCATTTGCCCATGCAAGGGCATAGGGCTTCACCTTATAAAGCTTTCCTTCATGACTCAAATTAAACTGTTTCTTCACATCGTATCGACCATATTGGAACGTAATCATTCTACGTTCTGCTATTGCTTCATGAATATCATGGATAGCGAGACGAATATAGGGACTTTCACTTTTAATGGAGGAATCGATTTGAATTTCATTATGCAGCTTTTTCCCTTGATGAAGACTTGTGAGCTTCTTTATTTTTCCAGTCAGCTGTCTCGTTTCCTTCTTTGATATAAATTTGGCGGAAACGACTGCATCGATGAGCATGCGAAGTTCATATAGCTCGAACAGGCGATACTGATGACTATAATATTTAGGCAGCCCTTCTTTTTCCTGGTTTATGGTGACATCGAAATTATTTCTGATAAGATGCTCAAGATCATCTTTTAATGAATTTTTGTTCAATTTCACCTCAGGGCCAAACATCTGCTTAAAACGGTTAATGATATCATCCAAACTCAACTCATGATCCTCATCGGTTTCTTCACTCAATATACCCATCAGCCTAAGCACTCTCTCTTTATTATCCACCCTCGTCATTTTGATACGCTCCTTTCGGGGACAAACCTATCCTTCTAAACGGAAAGACATTTTTATAAAACTATCAATATTCCGATATTTTTGTCAACACTTTATTTCTAAAATTCACTTTAATGAAGGCTCATTTCTTTTCGCAAATACTGTTATTTATTATCAGAGGGTATGCTTAGGCTCTGTCCATTAGTGTGTGCTGGAAGGTGAGGGGAACCGCTTCGCTTTCTGCGGACGTTCGGCCGAGCCTCCTCAGCTTAGCCGAACGGGGTCTCGGCACGCCCGTTCTTCCGCAGGAGTCTACGCAGTTCCCCTCCCCATCTATAAGAGGATTTCATGACAGAGCTAAAAGGTGACAAAAACAAACTAATAGAAAACAGAATTTCTAGTACGCGACCATTAAAGAGGTAACTTGCTAAAAGTTTGTTGATTTAAATTAGATTTTATTAAAAAAAAGATTTTATTAAAAAAACATACTGAGAAAGTTGATTGGAGCGGAAGGTGCTCGACTCCTGCGGGAATTGCGGGAAAGTTGAGACCCCGCAGGGCAATGCCCGAGGAGTCTCAACTCACGCCCCGCGGAAAGCGAGCACCTGGAGCGGAAATCAACCACTACTCGCTTTTTTAAGAGCAACAAAGTTTATGAGAAGAGCCTTAATGGAACAGAAAAAAAGAACCCATGAATGCTCATGAGTTCCCAGCTGCTTATTTAAGTAATCGAAAGACCGTCGGAATTCTATAATGCTCTCCCTCATAGGCTCTGATCGCTCCCAATATCGTAAAGATCAAGGCCAGGACACCCACGACAGGAGCCAGAACAAATCCAATCAGCACCACCATCAAAATGGTGCTTACCAAACCATAAACGGCATATGAAATAAGAAAGTTGAAGTATTCCTTTCCATGAAAGTCCACAAACTCTGATTCATCCTTTTTAATAAGCCAGATGATCAATGGACCAATGAATGCTGTGAAGAAGCTTAATATATAAATAAGAGCTGCCATCATTCTTTCATCTTTCGTCGGCATATTGAAATTCCTCCTTTTCACCGCTCACCCTAAACAAGAGTAAACAGACTGTTAGATTCTATCCTCCTCTATACTTACGTGCACTCTGTCAGAAAGTTTCATCTAATCATGTATTTTTTTTTGAGAACCCTTAAAGAGAAATTCTGCAAACTTCCGGACAGTCCTCATGAAACGTGAAAGGATGGAATATACGTTAAGTAGAGGAGTTTGTCCTTAGTGGACTTGCAGAAAGGTAGTGATGGATTTGAATAAATTTGAAGCCTTTATTCTGGGAATTATACAAGGTTTAACAGAGTTCCTTCCAATCTCAAGCACAGGTCACCTTTATCTCGGAAGGCTTACCTTTGGACTCCAGGAAGCTGGACTTTTCTTGGATACGATGCTTCATATCGGAACGTTGATCGCAGTTCTTGTTGTGTATCAAAAGGAACTTCTCTACATGTTGAGGCACCCCTTTAGTAAATTATCATGGATACTCATCATTGGGACCATCCCGGCTGTGATCGTGGGCTTTTTGTTCGAAGATTTCTTTGACTCAATCTCAAAGACGGGTTCCACGATCGGATGGGAGTTTCTTGCAACGGGATGTATTATGTATTTTGCAAATGGAGTGAGAAATGGCTATAAAAAACTCGATGACCTTTCTTACACAGATGCAGTGGTGATCGGGAGCTTTCAAGCAGCAGCCATCTTCCCGGCGTTATCAAGGTCAGGATTAACCATTGCGGCAGGCTTATTCAGGAAGCTTGACAGGGAAACGGCGGCTTATTTTTCCTTCCTTCTATCTACCCCAGCCATACTTGGTGGAATCGTGCTACAAGGGAAAGAAATGATGGGAGGAACTGTTGAAGCGATCTCTTTTTCAAGTTTAGCCATCGGAACAGTAAGTGCCGCAGTATTCGGATACTTTGCTATCCTTACGATGGTTAATTTTTTGAAAAAGCACTCCCTTAAAATTTTCTCCTACTATGTGTGGGCTCTGGGGCTCTTGATTCTCTTTCTTCAATACTCTGGGATTATGTAGGAGGAACACGATGAACCATGAATCGATCGTACAAATCTTGACACAATTAACTGATTTGGGTTACGCGGGAATCGCACTTGCACTCATGATAGAAGTGATTCCAAGCGAGCTTGTATTAAGCTATGCAGGCTTTATGGTGAATGCCGGTAAACTCTCCTTCATTGGAGCGTTCCTTAGCGGGGTCATCGGGGGCACACTTGCACAACTATTTCTCTATTGGCTTGGCTACTATGGTGGCCGCCCCTTCTTTGAAAAATATGGAAGGTATCTACTTATTCAGCAAAAGCATTTGACGGCTGCTGAAACGTGGTTTGATAAGCATGGTACCATCGTCATTTTCACCGCTCGATTTATTCCGATTGTCCGTCACGCCATTAGTATTCCGGCTGGCATCACCCGAATGCCTCTTTCTACATTTAGTCTTTATACCTTTGCAGCCATGCTTCCCTGGACATTATTGTTTATGGTCATCGGGATGGAGCTGGGTACTCACTGGGAGCACATTGAAGTAATCGGAGTACGCTATATTAAGCCTTTGAGTTTCATTGCAGTAGTTGGAACAGTTCTCTATCTATTTTTTTCCTATTGGAGAAACAAAAGGAAGGATTAACTTCTTTTTTTCCATGAAATTGTTTAAAATAAGAAGGAATAAAGACCCACGAAAGGATTACCTATGAATTCGATACTATTAAAGAACGCAACCATATACCCCATCACATCCAAGCCCATTCAAAAAGGTTCTGTACTCATAGAAGACGGAAAAATCAAACAGATTCACTCACAAAGCATAGAGTCCTTCACCGATGCTTCAGTGTATGATTGCCAGGGGAAATTTCTCTTCCCGGGCTTCATCGACTCCCATACCCACTTAGGGTTGTATGACGAAGGCACCGGTTGGGCAGGAAATGATGCCAATGAAACCATTGAGCCAATGACGCCTCATATCAGGGCTTTTGACGGCGTATATCCATTAGATCCCGGTTTTAAAGATGCTCTGAAGTACGGTGTCACAACAGTTAATGTCATGCCTGGGAGCGCAAATGTAATCGGTGGAACGACTTCTGTGATCAAAACCTATGGATCAACGATTCGATCGATGCTGATTAAGGAAACGTCCGGATTGAAAATCGCCCTTGGGGAGAACCCGAAACGGATTCATAGTAATGGAAACAACGATTCCATTACGAGAATGGGCATTATGGGAATGCTTAGAGAAGCATTTTTCTCAGCCAAATATTGTGATCAACCCGAAGATCTCAGAGTTGCACCTTTAGTATCTGCATTAAAACGTGAAATCCCTGTTCGGATACACGCTCACCGTGCAGATGATATCCTGTCTGCGGTCCGGTTTGCCGACGAGTTCAATTTGGATTTACGCATCGAGCATTGTACAGAAGGTCATCTCATTTCTGAAGAATTTTATGGTAAAAATTTAAAGGTTTCAGTAGGGCCAACCTTTACAAGAAGATCCAAAGTAGAGCTAAAAAACAAAAGCTGGATCACGTATCAAAAATTGACGGAAGCTGGTGTCGAAGTGTCCATTACGACCGACCACCCGTACACTCCGATTCAGTACTTAAATATGTGCGCGGCTATCGCTGTTCGGGAAGGGCTGGACGAACATAAAGCCCTTGAGGGAATCACCATCCTCCCTGCCAGAAACCTTGGTGTATCTGACCGCATCGGTAGTATAGAGGTAAACAAGGATGCCGATTTAGTACTATGGAGCCACCATCCATTTCATTTTATGGCCAAGCCGATTGTAACCTTGGTGAATGGAGAAGTCGCTTATCAAAGTGTGTAGAAATTTGTTAAAAATTTTCATCAAAATTTAGCATTTTACCTATTTCCTTTTTGAGATATTTCGTATATGATACAAATGGATAATATATTTCCGGTTACAAAGACGCGATCAATTCTTATATTGAGCGACTGTAATGAAGGGAAGGCAAAAGGTGCGCCACCAGTTTCTTGACTGGTCTTAGTGGGTTCGATTCCCACCCCGAAATTTTTTAGTTACCATTTAAAAATTTCGAGGGTGGGATCGTACGCAAGTAGACTGCCCTCAAGGAGGGTCTACTATGATCAAGAAACGTGAATTACATGAGTGTCATGAGCTCTATGACCTGATGGTGCACCCGGATGTCTTCCCTTTCGTGCGTCAAAAAGCTCATTCCTATGAGGAGCTTCTCTTCTTAACGAAACAAACGATTGAAGCTGAGGAGCGTGGAGAACTCATTTCCCGTACGATTTTGGACGAATGGGGCAACCCGATCGGAACGATAAACTTATTTGATATTCAAGAAAATGCTGGGTTCCTGGGAACCTGGATTGGCAAACCCTATCATGGAAAAGGATACAATCAACCAGCCAAAGATGCATTCTTCGCTGAACTTTTCTTCGAATTAGGAATGGAAACCATATTCATGAGAATCCGCAAAGTGAATACCCGCTCCCAAAAAGCAGCAGAAAAACTTCCATATGTACTAAAAGCGAACGAAACAAGAAAATCTCTTTACGAACAATTAAATGCTCAAGAAGAGGTATATGATTTATATGAAATCCCCAAAGACTTATACACACTTTATTTATATCAGCTTCAACCTTCCCAAGAAGAAGATCAAGCTTTGGAAGCTTAGGATAAAAACCGATTTCCCTATGAGGAAATCGGTTTTTTGTTTTAAAAACAATCCATATAAGTTCCCCCTCTCTTTCTTCATACATAAATTCAAGTTACATCCGGGAAAAATATAGTGAAGAAAAAGGTTTATAGGAGGGCTTTCACAATGCCTATTCGAATTATTTTAGTCGTACTATCTTGGGGAAGCCTGCTGTTTCTCAAGAAGGAAACCATCATACGCTTTTCTCCCTCTGCGATTTTAGTGAGCTTCATTCTAACAACCATCACATTATGTAACTCGGTTCTAAAGTTTTGGGAGATTCGAGGAAGCAAACAAGAAAAATTGCTTGGTGATTTATCGTTTATTCTGGGTCCGTTCCTTTCTGCTACACTTTGGGTTTTCAGATTAACCTATAGATCCTTTCCACTCTATATGCTCTTAAACCTCTCCATTAATTATATATTTGCCTATCCCCTTACCTCATTTTTCGAGAATAAAGGCATATATAAATTAAAACGGATGAAGAACCATTATATGTACATGCTTACGATCAGCTATTCTATCATTATTTATTGGTATCAATCCCTTATCGAAAATAAATTCATGAACAAGAATGAAGACTTATCCTCTCAGAGATTCAGCGAGAAAACGAACGATATCATCGCAGAAAAATTATTATAGCTCACAAAAAAGGAGCTGCTGATAGTTGACAGCTTATCTTCATTCCAAAAGATAAGCACACACTAACAGGCAGCTCCCATTTTTTATTTCTTTTTCGCTACTTTCTCGAAATACAGATTCCTTACAACATAGGTTTTATAGTTTTCCAATTTTCTTTTTTCTAACGGATGATGACTGATTCCCATCTTTTTAAGCTCCTGAAGGTACCACCCTTTTGAAAATTGATAAGCCATTGTCCTTCTCCCCTTCAACCATTTATATACTATATGCTTAAAGGAGGGTACCATGACTTATTATCGGGACATTGATGAAAGTTCCTCATACATGTCTTGTATGGTATAGGCTTTTTGACTTTTTTCCATGTTGTGGATATAGGTATCTCTGTTTTCCTTTAACTCATTAACTTTCTTGAGGAAGCTCTCTTCGGTCAGCTCTTCTTCTTCAAGTTTTAATGCATAACCATGCTTTACGAAGCTGTTAGCGTTTAGGATTTGATCTCCACGGCTCGCTTCTCTTGATAGGGGGATCAGTAACATTGGTTTTTTCAACGCAAGAAATTCAAAGATCGAATTAGATCCTGCACGTGAGATCACATAATCCGTCATCGCTAAATAGTGAGGAAGATCACCTTTTATGAATTCATATTGCCGGTACCCTTTTTGGGTATAGGTTTCTTCGATATTCCCCTTCCCACAAATGTGGATGATTTGGAAATGGGAAAGGAGTTCATTCAGGTTCCCTCTTACCGCTTCGTTAATTTTTCTTGCACCAAGACTTCCACCCATAATCATCAATACAGGCTTGTCTTCATAATACCCGGTTAAACGTTTTCCTTCACTTGCATCTCCTGTAAACAGCTCTTCACGAATGATCGCTCCTGCACATAATGATTTATCACTTGGAAGTGATTGAACCGTTTCAGGAAAAGTGGTGAAGATTTTGGTGGCAAAAGGAACCGCTAATTTGTTCGCAAGTCCCGGTGTTACATCCGATTCATGAATCGCTACAGGAACCTTTGCAATCTTAGCAGCCATGACGACGGGAACGGAAACAAATCCCCCTTTTGAAAAGATGATGTCTGGTTTCGTCTTACGAATGACGTTTAAAGCATCAAACACACCTTTCATCACTCGAAATGGATCTGAAAAGTTTTTCCATGAAAAATACCTTCGGAGCTTTCCGCTTGAGATGCTTTCATAAGGAATATGGGGAAATTGTTCTGTTATGATTTCCTTTTCGATTCCGTCTTCTGATCCTATATACGTTATCTTCCATCCTTCTTTTTCAAAGTGTGGAATCAATGCTGTATTAACCGTAACGTGGCCTGCTGATCCGCCGCCTGTAAATAAAATGCGTTTACTCATATGTATAAACTCCTAACTTGATTTTCTACTAACCTTATCTTTCATCATTATACACTTTACCAAAAATGTCTGGAGGATAGAACTACGAAAATTTGACAAAAGAATAGGCTCCGTCAACCGGAACCCTTTCAATCTCTGCAACAAACGTGTTGAACGTTGTAATGATTTAATTTAATTAGAAAAGACCTTATCTCTTTTCAATATATAATTGGCTACATTTCTTCCGCTGATTGTAACCATTGGAGATCCACCACCCGGATGAGTCGTTCCTCCAACATAGAAGAGGTGTTCAATGTCCTTGCTAACGTTGGAAGGGCGAAGAAACGCTTCTGTCATCCGGTGGGAAGCCAGGCCATAAAGGGAGCCTTTATAGGCAGAGAATTTGTGTTTGATCGTATTCGGCGTGAATACCCTCTCTACTTCTAATGAGTTCCGAATTGGCAGCCCCTTTTCTTCTAATTTCTGATAAATCTTCTCTTTATACGCCTCGGCTTGTTCATCAGTCACCTCGACGGCTGGAGCATTCACAAGAATAAATAAATTACTTCCCTTGGTGATGTTAGGATCTGTGGCAGCTGAATGGCTAATATAGATGGTCGGGTCACTGGGCAGCTCTTTCTTCATGAAAATTTGCGAGAACTCCTTTTGATAATCTTCTGTGAAATACACTTGGTGATGATGAACGGAATCCTGATAGGCTCGTAACCCTGCCAAAATGACAAAAGCGGAAATGGAAGGTTCATAGGAGTCCAGCTTCCTATCAGGATGGCTTGGTCGCTCTTTCTCTTCAATAAGATTCTTCGTAGCCGTGATAAAATCCCCATTCACAATCACATCATGGGCAGGTACCGTTTCACCATTTTCTGTTACAACCCCCACTGCTCTTTTTTCCTCCACTATAATCTCTTTTATTCTTATGCCCAGATGAACCTTGCCTCCCAGTTCTTCAAAGAATCGGTAGAAGCCTTTTGCAATCTCTGGGTTTCCACCTATCGTATAATACACCCCTTCTTTCATCTCGAGATGGCCGATCAACGAGAAGGTCGCCGGGCACTCATATGGTGAAGATCCAATATATGTCGCATAACGATTAAACACTTTCAACACATCTTCATCCTGAAAGAACCTTCGGTGAAAATGATCCATCTTTTCAAAGGGACGGACCTTCATAAAGCTGTAGGATAGCTGCGGTGCGAGGTAATCCCGCCATGAACCAAAAACCCGATAGAAAAATCCCCGCTCGGCTAATGTGTATAGCTTTTCCACTTCCCTTAAATACTCTTTGTAATGAGATGCCCCGTACGGATCGAGTTTTTCAAGTTCCGTAATCATTTCCTCCGGGTCCGCTGATTGATATAGAATTCTCCCATTGTGAAAGACATTTTTTGTATGTTTTACAAGCCTTTCAAACTGAAAATAATGAGAAGAGTCTCCTCCTGCATCATTGATCACCGATTGAAATACTTCAGGCATGGTAATGGTATTAGGTCCAAAATCAAAGGTATACTCCTCGATTTCAACAGGCATCATTTTCCCTCCAGGATGAAGGTTCTCTTCTATGATCGTTACATTATAGCCTTTACTTTGGAGAGAAATACCTGCGGACAATCCCCCTAATCCACCTCCAATAATGACGATATCCTTCATGAATAGGTCCTCCCCTTCCAAGCGTATCCCTGTTTCTTCATTCCTCGCAGCATCGAAGCCCACATAATGATGATAAAGCTTATAGAAGCAATCGGCATGATAAGAAAATGCCACCTGGATTGATTGGATGCAATATCAATCATGAGGGTTTGTACCCATATCGCAACCAGCGGAACACAATAGCTCCATTCCCCTGCCATTAATCCATATAGGAACAGGGGAAGGGGCAATATGTAAAATACGAAGTAAAAAAGGGAAAGCAGAAAAACGGAAATTGGAGTTCTCCCTAATCCTATATAAATATTTTTTAAGAAACCCTCCCATACTTCCTTATTGGTATCATACATATGGCATGTCACGTCATATGTATTGTTGACGATTGTTACCTTCCAACCCTTTTCTTTCACTTTCCTCGCAATATGCACATCTTCTAATAAAGACGATTTCACTGCTTCATGACCACCGCACTCTTCATACGCTTCCTTCTTAAAAAACATAAAGGCCCCGTGAGCAGCGGTAAATGCTTTATTCGTCGTATGATTGGCAACTGCAATGGGTAAATGAAAGTATACCAGGAAGTGTTGAAAGGGAACCAGCATCTTACTGAGTAAAGTAGGTATGGGAAATTGCGGAAATCCCGTTACAAGCCCTGCATTGTATTGGTTCATCTGGAACAATACTTTCTCAATGATGGACGGGGACACCCTGACATCTGCATCAAGGAATAAATAATATGTTCCTCGGGCATGCTGACCCAGCTCCTTGCATGCATGGACCTTCCCCACCCATCCTTTTGGGAGTGGCTTTCCGTTGATGATTTTAAAGCGGGAATCCCCTTTCGTTAATTGGAATAGAAGTTCAGGGGTACGATCCGTTGAGCCATCATCTAATATGATAAATTCAACAGGCGAATGGGCAATCTTCTTAATACTTTCAATTAAACCTTCCACATTTCTTTCTTCATTCCTCATAGGAACAAGTACAGAAACAAGTTCATTCGAAGACAATTTACGAGAAAGCTTCGGTAAAAAGAGTAGATTGATGAACGTGACCAGAACAAACATGAACGTGATGAAGATAAAATAATTCAATGTCTTTACACCTCTACTTCCTTCTTTTCCAAAAGCTCAACCATTCACTATTCGTAGGAAAACCTTTTAGTAATAATTCAAAGCTTGAAATATCTTCATTTATGATATCGGACTTTAGGGACTCGATCCTTTTTTCCATAACAGTCCTTAGACAGTCTGTAAGCTCTTTTCTTGAATAATGCTTATTGTGATCTACTCCCTCATCACAGATTCTGATAAATAATTCAGGCCTTTGATCATGACGAAATGTGTAGTAGAACGTGACCAACGATACCTTTATTTCGGGATTACGTTCACTTAAGAAGCTTGGACCACTCATAAATGAAATAGGCCTCTTCTCAAGATGCTCTTCCTTGCCCTGCGGAAAGATCCAGACAGTTTTCTTCTCTTGCAGGCATTTCTCAGCAAACTTTAAGGAAGAGACCAAATCTTTGGGTGAGTCGGGGTTTACTGAGAATGCCCCGATTTTACGGAAAAAAGAGAAATCTTCCATCCCTTTCTGACTCATCATGGCGTAGCTGTCTTCTTTTACAACATAATGATTCAAGTAAAAGACCATCAATCCGTCCCACCAGCTTGAATGGTTTGCGAGTATCAAGTGACCGGAAGGAGATTTTCCAGACTCCCTGTGATCATCGATCCAAACACGATAAAAATGTTTCTTCAGCTGATAGGTAAGGTAGTGGGCCAAGAGGCGTTGAAATCTCCTGCTTTTTTTCGGTTCGATCATACTACCTTCTCCAATCGTTTTCTAAGTAAGAGAGACACACCGTAAAATGCAAGCGTAACCCAAACAGCCAGCCAAAGCCCTTCCACGATTGCCGTCACGATAAACATAAAGATCACGAGGTAATACAACCGTCTCATCCGCGAGCTCCAATGTGAAGAAACACCCTCGTGTTTTATCAAATAGTACAGGAAAAATTGAATGAAGAACGAAACAAAAAACCAGCCTAAGAAATTTTGAGTTGGAATATCATAATACATCCCTTCCTCATCCCATATCCAGTATTCCCGGCCTTTAAAAGCCACCGGATCAATAATCAGGTCCATCGTCACCGCTAAAATGGACGTAACTGTGCTATAGATAAACGCTGCCATTACAGTCTTTCTTCGGGATAGCAGGAATTCATAGTGTGCCATACTCGTGAAGATCACCATGACCCAGGCAAAGCCTATGGTGATGGGTACGCCAACCAGCTGAAAACCAAAGTCTTTTTCATAATGATAAGAGCCAAATATCAGACCATAATGAACGCCTAATGACTCTGCAAAAATCGTAAGCAGCATAATACACAACGCGATGATGGCCCCGATTTGTCCTCCGAATTTCTTCATTGCATAAAGAATAGCCAAAAAACCGGCCAAATATAAGAAAACGGCATTCGCCCATTGAAGGGATGGAGGAAGCCAATCAAGAGAAACAAGGATAATCCCCACTCCGTACCATATAAGAAATACGATCCAAATCCAGTCCTGCCATTCTTTAGTCATTATCTTCCTCTCCCACATGCTCTTTCTTTTCAACATCAATTATATAAGAGTGCAATGTTTAAATGCATATTTAACTCTCTGTCTCTCTAAAATGTGATACAGTATGATAGTGAATTTATCAAAAGCTCAAGGGAGTTATTCAAAGGAGTTCATTTTATGAGAGAAACCCATTCAGTCAAGGATAAAATCAAACAATTATCCATTATACTCATTCCCATTCTGGTCACCCAGTTGGGAATGTTTGCAATGAATTTTTTCGACACCATCATGTCAGGAAAGTATTCTCCGATAGACCTGGCCGGTGTTGCCATAGGTTCCTCCCTTTGGGTACCGGTATTTACAGGGTTAAGCGGCATCCTTCTAGCGGTTACCCCAATCGTCGCTCAATTAATAGGAGGAGGAAATAAGAAAGATGTTCCCCACACTGTGCTTCAAGGTGTATATGCAGCCATTGCTCTATCACTTTTCGTGATGATTATCGGTGCATTCGTTCTTAATCCAATTCTCAATGGAATGAATATTGAAACACAGGTCCGTACTGTTGCTAAAGATTATCTCATTGCCCTTTCATTCGGGATGATTCCATTATTCATCTACAATGTACTGAGATCATTTATTGATGCCCTGGGAATGACAAGGGTCACCATGTTTATTACATTGCTTTCCCTTCCGATAAATGTCGTATTTAATTATTTATTGATATTTGGAAAACTCGGTTTCCCTGCATTAGGAGGAGTCGGCGCTGGTTATGCTTCAGCTATCACCTATTGGGTCATTACACTCATTGCTTTTTGGGTTGTGCATACAAAAAGACCATTTAATCTATACTTTATCTTCAAAACCATCCATAAACCTGACCTCTTTAAATGGAAAGAGCTCTTTCAAATTGGGGTGCCGATCGGTCTATCTATTTTCTTTGAAGTAAGCATCTTTTCTGCTGTTACTTTATTGATGAGCAATTATGATACAGTCGTGATAGCAGCTCATCAAGCAGCGATCAATTTTGCATCCTTTCTCTATATGATCCCGCTCAGTATTTCCATGGCATTAACCATCGTTGTAGGGTTTGAGGTGGGAGCGAAAAGGCTGCGGGATGCAAAGATTTATAGCTGGATGGGGGTAAGCTTTGCATTACTATTGGCAGTCATATATGGTGTGATTTTGCTCGTGTTCCGATCAGAAATCTCGTACCTCTATTCAGATGATGCATATGTATTGGAATTAACGGCTCATTTTTTATTGTATGCTGTGTTCTTCCAGCTATCAGATGCCATTCAGGCTCCAGTACAAGGGGCGCTCAGAGGATACAAGGATGTCAATATCACCTTTATGATGGCACTCATATCCTACTGGGTGATTGGATTACCGCTTGGTTATGTTCTAGCCAACTACACTGCCTTTGGTCCGTACGGGTATTGGCTCGGCCTGACATCCGGCTTAACTGCAGGAGCCATCACGTTATCAGCCAGGCTCCTATTCATTCAGAATAAGTATAGAAAGCAATATAGTCTTATAAAACAATAAACACATAATTTAATTCCATTAGACATGGCAGATTTTTTTCGGCTGTGTCTATTTACTCCTTCACTGACGAAATACCTTTCCAAGCACATCCTTGCCCCCTGTAACAGGAATAATGGAACCGGTAATAAAATCGGATTCTTCCTGACATAGAAAAGAAATGATTCTCGAAAGGTCTTCACCCGTTCCAGGACGCCCCACCGGTGTGTTAGAATCATGATGTTCTTTCGCTTTATGAATCTCTTCTTCTTTCCATTCCCCAACGATGTCCCCGGGGCAGACCATGTTCGCCGTTATTCCATTACGCGCTTCTTCGATAGATATGGTTTTCGTAAAGGAAGCAAGTCCTGCTTTTGATGCCGCAAACGCGGAACGATAGATCCAGCCTGGTGATGTTTCAACTCGATCATATCCAAACGTGATAATTCTTCCCCATTTCTTTTCCCTCATTTTAGGAATAATCAACCTTGATAAGTAGAAAACACTATTTAAATTTCCGTTTACTATGTAGTTCCATTCTTCTGGGGAATAGTCAGTAAATGACTTCCGCTCTTTCACGTAGGGACCTGCATTATGAATTAAGATATCGACACTTTCCACTTCATTCAGAATTTCTGTTACCATTCGCTCACATTCTTCAGGTACAGAAATATCACCCTTGATGGCTATTAATTTATTGTTATATTTCCCCATCAAATGGGAAACCAGATTCTCAACAATTTGATCATTTTGTCTGTAGTTAATGATAACGGTATATCCTTGTTTCGAGAATTCCTCTACCGTTCGCCGACCGATCCCCTTCGATCCTCCCGTTATAAACACAACTTTTTCTTTCATCAAGTTCACTCCACGTACTCGTTATACTTCAATAGTAAGAATGATTATGTTGAATTGCAAATGTAAGCTCTTTAATAATGCATTCATATTCGACAATAGCCCCATTTTTTGTATATTTTATTTTGATAAGATTAAAATAACCTAAACAGGCTTCATCCTTTTTCGTACACAAAAAAACAACCTCTCCATAAGAGAGGCTGCTTTCATGATTGTGTTATATTATTTACCAATGAACTGTTGAGTCCAGTAGTTACCGTTTTCTACATGTCCTACACCGATGTGAGTGTAGTTAGAGCTTAAGATATTTTTACGGTGACCATCACTGTCCATCCATGCTTGTACTACTTCTTCTGGAGTAGGTTGACCCATAGCGATGTTTTCACCGGCAGAGCTGTATTGAATGCCGAACTGCTTCATCATGTCGAATGGTGAACCATAAGTCGGGCTATCATGAGAGAAGTAGTTATTCGCTTGCATATCACGAGACTTTTCACGTGCAACTTTGCTTAACTCAGTATCTACTTTAAGCGCTGGAAGACCTTGCTTTGCACGCTCTTGGTTCGTTAACTCCACTACTTTCTGCTCGTATTGACTTAATTGACCTGTTTCTTCACTTACCTTTTGTTCTGGTTGTTGTTGCTGTTCGTTTGCTGCAGATGCAGGAGCAGGAGCTTCTGCTTTTGGTGCTTCTTGTTTTTCAGGAGCTGGTGCTGGTGCTGGTGCCTCTGCTTTTGGTGCTTCAGCTTTCGGTGCTTCCTTAGCTGGCGCTGGTGCAGCCTGGGCTTGAGGAGCTTGTCCTTTTAATAGCTCTTGTACATTAATATTCTTACCATCAATTTGAAATTTTGATAGAGTATCTTGTACAAATTTATTTAAATCTTCTTGATTACCATTATATTTAAAAGTGTTCACCTGTTGTGAAACCTTATCTGGAGTTGGACATGGTGCTGCAGCCCCAGCTTTTCCTGCTGCGAATGGTGCTGCTAATAGTGTAAATGCTGTTGCTGTTGAAACCATCATTTTCTTGTTCATAAAAATGAATTCCTCCTTAGTGAATGTGTTTTTCTTGCTGCACATTCATCATACCACCCCGTTTTTGTTACATTTACGGGAGATCTTGGTAACTAGAAATCAATTGTTCTATTATGAAAGACAATTTTCCTATAGTACTATAGTAATCATTGATTCTAGTAGGGAGAAAGTATATTTGAAATGATTTACTTACATTTCCAATGGGTGTATTATTTAGCTCAGGAAACTAATTATTACCTGTATATCAGTATTGACAGCTTTTGAGCGGACCCAATTTTGTAACGGATGTTACAGTTACATTTCACAGAAAGCGCGATTTCACCCTAAAGATAGGTATTCTTTGCATTTTTTGTCAGATTCAACAATAATATATCCTTTGACCTGAAACCCAAGACGTTTTAGTTGTCTAACGCCCACATTGCATTCTATAAGATTACTCCCCATCACCACGATAGGACCATTAGGGATATCGTGTGAGTGCCTTCCTATATATCCACACGGGATCGCTATAATGTTATCGCAATCTTCTTTAGAGGAATCCTGATAATCCCGGACATCAACGACTACATGTCGGGAAGTTACCTCAAGAGAAGACCATTGTTTTGTTCTCACAGGGAAATATCGATAATACATCATATAAGAAAGTACACTAAAGAGAATTAAGCTTATTACTAGCATACTGGCATCATCCTTTTTAATAATCTAATCATCATTATATACCTAAGCAGGTATATAAGGAAGAAAAATGCTCAGAATGGGATGACTAATGTCTATCACTTGTCCTAATTTGCTATAACACAGCACCTAAATGTTAATATGTATCTTCAATCAATCGTAAGACCATTTCAAGATGTAGCTTTATTAAAGCAACTTTCTCTTCACTCGTCAGGTCCGATTCAATAATTCTCTTCGTAGCTGAGAGGTATTTTTCTTCTTTTGATTTACGCACTCTTGGATGACTATTGCCGTCCAATAGTTCACGTTTAATCGCTTCCTTCAGGATATTTTCTGAAGAAGCACCTTCACTTATTAACAATCGGTTTTTCCAGATCTGCCTGTAGGCTTCTAATAATACATCGAAAGATTCTAATGTCATATCCAAACAACCTTTACATAAAAAGTTAAATCATAAAGCATACTAGAAAAAAACGAAGAAAGGTGATGTACATGACTACACCCTATCGCTGTCCCAGCTGTAAAACAAATCGCACTCGATTTAATATTATACAACAAGTATCTCAGAGTGTGAAACTTGATCCTGCCTCTGGAGAAGTTGTTCAGAGTTATGAAGAAGGGCAGCTCGAGCCCTTTCATCTTGCATACAATGGACCTGATTTAAAAGTTCAATGTGCCGCTTGCGGTTTAGTAGAGGATGAAATGACGTTTAAGAAGTTTGGAGAAAGTACAATGTAAGGCATACAAAAAGGGTAACTGGATGACTCTGTCTCTCCGACAGATCTATCCGGTCACCCTTTTTGTATTTAGTGCTCATGCCAATTAATGATTGGATGCTTCTTTAAGCTTAGTTTCTTTTTCTTCTTCTGTTACATCTTTATTCGACATACGTAAAGGGATTTCTTCCATAAAGAACGTTAATACAAAACCAAAGAGAAGAATGATAGCACCGATAAAGAAGACATTCGTTAAAGCGAAACTTAACGCCTCTCTCACACCTTCGAGAATGGTTGCGTATATCCCTTGGAATTCTTTCGGTAATGTTGATTGTAATTCTTTTAATTTCTCACCATTCATAATGTTTTGAGGATCCTGAAGCTGCTTCAGTACTCCTGATGTTTCAGGATTCGTAAGTAGAGGTGAGTCTTTCACATCTGACATTTTCTCAGTCATTTTTGAAGACATGGAAGTATTCATCACGGTACCCATGATGGCTACACCAATCGTACCTCCGATTTGTCTGAATAATTGAGTGGCAGCGGTAGCCACACCAAGGAACTTATGCTGAACAGCGTTTTGAACGGTTAAAGTGAAAACCGGGAAGCTCAGCCCAAGACCTGTTCCTACTATAATAATATTGATTAGAGCCGTTGTATTGGTTGTGTTCGTATCCATAAAGGATAAAAGTATCATTCCTGCACTCATTACGAACAAACCGATTAGGGCTAGAAATTTATATCTGCCTGTCTTCGTGATGATCTGTCCACCAACTGTACTCGCGATCACCATACTTAATGTCATCGGCATCATCACCAAGCCCGACTTAGTGGCAGATGTCCCCATGACCCCTTGAATAAAGAACGGCATATACATGATGGCTCCAAACATTCCTGCTCCCAGGATAAATCCAATGATATTTGATAATGTGAAAATTTTATTTTTGAACAATTGAAGTGGAAGTACAGGATTGCTTGCTCTCTTTTCCGTAATGATAAATAAGACAAAAGATACCACCGTTGCTGACAGTAAACCTATAATCGGAAGGGAAACCCACTCATAATCATTTCCACCCCACGTAAAGGCCAATAATAATGGAATAATCGTCAGAGTAAGCATAATGGAACCTAAGTAGTCCACTTTCAATCCTCTATTTGGTTTCTGTGAAGGGAACATTTTATAAATCATTCCAAAGGCAATGAAACCAACAGGAAGGAACACCCAGAATACCCAGTGCCAGTCTGCATTATCAACAATCCAGCCACCTAATGTAGGACCGAACACACTTGCCAGACCAAATACACTGCTCATTAATCCCTGCCATTTCCCTCGTTCCCTTGGAGAGAATAAGTCCCCGACGGCCGTAAACGCAGTAGACATGATCATACCTGCTCCAAAACCTTGAATTCCTCTGAAAATGATTAATTGAAGGATTGATGATGAAAGTCCATTCAAGAATGAACCAATCATAAACACACCAATACCTAGTAGGATGAATGGCTTTCTTCCATACATATCTGATAATTTCCCTACTAAGATGGCCGTTACCGAACTGGTTAACATAAAGATTGTAAAAACCCAGCTATAGTAGTCAAGCCCACCAATCTCAGAAATGATTCTTGGTAATGCGGTCCCCACTATCGTTTGATTCAATGCCGCAAATAACATGGCTGACATGATGGCTATCATGATCATTACTTTTTTTCGATGTTCTAAGTGCTCCATTTTTAAGTCTCCCTTAATATTTATGATAAGAATAATTCACTTACTTAAGTAATTAAGCATAATAGAAGGGATGACCCATTCCGGTCAACCCTTGCTCCCTCATGCTTACACTTATTACTTGCGATTCGATGCTAATAGCTTTTCAAACAGTTCAATCAGGTGGTTAATCTCTTCTTTATCAAATTTCACAAATAGTTCCTGAAAGTATTGAGTCTTTTTTTCTTCACATTTAGCCAGCATATCAACGCCCTGATGTGTCAGAGCTAACTCTACTACTCTACGATCTTCGTTAGACCGCATTCTTGTGATATAGCCTTTTTCTACTAATGTATCCGTAATGGAAGTGATGTGACTTGCCGATACTTCCATACGTTTGGATATTTCCGAGGATTTCAATGCCCCATTCTCGCTAATGAGCTGAAGTACCCGGAATTCTCCATTGGAAATGAACTCACCAAAGATGGTTCGAATATCTGATTTCATCATTCTAAAAACGGATCGGAATAATCCCTCTAACTCGTACATTTCTTTTCCCACTAAAATCGACCTTTCTCACTTCTTGCACTAAATAAATAGTTCACTAAGTTAACTATTATAGTTTAAACATTTTCTTCTAATCTGTCAATGGTTATGAACCAGTCAAGATCATGATGGTTCTGACTCCCATCTTGGAGAATATAATGATACTGATCGATAGTCCGATCCCACATAGGAGACCGGTCAGCAACCGTAACGGATTCGTACTGGTTCTCCAGTTCCACTTCTGGGTGTATCCATCTGCCAGTAGGGGGAAGATGAGCATCCCCACATAAAGCAAATGAACGAATGTTACCAAAGGGAAATACAACCAAACGAACGGGATCCCGATTAGGATTCCCAAGAGAATTCCCATACAGCGAAAGCATAAGGGAAATTGCTTCCCCCTGACGACGAGTGAGCGTTCTCGTATTCTGTGACAGGGCATAAAGGATAATGTAAGGATGGCTTTCACTTCCTTCCCCTCCTATGGGCTGCAGTCCGGTGTGCAATCACAGTCCGGTGAATCACAATCAAATTTCTTTCCTAAGCGTGGAGAAGGAATGCAGTCAGGGGAATAAATTGCACAGTCCCAACAGTCATAAGCTCTATCCCTTTTATGTTTTTTCCGCTGATAGTACACGATCGTTGTTATAAACATAATCACACTGAACCCAATTAATCCAATAAAGATAACGAATTGCAGTTTCGTTTCATACATGCTTAAACCATACATTCCACTGATAAATAAGATTAGTTCTATACTAAACAATAGAAACACCATATAACGTTTCTCCTCACCTTAGGTTATTCCGTTATGTCTATCTCCTGCAAAGAACGTATTATTTCTGATTTATGTAAGTTTTCTCCAATTATGACAAAATTGGTTGGGTACTTCATATCTCCAGGCATGAACAGCGGCATGCCATATGAATATTGAAACAAGGTTGGATTTTTGCGTCCCTGTAATGGAACATAACCCTTCATTCTGTAAATGCCATCAGGTTGGTTTTTCACCCATTCCTCAAATGCTTCTCCTCTCACTGTTCCATCAAAGGAATATACGATCGCTTGTAAGGATAAATGTTCACCGATGGATGCTTTCTCATAGGAACCGCTCCTGTGATCAGCTTTCAAAGTGAATAAATCTTTCATCGACACCTTTGAATAGTTCGTTAAATATACCTTAGCATTGGGGTTAATTTGCTGAAGGTCATATGAGAATGTCCCTTGCTCCATTTCTGAAAGCAAATCCGTTTTATTCGCGACAATATATTGAGCATGACGAATCTGTTCTCTCATCAGATGTAAAACAGCTGGACTAAATTCATCCCTGTTTCTCCACTGTAAACCATCCACCACAGTAACAATCCCTCTAAATTCGAATTGATCGGCAAACAGAGGAGAAAGGATGGAATCGACCACCTCAACAGGATGTGCTGCTCCTGTCGTTTCTATCACTAATACATCGAAATCCTCGTTCATTAACAATTCCTGAAGCTGAGACTCCAGCTTTTCTGAAATGGTGCAGCAAATACATCCATCAAGCAACTCTCTTAAAGCCGTATCTTTTTCAACTTCATCACTATCAATGGAGACACTTCCCAGTTCATTCATTAAGACAGCCGGTTTTTTATTTTGATCCTTTAAGGACTCCAGCAATCCTTTTAATAACGTCGTTTTTCCACTTCCAAGAAATCCGGATAGTATATAAACATCTTTCTTCATTTAATCTTCCTCTCTATAGATCCTATACATATTCTATTAGAAAGTGCTTATGAACACAACGAACCAAAGCATCCACACCAACTATTTATGTAAAAGGGAGAATAGAGGATGAAGATTCTTTAGTAAAAAAGCGATTTCTTATTTTTACACGCATAGAATGAATAGACAGGAACCGCGACACTAAAGGATTATCTCTGGATGCCCCTTGTATCTTGTAGCTTTCAATAATAGCTGCTTCATTGCAGCCGAAATTATAAACAGTTAAAACTTTAAAGGTGGGGTTGTCATTGTACTACGAGAAGATTGTTCCGCTTAAACTTAGGGACTTTTTGAAGAATCCTTCTCATGAAACGTTGAAGGATCTTTTACTTCATAATACGGGCGAAACAGATTACGTTGATTTCAAATCAGATTGGATTGAATTCACAAAAATGGCGAAGCATATCCTCGCTATCTCCAATACGGGAGGCGGATGCATAATTGTAGGAGTGATGCAATATGATGATGGATCGTTAGAATTAAAGGGATTGACGGATGAGGAATTTTTAGATAAAGCAGATGTTGATAATAAACTGCAGCATCTGCTTCCTAAATATTTACGATACAGGACGGAGGATTTCATTTTCTCTAAAGGTATCCATCCATTGTTGGACTTAAAACGATTTCAGGTTCTTATCATTGATTATGATCCGCGTTATGTTCCCTATACTTCTATTGTGACCAGAGGTGAATTAAGGTATGGGGCCATATATGCGAGACAAGGGACGAAGACAATTGAAGCTACACACGAAAAGTTGGTGGACGTGATTCTTCGCAAAGTCCAGTCCGGGGGATCTGATAGTGATGAGCGTACATTAAAAGAGCATCTGGAACATCTTAAAATCCTGCATCTGGAACATAATCAAACTGAGGATTTGAAGTTCAAAAAATATCTACACGATTTAATTGTAAGAAAAATGAAAAAGATAGAAACCTTTCTTGACCTGGATTCTTCTGAGTTTCATTCTTGGTAAATCACTCAACTGTATTTAGAAAATCCCTGATAGCTTCTTGATTCTTTTGTTCGTCCATATCTAAAACCAGTCCTGCATTTACAGTCGAAAGGTCAGTAAAACTTCCTTCTACCGGTACACGAAGTGTGTCCACACGATTCACGGGTTTCAGCATTAATGACATACCATACTTTATCACTTCACTAATAGGCGTAGAGGTTTCTACGTTTTTTAAACCTTCTCTCATTAGGGAAACAACGGTTGTAATTCCTTCTCCGGACTGCATTTGCTCCATAAGACTTTTTTCTGCCAAAGCCATGATTTCCTGCTGCCGCTCCACTCGTCCAAAATCGCTTTTTATGTCTCCCCTAAACCTCACATATTGTAAGATTTCTTCTCCTTTTAATACTTGCTTCCCGGGATCCTTCGCCCATTTCCAATACTTGATCATCGGTTCTGACACTGTAACCCCGACCCCTTCTGGAAAAACGAGATCCATCATGTTTATGAAATCATTAAAATTCACTTTCACGGAATGGTGAATATCTATGTTGAAATTATTTTTTATCGTTTCGGCCAGGAGCTCTTCTCCCCCCCACGTATACGCATGATTAATTTTGCTCTTTTCAAATCCAGGGATGTTTACGAATGTATCCCTCATGATGGAAACAATCTTAATGGATGTCGATTGCGGCGTATATTGAGCAACCATTAAAACATCTGCACGGGCAGGTTCGTTTTTTCGTTGATCTGAACCGATTAGAAGGACATTAACAGGAGATTTTTTTTCCTGAAGGACTAAAGGAAAAATCGATTCATTATTTTCATCTAAGAAACGCTTTTGCGATTGAACTTCTTCTTTTGGTACCGGTTGTTCGCTCCCACCCCAGAAAGGCGAACAACTTACAACAATGAATACAGAATATAATAGAGCCAATAGTAACGCTGTTTTTTTCATAAGATCACCTCATATATACTCTCATTGTTGGTACATCTCATATATTCTATACGAGTAAGAAGAAACCAATAGCCAAAAAAAGATCTCAGGTGCTTTCACCTGAGATCTTCTACTTAATTATTTTTGTTTAATTCTTCAATCGCTCTTTTCACTTGCGGATCGTTTTCTTTTAGTTTATCTCGGAGATTGGACATAAGCTTAACCGTCGTCTCAGCATTTAACGTTCCAGTTACCTCTAGTTCATTCTTTTCCTGGAACTGCTTAACCGCTTTTGTTGTGTCCTCATCGTAATATCCATCAACGTTCCCTGGATTCAGGTCGAGAGCATTGAGCATTTGCTCTGCTGTTTTTACCTGATCCGATAAGTCTGATTCTTTAAGTTCTTTATCCGGATTGATATATGGAAGCTGTGCATAATCTGGCATTTTCGCTTCAATATCAGGTGTGATTCCTTTTTCATGTATCCAATTGCCATCAGGTGTTAACCACTTAGCCGTTGTGAATTTCATGTTAGAACCATCTTTAAAGGTTTCGGCTGTTTGAACCGTTCCCTTACCAAAGGTTTTTGTTCCAACAAGAGGAATATCGTTTGACTCACTTACAGCGGCTGCTAAGATTTCTGCAGCACTTGCGCTTCCTCCATCAACGAGAACGGCTGTTGGCACGCCTATTTTCTGCCCGGATTCGGAAACATACTTTTCCACTTTCCCGTTGCTGTCTTCTACTTGGAATAGAACTTCGCCTTCCGGTACAAACAAGTTAGAGATTTTCACAGCTTGATCCAGTAATCCACCTGGATTCTGTCTTAAATCAAGAACAAGTTTTTTCATGCCTTTATCGTTCATCTCATTTAATGCTTCAGTTAATTCTTTATACGTATTCTCTGAAAAGCTCGTAATTTGGATTTCAGCTACACCATTTTCTTTCATTTCTGCATAAACGGTTTCAATTGGAATCTCATCTCTGGTGATGGTAACTTGCATTGGCTTATCCTGCCCTGGTCGCTGAATGGTAAGTGTAACCTTTGTCCCTTTTTCTCCACGAATGAGGAGAACCGCATCGGTTACAGACATTCCTTGAATACTTTTGTCATCCACTTTAGTGATTGTATCATTCGGTTGCAAACCAGCTTTCTCTGCCGGTGAACCTTTTATTGGAGAAACGATGGATATATATCCTTCTTTCTCCTGTATTTCTGCACCAATCCCCTCAAATGAAGAGGAGATGCTTTCCTGGAACTTTTCTGCTTCTTCGACATTCATATAATCAGAATAAGGATCACCGACGCTATCAAGCATTCCATTAATAGCACCATTTACTAAAGTGTCCTGATCAAGATCTTTATAATAATTCTCATTTAACTTATCATAGGCTTCATAAAGTTTTTGAAATTCTGAACGTTCTGTAACCCCTACATTGACCGCTTTTTCATCTCCGAATGCCAGTGCAAATGTTGTAATTCCTGCCGTTGCAAATACAAGGAAGAACAGGAGCATAACAAATTTAAACTTCTTAATTTTTATAAAATTTGAATGGGTTTCTTGTTGTGACTGATCCGTCTTATCTTGTTCCAAAGCTTCCACCACTTTCGTTGCTATGTATCTTGTGTGAATTTATCGTCTACAATATCATGAAACATCTATCTTTAGCAATCATAAGCTCATAACTTCTTTATTCTATCAGCTTTTTAATATTAACGAAAGGAAAATCCATTGTCATGATTATGATGTGTCAAAATCGTTGTAAAAAAACCTACTGTACTGACAGCAAATAAAGAATATAAGAAAGACTCCATACCGATGATCGGCCAGCCAACTACCAGCACTATGCTATCAAAGACAAAGATTAATTTCCCCACATTAAAGTGAAAGCTTTTTCCGATCAATTGAGCTAGTAAGTCGGAACCGCCTGTTGCAGAGTTTCCTTTTAGCATTAGTCCGATTCCGATTCCAACGAAGGTCCCACCTAAAAAGGCGCTCATAAGGGGAGGCAAAGTGAAAATATTTTTCCATTGATAAAAAAAGTCTATCATTAATGAGGATAACCAGAGGCCATGGATACTATTATAGAAAAGCTTTCTGTCCACGAAAAAAGCCAGCATATATAATGGAACACTCAAAAGGATGATCGTAAGTCCCGGCTTAAAACCAAACCAATAATGGGCAATTAGCCCAACCCCAATCATTCCCCCATCCAGGAAATGGTGAGGCACGAAAAAAAGATCAATTCCGATCCCTACAAACACACTTCCTATAATAATAATGCTAAAAGTTCTCAACATCCGTTTCACCCGCTCACCTCAAATTGGACAGCCCCTATTATTGTTGTATGTAAGAAAGTGAGAAAACAGAACAAAAGCGGAGAGGGGGTGGGCAGCGGCGAGTTTCCTTAAAGGCAATATTACATATGACAAACACCAAAAGGGTCAGAAACCCAAAGCTCCTGACCCTTCAAAATCATTAAATCTTTTTCACATTGTTAAAATACTCTTCTAAAGACCAATCGTTTTCATGAATGACTTTAGCTGCATCCTTACCTACATATCTAAAATGCCAAGGCTCATATTGATACTGTGTAATCGAAACCTTATCTTCCGGATAACGGAGGATGAACCCATATTTATAGGCGTTCTCAGCAAGCCACTTGCCTTCCTTCGTATCGGCAAATTCAATGTTTACCTGGAAGTTATTGCTTTGACTCGAGATATCCATTGCTAAACCTGATTGATGCTCACTTTGTCCCGGCGGTGCTACGGCCATTACGGCTTTTTCTTCTCCGAACTGAGCAATTTCTCTTTCCAGCAGCATTTTTTGATATTCATACGAACGATAGCCTGAAATAGCTGTCAGCATAACACCATGTGCTTTAGCCTCAGCGAACATTTTCTCCAGCTGCTCTGCCGCTTCTTTACGAAGATATGCCTTTTCTAGTTCTTGATTACCAAATACGAACGGAACATTTGGGCGGACCAAATCAGTTGGTTTGTATTCATTTAATGCGTATTCCTTATTCACAAGAGCTAAAAGGTTGGAGGGATTTTGTATTATTTGTTTTCCGTCCACTACTTTCACTTCATTGAAGTATTGGGACTCTAATTGTAGTTCTGGAGGAACTGCTTCTTCCTCTGAAGGAGCAGGTTGTTCTTCTTCCGTTTGTCCATCCGGCTGATCCTGTGGAATTTGTTGCTTCGGTTCCTCTTTTTTCGTTTCTTGCTGTTTTTGGCCAAATAAATCCTCTGACCAATCTTGTACTTGCGAACATCCCGATAAGATAATCAAGGAAGCAGCAGTTACGAAGATGATCTTTTTCATACTTTCACCTAGTTTCTCTATAATAGTTCCATCCTTAATCTTACCATGTATCAGGTTTTCTGTAAGCAGGATAAACTTCATAAAATGAAAAACTGCTTATAAACCCGGAGATGGGAATGTAAGCAGTTTCTTTTGATAATAGATGGATCTACTCCCCAATAGCAGCTTCCAAAGCAACTTCAATCATTTCATTAAATGTTGTTTGACGCTCTTCTGCAGTCGTTTCTTCACCTGTTAAAATATGATCACTAACTGTCAGAACGGATAGTGCATTACGTCCATATTTAGCTGCTAATGTGTATAGAGCCGATGTTTCCATTTCAATTGCCAGAATTCCATATTGAGCCCATTTTTCATGCTCGGCATTGTCATTGTAGAACATGTCGGCAGTAAACACATTTCCTACCTTTAAGTTAAGGCCTTTTTCCACTCCGGCATCATATGCCCTTTTAAGTAAATCGAAGTTAGCTGTCGGTGCATAGTCAATACCGTTAAATGTTAATTTGTTCATTTGAGAATCAGTTGATGAGGTCATAGCCAGTATGACATCACGAACTTTAACATCCTTTTGGATAGCCCCACAAGTACCGACACGGATTAGGTTTTGGACGTTATAGCTTTGCATTAATTCGTTAATATAAATGGAAATGGACGGAACACCCATTCCTGTTCCTTGAACGGAAATTCTTTTCCCTTTATATGTTCCTGTGTATCCAAACATATTACGGACTTCGTTATAGCAGGTTGGATTTTCCAGAAATGTTTCTGCAATGTACTTTGCTCTAAGGGGATCTCCTGGTAATAAAACCGTTTCTGCTATTTCATTTTCTTTTGCATTAATATGTATACTCAATTTACTTTTCCTCCTAACTAGACTGTTGAAACACCATTGTAATCCTTTTTTATTTCTTATGCAACGAATGAAAATGGAAGGATAGAAAGCGGAGCATGGGGTCAAACTAACGTCAGAAGGAGGGATCCACATGACTAAAGAAAAAATGAGTAAGAAACTAAAGCAAGCAGTACAGCATGCAAATGAAACAAACCCTTCTACCCGTTCCGGGACACAACCTAACTCTTCAAGAACTGAAAGACTTAAATCATAACGGGGAGGAAAATTTGAATGGGTAAAAAACACCGAAACAGAATCAATGCTCCTAAGAAAAATAACCATATTTCCAAAGAAGCACTAGATGCTGAACACAATGCACATGCCAAAGAAAATTCAGCCCAGAATCGAAAAAACGGCCCGGGCAATCACATATAAAAATTCTCCATAAAATAAAGGAAAGAATCTTACCGACATGGATGATTCTTTCCTTTTTGTGTTACGCCTGCTTATTTAATGGATCACGATCCGGTTCACTCTTTTCCACCCATTTGACTGAAGGCGATAATAATAATGACCTCTCCGTCCTTCGTCAATAAAAATGATATCACGTGTAGCAATGTACCTGCCTTGATAATCTTTAGGAACTAGGTCTGGTACGTTAAATGTTCTGAACGTTTCATATAGGGCTTCTTCATGATTATTAGCTTCAACAGAGATTCGATATACCTTTTCATAGCCTTTGTTCTCTCCATACTTAGGAGTTTGGAAAATGGTCATGTCATAGGTCGATCTCAAAAGCTTAGGACGAATGATTTTTTCAAGTAAAGGCATGAGCACCCCTCCGTCATTAAGTTGTACTCATACTATTACACATAGACCTTGTCGAATCCTTCATGGAAACATAAGAATCTTTGTCGAATCGATCGGATTAAGCGAATTTATTAATCACTTCTCGCAGTTTTGATGAAAGAACAGGAATGTCCGACTTTCTTATCGTCATTTTCACCATGGATTCGTCCATTTCAAGAGCTTCCGCTAAAAATCCGCCTAACCCTCTTGCACGTCGATCCACTTCTAAAAGAAGATCCAATTGTTCTTCCGATTGATTCATGAACATCACTTCAAGTTCATCTAATTTTCGTTGGTACGGACCATTTACCGGTACGAATTCAAATTCCTGTATGAATGGGTAGCGACCTCTGTAGCGACGTGGTGCTTGCTCACATTCAACCTTACGAATTCTGAAGCCAAGTTCCTGAACAGATGTAAGCACAGCATTCGTCAATTCATTCGGCACGATTTCAATATAATCTTTGTCTTTGGGATCTACTGCATTTTTAATGTCTAAACCCGTGGCTACCCACACCCTTGTATTCCCATATGTGATTGGGGTTTCAAATGGTAAGGTAAAGGTAAAAGGAAACTCTTTCTTTTCATTTTCGCCAATGGTAAAAGGCTCGGATATCTGTACTTTTTGAATAGGAGCATAATCAGTGTACTTCTTGTCGTCTGATTCTCGAATATATGTAGTAAAGAGAGTTAAATAAATAGCATCGATGTTTTGATCTGCGCTCCCTCCGGTTATTTCTACTATACCCTTTGCTGTTTCCCCTGCTTGATAGCTTGATTTTTCTAATTTTGTATCTACTGTCGCTGCTCCAATTCCAATTGACGCAAATACTTTGTTAAAAAAAGACATGTTAAATTCCTCCTCTATTATCTTTCTTGTAATGTGTGAATCACTCTGGATAATTCCACAATGAGCTCCGCAGCGTCCCTGAACCCTAAATCAATTTGTAGAAGTCTTCGAATCAACATCCTGGTATTATGATGAATGGCCAGTTCTGCTTCCCAACTTCTTTCCTTTCTCATCGTCGGTTCGTAAGAAGAATACAGTAAAAACAACAGAAAATGTCCGATTGCGTAGAAATCACTCTTCACAGACTTATCCCTCATATAATCCTTATGTTTCTCTGGAATAGTCTCTGATGTTGTATTCATTTCACAAGCAAGGCCAAAGTCTATTATTTGAAGAGTCCCATGATCCAATAGAATATTAGGGATCCTTAAATCTCTATGAACGTATCCCCTTTCATGAATCCATTGAACCAAGGTAACTAATTGTACACCTAACTTTAGTGATTCTTCTTCGGAGTAGGTTTTTCCTTCTATAAAAATTAACTCCTCAAATGTTTGACCGTTCATTTTTTCCATAATGAAATAAGGAGTCTTTCCATACTCACCTGCTGCATATACGGATGGAAACTGAGGATGAGATAAAGTTTGTAGTGCATTCATTTCATTTTGAACATATTGGACGTGATTAGAAAATAACTTTTTGTAAGGGCGTATTCTTTTTAAAATGGCTTCTTTTCCATTCGAATGGTTGATAACCAAGTAAGTGGTACCATAGCTTCCTTTTCCAACTAATCGGATGATATGGAAGCCATTGATGTTTTCTCCCGGTTTCCACGTCTGTTCAAAACCATCGATCAGTCTGCGAAAAAGAGTGTGTATCATATCACATTCCTCTCATTCCATCAGCTGCTAAAAAAGCTGGAAAAAAAGCTTTTACTTTTATGCTTCTTATAATGTTGATGTCCAAAGTGTTTATGTTTAGGTGATTTATACTTTCTCCACGCATCACTGGAGCTATATCGATGATGTTTCGAACTTAACAAACCTTTGATTATTTTTCTTAACATAAACAAACCTCCCTAAAATGATTCATTTTCACTTGTATTACTATATACGTTTCATTTTGAAATTAGTTTCAATTCCATAAAATATATTAGTGGAGCGTGATCACTTGACCTCTTCACCGATTCAAAAGATTTTAAACCTGATCAAGACCGGGAGCAATGACCACACGAGACCTCTTCTGAACGAGGGGTATATATGTAAGCTCTACAATGCAACCGAAAGCCCTACTCCCCTGGTCTACTTCCCTCAGGATCAAGAACTGTATGAACTGATTGTGAACAAAGTAAAGAATGCTAACCTTAATAACGTAACAAGAACCGCATGTTATCTTGACTTTTTCAAGAAACACCCTGAAATCCACTGGTCTTTTCTTGCTCATATGGTATCAAGAAATGCTGGTTATCATATGACAGACATTCGAAACAATCTGCTCTCATATGTATTGGATAATAATGATCAAAAAGCGTTATTCTCATTTCTCGAGCTATGTAATGCAGCCATCTTTCATGATGCCTACCCTCAATTATTACTATATGAACAATGGAAAAGAACGGGACATTCTTCCTTTCACCTCCTAAAAAAATTCAACGTTTCCATTTTCATGATGAATATCTGGAATGACTTTCTTACTACCGGTAATGAACAAGTTTTAACCATTGGACTCATCATGAATGAGCAGCATATGATTCAAAAGAGAATATTAACAGAAATGAAAAAACCTATTGGAGTAGAAGAGTGGCTTTTTCTCTTGCAGGACCGTTTAGAATTTGCTTCCATTCTCTTTCCATATGGAAAACATTCCCCCTGCTCTCTTGCAGGGCTTTCGGTATCTCACTTTGAGCAGGTAAAGCGAAGGATTGTGTTAGGCAAGAAATTATACAGTATATTATTTCATGACACTGTCTTTCCTACATCTTATTCCTTTGCGATTAACCATTCACATAGCGGATCAAGAGCAGATTACTGGCCTCATGTTTATTCGAAAAAAAACAAAAAAACTCGGCTGTATAGTCCAACACTGTGTTCTGCCTGGGATAACATCCCTCCTTTGACACTCTCTTCGACTGACTGGTTTACGGACCAGTCAATTGAAGTGATGGAGCCGTTGTTGACGATGATGGTACCCGGTCATTTTTCCATGACAAAAAAGTGGAAAACGTTGACCTCATTCCTGGTTAATCTAAAGCGGGATTAACTCAAAATAAAGTGCCTGCATGTTTCGAAAAACATGACAGACACTTAAGAGTTAATCCCCAGTATATTAAAGGACATTCCTTACGACGTGATTTTCATTTCGATGGTTGAAAAGATCCTAAACATCTTCTTCCCATTCTTCATCAATGATACATTTGGCAATCAGATACTCGAATGTGATATCCGCTATTTCTTCCAGCTCATCTTCTGATGGTACATACCCTCTTTGAACGAGTTCTTTCATAAAGAACTCTGCAATTTCCTCAGTGTCGATAAAGACTTCTATCTCCCGCATGTGATCGCCCCCTTTGATTCTCAATTTATGACAACACTCTCCGAGTTATGCTAGGAGAAAAAAGTTTTCATAAGACTTTAAAGACAAGCATAGACTTTATCATCAAAGATAGAGGAGCGATTCGATGTTAAGCACATTCACTAAAAAAACAAAAACGATGTTAAAAGATTTAGAAAATGGTGAAGGAATGATCGTTTCTGGAATGCAATGGATTCTTCGAGGCGTATTTTTAACATTCTTAATCGTTAGTGTTCCAGTGTTTCTTTACATCATGTGGCTTATTCCTTCTCTTTAACGATAGAGCTCGTGTGAGTTTTTAATTGTTCTAACACATAGTCCATCTTATTCTTATATTTAGTATCTTGAAAGAGAAGATACAGGGTTTTGTAATCATTATAATGATCTAAGAGCTGATCAATCCAACTTGGCTTCGGGTAAGCAGGTGAATGAAGCGATTTTGTTTTGCCTTCTTTTTTTTGTGGAAATACGAATCCATATTTCTTTATAAATGCCTCTGCTTGCTCTTCATCTGCAACCAGGGTGATTTCATCTTCGTCTGCTTCTAACCACTCACCATCTGTAATTCTCATTAACTCATAAATAACGTCTTCCCAGGCATCGTCCTTATAACGCCATATTTCCGTCCGAAATCCTACCACTTTAAAGAGATCCTCTTCATAACCCTTGACAATTACAAGATCTCCAAATAGAAATTTATATTCAATATCAATCTGTTCCTGTTCAAAAATGTATCCATCATAAGAATCAAGCAATTCTAATGCTTTCTCCTTGAATAGGCCTTCACTTTCATTTACCTCATATAAAAACTCACCATCGAGCTTTTTAATGTCGGTTATTTTCCCGACTGTACCATAGATTGTTACGACTACTGTTTCCCCAACTCTGAATCTAGGCTCTTTTCGTTTCTTCATTCTCCCCTCACCCTTAATCGCCTTTTTTATATGATATGCAGTAACAACCATATCGGTATACACGAAATCCCTTACTCTCTTTTTTCTTTGGAATAGGAATCGTCTATGCTTGTCAGGCACTGTAACTATTAAATTTATATTTAGGCTTTGTAGCTATCAACAAAAAGAGGATTGAGTGACCATGCTACTTGAGGAAAAAAGGACCGACATAAGTGTAAAACAAACGTCGGTCCGGAAGCTTTAAGGTATTCACGTTAATCTTTTTCTTCTAACTGATAATAGTCCCATGCCATATCGAAAATGGACATACTTTCAAGATAGTGCCCATTCATTTCGAGGTAGGAGCTGATTTCATGGTATTGTTGTGATTGTTTAGGAAAGCTGTGATCATCATAAGCTGAATTTGCGAATTGAGTTATTTCATTCTTGGCAGTAGGTTGCCTATACTTCATTAAATAATGATAAAAGGATTTTCTCATCTGCTCCACCTACCTTTGTTCTTCTTTTCTAAAAGGATAGCCGAAGTAGATGGATTCGTAAAGTGTTTGCTTTGTTGTGACATATTAAGGCTCTATAGCTTTATACCCATTAAAATCGAAAGTAATTTTTCTTTAGTAATCGGGGAAGTTGCATTAAATCAGTATAAGCGATCACTTTATCGATTAATTTCGTGTCGACCAGCATAAGCTGGTCTTCTATTTCATTGATGACCCCTTCATCCTGGTACTCCATTCCACAATGGCTGCAGCTCACGCTCGGAACATTTGCGATTTGAATCGCTCTTGTGCCATCTGGAAGCTCCCAATACACGCTGGATTGATCCTCATGAGCCGTCTTCTCTTCACACCATTCACATACTTTTGTATTCTTTTTATCCATTGATGGTTTCTTCCTTATCATCATTTTTATCCTGATTCATTTTCGTTAGCATAGCTTTGTGCTTCTTTTCCTTAAGCTGGTCTCTCTTTCCTCTAAAGTCCTTAAGGGAATTGTGATCGGGGTTTTCCTGGTATTCCTTTCTACGTTCCAAACGCTTAAGCCCACTCGGGGTGAGAGAAGAATGGGTTTGATTCATCAAGCCGGCAATTCCAATCGAAGGTTCTTTAATCTCTTCATCGTGATACACTTCTTTAAAGTAGTCATCTGCTCTGCCTGCTACGTATTCTTCCGGTTCCGGATAGGTGGAGATGACTCCTTCGAAATTACGTACAACCACTTTCGAAGAACTTTGAGAAATAAGGTAATTAGGTTGCAGGGAAATCTTCCCTCCACCACCAGGAGCATCCAGCACGAAGGTCGGTACGGCATAGCCGGAAGTATGTCCCCGTAAACCTTCAATAATCTCCAATCCCTTGGAAACCGGTGCGCGGAAGTGGCCGATTCCTTCTGATAAATCACATTGATAAATATAGTACGGACGTACGCGAATCTTAACAAGATCGTGCATGAGCTTCTTCATGATTGGAACACTGTCGTTTATACCAGCGAGAATAACCGCTTGATTCCCTACAGGAACCCCTGCATTTACGAGCATCTCACACGCTTTCTTGGACTCTTCCGTAATTTCGATTGATGTATTAAAGTGGGTATTTAACCACACTGGATGATATTTCTTTAAGATATTACAAAGGTTTTCAGTAATCCGCTGTGGAAACACTACGGGCGCCCTCGTTCCAATCCGGATGATCTCGACATGTGGAATCTCCCTTAAATTCTTTAAGACGTATTCAAGAATCTGATCATTAATCAGTAGACCATCGCCTCCCGATAACAGTACGTCTCTTACACTCGGAGTCTCTCGAATATATTCAATGGCTGCATCAAGCTGCTTCTTTGGTACACCCATTCCAATTTGTCCTGAAAACCTTCTTCTCGTGCAGTAACGGCAGTACATCGAGCACTGATTAGTCACGAGAAATAACACCCTGTCCGGGTACCTGTGCGTCAATCCGGGAACAGGGGAATCTTCATCCTCATGTAAAGGATCCTCCAGGTCATACTTCGTTTTGTGGATTTCCTGACCAATCGGAACGGATTGCATCCGAATAGGGCAGCGAGGGTCATCTTCATTCATTAACCATGCATAATAAGGTGTAATATTAAGAGGGATTGTTTTAGTCGAAATCTTTACACCTTCCTCTTCCTCAGGCGTCAGGTTCACCACTTTCTTCAAGTCATCAAGGGTTCTGATAGTGTTGGTCAGCTGCCATAACCAATTATTCCATTGTTCATCTGTCACATCTTTCCAAAGCTCAATATCCTTCCAATCCCTCTTTGGTTTATAGAGATTCATTTTCATCTACTCCACCAACTTTCCAAAAGTATCTTTCCACCAGGAACAGAGCTATACATTAGCCTATGAATTAAAACCACAATTGGTTTTTATCCATTTACATTTCACTTAGATCTTTTTCCCATAGGTTCATATCTTCCATTTTGTCGAAGATGATGCAATTATTCGCCAGTCTTCCCCCATATCGATACCCAAGCTGATGGAATACTGCATTCATACCAAATGAAAGTGCTCTTGCAATCGTATAGGCGCAGAAAATGTCCCTATCCAGTAATTCACCTTCTAACTTTCGTATCAGATGTTTCATATATCCTCCCTTTCGATAGGAAGTGCGTGTAGCACAATCCGTCAATTCGGCATTCTTGCAGGATAAAGACACATCAGCAGAAGCAGCACTGATGATTCTTCCTTTCTCCTCGATATAAACAAAGATTGTCCCACTTTTCATTGACTCTTTCACATAGTCGGGATTGTGCAATGGTACAGGATAAAGCTTAAATACTTCCTGATACAGATCGGCTAATTGCACTGCATTCTCCTCAGTGGCGACAGAAATCGTTTCAGAACTTACAAGCGCTTGCCTATCAAGCTGTTGAACCGATTGGAGAATGTCGTCTTCTTTGCTCCAGTACGAACTGTTTCTTCTTTCATTCGTTAAAAACTTACTCATAAATAAAGCCTTATCACCATTGAAGTAAGCGTTTACCCCCCCCTCCAAGATGAAGCCTTTTTCCAAAAAAAAGAGAGATTGATTCCATCTTGCTTTCACAATCACCTTTTCATAAAGGTTGGACTCAGTTTCTCTCTTAACATACTCCCATAACAATCCTGGATTCCCTCTAAACTCATCCACCCGCAGTCGCCTGTTGTAGCCATCCTTGTAAATGGCAGCTTCCAGCTTCGGTTGTTTTATAAATTCGTATGTTTGCATTCTTATAAGCCCCTTTTTAACCAACATATGAAATGAAAGGATAAGTTATGAAACAAACCAACACAAAAAAGGAACAACCTCTGTCTTTAATCAAGTGAGTTGTTCCTTCTGTGGAGGTTATGAAGTTTAAGGGATTACATTGAGGCCCCCGAAAGGTTTCTATTTGTTATCCTATACCCCTTAAAAAAGAAAATTATGACTGTTTATTGCACCAATCTATAATAAATAAGGTAAGAATTTCAGCAGTTTGGTAGATTCTATCCAATTCAATGTATTCGTCTGCGTCATGAGCCACCTCGGTTGTACCAGGACCAAATACGACAACCGGAATATTCCCTCCCTGAGAAAGGATTCCTCCATCCGTTCCCCAAGGAGAAGCTTCAATGATTGGAGTGATTCCCAATACTTCTTTGGCATGATAACAAAGTTTCTCCACGATTTCATGATCACGAGAAAGATCGCCCGGCTGCCACCTGCCACCAAACCATTCAATCTCCACTGGATGATGATCAAACCATGAATCAACCTCTTTCAGGCTTGAGATTACAGCTTCAACCTCCTTTTCTACTTCTTGCAGGGTTTCCCACGGACCAACCCCCACCCTTCCTTCAATTACAGCCAAATCAGGTACGGAAGATGGCCATTTCCCACTTTCTATTTTACCGATGTTAATCGGTAACGGAATAGGAATATTGCTATATAAAGGATCATCCACCTTCTGATTTCGAGATTCTTCCAGGTGCTGAAGAGAGTTAATCACTGTGTATGCTTTATCTATGGCGCTTACCCCTTCGTATCTGGTTCCTCCATGGGCAGATTTCCCTTTTACTCTAAGACGAAACCACATGGAACCTTGCTGCTTAGGAAAAATCTTCATATTGGTAGGTTCGGGAATAATTGCACCATCTGCTTTGTACCCTCTTACCAATGCAGCGAGGGTACCAGTTCCACCACTTTCCTCTTCAATCACACTCTGAAAGATAATATCACCTTTGAGGGGAATTTTTAACTCCTTCACAACCTCAATAGCGAGTAGTAAAGCGACAGTTCCTCCCTTCATATCCGTTGCCCCGCGTCCATAAAGCTTTCCGTCTTTGATCAAACCACCATATGGATCATATGTCCAATCCTTCCTGTCACCTTCTGGTACAACATCAATGTGTCCATTTAGCAGAAGACTCTTTCCACCACCCTGGCCTTTCAGTACCCCGACCACGTTCGGGTTTCCTTTGAATTCCTTTCGATCGCACCGGTAAAAGGGATGATCCTTTACATCGTTTTCGTTCACCTCCCAAATATCCAACTCTAAACCAAGTTTACGGCACTTCTCTATTACGATTGCCTGCGCTTTTGATTCATTTCCTCTTACACTATCCTCTTGGACTAATCTTTGCAGAAGCCTGGTGGTCCTTTTCTTTTTTTCTTCTATTATTTCCCTGATGAGACGATGAGTTTCCAAATGGGGCCCTCCTTTTAACGTAAATATTTTAAGCAAGAGCTTAATGTGAAACGGGCATCTGTTGTCTCCTTAATATCTTGAAGTGTGTAGGGACTGAATATTTCACACAATATCAATTGATCATTCTCAATTGTGAAGACAGACCGGTCCGTAATAATCATGGAGACACAAGACCTGGCCGTCAATGGGAGCGTACATTCCCGCACGAGTTTGCTCTCACCATTTTTATCTAAATGGGTCATGAGTACAATGACTTTATTTGCTTTTGACGCAAGTTCGGTTGCGCCCCCCATTCCCGGTACCTTTTTGCCGGGGATAATCCAGTTTGCAAGATCTCCCTTCTCACTGACTTGCAGCGAGCCTAGGATCGTAAGGTCAATCTTGCCCCGGCGAATCATGGCAAATGCGATGGAGCTATCTGTATAACAGCCTCCCTTCATTAATGAGACAGGGAATCCTCCTGCATTACACAAGTTTTCATCCTCTTTCCCTTCCCCCGGTGCAGGCCCCATTCCAATAATTCCGTTTTCCGATTGAAATACAACAGGAAACCCCGGGGTAAGATGATTCGGAACAAGGGAGGGTATTCCGATTCCCAAATTAACAATCATATGCTCTTTCACTTCTAAAGCCGCACGTTTGGCTAACCTATCCTTCAATTCGTTTCCCATGCCCATTTCCAGTCGACTCCTTTAGACAAAACAATATGATCTACAAAAACACCCGACGTGACAATTTCCTCAGGATCTAATTCACCCACATTCACAATTTCTTCTGCCTCCACAATCGTAATATCCGCGGCCATAGCCACAAGTGGATTCGTATTTCTGGCACTTTTATCATAAATAAGATTGCCAAATGTGTCGGCTTTTTTGGCATACACAACCCCAACTTCAGCAACGAGGGCGGTTTCATATAAGAAGCGGTTTCCATCTATCTCCAGTATGGGTTTTCCTTTATTTAAATATGGATCATCCACGCCGATTTCGGTTACGATTCCTTTCAACCCGACTCCCCCTGCCCGAATTCTCTCTGCCAATATTCCCTGAGGAGAGAATTCCACCTCAAGCTTCCCTTCACTCATTAAACGACCAGCAATCGGGTTAGATCCGATATGGGAAGCAATCACTTTCTTTACTCTGTTTTGGGCTACTAATTGTCCAATACCGATATGGGGAAAACCTGTATCATTTCCTATAATCGTGATTTCCTGAGTTCCCCAATCCAATAAATGCTTACTTATAGTAGGAGGGGATCCCACCCCTCCGAATCCTCCGAACATCAAAGTCATTCCATCATAAAAAAATTGTTTTATATTTTCATAACTGCTTCTTTTATTGTGAAGACCGGGCATATTTAGATCTCCTTCCAATTCTCTTCTACTAGTTGAAAGGTTCTTCTGAGTCTTTTAACCATTTCCTCAAGTTCCCTTTTTGAACTGTTTAATGGGGGAGCAACCATAATGGCGGAGCCCTTCCTTCCATCTATCCCCGCCGCTGCGGGATATAACAAAATCCCACATTCAACCCCCGCTTGAACAATATAAGAAGTAAAAGGTGCTCCAAGGGAACTCAGCTCTATTCCCAACATGAGTCCTTTTCCTCGCACATCTTGCACAAAGGAAAATTCAGTTTTTAATTTTTCTATTAGATTTTTCAAGTATGTTCCTTTATGATCGACACCTTCAATCATCTTTTCTGAATCAATCAGTTTCAGAACAGCAAGTGCTGCTGTTGCAGACATTGGATTCCCACTGAATGTATGACCGCTCATAATAACTTTCGACCCATTCAATATCGGCTCCATTATGTTGTCGGAAATGAGGGTCGCAGCGATAGGGGCATATCCGGCGCTTAACCCTTTACCTATCGCTACAATATCGGCTTTCACTTTCCACTGCTCTAAAGCTAAAAAAGTCCCAGTCCGACCACATCCGGTCATCACTTCATCTGAAATAAACAAAATATCATGTCTCTCACAGATTGCTTTGATCCGTTCATAATAACCTTTTGGGGGAGTGATCGCCCCACCTGCGGCACCGATGATCGGTTCCGCCATAAATGCAGCAATATTGTCGGCTCCTATTCTGCTAATCATCGTTTCTAATTGAGAAGCACACGCAAGATCACATGATGGATGTGTTTTTCCAAAAGGACAGTGAGCACAATAAGGAGGCTCAATTGTTGGCCAGTCTCCTAAGTAGGAGTCAAATCGTTCTCTTCTGGTTGGGTGACCTGAAGCAGATAAAGCACCGAAAGTGATACCATGGTAACTCAGCCATCTGGATAAAATTTTTCTTTTCATCGGTTTCCCCTGTTCCTGCCAATGCTGAATAGCAATCTTGATGGCCGTCTCCACAGCCTCAGAACCACTATTCACGAAGAAACTCCATGGATAACCTGTCTTCTCATGAAGGAATGTCGCTAAATCCTCAGCTGGCTGATTACTGAATTGAGAACGATACACAAATGCTACTTTATTTCCTTGATTCACAATAGATTGAAGAATTTCTTCCATGCCATGTCCTACATTTGCAGTAACCGCTCCAGAACAAGCATCCATATACTCCCGTCCATCGGTATCATACAAATAGACACCTTTTCCATAATCAATTGTCGGATAGTGTTCACCAATCAGTGGTTTTATTAAATGCGAATGAGGCATAATCCCCCTCCTGAAAGAATCAGATTCGTACTCTCTTTCGATTCGCTCATCTGGTTGCACATAAAGATTTCCCTACCATTATTCATATGTATGAAAAGCGGAATCTTTCTTTCCTTTAAGAAAAAAGAATAATACAGATGAATTTTCGTTAAACGTCAAAGGCTTGGTAAAAAGTGATAGCTTTTTTCTTTTAGCCATATTTTATTGGTTGAAATATACTAAAATTCTCAAAAATTCGACAAAAATTTTATGGAGTGACTAGATAAATTAGGTCTATATGTATAAAATAATGGTAAGTTCATCCTTAGATGCTACTTTTTACTTATCTTCAGGAGGGGAAATGGTGAAGAAGACAAAAGAAAAACATACAAAAAGAAAGAGAATTAAGAAAGAAGGTTCTAGTAGAAGCAAAGGGGTCTTCTCTTATTTTCGGACAATCAGGGGAAAAGTGGTTCTGTCATTCGGGTTATTGACAATTGTCCTTTTAGTCCTTGCCTCTACCTCTTACTTCAATATGCTGAAGCTGGAAAAAGAAATCAACACGTTAATTACATACGATATGCAGGTTGATACAAAAGTAAAAGATCTATCAAAGGTATTAAATGAAATTGAAATTGGGGAACAAGGTTTTGTCATTACAGGGGCAACAGGATTTCTAGCACCCTATCAAAATGGTAAAGGTGAGGTAGAGAGTCATTTTGAAGAGTTGACTACTCTATTACAGGATGATCAGAAACAGCTTGATAAATTGGATAAGATCGAAGCTCAATATGGATTTTGGATGCAATTTGTTGATCGGGTAATCGAGACAAGAAAGGATAAAGGGCTCGAGGAAGCAGCTACCCTTGTTGAATCGGGTACTGGTAAGAAATACCTGGATGGAATCCGTTCATATGTAGATATGATCGTAGTCGACCAACAAAAAGATCTGAACAATCGTATTGAATCTCTAAATCAACAAGTTTACCTATCCAAGATCGTGACCATTGGCTTATCAGCATTCGCGGTTATATTAGCTATTTTCTTCGGAGTCATCTTATCTCATACAATTAAAATGAACACAAAGAAGATCAGTCGTTCTATTTTAGAAATTGCGAACGCAGGTGGAGATTTAACAAAACGAATTCATGTAAAATCCAAAGATGAGCTGGCAGACCTCGCATCTGATACGAATCAACTCATTGCAGGAATCGCGATCCTTGTGAAACAGGTTTCTGAAATGGCGGAAAACGTCTCAGCCAGCAGTCAGGAGCTTCTTGCTTCAGCCGAAGAAACGTCACGCACGATAACTTCCATTGCAGAAACATCTACCGAAATTGCGGCTGGAAGCGATCAGACAACAAGTCGAATGTCTACTTCATTAGACAAAATGAATAGCTTGGAAGAAGCCGCCCGTTTCTTATTCAATCAAGCAGAGATGGTAAAAGAAACCGCTCGTGATATGAGAGCAGTTGCTGAAAGGGGCGGAAAAACCGTTCAAGCTTCTTCATCAAAAATGCTGAGTATTGAAGAAACCATGTCCAATACAAGTGAAACCGTAGAAGCGTTAGGACAGCGTTCTTCACAAATTACGACCATTATCGGAACCATTACTGACATTGCAGAACAAACCAATCTACTTGCATTGAATGCAGCTATTGAAGCAGCACGCGCCGGGGAACATGGAAGAGGCTTTGCCGTGGTGGCGGATGAAGTCAGAAAACTCGCGGAACAATCCCGACAAGCGGCGAAAGGTGTAACCGAAATCGTACACAGTATTCAAGAAGAAGTGAATGTCATCATGAAACAGAACTCTGATGGAGTGAAAGAGGTAATCGCAGGGGTTGAAATGACAAATGAAACAAACGCCTCCCTTGAAGATATTCTAAGCCAAACTACTAAAACAACGGTTGTCGTGGAAGAAATGGTTGGTCATATCCAGGAAACCCTTAATCTCAGTCAGGAAGTCGCTACTTCATTTGCCCTGGTCAATGAAATTGCTGAAGCGACTGCTTCTAACACAGAAACCACTGCTGCTGCATCTGAGGAAGGATCAGCTGCGATGGAACAAGTAACAGCTAGCGCCTCAGAGCTTTCCCAACAAGCGGAAAAATTAAAAGAACTCATTTCAAGTTTTAAAATTTAAGACTAAAAGGGAGCTGTCGAAGTGACAGCTCCCTTTTATTTTCGTGATTCACTTCTAAACCATGAATCACTTCCCGCAGAAACAAACGGCTCCAATAATAATTAACAGGATGAATAACACAACTATCAACGCAAAATTATTGTAACCGGCAACTGGATAAGCATATCCACCTTGATAACATGGATCACAACCATAACCATAGTTCATACCTATCACTCCTCATGAAATATTTATTTACAATACACTGTATGTCATCTACCTAGAAAAGGTTTGTGTATTCGCCTATTTTATTTAGGGACACACCTTTTCTGCACTATAACCTTTCTATATAATAGGGGTAGGTTTTAACCGAAGATTGGAGAAGTGACAGCATGAAATGGTTTTTAAAGTCGTTTATTAATGGTGTTCTTACAATAGTCCCAATTGGCCTGGTCGCCTATGTTGTATATAAAATGTTTCTATTTCTAGACGGTTTATTAGGCAATGTATTAAAACCATACCTCGATGAAAATTATATTCCTGGTATCGGACTTTTCGCCACCATCATTCTCTTGACCGTTCTTGGCTGGCTATCAACCAAGTTTTTCACAGGTACGATCATTCGAATAGTAGACGTTCTATTACACAAGATCCCCTTTGTCAAAACGATTTACTCGGTAATAAAGGATACCATCCACTCCTTCTTAGGAGAAAAGAAATCCTTTTCCAAAGTGGCACTCATCAAAATGCCTGGCACAACGATGAAATGCATGGGCTTTATCACAACAGAGAACCTTGCAGACCTGCATAATGACCTGCAAGATCACGTTGCAGTATACGTACCCCAAACCTTCCAAGTAGCCGGAGTCACTTTTTTGATTCCTAAAACTGATATTGAAATACTTGATATTAAATCTGAAGAAGCGATGAAGTTTATCTTGTCGGGTGGAATGACGACGAAGAAGGAGAAATAGCTGTTAAGCTGATTAGATAAGAACGTTATCAGGTCCGGATGTCCATTCCTCAAAAAAGAGACCGGCAAACATGCCGGTCTCTTCATGCTTCATTATTTAGATGAAATCTCTAATACCTCATCTTGTCCTGCTATCACAGAAGTTAACTCTTTTTTTACGAGCTCATCCATGTCATCGCCGTTTGTTAAGATGATTGGCGTGATGGTACTTTTTGCTTTTTCTTTCACTAGATTTAAGTCAAACGTAATTAATGGATCTCCCATACTCACTTTTGACCCTTCTGAAATATGTGCTTCAAAGCCTTCACCGTTCATTGATACTGTTTCAAGACCGATGTGGATAAGAATTTCAGCACCGTTTTTCGCTTTGATACCCACTGCGTGCTTTGTTGGGAAAAGCTGCATGATTTCGCCGTCTACAGGTGAAACGACTTTACCTTCTGTCGGGTCGATTGCAATTCCATCTCCCATCATCTTCTGAGAAAAAACCGGGTCTGGAACATCTTCAAGTGATTTTAATGTACCCGTTAAAGGTGCAACTGCATTAACGGTTTTAGGCGCTTCTTCTTTTTTTCCAAAAAGCTTCTTTAACATAATCATTCACCTTCCTAATTATATTTTATATACACATATGTAGCTCATTGTAAACATGAGAAGTCTATTTTAGCACATATGTGAAGGGTTTCACAACAATTCATTATTTTAAAATATTTTTTTGTACTTCCCATATCCTTCTTCTTCGAGCTTTTCTACCGGGACGAATCGTAAAGCTGCTGAATTGATGCAGTACCGGAGCTTCGTTGGTCCAGGTCCATCATTAAATACATGACCCAGGTGAGAGTCTGCTTCCGTACTTCTCACTTCCGTTCTCACCATAAAATGACTTCGATCTTCTTTTTCTGAAATTTCCTCTTCATCAATTGGCTTCGTGAAACTTGGCCAGCCACAACCGGCATCATACTTGTCTTTAGAGCTAAAGAGCGGTTTACCTGATACGATATCTACATAGATTCCATCTTCGAACGTATTCCAATACTCATTTCTAAATGGTGGCTCTGTCCCGTTGTTTTGCGTGACATCATATTGTTCAGGAGTTAACTTTTTCGTTAAATCTTCTTTACTCATTCTTTTCCCCCCAATGATTTTCAATAAACGCTACTCTTCCAGATCCTCTGCTGTATCGATTATAATGGGCAGGGTTCTTTTTGTAATAATCCTGATGATACTCCTCTGCAGGATAAAATTTATCCGCAGGTAAAATCTGTGTTGCAATCGGCTTTTGAAACTTACCTGATTCTGCAAGCTCCTTTTTAGATTTCTCTGCCATCCTCTTTTGCTCTTCGTTATGGTAGAAAATCACCGTTTTATACGAATGTCCACGGTCAAAGAATTGCCCACCGGGATCGGTTGGGTCGATTTGTTGCCAATACACTTCTAATAGTTTCTCGTAAGGAAACAGGGAAGCATCGTATTCAATTTGAACGGCCTCATAGTGACCTGTCGTTTCAGAGCATACTTCTTTATAGGTCGGATTCGGAACGGTTCCTCCCGTATAACCTGATATGACACTACCGATTCCGGGCTGTTCATCGAACGGTTTTACCATACACCAAAAACAACCACCAGCAAATGTAGCTTTCTGATATTTCGAAGCTTCTGACATGCTCATCATCCTTTCCACTTCATTCTCTTTCACTATTCCCTTTGTATGAGATTTTAACGCATTTAAGTTATAAAGGTAAAATTTAAAGCTTGTTCAATTGCTTAAGAAATACAAACATAGCTGTTTCCTTAGACGTTGTTGGAATTTAATCAGGAGGGAGGTGGTTGATTTCACAACATCTACCTAAAAAACAACATTTTATTAAAAAGAACTTTAGAAATAAAAAAAGGATTGACCCCGGGGTCAATCCTTAATCCATTATTTAAGTTTTCTTTGTTTACCGATATTCTTCCACTTCTTACGTTCCAAAGATTCCAATCGCTTATTCCCTTTTCTCTCCATGTAGGCGATTTCCCTTTGCAATTTCTGATAATGTTCAAATCGTTCCTCGGAAAGGGAATCCTCGGCAATCGCTTCTCTAATCTTGCAACCAGGTTCATCCACATGACGGCAATCGGTGAATCGGCATTGCAGTGCCAACTCCTCGATCTCGTTATATTGCGTGGATAATCCTTCTTGCCCCTGCCAAAGTTGGATTTCTCTCATGCCTGGCGTATCAATGATGGAAGAACCATTGCCCAATAAGAATAACTCTCTATGTGTTGTCGTATGGCGTCCCTTATCATCGGATTCCCTAATTTGTTTCGTCTTCTGGACGTCGTCTCCTACTAAGAGGTTGGTTAGGGTGGACTTACCCACTCCTGAAGAACCGACAAGGGCGACCGTTTTCCCCTTTTCCAGATAGGGCTGCAGTTCCTCAATTCCCTCATGATTTACAGAACTTATGGCTAATACTTTAACCCCCAGCAATTTGCTTTCAACTTCTCTCTTTTTCTCTTCAATATCCTCACATGTATCAGATTTGGTAAGAACGACAACGGGATTTGCCCCGCTTTCCCAACATAGAAGTAAATATCTCTCCACCCGTTTACTGTTTAAATCATCATTTAACGAAGAAAGAATGAAAACGGTATCTATATTCGTGGCAATGATTTGCTCTTCCGCTTCTTCTCCTGCTTTTTTTCTTGAAAATTTACTTGTTCTCGTCAGGACCTTTTCAATGATTGCTCCTTCTTCGCTCAGGAGAACCCAATCACCTACTGCTGGAAGATCTTCACGTTTAACCGTTTGGAACCTGAGCTTCCCGGATATTTTACTTAATAGATCTCCTGTTTTGGTCATAACCATGAAGGCACCCTTCTGCTCGGTCACAACTCTTCCTAACATATATCCTTCTTCCTCAAAGTGTTTCATCATTTCAAATACTTCTTCTCTATTATTCAATTCAGTTCCTCCCAAAATTAAAAAAATCCGATGCGCAGTTCTGCACGCCAACGGATTTTTTCAAGATTGAAAGAATGAAAAAAATCAGATTATCCCGTTAAAAGTGAGTTGACGCGCAGAACCATTTTGAAGCGTATTTAGTTTACTTGTATAACAAATCAATAATAAGTTCATATGTCATCACCCACTTTCTCAATTATTAATTTAATTATCCATTATTTTCTTCTATAACGCAAGAAATATTTCTGATTTATTCAAAAAATAGGTTCTTTCACCATTTTTTTCTCTTCCGCATAATCTATTGTGTTAATAAAGAAAAAGGAGAGATAACGGATGAGCCAACACGATTATTTGAATAAAGCAGCGATGTATGACTTATTATCCGATTATTATAAATACTCAGATCCATCCATGCATATTCATTACTATCAAAAACATTTAAAATACATGAGGCTGGCTTTGCAAGCACAGCGCGCTGATATGACTACATCCACCCAGCCTTCGTATGTTCGCGTATTACATGCAGTACCTGATGCACCTAATGTAGATGTGTATGTAAATGCAAAACGCGTTTTACGAGATGTGGCCTTTAAAGATGTAAGTGACTATTTAACATTACCGGCTGGTAAATATCATATTGATGTTTATCCAGCCGGTACAAGTGTGACGACTGTAATAAGTAAAAAAGTGAAAATTGATCCAGGTAAGATTTATACACTTGCAGCTGTAGGTACCCTTAATAAACTGCAACTGTTGCCATTTATTGATGATCCAACGGTTCCAAATGGGGAAACAAAGGTCAAATTCATTCATCTTTCGCCAGACGCACCTGCAGTTGATATTGCAGTAAAAGGCGGAGATGTTGTTTTTCCAAATGTCTCCTTCAAACAAGCTACTGAATACCTTGGATTAACTCCAATGACAGTCAATCTTGAGGCAAGGGTGGCAGGAAGCAAAAACAGCGTCCTGAGTATCCCAAATGTAAAATTAAACCCTAATCAAGCATACACTATAGTAGCTGTTGGATTAGCCAACGGAACACCGCAGCTTGAGGCCATACTATTAAAAGGGTAATAATATCCATCTTTCGGGTTCAATCACTGATTGTCTCGTAAGAAAAAGGTGGCTTCCAATAGGAGGCCACCTTCCTTTATTGAGCACGGTCCACAGGGACTAATAATCGGAAAGAAATAGTATCATCCTTCAGATTAAATTCATTTGCTCTTACTTTTATATCACTTTTCAGTTCCATTTCCTGTAATGAAACGTATATTAATTCATCATTGGGTTGAATTTTCACCCAGTCTGGAAAGTTATATGAATCTCTCATCACTTTCATTACATAGGAAACCGGCAGATTCAGTGATCCTACAGAGATTGATTTCTGTTTCAATAAAATATCTCCATTTTCTAATGCTTTTGGTTCGAAATCCAATTTAAAATCAATGTTTGAAGTGAAAACGGGTACAGACCCTTTTAATTCCACATCATCTTTTAATTGAACATTATAATCAACAGGTCCCTTCATTCCTTCTTTTTCAATATAATGCTCAATAATGAGATTAAGATCTTTCTTATTAGTATTAACGTTAAATCCTACTTCCTGGTTGGGATTTTCGTTGTTCTTAGGCAATGTATCGTCTTTTATCGGCATAAAGATCATTGAAACAATGATGGCTAATCCTATTAATATCACACCTAAAAGAACAAAAAAACCAACCTTCCATTTGTTCTTCATGACGGCTGCTCCTCTTCCTCTACAGAATCTGTTCTATCTGTCAATGTTGCTAATGTTTTCCCGTTTGTCAGGTTTATAAACATACGATCTGCTATCATTTTATATCCTTCATCATTTGGATGAAAGTAGTCTTCATATAACAAAGTATCACCTGCATCAATAAATAAGTCCTCTATCTTAACGAATAAGGTTTTATCATAATCTGAAAGAACCTCCTGGCTGGCATCATTCCAATCATGAATCACCTGGTTGACTTCTTCTATATCAGAAAACCATGTATTAAATGGATTATATAACCCTGTAAGAACGATTCCTGCATTTGGGTTATAGCTCCTGATCGTCTCGATAATCTCTTGTAACCGCAATTGGTATTGTCGTTTCTCTTCTTGAAACACATCTAACTTCAAGTGTGATAAATTTTCACGGAAAATTTTCATAACATCGTTTCCGCCAATCGTGATCATGACTAAATCGGATTGTTCAATCGATTCTTTCACATCTTCCTTTTTCAATCTTTTTAATAATTGGTCGGTACGGTTCCCTCTTACCCCGTAGTTATGAAATTGGGCGTCTTTTACTCCATCTAATGATTCCAGATGTTCCTCTAAGTAAGGTACATATCCACCTTTTTTCGTACTGTCTCCTACACCTTGAGTTAGTGAATCTCCCACGGAAACAACTTTTAAATTTTGCGGTATGAAGGTTTCGTTCGGATTATCTTTATCCCACATGGATACTTCTCTTGTAATATGCTTAGCAGCATCTTCTAACGAACAGCCTGACAGAAAAAAAACAAAAGCAAGCATGAGAATCGTTAATTTTTTCATATACGTCACCTCGCTTGCACTTTAATATTATTATATCACGCTTGTTTAGTCATGAAACCTTTGTAAACAAAACATTATCAACATGTAAATTCATGTGACTCATTTGTCTTCTTTAATGAACTGACGGCTGGAACCTGATTTGAATGTAGCGAATACTTCTGTTATAAACTGTCCATAGTTGAACTGCTTCGCGATTTTATGAACCCGCCATGGTGCTTTTTCCTTTGATTGTCTAAAATCTCCTATGCTCTGACCAAAAGTACATCCCGTATTGACGGCAACCCGGATAGGTACCTCTTCAAATATCATTTTTTCCCCATCGGCAAGAGCCCATATAACCAATAAATCGTGCAGGGGACTCCCGGATATATCAGGGTAAGTCTTCTTGTAGAAGTCATAATAATAATCCACCATCGGCTTAATGATCTGCCCGACTTTGTCATTTGATTTTAAATAATATTCATGAAGGGAATCAATCATGGAAGGTGTTATGAGTGCATACATCGTTACATCTAAAGGAATGAGGTGGATTTTTTTGGGTGCGAGTTGAATCAGGATATTCGCTGCATAAGGATCCCCAAAAAAATTCGCTTCTGCAGTCGGGGTTACATTTCCTGGTACGTGAAATGCCCCTCCCATTACATAGAATTCTTTCACTTTTTTCATTGTTTCTGGATATAGGACAAAGGCTGTTGCTAAGGAAGTTAAACGTCCGGCAGAGAATATAAATAATTCTCCTGCATACTTATCAATTAGTGCATTGATTTCATAGAAATTCTCACTGATTTCATAGCTATCAAGTTCTATTTGTTCAGGGATGATGGGTCCTAACCCGGATATCCCATGAACCTCGGGATAGAATTGAGGTTGTGCACCGGTTAAAGCAGAGACCGCTCCCCCGATGACAGGGATATCGGTTATCCCGGTGAGGCCTTGAAGGTATTTGACGTTATTCAACGCACTCTCTTTAGAGACATTTCCATAGTCAGAAACAATTCCTACTATTTCAATCGTATCACTATAGTAAGCATACAATACAGCGACAATATCATCGATTCCAAAGTCTGAAATCACCAATACCTTCTTCTTATCATACAAATTCGGACACTTCCTTTCATTTATTTACTGCATAGGAAGAATCGTCATGCCATTTGACCAATACCTTGAAGAGTAGACTGAGCTTTCTTACCTATTATATTTCTATGATATGATTGATTTGGTTATGAGGACGCAAGAAGATACATAAAATCTTCAAGAAATGGTACGTACCTGCTTTTTAAAAATGGTACAATACATGTACAAACTAATAGGAAAGGTGAACGTATGAAGAAAAATCTCTTATTATATTTCACACTTGTTATAGGTTTATTAGGCATTATCACCGGTTGTTCAAGTAATCAGGAAGAGGAAGCTCACCATGATCATACAGCCGCTAATGGAGATATCCGTGAAGAAACCGCTTCTGTTGATACACTTCCCTCTTTCCTTAACGATAAAGATGACAATATGAAGCTTATTTATTCTTCGGCTGCTAAAAATCCTGAGCTGTTACAATATATCCCTTGTTATTGCGGTTGCGGTGATTCAGCTGGACATGAGAGCAACCTGAATTGCTTTGTTTACGAAATAAAAGGTGAAAAAGTGGTTTGGGATGATCACGGTACAAGATGTCAGGTATGTTTGGAAATTGCGGCAGAGTCCATTGTGAAATACAAGAATGGTGAGTCCATCAAACAAATTAGGAACTTTATTGATGAACAATATAAAGAAGGGTACGCTAAGCCTACTCCGACGCCGATGCCCTCATGATGAATACAGACAGGAGAATCTTCTGCTGTCTTTTTTTTTATATAAAAAAAGACGAAAGGAAAAATCCCCTTTCGTCTTATCGTAATAAATCAATCCGTGTAATACATAAATCCTATTGCACCAATTCCAGTGTGCGTACTGATGATTGGTGTTGTCGGAACGATATCGATTTGGTCGTAACCTGTTTTTTCAATGATCTTAGCCTTAAGATTTTGAGCCAGCTCCAGTCCATCTGCATGAACAAGTCCTACACCCCGTATCGTTTTGCCTTTAACGTCTTCCAAGAAATGTGTTGTTAAGTATTTGACCACTTGTGTATGGCTACGGACCTTGGCTACGGGAGTATACTCGCCACCTTCTAAAGAAGCGATAGGTTTAATGTTAAGCAAGGAACCAATCATTGCCCGTCCCTTTCCGATTCTTCCGCCTTTTGCCAGGTTTTCAAGTGTATCAACAACAACAAATAAATTTGTATTTTGACGAATTTCTTCTATGGCTCCAAGGATTTCTTCAAGGGATTTACCTTCTTTTGCAAGCTTTGCAGCTTCAATTACCTGGAAAGCCAGTCCTTTGGAAATGAAACGTGAATCCACAACTGTAACATCTGATGAAGACATTTCAGCAGCCGATTCGGCTGAGCGGACAGTTCCACTCATTCCACCTGTCATATGTATGGACAAAACTTTCGAACCATCTTTTCCTAGTTCATCATAAAGTTCAACGAATGTTCCTGCTGGTGGCTGCGAACTTTTGGGTAATTCCTTTGAAGCTTTCATTTTCTCAAGAAAGCTTAAAGGCGAAAGATCAACTCTATCTAAGTACGTTTCTCCATCGATTGAAATGGATAGAGGAACTACATGAATATCAAGTTCTTTTACGACCTCATCGGATAAATCCACCGTCGAGTCTGTTACAATATTTATTTTGGTCATTTTTGCCACATCCTATCTCCCATATCAATAGTATTATATCGTTAAATGCTACGGATTTAAATAGATAGCAGGGATTTCTTCACGTTGCAATCTATCTAGATGTTATAATTCCCAAATAAAAAGGAGAGGCCCAACGTAACCTTCACGCTAAAGGACCTGCCCCTTTTAGAATTATGCATTATTCTTTAACTCTTCTGATTGATAAATTTCTTCATACTCTGACCATTTCGTCGTTCTCTTTAAATATTCTCTAAAGCTGAAGATGGTCTTATGCCGATTCTGATTGACAATCTTTGAAATAAATTGATTCAGCCTAAGATTTACCCTTAGATAAAGTGGGCTATCTTCCTTCATGACAGGAACTTCCAAGATTTTGACCTTCCGTCCATCCGTTGATTTGAACTCAATGGTTTTTGTCAGCAAAGTATCAATCCTCTTTTTCACCCGTTTATACTCTTATTATACCCCATTTCACGGCGCATAAAATGTCTAATCATGCAAAAATACTAATATTTTTTCTAAAGATCTCTTAAGAAACAGGCAGTATGCATTCAACCGAATCGTGTTTGGGTGAATTAACGAAATTGGATACCTGGTACCCTTTCATTCCGTCTTTCTGAAGCGGTTTTAAAACCGAGGACGCTTCCTCAAATGAATAATCGTCCGTATTCAGCCATTTTTCAATGGCCTCACGATTCGTGAGTATAACAGGCATTCGTTCATGAACCGGTTTTACAAGTGAGTTAGCTTCTGTTGTAAGAATCGTAGAGGTTGCCCCCTCCCCATTACGATCCCATAACCCGGCAAATACAAATGGCTCATCCTCTTTTAATTGAAATCTCACAGGAACCTTTTGTGTGTTCTCCTTCTTCCATTCATAGAAACCATCTGCAAATATCACCATTCTTTTCGAATGGACAAGGGATTTGAAGCTGGGTTTCTCCAATAAGGTTTCACTGCGGGCATTGATCAACGGTTTCCACTTCTTCCGTTCTGCCCAATGAGGAACGAGCCCCCACGTTATCTCTCCCGCTCTGCGCTTGCCCTTATGTGATATAAGGGAAAGAACTTTTTGTGATGGGGCAATATTGTATCGAGGCTGCCATTCTTCAAGGAATTCATCAATTAAGTATTGTCTTACTAATTCTTCTAAAGGAGTCGTTAAGGAAAACCTACCGCACACCACTGTCACCTCATTCGTTTCTTTACTTAGGAATATACATCATAATGAGAAGAATTTCTAATCCAAAAGGCGCACTTTAATCCTTTACTATGTTAATGATTGCACAATGACGATAAGAGGATTATCATAAATATATACATTGTTGACTCATTGAGCGTTCAATGAGGGCATTATAGAAAGGATGAGACTTCTTTGACATATGATTTCGATTTTTCCAATTGGAAAGAAGAAGTTGCAAACGCCATTACCCACGGAATCGGATTAATTTTGAGCATACCCGCTTTAGTGATGTTAATCATATTCGCCGTACATGAAGGATCCGCCTGGCATATTGTGAGCTTCTCTATCTTCGGTTCCTCAATGATTCTTCTATACTTATTTTCAACCTTGTTACACAGCTTTAAGCCTTCAAAAGTAAAGAATCTATTTGCCATTTTAGATCATTCGGCTATTTATATCCTGATCGCCGGAACCTATACTCCGTTTATGCTAATCAGTGTGAGAGGTGGATTGGGATGGACATTGTTTGGGATTGTCTGGGGACTCGCCATTGTAGGAATTGTATTTAAATGCTACTTTGTTCAACGTTTCCAGGTCGTTTCCACCTTCTTTTACCTTGTGATGGGCTGGCTTGTCATCATTGCCATAAAACCATTATATGCCAGTCTTACCGGTGCCGGATTCGGACTGTTGCTGGCAGGCGGAATCATGTATTCCATCGGAGCCATTTTCTACGTGTGGAACAAACTGCCTTACAATCACGCGATCTGGCATCTTTTCGTATTGGCAGGAAGCAGCTTTATGTATTTCTGTATCTTGTTTTACGTTTAAGTATGGTTATGTTTTTCAATAAAAGGGTACTGCCGGGATATCCCGGCAGTACCCTTTTATTATCTTCTCATCTATTTACGTACATATACCTTAAATTCATAGTCGTAAGGATTTTTCTCATCCTTCAATCCTTTAACAGATGAGACACAAGTGAAATTCTCCCATGGGATGGAAGGCATGGTCGTGTCGCCTTCAAATTCATGATGAATCTCTGTTACATACAACTTATCTACATGAGGGATGAACTGCTTGTACACTTCTCTTCCGCCCATAATAAAGGTTTCAGAGTCCCTTCCTTCTGCCCATTCCAGGATATCCTCTACAGAATGCAGGACGAGACAGCCTTCCGGTTGAAAGCTTGTATTTCTTGTAAGAATGACATTCTCCCTTTTTGGTAACGGCATACCGATGGAATCAAACGTTTTTCTTCCCATGACGATTCCATGTCCATTTGTCGTTTTCTTGAAGTATTTCAGATCTTCAGGAAGCCTCCATGGCAATCCATTGTCTTTCCCAATTAGTTGATTCTGATCCATTGCCCAAATAAAAGAGATCATACACTCACGGCTCCTTTAATATGTGGATGTGGATCATATTCTTCAAGGGTGAAATCTTCAAACTTAAATCCAAAAATATCCTTCACTTCTGGATTAATAGATAATGATGGTAATGATCTAGGTTCTCTGGAAAGCTGTAAGTTCACTTGATCAAGGTGATTCTGATAGATATGTACATCACCGAAAGTATGAACGAACTCTCCAGCTTCCAGATCACATACCTGGGCTACCATCATTGTTAATAGAGCGTATGAAGCTATATTAAAAGGAACGCCAAGGAAAACATCAGCGGAACGTTGGTATAGCTGACAGGATAATTTGCCATCGGCTACATAGAACTGGAATAAGCAGTGGCAAGGAGGCAAAGCCATATGATCTACATCCGCAACATTCCACGCACTTACGATCATTCTTCTGGAATCTGGATTGTTTTTAATCGTATCAATCAGATTCGTAATTTGGTCAATCGTTTCACCATTCGCTCCTGACCACGATCTCCATTGATGACCATATACAGGACCTAACTCTCCGTTTTCATCGGCCCATTCATTCCAAATTCGGACTCCGTGTTCTTGAAGATATTCAACGTTCGTATCCCCTTTTAAAAACCAAAGGAGTTCATGGATAATGGATTTCACATGCAGTTTTTTAGTCGTAAGAAGAGGGAAACCTTCCTTTAGATCAAAACGCATTTGATAACCGAACGTGCTCATCGTGCCTGTACCTGTTCGATCTTCTTTCTTCGTGCCATTTTCAAGAACATGTTTGCACAAATCTAAATATTGCTTCACACTGACCACACCTTTTAAAAATTTATAGTTCTTTAAAAAATTGATATGTTGCTGGTGCCTTCTTCTTTAGAAGATTTCTAGTTTCTGAGTTTAAATAATACATGGCAAATGTTTCTGCAAAATATTCTTCTTTGTATTGAAGAAAATAGGGTTCGTTCGGGAATACCCGTGGAGCTTCTCTCTTCCAAAGAGGCAAGAATTCGAGCTCATAATAAAGGTCCGTTAAGACATAACGATCAATACTGTGGGCGAGTTCATGCAATTCTAAATTAAACGAATTATGCCCCTTCCCTTTCTCACTGTGACCAATTTTGACTAAAACTAGCTTCGATCCACCAATTCCAGGAACGTCATCCCACGTGATACTTTTATTAGTGTACCCTCTTGGGGTAACTCCTTTCAAGTGACTTGTGGTAGAAAAATCGGTTAATTTTTTTACAAACAGCCTTATTTTAATATCCTGTGAATTCGTAGACTCTAAAAGTGGGGTTGGAATCCGATCTAATCTCTCAATCATTTCCATTGCAGTTGCTTTATCATAGGTTGATTGGGGCAACAGGACCATATTTTCTAACTCTTTACTGGATTGAAGTTGTAATTGTGTTTTAAGAGGAGAATGCTTTAAGAGGGTTCCACTGTAGTCGGCTTTTGAGTTGGTCCACAGAATGACCAGAGTAACCGAAATAGCGAGGATGATGAATATACGCTTCACTTATTGTCCCTCCTTTCTTCTAAGGAAAGTATCATGATGTTATTACTATTTTAACATAATGATAGAGTTGTTTTTAGGAGAGATTGTTTCCAATAACTAAAGCGGAGGCGGCTCGGACAGAGGCGACAAGCATAAGGCGAACCTGGCGGAAAGGCGCTCTTTGCCTTTTTGGCAGGTTTGACTTATGACCTCGAGCCTCTAGCCGCCGGAGCTGGATGATAACTAAAGCAGAGGCGGCTCGTTCTGCCCCGACAAGCATAAGGCGAGCTTGCACAAAAGGCGGTTTTTGCCTTTAGGGCAAGATTGACTTATGACCTCGAGGGGCAAGCCGCCGGAGCTGGATGATAACTAAAGCGGAGGCGGCTCGTTCTGCCCCGACAAGCATAAGGCGAGCTTGCACAAAAGGCGGTTTTTGCCTTTAGGGCAAGATTGACTTATGACCTCGAGGGGCAAGCCGCCGGAGCTGGAAGATAACTAAAGCGGAGGCGGCTCGTTCTGCCCCGACAAGCATAAGGCATACCTGCCATTCAATTTGACACAAAAAAGCAAGCACGCATAATTCACGCACTTGCCTTTATTCTAATATGGACGTTGAAATCAGGAGACACTCATCCATTGTGGCGGAGTGTTTTTATCCCAATATATACTTCCTAAATCATGATGTGCCTGAAATTGATCATGCACTGTATGATAGTGAAAATTGAAGTAATAGCCATCTTTAGGCGGATGGTCTTTTCTTACATGAAACCGTATGACATCTTCACCAGAGCGTTGGTCATAAATATGAAAAATCTTTTCTGTTTTTGCATATTGGGGCACTTCTGAAATAGTAAGTGACGTTAAGTCTTCTTCTGGAAATTGAATAGCTGTATCAGCTATCGCCTTTTCGATTTTAGGAAGGATTAAAGACTTGAATTCGTCTTCAATAACTGGCCTGATCTTAGACCCGAACTTTTCATAAGCATTTTTCTCTGCTTGTACCATCATTATCCCTATGAAATCCTCCCGGGAAATGGAAGACTCCTCTTCCAGTACTTCCTCTGGAACAGATTCAACCGACGGAGGCTTTCCATTGCCTTTTGCCATAGTATGATTTTGTTCATTAAGAAAGGCTTGTGAAGGAGAAACAAGTCCAAAGGTTAGAATGGATAGCAGTATAAAAAACGACTTTTTGAGCCAGATTGACATAGATAACGTCCTTTCCTATGTATTACGTCTATTATTATACTATTTCATACGGATAAAAAGTGAAAAAGGTTTCATTTTTTTGTAGGATATAAAAATCTTTATGTGGTAGTATATTAAAGAGGATACTTTGTAAGGAGGATAACTAGATGGATACAGGACTTATGATCAATATTGGATACTTACTTCTATTAGGTTATTTCGTTGTACTAGGATTTACTGATTAATACTTAGATGATTAGACAGGCTTAAGATGCCTGTCTATTTTATTGTTTAAAAAAGGTTATTTTCACAAGGCTCTCTTCGTAAAGTTTGTTGCTATTGTAGAGGAGAAAGTAATAGTTGATTTCCGCTCCAGGATGCTCGCTTTCCGCGGGGCTGGCGGTGAGCCTCCTTCCGCTCCAATCAACTTTCTGAGCATGTATCCTTAATAGAAATCCATAAAAAACAAGAAATTTGTCAATCATCCTCATTAAGGTGAGGAGGTATTGATTTTTTTAAGGAAGAAAAATATTTTTTCTAGTTACATTGTTTTTTGCACACCTTTAAGATCTGTCACAAAAATTCTGTAACGATGGTGAGGGGAACTGCGTAGACTCCTGCGCAATGCTGGCGTGCCGAGACCCCGTTAGGCTAAGCTGAGGAGGCTGGGCGAACGTTCGGGGAAAGCGGAGCAGTTCCCCGAACCATCTAGCACACACCAATTGACAGAGTCCTGCAGAGCTAGCAATCTTCGCGAAGAGAGACTAAATTAAAAGATTATACTCGAATGATTCCAAAGTGAAATTTGGCTGATGGTCTTTTGATCACGTCAAACCCCAGTTCTTTGAATAACGGTGACTGAAAGTGTTCTTTTAATACTACCCGCTTTTTGGCCACCCTTTTTGCTTCTTCTATTCCTTCTTTTGTTAAGCGTGTATAGCTGGCCCATTGGCGGATGGGGTTAATTCCATGAGAATCTGTTAAGGCTTCTTCAAACATCGGATCAAGGTAAACGACGTCGAATGCATTATTTGGAATACCCTTTAATACTTCCTGAAATTGTCCGTTGATGACGGTGATTCGATTCATTGCACTATTTAGTTCATTGAGTGGAGATACCCAGTCCTGAAGGCCGTGATGTAGGACATGAGAAATATACTTATTCGCTTCTACTCCGACTACTCTTCCCTTTTCGCCTACAATATGGCTGGCGATAATACTATCTGAAGCAAGACCCAGCGTACAGTCCAATAGACTCATACCCTCTTTAAGGTCACAAGCTTCTATGAGTGGATCGGTCTCCCCGCGCATGACTCTTTTGATTCTAAAGGAAGCGGAGTTGGGATGGAAAAAGAAAGGTTCGCTATTTTCTTCTCTTGTATGAAGTTCTAATCTCTCCTTTCCAATCACTAAACAGTCTTGCTCTTGCAGATTCATATGGTGTAAAATCGATCTCTTCTTTCTGGGGATATAGGGAATATCGAGTATCTCTGCTGTTTTATGTGCTTTTTCTATGACTTCCTGGTTCGCTCTCCCGCATGTTGTGACAAACACTATATACATTCTCCTTTAATGGTACCGTTTTACGGTTTTTCTTTCGTTTATTTATCCTACCATAAAAAGAAACGGATGACAGAGTCACCCGTTTCTTTTTGGTCTTTAGCAATTTTCGTTAAAAGCTGTGGATAAATTGGAAATAATCGATGAAATGTCATGATCTTCAATTTCTTCCCTCGGGATGAAATGAACGACTTTTTTTCCTTTAAGTAAAGCCATTGATGGAGAGGAAGGTTCGTACCCTTCGAAGTACTCTCTCATTTTGGCTGTTGCCTCTTTGTCTTGCCCAGCAAAGACAGTAATGAGGTGATCAGGTGTCTTTTCATTATTCATGACGGATTGCGTTGCAGCGGGTCTTGCAAGTCCCGCTGCACACCCGCATACAGAGTTAATAACGACCAGGGTTGTTCCATCTGCATTTTCCATATAATTCTCTACTTCTTCTTCTGTACCCAATTCTTTGAAGCCAGCTTGTGTAAGTTCTTGTCTCATCGGTTTAACTAACTGCCTCATATATTCTTCGTAAGCCATTGACATTTATAATCAACCCTTTCCCACTATTATTGTTGACGTGCTTCGGTCATCTGTTTCCAAACAGATCCTTTTGCTTCTTCGCCGCCCTCTATTCGTTCGATGGCCATTTTCACTTGAAGCTTCACTTCGAATTCTGGGTCATTTTCCGCTTCCCGTAAGCCAGGCAATGCAGATTCATCCCCTACTTCATAAATGAACATGGCAGCACGCCATCTCACAAGTTTACTCTTATCCTTTAAGGCTAGAATCATTTCCGGAGTGGCTTTTGCAAAACCTAAGTCCGAAAGGCAATCTCCAGCCGTTCTCCTTACTGTGACTGATTTATCATGTAACCCTTTATACAGCAAAGGAAGAACTTTTTCATCTTCAATCATTCCCAAATAGACAATAGCCAATCGGCGAATGGATACTTTCTCGTCCTCCAGGGCTTTCTCGAGCAGAGGCAGGTCATCTAAAGTCGGATCCTCCATCGCATCCAGCTTCTGATACCTTGTTTGCCAGTCCGGCGCTTCAAAGTCCGCGACACTTACCTTTTGCTTCTTCTTGTAAATGAGAGGTCCTTTGGAATCGGTTGTTTCCTGTGCTTCTTCTACAAGTGCTGCCAGCCTTTCAGAAGGATAGGCTGCAACTAGTTCTTCCGTCACATTGTTACCAATCTCATCTAAGTCTCCATACCGAATACCGTAATCTTTCCACTTTCTGAGAAGGACGACATTATCTCCATCTTTTTGAGACTGACCGATTGCTTCCAGGAATGGGGCGGGAAGTGAAAATCGCTTCTCTTGTTCCCCGTCTGTCACCTTTACTTGCATCGGAATTCCCTTGAACATCTGCACGCTAACATTCACTTCACCAAAATGTTCTTCCATGGGAGATTCATTTTCCTGGTCCAGAGTATCTTCACCGAAAGCTTTTCTAACCTGTGGCAGAAGCTCCTGCCAATCGAATTTCGCATTTCGCTCAACGGCTAAGAAGTCGGCAACATGATAGACCCCTTTAATACCGTCTATGGCAAGGATATCTTTAATGACGGGAGGAGCCCCGTCCGCTTCATCTTTTTTATAATTATTGCTCTTCCCGGCTTTCATTTCCTGGTCAAGAAGAACTTTCATCGTATTAGGACTTGGAGTAGGTTCAATCGATACTATCCTCAAGCTTGATGCCCCTTTCTATAAACAGTTCTTATACCATCCATTCTAACATAGTATCCATGATGCCTTAAACGAAGAGACTTATTCAGCAAATTCGGAAAGGTATGTCCATCTTTCAATGAGCTTTTCCAATTGCTCGTTAAGATTTTGACTTTCGTTCATTAACTGCTGTGCTTTTTCAAAATCACTGCCGACCTTTTGCAGCTCAGCATCTGCTTCTTCTATCCTTTTTTCAATGTCGGCCATCTTATCTTCGATTTCGTCCCATTCCCTCTTCTCCATGTAAGAAAGCCTCTTTTTCTCTTTTTCCTTCTCTCCCTTCACGGGAGCAGATTCTTGCTTCTTGACCGGATCCTGCTTCTTACTTTTCGCTTCGCTCTTTTCCAGGTACTCAGTATATTCCCCAAAGTAAAAGTCGATTTGTCCATCTCCATTAAAGACCAGTAATTGCTCAGCTGTTTTATCTAGAAAGTAGCGGTCATGGGAAACGGTTATGACAACACCTGAAAATTCATTTATATAATCCTCGAGAACGGTGAGGGTTTCTGTATCTAAATCATTCGTCGGTTCATCAAGCAAAAGGACATTCGGTTTTGACATTAATAGCTTAAGCAAGAAGAGTCTTCGTTTTTCTCCTCCGGAAAGCTTGCGGATCAATGTACCATGCGTACTCATTGGAAATAGGAATCTTTCCAACATGGAAGTAACTGAGATTTGCTCCCCTTTATCCGTCGTTATATATTCTCCTGCTTCCCTTATATATTCGATCATTCGCATATTCTCATCAAGTTCTTCATGACCTTGAGTATAGTATGCGACCTTTACGGTTTGGCCTTTTAGTAAATCACCACTTGTAAGCTCATCGGTTCCGGCAAGAAGGTTAAGAAATGTTGATTTTCCGCTCCCGTTTTTACCTACGATTCCGATTCGGTCTTTAGGTTTAATAAGGAAAGAAAACTCATCTAAAATTCGCTTGTCTTCAAACATTTTTGAAGCATCCTTGAACTCAAACACTTGTTTACCTAGACGGTTTCCTCCGATTGCCATGTCAACCTGGCCGCCTGAGGGACCTGAAGAGATCGTATCCTCTAAGTTTTCGAATCGTTGAATTCGAGCCTTTTGTTTAGTGGTTCTGGCTTTTGCTCCCCTTCTCATCCAGGCAAGCTCTCTTCGATAAAGATTTTGCTGCTTTTCGGATAATTGGCGTTCCACCTCTTCCCTGGAAGCCTTTGCCTCAATAAAAGAAGCATAATTTCCTTTGTAGGAGTAAAGGTTTCCTCCATCCAATTCGAAGATTCTGTTCGTTACCTTATCGAGGAAATAACGATCATGGGTCACGAGCAACACAGAGCCGTTATACTTTCCTAAATAATCTTCCAGCCATTTGATGGACTGGTAGTCTAAATGGTTGGTCGGTTCGTCCAGAATTAATAAGTCCGGTGTTTCGATCAGGACGCCCGCCAGCGCCACTCTCTTTTTTTGCCCACCTGACAGCTCGCTCATTTTCTTTGAAAAGTCGTGAATTCCCAGTTTTGTTAAAATGGATTTCGCATTTGCACTTGCATCCCATGCGTGAAGGATATCCATTTGCTTCTGAGCTTCAAATAAATCTTCTTGTATTCGAGGATTTTCTGAGTTGTTCTCCATTTCCATAAGGGCCATTTCATAATTCCGCATAGCCTGAATGATTTTTGCTTCACCACGAAACACTTGTTGTATCACGGTTAAATCCCCATCAAAAGCAGGCTCTTGCTGAAGGTAGGCAATATGATAATCGCCCGGCTTCGAAAGCTCTCCGGTATCATATTCTTCCATCCCTGCAATGAGTTTCAACAGGCTTGATTTACCCGTTCCATTCACCCCGATCAGTCCGACTCTTTCTTTCTCGGTAATCGAAAACGATATATCTTTAAATAGAGTTTTCTCTCCATACGTTTTAGAAAGATTCTCAGCTGTTAACATTCTCATTCTTGACCAGTCCATTCTTTATTAAATTGCTCTAAAAACCGCAGCATGAAAGCATGACGTTCCTCTGCCAGTTTCCTTCCCGTTTCCGTACACATTAAGTCTTTCAACTTCAATAACTTTTCATGAAAATGATGGATACTGGAACTATCCCCATTCCTGTACTCCTCCAGGGTCATATCCGACCTTACAATAGAATCGGGAGTGTAAATTGGTTGACCCTTCTTTCCACCATAAGCAAACGTTCTGGCAATCCCGATTGCACCAATGGCGTCCAGACGGTCTGCGTCCCGCACAATTCTTGCATCTAACGAGGTTAACTCTGCTTCATGACCACCTTTATAAGAAATAGAATAGATGATCGTTTTCAGTAATTCCTTTTCTTTTTCAGAAAGAGCAAGAAGGGATATGATGTGATCCAGCCTTTTCTTTCCCTCTTGCTTGTCTACAAACTTCTCATCCGGCACATCATGAAGCAAAGCGGCCAGCTCGATTATATATGTATTCGATACATTTTCTTCCCTTGCAATCATGAGTGCTGATTTTCGTACACGATCTAAATGATACCAATCATGGCCTGTAGATTCACCCAGGTACTCATGTTTTAAAAAATCCACACACTTGTCCAGTTCTTTTCGTTCCATGCACTCACCTTCTCTTCTATTGTACCAAATAATGCCCTCTCATCAGAATAAAAAGGAGTGGATGCATGATTCTTCACATCACTCCTTTCTCTCCTAATTCTCTTCGTTTTCTTCAAACCAGCTTATTCCGATTGTATTTGCGCCTGCATGAACCCCAATTACAGCCCCTAAAGGGTACGCCCCAAATTCTATCTCCGGGTACGTTTTTTTCAATTGGTCAATCCATTCTATTGCGTCTTTCCGATTTAATCCGTGTAATACAGACACTTTTGTTATTCTCTTAGCAGATAGGGCTTGATCTAACCGCTCGCTCATGCTGGTCAATCCTTTTTTAATACTTCTTACCTTGTCCTTTACTTCAAGTTTACCATTCTCTATCGCAAGCATAGGCTTTACATTAAGTACACTTCCCAGGAAGAAAGAAAGCCCACTCATCCGTCCACTTTTATGGAGTTGCTCTAAGCTGCCTACCATTACATAGGTTTCACAAGAAGTTATTCGTTTTTCAATGGCTTGTTTTATTTGTAACGGAGCTTTCCCTTCATGTTGTAAACTTTGACCGTATAGGATTAATTCCGTCAATGGATTGGAAATGACCTTCGAATCTATACAGATAATGTTTGGGAGTGTTTCCTTTAACAGCTCTGCAGCTTGATGGGCAGATGAATATGTACCGCTAAAATGTGAAGAGACATGGATCGAAAAGATATAATCATAGTCCTTGGATAATTCTTCAAACAACTCTTTAAACGTTCCGATTGAAGGTTGTGAAGTTTTCACCTCTACTTTTTCTTCTTTTAATTTGAAGAACAATTCTTCAGGAGTTAAGTCTACTCCGTCTTGATACTCCCTCTCCCCAAAGAGGATATTCATTGGAACGATATAGATGTGATTTTCTTTACTGCTTGAATGAGTCGGAACAAATGCTGTGCTATCTGTTATCCAGGCTATTCTCATTGTAAAAATCCCCTTTTTCTATATATTTATGAACTCTCTTTCATACTAGAAGTCTATTCGATCAAGTTGTTGTAACGTTTCTACTGAAAATGAAATCATTTGAAGAACATCATCAACCATTTCTTCTGTAATGACTCTTTTAAAAGTCAGATTCCCCTCGTAGGCAGGAGGGTTAAGAGAGGATATCACTTCTTTCCATTCCCACTTTTTATCCTTACCCCATGTTTCCTCAAGTAACTTACGGCTTTCCTTCAACTTTTCATCGCCTTTATAGACGATGAGGATATCTGCACCTGCTGTATTCTTTTCTGTCATCATCTTTCTCTCAGCCAGAAAGTGACCCATATCAGCTTTTAAATGAAATTCGATCGAAATGGATTTCTTGTAAGGTAAAGAATAGTGAATTTGATAACAACGTTCATAGTGAGCAAAGTCAAATAAATCCTTCCGGTCAAGGATTTGGATTTCCCCTGTCAAATCAAGATCATAGACAGCTCCCTCAAAGACTACCTTTAAGTTATCAAAGGCTGTTGGATCAAACATGTTTTCCTCTCCCTTCAAACCTCAATGACTAAAATAACCCTACAGCCCTGCCGTCATCATCCACATTCATTCCGAATGCTGCCGGATTTTTTGGCAGGCCAGGCATAGTCATTACTTCTCCTGTTAATGCAACTATAAATCCGGCTCCGATCTTCGGCTTAAGCTCTCGGATTGTGATTGTAAAATCTTCAGGACGCCCGAGTTTAGATGGATCATCTGATAAAGAATATTGGGTCTTGGCCATACAAACCGGCAGGACCCCCCACCCTTGATCTTCAAACTGCTGGAGCTGCTTTCGTGCATTCACCGTGTAATCTACTTCTTTCGCTCCGTAAACCTTTTTCGCAATCGTTTCAATTTTAGATTGGAGTGAATCAGAAAGTTCATATAGACGAGAAAATTCCTTCGTGTTCCCTTCTATCTCATCCAATACCTTTTCGGCTAAGTCTCTTCCACCCTTTCCACCTTTTGCCCATACATCGGTTAGTGAAACTTGTACTCCCAGGTTTTCGCACCACTCTATAAGGGTCTGGATTTCGTCATCACTATCAGTCACAAATCGATTAACCGCAATCACATAAGGTACGTTGAAATGATCTAACGTTTCCATATGCTTCTTCAGATTAGATAATCCTTTTTGCAGAGCCTGAAGGTTTTCAGTTTGAAGATCACTTTTCCCTTGACCTCCATGCATCTTCAGAGCACGAATGGTGGCAACAAGCACGATGGCATCAGGGGCTATGTCTGCAGCTCGAGATTTGATATTCAGAAACTTCTCGGCTCCTAAATCAGCACCAAATCCAGATTCCGTTACAACATAATCAGCCAGCTTAAGAGCCGTTTTGGTCGCCATGACACTATTACACCCATGGGCAATGTTTGCGAATGGTCCGCCATGAATAAGAGCAGGAGAATGTTCAATCGTTTGAACGAGATTAGGTTTTAGGGCATCCTTTAACAGTAATGTCAGCGCACCTTCAACTCCTAAATCTTCGACGGTTACCGGTTGTTTTGAAAAGTTGTATGCGACAACCATCTGTCCAAGCCTTCTTCTTAATTCTTCAAGATTTTGAGATAAACAGAGAACAGCCATAATCTCAGACGCCACTGTAATATCAAATCCGTCTTCACGGGGAACACCTTGTACCGGTCCACCTAAACCAACGATGATTTGTCTAAGGGCACGGTCATTCATGTCCAGAGCCCGTTTCCATACGACCCTTCTTTGATCGATATTCAGTTCATTTCCCTGATGGATATGATTATCTACCAATGCGGCTAAAGCGTTATTCGCCGTCGTTATAGCGTGGATATCACCTGTGAAATGAAGGTTAATATCCTCCATGGGAAGAACTTGGGAATAACCTCCTCCTGTTGCTCCTCCTTTGATTCCCATCGTTGGACCTAGTGATGGTTCCCTCATGGCAATGATGGTGTTTCTATTTAACTGATTTAACGCATCTCCGAGGCCGACCGTAACCGTTGATTTGCCCTCGCCTGCTGGAGTTGGGTTAATCGAGGTTACAAGGATTAATTTCCCGTTGGAACGGTCTTGGAGTTTATGTATCGCTTCATAGGATATTTTCCCTTTGTATTTACCATAAAGCTCAATATCATCTTCTGTGAGACCGATTTTCTTCGCAATATTTAGTATCGGTTTCATAGTAGATTGTTGAGCAATCTCAATATCTGATTTCACTATTTTCTTGGTTGTTGTCACTTGAAATCACCTTCTAATTATGTGATGGGAATTTGGCCCTTGTTATAAATTTTACAAAAAATCTTATTTACTCATAAACTTCATTTACAATCCATTAGTAATCTTAAATTGTAGTGTTACTTAATTCTACACTATGTTTTATATCTCCACCATTATTGCCTTTTATAGGGGGAATAAGATTGCTGCAAGAAAAGTCGATTCTAATCTTGACCGCACGTTTTGGAGAAGGACATATTCAAACTGCTGAAACTCTGGCTCATACATTTAGGAGCCAGGGATATAAACGGGTGAATATCTGTGATCTATATGGAGAAGCCTACCCTGCCATGCACTCCCTGGCCCAGAATTTATTAAAAAAAGGATTTTCCAAATTCGGTACCCCTTTCTATAAAGCATTCTACTATGGAACAGATAAACTTTCCTCTAGAGGATTGAGCTACTTTTATCAGCATTTAGGAAAAAATCGACTAATGAAACTGGTTGAAACCCACTCACCGTCATGCATTATCACGACATTCCCACTTCATGCTGCACCATACCTGAGGCTTCGCTCAAGCTTGAACATACCTACATATACCGTCATTACAGACTACTGTGCTCATCCGTTGTGGATTCATCCCATGATCGAGAAATACTATGTGGCAACAGATCACGTAAAGAGGACGCTCATCTCTTACGGAGTAGAGACAGAGAAAATCTTCATTAGCGGTTTACCTATCCGTTCCAGCTTTCATCATACACTCAAAAAAAACTATAAAGAATTTGGACTTTCCCCAAAACGGAAGACCATCACCATTATGGGGGGAGGTCTAGGTTTGATTCCGAATATTGAACCGCTTTTATTGTCCCTATCCAAAGATCACAATCTTCAAGTAGCCGTTGTGTGCGGGAGGAACGATCAGCTATACAATCAGCTGGAAAAATTTAAATTCAACGATAACATCCACATTTTCGGATATATTTCCAAAGTGGAAAACCTTTTTTCCCTTACCGATTGTCTGATCACTAAGTCCGGTGCTTTATCATTGACGGAAGCCGCTTGTTTTAAATTGCCCATCATCATTTTTAAGCCCTCACCCGGCCAGGAAAATGAGAATGCCAATTATTTATTAAAAAGGACTGCAGCACTCACCTATTCGAATCAAACAGACTTTATGGAAAGCATTTATCGATGTCTCTATGATAAAAATACGATAGATTCATTATCGAAAAATGTATCCTCATTATTTAACAAGAATGCCTGTACCACGATTGTAGAGGATATTCTTCGACACGACCACAGGAAAAACACACTTGTTGAAGGGAGATTGTGATTTGGAAACATCCACACACATCCTATTTGGTATCGGTATCGCTTCTTTAGCTTCCTTGGATCCTTCTCTAAAGGAATATTCATTGCCTGTCTATGTCTCTTGTGTACTGTCTTCAAATGCACCTGACTTTGATTATGCTTTTAAGTTAAAGGGGAAAAGTGAATATTATAAGCTTCATAGAGGTTTTTCCCATTCTCTATTCATGCTGCCTCTTTGGGCTTTTCTGATCACAACAGTATTTGCCCTTTACTATCCGGACTTAGTATTTCTTCAGCACCTTTTCGTTTGGAACTTGGGAGCTGTCATCGTACACGTCATCACGGATGTGCTCAATTTTCACGGCACGCAGGTATTACGTCCTTTTACCGAAAAATGGTTCAGCATTGATTGTATTCCTTTATTTGACTATTTCATTTTCTCATTACATATATCCGGTATGATTCTTTCTCTCACAGGCTTTCATCCTGGGAAAACATTTCTATCCATCTATCTCTTACTCTTCATTTATATATTATTAAGGTTTGCCACCCGCTCTTATATTTATCATCAGTTGACTACTCACTTTCTAAAGTCCAAGGGAGTAAAGATCATTCCAAATATGGACCTTTATTCCTGGCAGGTGATCATAGAAGGAGAGGAGAATTATATCCTTGGAAGATATACGTGGGGGAAACTCATGGTGGACTCTGTTCTCGAGAAAGAAACGCCTCAGCCATGGGTTGAAATTTCAAAGCAAAACAAGGATATCTCCAACTTCATTACCAGTACAATTTTTGTCTATCCAAGAGTGATTGAAAGAAAAGAAGCTCTTGAAGTAAGATGGATTGATTTACGTTTTCGAAAAGGAAGGAGATTCCCGTTTAAAGCGATCTGGGTTTTCTCACATCACAAATCACTCGAGAAAAGCTATGTAGGCTGGTTCCATCATCCGATTGAGTATAAGCGCATCAAAAAAGAACTTGTCAATGAAATCAGTAAATAAGAAAATCATGCTCGATCCCCGAAATGGAATCGAGCATGTTCATTATTTTTGGAACATAAACAATGTCATAAACGTTAAAGCTTGCTTTAATTCACTTGAAAGCGTCTCTGATAATGAAGACTTTACTCCTTTTTTGTAGACCCAGTCCTCATCAATTTTCTTCCAGCCTTTTTCAGCAGCAAGCTTTTCCAATTCCCAAGGCATCATTGTATTGCAGATGACGTCTTCTCCATGTAGACGCGGATAGGCATTTTCCCTGGGGTGAGCGGTCGGACCTAAAAGACCGATGCATATATACCCGTCAGGAGAGACAATTCGTTCAATTTCGTTCAGAGTATGCAGGGGGTCCTCCGTCCATTCAACTGAATTAATCGCCATCACGGCTTGAAACTTTTCATCTTGAAAAGGGAGAGCACGCAAGTCTCCTTGAACAAAAGATAATGAGTCCCTTTCGTGTTTCTTTGCAATTTTGACCATTTTTTCAGAGAAATCCATCCCCGTGACAGCATAGCCTTTGTCGAAAAGCAAAAATGAACCGTATCCATCTCCGCATCCTAAGTCTGCTACAGCACTCCCACGTTCGATATGCTTAGTGAAAAAGGGAATAATGGCCTTCCTGCTTCCAGTTGTCCACATCTCTACACTTTTGGAATGCCAATGATCTGCGTTGTCTTCCCAGCGCGTTCTGGCACTAGTATGCCATTCTGAATTCTTCATAAGTACACCTCAATATATTTTTTCTATATTATTCTTTATTCTCATTCAGTTAACCATAATCCTTCTTTTCATATATGTTCTCTGTCAAAAAACTGATTAACATAATATTATTATGTAAACCATTTGATGATCTGGATTATCTTTTACGGCTTTTTTGTCCATACTAGTTCTATATCTGAACAAGAAAGGTGATGTTGTATGGAAGAGATTTCTAAGGTTCAACGGAATTACCATGGTAACATTATCAGTTTTCAAACTTCTTCCGGCCGTATTATTTCCTATCGTAAAGCTGTACTGGAAGCCTCAGAGGGATTACTTCAAGGAGTAGTCCTGAATGAAAATGAATGGGGAGAAGTAGAACTAACAAGTATGTCGGTCGATGACGGAAGCTTCAATGACTATCCTTCCATTTTCTAAGAGTGAGGGTTAACTTTTCAGACCCACAAGCCAAAAAGGACTTCATTCTATTGCAATGAAGTCCTTTTTGGCTTGAATTGTCATGCTTTGCCCATTATCATTCAGAGCGATTTTGAATTGTTCGAAGTTCTTCTACCCGGTCATTCTCTTCATCGAAGAATTGAACGAGATCTCCAATGCGATCAATGGAATCCCAGCTCAGGTGGTGTTCGATTCCTTCAACATCTTCATAAATATGCTCTTCTTTCACTCCAATTACACGAAGGAATTGTTCTAACAGTTCATGCCTATATACTAAACGCTTTCCTACTTTGTTTCCTTTTGGAGTCAGAACAAGCCCGCGATATTTCTCGTAAATGAGATAATCGTCCTTATCTAACTTCTGCACCATTTTGGTAACTGAGGAGGGGTGAACAGATAAAGCTTCTGCTATATCTGATACTCTTGCATAACCTTTGTTCTCAATTAACATATAAATCTGTTCTATATAATCTTCCATACTTGGTGTAGGCATTCTGTACCCTCCAAATTTCCATAAATATCATTAAAAGTTTACTATAACTACAGAATGAATACAACCCAAGCACTTTAAATTACTCCTCTGTCAACCGTTGATTCAGGATCCTGGATACCAACCCGTATTTCGGTGATAACATCCATACGATGAAGAAAACAAGTCCTGCGGCCACTGCCATTGCACCGGAAATGGACACATCGAACATCTTAGCCCCGTAATATCCGATGATACTATCGAATACTCCAATCCCCCCGCTTAATAGCAGCATAACTTTATATCGATCAGTAAGTAAATATGCTGTCGCACCAGGGGCGATGAGCATTGCTACCACGAGAATCGCACCTACGCTATCAAATGCGGAAACAGTCGTAACGGATACCAGACCCATTAATATATAATGAACCCCAAGTACCGGGATGCCGATTGCCGCTGCCATACTTGGATCAAAAGAGGTTAATTTAAACTCTTTGAACAGCAGGAAAATGATGAGGATATCCAATAGCAGTACCGATCCCAGCATCACAACTGATTTAGGTAAGTCCCCAAGTATCGGCAATGACAAGGTATTCCAAGGAACGAATGCAATTTCACCCATTAAGGCATGCTCCACATCCAAATGAACATTCTTAGCAAACAATGAAATGAGGATGACCCCTAAAGCAAACAAGGAAGTAAACACTACACCTATTGCAGCATCTTCCTGGATCCCGTTGGAATTCAATAACTGAACCATAAAGGTAGTCAACAATCCAGCCACTGCTGCACCGATCAACATATAAAACCCATTCATACTTTGGCTGACAATGAATGCCATTACCAATCCGAGGAGCACGGTATGACTGATTGCATCTGCTAACATCGACATCTTTCTCAGGATTAAGAAACACCCGACGATGCCACAGGATAAACCTACTAAACTACCAGTCAGAAGAATCCATAATTCATAACTCATATCCTTGCCCCCCTCTTCTGCTTGACATTTTTACGTTTAAGAAAGGATATTGCATATAAATATCGGACATTTTCATTTGCAGCTTTGCAAGTTGCTCTTTTGATAACGTCTCTTTTTCTTCCTTTTCAATCCACTGAATATCAAGTGAACCCAACTCACTGGGGTACATTTCTTTCAGTTCCATGATTTCATCAACAAAGCTGAATTGCTCCGCTTTCATTAGCCCTGATTTTGTAATCGTCACTATTCCATCCTCTTGTTCCAGGTAACCTTTTTTCATTAAATGCTTCACTACCCGGTTAAATCTTAATTTAGAAATATTGCTTTGTTGAAATATTTGACTTACACGTTTCGTTTGTTTACCTGATTCATACATCTTCTTCAGTATGAATCGCATAGCCAGTCGATCATCATTTTTCAACCTTTTCAAAATAACCGAGATTAATCCGCGCTTCGGAGAGAACAGCATGGATACGATAAAAATAACTGTAGCCGTCAATACAATAAAAGGGCCGGTCGATAACCCTTTACCAAGGGTACTGATCAGCGTTCCGACTGCCCCTGATAAGCCTCCCACAATACCAGAAATAAAGACCATTGTCCTCAATGAATCCGTCCAGTATCTTGCTGATATGGCAGGAGTGATCAGCATAGCAGCCATCAGGATGACACCTACTGCTTGAATACCGATGACAACCGTAATAACTAATAAGGAAACAAAAAGAAAATTCAAAAATCCTACAGGAAGCCCGATTCCCCTCGCGAATTGAGGATCAAAGGTACTCACCTTAAATTCTTTGAATAAAAGTGACGTAATAATAATTAAAGCTGCTGCCGTTAAGCCCATAAGCTGAACATCTCTCCCCACCAGGGAGGCTGCCTGCCCAAAGATGAAATCATCCAAGCCGCTTTGGTTACCAGTGGGCATTTGAGCAACTTTTGTTAAAAGGACGATGCCTAATCCAAAGAATACAGACAATACTAAGCAAATAGCCGTGTCTTCCTTGATTCTCGTCGTATTCGTAATGAGTTGTATCGTGTAAGCAGCAAGGAGCCCCGTTGTAGCAGCACCAATCAATAGTACAAAGAAATTTTTCTCACCAATGAACATAAATGCAAAACAGATTCCCGGCAATGCTGCATGTGCGACCGCATCCCCAATTAAGCTTTGTTTCCTAAGTAGAGCAAAGCTGCCTAAAACTCCGCTTGCAATTCCCAGTAATAAGGTACTCAATAATACCCATTGTGTATTTCCGTCCGTTAAAATCGATTGCCATAAATGATTCATCTTATTCACCTCTTTCTATGGATGAATTAACATTTGATCCTTTTCCAGGAAAGATAATTTCCCTCCATAGGTTAGTTGTAAATTCTCTACGCTGAATACATCTTTCGTTGGACCGTATGCGATCGTTTTTCTATTCAGTAACAACGTCCAATCAAAGTACTCTGTAACAGTTTGTAAATCATGATGGACAACCAACACGGTCTTGCCTTGTTCCTTTAATTCGTTCAATAAAGATATGATCGCTTTTTCCGTTGCAGCGTCCACACCAACGAAAGGTTCATCCATGAAATAGACTTCCGCTTCCTGAGCCAATGCCCTGGCAAGAAAAACCCTTTGCTGCTGTCCCCCTGATAGCTGACTTATTTGTCTTGATGCAAATTGAGTCATACCTACTTTATCGAGACACTCCATTGCAAATTGAACATCTTTTTTTGATGGTCTCTTAAACCATCCTAAATGACCATATCTCCCCATTAATACGACATCCAGAGCATTTGTAGGGAAATCCCAATCGACAGATCCACGCTGAGGGACATATCCAACTAATTTGCTCTTAGGGGAATAAGCTTTTTCAAAGATTTTGATATCACCTGACGAGCGGGGAATCAAACCCAGAATGGCTTTAATTAATGTGGATTTTCCTGCACCATTAGGGCCGACTATTCCGATTAACCTCCCCTTCGGAACAGAAAACTCTACGTCCATTAAAACCGGTTTTCTATGATACGCAACGGTTAACCCCTTAATATCAACTGAATTCATGGTATCGCCTCCTTAGACTTACTTTAGTCCCTCTACAATTGTATCAACGTTATGCTTATACATACCGATGTACGTTCCTTCTTCTGTTCCTTCTTTCCCCATAGCATCTGAGAATAATTCCCCGCCTTTTTCGACTTCATGGCCTTTATCTTGTGCCCCTGCTATAACAGCGTTGATCGATTTTTCAGAGATACTTGATTCTACAAACACAGCTTTTATGTTTCTGTCTACCAATGTATTGACAAGAGACTGCACGTCTGCTAAACCATATTCAGCATCTGTACTCAGACCTTGTAATCCCATAACTTGAAGATCGTATTTTGCTCCGAAGTAATTAAATGCATCGTGAGCTGTTACAAGGACTCTTTGTTCTTCTGGAATCTTAGACATTTCTTCCGAAGCATATGCTTTCAGTTCATCTAATTCCGCAAAGTATTTTTCAGTATTTCGAATGTAGTCTTCTTTGTTTTCAGGATCTTTCTCAATCAATCCGTCCCGCACTTGCTCCAATGCAATTTTCCATAAATCAATATCGAACCACACATGTGGGTCTGTCGCCGTATTATCTGCCTGATCTTTACGCAGTTTATCTTTAGGTATACTATCAGCGATTGCATAAGTCGGTTTTTCATTGTTCATTTTTTCGAAGATCTCAAGCATTTTCCCTTCTAAATGGAGACCGCTATAGAAAATAATATCTGCTTCCTGAAGCTTACCAATATCCGACTGTTTAGCTTTGTAAAGGTGAGGATCTACACCAGGTCCCATTAAACTTTGAACCTCTACATGCTCTCCTCCAATATTTTTAACCGCATCCCCTATTTGCCCTATTGTTGTCGTAACGACTATTTTATCGTTTTTAGTCCCAGTGGTAGTTGCTCCACAGCCTGATAGGATAAGTCCTGCCGCTAAAATAATGATCATCCCGACAAGAGCCATTAATCTTATTTTCATGTTTGATCTCCTCTCTACCCATATGTTTTTTGATATCTACTACATCTACCTTATTCAAGAAACTTATATATGTTCACTTTTTTTTACACAAGTAATTTCTTTTTTATAAGACTACAAAAGTTTCCTTAGTGCAATAAAAGTTTCCTTAGTGCAAATTTTATTTCCTTACTCAATAATTGTCAATACATATTAACCAAATTCTTTAATCACCCTAAAAATAGGAGGGAATGTTGACTCGAAAATCGTCATATTGTATAGTAAAGTCATCATTGAAGTGTACGATTTTTATGCTTATTTCCAACGTATGAGAGTCAATCATTTCGTGAAAAATATTTTTCAGAGGCACACACGTGCTTGAACGATTTAGGAGGATTCGAAAATGCAAAATGGTAAAGTGAAATGGTTCAATAATGAAAAAGGATTTGGATTCATCGAAGTTGAAGGTGGAGACGATGTATTCGTTCACTTCTCAGCGATTCAAGGTGAAGGATTCAAATCATTAGAAGAAGGTCAAGAAGTTTCTTTTGACGTTGTTGAAGGAAATCGTGGACCTCAAGCAGCAAACGTAGTTAAATTATAATCGTTCGAACAATATAGCATACCAAAGGGCAGCAATTCTTAGGTGAACCTAAGAATTGCTGCCCTTTATTTTTCAATTTAATTTTTGTCCGTAATTTCGAATTTGTTCTCCTATGGTGCATTTTTCTATACAAAAACGATGAGCATAGGTTTTACCATACTCTTTACGAAAGTGCGCTTTAAGTAAGCAGTCGCTACAGTAGGTGTCTATGAGCTCATCCACTTTATCCACCACTTCTTTTCGATTCATGTGATCACTCCTAAGCTTGTTCAAGGACTTACAGTGTATTATTATTTATAGAGTATATAATAGGGAACGATATTATTCTATTCGTTTGTTGCTGTGTACCTTTGTCCCTTGTAAGGCTTGATTGGCCAACTTATCCGCTTCTTTATTATCTTTTCTGTTCAGCACGACCCAAGTGATTTTCAATCGAAGCTTTTTGATCAGGGCTTCAATACGATCGAGCCACCGACTCAAGCCCTCTTCATAACAAGGCCACTCCCCTTCCAACTGTTTTATAACTACCTGGGAATCTCCATAAATCGTACAAGGTGCGCTTTTCACGCCGATTTCATCTAGTAATCCGAGGGCGATATGTAAGGCTGCGTATTCAGCTTCATTATTATTTTCCATTTCCTCGAGAAGTTCATTTTTTCTAATTCTAAATGATTCCCCACCTTTATCGTAATAGATGACTATCCCTGCACCTGCAATGAGGGATTCCTTATCAAACCCACCGTCGAAATACACAACGATGTTTTCTGGTTCCTTTTCCAATTCCTGATTCAGTTTGATAAATTCCTTTCTTGACCACGAATTCCCCATTTCATCTATGATTTCAAGTTCATGGACTCTACCGGTTTTCATCAAATCATCGATATGAATCAATGTTTCTTTTCTTGGAAAGTAGTTTGATTCAAACCATATATTTGACGCTGTTTTACTTACATATTTAAATTTAAGTTTCATTTCCATAATCATACGCTCCTTTTTTTTCATATGATTGTTCATTTCTGCGTTTATTTGTATAATGAGGACTATTGTTTCATTTACACATGTTCATTAGGAGGACTTTATATGTTTAATATATGGTTTGGATTAATCTTCGTTTTCATTACATTCTCTTTACTATTGATTATGTATAGAATGTTTGGACGAACCGGACTGTTTGTATGGATAGGGATATCCACGATACTCGCTAACTTACAGGTCGTTAAAACGATTGAAATTTTCGGTTTGACTGCTACTTTAGGGAATGCCATGTACGGAACGGCATTTTTAGTAACGGACATCCTTAACGAAAAATACGGAAAAAAAGAAGCCCAGAAAGCGGTGTGGCTAGGGTTCTTCACTTTAATTGTTATGACTATTATTATGCAACTCGTATTAGTATTTCAACCACATCCTGAAGATTTCGCACAGGAATCTCTCGCTACGATCTTTGGAATCATTCCAAGAATTGCTCTTGGAAGCTTAGTCGCTTACCTCGTGAGTCAATTAACAGACGTGTATATCTTTACGTATTTAAAGCGGAAGTTCCCTTCAGATTCACAGTTTTGGATTCGTAATAACGGAAGTACAATGGTGAGTCAGCTTCTGGATACTCTTGTATTCACAAGTATCGCTTTTCTGGGAGAATATCCGGTGGATGTCTGGTTTGAAATATTCATTACTACCTATCTCCTCAAATGGATCATATCCATTATTGATACCCCATTTGGTTATTTGGCAAAACGATTTCCTAAAGATGTGTAATAGTAATTTGAATCCGGGTGTACTGGTTTTCCCCCGGCTATTTTATTGGAGGTATGAATTAAGAATTCGTTCTCCCTACGGTCTCTTTTATATGCTACTATAATATTAATCTAAAGATGTACTTTGAGGTGAACGCATATGATCGAAGTGAATATTGATGGAGCAAGCGCTGGTAACCCTGGGCCAAGCGGAGCCGGAATAGTTATTAAAAACAACGGGAAAGTGGAAAAACACTCCATCCCTTTAGGAGTCATGGATAATCATGAAGCAGAATTCATTGCATGCAAGAAAGCTCTAGAGATCTGTTTAGAAAAACAGGCTGATACGGTGTGGCTGAAGAGTGATTCTCAAGCAGTCGTTCATGCGATTGAGAAAGAGTTTGTTCGGAATACTCAATATAAACAGTTGCTACATGATATATTGGGCATGACGAAGCAAATAGAGCTATTCTTCGTAAAGTGGATACCCAGTAAAGAAAATAAAGCTGCAGATGAGCTGGCCCGAAAAGCCATTCATCTGAACTAGAGGAGGATTCGTTTGGCTCGGATTGCTGATATCGCCTTGATCGGTGTTGCTTTTATATGGGGGTCTACCTTCGTGGTTGTTCAATCGGCCATTGAATTCCTTCCCCCATTCATGTTTAATGGGATTCGTTTTCTAATGGCCGCTATCCCTTTGACTATGGTCCTGTTTATCAAAAAAACTCCGCTTGTTAAGCGATCCATTTTGTACGGTATCATTTTAGGAGCTTTTTTGTTTATCGGATATGCCTTTCAAACACTGGGCCTGGTTTTCACAACCCCCTCTAAAGCCGGGTTTGTTACAGGGTTAAGTGTGGTGATTGTTCCACTCTTTTTATTTATCTTCTTTAAAAGATCTCCTTCTAAAGGAGCTATTACAGGATCTATCTTGGCCGCCATAGGGCTGTACCTGCTTATGGCTGGTCACTCCCAGGCATTTAACATTGGTGATGCCTACGTATTCATTTGTGCTTTTGGATTTGCCCTGCATATTATTTACACAGACTTTTTTACCCAAAAAGCCTCCCTTCTGCTTTTAACCACGGTGCAATTATGCACGGTGGGAATCCTCTCCATGGGGTGTGCATTTATGTTTGAAGACCCAAAGGTTTTACTGCTGAATGGCGTTTTGGGCAATAAGGAAGTGATCACCGCTTTACTGATTACTTCTTTATTAGCTACCTTATTGGCATTTATCACTCAAACCTATGCTCAAAGATATACGACGCCTTCAAGAGTGGCGATCATATTCACCTTGGAGCCTGTTTTTGCCGCCATCTGTTCCTATTTGTGGATCGGAGAACGATTGGGGTCCCTGGCTATTGCAGGAAGCGGATTGATCGTTATTGGGATGCTCTTTTCTGAGCTGCCAATCTTCGCATGGATGTTAAAAAAAATGAACAAAAATCATTCAGTTGAAGTGAAATAGGAGGCCGATTGCCGGCTCTCCTATTTTTTTTATGGGGTGAGTATTAGGAAAGACCACCAAAAAGGAAACAATCCTTTTTGGTGGTCCCGTGTCTCTTTTCTATGCCAAGCCCTGTTTCTCCATCCACCTCAGTGCTTCTTTTCGGGATGCGATTTGTTGGGAATGGAGTCTCTCTAATATGGACATGTAAAAACTGCTATCGAATTGCTTTTGGGCTTTTAATGTGATTTCAATGGCGCTATTGACCAATTCATCCGGGGCATCTGTATATTTTTTTCCGAAATAGATGAAGCCAATTGCGTCTTCCTGAAATTTGAAGCCTTTGTTTTCAAGATCTATGAGAAATTCTTCTGTTGTCTTTTTCACGTTTCTCCTCACCTTATCGCCACTTTGTCATCTCTTATCTTACAGAAAATTTTTTCTTTTGCCTATCCTTTTTCGAAAACAAGAAGGCAATGTAGCCCATAAATGAGCCGAGTAACGCACCGCCAACGACTTCTTGAGGCTGATGTCCCAGCATTTCTTTCAGTCTTTTTGGCTTTTTCTCTTCGAATTCCACCGTTTCTTTTTCATGAGCTTTTCTAACGAGCTCATCCAAACTGTTTACTTTAAGTGTCAGTTCACCTGTTTGTCGTCGAATTCCTTGGGCATCGTACATCACGATGAGACCAAAGATAAATGAAAGAGCAAAATCAATGGTTCTGACTCCCCTCTTTAAGGCAATGAATGTTGTTAAAGAGGAAACCCCTGCACTATGGGAACTTGGCATTCCCCCTGTCTGGAAAAACAGCTCAGGTTTCCATTCCTTCTTCTTCAAAAAATGCAGAGGAATCTTCAGCCCCTGTGCGAGGGCTATACTAATAAGCGCTGTTACTATCCCTTTATTCACCCTTACACCTCCCTGTCTCTAGTTTGTCCTAAAATTCTCTACACATGGGATATTTGTAATGAACATAGCCAAAATAATAATGACCACATTAAAGGAGGGGTTTTGACATGACAAAAGGAAACAACAAAAACAAAGGTAAAAGTGCTAATAGTGTGAATCCACAAGGGATTTCCCAGGATGCTGAATTTGCCATGGAGCCGAAGAGCAAGTTAGAAAATGCTGCTAAAAAAGCGAATAAGAAGTAGCATTTCATCATTAAAAAAGTGTCAGGGTTAAAAACGATCCCTGACACTCCTAATAAAGGTTAACTTGAGGCAACCATCACATTAGAGCCTACTAGATATCTTCTAAGCACTTTCAACTCTAAGTCATCCACAAGGGAGAGTGTTTCATGAGCTACGTTATTCCAACGAGCTTCCTCTACCGAAACAGATAGTGGCACCTCGCAGTGAATCTCGGCTAACTTTCTTGAAACATGAAGCATGTCCAGATCGACTTCAATCTTCTTTCGTTGAGATGGGGTTAACTCGTGCAAGTTGTCGAGAATACCTGCAATATCCTTATATTGTTGAATCAACTTTAAAGCTGTTTTCTCGCCGATTCCTTTAACTCCTGGATACCCATCGCTTGTATCACCCATTAATGCTTTCACATCAATAAACTGTTGAGGAGTAATTCCTCTTTCTTCCACAAAAATCTCTTTCGTATAGGTTTGATAGTTACCAAAGCCTTTTTTCAGAAGCATAATATCGATATTGTCATCCAAAAGCTGCAGGAGATCCTGGTCACCACTGAGAACGGATACTTTGCGCTCGGTTTGATGAATTTTGGCAAGAGTACCGATGCAATCATCTGCTTCATACCCTACTACCCCTACATTTGAAAGATTAAAACCTTCTGCCACCTCTTTTGCAAGATCAAATTGCGGAATCAGTTCAACGGGTGGTGCATTTCGATTGGATTTATAATCATTGAATACTTCATTACGAAATGTCTGGCTCCCCATATCCCAGCAGACAATGATATGTGATGGCTTCACATGATCCGCTGCCATTAATAAGTGCTTCATAAATCCCTGAACTCCATTAGTAGGAAGTCCTCTTGAGTTCATCATAAATTGACCCGTTACGGCCGTTGCAAAAAAAGATCGAAATAATAGTGCCATTCCATCTATAAGTAATAAATGCTCATTCTTATTATTCAAATCGTACACTCCTCATCGTTCATTCTCGATTTAGCCACTTTATTTATAAAGTATAACATATACAAATAAATAGCTAATTGGAAATGTGATGAACCTTTTCCAATTAGCTATCCCTTTTATTCCTTATCTACCTTGTGATCCTCATAGGAAACCCAATCACTGTAGCTTCCAACATAAAGCTTCACATGATGAAACCCAGCTTCTTTAAGAGCAATGAAATTCGGAGTCGCCGTTACACCGGAACCGCAATAGACAATTACCTGCTCCGCTTTATTTAGGTGAGAGAATCGTTCATTCTGCTCTTCTCCTTGAATAAAATAACCACCCTTCACACCATCTGTCCAGGGGAGGTTGATGGCCCGTGGAATATGACCTGGAATGCGGTCTATAGGTTCTTCATGCCCCAAATATCTCTCTCTACTCCGTGAATCAATTAAAGGGATGTTCTGATCCCCACTTGCAATACTCCTCACCTCATCTAGAGAAGCTACAATGTCTTCATTAAAGCTTGGCCGATAACTTTTTGGGGGATACACAGGTGAGGTTGATTCTGTTTTCCCTCCAGCCTCTTTCCAAGCAGCAAATCCACCATTTAAGATATACACCTTCTCGTGTCCGATGTATTGGAACAACCACCAGCATCGGCCAGAAAAGGCACCTTCTTTTTCATCATAAATGACAACGGTTGTATCGTTGTCAATACCGGAGTCCTCGACCTTGCGCAAAAAGTTCTTCATATTCGGGAGAGGATGACGCCCTCCATGCTTTTTCACGTATCCTGATAAATCCTTTTCCAAATCGAAAAATACGGCTCCCGGAATATGACTCTCTTTGTAGCGCTCCCTCCCCTCTGACGGGTTTCCAAGAGAAAAACGACTATCAATGACTCTTAGATTCTCTTCATGAATATGCTCTCTTAACCAATCAGTATTGACGATTGCCTTCATGATATCATCCCCCTCTTCTTCATTAATGTCAGTACTTCCTCTTTCGGTTCCCAACAAGAGAATTGATAAATGGTTTTGGTTTCATAGCCTAGTCGGGAACAAAAATAGGAGGTCTTCTTATCAGTTTTAACTCCTCGAATGTGAATACATGTAGCACAGCAATGATAAGGATTCGCCACGATTCTCCTCCTTCTCTTCTTTAAGCTTGAATGTGATCGAGACGCTCCAAATCCTGTTTTAGTTTGTGGAGGTCCTGAACTGTCTCTAAAGCGTCTAAATTGGAATTGATCTGCTCCATCACCTGGGTCAACATTTCTTTTTTCAGCATGTCGAATTCTCTTTCTAAATACGAAGCACCCCATGATTCCAGGCGTAACTGTTCATGTTCTAAATAGCTATCTGCAGGTTTTTGTAGTAGTGCTTCCAATTTTTCCTGAACAATTTTTTTCCCGCCTTTTTCAAAGAAATGCTTTGGATTTTTAAATGAAGAAAAGGCTTCTTCGAATAGTCGCAGCTCTATTTGTTTAAATGCGTTCTCAAATTCAATGGTGCTTTCGTTTTTGTAATCTTGTGGAGATAATACTAGTTCTTTCTCCACCTGTTCAATCAATTCTTCAAGGGCGATCGATTGTTCATTGAGTTGTTTATGAATGAACTGCTGGATGCGAAGAGAAGTGGCCCTCATTTCCTGAGCCAAATCAAATCCGATACTCGATAGAAATTCCTTTAACCCTTCTCTTATCGCTAGGGACTGGTTGGAGTATTGCAGAAATAATCCTGAATGAAAGGCTTCTTTATAAAAGTCGGATACCCGGAAGAACACCCTTTGTTTTACATAATAGACAAGCTCCTTCGATTCTTGCTGCATTTCGATTTCCAGGGGCTGGACAGATACAGCATCGATTAGTGAGCGAACCTTTACCTTCGCGTCGTTCAGCTCCTGTTTGCGTACTTGCTTATACGCTTTATCACTTGACGCCGTATGAATATATTGTTTAAACCGTTGCAATCCCCTATCCCACTCACTAAGAGCGGACTCAATACTCATGCTCACTAATTCATTCTGTATAAATGTTTGGAATTCCTTCTTAAATAGGTCCATTCCTGACTTGTGGGAACCTGATTCCTTGAGAGCTTGGAGAGAAGACACTCCAAAGATCCTCGGAAAACGAATGCCATATTGAATCAGCTGCGCTTCCACATAGTCAATCACTTCATTCTTTTCTTCTTCATCACTTGCAAGATCGATGGCGTTTACGACAAAGAACATTTTATCTAATTCAAATGTATCCTTCACTCGCCCCAATTGAATAAGGAACTCCCGGTCTGCCTTGGCAAATGCATGATTGTAATAGGTCACAAATAGTATCGCATCGGCATTTTTGATATATTCAAATGCTACTCCTGTATGTCTTGCGTTTATTGAATCTGCTCCTGGTGTATCGACGAGTGTGATTCCCAGCCTTGTAATATCACAATCGAAATAGAGATCGATTGACTCAACAAAACAAGCTTGAGATTCATCCGCTACAAATCCTCTATACTCTTCAAGATTGGCCTTTTTTGTCTTTCCAAGACTTTCTTTAAAGGCAGGATAACCATTATAAAAAGCCTGCAGGAATGAAAGGTGTACATTCTCCTTACCACTGCCTTCACTCGTTAAAGCAGGTACAATCACCATTGCTTCATCGAGGGTTGAGACACTGCGATTGAAAAAGGAAAGAGAATGAACGATGTCTTGAAATAGTTGGTCGTAGGTTTTGATTTGTACATGGGCAGTCTCATGCTCACCGCTTTCTGATACCGGATTGATTCGATTGATCGAAGCAGTTGTCGGATTTGGGCTCACAGGAAGTATTTTCTTCCCTAATAGTGCATTGGCAAATGATGATTTCCCCGCACTAAAAGCACCGAATAATGCAATCGTGAAGGATTGATTGGAAAGGCGCTCTTTCTTTCCTTCTAATAGATCCGCTGTCTTGGAAAACCCATTGTATTTCCTGAATACATGGGTCATCGTATCTAAACGTTCGATAACCCCTCCTATAGAAGCTTGTTGTTCTTGTCGTGGCTCCGTCACAATCTTTTCCCTGGTTCGTCGTATTGTCTCTTTTTGATCCAACTCCATGTCAGTTGCAAGAATATACTCTTCCGACCTTGCCTTCCAATTCACAATCCATTGTTGGAGAATAGAATCTGCCTGTATTTGATCGATTTCAATACTCATTAATTTTCGCAGTTGAGTGGTCTTTTCTTCATATAATGTGTTCCACTGATAAATGACTCCCGTTTTCTTTTGGAGTTCATTAAGCTCAGCTTCTAAAACTGAATTCTCTTCTCGAGACGCGCTTTCAATTTCATTCAAAGTGTCTCCAAACAAATCATTTGTATAGTTTCTGGCTTTCCCCTTTATTTCCTCAGAAAGATCATCACAGTATTGTAGAACGTAATCACTCGTTATGCCCGCACCTGATTTAATTAGATCAATAAGAAATGGTTCATCCACTTCCAGAGATAATTGATCCCACTTCATTCGTTGATCTGATGAAGGACTGTATTCTTTCACCATGTTTTTTCCCAGTGTCTTCAGATGCCATTCTAATTGAGATTCGATGCGGGTATTTACATCGTCTTTAAACTTCTGAATTCTGATCGCTTTTTCATCTTCTGTCTTTTGTTTTGAAAATAAAAAACCTACCTTAAAGTCTGGTTGTCTGCTTTCCAGAAAATCTTTCGCTAATTCTCTCGTTTCAAACGGCATTAAATACGCATTTTTAAGGACTTCTCTTCTTTCTGCCTCAAAATGTTCTTTAATCGCTTTTACGTTATTTTTTGCTAAAGTTTCAATCAATCTTCTTTCAGTTTGAAGAAGAGCGTCTTTGTTATTCCACTCCTCCTCTGTCAGTAGGTCTCTCCCTGTTTCCTCGATTTTCTCAAGCTCTTCCTCATACCACTTCTCATGCTCAGATCGTAATTGAGAAATAGCCGATTCTGCAGAGTCCTCTATCAGTTCACTTTTCTGTTTCACCTGCTCTTCAATTAATGACTCTAATTTTTCAAGATCATTATGAGGATGATGCGGAGCTTTTAGACTTGTAAAAAACGTTCCATTGGGTACAACACCCCAAGAAGCAAACGAGTTCTCAACACTTTCTTTAAAGTCGCTGAATGTTAATTCTTCTTCCTGGTGTTTATCAATCTGATTTACAATGAGATACAGCTTGACTCCATGACGGATCATTTCCTTTGTGAACTCAAAGTTCACCTGAGATTGAACATGGTTATAATCCATTACGTAAAAAACGGCGTCAGCGAGATGAATGGCGGATTCAGTTGATAGTCTGTGGGCATCATCCGTACTGTCTACGCCAGGCGTGTCTAAAACCGATACACCCTCTGGCATCTCACTCTTGCTACGCCCTATTTCTACAGAGTATACTTCCTCACCGTTTTTACAAAAGTCCTTAATGGTGGAGAACTCATATGGCGCCTTGAAGTATAACGGCTGGGAATCATGATAATGAATTTTCGCAAAATCCGTAGATGCATGGTGAACCTTTACTAGATTCGCACTGGTTGGGATTGGACTGGACGGGAGGATTTCTTCCCCCATTAAGTGATTAATCATTGTAGACTTTCCAGCCGAAAAGTGGCCGCAGAAGGCTAAAATCAGTTCATCGTTGTATAATTTCTCTGCTAATCTTTCTACCTTTGCGGCCCGCTCTACGTCTCCGTTGTGACGGAAAGTATCGTGGTAGGCTGTAAGTTGTTGCAATGTATTATGTAATTGTGTACTTTTATGCTCTATCTGACTCATTGAACTAGTTCCTTTCTGTTTTCAGAAAAATGATAACGTTTTTATTTTATCGTATTTAGCTCAATTTCTCTATGAAATCATATCAACATGGGGTATTTGAGAACGGTATTAGTATATGCAGGGATTTCAAAAGAGGCAAAAGACAAAATAAAAAGCCCTCTTCCGAAGAAGGGGACTATGTATTTATCGTGTTGTGTCAGTTGCGATCAGGTTTGAATGAACAAAAGATTTTGAGTTTGTCTGGTATGATGGTACTTTCTTCTCTTGTGCTGAATCCTTCATTACATTTGATAAAACATGCTTCATCATGAAGCTATACGCTAATACAGTAAACAATATCAGAAACCATACCATATTTGTCCCCACCCTTTTGTTAAGAAAATTGAGAATAATTATCATCTTCAATTAGAATCTTAACAAAAACGATAATCATTTTCAATAAGAAAATTATTTTTCTTTCTTGATTATGGGGATCCAGCCCTTTGTATGAAGGTGAATCCTTTCATAATTCGTTTCATCACGAAGTGCATGTTCCTCAAGCGGAATGCGAATAGAGAGAATGAATTGATTTAATAATGCAAAGACAAACAGGGTCCAATAGGCATTAAAGAGTAATGGAACAATCAAGAACTCTAATGTCACAATAAGGTAGTTAGGATGCTTCAAATATTTATAAGGACCTTTCGCAACCACTTCAGCTTTCGGAAGCACGATGATTTTTGTATTCCAATACTTCCCCAGTGAAGAAATCACCCAAATTCTCCCGAGCTGAGTGAGAATGAAGCCAGCCAACAGGATTGGCCAATAGGGGTTAACCCCTGTATGAAAGATCCCTCCTTCAATTAACAACGAAACAAAGAATGCGATATGGATAGCCACCATCATTTTATAATGAGCCTGTCCATATTCTTTTGCCCCCTGTTCCTTCATCCACTTCTCATTTGACTTGGCAATGAATAGCTCCACAAGCCTCTGAATCATCAGTACGAAAAAAAACAGAATGAAATAGAGCATCATTCCCACCTCATCAAAAGCAGTTCCGAACTAAACCCCGGCCCTAAAGCGGTACCCAAGCCTATATCTCCACGCTCACAGCCTTTATTCATAAATTCCTTCAGCACATACAAGATGGTTACAGATGACATATTCCCATAGTTTTTCAAGACCTTCATTGATTCAGATGTCATGCTTTCATCCATTCCTAAAGCTTCCTGATAGGCTTCAATGACCTTCTTACCTCCTGGATGTGCCACAAAATGCTTAATATCTTCAAGGCTGATATCATTTGCATTGATAAATCCCTCAACATTCGGCCTGAGCCAATTCTTCACCAGTGTGGGAATATCTTTTGAAAACACTACATATAAACCGTTATTCTTTACCTCCCACCCCATTACATCCAGTGAATCCTCTAAGAGAGTCGATTGAGTGGCGAAAATGGATGGCAATGGGTGGGAAATCCCTTCAAGTAATGGGCTTTCATCACCACATACAACAGCACACGCAACGCCATCCGCAAAAAGAGACGTTCCAATTAAATTGCTCTTTGAGCGATCCCCATGCTGAAAGGTGAGTGAACAAAGTTCAATGGAAAGGACGAGAACATTTGCTTTCGGAAAAGCTAAACAGTACTCATAGGCCCGTGACAGCCCGCTTGCCCCCCCTGCACATCCCAATCCCCAAATCGGAATTCGTTTAACATGAGAAGAGAATGGCAGAAGATTCATAATTCTCGCTTCTAGACTTGGTGTTGCGAGGCCAGATGTTGAAATCGTAAAAATCGCATCAATGTCCTCCAGTGTAATCTGATGATTGGATAGGATTTTCTTAACAGCCTTGCTGCCTAATTCAACTGCGTGGTGAATGAATTCATCATTTTTTTCTTGAAAGGTATGCTCCCTAGAAAACCATTCGAGATCTTTTACGAAATAACGACTGTCTATTTCACCATTTTCAAACACGGTGAGAAGACGTCCGATATTCTTAAAGCTTGTCGAAAACAATTGTTTCGCAAATTCTGCCGCTTCTTTTTGTGTAATCTTCACAGGGGGAATCTCGGTTTCAACTGAGACAATTTTCGGCATATACGTACACTCCTTACACTTCCATGTAAGGGTAGCATTTCCAAAAAATCACAAAACATGTATTCAAGATTATGTATAGTCCTTCAATTCCATCTGAATATGCCTTCGTTCGAAAAGAATACCATTGGTGATTATTGTGATTCGATAATCACTTTACCATATACAAAGAGCTAACCCCCAATAAGTTAGCTCTTTGTTGTACGGAAGTTCAAAAACCTTGAATCGTCATTCCACCGTCCACAAAAAGGGTTTGGCCTGTAACATAATTCGAAGCATCCGAGGAAAGGAAAACAGCAGGGCCTACAAGTTCCTCCAGTTCACCGATTCTCTTTAGGGGTGTTACGGCCAAAATATCGTTTACATATTCTTCGTTTTGCAATAGCTCTTTTGTTAGTGGCGTTTTAAAATACCAAGGTCCGATACTATTCACATTAATATTGTATTTTCCCCATTCCATGGCTAATACCTTCGTCATTTGAATCATGGCTGCTTTCGTTGAAGCGTACACAACCCCTGTACGTAAAGCAACATGTCCAGCTACAGACGCTATGTTAATGATTTTCCCCTGATTCTTCTCCTTCATATGTTTACCTGCTTCCTGACTCATCATAAAAGCAGATTTCAAATTTGTATCCATGATCGTTTGCCATTCTTCATCCGTAACCTCAAGGGCGCTGGAACGAATATTCATTCCTGCATTATTAATTAAAATATCAATGGAACGTTTTTGATCTTCTATGTAAGCAATCGCTTTTTGAATCTCTTCCCGTGATGTCACATCCGTCGGGATTATATAAGCCCTTCTTCCCAGCTTTTCAATTTCACTGGCCGTTTCTTCCAGATCGCCCCTCGTCCTTGATAGCAGGACAACATCGGCTCCTGATTCTGCTAAACCTATACTGAGAGCTCGTCCAATTCCACGACCGGCACCAGAGACAACAGCCAGTTTATCTTTTAATGAAAATGAAGGTAAATACATCTTCACACCACCCTACCCATTATTTGAATCTTCTATATATTAACACAGTCATGTTGACTGCTAAAAGGTTTACGCTTTAACGAGTTTTCTTCTTGTCCCCCTGGTTCTGGACATGAATGTGGATTTTCGAATCTACATGAAGTTGACACTGAGGACAAACCGTTTTCTCGGAAAAGATCTGACAGCAATGCTTACAATAAAATTTTTCCACGAAGTATCCTCCTCCCTCTTTATTTTCATTCCTATACTCTATGCATGTCGTTCCGACAAATGAACCGATTGAAAGACATATTTATTTCTGACTTCACATTTATTTCACAATTTTTCACGTAACCTGTGACATTTATCACAGATTCATAAGGGTTTACACCTTTATGATAGTGATAACAAAATCAATCATCCAATGAATGGAAGGAATGAGATAAATGGCGAAACCGGAATTACATCAAAAAACCGAGGTTAAGGTCGAAGAGTCAACTTCATTAAAAGGAACTTTTACTTCGGTTCTGTTCCTAGGTGGTTTTTTAGTCCTTACTTGGCTAGGAGTATTCTTACTATTTTTAAATCGTTTTTAATTCTGAAGGAGTGGTTAACATGCACATGCATCGCTATGAAAAATGGTGGTTAACGTTAGGAACAGGGTCTCTTATCTTATTTTTAGTTATTTTAGGAATCAGTGCTTTTCATCAAGGACATCAACCTCCAAGCGCGAAAGCATACGTCAATCCCGAGCAAGTGGATAAAACCTCGCCCTTTAACGAGCCGGGATTAAAGAAGGTAGAAGGGAAGGATTGGGATTACGAGTTAGTGTTTGTCGCATCAGCATTTCTCTACACGCCCGGGGAAATTGAAATACCTAAAGGATCTACACTTAAAATCATCGCCACAACAAAAGATGTTGTTCACGGATTTGAAGTGGCAGGAACAAACATTAATATGATGCTTGAACCTGGATTTGTTAGTGAATATACAACAACCCTTGATAAAACAGGAGAATTTCTCGTTGTATGTAATGAATATTGTGGGGTAGGTCACCACACAATGAAATCTATGATCAAGGTGGTGGACTAAAATGAAACGATTTGTGAGAATTGAGAAAAAAGATGCTACTTTGGCGATGGCACATATTTATGTTGGCTTTATTGCCTTGGCTCTAGGTGGATTGGCTGGATTATTACAAGCGTTGGTAAGGTCAGGCAAATTCATTTTGCCTGCAGGGATTGGCTATTACCAGGTCTTAACGGTTCACGGCGTATTATTGGGATTGGTATTAACCACTTTCTTTATCCTTGGATTCCAGCATGCTGCCATTTCCCGAACTTCCGGTACCTATTCTGGAAAATCGCGTTTGTTTGGCTGGTTAGGATTCTGGGTCATGCTTCTTGGTACAATCATGGCCGCTGTTATGATTCTATTAAATGAAGCAACTGTACTTTATACTTTCTATGCTCCCCTGCAGGCACACTGGATATTTTACTTAGGTTTGACTTTCGTCGTTGTTGGAAGCTGGTTAGGCGGGGCCGGCATGATCATCAAATATGTAAGCTGGCGAAAAGAAAACCCTGGACTACCAAGCCCTCTGTTAACGTTTATGGCCATCATCAATACCGTCTTATGGATTGTCGCCACCATTGGTGTGGCAGGAACGGTTTTATTCCAGCTCCTTCCTTGGTCTCTTGGCCTCGTTGATCGAGTAGATGTGCTCGTAAGCAGAACATTATTCTGGTATTTCGGTCATCCCCTTGTATATTTTTGGCTGCTGCCTGCCTATATGGCATGGTATGTCATTATTCCAAAAATCATTGGCGGAAAAATATTTTCAGATTCGTTAGCCAGACTTTCATTTATTTTGTTCCTTCTATTCTCTATCCCGGTAGGTTTTCATCACCAATTAGTGGAACCTGGAATTGACGCATATTGGAAGTTTCTACAGGTTGTTCTTACCTTTATGGTTGTCATACCTTCCTTGATGACTGCATTTTCTCTTTTCGCTACCTTTGAAATGTACGGCAGATCCAAAGGAGCTACCGGATTGTTTGGATGGTTTAAGAAGTTACCATGGGGAGATGCACGCTTTACCGTACCCTTTATCGGCATGGTGGCCTTTATCCCTGCGGGAGCAGGTGGATTAATCAATGCATCTAACCAAATGAACCAGGTTGTTCATAATACCATTTGGGTTACGGGCCACTTCCACTTAACTTTGGCAACTTCCGTTGTGTTAACGTTTTTCGGTATTGCCTATTGGCTCGTACCTCATTTAACGGGACGCGTCTTAACGAAAGCAATGAACAAACTGGCGATCGTGCAAGCCATTGTTTGGTCTGTAGGAATGGGTATTATGTCAGGTGCCATGCATGCTGTCGGCCTACTGGGCGCCCCAAGACGATCTTCTTTTTCGACTTATGGGGATGCACCGCAAGCCCTTGCTTGGATTCCATATCAAGTCGCACAAGCGATCGGGGGAACGATTCTTTTTATCGGGATTATCCTGGTTCTATATATCTTTATCAATCTGGCATTCTTCGCACCTAAAGGAGAAGAAGAATTCCCGGTAGGTGAAAAAGCGGAAGCGGCCGAGAGAACTCCAATGGTCCTTGAAAACTGGAGAATTTGGTTAACCATCTTAGCAGCTCTCATTCTTGTTGCCTACACCGTTCCATTCATCGACATGATTCAAAATGCACCACCTGCATCCAAGGGCTATCGTTTGTGGTAAAAAGAAAAGCGGAGGCGGCTTGCCCTGGGGCGACAAGCATAAGACGAGTAACCCGGAAAGGCGCTCTTTGCCTTTTTGGGTTACTTGGCTTATGACCTCGAGCCCCAAGCCGCCGGAGCTCGACAATCAGAAAAGCGGAGGCGGCTTGCCCTGGGGCGACAAGCATAAGACGAGTAACCCGGAAAGGCGCTCTTTGCCTTTTTGGGTTACTTGGCTTATGACCTCGAGCCCCAAGCCGCCGGAGCTCGACAATCAGAAAAGCGGAGGCGGCTTGCCCTGGGGCGAAAAAATCAAAATGATATAAAGAAAAGAGGCTGCCACATAACGGCAGCCTCTTTTCTATTTCTCTTTAATTGGAACAAACAACTCTAATTTCCTTTTGTCTTCCGTTTCGTTGATTTCCCTGTCCTGAGACAAAAATTTCTCGACACTCAGTCTGGAGTTGTCTTTTTCATACCCATTTTCCTTAATCCAGTTAAAGATCGAAAAGTAGGCCTGCTCGACTTCCGTTGACAGCCCTTCATATAGAGCGTGAGCATAATCGCCTGCAGGGAGAGTTAGTTCCAATAACCCCGGTGGAAGCTTTTCCACACGATCAACCTCTACGGTACAATAATACGTAAAATCAGTCGCTCTGTCATGGAAAGGTGCGTATATGCATTCATCTCCATTGATGTGGTGAATGGATGGGATCATCTGTTGAAACTTGGTAAACAGTCTAGGAATCTCAGACCCTCTTCCATACGGTCCAGTCCACCCTATTCCTACCAGCAATTTATCCTCTAGCGATGCAACTTTAATTTCCATGATTTTGCCTCCATTGTATTCGTTAATTCAAGGAATATACCTTTGAATACTTCTCAGTTAAATACTCGGCCAAGTACTTTGCATTAAGCCCTTCTCCGGTAACTTCCCTGATGATTTCCAGCGGTTTCTTCATCTTGCCCCACTGATGGACGTTCTTGGTCAGCCATTCTCTGATGGGAGCAAGATTCCCCTCTTCCAACAGCTCTTCATAATGAGGAAGATCGTTTAACATGGCACGCTTAAACTGTGCCGCGTACATATATCCTAATGCGTATGACGGAAAGTAACCGAAGCTTCCACCGGCCCAATGAACGTCCTGGAGGACTCCTTCACCATTATGGGAAGGACGGATACCTAAGTACTCTTCATATTTCTGATTCCAGATTTCAGGAAGATCCTTCACGTCAATCTCATCATTAAATAATCCTTTTTCAATTTCATAGCGGATGATGATATGTAGAGCGTACGTTAATTCATCTGCTTCAATTCGAATTAACGAAGGTTTGGATTCATTAATCCCCCGATAGAAATCGTCCAGTTCCACAGAATCAAACTGTCCAGTTGAGTAATCCTTCAATAGCGAATAATTCTTCTTCCAGAAAGAATGATCTCTCCCTACAAAATTTTCATAAAACAGGGATTGAGACTCATGGATTCCCATGGACGTTCCCGTACATAGTGGTGTGCCCATCAAGTCCTTTGAAATGTTTTGTTCATAAAGGGCATGTCCACCTTCATGAATCGTTCCAAATACGGCTGTTCTCCAATCCTTCTCGTCATATTTAGTTGTTACCCTAACATCACCAGGATTTAAACCAATCGCAAACGGATGTACCGTTTCATCCAGTCTTCCAGAGTTGAAATCATATCCCATTTGTTCAAGGATCTTTAAGCTGAAATCCTTTTGCTTAGCCTTTGGAAAGTGTTTGAAAAGGAAATCGGTTTGTGGCTTATTTTTCGATTCAGAAATTTTATGTACAAGTGGAACAATTTGATCCCGAAGGTCGCCAAATACCTTATCTAACACTTCTATCGTTACACCTGGCTCATACATATCCAGTAGCGTATTATATTTGTTATCTTCGTAGCCCCAATAATCAATAAAGCGTTTCGTAAAGGATACAAGCTTTTCTAAATAAGGCTGAAACATGGTAAAATCCGCTTTTTCTTTCGCTTCTTCCCAGATTCCTTCAGCTTTAGACTGTAACACGACGTATTCCCTATATTCAGATGCAGGAATTTTTTTATTGCGATCATACTCTTTTTGACACTCTTCTAATAGTTTTTGTGTCATATCATCCAACTGATCCATTTCTGGAGAGAGTTTTGCTAAGTAAGCGGCCATTTCATTGGAAGTGGACATTTCAAACAGCTCAGATGAAAGCATCCCGATGACTTCTGACCGCTGCTCTGCACCATTTTTTGGAGCGCCGGTCCGTAAATCCCAGAACATCAAACCAAGTGCTTCGTTGTAGGCAGACATTTTTTTAACATAATCATGAAATTGATCTTTTGTCTCTATTACTGATTCTTTCATTTTTAAAATCCCCCTTTTTTTAACATTCAATCTATTTTATCATATCACAAAAAAAACCGCCCATTAAGGCGGTTTTAACTTCTATTGACTATGCGTTCAACACTTCAATTCCAACGGGTAAAACTGATTCTACCAATTCTCTATGTGATGTTTCCGCGTCATTCATCAGAATATGGATGCTCCCCTTGTCTTCACTCGTCCGAATCAGACGTCCGATTCCCTGTCTCAAGCGAAGGATCATGTAAGGAATATCAACTTCTTCCATAGAATGAGTGGCATGCTTTCGTTTCGCATCAAAGACAGGGTCCTTTGGAGGGAATGGAAGCGAGTAGATAATGACCTGTGAAAGGGACTCCCCTGGCACGTCCAATCCTTCCCATAAGTGATATGAGCACAGGACCGTGGACGTTTCCTGCTGGAACTGCTCTACCGTATCACTGATCTCTCTGTCCCCTTCATAGATTACATTCCATGCCTGATCAGCCTGTTGCATCTGAAACGACCTAAATGCATTCATTTCATCCATGGAGGTGAAAAGAACCAACGATTTCCCTTGATTACTCTTCAGTTTGTCAAATACATACTGATTTTTGGAATGTACTCCGGCATCCAGTGAAGGAAGATACGCTTTCATCATGTCTTCGTAATCATAAGGGGATTCCACTGAAAATTTTTCATAGGTCTCAATCCCAAGCGATTGAGAAACATAAGAGAAGTCTCCATTATAGGAAAGGGTTGCCGAAGAAAAAATAAATGGAATATTTTGAGAAAAAACTTGTTCTCTAAGAATTTCCTCGACTAATCTCGGCATCACCACAAAGGTGTGCTCTTCCTCTGATGTTTCCAACCAGTAGATTCCTTTTTCATCATCTAAAAACAGTTTCAACGAATACTGGATCTGCTCCAGATATTCTTCCACTACCTTTAAAAGATAATCATCCATAACGTACATTTCAGATTCAAAAACGAGCTCATTCAAGAGGTTTTCGATTTTCTCCGTTATAGACCTGCCCTGCTGTAATATGGCTTCTGAACGAATGATGTATTGTCTATCGGAGCCTGACTCCCCTTTGGAGTCCTTCTCGAGTAGCTCGAACCACTTTTCATTGTCGAGCATGATATCTTCAATGATATAAAGGGTCTCCTCCCTCATATCCGATGAAGACAGCTTCTCTAATAGTCCTTCAAGTGTCTCCATCCTCATCCTGTAAGTCATCGCTTTTTGAGAAGCAAATTCCAATAGGTGACCTTCGTCAAAGACGACTGAGCTTGCTTCCGGCAGAAGTGGCAGCTGACCTTCCCGTTTTCTACTGTCCTTGGTCCAGATATGCTCCATATAGAAATCATGTGAACAGATGATCAAGTCAGCCGCATTCCGATAGTGTTCACGGTGAAGCGTAAGGCCGCAACGATGGCGATAGACGCAGGACATGCAGTCCTGAAGGGAGTCCCAGCCTACATGATTCCATTCTTCATCTGACAACCCGGCATATTCTTTACGATCCCCGTAATGACTGAAGCTTCTCATAGAAGAATTGTCATGGACGAAGTCCGGCAATTCCTCCCACATATCTTGATAAACTTCATTTTGAGAAACATTTTCTTCTAATTTCTTTATGCAAAGATATTGCTCCCTCGACTTTGCCAAACGAACATCTATGTCTAAATCCAGGGCATGTTCAAGCTTTTGGATGTCCCCCTCTTTTTTCACAATCTGCTCAATGAGTGTTTCATCGGCACATGCAATGATTGCAGGTTTTCCTGTATACCTGGCATAGGATAACGCATATAAGAGGTATACAAGGGTTTTGCCCGTACCGACACCTGCTTCCGCATACATGACTTGCTTATTTTTATAGGCTTGATTAAGTTGAAAGGCCATAAATACCTGTTCATCCCTTAAATCAAATCCCTTTTCAGGTAATAGATCATAAAATACATCACCGACCCAATCGGATAATGCTTCATAAAAGGATTGCTCCTTGGTTAGTTCAAATGGTAATTTTCTTCTCATGGGGACCTCCTACGTGACACAATATTTCTAATTTACTAGAATTCTTACGAATTGAAAAGATAAAAACGCAATTTATTCGTGGCTCTTAAGATGAGCCTTTCATTCAAAGCTTTTCCGATGCCCTTAACAAAAGAAAAGAGACGCTCCATATCAAGGGTAGATCTACCACTTGAATGGATGTCCCTAGTCTCCTTTAGAATACACTCAGTCGTATATTCTCTTTTTTCTTAACAATTCATATTGAAAAGCCTGATCCAGGTTTTTCGCTGCTTCGTGTAAGTCTGGTTGAATGGCTGCTCCTTCTTCACATGAAATGGAAGAAATAGAGCTTTGTAATGCCTGATAGATTTTTTGGTAATCGATGAAAGAATGGTCCATCCTCTTTCACTCCTCTAAAAATGATAGAACTATTATACGCAGGAAGTGAAGGGGATATTCTGACCTTCTTTATCTTTTTTTCTTGGACTTGAAATGTTTACCCTTTTCTCGGAGGACGAGGTCCCCAATATTGATAATAATCCGTTCGAATAAACCCGTTGAACAATTTACGTTTTTTGGTTGCTTGCTTTCCATAGCATTGCTCAAAATTTTCATGGGACGTCATCATGTATACCGACCAGGTTTCCAGTTTTTCAAAGGCCTTTCCCATTTCTTGATACATTTTCTCCACCTCTTTACGTTCACCTAAACGTTCACCATAAGGAGGATTTCCGACAATGATGCCATATTCCAATTCTGAAGTGAAGTCTCTTACTTGCATTTGTTTAAATTTCACCAAATCTCCAAGACCTGCCTCCAGGGCATTCTCTTTCGACACCTCTATCATTCGGTGATCGATATCAGTACCCAATATTTCAAGGGGCTGGTTGTAGTTAGCCAAATCTTCTGCTTCCAGACGCGTTTTTTCCCATACATCATCAGGCATCATCGGCCATTGCTCTGACAAGAACTCTCGGTTAAATCCAGGTGCGATGTTTTGACCGATCAATGCCGCTTCGATCGGAATGGTACCTGACCCGCAGAATGGATCCACAAATGGACGATCAGGATTCCAGGACGTTAGTTGAATCAGTGCTGCAGCCAGCGTTTCCTTTAAAGGAGCTTCACCTTGACCGATTCGATATCCCCTTTTATGAAGACCTTGTCCACTGGTATCGAGGGTGATGCTTGCCACATCTTTATGGATCGCCACCTCAATTTTAAACAAGGGGCCAGTTTCGTCAAGCCAAGATGTACGTTTGTATGCTGTACCTAATCGTTCAACGATTGCTTTTTTCACGATGGCCTGGCAATCAGGTACACTGTATAGCTTTGATTTAACGGATTTCCCCTGCACAGGGAATTCTGCGTCTACAGGAAGGAAATTCTCCCACGGCAGTTTCTTAGTATTCTCAAATAGTTCATCAAAGGAGTACGCTTTAAAGTCTCCGACGAGTATCTTAATTCTATCAGCAGTTCTTAGCCACATATTGGCTCTTGCGATAGCCGTTTCGTCCCCTTTGAAGATGACTTTCCCGTTCTCCACCTGACATTCGTAGCCCAGGTCCTTCACTTCTTTCGCAACAATCGCTTCCAGCCCCATCGCTGCAGTCGCTATTAATGTATATGTACTCATATTGTCACCTCGTTATTAAGTATCTCTATTTAATAGTATTGTCTTGTTTCCCATAAAATAAAAAGGACTGATACAAAGAAGCAGTGTATTACCTGCATGTATCAGTCACTTGCATTATTTAATCCATATTGCTCTTATCCCGTAATAGTGTTCTGTAAGCCATGTTTTGTTCCGTTGTACTACAAGCGACTTATCGTCTCGTACTCGGGTGGTAATCATCTATCTACAAAGGAAGCTCCTTTGTCCCTCTCTTCGTTCAATTCCTCCGAAAGGATTCCCCTACCTAATTTTGGGTTTCTCGCTCGTGGGGTTTACCTCGTTCCACTCCTGCCATTTCTAACAGGACTTCGTCACTGTGGCACTTTCAAGGTAGTCACACCATATCCCAAGGGACTTAGGTGTTTTCCCTGCCGTCAACTCAAAGCTTGAGCTGCCCTAGCTTATGAATTGGCTAGGCACGAACACTACGTGCATCTCAGCACCGTGCGAGCATGGACTTTCCTCTACAACTATAAGTTGCAGCGATTACCCAAACACCATTAAGGATCAGCAATATCTAATTATACTGTAGTTCTTCTAATAATTCAACTGGAAATATTAGTCGTATAATTTGTTTCCAAATACATGTTTTTCTAAATTAGACAAGCGCTTAAGGATATCGAAATTCGTTGTGCCTGTCTGCTGAGTTGGAGCAGCGGACCGTTGCTTACTGGCTCCCTCTACTTGCTTCTTCAATCGCAGATTCTCTTGTTGAAGATCTTCTATTTCTTGATGAAAGGTTTCATAATCTTTAATAATCAAATCTAAAAATTTATCTACGTCTTCTTGCTTGTATCCCCGCATTCCACTTTTGAATTCTTTTTCAAGGATATCCTTAGCCGTTAATTTCACTTTATCTGAGATCATTATTTTCACCTCTATATTTATCACTATCATTTTTTCAAATAACCATCATTTTGTCAATTGTAATTGTTATTCGGGGCTCATATAATTCCGAATGGTTAATGAGTGATAAAGCATCCTCTACTCATTCTTCCACTGCTCTTCTTCGACGACCCATTGCAGATCATGGAATGTAATCGCCCTAATTTCAAAAGATGGATCGGACTCTTTCTTTTTCTTCGCTTCTTGATAGAAGTACTTAGGTGATCCTTCTTTTTCTTCATCATACAGTATCACCAACGTTTGGCTTTTTTGCAAGAATAATTGATTTTTGTTTCGAAACTGCTGAGGACTTTTATAGGGTTCTTTCGAGATTGATTCGACAAAATCCGCTTGAGAAAGGATGAGTTCATAGTATTCTTTATTCTGGTCGTTCCAGTTTTCCTCTTGAGATAAAAAAGGAGTCAGTATAGCCAGTTTAAGATCAGGATAATCTTCTTGAAGTTCAAACACCACTTCTGCCCCCCAAAGTTCAACGCCAAGCTGCCCACTAATGAGTATCCATTCTAATTCTTCATTCAATAGAGATACTAATTCTTTCTTTAGAGCTTGCTTTATGTAGTAAACCGCTTTGTCATCCTGCTTGAAAATTCCTAACTCAAAGGATTTATATCCGGTTATGCATGCAACATTACTCAAATGCAAAACTCCTTCAGTAAACTTTCGGGGCAAACATGTCTATTTAAAGCTTAGTATACCCCAATCCTTTACACTCTATTGTAACATATTTCACGATATGCCAGGTCAACAATCCTTAATATCATATACTATTTACCATCATAAAGAAGAGATGACTCTAATAAGCCTTAGTCACTTTAGCAGAGTAACACGACGTGCCACTCTGCATTTGAAACTAATCTCTTAGAGGCATCCCTCTGTTATCTTCACTCTGAATATTATCGTCCCATGCCATACGGTCCGAAAGGTGGTCTTGGACGAGGTCCGAATCCCGGTCCTCCTGGTCCTCCTGGTCCAAATCCTGGTCCACCTGGTCCACCGCCACAATTAAAATGTTGGTGTGAAACACTGTCTACTTGTGATTGTGTTTGCGGGAAATAATGTTTATGTTGATACATAACATTATTTACATTCGTCGTGTGAGTTGGGTGAATGTGTGGCACCTCATAGGTATTGCATGTATGCTTCACACAACATTTCGTCGGGTGCATGACTGCAGGAAGTACTTGATTAGGTCTTGGTCTTTTATACATTGAAACGCTCTCCTTTCATCTCTTAGTCGTTACACTAATAGCCTATGAAAGGGAGAGGGTACATGTACTAATGAAAATACCTATTTTTAGGAAAACAATTCGTTATCTTACATAAAGCTATATAAAGTTTCCGGATAATTGGTAAAAACAAAAGCCGTTAAACCAATGACGACAAAGAACAAAATTAAGATTGCCCGGTTCATTTTCATCATCCCATCTAAATATTAAATATTTTCAACACAATTAACTATTTTACAACTTCTTTTGAAAATTCTCAATATAAAAATAAGGAGATTGAACCATTTTTTTAGTATATTTTAAAAGTTTTGGTGTTACTAGGTTGGAAGGTCTGATTTCTTATTTATTTTTCTGGTCAATCGGCTCATTCGATGGTGAAGTTTCCCTATAAAGGTTTCGTGTTTTTCGCTGTTCCACTCTTTGGTTTCATACATCAAGGTTTCAAGCTGTTCACATCTATCCAACGCAAGCTTTAAATTCTTTGTTTTGTGTTCATATACTTTAGCCAGTTCCAGTAATACGACTTTTCTAATCGAAATAGGGGCTTCTTTCCACATTTCTTCCCATAACTCAATCGCCCTACTCTCATCTCTCTCTTTTTTGAATTGAAGGGCGAGATGGTGCATTGCTTCATAATTCGGACCATCATTCTCATTTATTATCTCTTGGTAACGTTCTTTTGCCATCTCTCTGTTTCCCGTGTATTCAAGCCACCTGCCGACTTCGAACCGCTCATGTCCAGTTGATTGCTTATGGACATTCAATAATTGAAAAGTTAAATGCGTATAAAGAGTGATCAACGACAAAATATCCAGCTCATTATGGGTCATAACCTTAAAAATACCTTCTGGATCTTTACGCTCTATATAATCGAAATAGATCATAGGTGCTAAATAACCCGGAACATCATCAACTCTATTAAATCCAAGAATCTTACGCTCAACGTTAATTAACTTAACGGATTCCATCTTGTGCTTAAAAAGTCTTCTGGATCCATGGTAAAGATCAAAATGTCCGAATGCAGGTAATTTGGGTACATGGTCTTTAATGAGGGTATGCCTTGTCTTTACTTGAGGCCAATCAAACGCTTTACCGTTATACGTCACAAGCGTGTTATAATCCACATTACTTAAAAAACTGTGATAGAGAGGTATTTCACTTCCCGGCTGCGGCAAAAAGTGCTGGGTAACGATCACTTCTGTTTCTGTCACTTTCCCATGCCCTAATAAAAAGATCGTATTTCCTACCCCTCCACCTAAACCGGTCGTTTCCGTATCGAAGAAAAACATTTCTTCATGATTAAGACCTTTAGAAGACAATGGATGCTCACCGGTAAAGTCTTGCCAAGCATCCACCGCTCTAATAAAATCCTTAAATGTGTAATCCCCATGCTGATGATCGATTGAATATCGTTTCTCCCTGACCAGACAAAAATCACTGTCTATATAGTAGGCAGCCGTACCATTTTGTTTCCATAAATCAATATATGGGAAATCTCTCGCTTCCTGCTCTATTACCAAATGCTGAACTTTCTTCTCTTCAGCCTCGTCTTCTCTAATAATATGTTTTTTCATTCTTGATAATTTATTTTTAAGAGACAATTCGTTCCCTCCTTCTCTTATTGAAGGAAAAGATGAAGAAGCTTTAATGCATCCAATTTGGCCGTGTCCAGTGAATGATCCGTTCCAATACACGAAGGACAGCCAGTTTGACACGGACATCTCTCGATCATGTTAGATGTCTCAAGGAGGATTCTCTCCATCTGTTCATACACCTTTTCACTTAACCCGATTCCCCCGGGGTACCGATCGTAAATAAAGATCGTAGGCTGTTCATTATGTGCAGCCTTTATTTGAGGGACTACGAAAATATCGCTTGGATCACACATAACAAATAATGGAATAATCGATTTCAAGCTTTGAGCTGCCCCGATAAGTCCTTCTTCCAGACGCTCCTGACTAAATGAAGCATCATCTTTTAATGAAATCCAGCTGGAACTCGTATGCAGTTCCTCTTCAGGCAGATGGATAGGCCCTGATCCAATATTTTCGTGCGTATCAAATTTGATTTTCTTGAAAATCGTTGCCATTGCTTGAACAGTTACGTCCCCATATGCTACATCATACATTTCTGACGTTCGAAGCTTGTCTGTTTCCAGTACTCTCAATTGTACAGCTAGATTGGCATCTGTGAAATAATCCACATCAACTTCCCTTACATACGCTTTCTTTTCATCCCAATCAAGTTCTTCTACTTGGAATTGAACCCCTTGATGTAAATAAATCGCTTCATCGTGCAATAAGGTCATGGCGGAGAAACGGTCCATCTCCCCTATTACTTTAACGGCTGAGGTGTCGGTTTGATCAATTATGATGACATTTTCCTGGGAAGCTGAGCGGAGGCTGATGTTATGGGCAGGAAATACATCATTCATCCAATACCATTTTTCACCATTCTTATGAACCACCCGCTCTTCTACTAAAAATTCTAAAATATCTTCTATGTCGTGCTTACCAAATTGTTCACCTTCTTTAAAGGGAAGCTCATAGGCAGCACACTTAATATGATCAATGAGAATAATCAAATTATCCGGGTTGATTCTCGCAGTTTCAGGCGTTTGCTCGAAAAAGTAATCCGGATGCTCAATTATGAATTGATCTAATGGGCTTGAGCTTGCTACCATGATCACCAGAGATTCCCCATGTCTTCTCCCTGCTCTTCCCGCTTGCTGCCAAGCACTTGCGATCGTTCCTGGATAGCCGGTCATGATGCATACTTGTAATTGTCCGATATCGACCCCTAATTCAAGAGCGTTCGTACTAACAACTCCGTAGATTTCACCAGATCGTAAGCCTTTTTCAATTTCCCGGCGTTGAGTTGGAAGATATCCTCCCCGGTACCCTCTGATTGATTTCGCTCCTAATTGGCTCTTCACTAATTCTTGTAAGTAGGTAAGGATAATTTCCACTCTCACCCTGCTTCTGGCGAATATGATGGTTTGCACCTTATTCTTCAATAGCTCACCAGCAATTCTCCTTACCTCCAGTGTCGCACTCCTGCGTATATTCAACGGTTTATTTACAATAGGGGGATTGTAGAAAACGAAATGCTTTCTGGCACTGGGTGCACCGTTATTATCAATCAAATTCATTTCTGTACCGGTCAAGTTCTCTGACAGCTCTTTAGGATTTGCAATCGTTGCCGAAGTACAGATGAATATGGGAGAAGCTCCATAAAACTCGCAAATTCGTTTTAATCTCCTGATCACATTGCTTACATGGGAACCAAAAACCCCCCTATATATATGAAGTTCATCGATAATAACGTACTTTAGATTCTCAAAAAGAGAAACCCACTTTGTGTGATGAGGAAGAATCGCTGAGTGGAGCATATCGGGATTCGTTATGACAATATGCCCTGCTTTCCTAACCTTTTGGCGTATATTAGCAGAGGTATCACCGTCATATGTATAGCTATTTATAGAAGCTTCTGCCTCTGAAATGATTTCGTTCAACTCAGCTTTCTGATCTTGTGCCAGTGCTTTAGTAGGAAAAATATATAACGCTCGTGCATCTGGGTTGTCCATAATCGATTGTAATACAGGAAGATTATAACAAAGGGTCTTCCCCGAGGCTGTAGGAGTCACCGCAGTAAAGCTTTTTCCTTCCATTGCCAGCTGAAAAGCGGAATGTTGATGGGTATAAAGATTTTCAATTCCTCTTTTTTGCAATGCTTTTTTTATTTTTTCATTTATCTCATATGGCAGATCGACCAATTGAGCTGATTTTTCCTCTATAGTATGCCAGTGAACTATCTGCTTATTAAAATCATCGTCTTTTTTAAAATGTTCGATCAACTGTTCAAGGTTGTTTTTCTTAAACACAGGTATCACCTCTTCTATTCATTTTACCGAATCTATGTTCGAAACTAAAGTAAAAAAAACAGGATTACTTTACCATCCTTATCCCATTAGAAAGTGAAGGATCGAAAGGTGGAGGAAGCTGTAAATTTCTTTACCTTTTTTCATAGAGGAGCTTATATTGGGATATAGGACAAATGCACATATTCTGCAAGTATTCATACACTAGTATGAATACTTTTGCGTGAAAGGAGCATACCCATGTCGAACGAGAAAAAAGGTTTTGGTGACCTGATGCATTCCATGAACGAGTTTTTTCATGAAAGACCTATGAAAGGAATGCTTCAAAGCATTGATGAATTTTTCACATCATCATCTAACCCATTTGGTTCTTTCCCGGTCGAATTAACCGAAACAGATAATTATTTTATCGTGACTGCACAGCTTCCAGGTATTAAGAAAGAGCAGATTCAACTTGATGTGTTCCCTCAGTACATTACGATTTCTGTAACCAATAAAGAAGAGTTCTCCGAGGAAAATGACCAAAATCAAATGGTAAGAAGAAAGCAATCCATGAAAAAAAGCAGCAGGACCATTCCCTTTCCAAGGGTAGTTAATGAAAAGAATGTGAAAGCTTCTCATAAAGACGGATTGCTGACTGTCAGGGTTGACAAAGTATCCGGTAAACGAATACCTATAGAATAAATTTCCTATTACCATATGAAAAAATGGGCTGCCAAGTCGGCAGCCCATTTTTGTCATTCTATAGTTTAAATATCCCACCCAAGCCTTTTACGAGAGAGGAAACTTGATTAATTGCCCCCATCATTTGTCCTGTCGTATTCATCATTTTATTGAAATCTAAAGATCCATCCTGTGACTTGAATGAATTCATGATCGAACTTACTCCTCCAGACTGAGGTTTAGCCATGAACGAGGCTTTCGGATATGGATTAGCATAAGCCTGTTGCTCCATTGCTTTCATTTGGTACGGATTGTATTCTTTCTGCTGTAGAGGATTTTCAAAATATGGATTCATTTGCTGCTGGCTTATCTGTTGATATTGGTTCATATGAAACCCCGATGCAGGGTATTGGGCTTCTGGTTGAGGATAATAATTAGGTTGGAAAGATCCATATTCTGGAGGTCGCACACCCTGTCCTTGAAAGTTCATCACTGGTCCCATATACGTTGATTGCGAATGATAACTTGGATGATAGTTACGCATCTGTCTCGAATGAAGGAAAGAATTCATACTTAGCCCCCTTACTTAATATTGGTTACTATACTTTATGTTTTAACTGGATAAATGGTGAAAAGACCCATAAAGATCTTTCGACAAATACAAGAAGAATGTCGGAAGTTACACTATTCTTACAACTTAAAGAAAGGGTTTTCTATGATAGGATAAATGTAGATGCAACGCAATGAAATATAAGTATTGGGAGGAATCAAGATGAACCTGAGTGAACTGCTGAAGAGATATGAAAGTAGTAAACATTATCAAGCAACGGATCAACAAGAACTTCTTACAATGGCCAAAAAACTTTATATTTCTAATGAGATTTCATTGCATCATTATAAAGAGCTGTCGAAGCAGATCAATACAATAGAAGAAAAAGCAATTCCAACACCATAATGTAAAGAGGCTGCCCATCGGCAGCCTCTTATTTTTCATTCAATTCATCCAACTGGGTTTGCAGTACATACGAGACAGATTGGTAATGACTGATAAACCGGTTGTAACTGGACTCTGGAAAGAAACAGTGAACCGACAGCATTTCAATATTATCGAACGTGTTTAAAATTTGAGGGAAATGAAGGTGTTTTGGCCTTTGTTCCTTGATCCAAATCAAGGACAATTCCTTCCACGCATCATTCTCCGCCTTTACTTTATCGGCAAAAGGTTTCACTTCGGTGTAAAAGTCTCCTTTTTCACCTGACTCACGCCTGCCTTTATATTCTTTCAACATCTGCTCAACAAGGACGATCAATTCCCCTGTGACTTGCTTCAATTCTTTCAAAAAAAGCCCTCCGTAAAAATGTAGACAAAAATAAAAAGTAGCACAACGCTACTTTCTTATAGATTCAGTTTAAGACGTCTTATAGGATAATTCAAGTTTTTGTAAGACAAAGGACTTTTCTCTATTTTTCATAAGAACGGTTTTAGATCCCGCTTTTCTCTCCACTGAGCTCAATTTACTGTCGATTTTCTGTATCTGGTTCGTTAACGAATTCATTCCTTCTTGCTCTTCAACTGAGATTCGATCATGCAGACTTTGTTCTAATTGATTCAAACTTTCTTCAATTTCAGCTAATTTCAACATAATATCTTGTTTTGGAAGCATTGTGAATCCTCCCACCTTTTTTTTGGATTAATACTGTAATTCTCTCTTTATGAACCGTTCCCTTCCCCCTTGACAAAACTAGAAGCGTTTCGCCAAAGAAAGTGTTAAATGGACATGAGGTTAATTATGTTTCGACACTTACTGAATAAATAAGGTATTAACTAGAAAATAATATAGGTGGAGGTGTAACCCAATGAAAAATCAAAAAAACAAACAAAACAAACAGCAAACTACAAATTCAGCCCAAACCAAAGCCTCAAAAGGCAACCCTAAACTAGAAGGCGAAAACCGTCCTTCGACATAACAAAGCGGAAGGGCTTTGCCCAGAGGCGACAAGCATAAGGCGAGGACACCGGAAAGGCGCTCTTTGCCTTTTTGGTGTTCTTGACTTATGACCTCGAGCCTCTAAGCCCTGTAGCTGGACTAATAACAAAGCGGAGGCGGCTCGTTCAGACCCGACATGCATGACAAGAAGAGACCAACACTATTTTAGGGTGTTGGTCTCTTCTTCTTTCTATTCCTCTTCCAGATCTTTTTTAACGCCTCTTTTACTTTCGCCATCTTCTCTAGCTGCCTTTGCTTATGAAAAAACCATTTTGTTAATTCGATTCCATTAGGGAGTTCCTTTTCTTTATACCAATCCTTATTAATTTTCTCTTTAATCGACCAGTCCGTATGAGACTTCCAATGATGTGGAACATCGTCATAAACTTCATGGAGCATGGGTGTACTCGTTTGGAGGACTCCTTTACAGAACTGTTCGTAGTCGTTTCTAGACCCTGTATGCTCTACTTGTAAAGCAAAGTTCAGAAAGGATGAATGGTAATCAGGATGAAATAAAATCATAAATAATTGATTTCCTAACAGTATTCTGTTTTCGATTTTTCTAAAGCCATGGACACTCGCACCTAAAAGCTCACCCTCTAATGTTGGAAATAGAACGGAGCTGAAATGAAGATGATCTTCTATAAAGAATAGAGAGGAGCCAAACACCCTCTTTTTATAAACCTCATGTTCAATGACTGGTTCTTGAATGAGGTGTTGCTCATTTATAATTAGAGAATGAACTAATCTTTGGTCATTTCTCTCATCCCAGTAACGATTCCATTCTTCTTCCATGAAGCTTGAAATATGAAATTCTTTAAACAAATGAAACATTTTCTTCTTATACCTCGTCGAATAATGATAGAGAAGAAGTTGTGGGAAGGCATCCTGAAAAATGCTCCAGTTCGCTCTTTCATACGTCATGAATAGATCATCACGGGTAGCCGGGTGTAAAAGCCGCGTAAAAATATCACCTTTAAGATCGGTCATATTCCAGCCGGCATTTCTTGATACCATCGAAGCCAGGAAAGACCATTTTATTTCAGGATGAAGAAGGAAAAATTTTTGATAAGCCATCGTTCTTGTTATATTATCTTGATTATGCAGATTCACTAGATGGTTGATTTCATGAATCCACTCGATTGTACGTTTAGGTTCAGGTATATAGGGTAAAAAGCGATAAGTATTGCTCATTTCATCCATCCTTATTATCCCCCTCTCCCCTATAGCCATAGATTGAGGAGATTTGTAATCAATTATTCACACAAATTGGAGTGGTTTCTGTTATGATATAGATTAGTCTGCGAGGTGAATTACCATGAAATTCCATTATCCTAATGGTAAGAAATATGTGGAAGCGCCATTACCCTCAAAAAAAGCGAAGGCCAAACCGAAACAACTATCTTACAGCAATAGAGGTATGACCCTTGAAGAAGACATTAATGAAACGAACCAATATTATTTAACGTTCCATAAAGCAGTCATTCACAAAAAACCGACTCCCGTTCAAATAGTGGATGTACATTATCCATCCAGAAGTGCCGCCGTCATTAAGGAAGCATACTTTAAGCAGCCCTCCACGACGGATTATAATGGTGTGTACAACGGAAGATATATCGACTTTGAAGCGAAAGAAACAAAGAATAAAACGTCCTTTCCACTTCAAAATTTTCACGAGCATCAAATTCAGCATATGGAAAACGTCCATAATCAAGACGGTATTACCTTTGTACTAGTAAGGTTTTCTGCTTCCGAAGAAGTCTTCTTACTTCCCTACAAAGCTCTAAGGAACTATTGGGACCGCATGATAAATGGAGGAAGAAAATCAATCAAACGGGAAGAGCTAGAGGAAAAAGGAGTCATCATTCCTTTAGGACTGCATCCCAGGGTCGATTATTTAAAAATAGTCCATCAGTTATATTTTTAGTTTATGCAAAATGAGTTAATCTATAATTTATCTCAATATCAGTAGTATATTTTAAATCTTAGACAATACTAAAAACACTGAAGATTGAAAGTGAGGAAACAATATGGCTGGTCAATATAAGTCAAGGGAAGAAAAACGCCTGGCCCAAAAAAAGTCGAAATCCACAAAGAGCAAGAAGAAGGGCTCTATGGTTAAACGCGTCATTATATCATTATTTATCATTGGTATTATTGGGATGCTTGCTGGTGCAGGATTATTTGCATATTATGCGTCTAGTGCACCTAAGCTTGATGAAAAATTACTCAAGGATCCGATTGCATCAGAAATTTATGATATGAACGGAGAATTGATTACAACTGTAGGAAAAGAAAAACGGGAGTATGCAAACTTTGATGACATCCCTCAGGTGATGCAAGATGCGGTACTGGCTACAGAAGACAATCGTTTCTATAAACATAACGGAATTGACTTGATTCGTTTAGGGGGCGCCGTCATTGCCAATGTAACAGGCGGTTTCGGTTCAGAAGGTGCTTCAACGATTACCCAGCAAGTAATCAAGGGTTCTTTTTTAAGCCCTGAGAAAACATTAAAAAGGAAAGCTCAAGAAGCATGGTTGGCTCTTAAGCTTGAGCAGGAATATACAAAAGAAGAAATCTTTGAAATGTATTTTAATAAAGTGTATATGTCCGCTGGAATAAATGGTATGGCTACTGCCGCAGACTATTACTACGGTAAAGACATCAAAGACATCAAGCTTCATGAAGCGGCTTTAATTGCTGGACTGCCTCAAAGTCCAAACAATTATAACCCTTTTAAATACCCTGAAAAAGCTGAAAAACGACGTAATATCGTTCTGTCCTTAATGGAACAGCACGGTAAAATCACTGAAAAAGAAAAAAAGGAAGCTCAAGCTCTTCCTATCACAGAAGGATTGGTTTCAGCTGAAGAGGTCGAAAAGAAAAACGGAAACAAATATCCCGCCTTTGTAGATGCCGTAATTGATGAAGTAGAAAAAATGGGTGACTATAACCTGTTTTCAGACGGTTTAAAGGTTTATACAACCGTTGACCCGAATGCTCAAAAACGCTTGGAAGAAATTTTAGCAGGTGAAAATACCAGCTTCAGTTATCCAGAGAATTCTGAAGAGCCTATGCAGGCGGGTGTAACACTTATGGATACGAAAACTGGAGAAATCAGGGCAATTGGCGGCGGCAGAGAACAGGATCCAAACGTTCAGCGTGGATTTAACTTTGCAATCGACACAAAACGTCAGCCCGGATCTACTATTAAGCCTTTAATAGACTATGCTCCTGCCATTGAGCATTTAAAATGGTCGACCTATCATATTTTAAAAGATGAGCCTTATAAATATTCAGATGGAACGGAACTCAATAACTATGACGGTCAATTTAAAGGGCCTATCACCATACGCGAAGGTCTATGGGATTCCCGAAATATAACTGCTTTAAAAGCTTTTCAGGAAGTTGGTCCAGAGAAAGCAGAAGAATTTGTGAATGGTCTAGGATTAAAATTCGATCATTATTATGAATCTGCTTCAATCGGTGGAGTTTCTCCTGGGGTAAACTCCGTACAAATGGCAGGTGCTTATGCCGCATTTGGTAATGAAGGAATATACAACAAGCCTCATACGGTTACAAAAGTAGTGTTACGTGATGGTGAAACAGAGATTGAAAATGATAATAAACCAAAGCCTGCGATGAAGGAATATACAGCCTATATGATTTCTGATATGCTGCAGAGCGTTATTGATCATCCAAGAGGTACAGGGCTTTATGCCAAGGTGCCAGGATTACCGATGGCAGGGAAATCAGGTACGACGAACTATTCTCAAGAAGAACGTGAGAAATACGGAATTGCTAAGACAGACGCACCTGATTCGTGGTTTGTAGGCTATACCACAAACTATACAGCGGCTGTTTGGACTGGGTATAAGACTCGCTCCATTCCACTATCACCTACAGATAGAAGAGTTTCACAATACATCGTCAGTGACTTGATGAGCTATGTTCACGAGGGTGTCGACACACCTGACTTTAAAAAGCCAGACAGCGTAGTTGAATCCAAAGTTGAACTAGGAAGCAATCCGGCAAGACTACCAAGTAAATACACGCCAGATGACCGAGTAATCACTGAACTATTCGTCCGTGGAACAGAACCTTCTAAGGTTTCACAAGAATTCGACAAGATTGATGCACCATCAAATCTGAAAGGTAAATTCAATAAGAAGGATCAAACCATCACTCTTGCCTGGGATTATGGTAAAGAGAAAGACGTTCAATTCGAAGTGGCAGTTTCAATAAATGGTGAAGCGAAACAAGTATTAACAACAACTGATAAGAAAGGATTAAATGTCGAAAACATTCAATCCCAAGGAACCTTCACCTTTGAAGTTGTAGCAATATCAGGAGATCAACGCAGTAACCCTGCAACGGTTAATGTTGAGGTCAAGGCTACTGATGGTGAAGAAGAAGAAAACCAAGATGAAAACAACGATGAAAATCAAGATAACAATAATGGAAATAACAATGGTAATGGAAACGGCCAAGGAAATGGCCAAGGAAATGGGAATGAAGAAGGTTCAGGTGATGGTGAAGACACAGGTGACGAGGATGGCACTACTCCACCACCTGAAGGAGATGGGACTGGTGACGGAGGTACAGATGACGGCACTGGTGATGGCACTGGAACCGGAGGCGGGACTGGTGACGGCACTGGCGACGGCTCAGGTACTGGAGCTGGCTCCACGGATGGTGCACCTGCTACCCAATCAGAATCCAGAAGAGATCAAGAATAAGGTAAAAGGCAACGAGAGTATGTTCTCGTTGCCTTTTTATTTCTCTCTAGCTCGTTTTAAAGCCAGTGATTTAGCAAATTGTTTATGTTGTTCCTCGAATAGCTGAGATAACTGTATAAATGAATGGAATAGGTTTGGATTATTTCTAATGAACGTCATTCTTTCCACTACGTTTACCGGTTTAATGGAAAGTTTATTGATGGGAGAAATGTCCGAATTTAATTGTACAGGAAGTGAATTACTCCAGTATAAAAGCATATAAAATTGCGAAATACTTTTTTTCATTGGATGTAATGTATTCTTTGAACGTTCTTTAAATAACGTTTTAAGACACTTCTGCCCTTCTCCCCAACTCTTTAATATGATACTTATGAATAATTCACGATCCACCCAAGGAAGTATACTTAGAGCCTTCTCATTGAAATAGAGAATTTCATAAGCAAAGAAAGGCTCATCCGGTATGATATGAGAAGCATCCACTCTCACTTCTGAGTCAGGAAAGAAAAAAGGATCAATTAACTGGGACGGGATGTTCAAGATTGTTTCTTTCATATGTTACCCTTTTTCTTTAATCTCTTTTGACCTTCTCTGCATAAATCGACCAGTGGGCAAACGTCACATTGAGGGGATTGAGCTTTACAATGGTATCTTCCAAAGAAAATCAGCCGGTGGTGAGTTTCGGACCACTCTTCTTTCGGGATTTTTTTCATTAACGTTTTTTCTACTTCTAATACGCTATCCTTCCATCGGCAAATCCCTAGTCTCTTACTTACACGTTCAACATGGGTATCTACTGCCAGAGCCGGCACTCCAAATGCCACCGATACTACTACATTTGCAGTTTTCCTTCCTACGCCCGGCAGCTTCACTAATTCTTCATGAATTTCAGGAACACTCCCCCCATGTTCCGTCAGAATAATCTCACATAGTTTTCGAATGTTTTTTGCTTTGTTCCGGTACAGCCCAATGGAGCGTATATCCTGTTGAAGTTCTTCCAAGGAGACATCCAGATAATCTTCAGGTCGTTTGTATTTTTCAAATAAGCCTTTTGTGACTTTATTTACGAGGGCGTCAGTACATTGTGCCGATAGAAGGACGGCGATCACCAGCTCAAATGGATTGTCATGACGGAGCTCACAGTGAGCGTCGGGAAACATTTCCCTCATTTCATCTAAGCATATTTGTATTTGTTTTTTATTTAGCATGTATCTTAATACCTCCACCTTGTCCTACTAAATCAACAATATTCAATTAAAAAAGGTTATCCAAAAAAATAGACCAACCCTCAAGCAAGTGAGAGTCAGTCCATTCTATCGTCTTATTGCTCAAGCCAATTATAAAATGGTACTGATTTTCGTTTAGGAGAAGCCGTAGAATCACTTGAAGCTGCGGGTTTTTGATGGGAACGGAAGCGTTGACTTTGGTTTCGTGCATCTTCAATGGTTTTCACACCATTTTTCTTCCATTCAAATAGAATACGATCGATATATCTAAAATTCAGCTTGCCTGATATGACTGCTTCTCTCAAGGCTGCTTTAATAATAATAGCATTATGATCATCCTGGTCCAACCACATGGCTAACGTTTCGCATTCTAATGGAGATAGCGGACGACCAAATTCTTGTTCAAATGTGGTATAAATGTCTGCTTCTTCTTCCATTGATTTCTGCATTTGTTTCATTTTAGAATCTTGTATCACGAACTCAGCCATTTTTTCCCATAATGGATTGAGAGAATACTTTTCAAAAAGGATTCCATCTGTTGAAGATCCCTCTTCAATAGATAGAAATTGTTGTTGAATTAACTTTCGTAATATAGACGAACAGTATTCAGTAGAAAGGCTCATAGGTTCAGAGAGCTCTTCTGGGGTTGGAAAATAGTTACCCTTTTCCAAATGACCATAAATATGCAGCAGTAAAACGAACTCTGACTCATTTAAACCTAATGTATTGTAATTTGATAATAATAATTGCGGAATGTTCAGTGTTCCCTCTTCGATCCAGGACACCATTAATCGTTTATAATCCATATTCGGCACACCTCACTCACTAGTATATCATGCTTCAGTATATGTGGACATGGTTATGAATTAGAAGAAAGATGGAAAAAGAAAAGAACCGGCCGGTATTGCTTTTAAAGCAATACAGCCAGCTCCTTGTTTGAAATTTGAATTAAGGATATAAACGGTTTAGTAGACGCGGGAATGGGATGGTTTCCCTTACGTGTTCTACTCCGCTGATCCAAGCCACTGTTCTTTCAAGTCCTAGACCGAATCCTGAATGAGGAACAGATCCATATTCTCTTAATTCCAAGTACCACTTGTATGCATCCGTAGCCAGCTCATGCTCTTCAATGCGACGCTTCATCAGCTCTGCATCATGGATACGCTCTGAGCCACCGATAATCTCCCCATACCCTTCTGGAGCGATCAGGTCAGCACACAATACGACATCATCGCGGTCTGGATCAGGCTGCATATAGAAAGGCTTTAAAGAAGTAGGGTAATGCGTGATAAATACCGGCTTGTCGTAGCTTTCAGCTATCGCAGTCTCATGTGGAGCCCCAAAGTCGTCTCCCCACTCGATATCATCGAACCCTTTTTCATGCAGTAGTTTAAGGGCATCATCATAGGTGATTCGTGGGAATGGCGCTTTAATTTGCTCTAACTTAGAAGTATCTCTTCCTAATCGATCTAATTCCAGCTTGCAGTTTTCCAGAACCGATTGAACGATATAAGAAACATATTGCTCCTGTACTTCCAGGTTATCTTTAAAGTCGTAGAATGCCATTTCAGGCTCGATCATCCAGAACTCGATTAAATGACGACGAGTTTTCGATTTCTCCGCTCTGAATGTTGGCCCGAAAGAAAATACTTTACCTAATGCCATGGCTGCTGCTTCCATGTAAAGCTGACCACTCTGAGAAAGGTAGGCATCTTCTTCAAAATATTTAGTGGCAAATAACTCGGTCGTTCCTTCTGGAGCACTTCCCGTCAGAATTGGAGGATCTACTTTTACAAATCCTTCTTGATTAAAGAACTCATATGTTGCACGGATGATTTCGTTACGCACTTTCATCACTGCATGTTGTTTACGGGAACGAAGCCAAAGGTGACGATGATCCATCAGGAATTCTGTTCCGTGTTCCTTAGGTGTAATTGGATAATCAACTGCTTCATGAATCACTTCTACGCTTTTCACTTGCAATTCGTACCCAAAAGGTGAACGGGAATCTTCAGAAACCGTTCCAGTAACATATAGAGATGTTTCTTGCGTTAATGATTTTGCTTTTTGAAAGATTTCTTCTTCCACTTCACTTTTTACAACAACACCTTGTATGAACCCAGTACCATCACGGAGCTGGAGAAAGGCAATTTTTCCACTTGAACGTTTGTTCGCAAGCCAAGAACCAATGGTTACTTCTTCACCAACAAACTTACTTACTTGAGATATAGTAGTTTTCACGATTTTTTCCCTCCAAAAAAACTAAGACGCTTATGTATCGTTATTTATTATACATTTACCGTTATCTCGTCGCAATAGATACAGCAAAACGAGATCATTTTAAGTAAAAAGCAGACCGAAACGAACGCGGTCTGCAAACCCTTGTTTTATTTACTTTTCCTAACAACAAATTCATGCATTCTCTCAATTGCTTTTTCAAGTGCATCAAGACTTGTGGCATAAGAAAGACGGATATTATTGTCCGATCCGAAACCTGAACCAGGAATAACGGCTACCTTCGCCTCTTCCAGTAGTGCTTTGGTAAATTCGTCGACATTGTTGTAGCCTGTTTTCTTAGCCGCTTCTGACACATTCGGGAACAGATAGAATGCACCTTGAGGTTTTAAACAACTAAACCCTGGAATATTGTTTAATTTATCAAAAACAATGTTTAAGCGCTCCTCAAACGACTGTCTCATATCCTCTACCGGCTGTTGATCTCCTAAATAGGCAGCAACCGTCCCATATTGTGAAGTCGTCGTTGGGTTTGAGGTAGAATGACTGGCAAGATTGGTCATTGCTTTAATGATTGCCTCGTTACCTGCGGCATACCCAATTCTCCATCCCGTCATGGAATGAGATTTTGACACCCCGTTAATCACGATTGTTTGCTCTTTAAGTTCTGGAGACAATTCAGCAATAGACGTGTGTGCGTTCCCGTCATACACAAGCTTCTCATAAATTTCGTCTGAAACGATCAGAACATCGTTTTCTAAGCATACTTCCCCAATCGCTTGTAACTCTTCCGGGGAGTATAGCATGCCTGTAGGGTTACTAGGTGTGTTAAGGATGACCGCTTTCGTTTTAGGAGTTATCGTCTCTTTTAACTGCTGTGGAGTTATTTTGTACTCATTCTCTTCTTTCCCTTCAACGATTACAGGAGTTCCTCCGGCAAGCTTTACTTGTTCAGGATAGCTAACCCAATAAGGAGTAGGAATAATGACCTCATCACCTTCGTTTAAAAGCACTTGAAACAATGTATAAAGGGCATGTTTAGCCCCACTTGTTACGATGATTTCAGAAGGTGCATACGTGAGTTTCTGGTCTGTCTCAAACTTGTGGATGACGGCTTCTTTTAATTTCGCCATTCCACCAGATGGAGTATATTTGGTGTGGCCCTCAGTCATGGATTCATGCGCAGCTTTGATGATATGTTCAGGTGTATTAAAATCTGGTTCCCCTGCACCTAACCCGATTACATCAATTCCTTGTGACTTCATTTCCTTTGCTTTTGCAGTAATCGCTAAAGTCGTTGATGGTGTTAATGCACTTACTCTGTCAGCCAACGTAAATTTCATGGACGTATTCCCCCTAGAGTTGATTATAAATTTTCTATTTTCCTCCACCATTCTCCAGTAGAAAACAGCAGGTAAAAATAATTTAAATTGTCTTGTTGATCTAAATAGGTAATTTCCCAAACAGGCCCGACAGATTCATATCCTAAACGGACTGATAACAATTCTTTCGGCTGCTTTTCATCATTTAGTTTATTGATTGCCTGTTCTTTTGAAATACCATCTGCCCATTTTTTCTCAATTATTTTCCCTTTTTTATTGGGTATCCAAGCGACGAGCTTCTCGTTTTGATCATCCTTACCTGTCACCACAACATATGACTTAGAGCCGTTGTAGAAGCTTGTGCTTTCAACATCGACGATAGCCGTTTCAGCTTTCACTCGACTTAGAGCCTTCTCAGCCTGATTATCCAATGGGTTCCGGGAAACTTGATAAATTACGACCGAAGCCGTTATCCCAAGGACAATGAACAATAGTGCGATAATCGTTATCCATTTTTTCATTACAATCACTCTTTATGTACGATAAATTGTTAATACTGCTTGATTCTGATCTTCCGGATCTAAGGCTAAACCAAACATATAATCATCTTTTTTTAAGGTTCTATTCAGTGTATCAACTACTTTATATAAGTTATCCGTATATTCGATACGAACAGTGGAAAGAATTTCAATTCGGCTCTCCATGGTGTTCCTCCTTTTACCCGCTTACAATGGTGTTCCCTTATTAGAAAACATTTTTTTCTACTCATAGTGACATTACGATTCGCCACACTATGAGTAAGAAACTCTACACACATTATAACAACATTAAAGGCTAGTATGGTAGAGGTTATCACAAAAACTATATACTAATCCACACTCACTCAGGCTGACAGAATTGTCAGCCCTTCTTTTTAATGGGGTTAGTTTGTATGGCCATCTTCTTTAAACACTCCATCTTCTTGATCAAAAGTCAGCACTTCGTAGTTTCTCTTATTAAATTTAATGGCAATCAATCCATGCTGGCCTGTCAGATACAGGTCAATCCACGCCTCGTTGATCGCTTCGAGCATTTCACCATTAAGAAGCCTTTCCTTAGAACGATAAAGCAATGCCGTTTGAGGATCGATATGCCTCAGAAGACTATGGGACATGTTTTCAGATTTAGAATGAAGAGGTATTTTCACAATGTTGACATTCTTTAGGGGTTTTGTCAGTAAAACCTCTTCAGAATGCAATGTTTGTGAGCTCAGCCACAAAAAGCGATGATGATAAAAGGTAATGGAAAAGTCTAATCCTTCTCGTTTCTCATTGCCTTCATGCATTACATTTAGCGCCAACTCTTTCGAAAGTGAGTAAGACTGATTTTCTTGAATGGTGTGTATGGTATAGGATCCTTTTTCCGGTATAGCTTTAGCTAGAGATCTGCCCACTATTATTTCTTCAATAGAGTACTTCTCCCCTAACTCAGCAATCATATCCTCATGCACTTCTCTTTTTTCCGTGATGATGATTCCCTTGATGTTGTTAATATGAATTTGATTCAAATAATAATATAACTGATTTCTCTCCTGAAGAGGTCCGGTATTGATTAAATAATTTTCCCCAGAAGCTAAATGAAGAACAGCTACCTCTCCTTTTATAACAGGAAGAAAACTAATCGCATACTCCTCATGTGATACATGTAAATCCACCTGAGGCACTTTCATTCCATAGGCATTTGAAATGACAAGGAGAAAAGATAGCATTGCCGTTAAGATTACTCTCATTTTCAATCCTCCAGTTTCACATCTACTCTTTAGGTTGTGTTAAAGAGTAAAATTTATCACTGAAGTTTAATCTGTTTTAGAGCCAATCTTCAATCCATGAAACCAAATCAAATAAATCCCCTTCTTTTACTTCCATTGAAGGGATGGACTGCAGGAAAGCCTTTCCGTACCTTGTCGTCATTACTCTGCGGTCATACACAATTACGATTCCACGATCACTGCTTCTTCTAATCAGCCTTCCTACCCCTTGTTTGAACCGAATAATGGCTTCAGGTAAAGAGTGAGAAGAAAATGGATTTTTCCCTTGAGCCTTCAAAATATCTGATTTTGCCTGATTGACAGGCTCGTCTGGTGGAGAAAATGGAAGTCTGACCATGGCAAGACAAGAAAGGTCTTCTCCTGGAATGTCTACACCTTCCCAGAAACTACTCGTTCCAAATAAAATAGCCTTATCGAATCGCTGGAAATTCTTTGTCAGTCGTGTGCGACTTCCTGAGGTGATTCCTTGGGCCATTAATACATATTCCTCTAATAAACCACTTTCTTTCATCAACTCATACGTTTTCCTTAACATATCGTAAGAGGTGAATAAAATGAGCATTCGACCTTTCGTCGCTTGTGCCACCCCTATTAAATGAGAGCTTATTGCTTCAATATATTCTTCGCTTTGAACTTGCTGTATTTCAGGGACGTCTGTTGGGACGAATAATCTTGAAACTTCATTGTAGTCAAATGGAGAAGTAAGCTGTACCTGTTTTATCCCCTGGTCGACAAGACCAATCTCGTTTATGAAGTAATTGAAAGACCCGCTGACGGTAAGGGTAGCTGAAGTCAGGACCACACTTTTCTTTTTGGCAAAAATCTCATCATGAAGCTTGCGATCGACGGTAACAGGTTGAGCTTGAATAGAAAGACTGTTTGGTAATGACCTTGTGTCTCCATCAAGCCACAGAACGTGGTTGTTCATTTCTCTTAAAAATACCGTTTGAAAATTCATTCTCAACTCTGTAAAATCCACTAAAAAGCTGTAGAATTCTTCAATTAAGGCTTTTTCTTTATCAAGGAGTTTTATTTTCTTATCCTTGATTGTCTCGAGTACCTGCTGGAACTCTCTTTCTACAAACTTCATCCCTGATACGACTCGTTCCATGGCCATGAGAACAGGTTGAAAGTAGCTGCTCTTCTTCATTTCATCCGTAATTCTCAGCTGTATTTTTTGTACCCCGGTTCTCTTTTTGGCTTTCTTATAGAAAACGCTCGTTAACACTCCAATGGCCTCTTCTAAGTCATCGTAAAACTGGGCAATACGAGAGTCCAATTCAAATGAATGTGTATTCATTTGAACTGAGTGACTGGAAATAAGCTGATCCAGACGATAAAACAACTGTTTTTGGACCAGTGTCCCTAATTGGGAAGTACTAAACTTAATCGAGAGATAATCCATAACGACTCCAAGATGCTGTCTTGCTGACTTCTCCAGATGATGAGCCTCATCTATTACTAAGTAATCATAAGGAGGAAGCATGCTGCTATCATTCACCATATCACTCAGAAGCATTGAGTGATTCGTAATGATGATATCTGCTTCTTGAGCACTCCTTCTTGCGAAGAGATAGAAATCTTTCCCTATCCAAGGATCCTTTGTATGAGGCAGGTGCCAGCCATCATGTTTTAAACGATTCCAGAACAATTGCCCTCCCGATGTGAGGTTAAGTTCATCCATATCACCGGTCTCTGTTCGTGTCAGCCATACTAAAATCTGCATTTTTGTTAGAACTACATCATATTGAGACTCCTTTTCACGGAGAGACTGTTCAAACTTAAACAGGTTTATGTAATGGTTTTTCCCTTTTAGCAGGACGGTTCTGAATGGGATAGGGCTTATTTTTTCCAATAATTTAATTTCTTTATGAAGCAATTGCTCTTGCAATTGGATGGTGTATGTACTGATGACCACTCTTTCATGAGAGGTCTTGGCAAACATGACCGCAGGCCATAAGTAGCCCAGTGACTTCCCAACCCCTGTTCCTGCTTCAATGACCACATGGCGGCGTTCATGAAAAGCATGTTGAATCTCATTCATCATGACCATTTGCTGTTCTCTCTTCTCATAGAAGGGGACATGCTTTGCTAAATGCTCTTCTATATTGGGTTCATCAAAATGGAGCTCTTCAATAGGTGATTCATCTTTCATTGAAGCAGCTTTCTTCAGAAGAGCCAGTCCTCGATACACCTCTAACTGTGGTGGAAGGTCTTCTACGTGTTTTTGTTTCTCACTCACAATACTGTCAAACAATAAGGAGAGATCACTTTTCAAATGATGAGAAAGCTTGTAAAGCTTCTCGAGTGTGACTAATGGCAGCTTTGACAATTCTTCAATAAAATATAGAAGAATTTCGGCTGTCACATAGGCATCACTGTCTGCCTGATGAGGCCTTACATGGCTTAAATCCAATGAATTGGACAGTTCCGTCAATTTAAAACTATCTGCCGATGGTAAAGCCACTTTTGCTAACTCTACTGTATCAAAGGCAGGTCCCGTAAATGGATTATAGCCTGCCTCTTCCAGTTCTGCTTGAAGGAATGAAAGATCAAATTGAACGTTATGAGCAACAAAAACGCCATGATCCAGCAACTCAAGTATTTTTGGTGCAATTTCATGAAAAGCTGGAGCGTCCTTTACCATTTCATCATTGATCCCCGTTAACTCCTCAATAAAAGCAGGAATCGGTTTTCCAGGTGACACAAATGATGTGTATTGATCAATGATTTTTCCGCCTTCTATAATAACCGCTGATAGTTGGATGATTTTTTCTCCCTTTTTAGGAGAATTTCCTGTTGTTTCAAGATCGATAACAACCAGTTTAAATGGGTACATGTTATTCACTGCCTTTATATAAATCCTACATCATTCTCTTATGATTTCTAAATAAGTGTACCATAAACAAAAAAGCAAGTCTCCTTTTCACAAATTAGAAGACTTGCCGATTTCTTTTATAGTATAGTCGCTTCAGGTTCTGTTCCGATCATATCTATGATACGGTTCTTTTCTCCCATGATGGCTACTTTCGGGATATGTTCATGGACCATTTCTTCTGCTACCATCTTATATGATATGATGATGACAATATCACCCTTTTGCACAAGTCTTGCAGCAGCTCCGTTCAAACATATGACTCCGCTCCCTCTTTCACCTGGGATAATGTAGGTTTCCAAGCGGGCTCCATTGTTGTTGTTTACAATCTGGACCTTTTCGTTCGCCATCATACCAACTGCATCTAATATATCCTGATCGATTGTAATGCTCCCTACATAATCCAAGTTCGCTTCTGTTACAGTCGCTCTGTGAATTTTACCACTCATCATCGTTCTATACATTTGAATCCTCCTCTGGTTCTACACTGATGATTATATTATCAATTAATCTGGCCTGTTGAAATTGAACTGCCAGAGCGATAATGATTTCCCCATGTACGCTAGTCAGTTCCGTTAGCTCAGGGTAGGAATACACTTCCACATAATCGATTTCCCCGGATGTGTTTTCTTGGACGTTCTTTGAAATCATAGAAATAATGGAATCGGGATCCCGCTCCCCATCTTCAATACGATTTTTTGCTTCTTCCAGACTTTGATAAAGAGAAGGAGCTTCCCTTCTTTCTTCTTTTGAGAGATAGACATTTCTTGAGCTCTTGGCCAACCCATCTTCTTCCCTCACTGTTGGTACCCTCACAATTTCAACCGGAAAGAAATAATCGCTTACTAACCCTTCCACTACTGCAACCTGCTGGGCATCCTTCAGTCCGAAATACGCTCTGGTAGGCTGAATAAGGTGAAATAATTTAGTCAAAACGGTTACCACTCCGTCAAAATGCCCTTCCCGTTTTCGTCCGCACAGTACTTCTACCCGCTCTATCACACTCATGGTAACAGATTGCTCCCCTTTATACATTTCATCTACTTCAGGAATAAAGAGTATATCAACCCCAACATTCTTTGCTAATTCTGTATCTCTTTCAACATTACGGGGGTAGCGGTCGAAGTCTTCATTCGGACCGAACTGCAGGGGGTTTACAAAGATACTCATCACGACAGTATCGTTATTATTCCTGGCTTCCTCCGCTAGAGTCAAGTGCCCTTCATGAAGGTATCCCATTGTAGGAACATAACCGATAGAGGATCCTGAATTCTTTACTTGTTGTATCATACGCTGCAGATCTTGTATTTTCGTAATCACTTTCATTTTTTCATTCCACCATAGAGAGCATCCAATTCTTCATCACGCATCGTAAAGGAATGGTCTTCTGTCGGGAAGCTACCCCCTTTAACTTCTTCTATATAGGTTTTTATGCTGTTATGAATGACTTCTGACGCGTTGCTGTATTGTTTGACAAACTTAGGCACACGATTCACTCCGTATGTTACAAGATCGTGGAACACTAACACTTGCCCATCGGTTTCACTGCCTGCCCCAATACCAATCGTCGGTATCGTTAATGCTTCTGAAATCTCTTTGGCTATTTGCTTTGGTACACACTCTAATACAAGTGAAAAAGCACCTGCCTGTTCACATTTAATGGCATCATCGATCAACTTTTTGGCTGTGTCGGCTGTTTTCCCTTGTACTTTATATCCTCCAAGGACACCGACGGATTGAGGGGTCAAACCTAAATGAGCCATAACGGGTATGCCGGCGCTCGTTAGGGAATGAATACGATCGATCACATGATCTCCCCCCTCAACCTTCACAGCGTGAGATCCTCCCTGTTGAAGAATCTGTGCCGCAGTTTTAAGAGTTTCATCTCTGGACAAGTGGTACGACATAAACGGCATATCGGTGACGATAAAGGTATTTTTTGCCCCTCTTTTTACGGCTTTCGTATGATGTATCATATCTTCAACTGTAACTGGTACCGTTGAGTCATAACCCAATACCACCATTCCGAGGCTGTCACCTACAAGAATGACATCAATACCCGCTTCTTCTGCTATCTTGGCACTTGGAAAATCATACGCTGTAAGCATTGAAATCTTTTCTCTCTTATTCTTCATCTTAAGAAAATCTGTTGTTTGTTTCATAATGTCCTCCTTCTTTTCAGTCAGAGGTGACGAAACGAAATGAAAGCACTTTCATTATAGAAATAAAAAAACCTTCTGAATAAATGACAGAAGGATCATAAGTGTTTAGTATCATTGTTTCGACCCTCTGTCCCAGTCCACAATGGATCAAGGCAGAAATTGTATTAAAAGCTGAACGTGCGTAGAGGTGCAGTTCCAAGGATACTGCCCAATGAGATTATACCATAAAAAAACGAGATGGAAGTAATCGTTTAGCATCCACCTCGTTTCCCCTTAAATATTCACTTCAATATCCGCTGAATAAATTTGATGAACGGTTCCTGTTGTGTCTTCAATCTTTAGAACTCCTTCATCCGTTATTCCTAATGCTCTACCTTCAATCGTTCCATTGATGGTACGGGCACGGATTTTCTTCCCGATACTGATTGCATAACTCTCCCATAACAGCTTGATCGGTGTAAAACCTTCTTTCATATAGATAGAATAAAGGGCTTCAATTCGTTCTAACACCTTTTGAACAATTTCTGATCTTGAAAGGGTATCTCCTTGTTCAATGGCCAGTGAGGTTGCAATCGTCTGAAGTTCATCAGGAAAGTGTTCCTTTGTGTGATTTACATTCATGCCGATACCAATGATAATGGAATTTATTTTATCAGATTCCGCTTGCAGTTCCGTCAATATTCCCGTCACTTTCTTTCCGTCAATAAGAATATCATTCGGCCATTTGATTTGGGGATGAAGATCTGTTGCTTCTTCGATCGCTTGAACGACGGCAACTGCAGTAATGAGCGTAAACTGCGGGGCCTTTTGGGGTGGAAGAAGGGGTTTTAAGATCAGACTCATCCAAATTCCCGTTCCCTTTGATGAGTGCCACTCTCTCATTAACCTTCCTCTTCCGGCTGTTTGTTCGTCAGCAATGACTAACGTACCCTCTGCAGCTCCGTCGCCCGCAAGCACATGAGCGATGCGCTGTGTACTTTGAACTGACTCCTCATAGTGGATCACTCTGCCTAACGTTTTCGTTTGTAATCCCAATCGGATCTTACTTTCTGTCACACTATCAGGGGTTTCAATAATGCGATATCCTTTTTTTCTTACGGCTTCTAACACAAAACCTTCTTTACGAAGTTCTTCAATATGCTTCCAAATGGCCGTTCTTGAACATCCTGCTATTTCAGCCAATGCTTGTCCGGATAGAAAATCCTGATCCGATTCAGACAAAGCGTGAAGCAGTTTCTTCTTTATAGTCGATTGCATGTCTGTAGCCACCTCCTAATCGCTTCTTTATCGTTATTAATTGTTCCAGTTATAATCGCGGATTCAATTTCAGCCAAAAGTTCCTTCATCCATGGACCACCCTTTTTGTTTGCCCATGTCATCAAGTCATTTCCTGTTACATCCAGCTGCTGTCTCGATGTAATCGCTAAAGAATGATATTCTTCCTTCACCGCTTCTACAGAAGAAACCGGTGTGGATTCTATGCATTCATAGACTTTCTCAACGTTAATGGCTGCTTCCAAACCTGCACGATAAAGTAAAGGCTTAGACCAGCCGGATTTCCTTCTTAACTGAAGAATTTCAAGCTCATTTGAACGATCCCTTACTGTTTTCGTCGGGAGTCTCCAGCCTTTAAGAAATCCCTGGGGATCAGGATCCCCAATGCATGCTAAAAGAAGTAACCATACTTGGTCCTTATTTATGCCTTCTAATTGTGGAAGATCCGCAACCTGTTGAAGAGCATCTTTATGTTGAGTGAAATGAGGGAGTTCAGTATATAGGTTGGTACGAACAAGGAGGGTGAGCGCTTTTCGTTTCCATTTACCTCCGGCGATCTTCTCGAATTCCATCGTTTTTCTTTCAACGGCGATATGCTTTAGCAGTTTGGAGTGCTCCTTTAAAGCATTCAGTGTCCCAGACTCGATCTTGAAGCCTAATTGACTGACAAAGCGGACTCCCCTCATCATACGAAGGGCGTCTTCTGTAAACCTTAAATCCGGTGATCCCACTGTTCTGATCATTCCGTTATGTATGTCTTCCCGTCCATTAAAAGGATCAAATATCCTACCCCGTCCATCCATTGCGATACTATTCATCGTAAAATCACGGCGCTCCAGATCCCCTTCTAATGAACGGATGAATTCCACCTTATCTGGTCTTCTAAAGTCAGCATATGTAGATTCTGTTCTGAATGTAGTGATTTCATATTCCCTTCCATCATCAATGACCAGGATGGTTCCGTGTTCAATACCTATATCAATCGTCTTCGGAAAGATCTCCTTTAATTCTTGAGGATAGGCAGACGTCGCGATATCTACGTCATTAATGGGCTTATTCAGCAAGTAATCCCTAACAGAGCCTCCAACGAAATATGCTTCGAACCCTGCTCTTTCAATTTTCTTTAAAACTGGTACGGCTTCTTGAAATATAGACGGTAACATTTTTTACACCTGCTTTACTCAGATCTTTACCTTCCGACTGTTTATTATAGAAGCTCTTGGTAGATCTGTTCATACTCTTTGACAATCTTGCTGGAGTGAAATTTAGTTCTCGCCGTTTGTAGTGCATTCCGCGAGAGTTCATTATGAAGCTTCTCATCTGTCAGTAATTCCAACGACTTTTCTGCAACCTGAGAGACGTTCCCGATTTCACATATAAAGCCATTGTATCCGTCCTCAATTACTTCAGGAATGCCTCCTACATTCGTCCCAATGCTCGGCACGCCGCAAGCCATTGCCTCCAGGGCTACCAATCCAAAGCTTTCTTTTTCTGAAAGCAGCAGCTTAATATCACTAATCGAATAAAGTTCTTCTAAATTATCCTGTTTTCCAAGGAACAGGACTCGATCCTCTAATCCGAGTTCTCTCACCTGTTTGCAAATCACCGTCATTTCAGGTCCGTCCCCAACAAGGAGAAGTTTGGCGGGAATCTCGTTTTGTATAAGGTTGAATGCAGCTACAACATCTGTTACCCTTTTCACGCCGCGAAAGTTGGAAACATGGATAATGACCTTTTCATAGTCTTTAATTCCATATTCATTTCTAAGATGCTGAGAATCTACCGCCTTATACACTCTCTCGTCTATGAAATTATAGACCGTTTGAATTTCTTTATCCGGTTGGATTAAATCATTGGTTTGTTTCACCAAAGCGGAAGAAACCGCAGTGACAACATCAGACTTTTCAATACCGAAACGAATCGCTTTTGTTAAAGAAGGATCATAACCAAGTACGGTAATATCGGTGCCGTGCAGGGTGGTAACAATCTTTACATCTTTACCTGACATTTGCTTACCCAAAATGGCACAGACTGCATGTGGGATCGCATAATGCACATGAAGAATGTCCAGTTTCTCACGTTCTATAATTTCTGCCATTTTATTCGCCAGTGCTATATCGTAAGGTGGATATTGAAAAACTGAATACTGACTCACTTCCACTTGATGAAAGTATATGTTGTGATACATTTTATTTAACCGAAATGGAATGCTCGAGGTAATAAAGTGAATTTCATGGCCTTTCTCTGCTAATAATTTACCCAGTTCCGTAGCTACTACGCCTGAGCCACCAACGGTGGGATAGCAGGTAATTCCTATTTTCATTTTCATACCATTAATCTCCTAACAAATCATGATGCAATATAAGGGTATTATAGGAGAAGAATCCTTCAGCATATCGTAATCCGGCTTCTTTCCCCATCATTCGCTCCCTTGCTTCAACCGCTTCAATGTACCCTTCTGTCAAAGGAGTAGACACTCCTTCAAATCCTTGGGTAAACTGACTCGAATATGCTTCTAAGCTACGAATCTTCGTATGCATATGTGCCTCGATGTCCACTACAAATTGAGGTTTGTGAAAACCGTTGATCATATAAAAATACAGATTATCCGCTTTATGGGCCGGGCTTGCGGAATGGAACTTCCTAATTCCAGCTGAGAAAAAACCTTCTTTAATCAAGCGTGCCGCATTTCCATGATCAGGATGACGATCCTGATCATATGGAGCAAATACCGCTTTCGGTTTGTGCATTCTGATCACGTTAACCACTTTCTGAATATTTTCATCTGTTATGTAAATTCCCCTATCAGGAATATCCAGGGTTTCTCTCTTGCTGGCACCCAATATGCGTGCAGCTGATCTTGCTTCCTCTTTTCGTAAAGAAACCGTCCCATTTGAAGAAAGTTCTGCCTCTGTCAGATCGCAAATCACAATCTTCTTTCCTTCAGCTGCATATTTTGCAAGGGTGCCGCCCATTCCGATCTCCACATCGTCGGCATGAGCTCCGAATGCAAGGATGTCAACTTGTTGATCCACGTTACTCCTCCTTATCCTTTACCACACTTCGCCACTCGATATCCCCTCTATCCAACCCTTTCACCAGTACTTCAGCTGTTCCCATATTCGTTGCTAATGGGACTGAATATACATCACACAGTCTGATGAGGGCAGATACATCTGGTTCATGGGGTTGAGCTGTTAAAGGATCTCTAAAAAACAGAACAAGATCCATATTATTATTGGCAATATACGAGCCTATTTCCTGGTCTCCTCCCAGGGGACCTGACCGGAAACGATGGACAGATAATCCCGTTTCTTCTCCAATTCTCTTTCCCGTTGTCCCTGTAGCAAAAAGAGCGTGTTTCTCAATTATCGGCTTATAAGCTAATACAAAACGAATCAGATCATCTTTTTTCTTATCATGAGCTATTAATGCGATATTCATAACACTCACCCTTTAATCTAAAATATTTTCCAGCCCGTACACAAGTGTATCCAGCTTCATGACCGTATCAACGGAAACCTTCACTCCAGACATGAAGCTTCCCCTGTTAAAAGAGTCATGACGAATCGATAAAGTCTGACCTTCTGCTCCCAACATCACCTGTTGATGAGCAATCAATCCCGGAAGGCGAACACTATGGATGTGCATGCCGTCAACATTTGCTCCCCTTGCACCTGGATGTGTTTCTTTTTCATCAGGATGCCCCTGCTGCTTCGATTCTCTCACTTCCCTGATCATTTCGGCTGTCTTAACGGCAGTCCCTGAAGGAGCATCCAGTTTTTGATCGTGATGTAATTCAATGATTTCCACATCGTCAAAATATTTAGCGGCCATCTGGGAAAATTTCATCATGAGCACCGCACCAATCGCAAAATTAGGTGCAATGATACATCCCAATGACTTTGATTCTGCCAGGATCTTTAATTCATTTAATTCTTCTGTAGAAAAACCTGTCGTTCCCACAACTGGTCTAACACCGTATTCGAGGGCTGTTTTCGTATGGTGATAACCCACCTCTGGAGTTGTCAGGTCGATAAGCACGTGTGGTGTTTGAGCCTGAAAGCATGTTTCGATATCTGTGTATACCGGTACATCTATATTTACTTCTTGCTTATAATCAATCACACTAATAAGCGTAAAATGTTTCGTATCTCTAACTAACTGAACAGCTTCTTTCCCCATTCTTCCTCTTGGTCCTGCAATGGTTATGTTAATTTGTTCCATCTTCATCCCTACCTTCGATTCTTGTCCAACGATCTTTATCTCTTGTGTTAAATTTATGCATTACACGATTGTGGGCCTCTTCCAGACTAATATCCAGGGAGTTTGCCAAGCAGATGACAACAAACAATAAATCCCCCAGTTCTTCCTCAATCGTTTTTTCTTCTTCTGAATTCTTTTTAGGTTTTTCTCCATAGTAATGATTCACTTCTCTCGCCAGCTCACCAAGTTCCTCAGTGAGCCTCGCAATCATTGCTAGTGGACTGAAGTATCCCTCTTTAAATTGACCTATGTATTGATCTACTTCTTTTTGTAATTGCTCCATCGATTTTTTATTATCCATAGGAAGCCTCACTCCTTCATTATCTCCTATCATGTTAGCTAAATCCTTGCCGTTTGACAAATATTACGTTTGATTTATAAACTCTTCATTGCTAGTTTGTTTCTCTTCTTATATAATGTCTCTGTCAACGAGATAATACGAAGAGAAGGAGGGAATCAAAGATGTTGGGATTACGTTTTAAAAATATACTATTTATCCTGTTGGGGTCAGCCATATTCGCATTTGGTCTTGTCCATTTTAATATCCAAAATAAGCTGGCTGAAGGCGGGTTTACCGGAATAACACTTATCCTTTATTTTTTATTTGACATTGATCCGTCTTACTCCAACCTAGCATTAAATATACCCCTATTTTTCTTAGGATGGAAGCTTCTCGGTAAGAAAGCTTTTTATTATACTGTAATCGGAACCGTTAGTCTTTCTGTATTTCTATGGATTTTCCAAAGATATCAAATGAGGATCAACCTCGAAGGCGATCTGTTTCTGGCAGCATTGTTTGCAGGTGTCTTTATTGGGGTGGGTCTTGGCATCATTTTCAGATATGGCGGTACGACAGGCGGCGTTGATATCATCGCTCGACTCGCCCATAAGTACATAGGATGGAGCATGGGGAAAACGATGTTTATGTTTGACGCCGTCGTCATTGGGGCATCTCTCATTACGTACCTGGAATACAGGGAAGCCATGTATACACTGGTAGCTGTATTCGTTGCGGCAAGGGTCATTGACTTCATGCAGGAAGGGGCATACTCAGCCAGAGGAGCCATGATCATTTCCGATAGCCATGAAGAAATCGCGAGCGTCATCAATGAAAAAATGGATCGGGGAGTAACCATTTTAAGAGGGCATGGTTCGTTTACGAAACAAGAGCGTGAAGTGCTCTACTGCGTGGTTGGTAAAAATGAAATCGTCCGGCTCAAAAATATTATCACGAGCGTCGATCCACACGCCTTCGTCTCCGTCACCGTCGTGCACGACGTACTCGGTGAAGGCTTTACGTTAGATGCAGATAAAAATCCTTTGCATGACTAATAAGTATTCAACCATCTAAATCCATTTTCAGACAAAAAGAAGCTGGGCTCAAAACTAGAGTCCAGCTTCTTCTTTATTTAGAATCAATCGTCACCATTCATCCCGGTAAAGATTAATACAAGTCTAAGTAATTCAATAACCGCAACTGCAGCAGCAGCTACATATGTCATCGCCGCGGCGTTCAATACTTTACGTGCATGCCGTTCTTCTTCATTCCGGATCAGACCAAGTGAAACGATCTGATTCATCGCCCGGGAAGAAGCGTTGAATTCTACAGGAAGGGTGATTAATTGGAACACAACCCCCGCTGCCATCAGAATGATACCAAGTAGGAACATTCCAGTCATTTGAGTGAACATTCCGATCAGTAAGAAGATCCAGGACATATTGGAACCAATATTAGCAACTGGAACCAAAGCATGGCGGAATCGTAAAAATGCATAGCTTTCAGCATCTTGAATCGCATGTCCGACTTCATGGGCCGCCACAGCCGCTCCCGCTACAGAATGTCCATGATAGTTATCAGGTGACAATGCAACCGTTTTGGTAATCGGATTGTAGTGGTCACTTAAAAAACCTCTGCCTTCCACGACCTTCACGTTGTATAGTCCATTGTCGTCGAGAATCCTTCTAGCCATCTCCCTGCCGGTCATACCTGAGGTGGTGGCCACTCTTGAATATTTCTTAAACGTACTCTTTACACGCATTTGAGCTCCGATTGGAATAAGAGCAATGAGTAAAAAGTAAATTAAAAATCCTGCCATTATCGCAATAACCTCCAGATGTTTAGATACCTAAATTTTATAGTGCTAAAAGCGCGCTGTCAATTTTTTTGACGCTCTGACTTTTTTGCTTCCCCTTGTCCTTTATATTTTCTCCAACCTACATAAGATAATGTAGAGACAATGATACTGCCGGTTGATATGATCACCCACCAAAGGGAAGGATCTGCTTCATCCTCTTGTTTATTCTCAAACAGTTTCTCTAGGTCAGTTTCCAAGGATGTTAATTCGGTCATTGTTTCCGTACTTTCCAACACGTCTTGCCGGTAATGATCCAAGTAAGAAATTCTTGCGTCCAGTGCTTGAGCGCGTTCGATCGGAATATCTAATTTAATACTTGGTTGAATAATATTATATTTCGATAAGAACATATTCAATGTGGTATGGTATTCATCTACATTTCCATTTTCCGCTGCCGACTTCACTCCATTAAATGCTTCCATTATCGGGTCTTCCATTTCGACCCACAATGGCTGATATTGACTGCTTAAAGCATCCATCACAAGGCGGAACTTTGTAACGGCGTTCACCTTCTGCTCCATGTCAGCAGAGGTTTGATTAATACTCTCCACTGCCAGATTATGTGAGATGGTGAGAATTCTAAGCTCATCCATTGAAAAAGACCGTTGGGCACTCAAAGCCGCAAATTCATCAGAGAAATAAACCAGTAGATGTTTCGCTTCTTCATATCTTCCAGCCTTTGTCATTTGCAAGGCCTGGTCTGCAACTTCATCAAGCTCGTTCATCGGAGACGTCGACTCTACTGCATTTAATGGGTGAGGTATTAAAATGAGAAAAAAGAACAGCGCGATAAAGAATTGGATAAATTTCATACTTGTCCCCCCTAAAACTACTAGTAAAGTTTATGAAAGGGTGGACAAGAGTAGACCAAAAAACGACTATGGCATCGTATGAATATTTAATCGTTTCGTTTTTTGGGTAAAGTAATAAGCGATTGCGATTGATACAATACTTAACCAGAAAGTGAAATATCCAATATGCTGTATGTACATATACAATCTGGAGTAAACAGGAAACTGCATGTAGACGTAATCGATTATGTCATTATGGATCGTCCAGATTCCACCTGCAACAATATGCCATATCTTGACCCGGTAAAAGGAAGAATACAATATCCCTTGGAGCGCCATTGCACCATGTGACGCCATGAGCATATAACCTTCCCAAGGTAAATCACCGGAAACCCACAGTGTTAACAGATTCATGATCACGGCCCATATCCCATATTTAAATAGGGTGATAATGGCTAACACTTCAAATAATGGCCAATTGCGATTCAGTAAAAATGCTACGAGAACGAAACAAAAAAACAGGCTGGCTGTCGGGCTGTCGGGAACAAACACTAAAAATTGCGAGGGAGTATTTCGTAGTTGAGGGATATACCATAGATAACCGTATATTGTTCCAAACAAATTCACAATGAGAAGGAACCATAGAAACGTTTTGTTCTTCAAGATGGACATGATCCAGAACATTTATTTTATCCTCTCTTTCAAGTAGAAAAAAAAGAGCCAACGTAAGCCGGCCCTTTTTCACTATTTATTCTTTTAAACCAGAGATGAATTCAGCCAGTTTATCCAGCTCTTCGTCTGATCCTTTAAATAACCCTGCAGGCATGCCTGGTGGTTTACCGTTTTTGGCAATATCCGCTACTTCTTCAGGTGAGAGGCCAGTTGCAACTAAAGAAGGTCCCGCTCCACCTTGCAGATTTTCACCATGACAGTTAATACAACCATTTTTCTGGTCTGCATAGATTTTATACCCTTCAGATTCTTTATCAATATCCACTTCAGCCTGAATCTTACCTTGTTCCTTCGCTGCTTCCCAATCATGAGTCACAACTGATTCCCAAGTTAAGAAATACGTTGCTGCAAGTGCCAATAACATGAATCCTACTGCGAATGGACGTTTCGTTGGGCGACGTTCAGGTCCTACGTCGATAAATGGAGCAAGTAAAAGCGCTCCAAATGCGATTCCAGGAATAACGAACGCTCCAATAACATTATAAGGTCCAGATGCATATGTGTATTTAAGTAATTGGTATAAGAATAAGAAATACCAGTCAGGTAATGGAATATATCCAGTATCTGTTGGATCGGCAACACGCTCTAACGGTGATGGATGAGCAACCGTTAAACATAGATAACCGATTAGGAAAACAGCTCCAACTAACCATTCTTTTAGTAAGAAGTTTGGCCAGAAAGCTTCTGTTTTTCCAGGGAACTCCGAATAATCTTTAGGAATATTCGGCTTTCTGTCTGCAGGTACACGTGAGTCCCCTACAAACTTCATCCCTTTTCCTCGATGCATAGCGTCCCCCTCCTTCTAATTTAAGGTTTATTAATTTATGTTCGTATCTTATAGTGGTCCTGAAATACCTTGCTTACGAATCATCAGGAAGTGAGCTCCCATAAGTCCAAGCAATGCTGCAGGCAGGAAGAATACATGAATAGCGAAGAATCTTGTTAGTGTTTGTGCACCAATGATAGAAGAATCTCCTGCGAGTAAGATCTTCACTTGCTCACCAATAAATGGTGTAGCAGCTGCGATTTCAATACCAACCTTCGTAGCGAATAGCGCTTTCATATCCCACGGTAATAAGTAACCAGTGAAACCAAGTCCTAACATTACGAAGAAAATAAGTACTCCAACAACCCAGTTCAGTTCACGAGGTTTTTTGTATGCACCTTGGAAGAAGACACGTAGTGTATGTAAGAACATCATTACGATAACCAAACTAGCTCCCCAGTGATGCATTCCACGGACAATTTGTCCAAATGCAACTTCATTTTGCAGGTAGTACACAGATTCCCAAGCGTTTTTAATATCTGGAACATAGTACATTGTCAGGAACATCCCAGATAAAATTTGAATTACGGTAACGAAGAATGTTAATCCACCAAAGCAGTAAACAAACGCTGAAAAGTGATGCGCAGGGTTTACATGTTCAGGTACTTCGTGATCCGCAATATCGCGCCACAAAGGCGTAATGTCCAAACGCTCGTCAACCCAATCATAGATTTTGTTCAGCACAGATTACGCCCCCTTACTTAACATATTTATTTGGTTCAGGTTGTCCAAGGTATAAAATACCGTCTTTTTCTTTTGTTGGATATACATCCAACGGTGCTGTCGGTGGTGTACCAGGAACATTTTTCCCGTTTTTCTCATACAAACCACCATGACAAGGGCAATAGAACTTGTTTGGGTTACTCTTGTCGCCCGCCCAGTTAACAGTACATCCAAGATGCTTACATACTGGTGAAAGAGCAACAACATTTCCTTCTTTGTTCTTATAAACCCATGCAGTTTGTGTTACTTCTGATGTGTACCACGCATCTTTTTGTTCATAAGAGAAATCGACACGTACTGGTTCATTCGTTAACTCTGAAACTTTTTGCTTTGTCGCTTTAAATTCTCCAGCAGCTGAAGTTTTTAATACTGGATCTACAGCAAATCGAACCATCGGCATTAACATTCCTGCCGCCATGAAACCGCCTACACCCGTAAGTGTATAGTTAAGGAATTGACGTCTAGATACACGATGTTTGCTCATCCTTTTCCCCCCTCTATCGTAAGGTAAGTCCATCGGACATATTTCGCACAAATATAAAACTAGGACATAACTATGATATATTAAACTCTATACAAGGTCAATAACTCTCTAATCTAAATGATGGACACAATGTGAAGTTTTTATGAATTTTTTTGCCATTTTTGTACAATCACATTTAAGAGCTGCTTCACTTGATCTTCCATGATGGAATGTTTGTACTGCTCATCTAAATGCTCAAGCGGTATGGAGGGCACCCAAATCAAGCGGTCATGCAAGTCATCCTCTACCTTTTTCCACTCGCTGTCCGATGTCAGAAAGAACGTATGCTTCACTCCACTGTCACTTAAATCCTCGGCCCACTGGGTTAATCTCAAAACCTCGTCCATCCTGGAAGCAGACATTCCATACGTAAATGCCGGCGTCATGATCATTCTACCTTTAAATTGTCTTTCAAGGTGAAAGGTGAGTAGAGTGATAAATTCAGATTGTGCTGCAGATACTTTGATATCCTTCCCAAAATCAACAGGAACCATCGGAATGACAGCAGTATCTATGTATTCTTTTTCAGATTCAAAGACTTCAATATCTTTTACGTTCCAATTCATTTAAAACCCTCGTTTCGTCTTTCATTTTTCACTTCCCATCATATCACTTTATAACACTCGTTTAAAAGCGATTTCACTTTTTACAATAGTATGCTCCATAAACCTTCATCCTATTTATTTGCATCTGCAAAAAAGCTCGAATGAAGAGATGTACCTTTCTCTTCATTCGAGCTTTTAGCTTAAGCTATTCAATTCTTGAGTTAACTTCTTAAAGGATTTTTCATCTCCGGTATCAAGAGCCTGATCAATGGCCTTTAGCAAACGGTCACGTTGAAAGGTTTGCAAACTGTCTTTAAGGAACTGCTCAGCGACAATCCTGTCTTTTTCATTAATCAATAAATACTTTGGCATAAACGGGTTTTCTTCAAGTACAGCTGCAAATTGATAACTTGAGTTTGCCTTACTGAAGTTCAATTGAATGTAAATATCTTCGTCCTTATTTAAACGAATGTCGTGAAATGACTTTTCTGCATCTGTTGTCATAATATTTTCTTTATAGAAGCGGAATGGCACATCCTCAACACAATGCGTGGACATCACAAGCCCCCTGGGACAGTACTGAGATTCTTCCACAAAATGAACTTTTTTCATTAATTGATCATGACTCATCAGGTAATTTAGTATCCACACACATTCTCTTCTTTTTAGTTGATATCGGTTTAAAAACCAGCGAATAAATTCTTTCTTCTCGTTGACAGAAACAGGGGTGGTCATGGTTTTCCCTCCTCTGCAGAATCCTTTTATAAGGTCCGTTTTCCTTTTGACAATTAAAAACGTTAGCAACTCTAAGGTGTTCTCATGTGCTTACACACCAGTCAAATCCCTTTGTACCACCGACGTCGATTAGTCTTGTAATCTTTCAATTAACTCCTGCCACTCGTCATTTGAAGGATCCATTTCAATCAGGTGTTTATATACTTCTATCGCTTCACCTCTGAGTCCTTCTTCTACTAAAAATTGTCCGTACTCTATTAAAAACTCTTGATGATTCTTAAAGTAAGTATATGCAATACGGTATTGTTTTAATGCATGATTATATTGTTCAAGCCCTTCATAGGCCTTTGCAAGGTCCCAGTTGATTTGAGGCTCTTCTTCCCCTTCAACCGTAAGCATCTGGGCAATTTCCAATACATCATCGAATCGATCCTGTGTAAAAAACAATTTATTAATAACCAAAGCCGCTTCTACATAACCAGGATCTAATGCTAAGGCTTCTCTTAAAAAAGCTTCCGCCTCTTTTTCTAATCCAAGCTTCAAGGAAACCTTCCCACCAAACAAATTCAGTTCCTTGTTGTATTCATCCTGCTTTACGCCTTCTTGTATGGTTTCAAGGCTTTCCTGCAGCATTTCTTCATGTTCATAGGACCTCGCTAATAATAAATACACCGAATGATATTCCGGGTCTAACTCTTTAACGGAAACAAACTTTTCAATGGCTTTTTCGTAGAATCCAGCCTGATATGCGGTAAAGGCATATCCGAACAGGGTATTTATTTCAAGATGATCTTTAAGTGCCTCTTCGTAATGTGTTAAAGCCTCTTCAAAGGCTCCCCCTACACTATAAGCTTCCGCTAATCTTTGATGAACATTTGTACCACCAATCTCACTGGTCCCTTTCTGGATAAGAGTATGATAGTGCCTGATTGCTTCCAGGAACCTGCCTGTTTCAGAATATAATTCCCCCAGGCCAAAATCAATGACGGGCTCATCGGGTAATAACTTCTTGGCTTGTAAAAGCTTTTGTTCACTTACCTCAAATAAGCCTTGGATTTGATATAAATCTGCCAAGAGAAGCAATGCTCTTGGATAGATTGGATCTTCTTCATCTAATTCTGCCAGTTTGTCTATTGCTTCTTCTTCGTTATCCATTTCCACCAGCACTTCTGCAAGTTCAATCAGGAGCTCTCCCTCGCCCGGATAGTACTGGAGGAGATTTTCATACAATTCTTTTGCTTCATCAAGAAACCCTAAATGGTGTAATTCTTCAGCCAGGCTGAATTTCTCTTCATGACTTCCAAATTTCAATGCTTGCTTATACTCTTTCTGTGCTTCTTCCAATTTTCCTTCTTCTAAAGAAGATAACATTCGTTCAGCGTATGACATGGTCAATCCCTTTCTATAAAAAAGCTTATATTCATTTAAATAAAGTAACCCGGTGTTTGAATGATTAGTTCTTCACCCGCCCCGGGATAAAAATAGCCTCTATTATTTAAGTAATAATATTTCCCTTTGTTCATTGTACATTTTAGCACATGATGATCGGTTTGAAATGCTAAGGGCTCAGCACCCTCCCCTTCGACTTTCATATAGAGGTTATAACTTATTTCTCCACCTACTAAAAAATTTCCTCTAAGGGGGTATATTCCAATTTTCTTCAGTTTATCTAATGACATTGGTTCTTTTTGGATAATTTCATTTGAAAGATGAGGGATTTTCTCGATTCTCATCGAATTTTGCCATATTTTAAGATGCTTTATTTTTGTTTTTTTGTCTATGTTTGTCGTAAAAAAAGGGACAAAAGTAATAGGGTAATTATATAATAAACCTTTGATCCATCCCCAGCGAATTTCTTTGAATGGTTCAATTTCGTCTATATTAATCCAGACGACAGGAATCTTATGTCTTTTGCATGACCGAATAATCGTTGGAGTAATAAGATTTGCGGATGTTTTTAACCCTATCGTGTAGTCAAGGGGACTGTTAAACAAAGAGGTTTTGCGTTCATTTAATTTAGTTTGAAATTCAAATTCGTACTTTAAATCAAATGCCGTTAGCACTGTGGTACACCCTTTATTGATAAATTCATCTACGTAATAATTCTTGATTGAAAGAAATTCCGTCCCTTTAGGTACCTCTAAATCACACATTACAAGTCCGGGAGTCATCATAAAAGATGAAACATCCATCCTCATGTAGCGATAATAAGAAAAGCTGTCTCTTATGGCCGATATTTTATCGTCTTTAACCAGCAAAGAAGTTTGAGTGACTTTGGAATCTTTTACCCAATTCGCATTTTCAATAATATACGTACTCAAATCACCATCACCTTCCTTTATAGACAAGCTATGAAAGAAGTGATGAAATCATGCTATGCATTCATATAAAAGGAGAGGTGAAAGGACTAAACCCCAGTCCAAACACCTCCCTCAAAGAGTTACTGTACATTATTTCTTTATCAGATGATTTATATGCTCAAAGAATGCTGGATACGAAATGTTCACTGCACCCGCTCCTTCAAGATAGACGTCAGAATCCGTTATTAAAGAAGCTACAGCCAGTGTCATACCAATCCTGTGATCACCCCAGGAATGGACCTCACCGCCATGTAATGGCGTTTTCCCTTCAATGATCATCCCGTCCTCTGTTCCTTGAATGTCAGCCCCAAGCTTCCCGAGCTCTTGAACAATGGCATCGATACGATTTGTTTCCTTAACCTTTAATTCTTCTGCATCCTTAATGGTTGTCTTCCCCTTTGCCTGGGAAGCTAACAAAGCGATAACAGGAATTTCATCAATTAACGAAGGAATCAGGTCACCCCCAATTTCAATGCCAGTAAGATCAGAAGATTCCACCAGGATATCACCTATCGGTTCTCCATCTTTCGAACTCTCCATTATTTCTATGGATGCCCCCATTTGCTTCATCACTTCCACAATCCCTACACGGGTTTCGTTAAGACCGACATTTTTCAGAAGCACTCTGCTATCAGGTACGATTGCAGCGGCTACCATAAAGAAGGCTGCTGAAGAAATATCTCCTGGGACATAGACTTCAGTCCCTTTCAATACCTGACCGCCCTTTACTTTGATTGTATCTCCATGCCTCTCGATATGACCCCCAAATTCGATGATCATTTTTTCCGTATGATTTCTCGTTTTTTCCGGCTCTACAATTTCAGTTGTTCCTTCAGCCTGAAGTCCTGCTAATAGTAGGGCAGATTTCACCTGTGCACTGGCTACAGGCAATGTATATTGAATCCCTCTAAGGTTACCCCCCCGAATCGACAATGGAGTATAGTTACCTTCCGAACGACCGTCTATTATTGTTCCAAACTTCTTTAATGGTTCCGTCACTCTTTTCATTGGGCGTTTAGCAATCGAGTCATCCCCAATAAGGATTGAATGAAATGGTCTTCCTGCCAAAATCCCCATGATAAGACGAGTCGTGGTACCCGAGTTTCCTACATCCAGGATGTCCTGTGGTTCTGTTAAATGATCCCATCCTTCGCCCGTGACAATTACTTTTTCCTCTGTCACTTTAATGTCTACGCCTAACTTACGGAAGCATTCGATTGTGCTTAAACAATCCTCTCCCATAAGAAAATTATGTATAACCGTTTTTCCTTCAGCGACTGAACCAAACATAACAGCCCGGTGGGAAATAGATTTATCCCCAGGGACCTGCAGTTCTCCATTAAGGCCTTTTTGGGGGTTTATTAATTTCTTCTTTCCTTCCATCCTTATCACCCTTTATCCTAAGAATAATTCATAGCCCGTATTTTCTTTTAAACAGTTTAAAGCTCTTTCTCTATCTTCCAGTGTTTGAAAGCTAATGACTAATACTCCGTAAATATCTTCTCTCGTTTCCAGGATTCTAATGTTTGTTAAGCTTATGTTTTCATGTGCGAGGTAAGCTGTAACTTCAGAAATCACCCCCGGATAATCCGGTACATCAACAAATAGGTCATAGAACGAAGGAATTGCCCCTTTTTCAAGGATTGGGAGATCATCTCGAAAGGTTTTCGCTTCACTAAAGTAATCAAAGATTTTCTGTGAATCGTTCTCTTCGATGATGGTCATTACCTCATCCATCTCTGATTTCCATTGTTCGAGGAGAGAAAGCAACACCGTTCTGTTCTGGAGCGTGATATCCTTCCACATTGTCGGGTTAGACGAGGCAATCCGTGTAATATCACGGAAACCGCCAGCAGCCAGTCGTCGCAAATATGGGTGCTGTACAGATGACTCTTTCGCCTGATGAACAAGAGAAGCGGCTACAATATGTGGAAAGTGACTAATCGTACCCGTTAATTCATCGTGTTCCTTTGGTTCTACGATCAGAAATTTGGCATTAGTACCTTTCAGCCACTTTTGAAGCTCTTCCACTTTTTTGTCAGAAGCATCAGGACTGGGAGTCAGCATATAAAAGGCATTTTCAAATAAGATTTTTTTAGCGGCTGCAACACCGCTTTTATGAGAACCCGCCATTGGATGACCACCAATAAATTGAAAACCTTTTGAAGTCAGCTGCTCGGAACACATCATAATTTGTTCTTTCGTGCTCCCCGTGTCGGTGATTAAAACCGTTTCTTTCAAGGCGAATGATTGAAATTGCTCAATGATCCTTTCAGTTTGAAATACTGGAGTGGAAATGATGATGAGATCCGCTTTTTCAGCAGCAGACTGTAAGGAAAGAGACATTTCATCGATAATTCCCAGTGACCTCGCCAACCTTAATTCTTTATGATTAACATCATGGCCAATGATTTTAGCATCGGGGTGTTCGCTCTTGATACAGAGCGCCAATGATCCTCCGATTAAACCCATGCCAATGACCAATACCGTCCCTTTCATAATTGTCCCCCTCATATGATTTGAAAAAAGTCGGAAAGGGCTCACATAGCGAAGCCCTTCCGACCATCATTTTCCTTCTTACACTCGGTTTTGAAGGACTAAAAACTCCTTCATTTTTTCAATAACCTCTTCGTTTTGTTCATGAGAGCCGACGGTTACCCTTACAGAGTTAGGATACCCCAGAGCCTCTCCGGAACGCACAATGTACCCTTTGCTCATTAAGTATTGAAACACATCATCACCGCTAACACCGAAATCGATTAACACAAAGTTTGCTTGTGAAGGAATAAAATGTAGACCGTGTTCCCGGCAGAACTGGTAATACTGTTCCAGCCCTTTACGATTGTGATCCCTGCATTCTCTAATAAACTCCTGGTCTTCAACGGCTGCGGCAGCGGCTCCTTGACCTAAAGCATTATTATTAAACGGTTCACGGATTGGCTCCAATTTCCTAATCACATCTTCATTCGCAATTCCGAATCCTACTCTAAAGCCTGCTAATCCGTATGCCTTTGAGAAAGTACGTGTAATTAATAATTGAGGGTACGATTTTAATAATTCCAATGAATCATAGTAATCCTCGGCCACAACATATTCATAATAGGCTTCATCCAATACGACTAATACATGTGCAGGAACAGCATCCAGAAATGAAATTAGCTCTTCACTGCGAATATATTCCCCTGTTGGATTGTTTGGTGAACAAAGCCAAACGACTGAGGTAGTTTCATCAATTTCAGCAAGCATTTTGGTTAACTGATGTTTACCAGCCGGATCAAGGGGAACTTCCCTTATCTCCGCTCCTTCAACAATGGCATTGTGCTTATACTGAGGGAAGGTCGGTGTAGCCATCACCGTGCTCTTATCACCGTCTAATAAAGCTCTTGATATGATCTCAATCACTTCATCTGAACCATTCCCGAACAGTAATTGTCCAGGGCCCACAGATAGCTGTTCAGCCACCTTCATACGCAATTCTTTCGCGTAGCCGTCGGGATAAATGGCATGTGAAAAAGCGTTTGTTTTTAAAAAGGTTTCCACCTTCTTTGAGCATCCAAATGGATTTTCATTTGAAGCAAGCTTCACTACTTTCTCAAGATTGAATAGTTCTTTCACATCATCCATCGTTTTCCCGGGCTGGTATGCTTTAAGATTTTGAATCTGAGATTTCCACTTCATGTTTAACTTCCTTTCAGTCGTTTTCATTAAAGAGAGGCTAGTTATCTTTCAAGTCAGGCCGTAAGCTGACTGCATTTTTCATGTAAATATGTTGAATGTCTTTCTGAGGTGTTGATGTATTATAGTGAATCATTACTCTAATACAGTATGACAATCCATGCGGGACATCCAACTCTTGCATACACATAACGGGTACATATTTCCATTCTTCGAACCTTCTTAATGCTTTAGCCGGAAATACGCTCGTAATATCACTCGTGGCAGAAATAAATACAGATGCAACATCCTCTGCCATAATATTATTATGTAAAATCATTTCCTTTAAGAGACTTTCAGTTGAAAGGAGAACCTCCTTTTCATTATCACAATCCGTTGTAGTGGCGCCTCGAACTCCCCTGATCATTCTTCCACACCCTTTTTCTCCTTTTATTAAAAACTCTCTATTTGTTAGTGCTGGTTTATTTAAATCCAGAGTAGGCTTTACAACTGGCGGATAAACTCATCTGCCCGTCTTAAATCCCCGGCAGATACCTTCACCATTACTGGCTCGCCAATATCCTTCAATAACACAAAAACAGGTTTTCCATATTGGGATTTCTTATCATGTCTCATTCCCTCATATAATGTGTCAAATGTGATATGAGGCGGAATGTTTAGATTGTAGCCAAGTGTAGTGACCCATTTAATAAATTCTTGTAGATTAAATGAAAGTCCGCAGTACTGTTCACTAAGATACAGAGCAAAGATCATCCCGATCATTACCGATTCACCATGTGTGCGATTTCCGTAGCCGCTGGCACTTTCAACAGCGTGCCCATACGTATGTCCAAAATTTAAAAAAGCTCGTATATTCGACTCTCTTTCGTCCTTTGAAACAATATCCCCTTTTACACGAATCCCTTTCATTAGGGAATCTGTTAAAAATTCCTTATCCATTTTTTCCGGAGAATGGAACGAATTCATTAATTCTTGTAAAAAGGATCGATCGGATAAAAAAGCATGCTTGATCACTTCAGAGAATCCTGATAGCACTTCAGTTCTGGGTAAAGTTGTAAAATAATCTAAATCAAAAAACACACCTTCAGGCTGATAAAACTGCCCTACCATGTTTTTACCCAGGGGATGATTAATCGCAACCTTCCCTCCGACAGCACTATCATGAGCCAGTATCGTTGTAGGGACGCCTATGAATGGGATTCCCCTCATATAGGTGGAAGCGACGAAACCAGCAAGATCACCGATGGCCCCGCCTCCGAATGCTATCACCAGCGACCTTCGATCGACATGATTTTTCAGCCCATGTGTGATGGCATCTTCATAAATGGCGAAGCTTTTCGCGTGTTCGCCTTTAGGAGCCTCATAAGTCGTCACTTCATAAGATTGACTTAAAATCTCTGAGAAAGCTGCTCCATGAAGCTTGTAGACCTCTTTATCAGCAATGATCCATAACTTAGAAATATCAGGAAAGGACTTTTTAATAAAAGAAACAATTTCATTCGTCATTTCTACTCCAATTTTCACTTCATACGTTTTGGAAGCAGTTTGAATGGTTACATGTTTCATTCATTAATACTCCCTTGATTCTTGACGTTGTCTATTGATATCTTCAGAAAGCTTATCGAATTGATCACTGTGAAATTGTTCTACAATAGCAGACGCAAGCTCCCATGCAACTACGGCTTCTGCCACTACGCTGGCAGCAGGTACCGCACAGCTATCCGATCTCTCAATGCTTGCTTTAAATGGTTCCTTCGTTTCAATATCCACGCTTTGCAATGGTTTATATAGGGTAGGAATGGGCTTCATGACACCTTTTACACGGATCGGCATTCCAGTCGTCATGCCGCCTTCAAAACCGCCTAAACGATTTGTTTTTCGGTAGTACCCTTGTTCTTCACTCCAGGCGATTTCATCGTGAACTTCACTTCCCGGTTTTCGGGCCATTTCAAATCCTAAGCCGAATTCAACCCCTTTGAATGCGTTTATACTCATCACTGCCATGGCAATCTTCGCATCAAGCTTGCGGTCATAATGAACGTAACTTCCAACTCCTGAGGGCATACCTTCTACGATGACTTCCACAACCCCACCAATGGAATCTCCATTTTGTTTCGCCTGATCTATTAAGTCCATCATTTTTTGTGCCGCTTCTTCATCCAGGCATCTTACCGGAGATTCTTCGGTTATATACTTGAGTTCACTGATAGAATCATAGTGTAGTTTCTCTGCTTTAATACCACCTATTTCAAGAACATGACCGACAACCTCGATACCTAATAGCTTTAACAATTTTTTGGCAACGGCTCCTGCCGCCACTCTAACAGTCGTTTCTCTCGCTGAAGACCTTTCTAATACATTCCTCAGGTCCCTATGTCCATATTTCATGCCACCAACGAGATCTGCATGCCCCGGTCTTGGTCTTGAAATCTTTCTCTTTACCTCTTCTTCTTCTCCAGGCTCGAGAGCTTCGATACCCATTACTTTCGTCCAGTGAGTCCAGTCTTTATTCTCCACAACCAGTCCTAAAGGAGATCCCAGAGTATATCCATGTCTAACTCCCCCTACAATGGAGGCCTGATCTTTTTCGATTTGCATTCTTCGACCACGACCATACCCTTTTTGCCTTCTTGCCAGGTTATCATTGATATCCTCTGCTACTAAAGGCATTCCAGCAGGCAGCCCTTCAATGATGGTCGTTAATTGTGGTCCATGTGATTCTCCAGATGTTAAGTATCTCATTTACTTTCCCCCTTCAACTCGTTAAAGAATTATGTACCAATATAACATAGAATTTATGTCATTTCCTAGTCCTTAAGTTTAAAAATTTTCTAACAATCTCTTTCCCTGAGATTAAAAAACGATGTGAACCCACTATATATGAACGCATTAGCTGAATTGATACTCGAAAGGAACAATTCAGCCGTCCACTATATGCAGATTACATCGTCGTTTTTATATTTTTTTGTAGAAGAATGTGTCTTCTGTTTCAAAGCCATATTGAGAAGGGTTAAAGATTTGTTCTGTACTTCCTACAAATAGTACGCCGCCAGTTTTTAGTGAAGCATTGAATTTTTTATATAAGATGTTTTTTGCTTCTTCTGTAAAATAAATTAACACATTTCTGCAAACGATCAAGTCATAGTTCTCCTCAAACGGGTCAACCAAAAGGTTCTGTTGCTTAAATGTAACGACTCTCTTAATTTCTTCATTCAGTTTAAAAAAGGGAGGTTCTTGAGTGAAAAATCGGGCTATCATCTCTCTTGGGACCTCATTTAGTGATCGCTCTGGATAGATACCGTTCTTCGCTCGCTGAATCGCATTCTTATCAATGTCTGTAGCGTTGATGCATATTTGAGAAAGGGGTATGTACCTTGACAGCATCATCGCAAGGGTGTAGGGCTCTTCCCCGGTAGAACAGGCTGCACTCCAGACTTTAAGGGTTTTCTGTTCACGTAACAGTCTCGGTAAAATTTTCTTCTCAAGTACTTCCCACCGCTTATAGTTGCGGTAGAACTCTGTAACGTTAATCGTCATCCGATCCAGGAATTCTTCCATTTCCTCTCTGTCCCGTGTCATGCTACTGAAGAACTCTTGAAAACTTCCGTATCCCCTCTTTTCGTATAGGGCCGTTAATCTCCGCTTCATTTGGGCTTCTTTGTAAAGGGATAAATCAATTCCCGTTTTGCGTTTTATCCCCTGTATAAATTCATTATAATCATTGGACATAGGATTCACTCTCTTTGCACCTTTTAAGTATATATCTATATTAACTATATCGAACATTCATGAGAAAAGTTAATCCAACAAGCAAAAAAAAGCAAGTCGTCTTAAACGACTTGCTTTTCTAAATATTGTACGAAGATTAATAAACCCACTCATTCATTAACTTAGAATATTCAATTAGTTCCTCTTCTTTAAAGAATAATGCGATTTCTCTAACAGCGCTTTCAGCAGAGTCAGATCCATGGATGATATTCTTTCCGACTGTTAAGCCGTAGTCACCTCGGATTGTACCAAGAGCAGCATCCTTAGGATTTGTAGCGCCCATCATTCCACGAGCTGTGGTGATGACGTTTTCACCTTGCCAAACCATCGCAAACACAGGTCCAGAAGTAATGAAGTCAACAAGTTCTCCAAAGAATGGTCTTTCCTTGTGCTCACCGTAATGCTCTTCAGCTAGCTCATTTGAAATACTCATAAGCTTTGCTCCAACTAATTGAAAGCCCTTTTTTTCGAAACGTGATACGATATCACCGATTAACCCTCTTTGTACGCCGTCCGGCTTTACCATTAAAAATGTCTTTTCCATCTTCCCCACTCCTAAATATGTATGTATAGAAGTCCTAAGGACATCCCACGAAAATAGTAACACTGATTGGGGTTTTTGGCAACGTTTCCATTTTAAATTTTCTTAATATTTTCTCTTACCAATAAAGTTTGCAATATTTTTTAATGTTTTCTTCACACGGTTGTAAGGGAGATGATTCAGATCTTCCAACGCCCTGTCCAAATACATTCTACTAAGCTGATGGGATCGATCTATCGCATCGGTCGCCAAGATGGACGAAATGATTTCTTTCATCTCTTCTGGAGAAGTATATTCAGTCACTCTTTCAATCTTTGTTTTAAGTTCAGGTTTTTCCATTGCATATAAAATCGGCAGGGTGATATTCCCTTGCCAAAGGTCACTGCCAGCAGGCTTTCCAAGTTCTTCCTCACTTGCTGTAAGATCTAATATATCATCTGTAATCTGAAAGCTCATCCCCACATTATAACCAAAGCGATATAGGCGTCGATGGATTTCTGCAGGAGCCCCTGAAGAGATAGCACCAATCTGGCAGCTTACAGCAATAAGCAGAGCCGTTTTACGTTTGATTCTGAGCAGGTAATCTCTCAGGTTTTGATCAAATCGATATTTATCTTTTATTTGAGCGATTTCACCCTTACACACTTCAACAATGGTGTGAGAAAGTATTTGATGCGCTTCAGGTGCTTTAATATTCGTCATATACTCAAGAGCACGTGCAAAGATGTAATCCCCGGTATACATGGCGATACGATTGTCCCATTGAGCTTTAATCGTTGGCTTTCCTCTTCTTAACTCTGCATCATCAATCACGTCATCGTGAACAAGGGATGCCATATGAATTAACTCCAAAGCCACTGCTACATTTTTCACAATGTTAATATCATATTGTCCGAATTTTGCAGACAGCAAGACGAAAACAGGTCGGATTCTTTTACCACCTGCTTGTAGAAGGTGAAGGGACGCCTCTTGTAAAAGTTGTGATTCTGACTCAATCGCAACTTCAAGTTCCTTTTCAATTTCATCTATATCCGTTTTTAGAAACGAATACATACTGTTTAGCTTCATAGTTTTTCCACCTAATTTACGAATTTCTTACTTTCTGCCTGAATGCATAGCAGCCACTCCGCCACTATAGGGTTTCACGTGTATATCTTTAAATCCGGCTTCTTCAAACATCTTTGCAAGCTCTTTCATCCCCGGAAAATCTCTTGCCGATTCCTGTAACCAGGAGTATTCAGTAAAGCTCTTAGCAAAAATCTTTCCAAACACCGGCATCACAAAGCGAAAATACAAGTAATACATCTGCTTGAATCCGAACATGGTTGGTTGAGAGGTTTCAAGACATACAGCCATTCCACCAGGTTTTACCACACGATTCATTTCTTTCAAAACATGGAGGTAGTCGGGTACATTTCGTAAGCCGAACCCGATTGTTACATAATCAAACGTGTTATCGTCAAATGGCAGCTCCATAGCATTGCCGTGAATGAGCTCGATATTGTTCAGGTGGGAATGTTCTACTTTCTCCCGGCCGATCGAGAGCATATTTTGACTGAAATCCAGCCCCACTACCTTGCCCGTTTCTCCGACTTTTTCTCCTATAGCTAACGTCCAATCCGCGGTTCCACAGCAAACGTCCAGAGCCTTTGAGCCCGGCTCCACATTCATATGTTTCATGGTGTCTTTTCTCCACTTTTTATGCTGCTGGAAACTAATTACCGAATTCATCTTATCATAATTGGAATATATTTTTTCAAATACTCCGTGGACTTTTTGTTCTTTGGACTGCTGCATTTCAATTTACCCTTCTTCCGCATATAGTTTGGTCATAGGTTCAGGCTCAGCATAAGGCAATAGCTCTACAATCAACTTTTTAAAATATGGTGTTACCGGTTCTATGTTCTCTAACTGAGTTTGAATTGTTTTCTTCGTTGACGCGATTAATTTATCCAGCTTTGAAAGCAAATGTCTGGACTCTTCCTTCGTTAGCTTTAAAGACGGTGTTTCACTGCATGAATCGTTTGTTAAAGTCGACAGCGCTTTTATGAAGCTCGTATTCTGTGCATGCTCAATACAAATTCTCTCTTGGACAAGCTTCTTGTATAAAAGGGCTTGCTCAACAATCATGCTCCATTTGTCATCTTCAAAAAAACGAAAGAAGTTTGAAACGATCGCTGATTCTCTTGTCTTTAAGCTTGCCATTAGCTCATCAAGATTTTGATGTTCCTCTTTGTAGATGGAAATTTTGCTTTCGTTAATCTCTTTAATCGCTTTCGCTAAAGTCGCGATAAGGTCCACATCATCTGTGTCAGCAAGGATTTTGTAATAAAGGCTGCTAAAGTATACTCCTGCAAGAACCGTAAGCTGCCTCTCTTTCAATGGATCAAGCTCAGAGATTGTAACCTTTTCATGGGTATCAAGGGCTATCTGCAATAACATGGCAGTCGAAATCCATTGTACAACTTCTTTATTCAAGGTCCGTCCCCCACTTACAAAAGGAAGGAGCAGGAAATAAATCCGGTCCCGATCAATGTATGGTTGATCGATGTATTCCTTTAAATAAGAGTGATGTAACTGCTCTTCTATGTATTGATGAATGATATTCGCTTGATGGTTACAATCAATGAATTTCATACCCTATAATCCCCATTTCTACTATGTATCGGTCTAAAAATTTCAGCATTAAATATTATACCATAAAATCTTCAACAATAGTGAATCCGACTTGCCCCTTTATAATCCTGTGTATAACAAAGGGGACGACTACGAAGGTCACATCTTCTTAGTCAGTCCCACCCGGTTTTCCTCTGGAACGAACATTCTCAGAGTATTATTTCTTGTTATCACTTTCTACTTCACCGTAGCTTGTGACGATGGTCGCTTTCCCTCTAACTTTAATCGCAGAGGTATGATCCGTAAACTGAGCAATCATGACTTCACCTTTATCAAGCTTTTCAGAATGATGGAACCGGGTATCCGTTCCCCTCGTCAGCCCGATCACATTCACACCATCTTCAATCGCTTTAATCACAATATAATCATTTGAATTCGTCATTGGCCCACTCCTAATTCTTTATAAAAGAAAGAACTTCGCTGCGTGCTTGAGAGTTATCTTTAAACGAGCCTCTTACAGCTGTTGTCACTGTACTTGATCCAGGCTTCTTCACGCCTCTCATTGTCATGCACATATGCTCCGCTTCAACCACTACCATGGCACCATGGGGCTCCAGGGTTTCCATGATGGTATCCGCCACTGTGGACGTGATTCTTTCTTGAAGCTGAGGACGTTTCGCAACAGATTCAACTGCTCTGGCCAGTTTACTTAAGCCCGCCACTCGACCGTCTCGTGGAATATACGCAACATGAGCTTTACCGTAGAAAGGAACCAAGTGATGCTCGCACATTGAGTAAAAAGGAATTTCCTTCACCAGCACAAGCTCTTCATGCTCTTCACTGAATATTGTTTCAAAGTATTCTTTCGGATCGTGATCAATTCCGGAAAATACTTCTGCATACATCTTCGCCACGCGTTTAGGCGTATCTAATAAACCTTCTCTATTAGGATTCTCTCCAATAGCTTCTAAAATTAATCGAACTGCTTCTTCTATTTGGCCGTGATTGACTTGTGCCATTATGTTGTCCTCCTAAAATAACTTAAAGAAATAGTAACATTGTTAATATTAGCACAAGCCCATAATGTCATCAAAGACTAGTGCTTTAGAAGTTTTATAATATTATAAAACAGTCTATAAAGGAATATGATTCGTGCATATTTTCAGTTAGGAGAAACCATACTAAAAATGAGAAGCAAAAAAGGCCGCATAAATATGCGGCCTTTCTGATACGCTCAAAGTATGTAATTATTTTACAGCTTCTTTAAGCGCTTTACCTGGTTTGAAAGCAGGTACTTTGCTTGCTGAGATTTCGATCTCTTCACCTGTTTGTGGGTTGCGACCTTTACGGGCTGCACGCTCACGTACTTCGAAGTTACCGAATCCGATTAATTGTACTTTATCACCGTTTGCAAGTGAGTTTTGAATTGTATCGAAAACAGCGTCAACCGCTTTTGTAGCGTCCTTCTTAGATAGCTCAGCAGCTTCTGCAACAGCATTGATAAGTTCTGTCTTGTTCATGCCATTCACCTCCTCCCAAGGAAATGTCTCAGTCATGATTCATTTACTTTAATATCATTAGTAAACAAGTTTAGCGGATTCTATACATAAAGTGTAGAAAAAACGCTTGAAAACGTTGCTGAATCAATATTCAACAACAATTCTGTTAAAAGATTATCACAATAGATTAACCTTAGCAAGAATAAATCAAGAAATAATGGGAATCTTTTCTTATTTGAAACACAAATGTAATAGAATCCCTGTCTAGCCCTTTATTCTTGCCGTCTATTCAACCTATCACTTCTTTCCAATGACTGCAACTAATACCCTCACCCATCAGGTACTCTATCTTACTTCCCAACCTGATTACCCTCTAAACATTCACGAGATCTTTTTATTTTTGAATAAACCAATTTAACTATTACTGTTTACTTTGGATAAATACACTACAACCCCTTTATCATTAAGGGTTTATACGTATTAAAAGGCTAATTCCCATGTCATTACACACCCATTATATCAAGGAGAAATTCATAAATATTCATTTCAAAAACCAGGCTCACAAATAAGATATACACAGCAATATCATGTTTGGAAATAGAAGAAACAAGAAGTTCAAGTTCTCCTATTTCATTCAATTTTTTTGTCCCCAATCTTTTATGACATTCAATTTTCCACAAAAAAAAAGACCTTCCGAGGAAGGCCACACGATTTATAAGATTATGGCGATTAATCCACCCGATCCTTCATTTATGATTCTTTCCAGCGTATCCTTCAGTTTATACCTTGCATTTTCGGGCATTAAAGATAGCTTCGCTTGAATCCCTTCCCTCACGATGGAGCTTAAGCTTCTTCCGAAGATGTCAGAATTCCAAATGGAAAGTGGATCATCTTCAAAATCTTGCATTAAGTAGCGCACTAGTTCTTCGCTCTGTTTTTCTGTACCTATAATCGGTTCAAACTTAGACTGTACATCCACCTTAATCATGTGTATGGATGGTGCTACTGCTTTTAAGCTGACTCCAAACCTGGATCCCTGCCTGATGATTTCCGGCTCATCCAGGCTCATATCATTTAATGACGGGGCTGCAATGCCATATCCCGTCTGTTTCACCATCCTTAATGCGTCAGAAATCTGATCGTATTCCGCTTTCGCATGTGCGAAATCCTGCATTAATTCAAGGAGGTGATCTTTTCCGCGAATTTCCACACCGACAATCTCCTTCAGGACTTCATCGTACAGCTCATCCGGAGCGTACAGGTCGATTTCCGCAATCCCTTGACCCATATCGATTCCAGCAAGTCCTGCACGTTCAATATGATCAAATTCACTGAAGTAGTGAACAACACGATCTACGTCCCTTAGTCGTTTAATATCCTTAACGGTTTCTTTCACGGCTTCCTGATAGTTCTGTCGTAGCCAGTGCTCTTCTTTCAGAACCATGACCCAGCTTGGAAGGTTCACATTCACTTCAAGTACCGGGAATTCAAATAGTGCTTCTCTAAGCACGTTGAGAACGTCTGAGTCCCTCATGCTCTCCACACTCATGGCCAAAACTGGAATGTCATACTTATCCTGAAGTTTCACTCTTAGGTCTTCTGTCTCAGGTGCATGAGGTCTTGCCGAGTTGATGACCATGATAAATGGTTTACCCACTTCTTTCAGTTCCTCAATGACCCTTTCTTCCGCTTGGATGTAATCTCCTCTGCCAATTTCACCGATAGAGCCATCTGTTGTCACAACAACTCCGATCGTGGAATGTTCCTGGATGACTTTACGCGTACCGATCTCGGCCGCTTCATGGAACGGAATAGGCTCTTCATACCAAGGTGTATTGATCATTCTGGGTCCATTTTCATCCTCATACCCTTTAGCACCCGGGACCGTATATCCCACACAATCTACCAATCTCACATTCACTTCGAGGCCTTCATCCACGTGAACGGAAATGGCTTGATTCGGAACAAACTTCGGTTCAGTCGTCATGATGGTCTTGCCTGCAGCGCTTTGAGGTAATTCATCCTGCGCTCTTGCACGTTCTGATTCACTGGCGATGTTAGGAAGGACCACAAGTTCCATGAACTTCTTGATGAATGTTGATTTACCTGTTCTGACTGCTCCCACCACACCTAAATAGATATCTCCGCCTGTTCTTTCGGCAATGTCCTTAAATAGATCGACTCTTTCCAAGAGATTCCCTCCCATCTTATATTCCAGGGATGTTTCATCCGTGTATTCTGTCTCACATTCTATATTTATGATGTTGTCCCAATGACTTATGACTATTAATATGCTATTTTTCCCCCCTTATGATTAAAAGTATAAAAATTTATTATGTCTGAGCATTTATGATCATTAGTTTTGATGAAATTTCCCTATAAAGGATGACATAAAAATAATAACCCTTCTCTTACAATATATTTTGTAAGAGAAGGGTTATGCCTATTTTGTCATAAAGACAGGTTCGTTATTTTCATCCACCGTATAGGGTAAAGAATATGCCGGAACAAAAAAGGTGTCCTCGACAAGTAAATTCCTGATATCCACACCAGGTTCAAGTTCTTTATCACTGGTTTCAATCTGTTCAAATAAGTCCATTGAGTAATCTACAAAAATTTCACCATCCCCATTAATGACAAGGGGAAGATTTTTGTTTGAATAAGGGCTATTCACATACACTTCACCATCATAACCCAGTTCTTTATAATTTAATGTATACACATTATTGGCTACTTCTTCTTTAAATGGCGGATAGCCTTGAGCTTCAATTCTGATTTTCAATTCTCTTATTTGTTCTGCTAGCCTAAGGTCGAAAATCTTGACTTGAGGATTTTCCTCCACGTTTATCAGCACATATTGAAAAATCCCACCGTTTTCAAAAGCATTCCCTGGAATCTCTGCTAGGTACTGGGGTGAAAGCTTTCTGAAGTCAATCGGATACTTCTGATAAATGGGAGTATCCTGATCTCTGGTCTTAATTGGAAGTAACCCATCATTGTCCTTTTGATAGGTTTCTACCGCATCTTGTACAGCTTTCACCTGCGTTTCATAAGGGATCTGATTCTGACTAAGCTTTTCCTCAGGGTACATACATCCAGAAAGAATACTCATAGTAAAAATAAGAAGAAATGCAATTAAACCTAAGCGTTTCAATCTAAAAACGTCCTTTCAATCGGACAGCAACCTAATTGGTCGGTCCACTAAATACAATATAAATCATCATAAGTCCACCAGCAATCATCAGTATGTAGGCCATGAATGCTGTTATAAAACGCAAGAATTTTTGTTTGATTTTATACCGGCTAAAATAGATCGTTAATATAGCAAAAAACATGAATCCCATAGATGCAAACGAAATCCACATCTTCATCATCGAACTCAAAGTACATCCCTCCTGTTATCGAATGTATTATATCATAAGATTTTTATAAAGGACTAGAAAAGAATGGTTGTTCATCAATCTGTTACAAACCGATAGAGAGACTTACCCTGCTCGATAACATCCTTTAGCAGAACTTTTCAAAAAAAAAGAGCCTCTCAAGTATTTCATCATCGTTTGATGTTAAAATACTTGAGCTGCTCTAAACAAAGGGAGACCTACCCATCCATAGGCAAAGCTGTATATATTCATCACAGTGTATGCAACAGTATCAAGGTTCGCATCCTCGAATGCCTATTATTCCAAGATTAATTCAATGTTTACGAAAGAAATTTCCACTTCTTTATATATCATTGTCCTTGAAAGATGATAAGGCATCCCATGGTAAAAGAATCAGCTTAATTTAACCGCTCACCGAGAATATTCACAAGGTCTTCCATTTCGTTTGTCTTGACACGACCCATTAAGTGGTCAACCGCTTCTTTCGCTTCTACCTTATTAAAGAGCACATCATATAAAGCATTGGTAATCGGCATCTTCACTTCATACTTTTCTGCCAGCTGGTGAGCCGCTTTGGTCGTCCGTACACCTTCTACAACCATCCCCATATTATCCAGGACCTCATCAAGGTTATGACCCTTACCAAGCATGTTTCCCGCTCTCCAGTTTCTAGAGTGTACACTTGTACACGTAACGATCAAATCACCGATACCGGTTAAACCTGAAAACGTTAATGGGTTAGCTCCCATCTTAGTTCCTAAACGGGCTATTTCTGCCAGTCCTCTTGTAATAAGAGCCGCTTTTGCATTATCTCCATATCCTAAGCCGTCTGTAATTCCGGCTGCAAGGGCAATGATATTCTTTAAGGCCCCACCGATTTCAACCCCGAGCATATCCGGATTCGTATACACACGAAAATTCATGTTCATAAATAAGTCTTGAATCTCTTCAGCTGCCTTCATATCCTTAGAGGAAACGGTCACGGTCGTTGGGTGTCTCAGACTCACTTCTTCTGCGTGACTAGGCCCGGACAGTACCACCACTGTATGTAATTTAGCAGGATCCATTTCATCTTCGATCATCTCTGAGATTCTTAGAAGGGAATCAGGTTCAATTCCCTTACTAACATGAACAACGGTTAATGGTGCACTTTGAACCTCTTGAATCTGCCCTAATACTCCGCGAATCGCCTTCGTTGGAACAGCCAGGATAATGGTATCAACGCTATCTAAAGACTCTTTAAGATCGTGATACCCTTTGATAGATTCTGGAAGTTTAATCTCTTTCAAGTACTTTTGGTTGGTATGCTGAGTATTAATTTCATCGATCTGTTCTTTTTTGTGTCCCCATAATCTTACTTCCAAGCCATTATCAGCCAGGACCATAGCAAGAGCCGTACCCCAGCTTCCTGCTCCAACGACAGTTACTTTCTTTGAATTTCTCATTTTTACACCCACCTTATTATTTTCTTGCGCGAGCAATAATACGAATAGGAGTTCCTTCAAATCCAAATGCATCACGGATTCTATTTTCCAAGAATCGTTCGTATGAGAAGTGCATTAATTCAGGATCATTAACAAATACCACAAAAGTCGGTGGTTTGACAGCTACTTGCGTCGCATAGTAGATCCGGAGTCTCTTACCATTATCTGTAGGAGTCGGATTCATTGCTACTGCATCCATGACCACTTCATTCAACACGCTCGATTGCACTCGCAGAGCGTGATTTTCACTCGCCATATTAATGATCGGAAGTAGTGTATGGATCCGTCTCTTCGTTTTAGCAGACAGGAAAACGATCGGAGCATAATCAAGAAATTGAAAATGTTCGCGGATATTCTTTTCCCATTTATTCATGGTTTTCTCGTCTTTTTCAACGGCATCCCATTTGTTCACGACGATCACGACTGCCCGACCTGCATCATGAGCATACCCGGCAATTTTCTTATCCTGCTCGATAATCCCTTCTTCTCCATCAATGACAGATAAGACGACATCGGAACGTTCGATTGCTCTAAGTGCTCTTAACACACTGTATTTTTCAGTGGTTTCATATACTTTACCTTTTTTCCTCATCCCTGCAGTATCAATGATGACATAATCCTGTCCATCATAAGTGTAGGAGGAATCAATCGCATCTCTTGTAGTTCCAGCAACGTTACTCACAATCACACGCTCTTCACCTAATAAAGCATTGACTAAGGAAGATTTCCCAACGTTTGGTCGACCAATTAATGAAAACTTGATCACATCTTCTGCATAATCCTCTTCTTCTTCATGTTTGAAGTTTTTCACAACCTCATCAAGAAGATCTCCTAAACCAAGTCCATGTGAACCAGAAATTGGATACGGCTCACCAAATCCCAAGGCGTAAAAATCATAAATCATTTCTCTCATTTCAGGGTTATCAATCTTATTAATCCCCAGTACGACCGGTTTCTTCGAACGATAAAGGATTTTCGCTACGATTTCATCCGCTGCTGTTACTCCTTCACGTCCATTCGTTAAGAATACGATCACATCCGCCTCATCAATAGCGATTTCAGCCTGCTGTCTGATTTGATCCAGGAATGGTTCATTTCCCAGTTCAATTCCACCTGTATCTATAATGTTAAATTCATGAGTCAGCCACTCAGCAGAACTATATATACGGTCTCTTGTTACACCAGGTACATCTTCAACAATGGATATTCTTTCTCCAACTATTCTATTAAAGATCGTGGACTTCCCAACGTTTGGACGCCCTACGATTGCTACTACTGGTTTTGTCACGTTATTCACCCTTTCTGTAAGAAGGTTGTCCTATTCTTACATTTCCTCTTTTTAGCCATTTCAATCATCTTTATAACTATGAATAAGAAGGACTGGCCCTTAAGGTATTGTTTCCTTATGGGACAGTCCCCCCTAACTTAACTATTTTATCAATAAAAGAATAAACTGGCAATCAATGTTTTACAATGATAAATAGCCCTTCATCCAGTTCATGAGCAATACCATCCAGTATCGCTTCTAAATTTGCACAGATTTTCTGCAATTCTTCATCTGTTTTACAATAAAAGACGCTCGTTCCACTTGGAACCTTTTCAGGGGTTGTCGTAACCGTCGCGAGAATAAACTTCTGAATAGATGTACTCATTCTAATTTACTCCCCTCTTGATTCGCCTTTGATTCAGATGGCATTCTTATCGCATTTTCCAAGGTCGGTACCTGCCCAAGAATGGCAATGGCTTTCTCTACATCCTTTCGCTGCGGAAGGACGAAGACACCTATTCGACCATCGTCCAAATCTCTCTTGGCCAGTGGCGTTAATGCGGGAGTGCCTGAATCTTTAAATATCCCCAACGAAGTAGACATATCATGAAGAATCGCTTGCCTTTGACCAAGGTTCGCTACCGTTGATCTGGCATCGAATGATTTGGGAGAAAGGACAAACCCCATTCCATACTTTAAAATTTCTTCTTGTCTTACCTTTAATCCAATATTCATGATGTAAATATTATCAACGTAAAGTCCGGCCCCATCAAAATGAGGCTTCACATATTCAATCGTTACGATATCCTTCAACCTGCCCCCAGCCATTAGCTTATGTGCAATCACCATACATATCGCACTGATCACCAGCGCTACATAGAAGTTAAAGACAATATAAGCTAAAGTAGCTAAGAGAGAAGTGAAAATAACCAAGTAATTACGGCTTTCAAATGCTACGGCAATCCCTTCAATGTATGTGGCCCCTCTAGGGACAAGTTCATATGCATCTAACTCTGTCAATGTGTTCCTCTCCATATTTCGCACATCCCGAAATTGAGACGCAGCAACGGTCAAGAAAGTAATCGCCGTGAAGTTCTCCTCTAGTAAAGCAGGAATCGCGATGGTGCCTAAGCCAGCAGCAATAAATCCAAGAGCGATATGTATAATCTTCCCATGCAAATAAGTGGGATATTGGCGATAGTCTGTACGCAGCATATAAATTCTGGTTAATGTCCCCACTACTACTCCGAAGATGACCGGATACACATACTCATTCATAGATTTTTCATTTCCCCTTTGTTTGATTGTACTTTGACGTTAAAATACTGATTAATTTCTCCAAACAACTTAATGATTAAAAGGATTCCAGTAGAAATAGCCAGGACATCAAGATAAACAGGGCCACCGATAGGATAAAATAATCCTACCTTCTTTAACGGAATGCTCAGAAAGACTTCTCCAACTATACTACTGCCGGCAATAGCGATCATCCGGAGCACGTATGAAGATGAGCCATAGAAAAGAACACCCAGGAAAGCAAGCGATAGAGCAATGATAAGGTTCCGATCGATAAACATTAGAACAGGATCATAAATAGCCACTAATCCTATGCCTGCATATAGCATTCCCATCGTCAGAATAGCTACATACATATAAAACTTCTCTCTCAAACTAAGAATTCTTAAGTAACGGAAACAAATAAGGCCTATAATAAAAATCGGTGCTGCGACGTCCACAGAACCTACTTTTACACCATATGGAAACACGCATAATAACACTAAACACAAGAATGAATAGCGAAAACGATAGGGGTGCGCCTTATTCATCATAAACGTCGTATAAATCCAAATTCCCCAAAGCAACCATAAATACAGGATCCCATCCACAATCACTCACTCCCTCCTATTATCTACATTATGGAAAATCTTTATGTATCTCATTCATGTATGAATCAACTTTTCAAAGAAAAAATAAGAAAGGGAGGTGTTTACGATGGGTAAAGATCGTCAAGAAAAGAAACTAAAACAAAGCAAACGAGTAGAATCAGACCGAGACCAGGGCCTGCACTACAACGGAGCAACAAGCCTGCAAGGACCGGAAGAAGCCAAAAAGGGGCAAAGGTAACAAGAAAAGCGGAAGGGGCTCGCCCTGGGGCGACAAGCATAAGACGAGTCACCCAGAAAGGCGTTCTTTGCCTTTTTGGGTGACTTGGCTTATGACCTCGAGCCCCAAGCCCCTGTAGCTGGACATCAAGAAAAGCGGAGGCGGCTTGATAGAGGCGACAAGCATAAGACGAAGTCACACGGAAAGGTAGCCTGGGTTGGCCCGACAAGCGTATTTGACTGGAAATCATTTGGACAAACAATAATTCAGCCGAAGTTCTAAATAATCCGGCCGTTTTGAATGATAATCCAGCGGAAATGGCCAGGAATCAGGCCGATTTGAACTAAAATCCAGCCGTTTTATGGGTTAATCCAGCCGTTTTACAAAAATACCCAAAATTCACAACTCAACTCACGCAAGAAAAAAAGAACGAATTCTCAAAAGAGAATTCGTTCTTTTTACTTATTAAACGTTCTTTTGCTATAACTTGCAGGATTCAACCCTCTAACTTCCAGCCAATGAAACACATCCCCTGACAACACGAGTGGAACGCTGTGAAGATCTTCTAGACGCCTACACCCCAGGGCACACATCAGAAACTGAATATCCGTATGAATCTGATTCACTTCATCAATGGAATCCTTTAGACCTGATTCCAGAAGCTGTTTGAGAATGACCCCTGCCATCCCTACAGCAGATGCCCCTAAACCTAGAGACTTAACGATGTCTAAACTATTTTGGATGCCTCCGGAAGCTAGGATTGGTTTCAAGGATGTTGCATGAGTCTCAGCGATCGATATGGCAGTAGGAATCCCCCAATCATCGAAAAATTCCAACATTCGTTTTCTTCGTTGATTTTCGATTTTCGAGAAGTTTGTTCCGCCAAAGCCGCCTACATCGATGGCTGAAATATTTGAGTGGGACAAGGATTCGGCAACCTCTTTACTGATACCAAAACCCGTCTCTTTCACAATGACAGGTACTGAAATACTCCCAGCAATCTCCTGTATTCTTTCAAGAGCGCCGCTGAAATCCCTGTCTCCCTCAGGCATAGTTAATTCTTGTATGACATTTAAGTGAATCTGCAGCGCATCGGCTTCAATCATCTCCACGGCATCTTTTGCCTGTTGAACAGTTGCTTCGCTTCCTAAATTCCCAAAAACCATTCCGTTTGGATTATGTTGGCGAACGACTTTATATGTGTTACGTTCTGAAGGGTCTTTAAGTGCAGACATTTGAGAACCGACAGCTATTGCCAGACCGGTTTCCCGTGCAAGTATCGTTAATTCTTCATTGATTTTAGAAGTTGATTCACCACCGCCGCCTGTCATAGCATTTATGAAAATTGGCGAACTCCAATTAAGTTCGCCAATTTTTGCCTGTAGATGAACGTCATCTACTGCTATATTCGGTAAGCTTTGGTGGACAAAAGCAACTTCATCAAAACCTGTTCTGCGTTGTTGGCCAGTTGATAAAGCGTAATTAATGTGGTCTTGTTTTCTTTGAGCTCTTGTCACAATTCATCACCATTACTTAAGATCTTTTAATTTGTCACCAATCATTTCACCCAATTGGAATCCGGTATTTTCCTCAGGCATTTCGTAATCAGTCACTTCTTCCTCTTTTTCTTCAAGAGATTTGATGCTTAGAGATAAACGTTGATCATTCTCATTTACATCCAATACCTTCACTTGTACTTCTTGGTTTTCCTGTAGGACTTCGTGAGGGGTACCGATATGCTTATGTGAAATTTGAGAGATGTGAACAAGTCCTTCTACACCAGGTAACACTTCTACAAATGCTCCATACGATACTAAGCGTTTTACCACTCCGTCCAGAACACTGCCTTTGGGTGCTTTTTCAGAAATGTTACTCCAAGGTCCAGGTAGGGTTTCTTTAATGGATAGAGAAATACGTTCGTTGTCACGATCAACGCTTAATACTTTGACCTGTACTTTCTGACCCTCGGTTACTACGTCTGAAGGCTTCTCAACGTGTTCGTGAGAAAGCTGAGAGATATGAACCAATCCATCTACTCCACCAATGTCTACGAACGCTCCGAAATCTGTAATTCGCTGAACTGTCCCCTCAAGAACAGCACCAGATTCAATATCAGTAAGAAGTTGTTTCTTCTGCTGCTGCTTTTCTGCTTCTACAACAGCGCGGTGTGAGAGGATTAGACGATTTTTCTCCTGATCCAATTCTACAATCTTAAACGTTAAAGTTTTATCCTTATAGTCCGAGAAATCCTCAACATAATAATCTTCCACTAATGATGCAGGAACAAAACCCCTAACTCCAAGATCAACTACAAGTCCGCCCTTTACAACATCTTTCACTTCCGCTTCAAAGACGTCGCCATTTTCAAAGCGAACTTTCATTTCTTCCCATGCTTTTTCAGCATCTACTTTACGTTTAGAAAGAACCAGAAGTTCTTCTTCAACTTTCGTCACGATTAACTCAAGTACATCCCCTTCACTGACTACATCAGAAGCTTTTTCGATATGAAGGCTTGAGAGTTCACTAATTGGAATGATGCCATCCACTTTGCTATCTTGAACGTCAACTAAGACTTGTTTCTCTTCAACCTTAGTAACTGTTCCTTTAACTTTTTCACCGATTTCAAGATTCTTCACTTCAATTCCATTCATGTCTTCCATTATGTACTCCTCCTTAATCCATGACTGCAAAGATTTTGATAATTGCGAGACTTCACAATTTAAAATATTCTTTCTACTAACTTCTAATAAATACTACTTTTTGTCAAGCGAGAAAGCTCATATTATTGATGCTCGTGTATTAGTTTTTCAATATGCTGCATGATAATCTCGGTCGTCTTCTCTGCATTTAATCTTTCTTCACGAATGCCCTCCATAGGAATAGGGGGGCCGAATACGACTTTTAATTTCTTGAAGGGCTTATAGGGTCCAATGATCGCACATGGTACAACGTAAGCATCGGAACGAAGAGCAAAGAAGCCCGCTCCAGCCAATCCCTTACCAATTTTCCCTGTCTTACTTCTAGTACCCTCCGGGAACAGTCCTAAAACATCCCCTTGTTTAAGAACCTGTAAACCTTTCCGGAGTGCTTCCCGGTCACTCATTCCCCTTTTCACCGGGAATGCCCGTAAATCAGGTAATAGCTTACCTAATACCGGGACACTGAAAAGCTCTTCTTTAGCCATGAACGAAACAGGTCTGGGAGCTGAAATCCCTACCACAGGCGGATCTAAGTTATCAATATGATTGGCACACAATAGGACTCCCCCGTCTTTCGGGAAGTGCTCTAACCCCTGGACCTCGATACGATACAGCGGGGAAAGAATCGATTTAACGAGTCCTTTTGCAAAGGAATACAAGTTCACATTAACCTTTCCTTTCTACTAGCAACATAATTTGATCCACTACTTCTGAAATGGACAGTGAAGTTGTGTCTATTTCAATTGCGTCATCCGCTTTCTTAAGAGGAGCCACTTCTCTTTCTGAATCAATCTTGTCACGGCGAGCGATGTCTTCTTTCAATTGTTCCAAGTCAGAAGGAAACCCTTTCGACACATTTTCTTCATGTCTTCTTTGCGCTCTTTCTTCTACACTCGCTAATAAGAATACTTTAATTTCAGCGTCGGGAATCACATGAGTCCCGATATCTCTTCCGTCCATTACAACAGCACCTTGTTCAGCTAAGTGCTGCTGCCTATTCACCATTTCTTCTCTGACTTGAGAATGAACGGCCACATGAGATACCGAATTGGTAACGGCAGCCTGACGGATTTCATCTGTCACATTTTCTCCATCTAAATATACAATTTGACCATCTTCAGTCGGTTCAAGCTTTATTGTTGTTTGAGACAATAAATTCTTCAACTCATTTTCATCATGCAAGTCTATATTCATTTTCAAAGCTTTATATGTTAATGAACGGTACATCGCCCCAGTATCAATATAAAGATAAGATAATTTACCTGCTACAATTTTCGCTACTGTACTTTTCCCCGCCGCTGCAGGACCATCGATTGCAATTCTTAATTTCTTCAACTAATCCACCTACTTAAATTCCTAATAATTTTCTTACCTATTTTAACATAAATCTCATATCACGTTGAAAGAATCTTTATTCAAAAAAAAGAGCAGGCAATCAATCACCTGCTTTACCCGATAAGGTTTCGACTATTTCACTGTATTCCATTTTCTCCACTCCCTCATAAAAAACAATCTTGTGGAGCTCCGGAAAGATATTTAATTGATGAAAAGCAAATTGGACTGCTATTAATAAAATAAAATGGATAATGACTAAATTGATTAATATTCGTTCAACCGATTTAATTGTACTCACCCTTTTCCTATTCATAGAAAAAGTATGTGTAAATAATGGATTTTTATTCAAGCAACCCTTTTTTCCTTAAATTTAGCTGTCGTTCAAAACAATATCTTAGAATAAGCTGTCGTTGATTTTCAGATAAATGTATAAATTCAATACTGGCGATTTGTTTATGATCTTTTTCCCAAACCCGTATGACCTTGCCTTCTATCTCTACATACTGGCATTCACCCGTTTGCATTGGAAGGACGATGATAGTGGATATCACAGAACCACTTTCAAGGTTCATTCCTTGTCTCACCATTACAGCACAGCCACCTGCACTTATATCCTCTGTTAACGTCGGGTGATAGTGATCATTTATTTTTAAAGAGATATCCGTATTGGCTTCAACACGAACAAACTGCCTTCTTTGTATCTTTACTAAACCTCCCTCACCAGGGTAGTGAAGATGGATCATCGGGATTTTGGATAATTTCCGTCCCATTACTTCTGTTTCAAACATAAGTACCGTTTGCTCATTAACAATGAAACTGGCTTTAAGCTGTGTACCATCAATTAAAAAAATGGCTTTCTCAGTTTTCGTATGAATGGGGTAATCAATATAAATGCCTTCATCGCCAAGCTCAACGACCCGGCACCTATAACGTTCAAATGTATCATTATGGATCGGTTCCAACTGCAATGTGGTACCTGCTTTTATCATAGTCCGAAACTCCCACTTTCAGTTTAAGTATCTTTATTATGGCATGACTTTCATCCCCTTTCCATACCTTTTTATAGCTCTGTTCTGAATTTAATAACACAGGGACGGACCTCCATTTCGGAGGTCCGTCCCTGTCTGCTCATACGACTTCTTCATAAATCGGTTCCGCTTTTCTTAGTTTCTCTACTTTTTCTTCTTCTCCAGTGTTTGCATTGATGAATATTCTAAAGGTATCTTTTCCTAGCATTCCTAAGAATTCGTAGCATAGCACTTCTTCATTTAGATCATTCACAATGACAGATTGACGCTCTTCCATTACTTTAAGGTTAGGGTTGGTCGTTTCTTTCGCTTGTTCCTGAGTAATGGACGGTTCAGCAATCTCTCTGTCATGGTTATTCTTTAAATATTCTTCGGCAGCAAACCCGACGATTTGACCATTATCCAATGCTACCTTTATTTTAACAGAATCCGGATAAATCCTTACACCATCCAGGACTGTCACATATGTGAAAATTCCAATGTTATCATACTGTGCACTTTCAAATAGTTCTAAATTGGAAAAGTCGTTATCTTTCAGGAACGCAGTCGCTTTCTCTGCCGCTTTATTTAGACTAATTTTTGCTTTCTGCACTTCCCGATTGTTTATATACCAGATTGGATATCCCCCTTTTTGAGTTACATCCATACTTGCATGTGTTTTACCTTTTTCAACCGTAACACTATAAAATTTATAGTCAGAGCCTTTTCCGCTCTTCGTTACTTTTGCATCAATCTTTTCACTTATCCCGGAGTATTTTCTTAAGATTGAAACAGCCTCATCCTTTGAAATCTCTTCCCCTTTAATCTTCTGAAAATTCCGGTCTTTCTTCTCGGTATTCACAAATGTTGTCGAACCAAAGTTTGCTTCATCATATCCGGAAACATTCTTTTCAACGGTTTTAAAGCCATCGATAATGGTGTTATCAGCCTGTTCATTCCCTGACGCCAGAGCAAGCTCCACATCCATCCATCTCAGGTTGTTCTCCATAACCAGATGTTGGACCTTTCTTAACTGATTCTGAATATCAGCACTTTGTTCATATAAATTTTCAAGTGATTTATATTCTTTATCCGTTAAAGGATTCTTATCTAAATCCCTCACTGCTACTCGGTAGCTGAAATCTCCAATATTACTTAAAAACTCTTCTGTTTTATTAAACGGCAGCAGCGTTAACGGAAGCTGCCCTACATCACTGTGCGCCTGAGAAGTTAATCTCCATATATCGGCAAGTGCCGGAGACAATGATTTCCTTGAATTCATGGCAAGAGTCGAACCTATTTTATCGTGAACCAGATCCACTTGATAAGTTAACTCATGGAACGCTCTTTGATAGTTATTTTCAGCATTGATTAATATCGCATTTTTCTCCTGATGCTCTTGGTATCCCCAGAATGCGGTTCCTGCAACACCAAGGACGAGCACCGTTATTAAAATGACACGTAGCAATGTACTTCACCTCTTTAACTACAGAATATGTGCTTTCCAATTTTCTTAATTTGTGGACGTGACCAAATCCACTTGCTTGTTGCTGTCACAGGGTTAAAGTAATAGAGAGCACTTGAAGAAGGATCCCAGCCGTTTATGGCATCTAAAACCGCTTCTTTCGCTTTTTCATTTGGCGTTAACCATATTTGCCCATCTGCTACGGCTGTAAAGGCACCAGGCTCAAAGATGACCCCCGCCGCTGTATTCGGGAATGCCGAGCTGTCAATTCGATTGAGAATTACCGCTGCTACCGCAACTTGTCCCTCATACGGTTCACCCCGGGCTTCTCCATATACCGCATTTGCCATCAATTGAATGTCGTTTTGTGAAAATCCATTAGGCGTATTCACTGCCGTTGGCTTGGAAGGAGTGGGTGTTGGTTTTGGAGCAGGCTTCTTTTGAGGAGCTGCTTTTCCACCGGATTTTCCGCCTCCAGCCCCGCCACCTCCAGGACCTTTTTGTTTATTTAAATCTGTTCCGCCATAATGAGTGAAGTTGTTGCCTTTTTCAATTTGTTTTTTTACAAATTGCTTGTTATACTTTGAGGCTTTCACCAGTTTTTCTTTCGTTTTCGCTCCTGCCAATCCATCAATAGGAAGTCCGAACTCATATTGAAAGTTTCTTAGAGCCCAATATGTGCCCCACCCAAATACTCCATCAATATCACCGTTATAGTATCCGATATATTGAAGTCTGGATTGCAGTTCGATTACATCCTCACCTGTTGCGCCATGTTGGATTACTTGATTAGAAAAAGCGTCTGCCTTCTCTCCTTCAGATGAAATCATAAAAAGAGAAAACATAAGCACCATGACGACTGAAGTAGAAATCAATTTGAAACGACTATTCATAATGCTTTAACCTCCATATCTTCAATTAACATTAACTCTAGTTTTTGTAGTGGCTCCCATTTTATACAAGTGAATAATAAAAATTAGCAAGCCCATAAGCGGAATCGTCTCGTTAAGAGGCTACAAGCACTTTGATAAGACAATGTAATGTGTCAGCAAAAGCCATGTAAACAATGGAAGTTATAATGGAATGAGGATTACTTCAAACAAATCCGGAATTGAAAGGGAGGTCATGATGGAGGACTATTTAGCAAAGTCATTAGATGAGTGGAAAGAAGATATTTCAGAGGTGTTGGATCAGATTAATACTGATTACGAAGAGATAAAGAAGGAACTGAAGGTGTATTCCTATAAGTACGGCATTACAAAGCAAGTCATTCAATCAACAGTGAATGAGGAAATCATCGAAAATATCAGGGAAATGTATCATAAGCCTTTTGAAGAAAAGTACAATGAACTGAAGGAATACATACGCGAATTGGACGAAAAAAGAAAAGTGTTTCAAATGTTCGTGAATAAAATTGATGAAGTGAAACGAAAGGAAGCACCCAAAACAGACCTGGCAGCTGCTTACAAGTGAATATTAAATGAGACCGCCTTAGCAAAAAGGCGGTTCTTTGTTACCGGGAGTACATAAGAGTATCTGAAAATACAATGTAAAAAAAGACGCTTCAAATAGTAAAGCGTCTTTTAGATAATTTCTTTATCGAATTCAGTACGTGTATATTTCTTTTCTGTTAAACGATGAGCACTTTTCACTTTCTTCAAACCCAGCCACCATAAGAAAAACATAAACGGTACCATAAAATAGACCCAGTTTTTCTCGGCTAAAAAGATGTAATTATATGTTCCATGTAACAGGATGGGCACAGATATCGCAATAAATAGCCACTTATGCCTCTCTTCACTTGAGGAAAACTTTGCTTTTCCTAAGTAATATCCCATAATGACACCGAACAAGGCATGACTTGAAACAGGAAGGATCGCTCTTCCAAATGCATGTTCAACACCGTTTGCAACCAAATACAAAATATTTTCAATAGTAGCGAAACCAAGTGACACACTTGCACCATAAATTATGCCGTCGTATGGTTCATTAAAATCAACATGTTGGAAAATCGCAAACATTAAAATAAACCATTTGAAGAATTCTTCTAAAAGCCCGGAAGAAATGAAAGCCGTCGACCAATTGGAATCAATGATTCCTTCAACTTCTAACACATATTGTAAGAACATAATAGGAAAGGTGATAAGGGCCCCATACATAAAGGTTTTGAACACTAGCGTAATAGGTTCTGCCTCATATTCATCCCGCAAATAAAAGTAACTTAGCAATGCTAATCCTGGTGCTATACCCGCTGATAAAATCACCAGCATAAAAAAGTCCTCTTTTCTTTCTGTTTTCTTAATCGTATCATGTTAATGTAGGAATGGAAACAGGAATTTATTTGGTTGGAGGAATGAATGATGAAGAAAGATATTTTGGTCATACATACAGGCGGTACCATCTCTATGATGGAAGACGAACAGACTGGAGCAGTCACTCCTGGGAAGGAAAATCCCCTTTCGGTACAAACGTCTATCGTATCGAATTTAGCAAATTTAACGGTCTTAGAAGCATTTCATCTGCCTTCCCCCCATATTACAACAGAGCACATGCAGCAATTGAAAGAGATCATTGAAACGAAATATAGGGAAAAATCATTTGACGGTGTCGTCATTACCCACGGAACAGATACGCTCGAAGAAACTGCCTACTTCCTGGATTTAACCCTTTCTCTTCCAGTCTCCCTAGTCGTAACAGGGGCAATGAGATCAAGTAATGAAATTGGAGCGGACGGTCTTTATAACCTCATTTCATCCGTTCGGGTAGCTGCTGATGACAAATCCAAGAACAAAGGGGTTTTAGTCGTCCTGAATGACGAAATTCACTCTGCGAAGAACGTGACCAAAACTCACACAAGCAATGTATCTACCTTTCAAAGTCCACAGTATGGTCCGATCGGCATTGTGACGAAAAGAGGCGTCCTCTTTCATCACCAGCCTACTTCAAATGAATACTATCATGTTTGTGATATTTCAAAGAGAGTGACGCTGATCAAGGCATATGCTGGAATGGACTCTGGCTTATTGATAGCCATTAAAGATTTACAATATGATGGAGTTGTAATCGAAGCATTGGGACAAGGAAATCTCCCACCTGATACGGTCAATGGAATCAATGAGCTGTTAGCTGCAAACATTCCTGTTGTCTTGGTTTCGAGATGCTTTAATGGAATTGTTCAGGATATATACGGCTATTCAGGTGGGGGGAAACAATTGAAAGAAAAAGGGGTTATCTTTTCAAACGGTCTAAACGGACAAAAGGCGAGAATTAAATTAATGGTTGCACTTTCCCAAACCAATGACATTAAAGAATTAGAAACGATTTTCAAAAATTAAGATTGTTCTCCAGCCAGGCTAAAAAGATACCCAACAGAAAGGAAAGAGGCTCACATCAGAGCCTCATTCCTTTTCATCATTTATACTTTTGGGTAAGGGATTCAGAGATTAATCCTCCATGCAAACGGCCATTTTCAATAAAAATTTCATTCGCATTATTCCCAGCAGCTATGACACCTGCAATATAGACGCCCTCTACATTGGTTTCCATCGTTTCGGGATGATAGGAAGGTCTTCCGGTTTCCTTATCAATATCAATCCCCATTTTCGTCAAAAAGCTATGATCCGGGTGATAACCTGTCATCGCAAACACAAAGTCATTCTTGATTTCTTTTTTCTCGCCATTTACATTGTAAATGACAGAGTCATCTGTAATTCCCTCTACGCACGCGTTGAATTCCATCGTTACTTCGCCATTTCTGACAAGTGCATCAAAGTTAGGGAGAATCCAAGGCTTCACGCTCTTTGAGTACTCACTCCCACGGTATAGAACGGTTACTCTTGCCCCCGCTTTATTCAATTCCAGAGCTGCATCGACCGCTGAGTTCTTCCCTCCGATCACAACCACATCTGTGTCAAAAAAGGGATGTGCTTCTTTAAAATAATGAAACACTTTCTCTAAGTCCTCTCCTGGAATCTCTAAAAAATTAGGATGATCATAGTAGCCAGTCGCAATGACAATCGACTTACTTTCATACGTTCCCTTTGAAGTGGAAACCGAAAAACGGTCGCCTTGCTTCTCGACTTTATGAACGGTTTCGAATCGGTTGATTCTTAATTCTTTCCGCTTAGCCACTTCACGATAATACACGAGCGCCTGATTTCTTCTTGGTTTATGTTCTTCGATCACGAAAGGAACCTCACCAATTTCAAGCTTCTCACTTGATGAAAAAAAGGTTTGATGAGTCGGATAGTGATATATGGCATTCACAATATTCCCTTTTTCAATGATTAAAGGGTTGATTCCTTTTTCTTTTAAACTAATAGCAGCAGACAACCCACAAGGTCCTCCACCCACAATAATGCATTCTTCCATTTTCAAATTCAGACACTCCTTCAATTCCTCTATCTGAATGGTGATTTACGTTCGTGCACTTCAGATGTTAAAATATTCTCTACCCAATTATTATGGAATAAGATTGTGTTTAGGTCAAAAGGAAGCACTCACATCTTTTATCCCTGCCTTCAATATTATCTGTAATAACAGCTGAATTTAATGCTATTCAATACTTTTATTAAAAGGTTCTTTTCGTATAGTTTGTTGCTATTGTATAGGAGAAAGTGCTAGTTGATTTCCGCTCCAGGTGCTCGCTTTCCGCGGGGCGTGAGTTGAGCCTCCTCAGGCTTTGCCCTGCGGGGTCTCAACTTTCCCGCTATTCCCGCAGGAGTCGAGCACCTTCCGCTCCAATCAACTTTCTAAGTGTGAGTTTCTTACTATAGACTAATATAAATATCATAATCGTTTAGAATACAGCAATTTTCTGATTGTACAGTAGATTTTAGCTCGTATAGGACAAACTGTTTCTTTCAATTGTTTATTAGCATAAATAAGCTCTGTCACGAAAAACTCTTATACACGGTGAGGGGAACTGTGTAGACTCCGGCGGATTTTGGTCGTGCCGAGACCCCGTTCGGCTAAGCTGAGGAGGCTCGGCCGAACGCTAACTGCAAGCGGAGCAGTTCCCCTCACCATCCAGTATAAGCTGGTTGGAGCCCTGGCAGGTCCTATGCTAGAAAACAACAATCTTTGCCAAAAGAGCCTATTAAAAAGACAAATAAAAAAAAGATGAGATAGCGTCCATCTCATCCCGTTCTTATGAAATTAAATCCAACCTCTGAATCGGCATGCTTCTGCCATTTTTCTAACGCCTACCATATAAGCCGCAAGTCTCATATCGACTCGTCTGGACTGCGAAGTTTCATATACATTATTAAAGGAGTTGACTAGAATCTTTTCCAGCTTTTCTTCCACTTCTTCTTCAGACCAATAGTATCCTTGATTATTTTGTACCCATTCAAAGTAAGAAACCGTTACTCCGCCCGATGAAGCTAATACATCCGGCACTAACAAAATCCCTCGCTCTGTTAAGATTTTTGTCGCTTCTAATGTCGTCGGGCCGTTCGCAGCTTCTACCACAATGCTCGCCCGAATATTGTGAGCATTTTTTTCTGTAATCTGATTCTCAATTGCTGCAGGCACGAGAATGTCACAATCAAGCTCTAATAGTTCTTCATTTGTAATCGTATTATTAAATAATTTCGTAACCGTTCCAAAGCTATCTCGACGATCCAGCAAATAATCGATATCCAAGCCATCCTCGTCATGAAGACCGCCGTAGGCATCAGATATCCCTATCACCTTTGCTCCTGCGTCATGCATAAACTTTGCAAGGAAGCTTCCAGCATTACCGAAGCCTTGAACGACGACTCTCGCCCCTTCAAGCTTTATCCCTTTTTTCTTGGCTGCTTCATGGATACAAATGGTCACGCCCTTCGCGGTTGCCGTTTCGCGACCATGAGATCCTCCAAGCACCAATGGTTTCCCTGTAATGAACCCTGGAGAATTGTACTCATCTATTCGGCTGTATTCATCCATCATCCACGCCATGATTTGAGAATTAGTGAAAACATCAGGAGCTGGAATATCTTTAGAAGGCCCTACAATTTGGCTGATCGCGCGTACATAACCACGACTCAACCTCTCTAATTCTCTAAATGACATATCCCGGGGATCACAAATGATTCCCCCTTTACCTCCACCGTACGGAAGGTCTACAATTCCACACTTCAAACTCATCCATATTGAAAGTGCTTTCACTTCTTTCTCTGTAACATTCGGGTGAAAACGGATCCCGCCCTTTGTCGGTCCAACTGCATCATTATGTTGAGCACGGTATCCCGTGAAAACTTTTACTTTCCCATCATCCATCCGGACTGGTATTTTAACTGTTAACATTCTTACAGGTTCTTTTAATAATTCAAATACTTCTTGTGAATACCCCAATTTATCAAGTGCAAGATGAATAACCGTTTGTGTAGATTTCAGTACATCGTGTTGATCAGATGCTTGGTGATTTTCTTTCCCCTTTTCGGCTACCATGTATGTAAACCTCCCAGTATCCTTCACTGTTTAACGGAACCTCGTCCGCTTTCATGACATAGTATACACGTTTGATTTCCTCTTGCAAAGAAGGAAAATAAAAAAAAGAAGATTTTTTTGAAAACGCTATCATAAACGAAAAGCGGAGGCGGCTTGGGCAGACCCGACAAGCATAAGGCGAGACCACCGGAAAGGCGCTCTTTGCCTTTTTGGTGGTCTCGCCTTATGACCTCGAGGGGCTAGCCCCTGGAGCTGGACATATCGAAAAGCGGAAGGGGCTCGCCCTGGGGCGACAAGCATAAGACGAGTAACCCGGAAAGGCGCTCTTTGCCTTTTTGGGTTACTTGGCTTATGACCTCGAGCCCCAAGCCCCTGGAGCTGGACATATCGAAAAGCGGAAGGGGCTCGCCCTGGGGCGACAAGCATAAGACGAGTAACCCGGAAAGGCGCTCTTTGCCTTTTTGGGTTACTTGGCTTATGACCTCGAGCCCCAAGCC